>CAWGTV010000001.1:0-1226685 GCA_963825615.1 uncultured delta proteobacterium
TATTTCTGACTCTTGCCTCAAGGGAAGCATTCAGCCAGATCGAAGTCTCGCTCTGCAACGCCTGGTAGACCGTAACCGGAAGGGCCACCCATCCAGATGTGCCTGCTCTCTCCCTCTACCAGGGCAAAGCCGTCGCAGGGGATCTTGCGAAGTTCATCCCAGAGCAGCGCCTCGAACGTCTTCTGGTTCGGCTGCGGCGGCAAACCCAGGTTGCCGAACGCACTGCCGCGATGATTGGCCAGCCCCTCCAGGTCGATGACCGGGTAGCCCAACTCCGCCAGACAGTGCAGGTAATGGGTCTTGCCGACACCTGTCAAACCGCGGAAGACCAGCAGCCGGCCCCAGCGTGCTTGCTCAAAAAAATCAAGCACCAGCCTGCGGAAGGCCTTGTGCCCGCCTGACAACTGGCGGGCCGGGACACCGGCAAGATCAAGGAACTGGGCCAGGGCCAGGCTGCGCATCCCGCCGCGCCAGCAAAACACAATCACGGGCAGGGCGGTTGCCGCCTGCCGGGAAGCTACCTGTTTGACAAATGCCGGGATCTTTGGCGCGACGGATCTTCCCACACCGCGCCGCCGGGCATGCTGTTTACCGACCTGCTTGTAGAGCGTCCCTACCTCGGCCCGCTCTGCATTGTCGAGGATCGGCAAATTGATTGCACCGGGGATGGTCGCCTCGGCAAACTCATCGGGACTGCGGGCATCAACCGCAGGGAATGCACCCTGTCGCGTAGGGTCAGGGCCTGTTCCAAATGGATGGTGATCGACATAACAAAACTATAAGTACGATGGTTATACTCCATATGGTCACAGCCAGCAAGGGAAAGCCAGCATGGAGGAAAAGGTTGACAAGGTGACAGGCTTCCGGTAGTTTGGCGCCTCTTGTCGGGGGTGGAGCAGTCGGGTCGCTCGTAGGGCTCATAACCCGAAGGTCGCAGGTTCAAATCCTGCCCCGCTACCAAAAAATTCTGAGGGGACCAGCTTGATTGCTGGTCCCTTTTTCTGTTGCGCAACAAAACTCTGTTTAAAGTTGGTTACTTGACAAAGCGCAGATTTCTGGAACTCTTAAGAGACTGTCCATCTTCTGTACACTGGTAACCCAATGCCGTACACAATTAAATCCTGCAAAAACGGGATCTACTGGATCAGTTACAGTGGAACCGTTGATCTGGCAGTGAGGCTTCAGGCTTTGCAGGCCGTGGAAGATGCCTCGCGGCACATCCCGATCAGGGGCAACCTCATCGACTTCCGGGAAACCCGACCTGCTCTGCTCCTTTACCGGAGGAACAGTTAGAGTTCGCGGACCAAGGCCGCCGAGCGATCGGGCCCGACCGGGGCAGAAAAGCCGCTTATCTCGTCAATGACGTCCAGGCCGCGCCGATAGAAATTCTCGAGCTGGCAATGAGTAACAGAAGAAGGGATCGAAACCAGGCTGTTCACAAATGAACTTGAGGCAATCAAACTGGCTGACAGGTGGTTGCTACCAGTCATGTGAAGATTTCAAGAAGAGCTGTTGCGCGGTGGGTAATATGGCGCAAACCGTCGCCGGGTCTTAAGACTCAAGCCAAGCCGCGGGAAAACAATCGCAAGCAAACACATCAGGGGACTTGTTTTGCAAGCCCCCTGCTGTGTTTTACCCAAGAGAAAAATGAGCCGTGACGGTACAGTCAGAAACCGGGTTCGCCGAGCAGTTGACTGACCAGGCTTGCTGGCTGATGGTCGAGAACCCTGCCGATATCAGTCTGGGTCAGAATGCCGGTCATGTCGCCGTACTCGTCAACGACCAGCAAACGCCGGACGGCTTCGCGCTTCGAAGCCAACAGTATCGAGCGGCGCCGACATGAAGGGAGTGGTCAAGACCGTCGATTCATGACCGAGCCCACGGAGACGGCGTTAAGATCGATGCCCTTGGCAATATGACAAACCGTGACTCCCGCTCGGTAAAGATTCCCACAGGCCGATCATTTTCAACCACGACAATACAACTCACCGCCCTGCGTGCCATGTCAAAGTGCATAACGCGCCGAGCCTTGATCAAGAGCATTTTAGAACCTACGATGATATTCAGCCGTGAGACATCATGGATGCCTGAAAATGCTTTTTCCCGCAGAGAACGCACAAGGTCTGTCTGGGTAAGAATTCCAACCATGGCAAGGCGCTCGTCCAGAACCACCAGGTGGCGGATGCGGTGGTTGTAGAATATCCGGTAAGCCTGGGTGATGGTCATCGTCTCAGAAGCGGTTATTACCGGAGCATTCGTACGACTTCCTTCAACAGCAGACCAGCATGGCCAAGCAGCCAGTTGGCGGCAAAGACTACGCCCCGTTCCGTGGAATTTGCCACCGGCTCATCGTGAGACAGGACGATGATGCAGCTGATGCGCTGCTCGCTGATGAGCTCCAGGGCCTCCTGGACCCGGCTTCGGCCTCGACGGCATACACGGGGACAGGTAATACACGATAGTTGCCAATCGTCTGTTTCATAAACTTCCCGGGACTTGTTACAGGGGCAGATTCCGCCATAACCCTGAAGAGAACTGGTTATTCGCCTGAAATCGTTGAAAAAATTACTGATTTGACATTATTTTCATTTAATGCAAATTTGATTCCATTTACCTGGGCAAGACCAAACTCGAGGATCACGTTGACACAGGACCCACCAACTCGCTGCAAATGAAAAAAAACCTACCTCTTCAGTGGAGCAGCAAGATGATTTTCATGATTTTGCGATTTTCCCGTTGGTGAAACCGAAAATCCTGAACCCGACAAGTGTCGTAAGGATCGCACCGAAAGACGGGGCGACAAGGTGCGCTAACTTATTGGATACGGGGGGCCAAGACCTTTGGGACGATACGGGCAACGAGGACGGCAAATTTGGTGGTTCGGGAAACGCCTCATTTTCAGCCGCTTATGGATCGTCGACAAGCCTCCTAGGTCAACATCTCCTCATAAGCCAGTCGGTAGACGTTCAGATCCTGCTCCGAGAAACAGGTCACAACCACCCGTGGGGCAGAGGCTTCCGTAGCGATAAAATCCAAGATAACCCTCAGGGCGATGCGGCTGGCCCGTTCGATCGGAAAACCATAAACACCGGTGCTGATCGATGGAAAGGCGATGCTTCTCAGTTTGTAGAGCGTACCGCCAGCTGCAGACTGCTTCGATAACACCCGGCCAAAAGATTGTCTTCGTTGCTATCCCCCCATGCCAGACAGGACCCACCGTGTGAATCACATAGCGTGCCGGCAATTTGTGGCCTTTGGTGATCCGCGCGTCCCCCGTCGGGCAGCCGCCCAACGCCCGGCATTCCTCCAACAATTGAGGGCCCGCAGCACGGTGAATCGCGCCGTCAACGCCACCTCCACCAAGCAGGCTCTGGTTGGCGGCATTGACGATCGCATGGACGGCGAGACGGGTAATGTCCCCTTGAATAAGCTCGATCTTATCAGTCATCATCTCAACCTCCCGGACCGTCGGCTCCTCCTGAGAAATCACCTTCAGATATCTAGCGTATCGACAATCCGTGCGGAATCAAGTCGAGAGATCATCAGGGGCTGCCAGCCGCGCAGATCGTCGAGATCCCTGATCTGCTCCGGAATCGCCACCGCCCACAGGGCATCGAACCGGATCACCGGCAGGCAGAGATCGATCTCGTCAGCCAAAGTTGCACGTGCGGACGGGGCCAGCCTTTGATAAAGCAGGCTCAAGTGCGGGGACAAGCTCATAGTCTGAAGGCAGCGGAACCCCGCTATGGAGAGCCCGAGATAACACGCTGATTACCGGGTTGTCTGGCAGCCTGACGAACAGGGCCTGCGTCAGGCGGTCTGAGGCAACCCCGGCCAGGCGCGTGGCAAGCGGTCGGCAGCCGTCGGCCAGGGCCGCCATGACCGCCAGTTCACGCTGCCCCGGTGTACGCCAGGCAGGAGTAAACCGTGACATGCGGGACAAACACCGGCGCAGAGAATCGCTCCGCCAGTTCGATAATCAGAGACTGCACTACTGTCCGCTCCCGACAGTGCGGGACCAGCCAGAACGCGACCCGCGGCAAAGCTGCAAGATTCCTATGCAAGGCATTCTCCCTGACATGTACTCGGTGAGCTATTCTATTCCTGTGATTGCACAGCAGTCAAAAGAGTTTAAAATGAATAAGACAGGATCTCCACAAATGCACCGGCAACCAAAGGAGGAGACGATGAGATACCGTATGAATCTCGGTGAAGCCAGAGTCAGTCACCTGATTGGACAGTGCCTGCGCGGGGCCGGCGTTGATGCCCGAATGGATTTACGACCTCCTGGTCTCCAGGAATTTCAGAAAGGTTGACTCATTACCCGAGGGGAGCGTGCATCTTTCCCCGAAAACATGCCGAATTCGTTGCCAGATACAGCGCCGAAGTCGAACCGACCCTCTGGGAGTCCTCTTTCCGCAAGCATTGATCGGCCGCGACAGCTCCTTTTGCACATCTCTTGGCCTGCACTGTCGCTCAGGACTGCAGGCCGTATTTAATGACGGGGTGACTCATGACAAACACCTGGAAGTGTGAACTCTGCGGCTACGTCCACAACGGCGAGCAGGCGCCGCCGTTCTGCCCCGTTTGCGGGGCAGGTATCAGTCATTTTTCCCGGTTCGAAATCAGGGCCGCGTCCTTACCTAAGCAAGCTGCAGAAGCCTGGCAATGCAGGATCTGTGATCACATTGTCCCAGGGTTCGGCGGCACCTGAACTCTGCCGATCTGCGGTGCGGCGGCGGCGCTCTTCCACCCTTACCAGGCGATGAGAGCGACGGTTTCCGATGGTGTGCGCAAGCTCGTCATCCTCGGTGCCGGTATCGCCGGTCTGACTGCTGCCGAAGAGGCGCGCCGGTTGTCTGGATGAGGTCCAGATCACCCTGGTCTCCCGGGAGAAGACCCCTCCCTTCTTGGCTTAACCTGACCCGGTTCCTGGCTGGGAAGGTGCCAAAGAAAAAGGACCTGCTGATTCACCACCAGGGCTGGTTTGATACCCGTAAGATTGCATACCTTACCGGCGAGGCGCACATTATCGACCGTGAAGCCCGCAAAGTGACGCTGCGCGATGGCAGGCATCTTGACTATGACCGGCTGATCCTCGCCAATGGCTCCCACCCCTTCATGCCGCCGGTTCCCGGGAGCACCCGCGAAGGGGTCATGGTTCTGCGTACCCTTGAAAACGCCCGCAAGATGATCGGCTACTTGCACCCCAAGTGCCGGGCGGTTTGTATCGGCGGCGGGCTTCTCGGCCTGGAGAGCGCCTGGGCCATGCGCAAGCGCGGTGCTGAAGTCACCGTCCTGGAGGGCTTTGACTGGCTGCTGCCCCACCAGAGTTGCCACCTGCCGCTGCGGCCTTGCTGCTTGCCCACCTCAGGGAGAAGGGGATGACCATCGAATGCGGCATCCAGGTCAAGGAGTTCACTGGTGATGAAGCGGTGCGTGGCGTGCTACTCGAGGATGGCCGCGCATTCGCGGCCGACCTGGTGATTCTTGCCACCGGCGTGCGTCCCAACAGCCATCTGGCACGGAGGTCGTACTCAAGGTCCACAAGGGTGTCATTGTCAATGACCGGCTCTTCACTTCGGACGGACATATCCTTGCCGCCGGGGATGTCACCGAACACCAGGGACGTCTATACGGTATCTGGCCGGCAAGTTACGCCCAGGGGCTGGTCGCTGGCGCCAATGCCGTCGGCGGTTCATTGGAATTCCCCGGGATCCCCATGACCAATCGCATCAAGGTCCTCAATGTCGAACTGTTCAGTATCGGGCAGATCCAGGCGATCGATGCCAGTACCCGCCTCTATGAAGTGCAGCAAGATGACAGCTACCGCGGTCTTGCCTGCCACGACGGCCAGGTGGTCGGTGCAGCACTTTACGGCGACATGCAGCTGATGGGACCGCTGCGAGAAGCCGTCGAGCAGGGGAAGCGCCTCCAGGAAATTGCCGAGTTGTTTGCATATTTTCCCGGATTACAAAAAACCGCCGGTTAGCCTCGCACCCCTTTTAGCCCCAGGCAGAGCCTCGATACGATACACAGGGCCGCCCGGATAAAGTGGTTTGAATTGCTGGTTGCCGCGGCCACGGCATTCAGCAACTCCGGCTTGGAGGACTCCCGAAAAATGATTCACAATCAAGAACAGATCCCACACAGGCCAGAGCCCTGATCTGTAAGGCGTGAGAGAATCGTTGCTTTTTCCGGAGCGGGGATCTCAACGGAATCAGGCCTGGCAGATTTTCGCAGCCAGGGGGGCTTGTGGGAGCGCTATCGCATCGTGACCTTTCAGGAGTTTCTCGCCTGCCATGAAAGCCGCGTCGAGTACTGGTCGATGCGCCGTGAGCTGATTCCAGGGTTACTTGCGGCGCGGCCCAATCCAGCACACTACGCGCTTGCCAAACTGGAGCAGACGGGCCAATTGCGGTGCGTCATCACGCAAAACATCGATGGCCTGCACCAGTCCGCCGGCAGTCAACGGGTCATAGAACTGCACGGCACGAACATGACTGCCTCGTGCCTGAACTGCCACAGTCAATGGCCGATTGCAGAGATCCAGCAGCGTCTTGAAGCGGGCGATCTCGATCCGCACTGCACCGCATGTCACGGGCTGATCAAACCAGACACGGTTTCTTTCGGCCAGGCGATGCCGGTCGCGTCCATGGAAGACGCCTACCAGGAGGCCACAGCTTGCGACCTGCTGTTGATGATCGGCTCTTCCCCTTGGAAGTTCAACCCGCCAATCAACTCCCTCTGGTGGCTCATCAAAGAGGTGCCCAACTCGATCTTTATCAACCGTACCGCCACATCCTACGATCACCTTGCGGCGGTAGGTTTAGCCGGGAACGCGGGCAGGGTCTTGGCCACCCTGGCAGAGTAACATTTCCAGAAACACGAAGGGCCCGCCATGATGGGCGGGCCCTTCTCTATCACGCATGGCATCCTGAGCAACAGGCGCCTGATCTCGTTCAGTTATTGCGACTGCTTGACAAAAACAGTCTGCTCATTGCACTCCGGGCACTTCTTCGGCTTGCAACGGCCTTCTTTTTCATAACCACACTTTTCACAATTCCATACGGCCATAAGCAGCTCCTTGTAATTGAAGATGGATATGGTTTTATTTAAAACCATCAGACCCCGTCTGTCAAGTCTTGTTTTATGGGCGTTTTATAAAACGAGCTGGGATTCAGAGGTCCTCGGCTCGGTTGGCCGCTGCGTTACAGTTATGAACAAAATATCGCCCAGGGGCATTCGTGCGAGCCGATATTTCTTGCGACAGCCCTTGCTTCTTCAACTGGCAGAGATGCATCTGATGTCCTGACTGGTGCCTGCAAGGGATGCATTTCCTGGATCTGACATAGAACCTCCGCATAAGAGTATCATTACTTTCCGGCAAGTATAACATCTCTGCAAAGGCTTGCGACCAGCCGGCACAAAACCATAACCTTCTTCCTCGGTCAGCAGGATGGCCTCGGCAACTTCACGCAGCGACTTGCGTTTATCCATTGCCAGTTTCTGCAGCCGTCGGAAAGCTTCCAGCTTCATGTAGTTCGCGCTTCATCGAAAACTCCCTGGCCCGATCGATCACCTTTCGGGCAGCAAGCAGCCTGGAAGCCTGGCGACCTCTCCGCGCAGGCTGGACAGTTCGATGAACTGGTGAATAGCCAGATCCACGGCGGCGAACAGGCTCGGCGCGCACCGGCTTGCCCACGTTGTCCATCGTCGACGCCAGCCAGACCAGCCGCTGATACCGGTTTCGGGAATTGGCAGTCACCAGGACGATCGGCACAGGCTTGATTTTGCCTATTTTTTCAGCAGCACTGACGCCATCCATAACAGGCATGCCGACGTCCATCACCACCAGCAGAACGTCCTGATGGGTTACAATTTCAATGGCCTGCACACCGTTTTCAGCTTCGAGAACTTCGTCAAACCCGTAACCGGCGACGATTTCAGCGACCTGCCGCCGCAGAAGCGACTCATCATCAACAACCAACGCACGTTTCATTATTTGGACCCCTGGCAAAGCAAGTTGTACGGTTGAAGATGACTCTTGCATCAGCAGTGCCGTAATCACAGTGACTGCTCAGCACCCGGCGAAAAAACCAATTGAATGCAATGCGAGGGGGTTCTGCCAGGCATCTTGAGAGTGTCCTGAGCAGCGGTGAATGCCCGTTGATATATTGATTTTTACCGTCAAGACACTATAGTGTGAAAGGGTTTAAAGCTTCAGGGCTTTTTGAGCAAACGAGCAATCCCTTGCATGAACTCAGCCTGACACAAAGCATCATTGAGCTTGCCATCCACCATGCCAACCGCGAGAACGCCGTGGCGATTCGAAGTATCACCGTGGAAATCGGCGCTCTGTCAGGTGTGGTTGCCGATGCCGTCGAGTTCGCTTTCGATGTCTGCTGCAAGGGGACCATGGCGGACGGCGCCCAGCTGGATATCCGTCGTATCACCGGAGTTGGCCTCTGCCTCGAATGCCACCGTGAGTCACAGCTCGAGGCCCTGACGCATGTCTGCCCGCACTGTGGACGCCTGTCAATGGAAACCGTGCAGGGGCAGGAAATGAAATTTATCGAGATGGAGGGAGATCAATTGACGTGTGCATCGACTGCGGCTGCAACAGCCAACCCGGCAACGACCATCACCATGACCAGCTTGACCATGGCCACCACCACGATGACCAGGGGTCGCCGCACCATCCGCATTGAAGAGGACCTGCTTGCCAAGAATAACCGCCTGGCTGCCAATAACCGTTCGCGTTTCAACGCGGGAAAACTTCTGGTTCTGAACCTCGTCAGTTCCCCCGGCTCAGGGAAGACCTCGCTGCTGGAGCGCACGCTGAGCGACCTTGCAGACCGTATGGCCTTCGCCGTTCTGGAAGGGGACCAGCAGACGACCAATGATTCAGACCGTATCGCAGCGACCGGCGTGCCGGTCAGCGACTCAATGCCGGCGCCGGTTGTCACCTGGACGCCCACATGGTCGGCCATGGCGTCGAGGCCTTCGATCTGGACGCCACGGATATCCTGATGATCGAGAACGTTGGCAACCTGGTCTGTCGGGCGGCCTCGACCTCGGCGAAGACCACAAGGTTGCCGTCCTCTCGGTAACCGAAGAAGGGCAGGTTTCCCTTCAAGTATCCACAGATGTTCCAGGCCGCTGACCTGGTACTGATCAACAAGATCGACCTCCTCCCCTACCTCCGTCATCGAAAAGTGCAAGGCCTTTGCCGGCGGTTTCAACCCGCAGATCGGGATCATTGAGCTCTCCTGCCACAGTGGTGAGGGGATGGTCTCCTGGTATGACTGGTTGACACGCGAGCTCAACCGCAAGCGAGACTGATTGACCAGCCCCCGGCCTCGCACATGGCGAACCGCCGGGGACCTTCGAGGATGCGCAACCATGTGCCTGGGTGTTCCCATGCAGGTCAAAACCATCGCCAACGATATGGCTGTCTGTGAAATCGACGGGGTACAACGCGAGGCCAGCCTGATGATGATCGAGGATGTCCAGATCGGCGACTACGTACTGATTCATGCCGGGTTCGCCATCGAAAAAATCGACGAACAGGAAGCGCAGCTGACCCTGCAGACTTTGCGTGCCGCCCTTGATATGGGTCTCGCAGCGGAATGAAGCACCAGAGCGAATACCGCGATCCGGCGCTGGCCATGCTGCAGCTGCAGGCCTTGCGCCAGGCGCTTGCCGGTTGCGCCCGGTCCATGACCTTCATGGAAGTCTGTGGCACCCACACCATGGCGATCTATCAGCACGGCATCCGGTCGCTGCTTCCGGACCAGATCCGGTTGATCTCTGGCCCCGGCTGTCCGGTCTGCGTCACTCCGGTCGGCTATGTGGACCATGCCGTCGCCCTGTCCCGGCGGCCGGGGACCATGATCGCAACCTTCGGCGACATGCTGCGCATCCCGGGTTCTTCATCCAGCCTGCTGTACGAACAGGCCAGGGGTGCGGCAATCAGGATCGTCTATTCACCGCTCGATGCCGTGGCCCTGGCCGAGAAGAATCCTGACTCCGCGGTGGTTTTCCTGGGCGTCGGCTTCGAGACCACCGCTCCGACGGTTGCAGGAGCCATACTCACCGCAGCAGGCAAAGATCTCGACAACTTTTACGTCCTCTGCTCACACAAGACCATGCCCAGTGCCATGGCCGCCCTTGCCGCCGACCCGGAGTTGCAAGTCGACGGTTTTCTCTGCCCGGCGCACGTCTCGGCCATTATCGGGGCCAATGCCTACCAGCCGCTGGTGGACGCTTACCGGGTGCCCTGCGTGGTGACCGGCTTTGAGCCGCTGGATGTGCTGCAAGGGGTGCTGATGCTGACCCGCCAGCGGGTCGCAGGCCAGGCAAGGGTCGAGATCCAGTATCGCCGCGTGGTCAAGCCCCAAGGCAACCCCAAGGCCAAAGCACTTCTCAACCTGGTTTTTGAACCCTGCGACTCACGCTGGCGAGGCATTGGCGATATTCCCGGAAGCGGCCTGCAACTGCGCCGCGCATATACCCGCTTCGATGCCGCACAACAGCTGCCAGTTGCAACGGAACCCCCTTTAGAGCATCGCGGCTGCCTGTGCGGAGAGATCCTCAAGGGCAAAGCCAGCCCCCGCGACTGTCCGCTCTTTCGTACATCCTGCACCCCCGAAGACCCGGTCGGTGCCTGCATGGTGGCCAACGAAGGCACCTGTGCCGCCGAATACAAGTACGGCGCTTAAAACCAGGGGCTGGAGCCCGGCAGAAAATAACGGGCCCCCAGCCCTAGTCTCTGGAGTCGATATGAAATCCGACATCATTCTGCTCGGTCATGGCAGCGGCGGAAAACTCAGCCATGACCTGCTCGACAACCTGATCGTGCCGATTCTCTCAGGCATCGATCAGCGCGACCAGAATGATGCGGCGGTTCTCGCGCCAGTCAACAGCCGGCTGGCCTTCACAACCGATACCTACGTGGTAGACCCGATTTTTTTCCCCGGCGGCAACATCAGGTTCGCTGTCCATTCACGGCACGATCAACGATCTGGCCATGACCGGTGCCTGCCCCCTGGCAATCAGCGTCGGGCTGATCATCGAGGAAGGGCTGGCGGTCAGAGAACTTAGAACCATCCTCGAGAGCATGCGTGCTGCAGCGGATACTGCCGATGTCAGGATCGTCACCGGCGATACCAAAGTGGTACCGCGCGGCAAGGTCGACAAGCTGTTCGTCAACACCTCCGGCATCGGCGTGATTGCCGAGGGGGTGGATATCTCCGGGAGCAACGCACAACCCGGAGACAAGATCCTCATCAGCGGCACAATCGGGGATCACGGTATGGCGGTTCTCGCCAGTCGCGAAGGGCTGGAGTTAGCCAGCAGCATTGTCACGGACAGCGCACCGCTCAACGACATGGTCCGACGCTTGATTAATGGATTGGGCAGTCAGCTGCACGCCCTGCGTGACCCCACCCGCGGCGGTGTCGCCACCACCCTCAAGGAGATCGCCCGGCAATCCCAGGTTGACATCACCCTGCAGGAAGCTACCCTGCCCATCGCTTCAGCGGTTGCCAGCGCCTGCACCATTCTCGGCCTCGACCCGCTGTTCGTTGCCAACGAAGGCAAGTTGCTGGCTTTTGTCGCTGCCGAAACGGCAGAGCAAGCCCTGGCCATCCTGAAGAGTCACGAGTTTGGCAGACAGGCCGCAATCATTGGCGAAGTAACCGCCGAGGCTCCCGGCAAGGTTCGCCTCCAGACAACGATTGGCGGTCTGCGGGCAATAGAAATGCTTGCCGGCGAGCAACTGCCGCGCATCTGCTAGCCCTCACTCAAGTTGTGGTGATTTAACCGCAAAATGTTGCAGAAACTCCGCATTCCCCCGTATCACACCACAAAACAACGTCTCCCCCATTAAAACAAGCTCATAAAACGTGTGATTTCAAGCACATTCGTTCTCACACCTATGTGATAAAATATGGCACATCTGATGCATCAGGATAAAGCAACCCGTCCGGCATTCTCCGCTCCCGGGCACCTGTCGATAAAGGAGTTTCACATGTTCAAGCTCTCGGCTCTTATTGGAAGTCTGGCATTGTTTTTCAGCAGTTGGTTTGCGGGCTTTAGCCTGCCGCGAATCACCCAGGGAGCGGCGGATTACCTGCTGATACCGCTGCTCGGTTACATCATGATCATCGTGGCAGCCCAGATGGCAGCCAAAATTGTTCCGGAAAAATAAACCCAAACCGAACGGGAGCGGACTCGTGCGATTTGCCTGTTGAAATGATCTGGAGTCACAGCGATCACATAGTGATCAGAGACAGTTGTCCAAAAAGGGAATGGATCGATATCCATTCCCTTTTGGCGTCTGCAGGCTAGGTTTTCTTGTTTGCCATCAAAGGCTTCTGGAGGGTAATATCGGGATTAAAATTATCGGCAGAAACTCTCTTTCAGGAGATAAAATGGATAGAGCCAGGTTTGTCACACACAAAGGCAAGCAGATTTTCAGCATGGATTGCAAAAATGCTTCCCTGGAAGAGATGAATCAAGTCATCGAGGAGTGCATCCGACAGGTACGCAACCAGCCTGAGAAATCCGTTTTGACCCTGACGATCGCCGGTGGCAGCTCCTTCGGTGGTGAAACCATTTCAAAACTCAAGGATCTGGCCCGCGACAACACGCCCTACGTCAAGGCCGGAGCCATCGTCGGCGTAAGCGGTCTGTACAAGGTGGTCTTTAACGCTGTCGCCATGTTCAGCAAACGACGCTTCCACCTCTTTGACACCGTTGGGGAGGCCATGGATTTTCTCGCCGATTATTCAGACTGATGTAAGCTTTGCAAAGGAAGGGCTCTCAAAAAGGTTGACCTGCCGGTTCAGCGCATACGTTCAAGTTGTCCACCCGGCATTTGCATGAAATTCATGAAAATCCCGAAGACAGCGTCTCAAAACCAGGAGACGGTATTTTTTTACATTTTATTTCAACCGCCCTGCCAATTAATTCCCGTCAACTTTTCGCGAGTTACAAAGTTTTTCCATTTAAAAACGGTATTTTAGAGAATTGCCCTGGTTGACGCGGGCCACAGATCGGCTTAACATCCCCACAACGCAACTCCATGTAACGAGATGGGATAGACCATGCCTGTTCAACCATTCATCTTGACACGTATCGTGAAACGAGTTCACCGCTGGCTGCGCAAGACCGCCTATGCTGACATGGCTCGCCAGGCATCAGACTGGGTTCCTGACCAAGCCCGCAGTGAAAGGAAAGTCCTCACCCGAGGACCGATCAAGCTTGACTTCGACATCCCCAAAAAACATCGGCTTAACTGGAGTCATCGCACTATCCCCCAGCTGCCGCGTTGATTTCTCCAGCAGGATCAAGATGATCAAAGGCGGAGCCGCTCAGGCTCCGCCTTTTTGCGTCATGCAGCGTCAGCTGCGGAAGATGAAATAGTCGCACCTGAAAAATCGCAACTTACTGATTTTATTGCTTTATTTATCGTTTTATAATTGTTAAAATCACCAGAAACCGTTGTTATTACTTAAAAAACTGGTGATTTCATGAAGCCAAAGAAGCCAAAGCATCAAGATCAGGCCGACCTGTTCCGATCGCGTCTGGACCAGATCCTGGACCGCAAACATCCGTTGTTCGTTCTGGCCAACCAGATCGACTGGTCCGTCTTTGAAAAGAAGTTCGGCAAGCTGTATGCGGACAAGGGGCGTCCCGCGCTGGCGACACGCCTGATGGTCGGACTGCACTACCTCAAGCACGCGTTCAATGAGAGCGACGAATCTGTCGTTGCCCGACTGCTGGAGAACCCTTACTGGCAGTATTTCTGTGGTTTTGAGTTCTTCATCCACCGTCTGCCGCTCGATCCGAGCTCTCTGGTGCGCTGGCGCAAGCGCATCGGCCCGAAGGGGATGGAGCAGTTGCTGGTTGAGACCCTGGAGACGGCCAAGCGCGGGGAGCATCTGACCGAGTCCCACATGGAACGGGTCAACGTCGATACCACGGTGCAGGAGAAGGCGATTGCCTATCCCACCGATGCCCGACTGTATCATAAGGCCCGCATCCTGTTGGTCAAGGCCGCCAAGGAACGCGACATCCCCTTGCGGCAAAGCTACCTGCGTTTGGGCAAGCGTGCCCTGATCATGTCGGGCCGTTATGCCCATGCCCGTCAGATGAAGCGGGCCAAGCGCGAGCAAAAGAAACTCAAGATCTTCCTGGGCCGGGTGTATCGCAATATCCTGCGGAACGGCCCGCAGCCTGATGAACAACTCGCTGAGTTGCTGTTCAATGCTCAACGGCTCTTGACGCAAAAACGTGACGGCAAGAACAAGCTGTACAGCCTGCATGCCCCCGAAGTGGAATGCATTGGGAAGGGCAAGGCCCACAAGAAGTTTGAGTTCGGCTGCAAGGTTTCGGTGGCCACGACCTCCAAAGACAATTGGATCATCGGTGTCGAGGCTCTACACAACAACCCGTTCGATGGCCACACCCTCAGGGGGGCATTAGAGCAGGTCGAGCGATTGGTCGGTTGGACCGCACAGAACGTCTACTGTGACAAGGGCTATAAGGGCAACCCGAAACAACTCGGCGAAACCGCGGTCCATCTGGCAACCAGGCGCAAGAGCAGCATGAAGCCCAGCGAATGGCGCTGGTTCAAACGACGAAGCGCCATTGAGCCGGTCATCGGTCACATGAAGCAGGACAACCGGATGAATCGCAACTATCTCAAGGGAACCGACGGCGACAAGAAGAACGCCATCCTGGCCGCATGCGGATTTAACTTGAGAAAGCTCCTGAGAGCTCTTCTTTGGCTTCTTTTCAAAGAACTGGAACGGCTCAAAGCGGTGATGGTGCCGTTCACGTTGCCCGATTGGTCAACCAGAGGGTTGTTTGTTCGCAACGGGCTTAACCTGAAACTTCAACCTAACGTCGCCTGAAGGCGAAAACACGAATTTTTCAGAGACGACTAGTTAAGAGAGAACTATCGATAACTAATATTATCGAATCTGATAACTGATGAGTACCCGTCGCACCAACAGACACTGGTAGGCGTAATTGAATACTTTATTGCGTAAAAGACCCCGGCCCTTTTAAGGAGTCTGTTAGCTATAGTCAGATCGCCAAGCGAAGCTTATCGACTTGTTTTTCAGGACGGTTCAGTGCTAGGTCGTAGGTTGACTGAAGATTGATCCAAAACTCGGGGGTTGTGTCGAGGGCCTGAGCCAGCAGCCAGGCAGTCTCAGAAGTGATGCCACGTTTACCACGCACAATTTCGTTAATTCGCTGTACCGGTACCTTAATGTGCGCTGAAAAGGCTACCTGACTTATACCGAGTTCGTCGAGAAACTCTTCTTTCAAGATTTTACCGGGATGTGTCGGAATGCGATTGGCCGGGATCATAACAATTCTCCTGGTGCTTCTTAGTGATAGTCTAAAAGTCGTACTTCATAGGCGTTGCCATCTTGCCACCGAAAAACGATTCGCCACTGATCGTTGACGCGAATGCTGAATAGGCCAACCAGGTCACCTTTAAGCTGTTCTAGTCTGTTTCCCGGCGGTGAGCGTAAATCCAAAACGTTCGTGCGCGGCATTGATCATGTCAAGTTTGCGAAGGATTCGATTGACGAGTTCGAATGGCAGTCGACGAAGGTCATTGTGTTTGGTACCATGATACAATGCTTCTGTCAGTTTATCGCCAAATGATGCAATCATTATATATAGAACCCTCCAAAAACATGAACGCTTACACGGATACCGTGCAACGATGAAATTAGATTAAATGTTTGCTAATCATCAAAAATCCCGATTTGCAGATCGAGGACTTACTTTTGTCTGGCCTTGAAAAGTCTTGGCCCGGTTTTCATGTTGACATTCACCTTTTTTCAGCGTACGCTTTGACGTACGCTATCTAAGGGGTGCAAATATGACAACAATTACTGCAACAGAAGCAAGAAAGAGCCTTTATAAACTGCTTGACGAAGTATCTGAGTCACATGAGCCAATTAAGATAACTGGTAAGCGTAATAAGGCTGTTTTGATCTCTGAGGATGACTGGAGAGCTGTTCAAGAGACACTCTATCTCCACTCCGTTCCAGGTATGACGGATTCTATCCGCGAAGGCATGAAGACCCCTGTCGAGGAATGCGACGAAGGTCTTGACTGGTGAATTGGCGGGTCGTTTATACCAAGCAGGCTCAAAAGGATGCAAAGAATCTATCCGCAGCAGGGCTTAAACCAAAAGCTCAAAAGCTACTAGACCTTCTTACGGAAAACCCTTTTCAGAACCCGCCACCATATGAAAAGTTGGTAGGAGACTTAGTCGGGGCCTACTCGCGCCGGATCAATATCAAGCATCGACTTGTTTACCAAGTGTTGGAAGACACGAGAACAGTGAAGGTGCTCAGGATGTGGACGCATTACGAATAGACGGCTCTGTTTGTGCAAGACGTTAGTTCTGATTAGTAGTGTGTCAGAACCACACCCTTGACACACACCTCAGCAACTTTACGGATATATCTAATGGCCACTTTCGCTATCCTGTAAAATTCCTATAAACCCTGTTCTTGACATACCCCCGACAAAAATTCTTACAAGTTGTTACAACAGCAATTCCGGCGAGTGTCAAGATAGTTGTTGCCACATATATCAACCTCAGTGATAGACACCATAATATATGAGGGCAAATGTGTGGGACATGCCGCAAAAAATGAGGGAACGACACCTAAAAAATCTTTTCAGACACACTGCAAAGCAACTGATTTCAACACTCCGTGCTCGATAATGTTAATTATTATCAACTCTACAAATCAATGAGGTAATGGTCTGACCTTCTACAGCCCCATCTGAAGGCACCGGTAGCAGTGGTGCAGTGTGTTTCGGAAAAGCAAGGCATTGATCCGCCTCTCTTCGTCAACCCGTCGACTCTGTTTGTGGGCTCGTGAATTTGCACAGTCGGGTCTCCAGCCGTCACTCTTATCGGAGAGTCGGAAAAAAGTAATTTTAATGAAGTACCCAATATGAGTTTATATCGGCGTAATATGTTAAAAACGACTATTCAGGCCCACCATATTCAAAAGTCTCTTTAACAGTTCTTGCCCTACTGCGGCAGAGGCCTCTGGCTATCTAATGGTCCGTCCTCCGGCATCAGCTGCAGAGGCGTAATATGCTGCGGTAATTTATAATTTGTCGGCAACACTCCGCCGCGCAGTGGATCAGTTCCGTTCCTAAATTCGTCTAGGTTGCTTATACCATCGTTGTCAAAGTCTTCAGCTGCGTCGGTTTCGTTGAACGGATCCAGGCCGTAACGAAGTTCCCAAACATCGCTGATACCGTCATTATCGTCATCAGGATCGCAGGCATCGCCCAAACTATCGCCATCGGAATCAGCCTGGTCGCTGTTGGCGACGTCACGGCAGTTGTCCACATCACCGCAAATGCCGTCTTGGTCAGCATCATTGTCCGGGTCGTTTGGACAAAGGTCTGACAAATCAATGATGCCATCTCCATCGCTATCGGACGGCGTACCGGTCGTCGTGAACTCGAACTCGCTGCTGACCGCCTGGTTGCCGGAGCCATCGACGGCCACCACACTGTAGTAGTAGGTCGTGCCTGGGATCAGATTCGTCAGGGTGACGTCGTGATCCAGACTGTTCTCCGAAACATCCAGGACCTGATCCAGCACACCTGGAGCCGTGCCGTAGCGGATGCTGGTCGAGGCAACCTCATTTGTCGACCACACGATGACTGCCTTGTTATTGTAAAGTGCGGTCGCCACCGGATCGACGGTATTGACCGGAGCCTCAGTGTCCGGTGCCGCCAGAGTGGTAAAGGTAAAGAGCACGCTCACCGTCGGCCCATTGTCGCTCGGGTCGATCGATTCGACCGTGTAGCTGTAGGTCGTATCAGGCACCAGGTTGGTGAGGACGATGGTGTGTACCGGCTCATCGGTGATCCGCCCGGCCTGCAGTTTGAGGTCCCCCCCGCTGCCGTACCGCACCAGTGAGTCACTGAGCTCATCCGTTGCCCACTGGATGGTCGCGCGGTTGTCGGAGAGGCCGACCACTGCGGGATCGATGGTGATCACCGGTGGCGTCAGGTCCGGGTCGACGTCAGTCCAGAAACTGGTCTGTGGCACGAAAGACCCGCCATCACCCAGGAAGGTGATAAAGACCTTACGATCCCCTAGCTTTGCCAGGACGGTGTTGCCGTAACTGTCAGTGGCCGAGATGGCAACCTCGTATGCGGTATTAGGTGCCAGACCTGTGAGCGTAACCTGGTGCTTGGTCTTTGGCGTCGCATCAGAGATACGGATCGGCCCGCCCCCATAGATGTTGTACTCGAGCACCGTATCAGTCGGCTTGTTGGTTTGCCAGGTGGCTGTGGCCGTGTTATCCGAGGTGTACTCGATGGCGAGGGGCTTGGTAATCTTTGGCGCGGTGTTATCCTCCACGGCCAGGGTCGTAAAGCTCCACACCTCGCCGGGGCCGACACCAGGGCTGTTGCTGCTGTTGCCCACCGCATCGGTCGAGAGGATACGGAAGTAATAGGTCGTGTTTGGGGCGAGCTTATTCAGCACTATATTGTGATGCATCGTCAGTGGCCCACGAGCTGACTTCATGGTCAACTGGTCTTCGGCCAGCCCGTAGATGATTTCGCTGCTGGCCACTTCGTCGGTCCACCAGGCGATAATTGCCTGTTTGTAACCGACATGCTTGACCGGCACAGCCGTGATGACCGGCGGTGACTGGTCCGGAGACGCCAGGGTCGTGAACAATTTCTCTTCGCTCAAGGTCGGCCCATTGTCAAGCCCGTCGGTCGTGGAAGCCGTAAAGGCGTATTCAGTCGAGGGTTTCAAACCCGCAAGATACACAAGGTGCTCGAGGACCAGTGCATTGTCTTTGACCAACCCGTAGACCTTGTTGCCGTCATTGTTCACGTAATGGTAGGACACTCCGCTGGTGGCGGGTTCATTGGTTTTCCACCAGACGAGGACACCGGTATCGGAAAGGTCGTAGATCATAGGCCCTTCGGTGATGGAAGGCGGTGTCGTTTCTGGGTTTTCCAGCGTCTGGAAGGCCAGTGGCGCCGCACTTGGCGTCGGGCCGTTGCCATGGACGTCGGTTGCATCGACGGCATAGAAATACGGTATCGCCGCCGTCAACCCGGTCAGGGTGACCCGGTGTTTGAGAGACAGGCTGCTGTCGGAGACCACTTGGCCATACTGGTCGGTTTGGCCGAAGTAGACATTGCCGGTCGTGGGCTCATCAGTCTGCCACTCGATAACCGCCGAATGGTTGCCGATCGACGTCGCCACGGGGGTGTAGTTGAATTCAGGCGGCGCAGTATCCTGGTTTGCCAGGGTTGGGAAGGACACCTGGTCGCTGACCGGAGCAATATTGCCGGCCGCATCGGCTGACACTACGTTGACGTCGTAGGTGGTGTCGGGAGCCAGGCCGTTGATGATGACCGAGTGATTGGTCACATAGCCGGTTTCGCTCACCGTGCCACTGCCGTAGTTCACATCACCCCTGGTCGGTTCGTCGGTCTGCCAGGAGACCACGGCTGATGTATCGGAAACATATGAAACGTCTGGTTGTACGACAAATATCGGGGACACCGTGTCAACCAAGGTGAGGATGACGTTGGTCAGGGTTGGGGTACTGATATCGAACGGGAAGATCGTGACCGGGTCGTAGCCGCTGTCGTTTGACGGGGTAATTGTCAGCGTGTAGTTCGACGCAGCAAACTGATACCGGCCGAAGTCGCCTTTCTCGTTGACGCCGTCAGCGCTGCGGCTATAGGCGATGTAATTGGTGGTATAACCATCAACTGTTGCCGTCGTGCGCAAACCGATATTCTCAACGCCGACTCCGTTCTCATCAGTGGCCTTACCGCTGAACGGCACGACCATCGGCAGTACTACATCGTGAACAACATTTCCGCCCGTTGCGCTGAAGGAAAATTCGTTCGCATTGCTGAACGATGGTGGCAGAGGGACTGTCGTTGTGCCAGGTCCGCTCTCGACCTTGAGGGTAAAGTCCGCACCGAGATCGGTGTATACCGGCAGGCTGTAGCTCCCGTCGTGACCGGTAAGCACTGTGCTGCTGGAGGTGCCGCGTCCAGAAGTACGCACGACTGTCATCCTGACGTTGTCGACGGCCGCCTCCCCTTCTGTCGTGGCGACTTTAACCATCCCAGTGAGCGTAGTGGGAGTGGAATCATCCAAAGCGAAATCGCGTACGGTTGCGCCGCTCACTTCGACGCCGGGATAAACAGTGGTGAGATACGAGGTTGTCCCTGCCGGCGGGGTGAGACTGACGGTATAGTCTGTAGATGCGAACAGGAACCGGTCATATGTGCCATCGGCAGCATTGCTATAGGCGCCATAGTTAACCGTGAAACCATCGACCGTCGCAGCGGTACGCAGGTAGACGTTGCCAACGGCGATGCCGTTTGAATCAACCGTTTTTCCGCTCAACAGCACGGCTTTGGGTAGCACCACGTCATGTGTGATCGTGCCACCGGCTGCAGTGAACGAGAATTCGTTCCCTTTGCTAAAGGGCGGAGTCGCCACGGGCGAGGTGGTGCCATAACCGGTCACGTTTATGCGGTAAGTGGCTGTGTCACTCGCCTCGACAGTGATGGAATAGGAACCATTGCCGTCGGTGTCGGTAGACACGCTGCTATCGCCGTAACCGGAGGTCCTGACTGCCAGGATGCGGACATTTCCAACCGGGGTTGAATCGGAGTTGACCACTCCGCTCAAGGTGGTTGTAACCGTGGGCGCCGGGTTTGCAGGGTTAAGAATGAAATCACGCGTCGTCGCTGTGCTCACATCGACATTGCTGTAGGTCGTGTAGGCATATTCCGTACTCCCCACCGGCGGCGTCAGTGACACGGAATAATCGTCAGAAGCAAACAGGTCCCTGATGTATCTGCCGTCCGGGTTGCTGTACTGGCCCTGGATCAACCGTATAGCCATCGACCGTAGTCGTGGTGCGGAGGTAAACGTTGCCAACCGCCTGGCCCTCGGTGTCACGGGTATAACCGTCCAGAGGGACAACCTTGGGCAGGACGAAATCGTGAGACACATCGGCGTTGTCGTCGTCGAAGGTGAATGTCGCATTGACGAAGGTTGGCGTTCCGGGCACAGTTCCGCCAGAACCGCTCTCCACCCTAAGTTGGTACGTCGCCGTGCCATCCGTGTAAAGCGGCAGGCTATAGGCACCGTCGGCTATGGTGTACATCTCATTGCTGCTGGTTCCGCTACCGGACGTCAGTATGGCACGGACCCGGACATTGGCGACCGTGCCTGTCCCGTCGGACGTGCGGACAACACCATGCACAGTCATGAGCTCCGAGTTGGCATTGGTTAACAGCACAATATTCTGTGTGATATCCTCGCCGAGCACATCGATGCCCTTGGCGAACGAATCGACAAAACCGTCGGCCATGATTTTCAGGTCGTAGGTGCCCCCCTTGACGGCAACGCGGTAAAAGCCGTTGTCATCGGTTGTCGTCTCCGTAAGAAAGTTCGAGCCAGAAAACACTTGCACCGTCGCCCCCGGCAACCAGGTTTCTCCGTCGTAAATCGTCCCGGATAGGTACCAGACCAACCCGGAGGCATAAGGATAGACCAGCGGATCATCATCTTTCTCGTCAATATTGTTTGCCCAGCCGTCATTGTCACCATCCACCAGGCTGTCATATGCAAATCCGGGCCCTTGGTAACCCATGTGCACAGACACGCTGCGATTGTTTTCAAGGGGTCCGGTAGAGGCATCCCGGGCCTGAATGTCGAGGATTAAGGTTTCCTGCGGCAGCGCATTGGCCGGTATCTCGATAAAAGGCTGCTTCTGAGTCCAGCGGGTAAAAATCTCATCCGGGAACCCGTCCCGAATGTGGTCTTCCAGGCTGGTGATCATGACGTTGTACCAGAGCGGACTCGAATGCGAGACCGGCGCCCAGGACAGCAGCAGATTGCCGGAGGCCAGTTGATCGACATGCACGCTCCGGTAATCGACGACCGGCATGTCAACAGGGTCGGTCAAGGTATCATAGACGACGTTCGACCCGGTGATCAGTCATCAGGTGGTAACGCATAGAGACCTGGCGTTGCATCCTCTGTCGTGGCCAGACTGTAGCCCAGGTAATCGAAACCGGTGTATTGCTGTCCCGCAGATTTCAAATCCAGGTCATAGCCCCCCGGTCCGGTCACGTTCAAGGCAAGGATCTGATCGAAAGCGGCAACGTCGGAGAAATGGCGCAACTGCCGGCTCCCACTGGCGAAGGACCGGTGGTTGATGCGCCCGGTGAGCAATGGGGTCGAGGTGATGGCCGGTACGGTCAAGGCGATCGGGTCACCATTGCGGCGATTGCGCAGGGTCTGGTAACTGCTGCTGTCATGTACTTCCACCCTCCAGCGCAGAGATTCGCTCCCCAGGGTATTGTACAAATTCGGCAGGTTGATGGTCGCATTAGAGCTGTTCTTGCGCGAAGTGATGACGTAGTCGTCGTTGTCGTTCAGGACCATCACCCGGTAATAGAGCAGGCCGTTGTAATTGACATCCGCCCAGCTCAGCTGGATGTTGTCGTCGTCGAGCCTCACAACCTGCCATGAGCTGTTGTCGGGGACAGGGTATGCGACGACCGGCGTCAAGGTCGCGTCCGAGTAGTAATCGACACCGTCGATCGTCGTGTGGAACGTGTAGACACCAGTATCGAGACGGCGCCTCGGGATCCACCACGAAGCTGTGGGACAGGGAACTGTCGAACTCGCTATAATCGGTGACCGTGTCGAAGGTGTAGGTAAATCCGTTCGGCCCTGCAGACTTCAGCCTTGGAGACTGTCGCGACATCTATCCCGGGCAAGTCAATGCCGACGACGACTTTCTGCGTGTCATCGGCTTCAAAGCGGTTATAAATCGCTGCGCCGCTCACCAGCCCGCTCTACATTCCCCGCGTTGGCCGTAAAAGGCACCGCGGTGGTCAGGCTGCGGTTGAAAATCAGGTCAAGCGACATCGCGGTCAGCGGTCTCGATGCGATAGCTGTAGGCATTGTCGCCGGCGTCCGATCAGATACTGAGCCGGCACGGTTGCGGTCACGTTCTGACTCCAGGGACTCGTGTAGAAGCGTCGTCTGGCCAGCACCGTCCATGATCCACAACCGGTAGAAGTAGGAATAGGCGGCATTAACCGCCGGCCAGTGGAAGGTGTAGGAACCACCCGCCTGCCGGTAATATCGGACTTTGCCGGTCTCCACTCGCGGAGTCTCCTGCAAACCGGCGTAACTGTCGGCACGGCTGACGCTGTTGCCAAAGGAATCGGTGATTTTCAGGGTATAGATACCCTCTTCGAGGGTCACGTAGTCTTGCTGAAAGATCCGCCGACGACATCGCTGTCCTGAACAATGTAGCTGAATGCGTTCGGGCCTGAGACAACGGCGCTCAGTCCGTTAAGCCCGAATCCAGGCACCCTGACATCGAAAACAATCTGGGCAATCTGGCTGTCATCGCCCAGGGTGGTGTGCAGCATGGAAAAAGCGACAATGTTGGCGTTGATGATCAGCGGGTTGGCATCGTCACCGTCGCTGAAACCATCGCCGTCAGTGTCCGGGTTGTTCGGGTCGGTGCCGAGAGCGTACTCGTCGCTGTCGGACAGGCCGTCGTTGTCCGTATCGGAAGCGGTGTCATCGACCACGGGAGTGCCACAGCGTCAGTCAGGTTGTCGTAGAGAAGGCCGAACCGTCTTGGGTGGTCAGATGATAGGCATAGAGACCCGGTTGGGCGGCTTCCGTCTCAATCAGGTCGTACACCACGTAATCAAGTCCGAGGTATTTATTGCCGTCAACTGCCAGAGCCCTTGAGTAGTCAGGGGTGATCTACCGGGGCAATCGGCCCTGTGACATCTAGGGTCAGAACCTGGGAGAAGTCGGCGACATCGATCACATGGCGCAGTTCCTGATCACCGTTGAGAATCGTTTAGGTTGTCGAATCGTCCCATGAGCAAAGGCTTGGTGGGGTCGTACGCCGGCAGGCTCAAGGCAACCCACGGCCCGTTTCTGCGATTGCGCAGGGTCCGCCCGCTGCTGCTGTCGTGAACCTCAACCCGCCACTGCAAGGGCCCATCGCCAAGCTGACTGGTGACGTTCTTCATATCGACAACGACGTTGTTTTTGTTCTGGCGGGAGGTAATGTAGTATTCGCCAGACCCGTTGAGGAACATGATCCGGTAGTAGAGCAGACCGTTGTAGTTGACGTCGGCCCAGCTGAACCGGTAACGGTCATTGTCGGGATTCTCAACCTCTTCCAGATTCTCAATCTGGTACGCGACGCTGTCGGGCGCCGGGTATGACACTGCCGTGGTCAGGGTCGTATCCGCATAGTAATGCAGGGCATCGTTTGTGACGACGTGGAACGAGTAAAGGCCGGTCGCGCTCGGTGCCCCGGATTCACCTAAGACAAAATGACGGGTAAAAGTTCTGTCCTGCTCAGAAAAATCTCCCGGAACGTAGGTATAAGAGAAGTCGTTCGGTCCCGAGACCTCGGCCAGAGAGACATTTTCAAAGGCAATTTCTTGTGGCAGGTCGAAGTCCACCACGACCTTCTGCGTGCCGTCCGATTTCAAAGCGGTTATCGACGACCGGGTTATTCAGTAATCCTGGCGTATTGACGTCGTTGGCAGTAAAGGGGAACATAACAGTCAGGCTGCGGTTGAAAACGAGGTCGAAGACATCGCGATCAGCGGTTTCGATCTGGAAGCTGCAAGCATCGGGATCGGTACCATTCAACACTCCGGGGGGACTGTAGCAGCGTTGTTGGGCTAGCGCGGACTTGTAAACAGTGTCCTCGCTGCTATCGGTGATCCGCAGCCGATAGTGATCAGAGTAGGCGGCATCGACCTGCGGCCACTGGAACACATAGGCCCCGTTCAGCTGTCTGACGTAGTGGACCCATCTGGTGACATCGACCCGGGGCGTGATCGCTAGGCCCGTGTAGCTGTCGGCACGACTGACACTGCCGCCGAGGGCATCGGTCACCGTCAGTGTGGCAGACTCGCCTCTATGAGCGAGGGGAAAGTTTTGACGAAGGAACCCGTCGCGGAGAGGTCGCTGTCGTCGAAAAGCGTAAGTCGTTCCCACGGGATCTTTGACCACGGCGGCCAGGCTCCCCAGGCTCGCGTTCGAGGGGCTGAGCTTGAAGATGATCTGTGCGACCTGACTGCCGTCACCCAAGGTGGTATGCAGCAGGGAGAAATCGAGGATGTTGGCATTAATGGTCAGCGGGTTGGCATCGGCACCATCGCCAACGCCGTCGCCGTCGGTATCCGGGTTATTCGGGTCGGTGCCGATCTGCACTTCATAAGCATCGGACAAACCGTCGTTATCTGTATCGGACCCGGTGTCGCACACGTCGCCGATGCCGTTGCCATTGACGTCTGACTGGTCGGGGTTGGCAATGGCTGGACAATTGTCATCGTCATCAGGAACACCGTCGCCGTCTGAGTCGAGGGGACCACCTGGCTTCTGGTAGGGGATCCAGGCCGAATAGCTGCGATTGTTGGCGGTTTCGCCCTTGGAGCCGTCACGCGCCCAGATCGTGATGACCAGCGGACCATCCGGCAGGTCGGCTGCCGCAATCACTGTTGATGACGTGGTCAGGTTGTAGACAACCAGGGCTTCGTCATACTGACCGTCATTGTCAGTGCCGATCCATAGCGTGTACCAGAGCGGCCGGTCGTGCTCCACTGGGGCCCAGGAGAAGCGCAATTGTCCGTCGCGCAGGGCATCAACATGCACGCTGGAGGCATCAACGGCGGGGATTTGGTGTGAGTCCGACTGGTAATCGTAGAAATTTTTCGTGGAATTGTCGAAGCTGGCCTCGAATCGGTAAGGTCCCTTTACAGCAGCGAAAGCTTGCTGGTAGGCATAGCTGTACGCACCCTGGTAGAGCTGGACCGTGCCGTCGTTGAGCAGGTCGACCGTTATATCGCTCCGGCCCGTAGACATTGAAAACCGGACACAGTGACGTCACCGACCAGGGCTTGACCCCAGAAACGGCTGGCGACCGGGTCATTGCCCCGGGAATAATTGGTGACATTGGCTTCGAGGGTGATCGGGTTGACAGCTGGGTCACCCATAGGTGTGTAGGCGGAGAGCGCACGGTTGCGCGAACTGCTGCGGGATGTGCTGTCCAACGCCTCGACGCGCCAGGATTTCGGATTCGGACCGATGGCATTGATCGTGTCCCAGGGCACATCGAGGTGGCGCGCATTGAACCGCTCGGGACCACTGTCCCAGGTGCTACCCGTGATGACATCCTTGACGAAAACCCGGTAGTAGAGCGGTCCGGTGTAATCGCCGTCACCCCAGCTTAGGCGCACCTTGCCGTTGCCCAAGTCCTCGGCCTGGAAGGTGCCGTCGTCAAAAACCGGCAGCGGTCGTTCCGGCGTCAGGCTGGCGTAACCGAAATAATTCTGACCGGCGATGCGTCCATGGAAGGTGTACACACCCGCATCGACTGGGCGTAGGGAATCCCCAACGGTGAATTTGTGAGTGATCCATGCGGTTTTAAAATCAGCGGAGGTAAAGTCAAAGTGGTAATCGTTCGGGCCCAGAAGGCGCAAAAACTCGAAGTCACCGAAGCCGGCAATCGGCAACTGGTCAAGATTTTCGAAATAAGCGACGAGATTCTGCGTGCCGTCGCCGGCATCCTGGTAATAGAGAGTCGGCGGACGGGATCGTCCCGCTGACCAATCCTGTTCCACCGAGGTTGAAACTGTAAACCTTGGAGCGGGAGCGGTTGAAACATAGCTCATCCGTCGGGCCGTCCTGAGCACGCACCTCCACGGTGTAATCCACGCCGGCAGTCAGGATGCCATACGGGAGCGTGAGCGAGACATTCATGTCGGGATCACTCGCGTAGGCGGTCTGATTGTTGGTTACATCCCTGATAAAGATCGTGTACCAGAAAGTGAACGGCTCGGCGAGCGGTGCCCAGGAGATTGTCGTTGTATTATCGGGGTTTAGACGAACCTGGATTGTGTTGACGTCGACCAGAGGTACCGGTACGGGAGTGGTGTTAAGCACCTCCTGCACGGCCTGGTTGCCCTGCCCGTCGGTGAAGGTAAAGGTGTAGACGCCACTGATCAGGCCAGTCTCCGCCTTGCGCTTGGTGATTGGTGCATCATCAACGGGAAAAATGGTCGGGAAAGTCAGGATCGATGCATCCGGGTCTTCAACGTGGGCATCAACGGACCCGGCTTGGGAGGCCCCTTCAACCGTAACGTAGAGATAGTTGCGCTGCAGCACGGTCGGATCTTCTGGATCCGCAGTAGCGGGATAGGTCTCGTTGAACATGCCGGCACTGACGTTTGAGGCGTCGAACGCGTCAGGGTCAGGCTCGCCGCCGTTGTCGGGAACACAGAAATCATCAGGCAGAGTGTTGCAGTTGTTATCGATGCCATCACAAATTTCGGCTTCGCCGGGGTTGATGCCCGCATCATTATCGTTGCAGTCGCCCGGAGTGTAATAACCGTCTCCGTCCTGGTCAGTGATGTCCAGAGGAGTGCGATCAATGGCAGTGATATGAAACTTGGCGTCGCCCCAGAACGGCCCGTCACAATAATCTGACCCCTGATTGGCCTTCTGAAGAAACACCAAGCCTACTGAAGGAGCGATATTCAGTCGGTCATAAGTCGCTGCCTCGAAATCAGTAGAAGTGACACTAGCGTATTCTTGGTTTAGAGGTATCGCGAAAAGGTTGTCATTGCATGTCACATGGAGGGAACCGCCCCAGAGTTCCAGTTCCGAGTCCATGTCGCGGTTAGCGCTCGTAGTGATAGTACCGTCTTCGATGTTGAAGTAATCCCAGGGCTCGATGCTTATCTGGCCACTCGATTCCAAATACTCATAATCAAAATAGACTCGTACTGGTACGCCAATCTGCACATTGGTGAGATCGATGATCTGTAGGCCACTGGAAAAATCAGCCACATAAGCGTAGCTGGAGGCGACCTTCACATTCCTTGCACTTGCCGGAGTGTCATAGAAAGCAATCATCTGTGGATGTGAGAGATTCGTAACATCAACCACCCGCAGACCGTAATTATCGTTGGCCAGGTAGACGGTGTTGCCCTCGACAAAAACATCGTAGAGCCAACCCGGCACATCATAGGATGCCACCATCCGCGGATTATTCGGGTCACTGAAATCGGCAATCTGCAAGCCGTTGTAAAAGTCCGCAATGAACACAGTCGTCCCGGATACGGATACAGCCTGGGCGATGGTGGACGTATTGATCAACCCTTGATCCACAGGAGCGGACGGGTCGGTTATGTCAAATGCCCGGACCCCTTCCTCACCGGTAGCGACATAAAGGGTTGTCCCGGCAATCTCGAGATCCATGACGGCGCCAGCGAAGGTATAAGTGGTCACCTCGGAAGGGCTCTCGGGAGTGGTAATGTTAATCACATGCAGTGCGTTGCCGCTGCCGAGGTAAAGCGTATTGCCGGTGACGGCAACCGTCGTTGCAGATTCTCCAGGGGTCTCCAGAGAACCCACGGCAAACGGAGTGGCTAGAGTGGCCACATTGTAGACCTGCAAACCCATGTTCCGATCTGCAACATACGCGTAGTTGCCGGCCACGGCGACTGCAAGGGCTCGATCGGGAGTGTTGAGCATACTGACTTCGACAGGGGCTGCGGCATCACTGACATCGACGATGCGAAGACCGCCGGTCCCGCCTTCGGCCATATAGGCCATCGAACCGACAAGAGTCATTCCTACCGATTTTCCTGTGGTTGACAAGGCTCCGGTCAAAGAGAGAGGAACCCCGTCTGCGACCCAAGGATTAAAGCCGGCAATTGCTTCATCGGCGTTGGTGTAGACATCGCCGTCAAAATCCGCGGGGCCATCGTTGCCATCGTATTTATCGAATCCGTAGACATCTTCGTAGACGTTGGACATGCCGTCACCGTCGATGTCGTCATCACAGACGTCGCCGATGTTGTCCCCGTCGAGGTCCGACTGGTCGTTGGGATTGGAGGGGCAGTTGTCAACACTGTTCGAGAATCCGTCATTATCCCAATCGAGCTCGGGGTCGCACACGTCGCCAATGCCATTCACATTGTCATCTGTTTGGTCGTTGGCTATGCCTGGGCAGTTGTCTGCGCTGTCGACAAAACCGTCGTTATCCGAATCGGATTCGGCATCACAGACATCACCAATACCGTTATTATTGACATCTGACTGACCAGAATTGGCGATGGCGGGGCAGTTGTCTTCGTCATCGGGAACCCCGTCGCCGTCACTATCGGTGACACAGAAATCATCAGGCAGACTGTTGCAGTTATTATCAATGCCATCACAAATCTCGGCTGCGCCAGGATTGATGCCCGCATTATCATCATTGCAGTCGCCCGGGGTGAAATACCCATCCCCGTCCTGGTCAGTAAAAATCATATGCACAGCGGTGAGATCGATGATCTGTAAGCCGCTGGAAAAATCGGCCACGAAAGCCAAGGTGTTGTCCAGGACCTTAACCCCCCGTGCCCTGTTGGGGGGATCATAGTAGGCGATCATCTGCGGTATGGCAGGGTTGCTGATTTCTACTACGCGCAGCCCGTAATTATTGTTAGCCAGGTAGAGGAAGTTGCCATCAACAAAGACATCGTAGACACGATCCGGCATCGGATAGGACGTCATCAACAGCGGATTATCTCGGGTCATTGACATCGGCAATCTGCAAACCGTTATACAAATCAGCGATGAACGCCCACGTGCCGGACACAGCCACTGACATGGCGTTGGCTGTCACGAGTTGTCCCATTTCCACCGGGTTGGATGGATCGCTGATATCGAAGATACGGAGTCCATCCGTATTGTTCGCCAGATAGAGAAAATCGCCGACAATCGCAAAACCTCGTACCTCCGAGGAAAACGAAAAGATAGGCGGTAGAGAGGCAGGAGCTGTAGGTGTGCTGATGTCGATCAACCGCAGATTGTTTTCGCTGCCGAGGTATAGGACGTTATCGACAATAGTAAGCGCACGGGCAGATTCTCCCGTAAATTCCAGAGAAGCGACTTCGAAGGGAGATTCAGAATCGGTCACATCGATGACCCGCAGCCCCGTGGTCTGATCCGCAACATAAGCGTACGTATGATCGTTGTTATCAGCGACGGCAACGGCAAGGGCCTTATCTGGCGTGTCCAAGACCCCCAAAACGATTGGGTCTTCAGAATTCGAGATATCGACAATGCTCAGACCGTTGATGCCATCGGCGAGATAGGCTCGTTGACCACCGGCTTGCACGCCATACTCATCAAACGATCCGGACAGATCAAGCCCTCTGGTGTCAGTTGTCGGCAAAGAACCGGAAAGATAAAGTTGGACCCCATCGGCGACCAGCGGGTTAAAACCGACGGAGGCTTCAGCGGCATTTGGGTAGCCATCACCATCAAAATCGGGGCACCATCACTACCATCGGTGGATTGAACCCATAGACCTCCTCGTAGCTGTTGGGCATGCCGTCGCCATCGATGTCGTCATCGCAGACATCACCGATGTTGTCCCCGTCGATATCAGACTGGTCGTTGGGGGTGTCCGGACAGTTGTCGACATTATTAAGACACCGTCGCCGTCACTGTCGGGGACACAAAATTCATCGATCAGGGCGTTGCAGTTGTTGTCGATGCCATCACCACAAATCTCGGTGGCGCCGGGATTGATGCTCGCATTGTTGTCATCACAGTCAACGGGAGTGAAAGACCCATCTTCATCCAGATCTTCGAAAACCAGCTGTATATCCACCAAATCTGTATCACCAACCAAATCGCCATGGTTAGCGTTTGCGGTTAAATCACGGACATCATCCGCTCCATCGCCATTGACCCCTAAATCCTCTTTGGCGTTAAATTGCCAATAGCCAACCAGATTTGGTTCAGACCCTGACAAAGCCGTATTCATATTCGCCTGGATGTCAGGCTGGAGTCCGGGCGATGTTCCAGATACGGACATCATCGATCAAGCCATTCGTCGTATCTGAATCAGTCCAATAGGTTCCACCGATGGTCAGCTCCCTTAAATTTTGAACGAGATTACCGGATAAAATGGCTTCGCCGTTGAGCTGGCCGTTAAGGTAGGTTTTGATGTTAGCGCCGTCATAAACAACAGCGACGTGGTACCACTGGTTATAAGCCAAAACCCCGTTGCCAACAGCTTGCTCGAAATGCCACTCTGCCTGGATTGAAGGAATCACTCGCCTTGAGTTCTGAAAATCGTTCGATTCAATGTAGAAACCATAAGAACGGTTGTTGCTTATATCCTGTTTGCATACAATCCAATGATTACCGGTATCTCCAGTAATTTTGACCCAGGCCTCCATGGTGACTTGCGAACCGGAAATGTCCAGGCTCGCACTGTGGGGGACCAGTAATTTATCAGCAGACCCATCAAGGCTTAATGATTTGGAAGGAATATTGATTTCAGAGAAACAGGCAGTTACGCTGAAAAAAAAGATGAAGAGGCTGAGATAAAATAATTTCTTTGCCCGCATGACGATCCTCCCTAACATAAAACATAAAGCAAAAAGAGCTTATAGAGCGACAATTACGATTTAATTACAAAACATTACCTGCTACTTATTAATATGATTTCGAAACAATTAAACAAACAAAAAGGCCAAAGATCGCATACAATCTTCGGCCTCGACTACTTTCGAGATGCAGCCCCCCTGCAACATATGTCCCCCAGAAAACAAAAAACCCATCTCCAAATTCCGAAGACGGGTGGCAGGTCATCACTGATCACTTTAGGGAACAGATAGGAACCGGCTCTCTTCGGCAACCCGGCTACTTACCAAAGCGTTGCAGCTTCGGCGAGCCCGTGGTTTTGCGTCGGCAAGTTGCCCTGCCGTTGCTCTTATCGGAGAGTTAATACTTTAAGAAATGTCTTATTATTGACCAAAGGTCAATTTTTTTAATGTTTAAACATTATTTGATAAATAATATCACTAATGTCCGATTGATAGCTGAATAAGTTCATCGGGTTATCGTGAGAATACTTGCTCAATCTCGAAAGAGTTTTTCTGGACGTCCAGACCGACAAACAGGATAGATTTTTTCATGATCTGCCTTCTTGGTTTAGGCCCTGTATTGGGTTTTCTAATGTCATCCCAACATAGTTCACGTTACAAGAGGCAGATCTCTTTATTGCCTTAACTGTCAGCCAGTATTCTTTCAATAACACGGCCGTTTTCGTCTTGGCAGTGGTGGCTTATATGAACTGTTCGCATGCGATTTAGGTACTGATCAATGGGGCAGTGGCCTTTGACCATCCAGAGGACCTCCCAATGGAATTAGTTGCAGTGGCGTAATGTGCTCCGGGAAAACATACCCTGGAGGGAGCACCCCTACTCGTGCTGGGTCTGTTCCTGCAGCATACTCTTCGGCATCAGAGACACCATCACCGTCGGTATCTGATGCGTCACAGGCATCACCGAGACCATTGGCATTGGCGTCACGTTGGTCGGCATTGGAGGTTGTAGGGCAATTATCATCGACATCGAAGATGCCATCCCCATCAGTATCTATACTGGCAGCTCCTGTAAGAGCCAACTCGAGATCAAGGCGCGGCTTATTGATGCCGTTGCGCACATCCGTGATCGGTTGTCCGTTTGTCAGCCGATCGACTGTCTGTACGACCGTGTCGTTTGGAAAGGCAGCGCGAAGCACGGCGGCAGCACCCGCAACATGGGGGGCCGCCTGAGAAGTCCCTTGCATTTCTATTCCCGCGGCGGTGATGAACGCCCCGGGAGCCAGCATGGTCAGAAACGTGGCGCTGTTGGAGAAACAAGCGATCTTGTCGGCTGGAGGATTAACATCGGTGCAAGCAGCGACAGGGTAGGATATCGATCCGTTCTGTTGTTCATCGTAAACAGCACCGACCGAGACGACATTACTATACGCCGCTGGAATACTCAGCGCGTTCGTGGAGGCATCGTTGCCTGATGATGCCACGACGACAATATTGGCATCTACAGCGCGTTGAATGGATAGTCCCCAACTATCCGATGGTGAGACAGCTGAGGTGTAGCCACCAGCACCAAGGCTCATGTTGATTGCAGTGATGTTGTAGTTCGCCTGGTTGGCAACGCACCAGTCAATGGCAGCAATGATATCGTTGAGATAGGCGCCACCCACAGGAGGGAAGACATCTAAAGCGGCAATTTTCGCAGACGGAGCGACGCCCAAGGCAATGCCGGAGACGTTTGTCCCGTGACCATCGTCGTCGAGAGAGTTGTCTGATGTGGCAAAATCTTGTGCATACACGACCTTGCATGCTCCCCCGGGGGCTGAGCATGAACCGAAGGCTTCGTGTGTATAGTCAACACCCGTATCGAGAACAGCGATCGTTGTCCCGTCACCACCGTAGCCGCTACCGTTATTCCATACGGTCGGCTGACCGATGAGCGGCAAGCTTTGGGCAAGAGTGGTCTCAAGACGTAGGTTCTCATCGATTGAGAGCACTTTGCCATGCTGGATCAGTCGATTAAGCGCTTGAGCGGAACCGACATGCACATGTATCACAGGGAGGACGGAATAGTCGCCCAGTATCTCCAGGTCGGGGCCAACGATTTCGGACTTGAATTGGCCCTTCAAGAGGTTGAGACGATCTTTACGATTTTGCATGCGCAGGTTGTATTCACCCTTGGTCTCTCGCCTCCCCTTTGCCCTGTTAAGGACAGAAGCGCTTTCGGCTTGCAGCTCCGCTGAGTCATCAAGCAGGATCAGCACATCTATCGGCTCGTTACGTGCCATATGATCCGCGATCTTCGGCGCAATCTGTTTATTCCAGACCGGCGGGGCAGAGAAAGAAGGTGTGCACATTAACAGAACGAACAGAAGGGTCAGATATAAAGGCATAAGATGTTTTCTCTTTTAGCGATGCAACTCAAGGGAGAGTATTTCCATCCTTCTTGGAATCATCTATATAACTGTTTCATAATGTCTTTTATAATGACATACGTGTCAATCTATTCATCATATTTATTCTGCAATCTTAAGTGAAAGCCCACGGTCCGAAGATCGGGGGATTTGGTGTTCTATAGATGCTGCAACATGAGTTAACTCAAACCTAATTTGCCGACGATTCCACCGGGAATTATTCAGACTGCATGCCGTCCTAACATTAAAGCATGCTTATTTTTCGGCTTATTTTGTGACCATCAAGTTATTTTCGGCCACTCAGAAAAAACATAAACATCTAATTTATCTATGTTTTTAGTGTTCGATAAGGACCACTTATCATACTAATCACAGACAGACAGCTTTTAACACGAAGCCCTTCGCAAAAACACCTATGCTGTGAGACGATAACGTTACCCCCGCTTTTCAGGTACCATGCTGGCTGAAGACGATAACTTTAACTCCCGCTTTTCAGGTACTCGTCAAAATACGCAATAGTTTTTGCCAGACCGTCCCTCAAGGCATACGTAGGCTCCCAACCCAACTCTTTCTTCGCAAAAGCGATATCCGGCTGTCGCTGTTTCGGGTCGTCGCACGGCAGGGGCTTGAAGACCAGCTTCGAAGCGGAGTTAACCATGTCAACGACAATTTCGGCGAGTTGTTTGATGGTGAACTCAACAGGGTTGCCCAGGTTCATAGGACCAGTGATGTTATCGCCGGTGGCCATCAGGCGCAGGAAGCCTTCGATCAGATCGTCGCAGTAGCAGAAGGAGCGCGTCTGTGAACCATCGCCATAAATGGTGATATCCTCACCGCGCAACGCCTGGACCACGAAGTTGGAGACCACCCGACCGTCGTTGACGTGCATACGTGGCCCGTAGGTATTGAAGATGCGCGCCACCTTGATGCGCACCTGGTTCTGGCGGTGATAGTCGAAAAAGAGCGTTTCGGCGCAGCGCTTCCCCTCGTCGTAGCAGGAGCGAATGCCGATGGGGTTGACGTTCCCCCAATAGTCCTCCTTCTGCGGATGCACGGTCGGGTCGCCGTAGACCTCGCTGGTCGAGGCCTGGAAGACCTTGGCTTTGGTGCGCTTGGCCAGGCCGAGGACGTTGATGGCGCCGTGCACGCTGACCTTGGTGGTCTGCACCGGGTCGTACTGATAGTGGATCGGAGCCGCCGGGCAGGCAAGGTTGTAGATCTCGTCGACCTCGACGTAGAGCGGAAAGGTGATGTCGTGGCGCATCACCTCGAAGTTGGGGTTGTCCAACAGGTGGGCGATGTTGGCGCGCCGTCCGGTGAAGTAGTTGTCGACGCAGAGGACGTCGTTGCCTTCAGCTAAAAGGCGTTCGCAGAGGTGTGACCCTAAGAATCCAGCCCCTCCTGTGACGAGCACTCTTTTTATTGAATCGTAATGTCTCACCAAAAATCTCCAATATATTTCGCTTAGCGTAGCGCGTGGCGCGCAAAAAATTTTAAAGGCTCAAGGCAGCACTTCGGCTTTAAGGTGTCCGCGTTACTCGCCACACGCTACGGTATGACTAAACGCGAAAAGCTTTTTAACCTATATTTTTAAATGCAAATTCAGTGCCGCCTAGTCCTCTGCCGAGGTATTAATTGTATGCTATGTGCTTAAAATACAGAATGAACCCAAATATGCATTTATGTCACATAACTTCTCACAAAGGTCTCAAATTCACGTAGCGAATTTCGTGGCGAGTTACGCGAAAAAACTTTTAAAGGCGTTTGATCAGAGCTCGGGGTTAAGGTATCCGCGCGACGCTCGTTTAAAACAGCTCCCCCTGCCCTCCCGGTTTACCGTCAGCAGAAGCAGAAACGTCATTGCCATCCCAATCCGAGAGCTTTTTTAATAACGGATTCGTCTCGAACTTCTCCGGCGACCAGCACCTTGTGCGCCGAGGAGCCGTCGTGGAGGTCGCTGGCCAGGGCGGAATAGACGCCGAGTTTGAGGAGTTCGTAGGCTTGGCGTTGTATTTTTTCACCGTAAAAACCTGTGAAGCTTCCCAAATTTCCCTGAAACAAACAATTTTCAGGCAAATCTGGAAAACCGGGACGTGGGATGCGGGACACGGGTCGCGAACTTCGAGAACCGAACGGCCAGAATTTCTTCAAAAAGCCCCTAGATTCTCCAAGATTTTCCTCTTCACGAGCTTCAAAAGGTACTGTGCCCCAAGTATTTAAAATGTCCGTGTCCCGAGCTTCTGAGGGTTCCGCGTCACGCACCACGCGCCGCGAGAGCATTTCATAAAAATATTGCGTTCGTTCTGGATGTGCGATGAGCGGCACGAACCCCTGCTCGATAATCAGTTCAAGACTCTCATGGACGATGCCGGGGTGTGCCTGCGGGGGCGCTTCGCAGAGGATGAGTTTGGTGTCACCCAGGGGAAGCAGATCGTCAGCGTAGGTGGAGAAGCATTCGTCGAGCATGTACTCCATGCCGGGGCGCAGTTCGAGGCGGATGTTGGCGCTGTCGAGGTCGGCCTGCAGCATCAACGTCGCGTCGCGCACCTTTTGCGGAGTGAGGTCGTAGTAGCCCTTGATGCAGTGCGGCGTGCAGCACACGGTGGTGTAGCCGAACTCGGCCAGCGCACGGGCCATGGCCAGGGAATCGTCGATGGTTATTGCGCCATCGTCCAGGGCCGGAAGCAAATGACAATGGAAATCTATCATGATTACGTGGCGAGCGGCGTGTAGCGCTTGGCGCGGGAATCTTCTCTCACTTAGTTCGCCTTGTTTCCTTTAGATTGTTGCTTGCTGTTGATTAAGTTCTTTTTATTGCGAATCAGGCCACCGACCATTGCCGAGAGGGACTCCGTCTTCTTAAGCCAGACTTTGCCCTTTTCCGACTGATATATCCTATCTGCATACCAATGGTGCGGAGTTCCCCACAAGTGCTTATTGCATAGTTGCGAGAATTCATGCTTTCTCTAGCCGAGGCGCGATCATGGCCTTCCGATATATTGCTGGGATCGACAGCCCGGCGCGCGAGTCTGGTCATGAAAGCCAAAGTCTTTCAAATCTGCCAGTTCAGCACTTAAGCTTGCAGAACGCTTCCATACGTCCAAGTCTTCGAATGAATAACAGTCCTTCCGAAATAATTCCATTAAATATCGATTCCCGAACTACGGGCTACTCGCCACGTAATTCGCCCTGCGAATTAGCCATTAATAAACTCCCAAACCCGCGTGAGCATCCGTCGCCAAAGGGGCGGAACGCTCTCTTGCTCGTTGCGCCGATAGTATCCCTTGTAGTACTTGCCGGCGTAGTAGCTGTAGTCGCCATAATACTTGGCGCCTTTGCCGGTCTTGTCGTTGAGGACGACGCCGGCGATGCTGGCGTCGTGATTCTGCAGGGAGCGGAGGACGCGTTTGGCGAGTTTTTCGGGGACTCGGCACGATTCGATGACCATGACGTTGAGATCGACGCGCGAGGCGAGGATCAGGGCGTCGGACGACCGGCAGCAGCGGCGGTGCGTCGATGACGACGTAGTCGTACTTGTGATTGACCACCTCCATAAACTTGCGCATCTTCTCGGAGCTAAGCAGCTGGGACGGGTTGGGCGGCTCGGTTCCGGCGGGAATAAAATCGAGGTTGAGGTGTTCGATCCTGCGCACGGCAGATTGGTCGCCGTTAACCAGTAGTTCGGTGAGACCGGGGATCTCGGCCTGGCCGAGGGCCTTGTAGAGGGAGGGGCGGCGCAGGTCGCAGCCGACCAGCAGGGTGCGGGCGCCGGTCTGGGCCAGGGCGGCGGCGAGGTTAACGGCGATGGTCGACTTCCCTTCGTCAGGCATGCAGCTGGTCAGCAGCACAGTGCGATGCTTCTGGTGGGTAATGGTGTAGAGCAGGTTGGTGCGCAAGGCGAGGAAGGCCTCGGCCGCCGCCGACATCGGTTCGAGTTGGGTGACCAGCTGCTGCTCTTCGTCATCTTCGGCCGCTCTGATGCGCGGGATGTTGCCAATCACCGGCAGGCCGAGCTTCTCGCGGACATCCTCCTCGTCCTTGATGGTGCGGTCGAGGTAATCGAGGAGAAAGGTCAGGCCGACGCCGAGCATCAGGCCGAGGATCAGGCCGAGGGCCAGGTTCTTCCTGGTGTTCGGCCTGATCGGTGACTGCGGCACCTGAGCACGGTCGATGATATCGATGTTGCTACTGGTGGAGGCCGCGGCGATGCGTGTCTCCTGCTGGCGCTGCAGCAGGTAGCTGTAGAGCTCGGCGTTGACCTGGTTGGCGCGGGAGAGTCGCACCAGCTCGAGCTCCTCTTCGGGCATCTGCTCCAGCACCCGCGTGCTCTGGGCGAGGGAGACCTTGACGTCGGCCAGCTGCTGTTCGATGCGCTTCTTGGCCAGCAGGACGGTGCTGCGAATCTTCTCGCGCAGCTGGCTGACCTGGTTGTCGACTTCGATCACTTCTGGGTGGGCGGAGGTGTACTTACGCAGCAGGTCGAGGCGGCTGGCGCGCAGGGCGACCAGCTGGCTGATGAACTCGTCGATCCCCGGCAGACCGCCGACGGCGGTAAAGTCGTCGCGGTCCCACTTGAACTCGTCGAGAAAGGTGGTGATGCGCTTGAGCTGCAGGTTCAGGTCGACTCGGCGCTTCTCGAGCTCGACAGCGATGTCGACCAGGCTCTGCCCTTCGGCGCTGAGCCGGTCGAGGCCGGTCTTGATGCGGTATTCGTTGAGGGACTGCTCCGATTGGTCGAGCTGGCTGCCGAGCTCACCCTTCTGTTGATCGATGAACTGCAGGGCAGAGGCAGCCTCGGCAGACTTGGAGAGGCGGCTCTGCTCCACGTACGCATCGGCCAGGGCGTTGACGATGGCAGTGACCTGTCGCGGGTCCGGCCCTTGCACCGAGAGCCCGATCAGGTTGGTGCCCTCCTCCAGCTCGCTCGCCGAAATGCCGGACATGATCTGGTCGACGGTCTCCTCATGGCTCAGCCGGCGCAGCTCCACCCGGTCGCCGCTCTCCCCCGCGTGGATCGTGATCAGGGCGCGGTAGCCGTTGGTCTCGACGAGCTCACCGCTCTCCCCCTGCAGAAGCTCCCGGCCATCTGATGCGAGTAGCCGATAACTGGCCGCCCCGGTGAGCTCCAAGGTGAGTTGCCCGTTATCGTCGGGCACGTCGAGTCCCTCGATATGCACATCCAGGCCACGAGAACGCTCCAGCTGCTGCCACTGGAGGCCGAGCCTGGTCGCGGCCATCTCGGCGATGGCGTAGGACTGCAGCACGCGCAGCTCCGAGGCGATGCTGAAGCGGTTCTCCAGGTCGAGCTTGAGGGCAATCTCCGAAGGTTGCTGCTTGTAGCCAACCCGCAGCGTCACCGAGGACTGGTAGATCGGGGTCTCCAGGTAGGTCTTGACGGCGACGCCGACAAAGACCAGCAGGAAGACGATCACGGCGATGCGCCAGCGCCGCTGGACGACGTGCAGATAGTCGAGGAGATGGACTTCCTTCTCGAGCTGCGGGTTATCGGTATGTATGGGGGTTTCTGCCATTAAAAACACGGTGAGCGCGTCGCGCGAAAAAGCTTTAAGAGCTTGGAAATCTTAAATAAGTTTAAATATATTCAATTATTACTATAAAAGTCAATTTTTTGCTTCTTAACAAACCGTGGCGAGCGGCGCGACAATCTAAATCTTTGAACCAATCGAGAAAAAAGATCCAAAGTTCAAGAGATTGTGCGTCAATATGTTAACTAGTGATCGAAAGGGTTCCTCGCTGCTCGCCACGCGCTACGAAAAGAAAGGGCCGCCCTTTCCGGACAGCTCTTACGTCAGATAAACAAGAGTCCCTCTCAGTCGAAAAAGGTTTCCGCACTACACGTCCACGGTATTCGCGCCACGCGCCGCTGTTTACGAGTTTAACTTCCCCCAAACCTTCTTCACCGCGCTCACGAAAGCGCCGTCGGCGACTTCGTCTTCATCTTCGCCGTAGTAGCCGCGGTAGTACTTGTTGCCGTAGTAGCTGTAGTTGCCGTAGTACTTGAAGCCGCGCCCGGACTTGTCGTTGAGGATGACGCCAGCGATCTTGGCGTCGACGGCGCGCAGCGACTCAACCATCTGCAGGGCGGCCTTTTCCGGCACCCGGCACGGCTCGATGACGATCAGGTTGATGTCGACCATGGGCGCGAGAATCTGTGCGTCGGTGACCGGCAGCACCGGCGGGGCATCGATGACCACGTAATCGTAGCGTTCGACGAACCTATTCGAGAAAAGCTCGACCATGCGCGTCCGATTCAAGTATTTCGGCCGGATTAGGCGGTATCGTGCCGGCAGGCAGGAAATCGAGTCGCGGGCTGGCAGATTTGGCGCAGGGCATTCTGATCATCGTCTATGAGCAGGTTGACCAACCCCGGCTCGTTCTTCAGGCCGAACATGTCAAAGAGCTGCGGGCGACGCAGGTCGCAGCCGATCAGCAGCACCTTGGCGCCGGTCTGCGACAGGACCACGGCGAGGTTGCCGGAGATGGTCGACTTCCCCTCGTTGGGCAGGGAGCTTGTGACCATGATGATCTTGTGCTTTTCCTTGGACGGTGATGTAGTTGAGGTTGGTGCGCAGGGCACGGAAGGCCTCGACCACCGGCGATTTCGGCATCAGGGTGGTGACCAGGCGCTTGCGCGGCATCTTGGCGTCCTCGTCGGCGAAGGGGATGCGCGGGATGATGCCGAAGACGTTCAGGCCCAGCTTCTCGCGGATATCCTCGGTGGTCTTGAGGGTCTGGTCCATGTAGTCGAGCAGAAAGGCCAGGCCGACGCCGAGCATCAGGCCGAGGATGAAGCCCAGAGCCAGGTTCTTCTTCTTGTTCGGCTTGATCGGCATTTTCGGCGTGACCGCCGGGTCGACGATCTGCACGTTGCTGATGGTGGAGGCCTGGGCGATGCGCGCCTCCTGCTGCTTCTGCAGCAGGAAGGTGTAGAGCTCGGCGTTGACCGAGTTGACGCGCGTGCGCTTGGCCAGCTCCAGCTCGGCCTCGGGGATATCCTCGAGCTGCGCGTCGAAGCCGGCGATGGTCTTGGCCAGGTCGCGTTCGCTCAAGAGCAGCTCCTGGCGCAGCGCCTGGTAGGTGGAGAGCAGCGACTCACGCACCCGGGTGATCTGCGACTGCACTTCGACCACCGCCGGGTGGGACTCGGTGAAGTCGATCAGCATCCCCTTCTTCTGGGCGTCGAGGTCGGCCAGCTTGGCCGCGGCTTCGCTGATCGCCGGCACGTTCTCGATGGTCGGCACGGTCAGCGGCCCGCCGCTGCGGATCGCGTCCTTAATGATGGCGATGGCGCTCTCGACGCGCTGGCGCTTGAGGCGCATGTCGGCCTGGGTCTGCTCGAGCTCCACCAGCTTCTGCACCAGCGAGTTCCCCTCGGGGCCGAGGGTGACCAGGCCGGTCTGCACCTTGTATTCCTGGAGCTGCTGCTCCGAGTGGTCGAGCACGTCCTTGAGGCCGCTCAGCTGCTGGGAGATGAAGTCGACGGTCTTGCCCGCTTCCTGGGTCTTGCCGGCCACGTTCATCTCGCGGTAGACCTCGGTGAGGATGATTGACCACGTCGCGGACGTGCCCCGGGTCGGTGCCCTGGCTGGAGACGCGCAGGATGTTGCTCCCCTTGCCCATCTCGGTGACGTTCAGGCTGTCGATGATATTGCGCGGTGATCACGTCCATCGGCTGGCGCTCGAAGACCATGCGCTGGCCGGCGGCCCCCTTGGTGATGGTGAGCTGCAGCGTAAGGCCGCTCTGCACGTAAGACTTCGCCGCTGCGCCCCTTGCCGAGCAAGTCGGCCGGTGAGGTCGGAGACCTGGTAGTTCTGGCCATCGAGCAGCGTGACGACCAGCCCGGGGAGCGGAGTCGATGACGACAAACTCGCCGATGACGACAGTCAAGACCCGGGGTGGTTTCCGCCACCTGCCATTCGAGGTTCATGCGCTTGGCGACCTGCTCGGCCAGCGAGCGCGAGCGCAGCACCTCGATCTCGGTGGAGAGGGAGTTGTCGCTGCCGTCCATGCCGAGTTCCTTGAGCATGTTGCCCTGCTGGGCCTTGCGCACCTCGAGGGTGGTGTAGGCCTCGTAGACCGGCTCGGTCAGGAAGGTCTTGACAGTCACCCCGATAAAGACCAGCAGGAAGACCAGCAGCACGATCTTCCAGCGGCGCAGGACGACGTTGATGTAATCGGTGAGGTGGGCTTCTTTTTCCAGCCCGATGGAGTATTGCGGGTGCTTTTGCTCAGACATATGATTCCGTGGACGCGGAACGCGGGACGCGGGACGCGGCAACCTTAAAAGCTGCCTGACCCTGCGCCGGTAACCGCGAGGTTGCAAGTTATTGTTATCTGGTGTGAGAAGAGCCGTTAAAAACACGGGACGCGGGACGCGAAAAACCTGCATCGGTCTTCGACTCCGCATCCTGCTGGCCACAATGCTTATCTGCTCTAAAAATATCCGTTAAACTCTGCGGCGCATGGTTAGCGCCGCGCATTCAAGTTGAAGATGTCCTCGTCCCGCGTCACGCGTCCGCGTCGCGACAGGTTTTAATTATTATTCTTAAGATACTTGATCTGCACAAAGGGCTGCAGGATCGCGCCGACCGCCTGCAAGCTCGGCAGGATTTCCTGGAGCTCCTCGTTCCAGCCGCCCAGCTTGGTTTTCGGCACGTAGACGATGTCGCCGTCCATCAGCGACATCGGCATGGCCTGGCCGTTCATGACCTTGCCGAGATCGACCACCATCAGCTGCCCCTTGGTCTGCGAGAGGGAGCGGATGATGCGGATCTGGTTGTGGTCGTAGGGCTTCTGGTCGATGGCGGCCGCGGTGAGCGCCTGGACCAGGTTGAGGCGGCCGTTGACCATCGGCACCATGCCGGACTTGCCGACGGCGCCGAAGACGAAGACGCGCTGGTCTTCGTTGCCCGGCACGTAGATGGTGTCGCCGGAACGCAGCTGGATGTTCTGCTTCAGGTCGTTGTTGTGCAGCAGCTCGTAGATATCCACCGGCTGGATGCGGTCGTTGCGCACCAGGCGGGCGCCGCGCAGGTTGGCGGCGGTGTTCAGGCCGTTGCCAAGGGCCAGGCCGTGCAGCAGCTGGGTCGGCCGGTCGAGGTAGTGCAGCCCCGGGGCGTTGAACTGGCCGAGCAGGTAGAGCGGCTGCGACTTGAAGTCGATGATTTCCACGGTCAGGATCGGGTTCTTGATGTAGGCCTTGAAGATGTCGACCAGCTTCCCCTGCAGCTGCGATACGGACAGCCCGGCGACGTGCGACCCCGCCGACGTGGGGGAGGAAGATGGTGCCGTCGGTGTTGACGCGGAAGCCGCCGATGTCGCCGGACGAGTAGCTGACCCGGGCCGACTGCTCGACCATGCCCGGCACGTAGACCGAGAGGACGTCGCCCGGGCCGATGATGTATTCGGTGACCTTCGGGCTGTCCTCGACCGGCGCGGTCACGGCAACGTCTTCGACTTCGACGACCCCGGCGTTCGGATCGTTGATGTCGAGCACCAGTACCGGCGCTGTAGTCCTCGTAGCGGGTGCAGCCGGTCATCACCAACACAGTGATCAGCACAAGCAGAAACAGCGTGTTTCTCTTCATTGAATCCTCCTGAAAACCCCGGGATGCGGGCCGCGGGACGAGGGACGTGCAAGGCAAGCTTAAAATCCCTGGCAACGCACCCGAACTAAAATGTAGTTAGAACAAGCATTAATCTCGCAATTTTGAGATGTTAACAGCGTTAGTTATAAACAATTAAACTTTATGTTGTCAAATTAAAAAACACGGGTGTTAAAACCTGTGCGCGCACGGCTGCGTAGCGCGAGACAGTTCGCGGAAAACACGTTCACTTCAAACCTGGCGTAAGGTTGACGGGAATCTTTGGCGGGCAGTGGATATCCAGCTGAGCACCACAGCCCTCGAGTCAGCCACACGCCTCTCAAAACAGAGCTTGTCACGTACCACGCGCCACGTCATCAAAGCGCCCAATAAACCATCCCCTGCCCTTCGATCGCGGCGCGGTCGAGCTGGGCCTTGACGTCGATGACCACGCCGCAGCCGGTGGTGCTGCAGCAGAGCCGGGCGTAGTCGGCCGGGCCGAGGTCGGCGAAGGCGGTGTGGGCGACGGCGTAGACGACGGCGTCGTAAGGGCGCGTGCTGTTCGAGTTCGACCAGTTCCAGACCGTACTCGTGGCGGGTCTCGGCGGGATCGGCCATGGGGTCGCAGACCAGCGGCTCGACGCCGTAGCTGCGCAGCTCCTCGATGATGTCGATCACCCGGGTGTTGCGGATGTCTGGAACGTTCTCCTTGAAGGTCAGGCCGAGCACCAGCACCCGGCACCCCTTGACCGGCTTGTCGGCCTGGATCAGCTTCTTGATCGTCATCTCGGCGACGTACTTGCCCATGCCATCGTTGATGCGCCGCCCGGCGAGGATCACCTGGGGATGGTAGCCGATGCTTTCGGCCTTGTAGGTCAGGTAGTAGGGGTCGATGCCGATGCAGTGACCGCCGACCAGGCCGGGGGTGAACTTGAGAAAGTTCCACTTGGTGCCGGCGGCTTCGAGCACTTCGCGGGTCGGGATCCCCATGCGGTCGAAGATCAGCGCCAGCTCGTTCATCAGGGCGATGTTGAGGTCGCGCTGGGTGTTCTCGATGACCTTGGCGGCTTCGGCCACCTTGATCGACGAGGCCCGGTGCACCCCGGCGGTGACGATCAGTTCGTAGACCTTGGCCACCACCTCGAGGGTCGCGGCGTTTTGACCGCTGACCACCTTGATGATCTTGTCCACCGTGTGCACCTTGTCCCCCGGGTTGATCCGCTCCGGAGAGTAGCCGACGGTGAAATCGCGGCCGCACTCCAGGCCGGACTCCTGCTCCAGGATCGGCACGCAGAAATCCTCGGTGACACCGGGGTAGACGGTCGACTCGTAGACGACGATCGTGCCGGGGGAGAGGTTGCGGCCGATGCTGGTACTCGAGGAGTGCAAGGGCCCGAGATCGGGCTTCTTGTCGTCGCTGAGCGGCGTCGGTACGGTGACGATGATGAAAGACGCCTCTTTGAGGCGGGACGGGTCGGTGGTGTAGTCGATGCGGGTTGCGGCCAGGTCGGCCGCGGACAATTCGCCGGTGCTGTCGTGACCGCTTTTCAACTCGGCGATCTTGGCGGCGCTGATATCGAAGCCGATGACCGGAACCTGCTTACCGAACGCCGCCGCCAGCGGCAAGCCGACATAACCAAGGCCGACCACGGCGATCACCGCGCGTCCCTGCTGAATATCTGTAAAAGAAACCATCTCATCCCCCCATCTTGACGTGCGCCTTATTCAGTAGCCGCTTATAGCAGAAATGCGTTTTTGATGGAACTAAAAACCCGCACCTCTGAACACGTCAAGACAATAAATCCAGCGCCCGCGACCGCCAGGAGAGTACCGCGATCTGGATATGCATGCGCTCAGCGAGACCAGGGAATTCGGCGCGAATGACCTCAGCAGCAAAATCGGCGAGGAAGCGGGACTTCAGCTCGGCCCGTGCGCGGTCCATGCCGATCTCTTCGTAGGGGACCGAGGCGAAAAGCAGAAAGCCGTCGTCAGGGATCCGACCAGCGCGCATGTTGGCCTCGATGATGCCTGCGGCTTTGCGAATCGGGTCGGCCAAATCGGGGCTGTAGGGACCAATAATCAGAGCGAGGTTTGGCGTATGGAGAAAATCGAAACCACGTCCGAGACAGATCATCCACTCACGATGCTCGATATCGAGCAGTCGGCAGGTGTTACGCACCTGGGTGATCCACTTAAGATTCCCTTCCAGGAGAGGAAGCAGATCCTGTCGCATCTGATCTGGCATATCGGGGTAAAGTGAGCTTAGACGATGGCCGAGCGAGCCAGAATCGGTCGGAGTCATCCTTGCGAGGTCAAGGACCTCGTCGTTAAAACCATGCAGTATCAAGGCATCCTCATCGGTTTCATAACCGCAGAGGATCGGGTAGACGGTGTCATGACCGGCACCAAAGATATGCTCGGCCTGCCGCTTGATCACCAAGCAATGCTCGAGAGCCGCCTCGGTATTGTAGGCGAAACCGGCGCAGCCCCGGTTGGCGTCGCCGCGCGAGAAGTGATACGTGATGAAGATCAGCACCCGGCGACCGGTGGTCACCGTGCGGTAGACACTTTCGGCAAGCACCTCGCCCAGGTGCGGCCAGCCCAGATCGAACATGCCACCAAGATTGCGAATGGGTTGAATGATGCCTGGAGGGGTTCCGGTAGCGACCGGGATGTTGATCCGCCCGTCCATGCATTTGAGCACGATGATGGCTGTTGGATGTTGTGCCAGGTAAAGCTCTCGGGCCAAGTAGGCCTCGGGACTCCGGAATTCCGAGGTGTGGCGGCGAGCCAGATCCAGAAGCCATTCGATACGTTCCGCGATCGGCCTGTGATGGATACTCATGGTCTCCTCCCATGCAATGTGGCAGGTCAGCACTTTAGAACAGATGAGATCATACCGAATCTTAGGGGAAAATACCTATTCAAATTTGAGGAATCAGCAGGGCGGTGCAGATGTGTCAAGGGGAAATGTGACTGGCCGGGGAGGATCAAAAGCCCGTCAGAGCCATCAGCAGCGGCAGCAGGAAGGTGGTCATCAGGCCGTTCAGGCCGATGGCCAGACCGGCGACGGCCCCGGAGAGGCGATCGATCTCGAGCATGCGCGCGGTGCCGATGCCGTGGGCGGAGGTGCCCATGGCGAGGCCGGTGGCGATCGGCGAGGTGATGCCGATGCGCCGGCAGAATTCCGGGCCGCACACGGCACCGAGACAGCCGGTCAGCACGACCAGGGCGGCGGTGAGCGGGGCGATGCCGCCGATCTTGGCGACGATGCTGATGGCGATCGGCGTGGTGACCGATTTCGGCGCCAGCGACAGGATGACGTCGCGGCTGCCGCCCAGAACCCAGGCCAGGCCGCAGGCGGAGATGATGGAGGCGAGGGAGCCGGCCAGGATGCCGAGCAGGATCGGCCGCTTGCGCCGCCAGATCTCGGTCGCGCCGCTGGTAGAGGGGCACGGCCAGGGCGACCACCGAGGGGCCGAGCAGGAAGAGCAGGATGTCGCCGCCGCGGGCGTAGTCGCGGTAGTCGATGTGGGTGCCCTTGAGGAGCAGGATGATGGCGACGATCGCCACCAGCACCGGGTTGACCCAGACGCTGCCGATCCGCCGGTAGAGGCGCTGGGCAAGCTGGAAGACCGCCAGGGTCAGGGTGATGCCGAACAGCGGCGTGGCCACCAGCTCACTCCACATCGTCGGGCTCCCGGGTTTCGAGGGTCTGGGCGAGCTTGCCGGTCACCGCCATGACGACGAAGGTGCTCAGCACCGTGGCCACGCAGATCGGCAGCCACTCGGCGGCGATCAGGTCGCCGTAGACCATGACGCCGACGCCGGCCGGGACGAAGAACAGGGCCATGTTCGACAGCAGCAGTTCGGCGGCCTCTTCGAGCCAGGCGGTCTCGACCAGGCCGGTCATCAAGGCGAGCAGGAGCAGCCCCATGCCGATGACGTTGCCGGGGATCGGCAAGGCCAGCAGGCGACTGAGAATCTCACCACACAGCTGGAACAGCAGCAGCAATGTCAGTCCGCGAATCATGGCATTTCCTGGTCAGACGTCACTCGCATCCGATATTCAGTCTCCATCAGAAGAGAAACCACCCGCTTCTCTTCTGTCTCCCGCCTTTACAATTCCCCCTGCAGCCCCTCGATGAGCGCGGCCACCTCGTCGCAGATCTCCTTCGAGGCCGGGCTCTTTTCCAGCTTGATGAACTTCTTGAAGCACTGCACCGACTCCTGGACCTGCTCCTGGTCGAGGCAGATGTTGCCGAGGGTCAGGTAGGCGAAGGAGAAGTCCGGGTCGAGGGTCAGCGCGTGCCGGCAGTGTTTTTCGGCTTCTTTCAGATCGCCGTTGTCATAGTGGTACTCGGCCAGGTTGAAGTGCCCCTGGGGGTCGTCGGGCTCCAGCTCCAGGGCCTTGGTAAAACAGCTCAGGGCCTCGTCGTTGCGCCCGGCGGCAAAGCAGAGATCGCCCAGGGAGTGCCAGGCGAAGGCGGAGGCGGGATCCTGCTGCAGGGCCTGGCGATAGCAGGCCTCGGCGGCGTCCACGCGCTCCTGGTGGAAATGAATCAGGCCGAGGCTGACCCGGGCGTCGGTCTGGGCGGGGTCGCGCGCCAGCACCGCCTCGTAGACCCGGCAGGCGTCTTCGGGGCGACCGAGCTCGAAATAGGTGTCGCCGAGGTCGAACTGGATATCAAAATCGTCCGGCAGCCGGCCGGCAGCGTCCTCGAGCACCGTGACCGCCTCCTTGAGGTGCCCGGCCTCGATCAGGGCCTCGCCGAGCAGGGCCATGGCGTCAGCGTTGTCGGGCTGCTCCTGGAGCAGGCGTTTGAGGATACGGATCGCGTCCTCGGCTGCACCGTTTTCGAGGGCCTGTTCGGCACGACTGAGGGATATCTGTTCGTTACTCATCGATTTACTCCTTAAAAAACGGGACGCGGAATTCTTATCATGATGCGCGAAACGTGGATTGTAAACAATCATGGATTTTCTCGTAGCGCACTCCACGTCGCGAGACATCAGGTTTTGGTTTACGCAAACCGCTTTTTCGTCAGTAATTTTAGGATCTCAGGCGCATGGCTGTCCCACGCACATCGAGCTTTGGCGTCAAGGTCTCGTCCCGCGTCCGCGTCCCGGGTTTTATCCTTGCTCCATCGCCAGGGTATCGAGGATATCCCACACCCCCCAGGGATCGGGCGCGACCACCTCGACCTGGACACCGAGACGGTCCTCCAGTTCGCTGATGCTGAGGTTGTCGAGAAACAGCTCTTCCCCTTCGCGCAGCATGACGTCGGGCACCAGCAGGATCTCGCCGAGCTCCTGTGCGGCCAGCTGTTCGGCCAGGTCCTGCCCGGTGAGCAGGCCGGCCACCGTGACGAAGCCGCCGAAGAAGCGATTCTCCACCACGTGCACGCGCAGGTCCAGCCCGCTTTTTGCGGCGAGGCGAGCGGCAAAGTCCCTGATCTCGGCGGCGGCCGACACCCCGGTGACCAGGCTGACCGGCGGCAGCGCCAGCGGCACCGCGTCGGCGATGACCTCGGCGGCCTGGACGCGAAACTGGGGGATCAGGCCGATGCCGTTCTCGATCTGCGCCAGCTCCTCGTAGGTCGCCAGCTCCGGGAAGGGCCGCCCTGCCTTGAGGTAGAGTTCGTCGGCGGCGAAGATAAAGCGCGTGCCGAGCTGCGGCAAAAATTCCGCCTGGCGGGCCTCGACCCAGTCGACCAGTTCGATCGCTTCCTGGCGGGTCTGCGTGCGCAGCGCCGGCAGCCGCTGGCGATGGCCGGTCAGACCGACCGGCACGATGGCCAGCGATTTCACCCCGGGCGCCAAGGCCGCCAGTTCGTAGCAGGTCCGGGCCAGCTGGGCGCCATCGTTGAGCTCCGGGCAGACCACCACCTGGGTGTGGATCTCGATGCCGCCGTCGACGAGGGTCTGCAGCAGCGGCATGACGTCCTCGACCGCTTTGCCCAGCAGCTTCTGGCGCAGCTCGGGGTCGGCCGCGTGCACCGAGACGTAGAGCGGCGACAGCTGTTTCCTGAGGATCCGCTGCAGGTCGGCGTCGGTGAGGTTGGTCAGGGTGACATAGGCGCCGTAGAGGAAGGAGAAGCGGTAATCCTCGTCCTTGACGTACAGGGTCCGGCGCATGCCGCGCGGCAGCTGGTGGACGAAGCAGAAGATGCAGTTGTTGCCGCACTGCTTCGGCTCCGGATGGGGCAGACCGAGACCGAGCGGTTCATCGCTGTCGTGCTCGATGTCGAGCTCCCACAAGTCACCATCGGCACGCTTTATGGCGAGGTGCAGGGATTCGGCGGGCTCCTCGAGCAGATAATCGAGCAGATCGTTGACCGGCTCACCGTTGACCGCCAGGAGCTGGTCGCCGGGCTGGATGCCCAGTTCTTCGGCGATGGTGGCGGGCTCAACCGTGATGATTTCAAGCATGGGCAACCTGCTTCAACTTTCTAACCCCGGCAAAGACAAAGGCCCCCGGCCGGATCGAACCGGCCAGGGACCTTGTGTCGTTTCATCATCCGGGCGCGTTTTATTCCCGGCCACCGTGCAGGCGGAAATTGCCATCGGTCGAGGTGATCGACGAAATGGCATGTTTGTAAAGCAGCAGGTCACCGCTGCTGTCGACCAGAACGCAGAAGCTGTCAAATGATTTGATGTGACCCCGCATTTTCTCGCCGGACATCATGGAAATTTCGACGAGGACTCTCTCCTTGCGGGCCTGATTGAGATACTGATCCTGAATATTGAAGGGTGACTTAGCCATAACAACCGCTCCTTTTTTTAAATGCCATGGAATTCATCAATGAACTGTTGGATTGTAACAAAGTCGGCGGAGGATTCAAGCCAAATTATTGATTTGTCTTTACGAAACCAGGTCAGCTGCTGTTTGGCATAGCGCCGCGTCGCCTGTTTGAGATCGTCGAGCGCGTCCGCGCGCGTCACCTCGCCGCGCAGCAGGGCGAAGGCCTGGCGATAGCCGATGGTGCCCAGGGCTTTCGCGGCCGGGTCGTAGCCGGCCTGCAGCAGCGCTTCGGCTTCTTCGAGCAGCCCCTGGGCAAACATCGCCTCGGCACGCTCGTCAATGCGCCGGTAGAGCTCGGCGCGCTCGAGGTCCAGACCGATTTTCAGGGTGCGGTACGGCTGGCCGCCGAAGCCATGCGCGTCCTGCAGCGCCGCCAGGGAACGGCCGGAGTGCTGATAGACTTCCAGGGCGCGGACGATCCTGACCAGGTCATTGGGATGCAGGCGGGCGGCGGTGTCCGGATCATGTCGGGCCAGCTCGGCATGCAGCGCGGCCCGCCCCTCCTCTTCGGCCCGGGCATGCAGCTGCCGGCGCAGCTCCGGGTCGGCGCCGGGGGCCCGCAGCAGCCCCTCGGTCAGGGCCCGGATATACAGGCCGGTGCCGCCGACCAGGAAAGGCCGTTTGTCCTGCGGCACAGATGGCGTTGACGGCCTGGTGGGCCAGGGTCGTAAAACGTTCGGCGTGGAAGTCCTCGTCCGGCCAGGCGACGTCGATCAGGTGATGACGGATACGCTGCTGCTCCGCAGCCGTCGGCTTGGCCGTGCCGATGTCCATCAGGCGGTAAACCTGGCGTGAGTCGGCCGAGATGATCTCGCCGCCGCAGCGTTCGGCCAGTTCCAGGGCCAGGCCGGTCTTGCCGACGGCGGTCGGGCCGCAGATGACGACGAGGGCCGGGCGATTGATCTGCAGGAGTCGGCACCGTCATCCTCGATGGAAGAATTTTTCGATCTCGCGGCGCGGCAGGCGATGCATGACCGGGCGGCCATGGGGGCAGCAGCTGCCGAAATCGATGGCGAGCAGATCCTGCAGGAGACGCTGCATCTCGCTCAGGGAGAGCGCCTGGTTGGCGCGCACCATGCTGTGACAGGCGAGCACGGCCAGGATGCGCTCGATTTCATCCTCGATCTGCCCGGCCCGGCCGATCTCGTTGAGCTCGGCGGCCAGGTCACGCACCAGACGCTCGGCGTCGACCTCGGCGAGCAGGGCCGGGACGGCCTTGACCGTAAAGGCCCGGCCACCGAAGGCTTCGACGTCGAAACCGAAACGCGCGAACTGGTCGAGGTGGTCGGTCAGCACGGCCGCTTCGCGATGCTCGAGTTCGAGGACCACCGGAAAGAGCAGATTCTGGCTTTCGATCCCCTCGGAGCGCAGCTGGCTGCGCAGCCGCTCGAAGCCGATGCGCTCGTGGGCCGCGTGCTGATCGATCAGCACCAGCTCATCATGCACCTGGCAGAGCAGGTAGCTGTTGAGGTACTGGCCGATCACGCGCCACCCCTCCGGCATGGCCGCAGCGGCCTCCCGGCCGGTCGACCAGCCGGCCAGCTCGCCCTTGACCGAGGCCACGGCGGCCAGCACCGGGGCGGCGGCCACCTTGTCGTTAAAAGCGGCCAGCGATTCCTGGATGCGCTCGCGGTACTCCTGCTGCACCGGCGTCCAGGTGTGGTGTTGCCGGTGCGGTCTGCGCTGAGACAAATCCGCCGGTCTGGGGTGCCGGCGCGCTCACGGTCTGCTGCAAACGCTCACGCAGGGCCGCGACGATAAAATCGTGCACCTGATGCTGGTTGCGGAAACGCACCTCGTGCTTGGTGGGATGAACATTGACATCCACCGTCTCCGGCGGCATATCGATGAAGAGCACGGCGATCGGGTAGCGGCGCTTTTCGAGCAGCGACCGGTAGGCTTCGAGAATCGCATGCTGCACGACCCGGTCGCGCACGAAGCGACCATTCACGTAGGTGTACACCTGGGCAGTGCTGGAGCGGCTGATGCCGGGAGCCCCGAGCAGGCCGACCAGCATCTCGCCGTTGCCCGACTCTGCCTCGACCGCCAGCAGGTCGCCGGCAACGCTGCGTCCGAGCAGCGCCGCGGCCCGCTCCTCGAGGCGATTGTGCCGATAGGCCTCCAGGTAGGTGCGGCCATCGTGCGCCAGGCGGAAGTGGATGTCGGGGCGCGCCAGGGCCAGGCGCGAGACGACATCGGCGATGTGCCCGAACTCGGTCTCGTCCTTGCGCAGGAACTTGCGACGCCCCGGGGTGTTGAAGAACAGGTTGCGCACCTCGACCACCGTCCCGGGCGCGGCACCGACGGCCTCGGCCTGTCGGATCGTGCCCCCCTCGGCGTAGATCTGCCAGCCCGACTCCTCGTCGACAGAGCGGGTGGTCAGGCGCAGGCGCGAGACGGAGGCAATGGCCGGCAGGGCTTCACCGCGGAAGCCCATGGTGTGCAGGGCGAAGAGGTCTTCGGCGCATTTGACCTTGCTGGTGGCATGCCGTTCAAGGCTGAGGAAGGCGTCGTCCTTCTTCATGCCGTAACCGTTGTCGGTCACCCGCACCAGGGTCTTGCCGCCCTTCTCGATCTCCACGAAGATTTCGCTGGCCGCGGCATCGAGGGCGTTCTCGATCAGCTCCTTGACCACCGACGCGGGGCGCTCGACGACTTCGCCGGCGGCGATCTGGTTGGCGAGGTTTTCCGGGAGGATTTGGATTTTGTTGTTCATAAGTTGGCACGTAATCGTTGTGAATTGTTTGAAAAAGGAGATAGCGACTCCGGATATCGTTCAGGATTGGCAACTATAAGAAATTAACGAACTGTGTCGCAATTTTAAATTTATCATAGCAGAAACCGGCGGGTGGCGTCCTGCTCGTTTTATGGGACAGATCTACACATTCCACATTGTGCAAAAAATGTGAAATGTGTAGACCTGACCCCTCTCCAAAAACAGAACCTTAAGAGACTTTTTAACTAAAGAGACGAGTCATGATATTCGCGCCACTTTAAATAAAAACGGCCGGGATTACCCGGCCGCTTCTTGCGAAAATTCAGATCATTGCCGCTGTTCCAGCCGGTCCAGCATCGTCTCGATCTCTGCCAGTTCGTCTCTGGCCTTGTCACGGGGGAAATCGGAGAGCGGTTGCTGCAGCAGGCCCAGGTCGCCAGCGACGCTGTGGGCGATGCGGGTGTCCACCTTGTTCATTTTGCACAGGAAGGCTTCGAAAAGACAGTTGTCGCAGATCGTGTTGATGAGTCGCGGCACACCGCCGGCATAGCGGTGGATCAGCGGGATGACGTTATCGTCGTAGAGCACGTGCCTGGCCCCGGCAACCTGCAGGCGATGCTTGATGTAGGAGGTCGTGGTGGCCACGGTCATCGATTTGAGGTGATATTTGACAGCGACCCTTTGCGCCAGAGGCTCGTCGAGAGCCAGGCAGTCTTCCAGCTCCGGCAAGCCGAAGAAGACGATGTTGAGCAGCTTCTTGCCGGGGATCTCAAGGTTCAGCAAGCCGCGGAATTCTTCCATGAGTTCACGGGACTGCAGCATCTGCGCTTCATCAATCAGGACCACGGCGCGCCGCCCCTCGTCCTCGATTTCGAGCAGCCGCGTGTAGAGCTGTTTGAGCAGCTTGAGACGGTCACCAGCCGGTTCGGCCACCCCCAGCTGCAGAGCGATGCGCGTCAAAATCCACTCTGGGGTTATACCGGTATGCACCATGACCAGCAGGGAGGATTCATAGCGGCTTTCCGGCAGATTGTCGAGCATGCGCCGGGCCAAGGTGGTCTTGCCGGTACCGACGCCGCCCACCAGGACTGCAAGACCCTTGTTGGAGTCGACGGCATACATCAGGCGTAACAGGGCCTGGCTGTGCAGGTCACTGTTGAAGTAGAAGCGCGCATCGGGAGCGTTGGAGAAAGGTTCACGGTCGAGCGCGTAGTGTTCCAAGTAGGTCATAGGCGGTCTGCATCCTCTTGGTCAAACATAGGATACGCGATCGCGGTTCCCTTGCGGGCCGCCATCATCATCGGAATCGTCTAACCCAAGATCTTTGCGTAAACTCTTGATATGATCTGCAACTTCCCGGAAGAACGAATCTTTTTCTGCAACAAGCTGGAAACGTTCAAGCGCTTCAAGAAGCTCGCCGTTGAGCTGATGCAGCATCCCCAGCTCAAAATTAAGGGTCATGCGCCCTTCGTCGGTCAGGTCCTTGTGGGCCAAACCGCTCTTGAAAGCGGCCAGCGCGGCAGCAGTATCACCTGACTCCAAGTGGCATTGGCCGGTCAGCGAGATGCAGTCGATGCTGCGGGCCGGGTCCTTGGCCGCTTTCTCGAATTCGGTGATGGCGTCTTCGTACAGTCCCATTTCCTTGTAGGCGATGCCGAGGTTGTAGTGGGACTCCGTATCGGAGGAATCCAGCTCCGAGACCAGCTTCTGGGAGAGGTTGTCGTCTGCCTCGAGACTGCTGCCGAAGGAGTCGAGTAAGTCCGCAGCGGCCAGCAGGTCGTCATCATGCAGATCGGCCATGAGATCAACGAACACGGTACTCTGCGATTCCGTGTCTGACTCCGACATCTGCCGACCCTGACTGATCTCAGCCATCTTCGCCTGCAACTCTGGGAGCCCGGGCCGGTACTCCATCAGGGTTTGAATGACTTTTTCAGCATCGTCATACAGCCCCTGCTGCAGGTAGAACTGCGCTTCCTCGAGTTCCGCATCGACATTCAGGGCGGCCGCAAAATCAAGAGCCGCACGCGAGGGAGCGGCGACCTCGACCAGAACGTCGAGTTCTTCGACATCCTCTAATTCCTCAACCTCTTCGAGAGCTTCCGGTTCTTCAACGTCCTCGAGGTCATCCAGCTCTTCAAGGTCGTCAAGCGTCTCCAGCTCTTCGAGGGCCTCAACGTCGTCGAGGAGTTCGTCAGCTTCGGCTTCAGAATTGGTTCATTCCCGGCGCGACGGCTACGGATTCCAGCTCTGCATCTGACAGAGCTTCGTGTTCTTCCCATGCTCGACATCCTCTGCCGACATAAAGGAGTCCACGGGCGAGTCTTCCTGGATTCTTCCTGGACCTCTAATCTGGTCTCAAGGACAGATTCGTCGTCATGTTGAGCGATGTGTTCAGAATCGTCCGGCTCGAACTTAGCCGACAGCGACGCATCTTCGGCATAGGCGTCTTCAAGTTCACCGGGCGTGGGTATGCCATCGGAGATTTCGGCTGCAGGCTCAAGATCCTCGGCGAGAACAAAGCCTTCTGCCGCAAAGTCTTCTACGGTTTCTGGCGACGTTTCTTCCGTCGTGGCAGCAGGCTCTGCGGCAATGATGTGACCCTCAAACTCGAGGTCGAAATTGCCCCAGTCGTCGAGCTCGAGTTCAATTTCAACGTCAACATCTTCCTCCTCACCGGCGGCGTCAACCATCTCGTCCTGAGGAAGCGGTTCCTCTGCCGACACGGCGGGCTCGTCGTTCTCGTCGGCCACTTCTGCCTGGGAAGACGGCGCATCAAAATCAAGATCTAGTTCAAGTTCGAGGCCGACTGTAGAAATCGTTTCCTCTGGCCGGTGGGCATCATGCTCCCGGGCCGCAATCGCCGGCTCCTCGCCATCGGGTGAGACGGCGTCACCGATCATATCGAGGGTTTCGACATCATCGATCGCCTCGTCAAGGACCGCGTCATCGGCGGTCTCAACCGTCTCCGCGCTACCAGCTGCTGGTGTGCTCTTCCGGTCGAGATTGGCCGTGTCTCCGAGGACCTCATAGATGGCCGTGAGGGTTGCGGCAACCATCGCGTCGCCGGCGAGCAGACCGTTCAGTCTCTCGTAGAGGTTTTTCAGTTCGGACAGGAGTTTCGCTGCGAAGAAAGCGTCTTTCCACTCCTCCAGGCGGTCTCTGGCGCGTTCCACTTCCCCGGCATCGAGGCAGATCCGCACGTAATAAGCACGCAGAGCGAGATCCCCCTCCTGCTGCTTCAGCAGGTGTTTCAGTGTGAGGCGGGCATTGGCAAAGTCTTCGATGGCGACGTAAGCATCGGCCAGGCAACGATTGATCTCGTGATCTTCAGGGGCGTGCTTGAGCAGGTTCTTCAGAATCTGAATCGCCTTGTCCGCAGAACCGCTCTCCAAAAGGGCCCGGACGAGGGGTAGACGGGCCGGACCATCTTCGGGACAGATCTCCAGAAAACGCTCGTAGAGCTTGATGATCTTGGTATGCTCCCCTTTTGCCACAAGCGGTTCAAGGATCACCCGGAATTTTTCAAAAGCGTCCTCTTTGCGCCCGGTAGCCATATAGCATTCGGCAAGCTTGGCGGCGACATTGAGGTTCTCCGGGTCAAGCTCGAGCATCCTTTCGAGGACGCCGATCGCTTCTTGGTGCATCTTGTTTTTGTCGTAGAAGGCAACCAGGTTGCGGTATTCGGTCAGGGCGTTGCCGATCAGGCCCTGCTTCTCGTTGAGTTCGGCAAGATGGTGGTAGATATCCGCCCGGGACGGATCGATCTTCTGCATCTGCTTGTAGACTGCAATCGACTTGAGATAAAAACCGGTATCCGTGTAGTGCTTGGCAACGGCCTCGTACTCTTCCAGGGCCTCGTCGTTGCACTTGTCGCGGCTCAGCAGCTCGGCAAGCTTCTGCCGATTGCGCACGTCTTTAGGGAAAGCCTTGACCAGCGTTTGATATTCGCTGATCGCTTTCGAAATCTGCCCTTTCGAAATAAATTTCTGGGCGTTTGCGACGAGTTTTTCTTTATTTGCCAAGAGTTTTCCGTGTCGGGTTAAGTACAGAACATATAAGGTGTAACCTTAAACGAAAAACTCCGGGTCTGTCAAGCAATCAAGCCAGGAGTCGACCATGAATTTTCTTTGAAAATCAGTGAACTAGCCCTTCTACTGGCAAAACAGCACCCGCGGCTTGAGAGCAGCTTTCTGCGCGGCGAGTTCGCTGGCCTTCCCTTCGTACCCCTGACGCCCCATCAATGCGTAGGTCAACAGCTTCCCCTCTTCGACGCCCGGCTGATCCAGCGGATTGACCTCGAAGAGGTATCCGGCAAACAGCGTCTGCACTTCAAATAGGTAAATCAAGGCGCCGACGGTCTCCGGTGTCACCCGGGGGACATGCAGCGTACAGTTGGCGCGCTGGTTTCCTGCCAGCGCCGCGGCGGTCGCCTGTCGTTCAACCCGGATCAGTTCGGCCATGGTGTGGCCGGCCAGATATGCCATCGGCGGCGAGGCTTCATAGGCGGGGAGCGGCAGCTCCTGATCGAATTCATCTACGGCCAGGAAGGTAACAACCTTATCGTACGGCCCTTCCATATAGAGCTGCACCTGGGAATGCTGGTCCGTGGTGCCGAGGGCGTTGACCGGGGTGGGCCCGACATTGAGCACCCGGCCATCGGTGCTGAATTTCTTGCCGAGGCTCTCCGCCCACATCTGCCGGTACCAGTCGGCGATATCCCGTAGGCGGTCGCTGTAGGGCATCAGGACCGAGATACTGAGCCCTTTGCCGTAGGCAAGGTATTGCAGCACCGCGTTCAGGTAGGCCGGGTTGGTCATCAAGTCGTCGTGACAGACAAAGCGCGCGCAATCGGCAGCGCCCTTGAGCAGTGCGGCGATATCGATGCCGGCACAAGCCAGCGGCAGCAGACCAACCGGAGTAAAGACGCTGAAACGGCCGCCGACGCCGGCGGGGATCGCACAGCTGCGATACCCTTCCCGGTCGACCAACTCACGCAGCAGCCCGCTTTTCGGGTCGGTAATCAGGATGAAATGTTCACGGAAACGCACGCCGACACTCTGTTCCACCCAGTGCCGGGCGACCAGAAACTGGCTGGTCGTCTCCACGGTGGTTCCCGACTTGCTGATCACCAGGAAGCAGGTCCGGGCCGGGTCGCACAGCGCGAGGTGGGCGGCAAACCCGTCGGGATCGACATTGTCGAGCACGAACAGGCGCGGCAGGCCGTCCCGCTGGCGGTCGTCCATGAGGTTGTGGCCGTAGCGCAGGGCTTTGAAGATGGCCGTGGTGCCGAGGGCCGAGCCGCCGATGCCGAGCACCACAAGGTTGTCGAACTGCGCCTGCACCGCCTTGGCGAGGCGCGTCATCTCCTCGACCATGGCATGGTCGTTCGGTAAATCAAAAAAAGGCAGCTCCCCGGCGGCGCGGCGCTTGCCGATCTGGCCGTGAATCTCTGTGGTTCTGGCGACCAGGCCGGCCAGAGCCTCATCCGAGAGGCCGTATTCAGAACCGACGGCATCCGCCATCATGTTGGTGTAATCAAGGGACAACAGCATAGCACCCTCCAGGTGATCGTGTTTGAGTTCCAATAACTATACACTAACAATGGGTCAGTTTTTACTCTAGTTTTAACGGCCAATTAACTTTCGAGAAGAGTTGCGGAGAGACAACAGCACCGTTGAACAGAATGCGACCCCCAAGGTGTTTATCAGGGCGAAGCAGAGCCCTGTGCACAGCGTCTCGGTAAGGGAACCTGAGCCTGATGATCGCGGGCAGGCTTACTTGGCGCCGAAAACGGTTTGCAGGATCTCCGTGGTGCGCTTGACCGGGTTTGTCCGGATCGCCGCTTCCTCGACGGCGAGATAATGGAAGATGCCGGCCATCCCCTTATCGACCACATAGCTGTTCAAATCGGCCTTGACATCCGGCACGAAGGGAATGCTGGCGTACTGGCCCATGGCGCTATCGTAGGCCTGGATGGCGCCGACCTGGTTAAGCGCCCGTTCGACGATCGGCTGCATCTCTTTGGCCAGCGGGGCGGACATCTTCCCCTGGAAGTAGCGGGTGGCGGCATCATTCGGGCCGCTGTAAATCCCCCTGACGTCATCCACTGTCATCGCCTCGATCGAATCCATGAAGAGTTTCTTGGCGGGTGGCGTCGCCTCTTCCGCGGCGCGGTTCAGCTTGAGCTCGAGGTCGTCCATCATGGCGGACATGCCGACGGCGTTCAGGGCCGACCTGACGTTTTTCAGGTTGTCGGGGAGCGGGATGTGAATCGTCGGATCAGCGTTGAAGCCGTCCAGCTTGCCAAGCTGTCCGACCACGTTTTGCGTACCGACTTGCAGCGCATCCTTGAGGCCGTTGGAGATCTGCATGTCGCTCAGCCCGGACGCTTGGGCCGGGGCTTGGTCCTGAGTGGTGACGGTGCCGAGCAATTCCTTGCCGCTCTTCAACCAGTCGGTCTGAGCAAACGCCGCTTGCGGGGATAAACCCTGGAGAAGAAAGAAGGCTGTGGTGACGATCACGCCGAGTAGAAACGCGTCTTTACGCATGGTCTTGCTCCTTTTGTACGAGACTTGTGCCGTTACGGAGCCCCCTGTTGCACGGGATGCGACCCACACGCCTCAGAGTGTGGCTCGCACCGGCAGGCTGAGCCTGGCATCGTCCCGGCGAATATTCAGTGCAGATCTCCTCACCAATGGCGATTTCCGGTAGCGTGGCAGCGTGCCGCGGGATGATATAAACTGTAGCACAAAAATGATTTTATACGTGCCTTTGAGCCCAGTTATTATTGGAGAACACACTGAAATTTAGACGGTTTGTCCTGCAAAAACGCCCTTGGCCAGGCGCGCCCGACGGTGCAGATTTGGCTTGCAGACCGCCGCTATTAAGGCTATGTATCCGGAGTCGGCCCCGCGCTGAGGAAAGGATCGCTTATGTCGGTTATCGAAGAGTTGCTGGAACGCTACCAATCCCAGGTCGGCCAGGAGATTCATGTCGGGCCGTGGCTGGAGATCGATCAGCAGAGGATCGATGATTTCGCCCGGGTCACCGGAGACGAACAGTGGATTCATACCGATCCGGTGCGTGCCGCCAAGGAGTCGCCTTACGGCAAGACCATTGCCCACGGCTTTCTGACCCTGTCGCTGCTGCCGTACCTGACGCAGAGCAACCATCCGGATTTTTTCGCCAAAAATTATCCCGGCATGCGCATGCGCGTCAATTACGGCCTCAACAAGCTGCGCTATCCCGCCCCGGTCGTGTGCGGTGCCAGAATCCGCGCCCACACGACGGTACAGTCGGCCGAAGCAGTCCGCGACGGCGTGCAGATCATTTACCTGCTGACGGTCGAGATCGACGGCAGCGACAAGCCGGCCTGCGTTGCCGAACAGATCATGCGGGTGTATCCTTAGACACTGGCCCGCAGAACGCGGGTGGGCGACACGACCAAGAGAACAAGGATAATCAGGGCGTGGTGTTAAAAGCTTTTCTCGTCCCGCGTCACAGCTTTCAAAAGGAGAATATATGTCGGTTGATATTGCGAAGTTCAAGTTGTCCGCTGAGCAGGCCGTGCTGGTGGTTATCGATATCCAGGAGCGCCTGGTGCCGGCCATGCCGCAGGATGTTTACCTGCGCCTGCGGGATACGGTCGGCATCCTCATCAAGGCCGCCGGCCTCCTCAATATTCCAGTGGTTACCACCGAGCAGTACCCGAAAGGAATCGGCCACACGGTTCCGGAGCTGGCCGAGGCCTGCCAGGGCAGCGTGGTTGAAAAGGTCAGTTTCGGCTGCTGCGGCGAGCCGGATTTTCTGGCGGTCCTGAAGACAACCGGTCGTCCCCAGGTTATTGTCACCGGCATGGAAGCCCATGTGTGCGTCTATCAGACGGTGCTTGGCCTGCTGGAAGGCGGTTATCACGTGCACCTGGTGCGTGACGCCATCTGCTCGCGCAACAAGAACGATTTCCTGGCCGGGGTCGCCAACTCCGCCGAGGCCGGTGCCGTGGTCACGACGGCCGAAACGGTCCTGTTCCAGATGCTGAGGGAATCGACCCACGCCCAGTTCAAGGCCGTGTCGAAACTCATTAAAGAGAGAGGCTAGCTGCGCGGAGTGGCACGGCGCGAATAGCCCAATTGCCTTTTCTCGCCACGCACCACACGCCGCGTCTTTTCAGGAGTCCGTATGGCCCGCAAGATTTTCGTTGCCGCAACCGGGCAGAACAGCGGTAAAACCACCACCAGCCTCTCGCTGATGTACATGGCGCGCAAGAAGTATCGGCGTGTCGGTTTCATCAAGCCGCTCGGTCCCAAGCCGATCGTCGCCTGCAACGACATGGTGGCCGACAAGGATGCGGCCCTGATGGCCGAGGTCTTCGGCCTGGAGGAGGACCTGCACCTGATGTCGCCGGTGGTGCTGATGCCGGGGGATACCCAGCGACTGCTCGACGGTGAACTCTCCGGTGCCGAAATGGAGCAGAAAATGCGCCATGCCATTACCGAACTGGACCGTAAAAACGATTTCTTGATCATCGAGGGGGCCGGGCATGCCGGGGTCGGTTCGATCATCGGATTTTCCAACGCGCGGGTAGCCCGCCTGGCCGAATCACCCGTCGTCATGGTGACCGGTGGCGGCCTTGGCAACGTGGTGGATGCCACCTACATGAACCTCGCCCTGTTTGAGAAGGAGAGCGTTGATGTTCGCGCCATTCTCGTCAATAAGATCACTCCGGAGAAGCGTGAGAAGACCTTGCACTACCTGGAGCTGGCGTTCGCCAAGGAGCCGTTCAAGGTGATCGGCGGCTTCAATTACCAGCCGATCCTGGCCAATCCGACGCTGCTGCGCATCAGCCAGGTCCTCGATACGGAACTGCTCGGCACCCAGGAAACCGCGCGGCAGATCGTACATCACGTGCAGATCGGTGCCGCCTCGACCCAACGTGTCACCGAGTTGCTCAAAGAATCCTCACTGGTGATCGTCACCAGTAGCCGTGACGAATTGCTGGTGACCCTGGCCAACATCTACAACCTGCCAGAGTACCGGCACCTGCTGGCCGGTCTGGTCATCCCCGGCGTCGCCAGGATCAGCGAGATTACGCAGCGGATCCTCGATCGCAGCGGCATCCCCTACATGCGCACCAACCGCACGACTGCGCAGGTCTTCAATACCATCACCGACGACGTCTCCAAGCTCAACGCCCAGGATACGCAGAAAATCGACCTGATCATGGAGTTGGCCGACAAGCGCTTCAACTTTGACGCCATCGACGGCTTGCTGGGATAACACCCGGGACGAGGACCGCGAAGAAGATAAACAGCGAAGTGCGACAAGCCCACGACCATGTCGAGGTTCAAAAGGTTTGTCTCGTCACACGCCACACGCTACGCGCTGCTGATGTTTTTGCGTGAAATTCGTGCGGAAATATGCTTCACTGATAGGCCTTGATAGAATGAAAACAGCATGCACTGACGGGAGCAGAAACTTATGCAGATAGCACTGATCGGAATCGGCAAGATCGCCAACTACCAGATGCAGGCCATTACCCATACGCCGGGGATCAAGCTGATCGACGCCCACGACCTGGATTTGAACAAGGCCGAGGAGTTGCCCGGCAGCGTGCAGTTTCACGACGACCTGGAAAAGCTTCTCAAACGCTCGCGTGCCGATGCTTTTCTCGTATCGACGCCGACGGCATCGCATTTTGAAGTGGCCATGCGCGTGATCGAATCCGATCGCATCGCCATCGTCGAAAAGCCGCTCTGCACCAGCCAGTCGGAGATGGACGCCCTGATGACTGCGGCGCGCACGCGCAAGCTGCCGCTGTACACCGCCTTCCACCCGGCCTATGGCCGCGAGATCGACTGGTGGCGCGAGCAGCGCGAGGCCCGCAACTTCGATCTCGGCGCCCTGCTCGGGTTCGATACTTGTTTCGCTGATCCCTATTACATCGACGGTAAGTTGACCCTCGGCGCCGTCGGCAAGGCGGGTGCCTGGACCGACAGCGGTGCCAGCGGACTCAGTGCCCTGTCCCGGCTGATCGATCCCGCGACCATGCAGCTGGTGGACGGCCGCATGACGGTGATCCCCTCGCTGAGCTGCGCCCAGGTCCAGGGGCTGGGCCTGTACAGTTTTGTCGAGCAGGGGCGCAACGGGTACGGCATGGTTGATACCAACTGGACTCTCGGCAAAAACTATAAAACTACGCGCCTGCGTTACGAAAACGGCATCGTCGAGCTGGACCATGCCAAGGAGCTGGCCACCCTGAGCCAGGATGGTGAGGAACCGCTGATCTTCAATCTGGCAACGGACAAGCCGCGCCTGGTCAACCACTATTGCGGGGTCTTCTCCGACCTCACGGCGATGTTCGCCAAGAAGCAGGACAACACCGCTCTCTCCGAGCAGCTGCACCGCCTGCTCTTTGCAGCCTTGAGCCACTAGTCGGACCAAAGCCGGCCCTAAACCTGACCAAGGCGAGACGATGCAGCAGCGCCTGCAGAAAATAATTGCCGCCGCGGGCTATTGCTCCCGGCGCCGCGCCGAGGAGCTGATCGCAGCCGGCAGAGTCAGCGTTGACGGCCAGGTCGCCAAACTCGGTGACCAGGCCGATGCAGATAGCTGCACCCTCCTGATCGACGGCAAGCCGCTCAAGGCCGCTGAAGACCTCGTTTACGTCCTCCTCCACAAGCCGCTCGGCACGGTCACGACCCTGAGTGATCCGGAAGGCCGACCCGTGGTGACCGATTTGGTACGGGATATCCCGGTGCGCCTCTTCCCGGTCGGACGCCTCGACCTCAATACTTCCGGGCTGCTGCTGCTTACCAACGATGGCGCCCTCGCCAACCGCCTGGCACACCCGAGCCACCAGGTCAGCAAAGTCTACCTGGTCAAAGTGCGCGGCCTGCTCAGCGCAACAGCGCAACGGGCGCTCGAAGACGGAGTGATGCTGGAGGATGGCATGACTTCCCCGGCGAAGCTGGCCAACCTGCGTGTTAGCGGCAGCCACACCTGGTTCGAGCTGAGCATTCACGAAGGGCGCAATCGCCAAGTGCGGCGCATGTGCGAGGCATTAGGCCACCAGGTCAGTCGCCTGGTACGCATCGGCTATGCTTTTTTGACTCTGGGCAGCCTTGGCGCAGGCCAGAAGCGCCTGCTGACGGCGCAGGAAGTGACGCGCTTAAAACAGCTTTAAAACGCGTGACGTGGACGTCTTGTAACCCGTAGCGCACAACAGCCAAGATCACTGAAGAGGGGCCAGGTCTACACATTTCACAAAAAATGCACATTGTGCAAAAAATGTGGAATCTGTAGACGTGACCCCTCGTAAAGATATACAGCCTTATGCTACCCGGGTCCTGATGTGCCCATCGGCAGCCTCAATCACCGCCAGACGCCCTGCCTGGTCGTCCCCCAGGCAAAACGCATCCTATAAATTTCATACCGCTTTTCTCGGCAGCTTGCCGACTGGTCCTGTCGCGCATTGCAGCGGTACACCCTGGTTGAGGGTGTAGGTTTGACCGCGGTGGGTGATCTCCAGTTGACTGCCTTCCTCAAGCAGGTATTGCGTCCGCTCGCGGGTTATCTCGACCACCAGACGCTGGCCGCGGATCTGCAACGGGAAGCACAGCTCGTCCAGGTATTTGGGGAGCTTCGGATCGAAGCTGATCCTGCCATCGTAATCGCGCATGCCAGCGAAGCCGTAGACCCCGACCATCCAGGTCCCTCCCATGGAGGCAATGTGACAACCATCGGCCATGTTGCCGCCAACATCGGCCAGGTCCATGAGGACCGCATAGCGGGCGTAACCGACGGCTTTCTCGCTTTCACCGACTTCGGCGGCAACGATACTCTGGATACAGGCCGACAACGAAGAATCCCCAGTGGTCAAAGGATCGTAATAGTCAAAATTGCGCCGCTTCTGGCGGTCGGTAAAGACGTTGCCGAGCAGCAGCATCGCCAGGACGACATCTGCCTGCTTGATCACCTGGTGGCGGTAGATCACCAGCGGATGATAGTTGAGCAGCAGGGGGAAGTGCTGGCGCGGAGTCAGTTTCAGGTCCCAGCGCTCGAGATCGAGGAAATCCTCGTCCTGAGGATGGATACCGAGCTTGCGATCGAAGGGGATGTACATGTGCTCGGCGGCTTTCTGCCAGGCCTCGATCTCGGCTTCCTTCAGTTGGGTTCTGTGCCGCAGGGTATCGTAATGATCGGGGAAGGCGGCACGCATCTCCTCAACTGTCTTGACGGCGAAAAGCAGATTTTCGCGGGCCATCAGGTTGGTATAGGCGTTGTTATTGACAACCGTCGTGTATTCGTCCGGACCGGTTACGCCGTGAATGCAGAACTGACCGTTCTTGCGGTCCGAGTAGAAGCCAAGGTCTTCCCACATCCGCGCCGTCTCGACCAGCATCTCCGCCCCTTCGTTGTAAAGCAGCGCCTTGTCCTCGGTGATCTCGACATACTTCTTGAGGGCGTACATGATGTCGGCATTGATATGGTACTGGGCGGTACCGGCCGCATAGTACGCTGAAGCCTCCTCGCCATTGATGGTGCGCCAGGGGAAGAGCGCGCCCCGCTGGTTCATCTCCCTGGCCCGCATGCGAGCCTGTTCCAGCATGCTGTAACGGAAACGCAGCAGGTTGCGGGCAATACCCGGAGCGGTATAGATCAGAAAAGGCAGGACGTAAATCTCGGTGTCCCAGAAATAATGCCCTTCGTACGTTTGGCCGGACAATCCCTTGGCCGGGATCCCGCTCCCTTCGGCGCGTCCCGAAGCCTGCAATATCTGGAAGAGATTCCAGCGCATGGCCTGCTGGAGTTCCCGGCGGTCACGTCCGACGACGTCAGGATTGCCGCGGATCCTCAGATCGCTGCGTTTCCAGAAGTCGTCCATGAACTCGCGCTGTTCGCTGACCAGGGATTTGAAACCGACCCCGACGACCCGGTCGAGAGTCCGTTCGGCCCGCTCCCCGAGCTCTGCCGTTGATGCATGCCGGGATGAGTGGTAGGTGATGAATTTGTAGATATGGAACGGCTTGCCGCGCTTGGCGTCGACGGAGAAGACCACCTTGCCGAGGTCGCCGTCACACTCGCTTCGGCAGGTGTAATCCAGATCGGTAGCAATCGCGTGATCGACTCCGCACGCCATGGTCATGCCGCTGTTTCTGGCACGGTGCGTCATCAGCAGGCGCATCTTGTCGGCAGAATATTCGCGGGGTTGCAGAACCTTGTACTGAAAGCCCTTGGCATGCCGCGGGTCCTCGACACTGGCCTGATTCATTTGTTCGCCGACCACTTCGGAAGAGATCACTACGGGCGCGTTGGCATTGAGAATGGTCACCTGATAGGAGATCGCGGCAACGTGTCGATGCGGCAGAGAAATCAGTCGCTTCGATTCGATCAGCACCTGCTTGCCGACCGCCGTCTCCCACAACACTCGCCTTTCCAGCGTGCCTTCCTGCATGTCGAGGGTCCGTTCGAACAGCTGCAGGCTGGCGGTCGGCAGGAAGAAGGGTTCATCGTCGACGTACAGCCTGAAAATCTTGGCATCGGCAACGTTGAGCATGGTCTGCCCGGTCTTGGCGAAGCCGAACGCCCCTTCGCTGTAGACGATCGGCCAGGTTTCGTGGAAGCCGTTGATAAAGGTGCCGCTCTGGCTGCACGGGAGCCCTTCGTCGTGATTGCCGCGCATTCCGAGGTAGCCGTTGCCGATGGCAAACAGGGTCTCGGCCTGGGAGAGGAACCGGGCATAAAATTCCGTCTCGATGATTTTCCACTCGTTGATCGGATAGATATGAATCGGCGGATTCAGCGTTTCATGACGGATCATACAGCGTCCTCATTACCTTTCAGCCTCGGATTTTTGCAGAATTTCAATCAGGTCCTCGACCACGATGTCGGCGCCATGCGCATACAAAGCCGCCTTGTCGCCATGGTGATCGATGCCGATCACCAGGCCGAAGCCGCCGTCCCTGCCGGCTTGGACACCGGAGATCGCGTCCTCGACGACCACGGCGCGTTGTGGTTCGACACCCAGGTCGCGGGCCGCCCGCAGGAAGGTGTCAGGCGCTGGCTTGCCCGGCAGGCCGAGCCGTGAGGCCACCTTGCCATCGACCACGACATCAAAGAGCTGGCCGATCCCGGCAGCGTCAAGGACCATCTGGCAATTCTTGCTGGCTGAGACCACGGCCGTCCTGAGCCCGGCGGTCCGGACCAGGCGGACAACAGCCAGGGAGCCGTCCAGCACCTCGACGCCGTCTTGGGCGATCGCCTGGTTGACCATGCGGTCCTTGCGATTGCCAAGTCCACAGACTGTCTCCAAAGTCGGGTCGTCATCGGCCGTGCCCTCCGGCAGTGAGATCCCGCGAGACGCAAGGAATGCGCGCACACCATCGTAGCGCAACCTGCCGTCGACATAGGGCTTGTAGTCCGCGGCAATGTCGAAGGGTCGAAAAACCTCACCGGCGCGCTCGGCGCGCTCCTCCAGGTAGGCATCGAACATCCGCTTCCAGCAGGAGGCATGCAGCTTCATGGTCAGCGTCAGCACCCCGTCCAGATCGAAGAGGACAGCGTCATATTTTTGCGGCGTGATGATCATCCGATCCTTCCCCAGCGACAGAGGCACTTGTGAACCTCTGTACACCTGTCAAATATAACAAAGATCTGCTCAACGATCGCCCTGACCACGGGGCATGCTGCTGAGAGCGGCAATGAAGGTCTCGAGCCAGCGATGAACATCGTTGCGGCGGATCTGCGCACGCAGCAGAGCCATGCGCCGATGTCGCTCCGCCGCTGTCATGCTGAACGCCATAAAGATGGCATCGGCGGTCTTTTCGACATCGTAGGGGTTCACCAGCAGGGCATGTTTCCCCAGCTGGTCGGCACATCCGGCAAATTTGCTCAGGACCAGAACGCCCTTGTTGTCGAGGGAGCAGGCACAATATTCCTTGGCGACCAGGTTCATGCCGTCGCGCAGCGGTGTGATCAGGGCGATCTCCGCAGTGCGGTAGTGAGCCAGCAGCTGCACCGGGTCAAGACTGCGATAGTGGTAGTGCAGCGGCACCCAGCCATGTTCGGAAAAACGGCCGTTGATCCTTCCGGCCAGCTGTTCGAGCTGCCCCTTGAGGTCGATATAGTCGGGGACCATTGTGCGGCTCGGCACCACGACCTGCAACAGCGAGACCTTCTCACGAAGGTCCGGATACTTCTCGAGGGCCCGCTCGAAAGCGAGAAACCGCTCCGGCATCCCCTTGGTGTAATCGAGCCGGTCGATCCCCAGCATCAGCTGGCGGTGGACGTAATTCTCGTGCAGGTACCAGGCGGCGTCGGCGACCTCGTCACTGGCAGCGCGTTCGGCAAAATCCTTGAAATCGATGCTGATCGGGTAATGCCCAGCCTTGAGGAAGCGGTCTCCGTAGCGTATGACCGTGTGGTTGCGGTGACGGCTCCTGACATCGACACCGTCGAGCAGCGAGGTCACGCATTGGACGAAATTGCGGTGATCACGAACGGTCTGAAAACCGACCAGGTCGTAGGCGAGCAGCCCTTCGAGCAACTGCTCGAACCAGGGCAGTCGGCGCAGCAGGTCTGGAGTCGGAAACGGGATATGCAGAAAAAAAGCGAGTTTGCGGCCGGGTTGCAGCTGTCGCAGGTACCAGCCGCTCAAAATCAGTTGGTAGTCGTGAATCCAGACGATATCCTCGTCGGTACTGTTCTGCGCGGCAACCTCGGCAAAGCGGCGATTGACGGCATCGTAGGTGCGGAAGTTGTCAAGGTTGAAGATACAGTGACCGAGCAGGTCGTGGAACAGCGGCCAGAGGGATTCGTTGGAAAAGCCGCGGTAATACTTTTCGACCTCCTGTTCATCGAGGGGAACCGGCTTGAGCTCGTAGCCATGTTCTGCGGCAAAGCTCTCTACCAGGGTCTCGATAGGAGCCTCAGCGCCGCAGCCCGGCCAACCGATCCAGATGCCGCGGTTCGTCTTCATCAGAGGTTCCAGGGCTGTCACCAGACCGCCGGTCCCCGGCTTGATCTGCCACTCTCCGTCATGCTGGTCTATGGCAATCGGGAGGCGGTTTGAGACGACGACCAGCCGTCGTTTCATATCAGGCTCCTTTCGACAGGTGGGCGTTCGAGGGTGCTGTCCTGCGCCAGCAGGCAAGGAAGGCCAGCAGCTCGTCTGGCGGCATGAGCTGCAGACCGGCGCGCGTCGCGCGCGGTTGAGTTCGCACCAGCACCCCAAGGCCGACCCCTTCGAGAGCGGCAAAGCCATCCTCGTCGGTCACATCGTCGCCGAGGAAAGCAACCGGCAGACCGGGATCGCTCTGCGCGAGAATGGCCTTGACCGCCGTCCCCTTGTCCCGACCCGGGCAGCGGAGCTCAAGGCCGCCGTCGAAGGGATGCATGACCAGTCCGGCCTTGCCGGCGGCAGCCTGCCAGCCGGCTGCGACGCGGTTGCGCAGCTCGTTCGCCTCGTGATCTGACAAGCCGCGCCAGTGAACCGCCAGTGAAGCGGGCTTCCATTCGCCGTAACGGTTCAGGCCGGCCTGCTCCAGCCAGGCCCCTGCTGCGCGCAAGCCGTCAGCGGCCGCTGCGGGCAGGTCAACGGGCGGACGTCGACCATCGGCAGTAAGCGTCTCCCAGCCGTGACAGCCCCAGATTTCCGGAGGGGGCTCGAGGGCAAGCAACGGCACAAGGTCATCGATGGCACGACCGCTGATGATGATCAGGCGCGTTGCCGTTTCAGCACGGATGTCCGCGAGGACCTCACGAACCCCGGGGTAAGGCACGGCCTGGTTACGTTCGACCCGGAAGGGGGCCAGAGTGCCATCGTAATCGAGCATGAGGACCGCCGCTTGCGCGGCGGCCAGTTGCCGCCAGAACTGGTCGAGAATCAGATTGGGTTTCATAATCATTTACGATGTTAGTCTCATCTTTCCTATCTAACCATAACATAACTAACTGTTATTAAAACCCTGGAGAGATCTGCATAAGTGAGGTGCGGCTCCATCTTCACGAACAAAAACGAACCCGGCACACACCAGGGCCCATCGCAGCCTAAGCGCCTTTTTGATGTTCGCGTTCCACCAGACGATAACATTTACCGGGATCAAATGGGGGAGCAGGTCTGCACAGTCCACATTTTTTGCGCAATGTGCATTTTTTGTGAGAGGAGAAGGCCAGACCCTCCTCCAGGCAAACTGTCAGGCGAGCAGGATCTTCCCACCCAGCAGCATCAGCAAGACTCCCAGCACGCCCTGAATCAGCGGCCGCCAGCTCAAAAAGAGCGGTTGGAAGGTGCGGCTGGAGATCAGGACCACGACTGTCGCGTACCAGACCAGAGAGATCAGGAACATGGCCACGTTGAGGAACACCTTCCCCCAGAGAGGGAAGTGCGGCGCCATGACCAGTGTGAAAAGGCTCAGGTAAAAAGCCCAGGCCTTCGGATTGGAGAGGTTGGTGAGCAGACCGGTCCGGTAGGCGACCAGCGGTTCTGCGTTGACTCCGGGCTGGCCCGTCCCTTTCAGGGGGAGCTTGCGATGGCGGTGGCGCAGCATGTCAAAGCCGAGCCAGGTCAGGTAGCCGCCGCCGACGAAGCGCATGATGGTAGCGAAGTGCGGCAGCGCATTGACCAGCACCAGCAGTCCGGCCAAGCCGGCCAGGGCGAACAGGCCGCTGCCGGTGGCCACGCCCAGGGCGGTGATCAAACCGGTCCGACGCGACTCGCCCAGCGCGGTGTTGGTCACCAGGATAAAGTTCGGTCCGGGCGACACGATGGCAAAGGTGTAAACGCTGAGAAAGGTCACTATGGCGGGCCAGACGCTCGTTTCCATGCCGGCAGTTTAAACTTCATAATCCCGACAAACAAGTCGCAAAATTTTTCCACAGGCAAAAGCGCGCAAAAAGGAACGGGCGATGACAAGAGGGGGCGATTGCACTTGCCCTCTGCGGCCAAAAGGTGTAACACCTAAGGCCCGCCAAATTCAACAACAGGAGCGAAACATGGGTATCCTCAGCAACACCGTCAGCATCTCTCAATTCCAGGTCCTGGGTTCGACCCCGAAGGCAGATCTCGCCGGCTGGGTCGGCGCCGCCCTCGCCCGCAACGCCTTCCGTTCCATCGAGCAGTCCAGTGAAGAGCTGTCCATCGGCTGGGTCCAGCTGGACGATTACCAGGAAAGCGGCTTCGCCGGCCTGCACACCTTTCAGTACGACCACTATTTCGCTTTCACCCTGCGTCGCGACCAGCGCAAGCTGCCGAGCGCCCTGCTCAAGCCGTACTTTGCGAGAAGCGAAGCGGCCTGGCTGGAAGCCAACCCGCAGTTCAGGCGCGTGCCCAAGCAACAGCGCGAGGCCCTGCGCGAGGCCGTCCGTGGCAACCTGTTTGCCAAGACCCTGCCGGTGCCGGCAACCTTCGATGCGATATGGGATACGCGCAGCAACCTGGTCACCTTCTGCAGCCTCGGCAGCAAGGCCGTCGACCTGTTCATCGACCTGTTCAACAAAAGCTTCGAGGGGCTGCGCTTAGTGGCGCTGCACCCCATGGCCCGGGCCGCCAGGGTGGTCGGCGAAAGCCTGCTGCCGGCGCTCACCAGGGCCAACTGCAGCAGCAGCGAGGGTGTCCTCGAACAGATCGAAGCCAACCAGTGGCTCGGCCGTGACTTCCTGCTCTGGCTGGTGCACGAGACCATGCATACCGCCGCCGAGCACACCGTCAACCAGCCCGGACCCGCAGTCAGCGGCGAGAGTTTCGTCGCCTACCTCAACGACCGCCTGCTACTGGCCGCCAGCAGCGCCAGCGGGATACAGAAGGTCACCGTCAGCGGGCCGCAGGACCATTTCAACGAAGTACGCAGCGCCCTGCAGGGTGGCAAAGATATTTACGAGGCAGTGCTCTACCTGGAGAAGCAAGAGCTCTTATGGAAGCTGACCCTGAAAGGTGGCGTGTTCCACTTCGCCTCTTTCAAGTCGCCGGCGGTGACCGTCGAAAAGGATGACATCACCGACCCTACCATGGAGCGGGTCGCGGTGTTCTATGAAAGGATGTCCCTGCTCGAAGGCGGGCTGCAGCTCTTCGACAGCCTGCTGGCAACCTTTCTGCAGCAGCGCCTCGATGCGAACTGGTCGCACAAAGAGCAGGCTATCAGGACCTTCCTGGTGGCCGCTTGACCGCAACTCCCTGCAACAACAAAAGCCCGGCTGATGTCAGCCGGGCTTTTGTTGTGTTGGTGAGCAGAAGGGTCCGAGAACCGGGCTTTCGGCTCCAGCTTACCTGGGACTCTCGATGACCATGTAAACGTCCCGGTTGTCGAAGACGTGCGGCTTGAGCACCAGGTCGTGATGGCACTGGTAATAATCTCCGACCGGGCCGCTGGCCGGGAAACAGTCTTCCGGCAGCACGCCGATCATCATCCCCGGCTTGAGAATGTCGGTAATATTCGGCGGGGTGCGGAAAATCTCCTGGGTGGAATCCCCGGTGACCGGGTAGATCACCCCCCCCTTCTGAATGAGGTAATCCGGCAGTTCTTCCGCCGCCACGGCTAGCGGGGATGCGCAGAGGAAGATCATTGCGCACAGGAGGGAAGACCATGACCAGTCCCGTGTCAATATGCTCTTTGGTTGCATTGCCCAATCTCCTTATGGTTGCGACGCGGAGCCGCAAGAGGCATGCGTCCGTCCGGATCAAACCGGTACCGGGCACACTGTCCGATTGCAAAAGGCCAGGAATACGGCCCCACGTTTAGGGAACGGGCATACAGTGGCCGAACAGGACGAAGGCCGCTTTTTCGTCGCTGACGCTGGCAGTCACCCTGGTGTTGCCGGCCGAGAGCACCGCACTCCAACCGCGCAGGCCATCAACCCCGCTCAAGATGATCATCCCCTCGACTGGGGATTGGGAGACAAAACTGCTCTCACGCAGACTGACAGATGTCGCTTCCTTGATTTTCTTGGCGTCCAGATCGATCGTGATAAAATCCGGCAGTCCCACTTCCTCAGAGCCCATCGGAGTGCATTCGCCCAGGTCATCGCACTCGATCACTTCGGTGAGGGCGCAGAGCAAGCTGTTTTTAGCGGCAGCATCGGCCGCCTGGCAGAAAACCGCGGAGAGGAGCACAAGCATGACGGCAAGCAACAAACTTTGAAGATGATATTTCATGGTACTCTCCCCTATTTGACCGAGTAGTTCCGCCCTTCCATGCAGGCGGAAAACGCGCGATTGTAGTTATTGCGTCCCTGGCTGTAACGAGTACTCTCCTGCTGGGCCCATTGCTGCTCGGCCTGCTCCTGCTTGGAGACCTGGTCGTGCCGGCGAATACCGCCGATCAGGGCCCCGGACGCGGCGCCGATGGCCGCGCCCTTGCCGGCATTACCGGCGATGGCGCCGATCGCCACCCCCGCCAGGCCACCGCCCACAGCGCCGCTCACGACCCCCCCCTTCTGGGGCTCGGCCTGCGGCGGCGGCGTACTGGCCGTCGGCGGCGCCATGGGGTCGAAACCGCTTTGCTGTTTCGCCCAGGCGTAACATTCGTAACTGTCCTTGTCCTGAACCTCTTTGCTTTGCCCCTGGTTCGGGTAGACGATCAATTCACCCTGCGCCCAGGCCGAGCCACAGAAGAGCAGCGACATGGACATCAAAACCAAAAGTCGCGGCAAGCGGCTAATGCTCCAAGAAGTTGTGCGCTTGTTCATACTTCAATACCCCTTTCCCTATTCTTTTTTTCCCGGCAGAAGGGTCTCGATCAACTTGATCGGCGCCTTGAGCGTGCGTTCGCCAAGACCGAGAAGACTCGACCCGACCGACGAGATAGACAATATGCTGACCTTGGGATCAAGCAGCTCCCCTTTGATACTGACCGGAATCGCCACCAGTGAATCTGCCAGCAGGTAATTGACGCCCGGGATATTTTTGACCACCGTATCGACAGTCTTGAAGGGAGCCGCCATCAATTCTACATTGACCGATTTCTCGACAATGTCAAGTTCGCCATGGCCGAGAACATCCAGGGTTTCGCCGTCCATATCGAGCTTCTCGATGAGCAGCTTGCCGTCCTTGAACAACCCCTGCACGGTGATCGAGGTATAGGGGAAGCCGCCGCTGTCAAGCTTGGGCAGGCGCCCCTTGACGATCTCGGTGACATTGAGCACTTCGAGGAGCCTGGCCAGCACCTTGTCCTCTTCGATCACGCCGTTGCGGAAGGTCATGGTGAGGGGCCCTTTGAGCTTTTTGACCAGTTCGCTTATTTCCCCTCGGGCGCTGATCTTGCTGGTAAAGTCCAGGGTCCCGGTCATCTTGACATGCCCATCGGTCATGCAGGTATAACTGCTGGCAACGTCCAGCCCCTTGCCTTCCAGGGTCAAGTCGAGGGCAATGTCTTTGCCGGCCAGCGTCACCAGCCCCGGCGAGTCGATGCCGCACAGCTTGGCTTCGATGATGTTGGCGGTGACCTTGTCCGGTGCGAAATCGATCACGGCCTTAAGCGGCTGCCAGGTCAGCTCGCGCCAGGCCAGGCTGGACGCAGCGACTTTGAGCTGGGCGCCGTCGGCGTCGAGCTCGATCCCGGTGATCTCCAGTCGGTCGCCCGCAGGCAGGGGCAGCACCAGATTCTCTCCCTGCAGATGGCCCTTGGCCGTGGCCCCGGTCGCTTTATCCACTGGGACTTTGACGCTGATGTCGCCCTGCAGTTGACCCTCGCCGGAGAGCGGCTCGACAAACAGGGTGTCCAGCGTCTGGTTGTGCAGCTTGCCGTTGAAGTGGATGTTGCGCGCACCCTGGTCAAGGCTGTAGGCCAGACTGGCGTCAGAGTGCTGGTCCTTGACGGTCAGCGTCTTGATGTTCAATTGACCGGCACGGTAGAACGATCGAAGGTCAATTCGCGGACCATCGGCAATGGCGACGTTGCCCTGGAACGTCGTCGTTGCGTCTTCGTGCCAGAGAATTCTGGTCGCGGCGAGGCTCACAGGGCGTGCGCGGGGTGTAGTCCTGAGGCACGTCGAAAGCGTCTCGCAGCCAGGCAACCGCGTCCGGGCCCAGCGTCCCTGTCAGGGAGAGTTCCTCCGGTTTGAACTGCTGCGGCAAGCCGCTGAGACGGCCAGCCAGAACGAGGTCGGCATCGAGACTGGTTCCATGGAGGTCCGCAAAAGTGCAGCTGCCGTCAGCGAGGGTGAACGTGCCGCTGGCCAGCGTGACCGGGGCCGGGAAACGGGTTGTTGCCAGCTCCAGTGCACGGACTGCCCCGCTCGCCGCGATCTGCCACTGTTCAGAGTTGTCGACGGCCCCTATGAAACTCAGGGTGCTCAGGTCGAGGTGGCCGGACAGCTGCTTGATCTCCTGAAGAGCCTCTCTTGTGCCATCAAGGGAGGACAACCACGGATAAAGTTCATCCAGCACCAGCGTGGAGGATCCGGCATGCAGGTCGAGTTCAAGGGCCTTCTCCCAGCGGATACTGCCGGCGACGGCGGAGAGTTGCGACTGGCCGATGCGGCCCTGCAGGGTTTTGATGTCCGTGCGGTTTTCCGTAAAGGCGAGCTGGCCGTTGATGAATCTCGATCGGCAGCGGCACCCCCTGGTAGGTTGGCCGAGAGGTTGAAATCCGTGACTTCCAGCGGGCCTTGATCCTGTCCAGGCGGTCGCCCAGCACCAGCTTGCCGGTGCCGCTCCCCTTGAGGTCGGTGATCTTGGCGAGCCCCGCGCTAAAAGCCGGGTCTTTGACGATGCGTGCCAGGACCTGCTGCGCCTGGGCCAGATCGGCATTCATCATCAGCTCCAGCTGGAACAGGCCACCCGGGTCGCCAAGGGCGACCTTGAGCGTGCCGTCATGACCGGTGGAGCCTTCCAGGCGCGTGGACATGCGCGTAGCCCTGCAGAATGCCGTCGGCCACGACCACATCGCCGACCACCTCGGTCAGCTCGAGAGCGGATCTCCGGAATCGCCACGTCCCCGCCCTGCAGCTGCCCGTCGATGCGGATATTCTGCAACTCGCCCAGGGCAGCGGGCGTGTCCCCCTGGAGATGGACGCTGATCTGCGGCACCCGGCCACCGCGCAGGTAGCGGAAGATGCTGTGTCACGACCGGGTTGTCGCCGGCCAGGCTCAGCGCCGTGCGGCGGGTCGCATCGACGTCAATGTCGCGGCCGTTCAGCTGCAGGGTGATGGCCGGTGAAGTCGGCGCCAGGACCAACTCTCCACTCAAGGCAAGGGCCGGCTCGGCCAGGGTTAACTGCTCGAGTGTCACCGTCACCTCGCCGAGGGCCAGCTTGGCGGTGCCGTTCAATCTGACATCCTTGAGGGTCTCTTGGTGACCTTGGCGCTGCAGTGTCAGCGAAACGAGGTCCACCTCCACGGTGGCCTGGGCGGCGCCGTCATCGATCACCAGCAGGCTTGCGTCAAGGGCCAGGTCATCGATAGCGGCGAGATCTTGCGTGCCTTGGTGTACGATAAACTGGCCATGGCTGATCTGCAGCTTCAGAGTCGGGCTCACCTTTCTCAGCGATTCAAGGGTTTCGACCATGCTCATGACCAGCGCCGCATGATCATAGGGGCTCGCAGGGGTCTCTGCCTTGACAGCGGGCTCTGCCGAAGTCGGGGCCGGCAGCTCGACGTTGAACTCCGGCGACACCAGCTCGATTCCGGCCAGGCGCAGCTCCCCACGCAGCAGGGAGAGCAGTTTCGGCACGATGTGAACCGTGGCGACCGAACCCTCCACCCGTCCAGGGATGGAGAGGTTTGCCTGGCGCAGTTCGATGGCGGGTCGCGGCAAGATGACAACTTCGAGCCCCTGGTAGTCGAGCTGGCCGCCGAGCTGCTTGGTGACGGTTTTCTGAATTTTTTGCTTGATGTAGTCGGAATCGATGAAACGCGGTGCGAGCAGCGCCGCCGATACCAGCAACACCAGGGTCGCAAGCGCGCCGAGGAGCCAGATCCGTACTGAACCCCGAGTTCGGGCTGGTGGTTTCGGTTCAAGTTGATTGACTGGTTTCATCGCAGGGTCACACAAACGTCCACAGTAAAATATCCTGTTCCGGCCAGCGCGGCCGACATGAGCGTCCTAAAGCAAGTTTCTGTTGACTGGTTACCGTCCATACCCGTTCCGGACCACGGCCTAATTGGCTCCCGGATTGTTGATCTGGTCGATGCTTTTCATATCGTCCTGTTCCGCCGGAGTCGCTGTGCCCTCAGAGGAGAAATCGCCCTTGATCTGATCGAGGGACTTCATATCTTCTCGTTCTACCGGGGTGGGCTGGTTCTCGTCCGCACGATCACCGCTGATCTGGTTGAGGTTTTTCATGTCTTCCTGCTCGATCGGGGTTGCTTCCCCTTCGCCGGGAAACGCTGCCAGCTCGGCAACCGGAAGCGTCAACGTCAAGGACAGCACCATGAGGATGCGCGGCAGAAGAAGGGGAATGAAATATCTGATCGACATTGCGTGTGCGGTCTCCCTGCAACAATGGCCCAAGGGTCCGATGTTACCAAAGGCATTATACCTCAGAAACACCACCTTTACGGGCCCGTCAGTGGGAAAAATGCCGGAACGGGTTGGTTGTCAGCCGGGAGGAAGAGTTGAGTCTCTGTGTAAGTAAGCCTGAAGACCGGGTTAAGGGACCGTAATCGCCTGGCAGGCCAGCTGCAGCACCTCCGCGATCGGCAGGCGCAGGTTGGTTTTGGCCAGGAACCCGCTGCCGTGGACAAAGCGGATGTCCGGATGCTGGGCGAGGGCGCGGAAGTCGACGATGGTGTTGTCGCCGATGCGCAGCAGCTCCCACCCCTCGCCGCGATTGGACGGGGTGATGCTCATGACGATGCGCTCGTCAGCCAGATGTTTTAAGTACAGCTCCATGGCCAGCTTGGGCGATTGATCGATGTCACTGACGACGGCCTTGAGATGCTTGACCGCCACCACCCGCGCCTCGGCTTTGAGCCGCTCAAGGCGGGTCATTTTGCGATCGATCAGGGCGATCATGTCTTTGCCGAGGGCCTTCATCAACTTATAGAGAGCATCCTGGCTGCACAAGGATGAGACGTTGCCGAAGGTCGAGATGATATAGCCGTCGATCGGCGACGAGGTGGCAAAGAAGACGCTGGAGTCTACGCCGAGGTGTTCGGCGGTGCGGTACGGCCCGTGCACATCCATCATGCTCATGTGCGGGTACCACTCGAACATCGTCATGGCGGCATCGTGGTGACCAAGATGCTGCATCACCAAGTGGAAGGCACAGGGGAGCGAGTGATCGTGATGGTGGTCGAAGTTATGCCGTTCGGGTTCATACACCAAGCCGACATCCACCACGTAGGTGTCGACGTCGTCCAGATCCGCAGGGGTCGGTTCACGCCGGAAGACCTGCGCATTGTCCAGGGTTGCCAGCAGCACACAGATGGACAGGAAGTCATCCTTATGTGCGCTGCCCGGATGGGTTACAATTTGAGTCATGGTTATCTTTACCTGTATGTCTGTAATGACTTAAACTTTGAATTAATTACTCTTGATCGGTGCCGGCGACAGACCCGCAAGTGGCCAGCCGCGGACAGTCAATGGACATATTAACATACTTGGCTGGCACCCTGCCCACCCCGGGTGAGGATTGTGGGCAAAAAGCCCCAGGTCGGGCGATCTGGGGCTATCGTCATTTTTTGCCGACACGGGACTCTAGGTTGATGGCGCCTCCGGCGAATCTTTATAAGTCCACCCGTACACTGCCAGGTCAATGCGTTGCTTTTCGTCAAAGCGGAGACCTTCGAGCTCCAGCAGGGCGCGCTGCAGTTCGTGCCCGCCGCCGCCGTCACGGCAACTGATCCTCCCCTGACGGTTGACCACGCGCTGCCAGGGCACGTCATTGCCGGCCGGTAGGGCCGCCAGGGCAAAACCGACGGTGCGCGCCGTGCATCCCGCACGTCGGCCGATCGCGCCGTAGCTGCTGACGTAACCGGGCGGGATCTGTCGCACCAGGGAATAGATGCGCTGGTAGAGAGGAGTGAGCTGGTTTTGGGCCATCGACTGTTCTGCTGACGGTGTCAATTTTTACTATAGGCAGGCGCGCCGCCCTCGCCAGAGCCTTGGCGAAGCGGCAGTCCTAGCGCCGGAAACGCATCTGTTCCTGGCGGGGCATCTGGGCGATGTCGGCCTGCACCTGCTTGACGCTGCGCTCGTAGATGACCTCGCGCCCCATCACGCTGCCGGCATAAGCAAGACCGTTGCGCGTCGGCGTGAGCTTGCACTTGACGTTGTGGACGCCCTCGCCCAGCACGATCCAGATCGCATCGGCCGCCTTGCCGGTAACCACAACCGCCAGTTCATCCCCGTTTTCCATACGCACCTTGATCTTTTCATCGGCCATGCGAGTTACAAGCTCCCTAGGTTAAATATCACGTTTATGAACCGGACCTCGCCTGCTGAGCAACAGCCGTAGTCTCGGCAGGATCAAACCGCAGCACGATCTGCTCCGTCGGCATGTCTACCGTGAAGCCGTGCCGCAGATACCATTGCGCCAGCAATTCCTTGTGACCGGCCAGGCGGCCATGGATGGCGACGGCGCCGAGCTCCCGGGAGTAGGCGATGACCTCATTGAGGAGCTTGGAGCCGATTCCCCGGGACTGGTAATTTTTCGCCCGAAAGCGGTTTAACGGCCGCAGTAGCGCGGTCAGGAGATTCTTGCGTTCGAGCCGGCCAGTGATCTTGATCTCGGCGAGCTCTACCTTGCCAGCCTCGACCAGGCAGCGGGCGTAACCTACGGGCAGGCCGCGGCGATACACGCGCATGGCGAAGAACTGATCCCCCTCGAACAGTTCGATAGTATAGACATCGCCCAATTTATCGACGATGGTTGCCCGTTCAGCCATGTAATTTGTACTTCCTCGACTTACATTCCTGAAAAAAGAAGACCACCCGGTGAGCACACAGCACTCCTGGGTGGTCTCCCATCAGCATCATCTTACCGTTAAAGCCCTCGCTAAAGATAGAGGCATTCGCGCCTTCGCCGGCGCTCAACTTGCCCCGCAGGTGACGGACGTGAGACAATTCCCCCATGAAAGATGATCTCCGCAGGCAGCAGGCCGAGAAATCCCTGTCTGCCCTGCAATTCGATAACGCCTTCGTCCGCGAGCTCCCTGCCGACCCGGAGCAGAGCAATGCCGTGCGCCAGGTGCACCGCGCCTGTTACTCGCGCGTTCAGCCGACTCCGGTGGCCGCGCCGCAGTTGGTCGCCTACGCACCAGAAGTGGCAAAACTGCTCGATCTGGAGCCGACGGTCTGTGCCAGCGACGCCTTCGCACAGATCTTCGTCGGCAACCGCTTGCTGCCCGCCATGGTCCCCTACGCCTGCTGCTATGGCGGCCACCAGTTCGGTAACTGGGCTGGCCAGCTTGGTGACGGCCGGGCGATCAACCTCGGCGAGGTTGTCAACCGGCGCGGTCAGCGCTGGGCGCTGCAGCTCAAGGGCGCCGGGCTCACCCCCTACTCGCGCCGCGGCGACGGGCTGGCGGTGCTGCGCTCCTCGGTACGCGAATTCTTGTGCAGCGAGGCGATGCACCATCTAGGCGTGCCGACCACCCGCGCCCTGAGCCTGCTGCTCACCGGTGAGCAGGTCACCCGCGACATGTTCTACGACGGCCATCCCAAGCTGGAGCCGGGTGCCGTGGTCTGCCGGGTCGCACCCTCCTTCACCCGTTTCGGCAGTTTCGAGATCTTTGCCGCGCGCAATGAACTTGAAACGCTGCGCCAGTTGCTCGACTACACCATCCGCACCGACTTCCCCCATCTTGGCGAGCCCTCGGTCGCCGTTTATCTGCAGTGGTTCGAAGAGGTCTGCCGCAGCACCGCCGCCATGCTCGTCCACTGGATGCGCGTCGGCTTTGTCCACGGCGTCATGAACACCGACAACATGTCGGTCCTCGGCCTGACCATCGACTACGGCCCCTACGGCTGGCTGGAAGATTACAACCCCGACTGGACGCCCAACACCACCGACGCCGCAGGGGGGCGCTACCGTTTCGGCAACCAGCCGCACATCGCCCTCTGGAACCTCGCCCAACTGGCCAACGCCATCTATCCGCTGATCGGTCAGGCCGAACCACTGGAGGCGGCGCTGCAAATCTACGGCGACAGCTATAAGCAGGGTTGGCAAGCGATGATGGCGCAAAAACTCGGTTTGCAGAGCTTCGAACCGGCCACCGACCTCCCCTTGACAAGCGAGCTGGACCAGCTGTTGCAGCTGGTGGAAACCGACATGACGATTTTCTACCGCAAGCTGGCCGACCTGGCCCCGACCATGGACCAGGATGATGCTAGCCTGCTGGCGCCGCTGCAGGACGCCTATTACCAGCCGGAAGCATTGACTGCAGCGATCAAAGCTCAGATCGGCAACTGGCTCCGCAGCTACCTGCTGCGGGTCGCCCGTGACGGGCTGGGCCACGAAGAACGGCGGCAACGCATGCATTCCGTCAACCCCAAGTACGTGCTACGCAACTACCTGGCGCAGCTGGCCATCGACCAGGCGGAGGCAGGTGATCACAGCCTGGTCAACGAACTGCTACAGGTGCTGCGAGAACCATACACCGAACAGCCTGGCAAAGAGGAGTTCGCCCGAAAGCGCCCCGAATGGGCGCGCCACCGGGCCGGCTGTTCGATGCTCTCCTGTAGCTCCTAGATGGGACAGGTCTACAAATCCCCTTCCTGCAAATCAATGACCGGCACTGACCCGACCCTGGCGAAGCCAACGCAGCAGCGCGAGGGCCACGGCGACCAGTGACCAGGCACCTAGGGCGGCATAAGCGAAACCCCAGGCCATCACCGACTCGTTCCCGCCGGCCGTATCGAGCACCAGGCCGAAAGCCAGCGGCGCGAGGAAGCCGGCACCGAACCCCATCAGGGAATGCAGGGCCAGAGCAGCGCCTTTGCGGCCAGGTTCGGCGGCGGCGACCAGCCCGGCGGTCAGCGCCGCAGAGTCCCCCATGATCAATAGGAAATAGAACGCCATCAGGATAAAGACGACGATGATGGGCAGCGCGGCGCTGAACCCGACCAGGCAGGCCATAAGCCCCGAAGCTGTCATCACCGCCAGCACCACGGGCTTGCGTCCGCGGCGCACCGCGACCTCGTTACCGAAGATGCTCGCTAAAGGACCGATCATGTTGATCCAGGCCGCCAGGGACGCGGCGCCGAACCAGAAACCGCCCTGGGTTGCGGTCAAACCCAGGCTGAAGGCAAAAAAGGCGGGGAGCCAGGAGCGCAGCCCGAACAGCTCCCAGCAGTGCGCGGCGTAACCAAGGATATAGCCCATGGCGTCGTGGTTGCGCAACACCGGGCGGAAGTCGAAGAGCATGCCGGGTGCGGGCCCTCCAGTTTGGGCCGGACGCGCACTGAAGCTGAAGAATACCAGGGGCCCGGCAATCAAGGGGCCCAGGGCCGCGGCGGCAAAGGCCCACGTCCAGCCGATCGGTTCGAGGACTCCGGCCAGCAGCAGGGAGCCGGTTGTGCCCAAGCCGAAGGTGGAGGTGTAAAAGGCCACCGCGCGGCTCGGCGTAGCCCCCTGGAATTGATCGGTCAACAACCGCAGCCCCGGCATGTAGGTGCCGGCCAAGCCGGCTCCGACCATGGCCTGGAATAGCATGGCGGTCAGCAGGTCCCGCGCCAGCAAGGCAAAACCGAGGCTGCCAACAAAGGCCAGCGCTGTCGCCAACAGGTATATGCGCCGCGTGTCGAAGCGGTCGGTCAACCCCACCAACACAGGCGTTGCCGCCATGTATCCCGCAAAGAAGATACCGCTGATCAGCCCCGCCTGGGAGTTGCTCAGACCCCACTCCGCGCGCAGCCCCGGCAGCAGCGCCGGATAAGTAGCGAAGCCGGTCATGCTGAGGATTTCCGCCCCGCACATGAGCAGCACCACGTTGCGAGATGAGAGTTTGCGTGCGGGTCGTATCACGATTTGTTCCGTTGCGTGGGCGAGTAAAGGAGCAAACTGTCAATGGAGATGCGCCAGCCGCTAGAGTGCGGGAAAGGCAGGATCCTCTAAACGAGCTGATCAGTTTTCGCCGCCATGATGAAGTCATTGACGTGCAGCCCGGCGATCTTGTGGGTCCACCAAGAGACAGTCACCCTCCCCCATTCCGTCAAGATGGCCGGGTGATGATTTGCCAGCTCGGCGATGGCGCCGACCTGATTGGTAAAGAGCAGGGCTTGGGCGAAGTTCTTAAAGATGAAGGTTTTCTCCAGGCGTTCGATTCCGGCCACCATCGTAATCTGCCACCCAGGCAGTTGCGGCAGGTAGTGCGCGATCTCGTCCCGGGTCGCGAGAGGGGCGCCGGCCCGGCATGCCGTGCAGCTCTTATCAGCCAAGGCGGCCATGGCTATTCCCAGCGCCCGCCGCGACGGCTGCGCAGTTCGATGTCCAGCGACTGGACCCGCCCCTGGTCATTGATGAACGAGCTGAGCAGCCAGCTGACCACGCTGATGATCAACGAGCCGAGCAGTGCCGAGCCAAAACCGGCCACCACCAGGCCGCCGATGACGCCCGAGGTCATCATCAACAGCAGAGCATTGATGACAAAGGTGAACAGGCCCAGAGTCAGGATATTGATCGGCAACGTCAGGATGATCAAAATCGGCCGGAAAAACGCGTTCAGAATCCCCAGGACCATGGCAGCAACCAGGGCGGACCCGAAGCCGCTGACCTGGATGCCTGGGAAGAGGTAGGCGGCCACCATGATGGCAACACTGAGAATAATCCATCTGAGCAAAAGACCTTTCATGTGAGCATCTCCGTTCCTGGCCTTGATAACTGCAGGTTAATTCTATCGTAACGTCGGGCGTGAGCAACTTACCAGAGAGAAGGGCCAGGTCTACACATTTCATATTTTTTGCAAGCGATGCTTTTTTTGAAGGCTATTTGGAATTGACTGTTGAAAATAAAGTTTATAGATACGAAGAGTTGATCTTCAAAATTGGAACATACTGTTGAATTTTAAAAGTTGAGGCCTGGAAAACTAAGTGGAGTGTGCCAGTCGCAGCTTGCTGACACCTTTTCCTTGAAAATGCGATCACAGTCAGATAGGCGGTCCAACTGGACATCTAGCTTCTGACCGACTGAACTCACTCTCGCATATCCCACTCGCATACCCGTGACCTTTTCATCATTCATGACATTTCTCCTTTCATTTAGAGTTCTCAAGGAATTATATATTATGTACATATTTATACTTATTGACATATTGTACATTGGGGGTTACGATCAACCCAAAGCAAGGACAAGGAGACAAAATATGCTTAGTGTGGGAATGAAAGACGCCCGAGGTGAGCTGGCTGAGCTCTTGAACAAAGTCGCTTATGCCCATGAACGTGTTGCCATCACACGGCACAGAAAAAATATTGCCTATCTGATAAGCGAAGAAGACATGAAATTAATTCGCTTTATCGAAGACAAAATTGATAAAGAAGCGGCCCTTGAAGCAATGAAGGAAGGTGGCGACAATATCGCATTTGATGACCTCATGAAAGATGCTGGGCTGTAATTGATGGCCTACAACATAGAGTTCAGCTCACGAGCCGCTCGTGACTTTAAGAAACTGGCCAAAACAAACAGGGCAATGGCCGTTAAGATTAAAGATGCCATTGCCGAGCTTGCAGATGAACCTCGCCCAAAAGGGGTTGAAACGTTGTCTGGCACGAACCCCGCCTTGCAACGAATAAGAGTGGGAGATTTTCGTGTCATCTACGAAATCAAAGAGGACGAACTCCTTGTTTGGGTTGTAAGACTTGGTGATCGCAAAGAGATTTATCGGTTCCTAAAATAGACACCAATGTGTCAGGATCACGTTTTGTAGGACATCTCGTTAGATATTCCTGGGTGTGTCTTAAAATTTGTGTCAGAGAGATTTCCTCGATCATCTAGGATTTTCGAGACACCGTTTTCAACATCGGGATCGAAATTCTAGTTGACTTGGATATCGGTAATTTCAACAGTAGATTCCAAATACCCTTTTTGAAAAGTGTAGCCTGAACCTACGAGCCCCCTACGAAAACAACAGGGGCCCGTTAAAGAAACGGGCCCCTGTTGTCTACTTGGATGGTCTTGGGGCAGGGATTCTACCCAATGATGCATCAATTCGGAAATTAGTAATTGTAACCTGTCTCCGAATGGGACGATTGATCGAGGCCCATGCGCTCATCATCTTTTTCGACCCTAAGGCCCATGGTTTTACTCAGAACAAAGAGCAGCAGCAGGGTGACGACTACGGCATACGATCCGGCGGCAACCACGCCGAGCAGCTGTATTAAAAGTTGGTGAAGGTTGCCACCGATGAGGCCGGTGGCGCCGACGCTGGCGAAGATCCCCGTGGCGATCGCCCCCCAGGCGCCCCCCAGACCGTGTACACCGAAGGCGTCAAGAGAGTCGTCGTATCCGAAACGATGCTTCATCATCACACCACCGTAGCAGACCAGACCGGCCGAAAGACCCATCAACAACGCCCAACCGGGGGTGACGAAACCGGCCGCAGGCGTAATGACCACGAGCCCGGCCACAATCCCGGAGGCGGCACCGAGGGCGCTCGGTTTACCCGCATGGTACCATTCGATCATCATCCACGACAGGGCACCGGCCGCCGCCGCGGTCTGGGTAGTGGTAAAAGCCAAAGCAGCGCTGCCGCCCGAGCTCAGGGCACTCCCGGCGTTAAAGCCGAACCAGCCGAACCAGAGCAGACCTGCACCGAGCAGGGTCATCGGCAGGTTGTGCGGCGTCATACGCTCATGGGGATAGCCGATGCGCTTACCGAGCAACAAAGCGATGACCAGGGCGCTGACCCCTGACGACAGGTGCACGACCGTGCCGCCGGCAAAGTCGAGTGCCCCTAAGGACAGCAGCCAGCCACCATCGCCCCAGACCCAATGGCAAAGGGGATCGTAGACCAGGGTGGCCCAGAGCAGGATAAAGACGCAGTAGGTTGAAAACTTCATCCGCTCGGCCACTGCTCCGGAGATCAGGGCCGGGGTGATGATGGCGAACATCCCCTGGAACATGACAAACACATAGGTCGGGATGGTGCCGGTCAGGCTGTCCGGGGTGATGCCGTTGAGGAACATGTGGTCGAGGCCACCGATCAGGGAACCGGAACCGCCAAAGGCGAGAGAGTAGCCAAAAGCAATCCACTGGACACCGATGATCGCCATGGCTGCAAAGGTGTGCATGCTGGTCGACAGCACGTTTTTCGAGCGGACCATGCCGCCGTAAAAAAGTGCCAGGCCGGGGAGCATAACCAGCACCAGCGCCGAGGAGACCAGCATCCAGGCAGTATCGCCGGTATCCGCAACTTCGGCCGCCAGCGCGGTTGAGGTCATCAGAGAAAAAACCAATGGCAAGGTGAGCAGCTTGAACAGTCGGGTCATCGTTGATCCTCCAGGTCATCTTTGGCGTCAGTGCCAACCAGACTAGAGAGCAACCAGCGTGCCAGAGATGAATTTATGCAAAAACAGCACGTTAGGAGGAGTGTATAACCGAAGGTGATTAAAATATGAACAGGAATGCTTGTTTAAGGTCAGATGGCGATGGCGTGACAAAAAAGGGGCCCTCGCTTACGAGCGCCCCAACTCCCGACGATGAGGGGACAAGTCTACACATTTCACAAAAAATGTATCCATTGCAAAAAATGTGAAATGTCTAGACCTGCCCCCTCTGCTGATTCAACGCACAAAACAGGTGTAGGTTTTGGCTTCCGGTCCCGGGGGGACAACCGTGCCCTTGCCGTGTTCGACCAGCTTCATCAGCCAGGCCATGTTCTTGCCAAGCACGCGCATGATCTGCACGCCTTCCGGGTCCTGCGCCACTTCACCCGGGCTGGTGCCGTGGATCACGTTCCAGTAGTTGGAGGTCGGCATCAGCATCTCGGCGTAGCACAAAAAATTGTTCAGTTGGGAGAAGGCCGGTAAACCACCTGAGCGTCGCACCGCGACTACGGCGGCGCCGACCTTGTGACGCAGCAGGCCGCCATTCACGCCGCTCACGTAAAAGGCTCGGTCGAGGAAACATTTCATGGTCCCCGCCATGGCGGCGTAATGCACCGGAGAGCCAAGCAGGATGCCATCGGCGTGCTTCATCAGCTGCACCCAGTCGTTGACCTGGTCGCCGGGCAGCACGCACTGCTCATTCTGGTTGACGCGGCACTGGCCGCAGGCCACACAGCCGCGGATAGCCTTGTTCCCGACGTGAACGATCCGCGTATCGATCCCCTCCTGCTCCAGCTGCTCGGTGACCATTTTCAGGGCATGATAGGTGTTGCCTTCTGCTTTCGGGCTGCCGTTGAACGCAAGAACGTGCATAACTCTCTTCTCCTGTCTCGAGATGTGCGTGACCAGGCGTGCGCTTGCCGGATCCATAATTTAAGGTATCATACCCCTTTCCTACCCAGTCGTCGACCCGTTTGCGGCGTGTTCACCGTGCTTGCCACAGACAGAGGCAGGGGGTCAGGTCTACACATTTTACAAAAAATGCAGCAAATGCAAAAAATGTGAAATGTGTAGACCTGCCCCCCGCTGTTTTCGAGGTATACTTACAAAGATATGTTTAAAGAGAAAGCTATCACCCCACCACACCAACAAAGGAGTTACCCAATGAAAGCAACCCTGTCAGTTCTCTGCCTTATCCTGCTGGTCTTCACTGTCGCCACTGTCAGCGCCAGCGACGACGTTGGCCAAGCTGTTTACACCAAGAGCTGTGCAGCCTGTCACGATTCCGGCGTGATGGGTGCGCCGAAAGTCGGCGACAAGGCCGCCTGGGCCACGTTGAGCGCCGAAGGGGTGGACAGCCTGACCCACAACGCCATCAAGGGCGAAGGCAAGATGCCGCCGAAAGGGGGCAACATGAAGCTGAGCGATGACGAAGTGAAGGCGGCTGTGGAATACATGGTCAACAAGAGCAAGTAGGTTCGGCAGCGTAGCGCTACAGACACAAGGGACACCCGTTTTCGGGTGTCCCTTGTTGTTTTGCAATTGATGTATTTTTTGTGAAATGTGTCGACCTGCCCCCTATCCCGCGCACCGAGCGTGCTTATTTTCTGGAGGCTCAGACTTCAAGTAGCTGGCGGCTGTCCGCTTTGACTGCGATTGCCGAGTTATTCCAGCGATTTTTTCAGTGCTGTGACCTCCTGCTCACGCAAGGCCTGATAATGCAGGCGCAAGCGATTCACTTCGGCCCGAAATCGGCGAGTGACAACCACGAGCGACCCATAACGCACCCTTTTTTGTCGCCCCGTCTCCGGTATACTTATCAACAGGACGACACGGAGGATCCATGCAAAATCTTGGTCAGTTCCGCTATCTTCAAGCGAGTTTTTTCGCCGGGCTGCTCGATGATCCGCTCCTGTTCATCAATGTCCGACCAACCGGACGCAGCATCCTGATCGACTGCGGACAACTCCACCACGTGGCGAAGCGGGTCCTGCGCTCGATCGATGCCCTGTTCGTCAGTCACGCCCACATGGACCACCTGATGGGTTTCGATCACCTGCTGCGTCACATTCTCGTTGCACCGCGGACTCTTGCAGTTTACGGCCCATCCGGCATCGCCGAGCGCATCGGCCACAAGCTGGCCGGCTATGACTGGAACCTGACAGAAGACAGCTGGTGCACCATCGAGGTGAACGAAGTACAGCCGCAGCAGGTCGAGCGGTTCGAATTTGCCGGAAGTCGCGGGTTCACCGTACGTCACCGGCAAACCTTCCCCCGCCGCGATCGCACCATTTACCAGACCCGGCACCTCAAGGTCGAGGCCGAGATCTGCGATCACAAGATCCCGGTGCTGATCTTCAAGGTCACCGAAGCGCGTTCCTTCCTCCTCGACCGGCAGCGCCTGCTTGCCGAGCAGCTGCTGCCTGGACCGTGGATCAAAGCGTTACAGAAGCGTTTTTATGCTGATGACTGGGACGGTGAGCCCCTCGAGATATGGCGGGAGACGGGAGAGGGGCACACGATTGAAATAGTTGCTGATACCGAAGCGCTCTACCACAAGATCTGCCGTGACACATCACCTGCCAGCATCGGCTATCTTTGCGACCTCGGCATGACGCCGGAGAACCTTGACCGGGTCTGCGCTCTGATGGGCGGAGTGACCCTGCTGGTCTCTGAGTGCACCTTTCTGGCAACCGACCAGGAGAAGGCGCGCCTCTCTGCGCACCTGTGCACAACCGATCTGAACCGGATCTGCCACCAGGTCAAGCCCGGGCTGCTGCTGCCGATGCATCTGAGCAAGTCGTATATCGGCGAGGTCCAACGCCTCTATACGGAGCTTGCGCTGCCGCCGGGCACACGGCTATTGCAGCTGCCGGACTACATGACGCCGCGTCCTCTCCTGCCGGGGGAATTGCCCTGCCCTGCACCCCAACAGTGATGATGTCAGGTATAGGGACCCCATTTTCAAGTGATCACGACTCCTCCTTCCTGCGCAAACTTTACCTAATCTTTACAACTGCTTTAATCAGTCCATAAATAGCTCCGCTATACTTCCACCATAAAAACGCATCGGCGTAACCGCCGCAAGAATGGAGGTTTCAATGAAAACGCTGACAATCACAATCCTCAGTTTGACCCTGGTTATCTTCGGAGTGGTCCTGGTGCACAGCATGAGCATGGACGACAAGACGGACAAATCCGGTGCCATGGCGACGTCTCAACCAATGCAGCACGACGACATGCAGAAGAAATCGGATAACATGAAGATGAAAACCGATGACATGAACAAGGAGCACAATGAGATGAAAATGCCGTCGGACGACATGCAGAAGCAATCCGATGATATGATGAAAGAGGAAAAGATGGAGATGGACATGCACAAGGACGAAATGAAAATGGACAAGACCATGATCCCTAGCGACGAAGAGCTCCGCGGACGTCTCACCCCGCTGCAGTACAAGGTGACCCGGAAGAACGGCACCGAGCCGCCTTTCGACAATGCCTACTGGAATAATCACGAACCGGGTATCTATGTCGATATCATTTCCGGCAAAGCGCTGTTCAGCTCCAATGACAAGTATGAATCCGGGACCGGTTGGCCGAGTTTCACCAGGCCGCTGGATCCTGAGCAGATCGTCGAAAAGGAAGACCGCAGCTTCTTCTCGGTCCGGACCGAGATCCGCAGCAAGGATGCCGATGCGCATCTTGGCCACGTGTTTAATGACGGGCCCGCCCCGACCGGATTGCGCTACTGCATGAATTCGGCGGCGCTGCGCTTCGTCCCTGCGGCCGATTTGGAGAAAGAAGGTTACGCGCAATACGCGACCTTGTTCAAATAACCGGCGCGGCAAGGGTCCGCGCCTTGATGCCTGGTTCGTCGCCAGCAACCTAAGCTCTGCATAGCGAGAGGTCTTATGAACTACAAACGGATACTTTTACTCTTCACCATCCTGCTCGTTTCTGCCACCAGTGCCCTGGCCGAAAAAACGATTCTGGCGGGAGGATGCTTCTGGTGCATGGAGTCTGATTTTGAAAAACTCGCCGGCGTCACCGACGTGGTCTCAGGCTTTACCGGCGGCACCCTGCCAGACCCGACCTACAACGGCAACCATGCAGGGCACTACGAAGCGGTCGAGATCACCTACGACCCGAGCAAGGTGAGCTACCAGCAGCTGCTCGACTACTACTGGGTGCATATCGACCCCTTCGATGCCCAAGGGCAATTCTGCGACAAGGGGCACAGCTACCTGGCCGCCATTTTTGTCGCCAACCCATCGGAGCGGAAGATCGCCGAGGAGTCGAAGAGTCGCGTTGCCGCGATGTTCCCTGACCAGACCGTGGTCACGGCCATCCTGGACGCATCAACCTTCTACCCGATCAAGGGTGAGGAAAGCTACCATCAGGACTATTACAAGAAAAGCCCCATTCGCTACCAGGTGTATCGCTGGAACTGCGGTCGCGATCAACGCTTGAAAGAGATCTGGGGCGAGAAGGCGACTCATTAACAAGGATGGGGGTCAGGTCTACACGTTTCACAAAAAACGCATCGCGTGCAAAAAATGTGAAATGTGTAGACCTGACCCCTATTGCCGTGTCAAACGCGTGATCAGGTCGGCATGTTGAGGGAACTCGTTGCACAAGCTGGCGCGTGTCGCCATTTCGAAATCGGCGAAGTCGAAACCGGGAGCGACGCTGCAGCCGACGAGGGCATAGGAGTCGGGGGTATCAACGCTCGCGCCGAACCAGCAGCCATGCGGGACCACGGCCTGAAACGTTTCCCCTTGGGCCAAATTCGGCCCGAGCCTGATTGGCGCGTAGCGGCCATCAGCAGAAATGACGTGGATAGTCAGGGCGCTGCCGCTGTAGAAGTGCCACTGCTCGTCAGATTTAAGGCGATGTAATGCGGAGAAGTTGGCGGAGTCCAGCAGGAAATAGATTGCGGTCGCATAGTTGCGCGGGCCAGCGTAGCGCTCCGGCAAGGCGTCCGGCGCAACGGTTTCTGCAGCGCGATAGCTTTCACGATACCATCCCCCTTCCGGATGAGGTTGAAGTCCTAGGAATGCGATCAGCCCTGCAATCAAGGGTTGCTCCCTTCGGTTATGGGGATCAATCATCCGCCTGGTCCGTCTCTTTCTGGAAATTCCGTACAATCTCGATCATCTCACGCAGCCGGCGGTCGACCCGCTCATTGACCGAGCCGGCCGGCCAGCTGCCGTCTTCCTGGCGCGCCCCGGCAGGGGTGCCGGTCAGAATCTCGATCCCCTGGTCGATGCTGGCAACACTCCATATCTGGAACTCCCCATTGGCAACGGCGCGGATGACCTCGGACTTGAGCATCAGGTTCTTGCGGTTGGCGTCGGGAATGATTACCCCCTGCCGACCGTTCAACCCCTTGGCCTTGCAGACCGCGTAGAACCCTTCGATCTTCTCGTTGACACCGCCGATCGGCTGGACCATGCCGTGCTGATTGACCGAACCGGTCACCGCAATCCCCTGGTCGATGGGCAGGTCGGCAAGGCTGGAGAGCAGCCCGTAGAGTTCCGTGCTTGATGCGCTGTCGCCCTCGATCCCGCCGTAGGACTGCTCGAAACAGATGGTCGCGGAGAGGGCCAGAGGCTTGTCACGGGCGTAACGCTCACCGAAGAAACCGCCGAGGATCATCATACCCTTATCGTGAATCGGCCCGGAGAGCTTGGCTTCGCGCTCGATATTTATCACCCCGCCCTTACCGAGGAAGCTACGAACCGTGACCCGTGACGGTTTGCCGAAACTGTAGTCGCCGAGTTGGTAAACCGAGAGGCCATTCAGTTGCCCGACCACCGAGCCTTCGGTGTCGATCAGCAGGCTGCCGTCCTCGATCTCCTCCTGGATGTGTTCTTCGAGCTTGTTCGAGCGATAGGTGCGCGCCTCGATCGCCAGCTCGACATGCTTGGCTGAAACCAGCTCCTGGGCCTCCCGTTTGGCGTAGAAGGCAGCTTCGCGGATCAGGTCGGTGATGTCGTGGAAGCGGGCGGAAAATCGCTGTTGGTCTTCGGTCAGCCGTGCCGCATATTCGATCGTACGAGCCACGGCGGTGGGGTCAAAATGCAGCAACTGCTCCTCAGTGCATTTGCTGCCGATAAACAGGGCATACTGCTGGACGTTTTCCCAGGTGTTCTTCATCATCTGGTCGAAATCGACCTTGACTTTGAAATACTTGCGGAAGTCGGGGTCGAGCTCGAACAGCAAGTAGTAAAAGAGCGGTGTACCGATCAGGATGATCTTGCAGTCGAGGGGGACCGGCTGGGGCTTGAGCGTAACCGTGGCGATCATACGGTACTGCTCGGCCATGTCCTCGATCTTCACCTCATGGTTGCGGATGCAACGCTTGAGCGCTTCGTAGGAAAAGAGATTCAACAATACCTGGCGACAATCGAGAATCAGGTATCCGCCATTGGCCCGATGCAGGGCACCTGCCTTGATCATGTGGAAATTGGTGGTGGCGTTGCCCATCTGGACGATGTGCTCGATGCGGCCGAAGAGATTGAAGTAGGTCGGGTTGGCCTCGTAGACGACCGGCGCCCCTTGGCACTGGCTGTTGTCGATCAGCAGATTGACCAGGTAGCGGTCAAAGGACGGGTCCTGCGATTGGGAAGTCAGCCCGGGGATGGTGATCTGTGGCTCCTTCTGCGCCCGCAGCTCCTCGATCCGCCCGATGAGGTCCTTCTTGCATGTCTGGAAGTGCGCGATGACCCGTTCGAACTTCCGGTATTTCGGCTCCAGCTCCTCGAACAGGTGCCCGATGGCATAGAGCAGCACCGATTTTTCCATATCGACGATCTGCTGCCGCAGTTCATCTTCGAGCCTGTGCACGTCCTGCATCACCTCTTTGATGCGCTTATGCAGGACAGTGCTGTGCTTTTCGATGCGCGCTTTCTCCGCATGGCTAAGCTTTTCGTAGTCCTCTTGCGTCAGCGGCTTCTCGTCTTTAACCGGGACCAGCACCAGGCCGCTGGCCCCTTGCTGCACCGAGAAACCCTTGGCGTTGGCCTCCTGCTCCAGCACCTGAATCAGGTTTTGGATTTTTTTCTGGTAGTCGGAGGTGATCTGATGCTTCTGCTTTTCGTACTCCTTGCCTTCGAAGACCTTGGGGATCTCTTGTGTCAGGCGCTCGACCAGGTGGTCGACATCCCTTTTGAACTCCTTGCCTATACCGGCGGGAAGGCGGACATACTCGGGATGGGTGCCATCATCCAGGTCATGAACATAGCACCAGTCATCGGGGACCGGCTGCTTATCGGCATGGCTGGCAAGGATTTTTTGGATGGTGGAGGTGCGACCGGTGCCGGGTTGACCGAGAATAAAGAGATTGAAGCCGCTGTCCCGGATGCCGATGCCGAAGTCAATGGCGGACAGGGCCCGGTCCTGGCCGATGGTTCCTTCCAGAAGTGGCAAATCCTTGGTGCTGGCAAATTCGAACTGGTTGGGATCGCAGTGCCAACACAACTCATCGGGGTTGAGACGCAGTTCGTCCACGATTCCCTCCTTGTGGGGTCAAGAGGCTCACATGGCAGTTCAAGGCACTACTTGTTAAGACAAGGATAACGGTTCGTGACAAACCTACAAGTGAAACAACAGTGAAATGGGGAGATTCGTCCCTATCGAATCATGGCGCCAGTCGCTCGATCACCCAGCGACCAGCATGGTCGCGCCGATAACGCAGCCGGTCGTGGAGGCGGTGTTCCCCCTCCTGCCAGAATTCCAGCGCTTCAGGAACCAGTCGATAGCCGCCCCAGTGCGGGGGCCGTGGCACCTCCTGGCCTGCAAACTGCGCGGCCATAGCTACGAACCGCTGTTCCAGAAAAGCCCGGTTTTTGACAACCTGACTTTGCTCCGAAGCATGGGCTTCGATTTGATGCCCCCTGGGGCGACTGGCAAAATACTGGTCTGATTCGCCGGCAGCGACCTCTTCCACAGTGCCTTCGACCCGAACCTGGCGGGACAAGGGCAGCCAGTAAAACACCAGGGCCGCAATTGGATTTTCCTTTAATTCATGGGCCTTTCGCCCCTCATAGTTCGTGTAAAAGACAAACCCGCGCGCATCGACCTCTTTGAGCAGAACCATACGTGCCGAGGGTTTCCCGTGCCGGCTCGCAGTGGCGAGGGTCATGGCATTGGGCAGCGGAAGGTCAGCCTGCTCAGCGTCTTGCAACCATCGGGCAAACTGCTTGATGGGATCGGCATCCATACTCCCCGACAGCAGCGGGGTCTTTGGTCTGTCTTGCATAAAATCATTCGCCTCGATTCGTCGTGATGGTTTCTACGAATGTCCTTGGCCGCAGCCACACGGGCCAGGGCGTATCTCATGGGTAGGTCATGTTAGCACAAATCCTTCGATCCGGCTGTTTGTGCAGTAGTGATCGACAGACACCCTTGCAGAAAAGCGCCACAACATGAGGGATTGAACCTTTTGTGCGGAGTCAACCCTCCCAATAATGACTTGACAGGTCATCATTGGGTGATAGCTTTAAATTATTGAACGAAAAAGCCAAACCAGTCGTGAGACGGGGGCGGAAAGCCACGGGTCTTCCCTCCAGCCATTCAGTAGATAGCCGAGCTGCCGAAATTGAAACTTTCGGAGAGCCCGGCTTTTTTGCTGGTCCTCACGGAAAGGACAGCTTTTCTGTCAGCACGTATACGGTTCCACCAAACAATAAGGAGTTTTGTTATGAGCAACTCATCAAGAAAATTCTACCAACGCATGATAAGTCTCTGCTTCGCCGCGGCCTTCATTGCCCTGATGGCCACCCCCGCCCTGGCTACGGGCTATGAGAACGCTCTCAAGGGCGTCAAAAGCTATAAGGCGGTCTTTGAAGTGACACAGGAAAACCCCAAGGTCGCGAATATCGTCTTCTGGGCCGTCAAGAATGCTTACGAGGTCCCCGAAGCCAAAGCCCTTTCCAAGACGCCCCAGGTTGCCGTCGTCTTTCACGGAGCGGCGGTCAAACTGCTCTCTTCAGACAAGACACCCTTCAGTGCTGCCGATTGGGCTGAAGTAGAGAAGTTCCAGAGCACTCTCCGCCAGATGAAAAAGGATGGGGTAAAACTGGAAGTCTGCCTCTACGCCGTCGAGGTCATGGGGGTAGACAAGGCCACGATCATGCCGGAGATCGACCAGGTCGGTAATGGCTTCGTCTCGGTGATCGGCTACCAGATGCAGGACTACGCCGTCGTTCGTATTCCGTAATAAAAGGGGCACTCAATCCTGAGTGCCCCCTATACCCTTATTCTGCGTAGATCATCTTTCGCGTCATGCCGCCGTCGATGACGATGTTCTCGCCGGTGATGAAGCCGGCCTCGGTCGAGGCCAGGGTGAGGACCATGGCGGCGATATCCTCGGGCTTGCCGACCCGGCCGGCCGGATGCTGGGCGTGATCCTGCGCGCTCAAGAGCACCCGCTGGCGGCGGGAGTGCTTCGCCAACGCCGTGGTATCGATCCAACCCGGCGAGATGCAGTTGACGCGCACCTCGGGACCAAGGCTCAGCGCCATGGCATGGGTCAGGGCGACCAGCCCGCCTTTCGAGGCGGCGTAACTCTCGGTGTGGGCTTCGGACATCAGCGCGCGTGTCGACGCGATGTTGACGATGCTGCCGGTTCGTGTGCGCAGCAAGGGGGCGAAGGCGCGGCTGCACAAAAAAGGGCCGGTGAGGTTGACATCCAGCACCCGCCGCCATTCATCCGGAGCCAGCTCCGCGAGCGGTTTGCGCACCATCACCGCGGCGTTGTTGACCAGCAGGTCGAGTCCGCCGTCGGTGGCGACTCGCTGGCGCAGCGCCTCGACGGCGTCGGCATCAGCGACGTCGGTCAAGACGAATTCCACCGGTCCCAGCGCCGCAAGATCGGCACAGGTCTCAGCCCCGGCTTCGGCGTCGCAGTCGACCAGCCAGACCTTGGCGTCAGCCTTGAGCAGCGCTTCGGCGATGGCCCGGCCGATCCCCTGCCCTGAGCCGGTGACGACAGCGGTTTTGTTGCTGAAGTTGTAAGTGATCATCGGGGCTCCTCTAGACTAAGGAAGATCCTTGGCCTCAAGATATTGTTTGCTCCAGAATTCACCTTTGCTTGAATAGCGACACCGCTGCGGCAACCATGCAGGCAATGGAAAGATAACCCGCCCAGCTCTGCTGCAACTGTAGAAAATAGAACGCCAGGGCCAGAAAGAAGATCAAGCGGCCGAGGCGATGCAGATGCTGGCCAAGCCGCTCCAGCAGATAGCGCCGGTCAGCGCTCGCCATACGCACCACCAGTTCGCCCTGCTCCGCCAGCTCGACAACCTTGCGCGCCTTGCTCACTGTGATCGGCAGCAGCATAAGCTCGTGCCGTAAGCGCTCGAAAGACAGGCTGTCTTCTCCCAGCGCGCGGGGCAGGTTTTTCATGAGGATCGGCAGAATGTCCTTGATACCGTTGAAATTCTCGACGTACTGGGTGCCGATCCCCTCAACAAGCGAACTGGCCCGCATCACATAGATGACGTCCTGCGGCAGTTTGAAGGGCTGGTCGTGCATGACGTTGAGGATGCCGAAGGCGAGTTCCTGCATGCTCGAGGCCTTGAGATGGTCGCTGTCGAAGATTGCGAACAGGTTTTCGGCGATACTGCTCAGGCTGGTGAAATCGGAGTCCTCGGTAAGGATGCCCATCTTGCGCGTGGCGCTAACCAGCTGTTCAAAGTCCCGTTCGTAGGCCGCTTTGACCGCGTAAATCATCGCCTGGCGCATGCCTTGGGGAATCCGGCTGACCATGCCGAAATCGAGCAGGATCAGTTCGCCAGTGGGACTGACAAGAAGGTTCCCGGGATGAGGATCGGCGTGGAAAAAACCGTTGACCAGCATCTGCTCGACGTAAAACACCACCAGCCGCTGCATCAGGTCGGAGAAGGTGATGTCCAGTTGTTTTACCGCAGCAACGTCATCAATCCGGATGCCTTCTTCAAAACTCATCACCAAGGCATAATCCGAGCAGTATTCTGGGAAAGGCACCGGAAAGCGTACACCAGAATGCGCATACACCTGGCTGAAGTGCTCCAGGTTGGCCAGTTCCTGGCGCATACTCACTTCCTGCAGGATCACCCGGGAGAAAGCCTTCAGCACCGATTCGATGGAGTGGCGGGTCTGATCGGTAAAGAGCGGCCGGAAGATCTTCAGGAACAGGTCCAGCAACCGGATATCGATGCGCACCTGCAACTGGATGTTTTCCCGTAGCAACTTGACCGCAACAACCGTGTGCGAGTCGCGCAACTCGGCTTTGTGCACCTGGCCGATGGACGCACTGGCCAGCGGCAGGTGGTCGAAGCTGACGAACACTTCAGGATCGGGGAAGGCGCGGCGGAAAGCCCGCAGGCGATCTTTGTCGCTCATTGACGGCATGCGATCATGCAGCTGTCGCAGCGCCTGCAGGTAGTCCGAATCGAAAAAATCGGCCCGGGTTGCCAGAACCTGGGCGAGTTTAAGAAAACTCGCGCCCAGCGAACGGATATTCTCCACCAGCGCAGCTGGGGCCAGAGGACGCCACAGCAGCCAGCGACGCCGGCGCCGAAAAAGCAGGAATACGGTCACCAGAAAGCGGAAGATCGCGTAACTGCGTTGCGGGCGGCACAGGTACAGAACAAGCCAGAAGCTACGGATCAACGTTCTTGCTCAGCTCTTTTTTTAACTTTTTCAGGTCATCTTTGGTGGCCAGGTTGAGCTCAGCGACCACCTCTTTGACGATGTCCTTGACCATGCCCTTGAATTGATCTCTCTCTTTTTCACCGCGTTTGGCCAGCTCGTCGAAAAATGACCGCGCATGCTCTTCGCTCTTTGCCTGCCAGGCCTTGATCTCTTCGCTGTTGGCTTCCAATTTATCTTTAACGGCCAACGCGCCACCTAGGGCTACATAAAAAAGTTGCTCGAGCTTCTTATCCATCAGGTACCTCCCTTCCCGGAGTTGTTCTACAAACAGTAGCAGGTTGCATCGGAAGGGCAATCGCCGCAAGAGTCAGCCATGGGTGACCTGGGAACCGGGACTCTCTCCCGGAAGAAAGTCCTGCAAGTTAGTTTTCATGTAGCGGCCAGTCTTGTAAGTATCGGGGGACAGGTCTACACATGATACAAAACAGCACCAAGTACTAAAAAAGTGAAAGATGTAGACCTGTCCCCTATCTGCGATAAGATTGTGGCAGAGACGTAAAAGCACTTTTTGTAACCACAGGAGATTTATCATGGCCATTAAAGGAACGATTGGAATACTCACCGGCGGGGGTGACGTGCCCGGCCTCAACCCGGCTATCAGGGCGATCACCATCCGCGCCCTGCGCGAAGGCTACCGGGTGCTCGGCATCCGCCGTGGCTGGGCGGGGTTGGTGGACCTGGTGCCCGATGCGCAGGCCGACAACAGCAGCAATGTCCTGGAGCTGACCAAAGACATCGTCAACCGCGCCGGACGGACCGGGGGAACATTTCTGCATACCTCGCGCACCCGGCCGAGCCACCTGCCGAAAGCCAATCTGCCCAAACACCTGAGCGATAAGTACACCAATGAAATCAACGACGTCACCCCTGAAGTGCTCAAGAACGTCGATTTTCTCGGCCTCGACTTTCTGATCCCCATCGGCGGCGACGACACCCTGAGCTACGCCCAGCGCCTGCACGATGAAGGGGTCAAGGTGGTTGCCATCCCAAAGACCATGGACAACGACGTGCCCGGCACCGACTACTGCATCGGCTTTTCCACCTGCGTCACCCGGACCATCGAGTTGACCCACCGCCTGCGCACTTCGGCCGGCAGCCACGAGCGTTATCTGGTGATCGAGGTGTTCGGGCGCTACGCCGGCTTCAGCGCTCTGCTACCAACCATGGCCGGGGCGGCGGACCGCTGCATCATCCCCGAGCACGAGTTCGACATCGAACAGCTTGCGGAACTGATGACCGAGGACCGCAACCGGCATCAGAGCAAATACTCGGTACTGCTCATCTCCGAGGGTGCGCGCATGCGCCACCAGCAGGAGATGAGTTTCGAAGGGGTCGATGTCGACCAGTACGGTCACCGCAAGCTGGGCGGGATCGGCGACCAGGTCTCGGCCCAGCTCAAAGAACTCTCGCCCCGCTTCAATCAAGGCCGGCGGATCAACGTGCTCAACCAGCGCCTCGGCTACCTGGTGCGCAGCGGCGACCCCGACGCCCTCGACTCCATCGTGCCGATGGCCTTCGGCAACATGGCCCTCGACCTGGTCTTGGCCGGCACCTCGGGGCGACTGGTGAGTATTCACAACGGCAGCTACGATACGGTGCCGATCAGCGTCGTCACAGGCAAGAAAAAGGTGGTCAACGTCGAGAAGTATTACAGCACTGAGCGTCTGCGCCCGAAATACGATTCGTTCCAGCACCAGCCGCTGTTCATCATGACCAGCGATGCCTAGATCTGGATACGTGGTCAGGTCTGCGCTAAAAATCCGTTGCCCTTCACGCCAATTCTGTTAAGATTTCGGGGCTTTAATACCACACGTTGGAGAATACGATGAACCGTCGTTTACCTGCCGAGTGGGAAGCCCAGGACGGGGTCCTGCTCGCATGGCCTCATGCACAGACCGATTGGGCACCGCTTTTGGCAGAAGTTGAATCCGTCTATGTCGCAATTGTTGCTGCAATCACCCTCTTCGAACAGGTGGTTCTGGTCGTTACTGACGAGGCGGCCGTCAACGCAAAACTGAACGCCGCCGGCGTCGATCTCGAGCAAGTCAGTCTATACCAGGCGCCGTGCGACGACACCTGGGCTCGCGACTTCGGACCGATCACGGTTATGGATGACGGGCAGCCGCGGCTGCTCGATTTCACCTTTACCGGCTGGGGTGGCAAATTTGATGCCCGCCAGGACAACGCCATCACGACAGCGCTTGCCGCACAGGGCGCCTTCGCCGCGCCGGTGACCCCCATCAAGCTGGTCCTCGAGGGCGGCGGCATCGAGAGCGATGGTGCCGGCACCCTGCTGACCACCACGGAGTGCCTGCTCAACCCGAACCGCAACGCCCACCTTGACCGCGCCGCGGTCGAAACTGAGCTGCGTAAACACTTCGGCGTGCAGCGCGTGCTCTGGCTGGAAAACGGCTACCTTGCCGGTGACGACACCGATTCACACATTGACACCCTGGCCCGCCTCGCCCCTGACAACACCATCGTCTACCAGGCGTGCCCCGTCCCCAGGTGATGAGCATTTTGCCGCACTGCAGGCTATGGCCGCCGAGCTGCAAGCACTGCGCTGTATCGATGGTCGGCCTTACCGGCTCTTGGCCCTCCCCTGGCCGCGCGCCTGTTACAACGGTGTCGATCGGTTGCCGGCCACCTACGCCAACTTCCTGGTGATCAACGCTGCCGTGCTGGTGCCGACCTACAACGACCCGGCAGACGCCGCGGCCCTCGCCATTATCGGCGAGGCGTTTCCCGACCGTGAGATCATAGGCATTGACTGTCGCCCGCTGATCCGCCAGCACGGCTCACTGCATTGTGTGACCATGCAACTGCCCCAAGGAGTCTTGCGATGAACGAACTGAAAGTCGCCCTGATCCAGCAACCCTGTGCCGCAGCACGCGGAGACAATCTCGACAATCTGACACAGCAGATCCGTCAAGCCACCACTCAGGGCGCACAGCTGGTCATCCTGCCGGAACTGCATAACGGCCCCTACTTCTGCCAGACCGAGGACACCGCGCACTTTGACCTCGCCGAGACCATCCCCGGACCGTCGACCGGGCATTTTAGCGCCCTGGCCAAGGAGCTTGGTGTGGTGCTGGTGGTCTCCCTGTTCGAGAAGCGCGCCACCGGCCTCTACCACAACACGGCCGTGGTTCTCGACAGCAACGGTTCCCTTGCCGGCCGCTACCGCAAGATGCACATCCCGGACGACCCCGGCTATTACGAGAAATTCTACTTCACTCCCGGAGACCTCGGCTTCACGCCGATCAAGACCTCCCTCGGCACGCTCGGCGTGCTGGTCTGCTGGGACCAGTGGTACCCGGAAGCCGCTCGCCTGATGGCGCTGGCCGGTGCCGAGCTGCTGATCTACCCGACCGCCATCGGCTGGGATCCGCAGGATCCTGCCGAGGAGCAGAAGCGCCAACTCGACGCCTGGACTACCGTACAGCGCGGCCACGCCGTGGCCAACGGCCTGCCGGTGATCGCCGTGAACCGCGTCGGCTTCGAAGCCGACCCGAGCGGTGCCACGTCCGGAGCACAATTCTGGGGGCACAGCTTTGTCGCCGGGCCACAGGGGGAGTTGCTGGCCCGCGCCGGCGAAGAGGCAGAACTGCTGATGGTCACCATCAACCCGCAGCGCAGTGAACACGTCCGTCGCATCTGGCCATTTCTGCGTGACCGGCGCATCGATGCTTACCAGGATCTGGTCAAGCGGTATCTGGACTGATCCGGGTTAAGAGCCGAGGAGATGCGTGACACGCAAAAGGGACATCTCGTTTTTGAGTGTCCCCGGCTCTGTGTATTTTTTGTGATTGTTTAGACCTGACCCCTCTCATAATTATGTATAGTGTCCCCGGAACCTTTTCGTAATACAATAAGGTTATTCTGGTCACAGAAAGACTCATTGCTTTAAAAACGTGATCCTCGTATCCACCACTCCTGACAAATCCGTCATAAATTACGTTTACAATCAACTGTCTCTTCTTCTAGATTCTTATTATTTAGAATATAGATATCAGGACGTTATAAAAGAATAAAGCTGAGGCAAGCCATGGCACGTTCATTGTAATACTCATAAGGTCGTTGAATATCAAATTGCATAAATCTTTTCAACTTTCCTACCCCCGCTTGAAGCAAAACAAGAGGTCTTAAATAGTATGGTTATAAATAACGCTGTGTGGTTTCTGTTCGTTGGTGGCCTGCTTCTCACCATGGGACTAACCGCTCCATCAATTAAACGGCTGCCGGTTACCTCGGCAATGATCTATCTGGCCTTGGGAATTTTGGTGGGCCCAACTGTGCTGGGTCTTTTCCACTTCAACCCGCTCAAGGAATCGGCGCTGCTAGAGGTATTGACCGAGGTAGCGGTACTGATTTCGTTGTTTTCAGCCGGCGTTAAAATGCCGTTGCCCGTTACCTTTGCCCGCTGGCGCGCGCCGATTCTGCTGGCGTTTCTCGCCATGGCAGCCACAGTGGCGCTGGTTGCCATCTTTGGCCATTATCTGCTCGGGTTACCCATCGGTGCCGCTGTACTGCTCGGTGCCATCATCGCACCAACCGATCCAGTTCTGGCCACTGAAGTGCAGATTCGCCACCCTGGCGACCACGACCGGCTCCGGTTTACCTTAACCTGTGAAGCGGGCATGAACGACGGCAGCGCTTTTCCGTTCGTCATGCTCGGCCTGGGCCTGCTCGGCTTGCACGAGTTGGGTGAGTTTGGTCAGCGTTGGGTCCTGGTTGACGTACTCTGGGCCACGGTCGCAGGGATTGCCATCGGCGTGGCGGCGGGGAGCGGGCTTGCGCACCTGGTAGTACGCTTGCGTCGCAACTACTCGAATAGCGGTCTGCTTGACGACTTTCTGGGTATGGGGCTGATCGGTGCGGTCTACGGCTTGAGTCTATTGTGCCACGCCTGGGGCTTTCTGGCCGTATTTTTTGCCGCCGTGGCGCTACGCCAAACCGAACTAAGTCTCGCTGGCGGAGCCTCGAAGCTCCGGGCACAGTTGCAAACTGACACGCCGGGTGCGCACGATGAGCGTATGCCCCCACAACATATCAGCAAAGCCTCCCTGGTATTCAAGGAACATCACGAACGAGTGGCGGAACTGATTATGGTCCTGCTGATTGGCGGTACGTTATTCGTGGACTCCTGGAGCTGGCGCGCTGTGGGTTTCGCGCTATTTCTATTCACCATCGCTCGGCCCCTGAGTGTTTTGGTCGCGCTGATCGGCACCCGCACACCGTGGCGGATCCGCAAGATGACCAGTTGGTTCGGGGTCCGTGGTATTGGTTCACTCTATTACCTGATGTACGCTATACAGCACGGCCTTCAGGAAGAATTGGCCGTAGAGCTGATTCACCTAACACTGGTTGTGGTTACGCTTTCCATTGTCTTTCACGGCATCAGTATAAAACCTATGATGCATCGATTCCGGCGAAAGCATGGGGGAGTTTCAGTGAGGCGATCATATGGGGGAGTAGAAAAAGCAGTTACCCGGATAGTGCCGGGGTCGGGCCAGGCTAACCCACAGTAGAAAGACACCCTTTTAAAGTGCACGATTGGGTGTTATTGGCCCATTTGGTGATGGGGGACACATTAGTTATGTGTCCCTGAATTCAGCGTAACGTGCAGCTCTTCGACGCACTTCCGATTAACACCGAAATCATAGAACCCGGTTCGCACAGCAGAACGGACGGCAATCAGCCCTTGCGCAGACCGCAGCGGCAACTCCCCTGCCCCCTTTACCTGGCCCTATTACAGACTCCGGGGCCAACAAGTAAGCTCTGGTGGATATGTTAAAGTTTGACAGGAAGTTCACTCCTTAAAATATTCGCATGTGGCAGAGACACTTTTGGAAGGAAAGCAAATGTGGATTACTTTACTCTGGGTGTTGTTGATCATTTTTAGCGGACTGTTGCTCAATGCCCTGCTTTTCAAGGTCGTCTTGAAGCGCTTCAGCTCGACTGAAGACAAAACCGGTTTATTATTCAAAACTCGTTTTCACACTGTTCTCCAGCTGCTGATTCCCCTCCTCCTTCTCATGATGCTTGCGCCGCCACTGCCAATCTCCGCCGAAACGGCATTGACCTTCCGACACCTGTTCAGTGTGCTCTCAATTGCCCTTTTCGCATGGTTTCTTGTGGCCGTGGTTTTAACGGGTCGCGACGCGTTGCTCAGCCGCTACGACATAAATGTCAAAGACAATCTGCATGCGCGATCGGTGCACACTCAGGTCAATGTCCTGGTCAAAATACTGGTCATTGTTGTCGCCCTGGTAGCAACCGCCTCAGCCATGATGGTGTTTGAGAGCATCCGCCACCTGGGTAGCAGCCTCTTGGCCTCAGCCGGAGTCGTTGGCATTATCGTCGGCTTTGCCGCCCAACGCAGCATCGCCACGCTCTTTGCCGGCCTGCAGATCGCCATTACCCAGCCGATCCGGATCGATGACGTGGTCATTGTTGATGGCGAATGGGGCCAGGTTGAGGAAATTACCCTGACCTATGTGGTCGTGCGGATCTGGGACCTGCGTCGCTTGATCGTGCCGACCAACCAGTTCCTGGAAAAGTCGTTTCAAAACTGGACGCGCATATCAGCAGAACTGCTCGGCACAGTCACCTTGCATGTCGACTACAGCGTGCCGGTTGAAATCGTCAGGAATCATTTATATGAGATACTCAAGGATCACGCGTTATGGGATGGCAAAGTATGGCGTCTGCACGTAACCGACGCCGGTGAAAGAACCGTTGAACTCCGCGCCTTGATGAGCACGGCAAACTCATCGGACGCATGGGAGCTGCGTTGTCATGTGCGTGAGGAGCTGCTTAAATTCCTGCAGAAGAACTACCCGCAGTGCCTGCCGTTACTGCGCGCTGACGTTCGTGAAGCAAAACCATGCTGACGGTGGAATTTCTCTCTCGCTGCATCTGCCCCGGTGAGACCAGCAGGGGCCAGGAGGCCCCCGTCATCAGAGTGCTCACCCCTTTAAGCTGGATATGATGTTGACTTTGCTATGCAGGGTTTTGTGAACCGGACACCGTTCTGCAATCTCCAGCAGCTTTTGTCTCTGTTCTTCGTCGAGTTCGCCAAACAGCTCTATCTCCCGTACCATGCGGTCAATTTTGCCACTGTCGTTTTCGCACCCATCACAATCGTCGGCGTGTATTTTCTGGTGGGTTAAACGTACCACAGCCTTGGCAAGAGGCAGTTTCTTGCGGCGCGCATACATCTGCAACGTCATGCTGGTGCAGGCCCCGAGTGCGACCAACAAATAATCGTAAGGCGTCGGTCCTCGGTTTGTGCCGCCATATTGCAGAGGTTCGTCGGCAACCATCGCATGTCCGTTGGCAAATATCTCGGTGAAAAAACCGTGATTCTCGGTGCTGGTTGTCACCCGGGTGTCGATGACAATAGTGTCTTCGCGCACCTCTTCTGCGGCATTGATGTAGCGACTCCCCCAAGAGGCAATCATCAAGCCGACATACAAAGAATCCTCCTCCTTCAGCAGCAGATGGTCGGCATCATCCAGGGTAATAAAACTTTTCGGATGCTTTGCGGCACTGTAGATCTTCGCGGCATTATCGATCCCAACGGTTGTGTCACGGGGAGAGTGCATCACCAGCAAAGCGGTTTTCAGGTTTCGGATGTGATGATCAAGCTGTTGCATCTCGAGGTCTGCCAGGAACTGTTTTTTGATCTTGAAATGTCTGCCTGCCAAGTTGACTTCAGCCGTACCTTCTCGTTCAATCTGGTCGCGCGCTGATGCAAAGTGCTGGGCGACATGGCCCGGATCATGCGGAGCGGCGATCGTAACGACGGCGTTGAGCGAAGCGATATCCTTCGCCGCCTGAAGGACCGCGGCGCCGCCGAGGGAGTGGCCAATAATAATCTGCGGCCCTTCCAGCTCTTTGGACATATATTCTGCCGCCGCAACCAGGTCGGCAACATTTGTGCTGAAATTGGTATCGGCAAAATCCCCCTCGCTCTGTCCGAGACCGGTAAAGTCAAAACGTAAAACGGCAATTTTCTCCCGGTTTAACGCAGAGGCAATATTGGCTGCGGCCTTGAGGTTCTTGGTGCAAGTAAAGCAATGTGCGAACAGAGCATAGGCGATCGGTTTTTCATCCTCCGGCAGGTCAAGCAGAGCGGCCAGCTGCTCACCACGGCTGTTGGGAAAAGAAATTTTCACAGTCTTCATAACCTGCTCCTTTACCGAACTCTGAGGAATATGAGGGGAAAGAGGGATGTCAAAAATTTCTATCACATCTCTTTAGTCGGACCATAATCTTAACATATGGATGGGTCGAACGTTCCGGAGACGCCGCAGTTAATGATGGCGTTGCTTAATCGTGGATCAGAAATCAGGGACACGCAAAAGGGACACTCTTTTTTGAGTGTCCCCGGCTCTGTGCATTTTTTGTGAAATGTGTGGACCTGACCCCTATCACTCCAGCAAAAAGTCCTCCAGGTTGGTTTTGCCATAGTTCACCCCTGGATTGGCATCTTTGATCTGCTTGGCCAGCATGGCCATGATGGTTTTCACGCCCGGGGTTTTCTCAGGGTCCGTGAGCGGCAGCAGCCTGACCGTCAGGCTGGTTTGTTTCTGCGACAGCTCGACGAAAAAGCTTTGATTGTTGCCGTTTTCAACGGCCAGGGACTCGACGAGCGCTTTGTTCTGGCCTGCATTGAGGTACTTGTCGGTCACTTTCAGAACACCACAGTCAATCCTGGTCGTGAACGGGGCAACGTTATCAAAAGCTATTTTTGTTGAATTGATATTCTCCAAAACGACATGGGGCATCTTGTTCCTCCACCCTGTAAGTTAATTGTTAACGCCTATAAAAACGGCAAAGGAGAGACCCTCCGCAAGGAGACTGGTATTTTTACCACCCTTTTTTGCTGCCGATCGGACAAAAAGGATGGCGCCTGACAGTACGCGAACGGCTGGTTTGTTGTTCTCTGGTCTTGGGGGCACTCACTATTGAGTGTCCCGACTCCCGCTCATTGATTTAAACCGGGCCCCGAAAACAGCCGGTTGATCTCGTCGGAAATCAGCTCTTGATCGGCCAACTGGGCAAACAATTCGTTTATTGTAGCAGCATTTATCAATCCCAGTATGACACCCAGCACAGCACCACGATGAACATTGTCCCCGCCGCGGTTGGTGTTGACCAGTAGCGCCTGTTGCGGCTCGGCGGCATATTTGTATGCCAGATAAAGAACACTCGGCCAGGAACCGCTGATGTAGCAGGCTGTGGAAAAAAGGTTCCCGACCACGTGGATGTCGTCGTGAGTTTTTTCAAGCAGTGCCGGCAGGTCGAGGCCAATGCTGAATTTCGCCGCCCGGGCAAGCAACTCGTGAGGCGACTGATTCTGGTCGCGAAACAACAGGGCATCGAGCAGTTCGACATAAACCGCGCAGATATGCCCCAGGTCTTTATCCGGATGAGTCAGGAAGAGATGTTGCAGGCAGTGCCCCTGAACCTCGACCAGTGGAAGACCTTGTAACCTCTCGCTCAGCACAATCGGTGCGATGGTCACCAAACCTCCAATAGAGGGCGTATCGTGGGTGACCGCGCCACAGCGATCTTTTGCTTTGCCGCTTTCCAGATTGGCAAAAAAACCGCGATGATACGATTCGGCATAAGTGTCGGGGTGTCGGGGCGGATCGGCGGTCATGAAGTCAATGTAGTCATCGAGAAAGCTCTGTTTGTCGTATCGGCCGGCATTGGCATGCAGATTTCGCATCACAACCCTCGCACAGTGGGCGTTGAGGGTGTTCTCTCCCGCCTGCATCTGCTGGTGATAATGCTGGTTTGCGAGCCCCCAGTATTTCCGTCGGCCCTTAAGAATCACTTCGCCAACGATCTCTCGTGCTCGCCCATGAGAAGCTTGCACTCCCCTGCCGCCTTTGACTGTGGAGTGGAGTGACATGATCGATCCAGGATGATACTCAGGCGCAGCCTCGAACTGAGTGATTCCACCGGGAAACGCTTTTTCGATATCGAGAGGGTTGTAATACCAATGCACCGGCATCGCCAAGGCATCAGCGACAAATAAATTTTTCAGTGCGGCACTGGCTCTTCGTTGTTGCAGATTCATTGCGAAATCCTTGACTTGATGTTTCCGTCTCTTTGCGTCTCAAGCGCCAGGCGGGCAATCCGATTGGCCGCCTGACGGCAAATCAGCGCGTAAGGAAATGCCGCAAAAGGAAGTTCAAAAATAAGCTCGCAGCTGTTTTCGTTGAGCTTTTTCAAACGATGTCCGGTCGCCGCAAACCCGGAAACTTTCCAGTCCCAGAAAGCAGGTGCTTCGCAGGTGGTGATTTCAAATGTCACCCAGATCCCGACTGCTGTTTTGAGGCGTCCCTGCAACCCCGAATAAATGTAGCGTTGCGGGCAATCGACGCGACGAACGGATGGCCCCCAAACCGGCCACTGCCGGGTGTCGATCAAGATGTCCCAGACCCTTTCAAGGGGGGCATTGATCTTTTTAACCACCTGCATTTAGACCTTTTCCTGTTCGAAATGTTTTATCATCCGCAACGCCAGATCGGCGCCACTCTGCCAGGCATCCTCAACCCGTCGGCCAAGACACCAGTCACCACAGACCCCCAGGCTCAATCCAGCATCCCATAAACAGGGCCGATTTAAAGCTGACTCGGTGAACGCATAGCGCCAGCGATGGCTGAACAAGATTTCGCTGGAACCGTCGCTGGAAACCAGCTGATCGAAACGTTTTTGCAATTGCTGACCGACCGTCTCGGCAGTCTCTTCCAGATGCGCGACCGACCAGCTTTTCGTCGCCTGCACCAGGTAAACATTGGTGTTCATGCGCCCTGGTTTGGCACTGTTGTGAATAACACGACAGATCACCGGGTCCTGATAAGCCGCGACATCGGCCTGGTTGGTCAACTTGGTCTTGGAGCGGATGGCGGTAACCCAACAGGGTTCCATGTTGACGGTACGGATCGCTTCGGCCAGCGTCGTTTGTTCGAGGAGTAAAGACAACGCCTGGGGGGCTGGAACAGCGATCACAACCTGCGGCCAGCAGCCCAGCAACGAGTCTCCATCGTTGAACAGCTGCCAACCCTCAGCAGAGGCGAGCAGTCGGGCAATCCGGGTTGAAGGCTGGAATCGCAAGTCGCCTAGCAGCCCCCGGGTTATTGCGCTGTTGCGTGGAACTCCGATCAAGTGCGGTTGCTCATCGATCCCCAGCGACCCTGTCACGTGCGGCTGCCAACGCTGCAAGCTTTCGGAGGGTAGATGATGCTTTAAAAACTCCATAAATTTGGGGAGATGCGAGGAACAATAGGGCGCACCGTGATCGATCCAGCCACCCTCGAAGGAGCGGCTGGAAAGTCGGCCCCCCGTCCCTTTACTTTTATCGAAAACCGTCACCATGGCACCCGCGGCCTCTAATATCCGGGCAGCAGTCAAGCCGGCCATTCCTGAGCCAATAACTGCGACTTTCATATCTCACCTCGCGATTCATCTAGCAGTTCAAGAATGAGTTTTTCCAGTGGCAAATGAACGTCGTCGAGGACACGCGGCAGGTTGTCAAAGCAGCGAAAGCTGGCGATAGATTCTGAAGGTTTGGGGTCGGATCCACACATGTCAATAAATCGCTGCCTCTTTCGTAGGTTACGACAAGTATACCCGGCAGCGTGGTACATGCCGCAAGAAAAGACAAAGGGGCCAACCGAAAAGAAACACGACAGAGTCTCTTCCGTAAGCGCCCCCGATGACGTAATCGTAACTCAGGAATCGGGAAGACGCAAAAGGGATGCTCTTCTTGAGCGTCCCCGGCTCTGTGCATTTTTTGTGAAATGTGTAGACCTGACCCCTATCATGCCCAGCTTTTTCTTTTGATATATAATGAAGACTGTTCCGGTCATCGCAAGGAGACAACATGGCGATTCACCCTTCATCCTGGAGCTCCCCGATTACCGGCTGGCTGCAGCAGCTGGTCAGGGTGGAGCCACATGAGATCAGGGCAATGCTCTGGGCGTTCAGTTACTTCTTCGCCCTGCTGTGCTCCTACTATATCATCCGACCGATGCGCGACGAGATGGGAATCGCCGGAGGAGTCGAGCACCTGCAGTGGTTGTTTACCGGGACCTTCCTGACCATGCTGGCTGCGGTCCCACTGTTCGGCTGGGTCACATCGCGCTTCTCCCGCCAGCAGTTTCTGCCCCTGGTCTATGCTTTCTTCATCGCCAGCCTGCTGCTCTTCTTCGTGCTGTTCCGCTCCGGCCTGACCCATGTCTGGGTGGCGCGGGCATTCTTTATCTGGGCCAGCGTTTTCAACTTGTTTATCGTTTCGGTGTTCTGGAGCTTCATGGCAGACCTGTTCGACGATGCCCAGGCCAAGCGCTTGTTCGGGTTTATCGCCGCCGGTGGCACCGCCGGTGCCGTGGCCGGTCCCGCCCTGACCGCGAGCCTGGCCATCCCCCTCGGACCGACCAATCTACTCTTGATCTCCGCCGCTATTCTGGGGTGGGCGGTCCTCTGCATCCGACGGCTGGGCGCATGGCGGGACAGCCTGGAGTCAGATCGATTGGAGACCTCGAGTGGCTTCGCGGCAGGGCAAACCATCGATAAAAAAACCGGTCTCAACGGCGGCGCGCTGGCCGGCCTGCGGCTGATCATTCGCTCGCCCTACCTGCTGGGAATCTGCCTGCTGATCCTGTTCTACACGACCCTGTCGACCTTTCTCTATTTTCAGCAGGCGCAGATCGTCCGCGACAGCTTTGCCGATCCGGCCCAGCGCACAACGGTCTTCGCGGCAATGGATTTTGCCACCAACGCCCTGACTATCGTCATCCAGCTATTCCTGACCGGGCGCATCGTCCAGACCCTGGGCATGAGCTGGGCCCTGGCGCTGGTCCCCCTGCTGCTTGGCGCCGGTTTCCTGCTGCTTGGCATTGCGCCCGTGCTGGCTGTGTTGGTGACGGTGCAGGTCGTGCGGCGCGCCGGAAATTACGCGATTATGAAGCCCAGCCGGGAAATGCTCTTCGTGGTGCTCGGCCGGGAGGAAAAGTACAAGGCGAAAAACATCATTGACACGGTCATCTACCGCAGTGGCGACGTGGTGAGCGCTTGGGCCTATGCCGGGCTGCAGGCGCTTGGTCTGGGTTTGGCGGCGATCGCCTTCCTCGCAGTGCCGGTGACCGGTCTGTGGGCCTGGATCTCCTTCCTGCTGGGACGGAGGCAGGAAGCCCGGGCCAAAGAACTGGAGGTGCACGCATGATTCTCAATGACTATCCGATTTCCCGCAGAACCTTTGTCGGCACCCTGGCCGCCGCGCTGACCACAGTCTGGCTGGTGCCTGGCAAGCTGCACGCTGCGGACCAAACACTAATTCGCAAGACGATCCCGACCACCGGAGAAGCGTTGCCGGCAATCGGTCTCGGTACCTCGCGAACCCTTGACATTGGCAGTGACCAAACCGCCCTTGAGGGTCTCGTCGAGGTGATGCAGGCCTTCTTCGCCAGCGGCGGGCAATTGATCGACTCCTCGCCGATGTACGGCTCAGCGGAACAGGTCATCGGTGAGCTGTTGCAGCGCACCGGCTCGCATGACAAGCTGTTTGCCGCGACCAAGGTCTGGACAGATGGCGAACAGGACGGCATCCGGCAGATGCAGGAGTCACTCAGGAAGTGGGGGCTTGACCGCTTCGACCTGATGCAGATCCACAACCTGCGCGATTGGCAGGTCCACCTGAAAACCCTCAGGGACTGGAAAGCGGCCGGCAAGATCCGCTACATCGGTATCACCACATCCCACGGCCGGTCTCACGGGGAGTTGGAATCGATCCTGCGCAATGAACCGTTCGACTTCGTCCAGTTCAGCTACAACATCGAAGACCGCAGCGCCGAGGAACGCCTGCTGCCGCTGGCAACCGAGCGCGGCATCGCAGTCCTCGTCAATCGCCCCTTCCAGCGCGGCTCGCTGTTCAGTAAGGTCAAGGGGCAGACGCTGCCGGACTGGGCCGCTGACATCGATTGCAGCAGCTGGGGGCAATTCTTCCTCAAGTTCATCGTCTCCCACCCGGCCGTCACCTGTGTGATCCCTGCTACATCCAAGCTCCATCACCTGCAGGACAACATGGCCGCCGGATTTGGCCGCATCCCCGACGCCGCCACGCGCAAACGCATGATCGATTTTTTTGCCGCGCTGTAAAAGTATTTGGTATGCAGGATGAGAAGAGAGAACAGGAAAAGGCCTAAGAAGCTGCATATTGCAGTCTCTCAAGGGAGAGGGATCAGGGCGGCACATTATGCAAAAAATGTGAAATGTGTAGACCTGACCCCTAATTATTAATTTATCTTAAAGTGGAAGGTGTTCGGCAATGTTGCGACAGAATTCGTCAAGATCTGCATTGACAATATGGTGATGCTTTGTTGGAGCAAGCGCTATATTCCCTTGTGACACACCAATAACTGGTGCAGTGGTGGCATCTGGAAGAAGAGCTGCGGGGTAGACGGTCAACGAGGTCCCGAGCACCAGCAATAAATCGCAATCTTTAACAACAGCTTCCGCTTCTGCATACAGATGGACCTGCTCCCCGTAAAAAACGATATCCGGCTTAATCACACCGCTACATGATTTGCAATGCACGACCAACGTACCGGGGTTAGCTGCAATCGCCTGCTGCCACCAGGACACATCCAGGGGCATATATTTTTTATTGCAATCGCAGCAAGTCGCCGAGATGAGGGACCCGTGCAATTCGATAACGTTACTGCTCCCCGCCGCCTGGTGAAGCATATCAATGTTTTGAGTGACCACAGCCGAGAGCTTGCCAGCCTCTTCAAGACGAGCCAGAAAGGTGTGGGCGAAAGTCGGACGGATGCCGGCGAGTAATTCAGTGAAATCAGATGCGAACTGATAAAAGTATTTGGGCTCGCGTCTAAACCAGCGGATATCAAAAGTCTTTTCCGCATCGTACTGCCTGGTCACGTAAATACCCTGGGGGCCACGAAAGTCAGGGATGCCAGCAGCAGTGGAGAGCCCTGCCCCGGTCAGTGCGACAATTTTGTCGGCTTGCTCGATGAGGGAGACGATTTCAGTCAAACTTTTAAACGCAGTCATTCCTTAAATCTCTTGAGATATTTCATGTGACGGAGAGGAGCCACTAAACCCGGCTGATGATTTCAACGCCGGTAATGGACTTATACTCGATGGCAAGGATTTCCAGCTCCCTGGTGCCGGAGGGCGATTTCACTGTCGCAATATCGCCCACCTCTTTGCGCATCAGCGCGATGCCCATGGGCGACTGCCAGCTCACCAGGCCTTTGGCGCCGTTGTATTCGTCGGCGCCGACGATACAGTAAATCTTTTCTTCCCCGTCTTCGTCCTCGACAGTGACGGTTGCACCGAACAATACCCGGCCGGCCGCGGTTTTGCCTTGAGCGACGGGATCGACGATTTCAGCATTCTCGATCCGTTTGGTCAAAAAATGAATCCGGGAATCAATTTTTCTTAAGTGCCGCTTGCCGTAAATGTACTCGGCATTTTCCGAGCGGTCCCCCTCGGCGGCCGCATCGGAGACGCGTCGCACAGTGTCGGGGCGCTTGACATAAAGCAAGTCCTTGAGCTCGGCGCGCATCTGTTCAGCGCAGGCTGGGGTCATATAGATCGGGGTCTCTGTCGACATAGCCTTATTGTCGTCACTTTTGGCGTTCTGTAAAGGGTCTTTTAACCCGAGAGCAGACGCTTAAAAGGGACACTTGATTTTAACTGCCCCCGACACCAGTGTTTTCATATAGTTGCAACCATTTGAAGCCGCGAAGTAATTCCATCGCTTGACTTCCCCACAGACAGCGATACGACTAAATTAAAGCGGTGACGGACACGCCTTTGAGACAAACTAGAGCGGACGATTAAAACTCGTTGCTTGACCGGAAGAAATTCTAGTCGACAAAACGCTCCAAGAACCGGAAGGGTAAAACCAACCGGTAAAACCTCAGGCGCTATCCGTCATCGTTGTTTTTATGCGACGCAACATTTGCTTGAGACCTCAACTCGGCACATGAGCTGAGCTATGACCATATGTGGACCACTCAAAATGGGCACTCTTTTTTGAGTGGTCCCAACGTATGGGTCAGGTCCACACATTTCACAAAAAAAGCATCAAGTACTAAAAAAGTGAAATGAATAGACCTGCCCCTATCAAACAGAAGAATCTACCCAAATGGGAATCGCCAAGCGCCCTTCGTGCGTCAGCCTGCCCGACGCGAGCAAGCCCTATCCCACTATTCTCAGCTTTCTGGTGCAGAGATTCCCCAAGGTCAGCCAAGCGTTATGGGAGCAACGCATAGCTGACCATAAAGTTATCGACGATACGGGCACGCCGATCACCATGGCCACGCCCTATCTGCGACAGAAACGGATCTATTACTTTCGGGAAGTCACAGCAGAACCGACTATTCCGCTGCAAGAAAAAATTCTCTTTCAAAACGACGAGATCCTCGTCGCCTGCAAGCCGCCCTTTCTACCCGTCACGCCATCGGGGCCCTATGTCAACGAATGCCTGCTTAATCGCCTGCTCTTAAAAACCGGCAACAGCGATATCGTACCTCTCCACAGAATCGATCGTGAGACTTCCGGCCTGGTACTATTTTCCATGAATAAAGAGACCCGGGGACGCTACGCAGAGCTCTTCGCAAAAGGCCTCATGGAAAAATGCTACGAAGCCCTTGCAGAGCTCACTCAATGTCCGGGAAGCAGGGAGTGGACGGTGGAGAACAGGCTCAGCAGGGCGGACGTCTGGTTTCGAAATAAAGTCACGGCAGGGCCTGTTAATGCACGCTCGAAAATCAGGCTGGTGGAATTCGAAAAGAACCGGGCGCGCTTCCTGCTCTACCCGACAACCGGCAAGAAGCACCAGCTGAGAATTCATATGAGCGGGCTGGGTTTCCGCATCATGCACGACCGGTATTACCCGGTGTTATTGGACAAGCAGGAGGACGACCTCAGCAAGCCGCTGCAGCTGACCGCTCGCCGGGTTAAATTCACCGACCCGATTTCTGGGCAAGTTATGGAATTCGAGTCTGAGCGTCAACTCGCCGGTTAAAGACCCTATGGAGAGGGGTCAGGTCTACACATTTCACATGTTTTACAATCGATGCATTTTTTGCGAAATGTGTAGACCTGACCCCTCTCATGCGTCCCGCATTGCTTGGACCAAAATTTGGCGAAGTTTGGGCCGGAGTTTTTCAACTTTATCCAGCCTATTCTCTTGTAAGGCCACGAGGTAAGCCTCAAAGGCTTTGCGCTTATCCCTCTCCCAACGGGCGACAAACCCTTCCTTATCATGTAAGGGAGAGATGGTTTCTGCGCCACGCCGGGCATGCGCCCAATTGCTGACGCATTGAAAATAAATGAGGGCTCGGTCAAGAAGGACGAAAAGGAGTTGTGGGTTGCGCACTGGGCCAACCGTTATCGAGTATCCGCCGAGGTCTTTGGCAAAGGGGCCTACTTTCGCTTTAAAACGAGCGAGGGGACGAACACCTTTCCACCCGGCAATTCCGCCAAAAACGCCCCCAATTGCAGTAAAAACTCCAAAAGTAAGATTCGCGAAGAATAAATCAAGACCGGCTCCAGAAAGGGCTCCTGTAGCAATCGAGCTCACTATTAACTGTGCGTGCGTCGCACCCAGGACCTTCCAGGTTTCTTCAGAGTAAAGATCCTCTGCAACAATTGTTTCCGACGATAAATCGACATCGAAGACATTATGAAGGAATCTGGACTTAAGCTCACGGTGACACTGACGTTCTATACGTGAAACCTTCTCCAGGAATAAAGACTTCAATTCCTCTCGTTGTTGATCCTGTTCTCCCTGATCACTCCCCGCGCTGGTGCTGCTGAGGGACAAGGTTAGAACCTCTTTCAATAAAGCCAGGATCGAGTCAGCGCAGGCTTCAAGACGATCGTTCCAGTTTTCTTTGAGCACCTCGACTGCCTTGGTAATAGCCGGTGTCCAGTCCTGCTCTATTGGCTGCAATGCTTGCAGCAGTTCCATCCGTTCTTTGAAGGTGGCACGGTGAGCGTTGAATTGGAGGTTGACGTTGAACGTCTTGGCGAATGCAGACTTCCACTGTGGGATATAGGCGGTCTCAGAAACCTTGGGATTGAGGACGGCCATGCGTGGCCGTCCAGAGAGACGTAAAATTTCCATTTCGGCTTCGTCGTTCGAGCGCAGTGGCCTCGACCCATCCACAACATAAATAATCCCGGCATTTTTCGCTACAGGTCTCAGGAGTTCACAATCATCAGCGAAGCGAGGGTCTTCCTGGTGGGTACGGATGAATTCTTCGATCATCCTTTCGGGGGGGCCGCTGTATTGTTGCATCCAACTGAGCGTTTGTACCGGCATTTGGAACCCTGGCGTATCGACGAAGCGCAACAAGGTTTTGCCGTCCACAACAATAGCGTAATTGGCGCATTCGCGAGTTTCTCCAGGGAGCGCGCTAATGGGAACACGGTCTTCCTCCGTAAGAGTAGAGACAACCGATGATTTCCCTTCATTGGGGTGTCCAAGCAGGGCAAAGACAGGGATATCATGCATTGGATTGCCCCCATCGATGTATTAGCAAATACGGATCTCCCAGTGTGGCAAGGCGAAGTCGCCAATTCTTACAATCCATATCTGTATTCGGGGTTGCCCAATGCTCAGGCCCTTCCCTTCCGATCAGACATACTATCATGAGGCGATGATTGCCCAAGGCCCGGCGCATGGCTCTGAGATAGGCAAGATTGGCATTGATACAGGGTTGCCAGCTTTCCAATATCAGCATCACCGCGGGAGCGCTTGGGTCTTCGGCAAGAGTTGCTAAAAAATTGGCATCGACGGACTCATCCAACGACACCTGGTCAACCGCAAGGGGGCTGACTGTAAATTCGTTCTGGATGTCATCCTCAATCTGTTCAGACCTTGGGCGATTCAATAATTCTGACGGAATCAGAACACGAAACCGGTCCAAGCTGATTGTGTTCATGGGTGTGATCTGGCCGGGTTCGCTCGGTTCTACCGGATCACCTTCCGTACCGGTCTTCACCCGGGGATGTTGCATACGGCGGAGAAGTGCCGTGCATTGGGCGTCACTGAAAGAGAGCCTGCGTTGTGCCCGGTTGCTTCCCAAGGTGGCAAGACCGAACAGCAGCAAGCGTGGCAAGACCGTATAGACGACGATTGCCCACAAGAAAAATTTCGCCCAGAGATTTCTCAGCGGTTCATCTTGTACAACGATACCGGGAGAATGACCGTGCGATGCGAAAACAGACGCCCTGACCTGGTCCAAATTCGGATGATGAGTGAATCCCAAGAACTCCCAGGGGGCCGCAGTTACGTTGACCAGGCTCGAAACAAAGGTCTCATTCAAACCGATCGTGGTCCCCCAACCGAACGACATACTTGTAAATAAACCGTAGATGACCAGTGTCCCAAGCACAGCCAGGGAAAACCCCAGGCCAAAGAGTTGAAAAGAGCGGTATGCAAACCAGCTCATTACGCCAGAATAAAGACTGCTGCGCGCCCGCAGGTTCCCCCAGACCTGATCCATGAGAATACGCTTTTGCCCTGACATTTTCCTCTGAACCAAGCGGCTCAAACGTGGCAAAACGGTACTGATGACCCATTCACCGCCCTTGCCAACAGGTCGACCACGACGGGCATATCGCCAAAAGGGAAAAATCACTCCCGAGATTAAGGTAAAGAGACAGGGCAACAGGACAAGCACAAGGAGCGCAAAGAACACATTAATGTAATTACCGCCAGAGATCACGAGCTGTGCCAAAGAAATTCCGGCAATGCTTCCGAAAAAAAAGAGTGCACAGGGAAAAACGCGCAGGATCGGATCAATTGATTTTCCCGGGAGGGGTGATGCTTGCTCCGCTCGATGACCCTCTCGGCGCAATTCAAGCCATCGATGAAGCAGGAGGGAACGGTCGTAATCATGGCCCTTGATGTGAACCAGATACAACTCCCGGTCTCTGCTGGACAATGACATTTCATCCGCCTGATGGTCTTGTACAAAGAAAAACTCAAGATCAACCAGGTCAGAGATTGTCCAGTAAGGTTGTTTGCGATTCCGCACAAAAATCCTTGCTCAGAAAAGAAGAGAGGCTTGGACAGAAATTGTCTTCTTATTCTACTTTCCCGTATGGTTTTCCCAAAATAGCCCGTTAAAAGCGAAGGCTAAAAAACCGCAAATTATCGAATTTCGACAACAGCGGTTTTGTTTGTTCACCATTTTCTGCAAAGCTGACCAGCCTGTCCACCACCCCTGGAACAGATCAAATAATGTGCTAACAATCTACTCTAAGAAAATTAATAGGTCAAAAAAATAGAGTCTAATTCCTACCTGTTTCGGTGACACAATTGCAATGCGTCCCCCCCGGCTTCATTTTCGGTCATCAAATACTAAAAATGTGAAATGTGTAGACCTGCCCCCAACCATTCGCATCATGTTCGTCTTCGCTGGCTTGCGCATAGTTGACTTATTTTGTCAGCATTCCGTACAATTGATTATGGATTCATTGACACAATTGACATTGGGTGCAGCCGTTGGTGAAGCAGTGCTAGGCAAGAGAATTGGCCGAAAAGCATTGCTGTGGGGTGCAGCAGGCGGGACATTGCCAGACCTGGATGTTCTCCTGAAATATGCAGATCCAGTCATGGATTTCACATATCATCGAAGCTTCAGTCATTCAATTTTTGTCCTCTCACTGTTAACGCCAGTATTCGTCTGGCTGATTCTGAAAATACACCCGAGCAGCAAACGATATTCAAGGCAATGGGCTTTAATGATATGGCTCGTTTTCATGACCCATATTTTTCTTGACTGTCTTACGGTCTACGGCACGCAAATTTTCTGGCCCATATGGAATCATCCGGTAGGTTTAGGGTCAATCTTTATCATCGACCCGCTCTATACCGTTCCGTTGATTGTCGGGGTTCTTGCGGCTTTGCTGATGAAGCAAGACAATCATTGGCAATACAGGCTGAATATTGTTGGCTTAACCCTAAGCAGCCTATATCTCGTGTGGAGCGTAAGTGCACAATATTATGCATATAAAATGGTCGAAGATTCTCTTGACCGCCAATCAATACAATATCGGCAGCTATTGGTGAGTGCCGCACCACTGAACACTTTGCTGTGGCGAGTGGTCGCGATCAAACATGATGGCCATTATTACGAAGGGTTTTATTCGTTGCTGGATCAATCAGAAGATGTGTTTTTAGAAGAGCACGAGAGTCAAAACGATCTGTTAACGGAGATCGACCAGAGTTGGCCTGTCATAAGACTCATGTGGTTTACAAAGGGCTATTTCAAAGTATGGCAGAATGCAGATGGAATCATCATGAGTGATTTGCGAATGGGGATGGAACCAAATTATGTCTTCTCATTTGCTGTTGCCAAAAGTTCAAACCCCCACGTCTTGCCAATCAGTGCGGAACGTATCCGTCAAAGCCGTGATCTGGCGTCTTTGAAGAAAGTCTGGCAAAGGATCTGGTCCTCACCGATGGGTTGAATGACTCTGTAAGTTTCTCCTTCCAAGGAGAGTGTATTTGTTAAATCCATGCAGATCCGCGCAAAGAAACTAAGGATTAAAGTTTTCCACATGCAAATATATTTCATATTGATTCGATCTACCCTCTTCATCACCATAGTGACCTTTCTGGCGGCTACGGTCAGTGCAGGAGACCAGGTAATCAAGACACAGGAGCACGATTTACGCATTGTCGAAATCGTCAATGGCCTGGAGCACCCTTGGGCCATGGCATTTCTCCCTGATGGCCGAATCCTTGTTACAGAACGTCCTGGACGTCTGCGCGTGATCAAAGACGGTCAACTCGAAGCTGGACATGTCTCTGGTCTGCCACCCATTGCTGCTCGTGGGCAAGGTGGTCTTCTCGATGTTGTTTTGCATCCGCGTTTTGCAGAAAATCAATTAATTTACCTGTCCTATGTAGCTCCAGGCGATGGAGGAGTCAGCACTGAGGTGGCACGAGGCAAACTCATTGGCAAAGACCTGAAGAATGTCGAGGTTATTTTCCGTCAGCTTCCCAAATCCAATTCCACCAGGCACTTCGGTTCGAGACTTGTCTTCGATCAAAACGAATATCTCTATATCACTCTCGGTGATCGAGGCGAGAGCGAGCGTGCACAACGTTCAAATGATCATGCAGGCTCGGTGATTCGTTTACACGACGATGGTCGTGTGCCCTCGGATAACCCTTTTATCGGCAGAGACGGCTGGATGCCTGAGAAGTTCACGCTCGGCAATCGCAACATCCAAGGTGCAGCGCTACACCCTCAGACAGGTGAACTATGGACTAACGAACATGGCCCTCAAGGTGGCGATGAAATTAACATTATTCGCCCTGGAGTGAATTACGGCTGGCCGGATATTACCTATGGCGTCAATTATGTGATCGGCACTCGCATCGGCGAAGGAACACACAAAACTGGCATGGCGCAGCCGTTGTACTACTGGGTGCCCTCAATTGCTCCTGCAGGAATGACCTTTTATACAGGAGACAGCTTTCCACGTTGGCGCGGCAATCTGTTCATTGGTGCTTTAAAGGATCAAATGTTAGTGCGATTGACCTTGGAGGGCGAAAAGGTGGTCAGTGAAGAACGTTTACTCAAAAACGTTTTTGGGCGCATAAGGGATGTTCAACAGGGGCCCGATGGATTTCTCTATATTCTGACCGATGAGAGAGATGGAATGCTGGTTCGATTGGAGCCAACCGAGTAAAAGTATAATCCTATGAAACTTCATTGAGAGGCACTTATCCACGACCAACGACTCACCTCTGTTTTTTCAATTCATGATTAAAGTTAGCCATATATCCCCGCATTTATCTGAATCCTAAGCATCGACAGCCCCAACTAAGTCTTTTAAAGTTGAGGCTTTAAATCACTTATGCGAAGAGGGGTCAGGTCTACGCATTTCATATTTTTTACTATTGATGCATTTTTTGTGAAATGTGTAGACCTGACCCCTGTCATAGAACCTAATTCCTACCTGTGTCGGTGACACAATCGCAATTATTTTCTGCACTCACTTGCGGTTATTCAACTACTTGCTATATATTACCAAAATAGTCATGTATTAACGTTTGACCCAAGTTGATTCGAGCAGAGCCCAATTCGACACCCGAACACGACAACCTTTCAATCAAGATGGAGAATATCATGTCTTTTCTAACCAGAATATGGCGTACGTTGCTACCAGTGATCCTACTATCGTTTGCAGTGACACCAGCGCTGGCCAACGACCCCGGCACCCTGCAATGGTACGGTCAGGCCGCTTTTAAAATTACCACTCCGGGCGGCAAGATCATCGTCATCGATCCGTTCATCACCAACAATCCGAAAACTCCTGCTGAACTCAAGGATCTCGCCAAACTCGGCAAGGTCGACCTGATCCTTGTTACCCACGGTCACGGTGACCATCTTGGCGATACGGGAGAATTAGCCAAGTTGACCGGTGCCAAAGTCGGGGTGAATGCTGACATGGGGAGTACACTGGATGCCTTGGGCATCGTGCCGATGGAGCAAATGATCCGCTTCAACAAAAGCGGTCCGATCAAGCCCCTCCCGGGCATTACTGTGACAATGGTGCATGCCGAGCATAGCTCGAGCATCGTGCACAACGATCCGGTAACCAAAGCCAAGAGTGTTCACAACGGCGGTGAGCCGGTTGGCTACATCATTGAACTCGAGAACGGTTTCAAGCTCTACCATGCTGGTGATACGGGGATTTTCTCCGACATGGAACTGATCGGGTCCTACTACCAACCTAACCTGGCCCTGTTGCCAATTGGTGGCCATTTCACCATGGATCCGGCCCACGCCGCCTATGCGGCCAGGGACCTTCTCAAGAGTAGCCATGTGATCCCGATTCATTACGGCACCTTCCCTCCATTGAAGGGCACTCCGGAGGAATTGCAGCAGGCACTTAAAGGAAGTTCTGTCAAGGTGACTGTGATGCAACCGGGCGACATATTGAAATTGTAAACAAACCCTGGTGATTCCGCGACCAACATCAGAAAAGCCCGGCTTCATAGCCGGGCTTTTCATTTGCTGGACGTAGCGTCCATCTAACTAATTGTTCATATATCCGTTTTATCGGGGGACACCTCACTTAATTCTCCCCCCCCCCTAATTCTCCCCCTTCTCCTTACCGCCCGCCTTCGGTGCATGGGCCAGAATCCGATCAGCCAGACGACTGAACGGCAAACTCTGGATCCAAACCCGCCCATGCCCGCTGAGAGTGGCGAGGAACAACCCTTCGCCACCGAAGAACATGCTCTTGAGGTTGCCGGCACGCTCGATGCTGTAGTCGATGCTCGATTCGAAGGCGACCAGGCAGCCGGTATCGACGCGCAGCGTTTCGCCCTGAAGCTGGCGTTCGACGATGGTGCCGCTGGCGTGCACAAAGACCATGCCGTCGCCCTGCAGGCGCTGCAGGATGAACCCCTCTCCGCCGAAGAAGCCGGCACCGAGCCGGCGCTGGAAGGCGATGCCGACCCGGGTGCCGCAGGCGGCGCAGAGGAAGGCGTCTTTCTGGCAGAGAATCTCGCCGCCCAGTTTACCCAGATCTATCGGGATGATCTTGCCGGGATAGGGCGCGGCGAAGGCGACGTGACGCTTGACGCTGCCTTTATTGCTGAAGTGGGTCATGAAGACCGACTCGCCGGTCAGCGCGCGCTTGCCGGCGCCGAACAGCTTGCCCATGAGCCCGGACTCGGCCTCGGAGCCGTCGCCCATGCGGGCCTCGAACACGATATCAGGCTCCATGTAGTTCATCGCCCCGGCCTCGGCGATCACCGTTTCGCCGGGATCGAGTTCGACCTGGACCATCTGCATATCATCGCCGATGATGGTGTAATCAACTTCGTCACATTTCAAAATTAATCCTCCTTTTCGGAACGCAGTAAACGTCACCTTTTTTTCAGGGAGCGAAAGACAACAATGGTTTCCTTGTCCCCCGCCATCAACCGCACCATCTTCATATCGTAGCCATCAAACTTGGTATAGTGATGAGGCGTGCCGCCCTGGCGTATGAACTTGATCTCGTCGCGATCGGTGGCGATCTCGGTGACCGTGGCCGGCCAGAATTTTCCGAAGGTGCCGACCTTGACGTAACCGGCGACCTGCTGGTCACCGACTAGCTCGTCGAAGGAGGCGAAGCGCTCGCCGACCGCCAGCCGGCTGGCCTGGCTTGACGTCACCGGCCGCGACGGCTCCGCATACGGCTGCCGCTGCAGCGCCAAGGTGTCCGGCCGCCCGCCATGCACAGCGTCGGAGTCGATGTGCTGCACCGAACCGGACTCGAGGAGCAAGCCGACTGCAGCTGCGACGAGGAGCACTGAGATTATGAGCCAAAAACGTTTCATAAAACCTTAACAGGACGAGGGATGCGACAATCTTTAAGTAAAAGCAATATCGAACTCTTTTGGCCGTCTTCTGTCGTGCTTCTAGGTTTTCGGTAATAAAGGTTAAACCCTCGTCCCGATCAGTTAACGTGCCGGTTTGGTCTCCGAAACTTTATCGACGAGGCTGATCACCGACCAACCCGCCTCGGCGGAGACCGGATTCTCGGCACAGAAGACGTGGATGCGCTCGCGCGAGTCGATGGCGAAGAGCGGTAGCGTCTCGTCGCCGTGGGTGTCGAGCAGCTGCTCCATACCGAAGCTCTCGGTGAGCTGGGTGGTTTTTATCTGGGCGCCGGCGGCGAGGGCTTTGGCAAGCTGGTCGTAGGTCACCGTGGCGCCGAACAGCGTCCGGCCGCGCCGGTGCATGGAGACCTGCAGGTTCTTGGAGCGACCGTTTTCCGGCAGCGACTGCAGTACGTAAACATTGTTCTTGCCCAACTCCATGCGGTAGTGCAGAGCAGCAGCCAGATTGATGCTGTCCTGGGGCGCGAGGGCCAGCATGCGGCCGATACCGACCAGGTCGAGGTGGCGGTCGGCATGCTCGGACATCGGGTTGCCGAGGTAGGTGGGCAGGCCGGCCATCTTGGCCTTGCGCACCTGGTCCCAGCTGGTATCGGCCAGCATGACACGCAGGTCGTTCTTGATTAGGGCCTGTGCGATGGCACGGGCGACGTCGTTGGCGCCTATGATCAGGAAGCCGCGCGGATCCGGCTCAGCCACCCCCAGCCAGAGGGCAAGCAGGCCGGGCGGTGGTGCTTTGCAGCAGCACGGTGCCGATGATCACCAGGAACGTCAGGGGGACCAGCAGGCTGGCGTTTGCGAAACCGATGACCTCCAGCTGCAGGGCGAAGAGCGCCGAGATCGCCGCGGCGACGATGCCGCGCGGTGCAATCCAGGCCAGCAGGTGGCGTTCGGGCCAGCTGAGCTTGGAGCCGAAGGCTGAGACCATGATATTGAGCGGCCGGGCCAGAAACTGGATTGCCAGAAACACCCAGAGCGCCGACCAGCCCAGCTCCCCGAAGCTCGACCATTCGAGGCGTGCGGCGAGCAGGACAAAAAGTAGGGAAATCAGCAGGATGCTCAGGCTTTCCTTGAAATCGAGGATATCCGAGGTATCGACGTCGCGCATGTTGGCGAGCCAGATCCCCATCACGGTGACGGTGATCAGCCCGGACTCCTCCTGAAGTTGGTTGGCCATGGCAAAACCGCCCAGAACCAGCGCCAGGGTGGCGACGTTGTGCAGGAACTCCGGCAGCCAATGGCGCCGCAGCACGAGACCGAACAGGTAGCCGCCGCCGGCGCCGATGGCGGCGCCCACGCTGACGATCTGCGCGAAGGTCAGCAGGGTGTGACCGAGCGCCCCCTGCCCGCCCCCGGAGACGATGAACTCATAGACCAGCACGGCCAGGGAGGCACCGATCGGGTCGATGACGATCCCCTCCCAGCGCAGGATATTGGAGACCGCCGCGGTCGGCCGCACGGTGCGCAACATCGGCACGATGACCGTCGGCCCGGTGACCACGGTGATCGCCCCGAACAGGAAGGAGAGCTGCCAGGAGAGATCGAGGGCCAAGTGCACCGCTACCGCGGTGATCAGCCAGGTGACTACCATTCCGATGGAGACCATGTTGCGCACGACCTTCTCGAGGCCGAGGATTTCACGGAACTTGAGGGTCAGGCTCCCCTCGAAGAGGATGATCGCCACCGAGAGGGAGACGAAGGGAAAGAACAGGTCGCCGAGCAGCGCCTGCGGCGCAAAGATGCCGAAGACCGGGCCGGAGAGGATGCCGACCAGCAGCAGGAAGATGATAGCCGGCAGTTTGACCCTCCAGGCAAGCCACTGGCACAGCACGCAAACGACGACCAGCGCGGCGACGGTGAACAAGGTGTGTTCTGTCAATCAAATACTCCTAAGACATCGTGGTGCGGGACGAGGGTCGCGAAATTCTTTCATTCAAAATCTATCCATACCTAGGCCCATTCACTCATGTTTTCCAGAGATTAGTTCAAAAAAGTTTAACTGCACCCCGTCAGTTGGTTTTTTGACCCAAACCGATATCGATGACCTTGAGAAGCTCCTCTCCGAGGTTCTCGTTCCAGAGTCGCACATACTCCTGGCTCTCTGCGGCGATCAGCGGACTGACGCGGATCGACTTGCGCGCCACTTCGGTCTGGTAGAAGGAGAGCAGCTGGTGAATCTCCTCGGCGGTGTAATGACGCATGTAGATCGGCACCAAGGCATCGACCAGGCGCTGTTGCTCGGCCTCGATCAGCGGCGGCAGGGTCGCATCGAGAAGATTTGCGGCATCCTCTGACCCAATCCCCTTGGTGGCTAGCAGCGAACTGAGCTGGGCACGGTAGTAGGTCGTGGTGTTCTCCATGAGTCGGTCTGTGAGGCTGGCCCTGATCAGCAGCTCGGTCTCCGCGGCGATGGCCGCTTCAGTGGTCGGCACCGGCGGCACCGGCGGCGCTTTGGGAGCACAGGCCGCAAGGACCAGGGCCAAAAGCAGAATTGACAGTATACGCATCAGGGGTTCCTTTGTTTGGGGGTCATGTCTCGTCATTTCACAAAAAATACACCAGCCTGCGACGTGGCTGCGCGAACAAGCCGTCCGACCTGCGCTTAAAGCTTCAAGGGTTAAACGCGATCCTCGTCCCGCGTCCCGTGGGTTATTGTTCAACCCGCCGCAGCGGCAGAGTGCTCGTGCCGCGATTAGCCCGCCCCAGGTCATCGGCGACCTCCCAGTCGACCTGCAACTGCGTCCCATCGTGGTAGCGGCCAGGCTCTATGGGATGAACGACTACGGCCATCTGGAAAATCGAGGTGTAGTAGTCGCCCTCGACGTTGCTGCCATCCGTTGTAGAAAGCTTGAAATTCTTCATCTTGATCGGCCGGTCGAACTCCACCAGGATCTCGTTGAGGGCCTCGGCCCCCTGCTCCCAGACCCCGCTCAACAGGATCAGCTTGGGGGGCCCGACCTGCACCAGCAACCCCTGTTCATGGACGAACCCGTCAGCGGGCATGTTCGTCACCGGCGAACCGTTGAGCAGGATGATCACCCGCTTAACCGCAGCAAACTGCAGAGCAGTCTCGGCCAGGGCGCGGGATCCTGCGACCAGGTCGGCAGCCGGCCACTCCTGTTGGGTGGTCAGGTCGAGGGTCACCGTGGGGCCGTCGGCAGAGGTTACGCTGAGGACAAGATCGCCGGGAAAGGGGTTATAAAGGTCGCTGTCGCGGTTCAGCAGCAGCTCGCCGCTGACCAGGCGCGCGAGGATCTTCTCCAGCTGGTCCTGGTCGGTAAAGAGAAAGAGCGGCAGCGCACGGAGCTTCTCCGGCTCCTGCTGCAGCGGCAGGTAACCGACACGGGCAAAGGCCCGACCCTCCTTACCTTGCGGCGGCGTACCGAAATTGTCCCGGTAGGCCGGGTTCGCGTCGACGAACCCGCTGTTCTGCGGGGTTGCTGCAGGCTCCTCGCGCTGGCAGCCGGGCAGCAGCGATAGGCAGAGGAGCATGGCGGCAAGAAAGACTTTTATTGCAGGTCGCATGGGCAGTGTCCTGTTTGGTTACAGCTGCCTTGATTTTAACACAGTTCTGATGGTTGCACGCGGTGTGATCCTGGCGATGACATCCTCTTGCGAGGATAAAGGTATCAGACTGAGGAATACGGCTATATGACTCTGCATTGCAAAGGTCAGCGTTGACAAGACCCCGACAGACAACCTTTTAGTCGGCGTGGCGTAGGTGACGGCTTGAGGGTTATCGCTAAGAGCCGCTGCGCCCCAGGCAAACGAAAAGCCCGACTCCATCAGCCGGGCTTTTCACATCTGCACTGCAAAGCGTTTACGACGCTCAGGCGAGGTCGAAGCGGTCCAGGTTCATGACCTTGTTCCACGCCGCCACAAAGTCGCTAACAAACAGCTCTTTCGAGTCCTTGCACGCATAGACTTCCGCCAAAGCCCGCAGCTGGGAGTTGGAGCCGAAGACCAGGTCGATACGGGAGCCCGTCCACTTGAGTGCACCGCTCTTGCGATCGTGCCCCTCGAAGACGTCGCCGGCTTTCGAGGTCGGCTTCCAGGTCGTGTCCATGTCGAGGAGATTGACAAAGAAGTCGTTGCTGAGGGTCTCCGGCCGTTTGGTGAAGACGCCGTGCGGGGACTGCCCGACGTTGGCTTTCAAAACGCGCAGACCGCCAATCAGCACCGTCATCTCGGGGGCAGTCAGCGTCAGCAGCTGCGCCCGATCGATCAGCAGCTCCTCTGCCGTTACTGAGAATTTGCGCTTGAGGTAGTTGCGGAAGCCATCGGCAACCGGTTCGAGCGGGGCGAAGGCCTCCACATCGGTTTGTTTTTGCGATGCATCCGTGCGTCCCGGTGTGAAGGGCACGGTCACTTTAACACCGGCCTTCTTGGCCGCCTGCTCGACCGCTGCGCAGCCGCCCAGCACGATCAGATCGGCGAGGGAGACCTTCTTGCCGCCGGTCTGCGTGCTGTTGAATCCCTTCTGGATCTTCTCAAGGGTCTTCAGCACGGTAGCAAGCTGCTTGGGCTGATTGACTTCCCAATCCTTCTGCGGGGCGAGCCGGATACGTGCGCCGTTGGCGCCGCCGCGCTTGTCGGAGCCGCGGAAGGTGGATGCCGACGCCCAGGCCGTTGCCACCAGCTGAGAGACGGACAGCCCCGAAGCAAGGATGTCCTTCTTGAGGGCGGCGATATCCTGCTTGCCAATCAATTTATGCGTGACCGAGGGGACAGGGTCCTGCCAGATCAGCTCTTCCTTGGGCACCTCCGCGCCGAGATAGCGCGAGCGCGGACCCATGTCGCGGTGGGTCAGCTTGAACCAGGCGCGGGCGAAAGCATCGGCGAATTTCTTGGGGTTTTTCAGGTAGCCCCGTGCGATCGGCTCGTAGATCGGGTCGTAACGCAGGGAGAGGTCCGCCGTGGTCATCATCGGCCGGTGCTTCTTCTTCGGGTTGTGGGCGTCGACCACCATGTCCTCGTCGTCCACGTCCTTGGCCAGCCACTGATTCGCGCCGGCCGGGCTCTTGACCAACTCCCACTCGTATTTGAACAACACCTTCAGATAGCCCATATCCCACTGGATCGGGTTCGGCTTCCAGGCGCCCTCGATGCCACTGCTGATCGTGTCGCCGCCTTTACCGCTGCGGAAACTGCTCTTCCAGCCGAGCCCTTGGTTTTCGATGGGCGCGGCTTCCGGGTCCGGACCGACATGGGTTGCTGGACCGGCGCCGTGGCATTTGCCGAAGGTGTGCCCGCCGGCGACCAGGGCGACGGTCTCTTCGTCGTTCATCGCCATGCGCGCGAAGGTCTCGCGAACATCGATACCGGAGGCAACCGGATCCGGCTTGCCGTTCGGCCCTTCCGGGTTGACGTAGATCAGCCCCATCTGCACGGCAGCGAGGGGATTGTCGAGTTCCCGCTTGCCTTTATAGCGATTGTCCCCCAGCCACTCGTCCTCAGAGCCCCAGTAGATGTCCTCTTCGGGCTCCCAGATGTCTTCACGCCCACCGGCGAAACCGAAGGTCTTAAAGCCCATCGACTCCAGTGCGCAGTTGCCGGCGAGGATCAGCAGGTCGGCCCAGGAGATTTGCCGACCGTACTTCTGCTTGACCGGCCACAGCAGGCGGCGTGCCTTGTCGAGGTTGACGTTATCCGGCCAGCTGTTGAGCGGCGCGAAACGCTGGGAGCCAGAGCCTCCACCACCGCGACCGTCGCCGGTGCGGTAGGTGCCGGCGCTGTGCCACGCCATGCGGATGAAGAGCCCGCCGTAGTGACCATAGTCAGCCGGCCACCAGTCCTGGGAATCGGTCATCAGCGCATAGAGGTCTTTCTTCAGGGCCTCGAGGTCGAGTTTCTTGAACTCTTCAGCGTAGTTGAAATCCTCACCCATTGGGTTGGAGAGGCTGGAATGCTGGTGCAGGATATGCAGGTTCAACTGGTTTGGCCACCAGTCCCGGTTCGAGGTGCCGCCGCCAGCAACCATTCTGCCCGTTTTGCCCGTGACCGGGCACTTGCTCACGTCACTCATAATGTAACCTCCTATTCTGTTTCAGCACAGTCACTGTGCTGCGTCCAAGTTAATTTTTCAGAATCCGGGTGCTCAGAAGAAGCGCAGACCGGTTAGAAACAATTTATTTTTACCACGGCTTATGCTTTTGTCAATATCACTAGATAATGATTATCCATAAGAAGCCAAAAAAAAGTTTCTGGATACTATTTCTGACAGGAGGAACAGACACCAAAGAACTCGACCTGATGTGAATCGATGCGGTAACCGCTGGTCTTGGCGACCTCGGCGGTCATTTGCTCGAGCAAGCTGACTTCGGGATCGGTGATCTTGTTGCACTGGGTACAAATCAGATGAGGATGAGGATATGGTTTGTTTCCATCGTAACGGTTGCTACCACCAACAAAACCAATCTCGAGGATTTCACCGAGTTCTTTCAGCAGGTTCACGGTTTTGTAAACCGTCGCCAAACTGGTGGTGGGGAAATTCACTTTGACTTCAGCATAGACTTGCTCAACGCCCGGGTGATCCTGGCTCTGCAGAAAGGCCTTGAGGATCGCTATACGCTGCGGTGTGATGCGGCAATCGCGTTGGCGCAGCTTGCTTAAGATTTCATCCAAACGCTGCTGGATCGTATTCACGTTATGTCCTGTTAGTTATGCTTTAGTGAGAATGATTGTTAATAAACAATTACAAATAGCAAAGGTTATGTCAAGAGACCAATGAATCGGGTCCCCGGGGACAGTCAAAAGGGACACTCAAATTGAATGTCCCCTTCTTAAGTGAAAAAGATCTTGCCCAGGCGAAGTTAAGCCAACCCGAAGGTTGGCTTAACGAAGACGGTGGCGTCATTATAACTGTTTGCCTAAGCACTTAAATTAACTAAGATTCGTAAATTCTAAATTTCAATCCTACCCCAATTGATACCCCTAGATTTTGCATAATCTGGAGGATAAGCCAGATATCGGCGTCTGCCTACCACCCTTAATTTCCTGCTCCCAGCAGCAGATATTTAACCACTGGAACACAAAGGACCTTCGTGGTGCCGACCTCGATTTCCTTCTCCAGGTCGTTGGTGAGCAGCAGGCACTGTCCAGCATCTTTTTGCAAATCAGCAAAGGCGGTCAGTTCGCGTTGCGGAATCTCCGTCTGTAATGCATCTTCAAACCAGACCTGAATCCTCTGAGTAATAGATACACCCTCCTTGACGATAAAGTCGGTCTCCCCTCCTTCAGCGCCAAAGTAGACTTCTTCGTAGCAACGCAGCAGTTGATTGTGGACGACGTTTTCGACCAGACGACCGGCGTCGGACGAAAAGGAGAAGGCCACCCGGTTGCGCAACCCCGTGTCGATGGCGTAGGGCTTGAATCCTGCCCGCTGAACGCTTTTAAGGGACCAGCTGAACTTCTGCAACTGGAAGGTCAGATAACTCTCCAGAATCGCGGAGAGGTAATTTTCGGTCTTGTCCTGCGAGATGGAGAAGTTGCTTTTCAGCTTGTTGATACTGGTCAGCCGGGTGTTATTGGTCAGCAGAAAAACCGCCAGGTTGCGCAGGTTGGCCACATCACGGATCTCGTGGCGGGTCACGATATCCCGATAGAGAATATCCTCGAAATAGTTTTTCAGCAGCAGCTCCCGGTCATCATCGTTCTGCTTGAGGACAACCTCCGGAAAGCCGCCGTATTTGAGGTAATCGTGAAAATGATGACGAATCAGGGTCTTGTCAGAGATATATTCAAGTTCTGAATGAACTTCAATCCCTTTGAAGCGCAGGAATTCCTTGAAGGAGAGCGGGTAGACCTCGAAGGACACCTGCCGACCGGTCAGCTTGGTGCCGATCTCACGGGAGAGCATCTGCGCCGAAGAACCGGTCACGAAAATCTTCAAATTCTCGGTGTCGCTGCGGCCACGCACCCACCCTTCCCAGCCGGGGATATTCTGGATCTCGTCGAGGAAGAGATACCCCTTCCCTTCCGGGCAGACTCGCTCGCGCCAGATACGGTAGATCTGCTCCAGAAGCTCCACCGACGCCTCTGCGGAAAAAAGAGGCTCCTCCAGATTGACCCGTAACAACTGCTCCGGCTTGACCCCATTGCTGAGCAGGGCAGCCATAACCTGTGCCAGCAGCGTTGACTTGCCGCAACGCCGCACCCCTTTCAGAACGACGATTTCCTTAGTGTCGACCTGAGACAGGCAGCGTGGCAGCAAATCCCGACCGATACCGGCTTCAACTTTGCCAGTGTTCCAGAAGCGATTGTAGCTGGCTAATATTTCAAGAAGACGAGCAGTTTCCATACATCCAACCGATTAATAAGGGATTGATGTAGACATTATCACCGATATGTCGGTCGGTCAAGACAGAACCAATAAAAGAGGAGAACCTAATACCGAGCATCTCTAGCGAATTCGATACCCCATGGCCCGGTATCCGCGCTGGCGTTTGTCCCACATGCGGTTGAGCTGAGGCTGATCGGTTTCGGCATAATCATAGATGCGCACATCCTGCTTGTAAGCATGTTCCCGATGCAAGCGGCCGACATACTGCTGCAATGTCCCTTTCCAGGAAATCGGCATGGACAGCACCAGCGTGTCGAGCGGTGGATGGTCGAAACCTTCGCCGATCAAGCGACCGGTGGCGAGTAGCACCCTCGGTGCCGACTCATCCAACGCATCCAGTTCCGCGAACACCGCCGTCCGCTGCTTCTTCGACAAGCGGCCATGCAGGACAAAGCAGTGCTCGACCTCATCCCCCAGTGCCTCCTGCAACAGCGACAGATGATCCGATCGCTCGGTAAGCACCAACACCTTTCGTCCTTCGCGGTAGGCGGCCAGCACATCCCCGGCGATGCGGCGGTTGCGGGTCGCATCGCCCGCGAGGATGCGGAACACATCCTGAATCGGTGAATCCGGCGGGATTTCCGGCGCGGGTAGCACCTTCGGCCAGACTTCCAGTTGCGCCGGGGCGGTTTCGGGTCTTGATGCACTGTGGCGAATCGGCCCGCACTGCATGAAGATGATCGGCTGATGCCCGTCACGACGAAACGGTGTGGCCGTCAGACCCACTACAAATTTTGCCTTGGCCTGTTTGAGGACTGCCTCGAAGGAAAAGGCCGACAGGTGATGGCATTCGTCGATGATGATCTGCCCGTACTGGTCGAGGAGTTCGCCAAGATCCTCCCGGCGGGAAAGAGACTGCATGACGGCGATGTCGATCTTCCCGGACGGTTTTTTCTTGCCGCCACCAATGGCGCCCAATCCGCCGTTGGGGATTTCCAAAAATCCGACCAACCGCTCCTGCCACTGACGCAGCAATTCAGTGCGATGCACCAGGACCAGCGTGCTGACTTTGCGCCGGGCGATCAGGGCGGCTGCCGTGACCGTCTTGCCGAAGGCGGTCGGGGCGCAGAGTACGCCGACATCGTGTTTAAGCATCTCCCGCACCGCTGCTTTCTGGTCCTTTCGCAAGGTGCCAGTGAATTTGGTTGTCACCTTCCGCCCCGACAGGCGTTCGTCCTGCAGCTCCGGACGGATGTCGTTCTCCTGCAACAGATCGATCAACGCATCGAGGCAGCCTCGCGGCAGACCGATATGCTGGGAATAGTTCTCGGCGCAGCCGATGATGCGCGGCTTGTTCCACACCGGCAGGCGCATGGCCTGGGCCTTGTAGAACTCCGGATTCTGAAAGGCGGCGAGCCGAATCAGACGGTTGGTCAGCGGTTGCGGCAGATCGGCCTTGGCGATGAAAATCAGGTTGGCTTGCACCAGGGTCAACGATTCCGGCAGCGGGCAGGTAATTCGTGCGGGCATGGGCGATGGACGTTGCCAGGGTTTGCTATCCTCTTCCTCGGAGGAAAAGGCCACATCCAGAGGATGGCGGTCACCGCTGGCCTGCAAAATGGCGTCTTCCAAATCCCGCCGTGACATTGGTCGAATGGATGCCAGAAAGGCCCACTGGTCGGAATATTGTTGCAAGTGTTCGTCGACAAATACACTGCGCCCCGATTCCCTCGGCTGCTTCTGCAGAGGGAGCGCAATCAGGTTGCCGAAGCCGCCCTTGGGCATGGTGTCCTGATTGGGAAACAAGCGGTCGTAGCTCGCAAGCGATAATTGCCGGGTGCGGTCGCAGGTGTGGCTGATCAGCGCGGCCCCGAGCTGCCGTGCCTCGCGAGCCGGAACCGGCTCGGCAAAGAAGATCCAAGTGTGTGCCCCATTGCCGGAGCGGGAAATTTCCAGCGCCGCCAGGATACCAAGCTCTCGGCAGGATTGCATAAAAGCCCTGGCATCCTCCCGCCAGTCGGCTTCATCAAAATCGACGGCCAGAAAATAGCAACGATCATCACCCAAGAGCGGATAAACACCGATGGTATGTTTCCCAGTCAGATGGTCATAAATCACCCGGTCGGTCACCGGCAGCAGCAGGCGCAGATTGCAGTCACCGCATTTCACCCGGGGTTTGTGGCAGATGCCGGGTTTCCACTCATTACCGCAGGCCGGTGAATAGCCTGACGTGCCCTTGGCCGACTCCCACCGCTGGGGGTAGACATCCTCCCGCCCACGGAACAGGCGGCGGAACAAGGCAATTTTGTCATCGGTAGTGAAATGGGTTGGAGCGTGATCTGGTTCCGTTGATGCAGGATCGGATATAGTATTGGCCGGATCTTCCCAGACAATACCATGCTGGGTCAGCAATTTCTTGAGGCGGGAGTTCTCTTCTTCAAGACGCATACAATTATTACAATTTTCATTCGCCACCATCATCAGCCCGCCTGCCATAATCCCGCTTTGACCAGACGCTGCACCAGGGCGCGGCGGCGCGAGTGTTCGGTCATGAACTTCTGAAACTCCTTTTGGAACGCGACCAAGGTGGCATGCTGACTGTAAGCATCGCGCAGATCGATCAGTTGCCGACACGCTGCGTCGTAGGCATGGGCGTGGCCCTTGTTGGCGTCGTCATGAGCCGCTTTCCAGGCCCGGGGAAAATCGGCCGCCAGCTTGGCAAGCCAGACATCCCTTTGCCTCTTGCGCTCTGCCTCGGCCTGGCGGCGGGCCTTGGCCTCCTCGATCAGCCGCAGGTCTTTGGCCTGCTCGGCCAGCTGCCACAATTCCGCGACGGAGCGGAGCACTCCTTTGTTCGGCGCAGACTGCTCCCGCCAGGCGGCATATCGTCGTTTCAACGCCCGTTCGGCCCCGACACCCTGCCCGTCCAGCATCTGCCGAAGGTAACCCCTGACTTCGTTCTTCGGAAGTTTGTCGAGCCAGGCATCGCGTGCCGCACCATCCGCTGCGTCTGCTTGATTCGTTTGACTCCCGCTGCCCACCCCGGCCAGCAGGTCGATGTCGACTTCGAGAAATTCCGCCAGCGCCTGCTGCGCAGCTGTTAGATTATTCAACCCTTGTAACGCTAAGGGCTCCAGATCATCCGGATCGGTTTCCTCGGTTGTCACGGCACGCAACCAGCCGATATACAGACTGCGCAGATCGCCACGCAGCAGTTCCTCCCGCAGAGGGGCGAGAATAGTCATCAACCCAGGCCCTTCATCAACATAACCGAAGCGGTCGTAGTTCTCCGTTTCACCGAGGGACCAGGTCAGCAGCCAGTACTCCGGCAATTTTTCGAACTCCAGATGCGGGCTGGTACAAAAGGCCTTGAGTGTCTTCAGGTCTATAGCCTCTCTGGGCAGACGCACCATGAAGATGGCGTCGCCCCAGTTGGAGATAAACACATGGGCATCGAAGAAATGCCGCATGAAATCACGAGGATCGGCCTTCAGTCCACCCCAGCTATATTCGTTGATGAAGCTGACCGGGGTGATTTGCGCCCGGGTTGAAATACACCGCAGGTGATCCATCTCCCGAACCGTCAAGGGGCGGTCAACGGCAAGAAACTCAAGATATTGATATTCACTCACAGGTACGCCTCACGCAGATTTTGTGGCCCGAAAGGCCGAGTCGTCGGCCAGATGCAGATAGATGCGGCCGCATAGTTCGCCATTTTCGATGACGCCCCAACCCCGGCCGCAGACCGGATCGTTTTCCTCCTGCCCCGACCAGGAAAATTCAAAACGTGGCGTATTGCCGCATTGCTCCACCCGGCCATCGATATCCCCAGAGACCAGTCCAAAATGAAACCGTCCAGTCCCATCCGAACCGATGCGAATGTAACCCGGCACCTCCATATCGATGCAGAAATCGGGTTCTACGTGGGTCTTGAGATTTTCAGTATCGATACCGTTCGCTGCGGCGACAGCCTGGGTGTTGTCGGCCAGATGCTCGTGAGACAGACGCAGATAGTTGAATCGGATTCCTTCATCTGTCGCATTGTCAAAAGTATTACGCTCCTGCCCTTCGAACAGACGGACGACAGAGTTTATCGCCTGTTGTTGGTAGGGGAGTTCTTCGAGCCTAAGTTGCATGAAAATGATTCCTATGAAGATTAAATGGCAAGTTCTGCTCAGCGCATATCATAAGCTGCAAGACGCGCATGAAATGAAAATTGAACCCTTCTTAATGACCGACAGACTAGCAAATTTTCCGATATTCCAGAAGGAAAAAGGCCATGCGCGAGGCATGGTATAATGCCAGTGATAAAGCTGGTCTCAAGCGCTGTTGCCGTATAGTCTGCGGCACTGCTTTGTCGCTTATTGCGAGCAGATGAAGATCAACCCGCCGAGGCTTATAGGACTTATGGGCCATGCCGACAAGAGCATGATCGACACGGTTTATGGGAAATATCCACACGGACTCGAGAAGGAACTCGCTGCCATTAAGGACTATTTTGGTGAAGACTTTTGGCGCGAATAAACGGCAGACGGCCGCTCCCGTTGCAACGGGAGCGGCCATCCGGCTCAGGAAAGTCTCAGGAAACAAACTTCCTAAGAACCTGAAATTACTGGTGGAGGTGGCGGGAATCGAACCCGCGTCCGAAAATCTTTCACGTCAAGCGTCTACATGCTTAGTTCGCGTTTTGCTTAACCCGTAGGAGCTCCCACGAACAGGATCTCTTGCGGGGGAGTCCGCTTAAGTTTCGCCCTCGCGTCACGGACACTCGCAAAGACTAGCCCACTAAATTAGCGTCTACTGGCCCACATGGGCGATAAACCAGGAGACGTAGCAGCAATTAAGCTGCTAATGCGTAACGAACGTCAGTATCGGCGTTTGTATGAGTTGGGCTTTTTTACGGAGCCTGCCCACTCCGGCATGCAACCAGCGCTTCCAATCCCCGTCGAAACCTGGGCACCCCCTTCTTGTGAATGCTAAATCTTTTGTGAATATCCAAAAACAACGACTGAACATATAATCACATATTTTTGTCTAAAAAACAAGTGTTTGCATAATTTATCTCGAGTGATCTCTCATCGCAAGGAAAGCATTCCTGCCAGTCAAACCCTTAGCTTCCTTACCGAAGGGCAGGAGCGCCAGAGCGACGCTCCTGCTTTTAACCAAAATGTCATTTATCACGGCTTGGATTACAGCCAATTTTTCAAGCTATCCTGCCGGCAGGAAATCGATCGGATACAAGATCGTGGTTGCAGGCACATCCTCCTTCGGACCGAAATTGAACATCCTGACGCGTTCGAGAATTTTTCCCACAAGTTCTGGTGAAGCCAGGTCGGTGGATTCAACCTTACACAACGACACTTCTCCGCCTGGTTCTATGGTCAGGCGCATGAGCAATTTCCCGCGCAAAGTCGGATCTTTACGTAGTTCTTTGTTATAAATCCGGTAAAGTGTCGCCTTGTAACGATCAAAAACGATCTGGATCTCCTCGTCGGTGCGGGCCGCTCCCATGCCATCACTCAATGGACGTCCGGATTCTTCAGTCAGGCCCGCAACAGAACTCTCAACTTTTCCAGTACCGACACCACCAATCTGACCGGCGTTGCCATACCCACTGCCGCCCCCGGAGCCACCGTTACCTAGGTTACGGCTGACCCCGTAATTATTGATTCCTGAACTGCCCCCACCTGTCGCTTGCATCGCAACCAAGGAGCGTTGGGCTCTCGCCTGACCCGGTATTCTCGGATCGTTTTTCTTTAATCGTGCCTCTGTACCGAGTTTGGCAACGGGAACTTCATCCATCAGGTCTGAAAAATCGCTCTTGAACGCCAGGACACCAACTTTTTCAGCTTTCTTCCTGGCCACTTGAGTACCACCACCGGCGGGCTTCTCTTCGGTCTTTTGAGGTTTCGCCGGCTTTTTGACCTCTTTGTTTTTTTCTGTGTCTGCAGGTTTTTTGGTGGCGTCAAGTGTCTCTTCGGGCTTCTCCGGTTCCTGATGTCTTTCTACAACCGGCGGAGGGGCCTGCCAAGTTTCTTTAACCAGCATAGCCACGCGTTCTGGTATCTCGATGACAAGTTTGGCACGATCCGGAATCGGTATCGACACCAGAGGGATGATTATGCCGAGGAGAAGACTCCAGAACATCGAAATCATCAAGGCTTTGCGGAAGCGCCTTTCACTTTCGATCTGCTTGGCCCATGGCATGACTACCGGCCGATACGGCAGAGGGGTCAATTCCCGTTCAATCAGAAATTCCTCCTGGCGCCGTTCCTCTCGTGAATAAACTTGACGGACTTCATCGTACACTTCGTCAAGTTCATCCAGATGCCGATCGATTTTGCCTTTGAGAGTCGTCCTTTGCTCCTGGATGCCCCGGGTCTGCTCTGCAAATTTGGCAATTTTTGCTCGCAACCGTTTGCCGTGCCCGGCAGCATCGGAACCCTCCTGCAGTCCATCCCAGAAGAGGTTGCCGGCGCCCAACTCGTCGAGTTTATCGAGCACACCGCAGGCCTCCTGCAAAACATCAAAGCGCTGCTGGTCCGTCGCGTAAACTTCGAACTCTGCCTCTACAACCCGCAGTTCACCTTCCAGCTTCGAAACAGCGTCCTGAAGCTGTTCGATCTGCGCGTTTAGGGGCTCCAATTCCTGTGCTAACAAAGAGGTATCCACGGAATCCCCATTCAGGTTTGCGTGGCCTTCTGGATGACTGCGAGAGAGATTCTCCCATATCCAGACGCCGTACAGGTTGACATTATTTTCTTGAGTACCCGGAAAGGTATTGTTTTGTCCGCAAGAACGGTGATTTCCTTGTTTTCCACGACATTCCTAGTGTTAATCCCTATAATATTCCGTTCAAGCTGGCTCAGTTTCTCAGTTATGGCCGGGATCGAATCGCTATCAGGTGTCAGCAATTCTTGCAAGGTAATGATTGGCTCGCCCTGGATCAGCACGAATTCAGGGCTGACCATGATCACCACTGTCTCCCTCGGTTTGGCCTCCACCACGGAATCGGGCAGCGAAATCTGCTTGGGCGTGGCGAGAACTTCGCTCGTAGCAGAGTTGGTTAACAAGAAAAAGACCAGGATTGTAAAAACATCCATGAGTGATGTCAGATTTAATCCGGTCACTTTTTTCCTGTTACGCTCCATACGTCTGATGCGTCGAGTTTCCCTCATGGCGCGTCTCCGATAGAAATCAATGGGAAGAGAACCAGTTTCATGAGCTCTCCGGTCGTTTCGTCCGGAACCAATGTCTCCCGAATCCGGTCCATGATCTGTATCAAGGCATCGTACTCAATGTCAGGTTCCATCAGAATGGTGGCATCATCCTTGAGAGGATAATCTTTTTTCAGTCTGATGAGCATTTCGTTCAGTTTTTTTAAATCGTACTCACCATCGTCCAGTTTAGGCAATGCTGCAACCACACTGGCGCCGTTGGAGAGTTCCAGCCCGGTTTTCCGCACGACGACCTCGATCGTGTAATTCGGGTTAAGAATTGCCGAGCCTCCGGCTGCGGTCGGCACGCTCAACTCCATGATCGTCACCCGTGAGAACACTGCGGTTATAAGCAGAAACGGAACAAGTACCACCATCAGATTCAGGAACGTGGTGATATCCAGGTCGGGGTTTTCTCTCGCACCCCTTCGTCTTCTGTTATGATTTCGTCTGATCATGGTCAACTCGCCGGATACTGGCGCTTGCTGAAATTGGAGATGCTGTTCAGCGCCTTGACTGAGGCCATTTCCAGACTGTCAACGATCTGACCAGTGGTCGACGTCAACTTGGCATGAATAAGCAGCAGCGGAATTGCGACCATCAGGCCGAAAGCCGTAGTATTCATCGCCACAGAAATGCTTGCAGAAAGGAGATCAGCCTTTTCGGCTGGATTCGCATTGGCAACCGCAGTGAATCCCTCGATCAGGCCCATGATTGTTCCAAGCAATCCCAGCAAGGTGGCAATATTCGAAAGCAGGCCTACATAGGGTGTTCTTTTTTCCAACTGCGGAATGATCTCCATCATGCTTTCCTCCATGGCGATCTCAATGTCTTCGCGACGCCGGACTGCGCCCTGCCTGGCCAGACCCATTGAAAGCATCTGCGCAATAGTGGATTTGTCCTTGTCGACCATCGCACGCGCTTTGTCAAAATCTCCCTTGGTCAACACGGGATGCACCTGAGTCCAAACCTTGCGGTTCTCGTTGCGTGTACGATTCAACTGGAACCAGCGTTCCACGGCGATCGACATGCCAACGGCAAACACCAGCAGAATCGGATACATGAACATGCCACCCTTCTGAAAAAAGCCAATGATCAAATAGATAGTTTCCATTACTTTATCCTCCTGGATCTGTGAGTTGTTCTGACTTCGTAGAAGTCAAGCTGTCTTTTGAAAACGTCCCGGTCCACCGGAACGGCGCTCTCGTCCAACATCATGTCAAGGCTGGTTTCAACTCCGAGTTCGGAGCTTTTCCAAGGAACGATATACAGGGATTTTGGGGCTTCGTCGTTACCGACGATCGACATCCCCGAAAGCTCCTTGGCTTGCTGCGCGGCCTGCGTCCGATCGGCCGATCCCTGTTCAACAGCGCCAAGAGCGATGGCCGGGACGAGGCCCAGGGTGAGGCAGAAAACTGTTGTCCGCTTCATGATTCTTCCTTCATCACACACGATGCCAGATTCGGCACCGGCAAGTCCGGCTAACGCCCAAGTCGAAGGCGCAACTCGGAAACCCACAATCGGATCTGTTCGTTCCCCGGCGCGGTGTCTTCATACAACTCATACTGCGACAGGGCGCATTCGGGGTTATTCAGATAAAGGTCGCATAGGATACCGAGGTTCCTGCGAATCGGGAGATAATCCGGGTAGAGCATAAGGGACTGCTCATACACCTTCTTCGCTTCGTCAAAACGTCCTTTCCGGCGCAGCATCAACCCGTATTCGTTGCTGGCTACCGGGTGTCCAGGCAGCAGTTCCAGGGCGGTTTTCAGATACATTTCAGCCGCCTCCGACTTATCGACCTTGTTGCAGGCAATCGCAAGATTGATGTAAGGGGCTGTCACCCCGGGGGAGCCTTCAACAACCTTGTCAAGCAATTCGATCGCCCGGTTGTAATCGCCGTTTCCCATGGAATCAACCGCCTGTTCGAAAAAGCGGCGAGATTCTGCATCAAGGTTTGAACTCTCTGTGATGACGAACCCTCTGCGGCCATCGTCTAAACGTTCCACAACCGGCCCTTTGGCCGCAGGGGGGGCCATGGCAACACGCTGAGGCTTCATATTTACATCGCCTGCACATCCCGAGAGCAACACCAACATGAGAACCAGCAACAGGGCCCATAAGCGTTGGCGCGCTTGAGACCGGCACTGTCGCTCACCAGGGGGACTCTTCATGGTTGAATTCGTCACCTTTCGCACCTTTCTTATTCCATCACAGCTGCGGGCACGGCATCTTTTTTTACGATATCCTCTACCTGACCGGCCGCCGTCGGCCCCTCTTCTACCGTTGCGGCGACAGGCGGCTTAGTGCCGGCAGAGAAGCTGTATGCTTCGAGTGAAGTGATGATTTCGGTTTCCTCTTCGGGTTTTGCGTAACGTGCTGGCACGAAGACGGCCAGCTTTGCCAGGCTTTTATCGATCCATGTGTTGTAAACGCCCAGAGAGATCAAGGCGAGATTGCTTTCATGCACCTCGATAGCCTTTTCTTCAAAGGGATACGCCTGCTCCTCGATGGCCAACTCATACTCTTCCATTTCCAAGGGGCTCAATCCGTCAGGTCGTTCGGAATCCATGAGCGCCTTGCTGAAGTGAGCATAGATTTCGGCCAAATAGAAGGTTGCCGCTGCGGTCACCTCCCCGATCTCGTAATCGATAAGCCGGCTGAATTCCTGGGCCGTCGTCTTCATTTGCTCCTTTTTCTTACGGAGATTAACGTCAAACGGCTTGACAAGCTTGACCGCCTCAAACTGTTCATAGCTCACCTGTGCCAGAACCAGGCCGGCCTTGGCTGCCAGGAATCGGGTACGGTCTGTTCGCCCGTCACCTGCGGCAGCATCGATCGCAACGATTTGCCTGAGTTCGTTCAAATACTCCTGGCGCTTCTGTTGTTTTTCAAGAATTTCGGCCATCTTGTTGCGTGTCTCAAGGTGTATCCCAACCGGTTGGGGGAAATAGGCCACATAGCGTCGACCGACCTCAAGAACCCGGTTGAGACTGCCTGCCTGTTCATGCAGCTCCAAAGCAACCAGCAAGGCTTCCTGACGAATTGCATCGTCATCGGACTCCCTTTCAATCCGTTCGTACTCTTCTGCGGCTTGGGAAAGTTTGCCGTCCTGTCGATAGACATAGGCGATTTTCTTGGTGACGTCGGCCTGCAGGGCGTGCCCGGAAAAGTCGTTACGGAAACCGGTCAGAACGCTTGCAGCCTTCTCCCAATCCTTGAGTAGAATCAGTGCCGTCGCCGCATCGTATTCGGCTGTAGGCCTAATTGCTGAAGTCGGAGCCAGGGTTCCCACCCTCAGGAAATGATCGGCAGCCAGAGCGTAGTCCTCGAGGGCGTTGGCTTGTTCGCCCTGTTTGTAGATCGACGCTGCCAAGTTGTCGAACAATTGAGTTCGCGACTCGTCGTCCTCTGGAAGCAGGGCCAGCACCTCAACGTAGGCAGATTCGGCCTCTCGGTATAATTCCAGTTCGTAAGACGCATGCGCGACGACCAGCCAGGCGGATCGCAGGACATTTACGTCGGCCCCGGGAAAAGTCTCAATCAGCAGCTGTGCTGCCGCCAGCGCCGGAGCATGGTCGCCCATGCCGTAAAGATCGTCTGCCGCCGCACCAAGCACCACAGCGGCCTTGTCATGTGTGGGGAAAGTCTCGGCAAACAACAGGGAGCTGCGCACAACCTCGCGCCTGACAGGGTCACGGTCTACCTGCGCAACCAACTCAAGTTGCTGCCGGTACGCATAGACAGCTGCATAACCGGCTTTCGATGATTGTTCATGCAGTTCATAGGTGTAGGCTGTCTTTTCATATTCAATAGCAGCCTCAGCAAAAGAACGGTTTTCCAGCAACAGATCAGCGAGCTGGTAATTGATGACCGGCGACTCTTCCTCACGAGGGAAGGAGACAAGGAACTGCCGATACCAGTGCAGCGCCTCGGCAAGATTGACAGGCTGTTCTTCAACACGTTTCGGGTTCTGGTACAGCGCATGATAATGGTTTGCCAGGTCCGTCAGGTTGCTTTTCAGATAAGCAATGACATCCTGACGCTCACCTGGATCGAAATACTGCCAGTATTCGGCCATCAATCCGTAATGCGTGGCAAAGGCTTTTTTCGATTCAATAACCAGTGTCGGGAAACCGCCGGCGGTATTGATCTCGATGATACGCATTTGGAACAATGGGGCCTTGCTGTGGAACGGATTGCGACTCAAGTAGGCGTTGTAGGTGGCGACGGCGTCGCTGTAACGGCGCTTGGTGAAATAATATTCACCTAGATTACGGTAAACGCTGTCCTCATAATCACGCCGGCCGTAGCGGGAAAAGTAGTCAACAACCGTATCGGCTCCACCGAGATATGAAAAACTCAGGCTGATAACGCGGAACGTGTCTTCAATCCGTTTACGCTCCGGTTCATCTTCGGTCTGCTCGAAGTCATATCCTACAGCCACATTGTAATCAAGAACGGCAATGAAATTGTGTAACGCCTCTTCGTAAAGTTCCTGCTTGTAAAATGTCCATCCCAGCTTATATAGGGCAAGCTGATAGAAGGTCGATGCGACACCAAGGTTGACGATGTTTTTGTAGGAGTCCTCAGCATCGAGGTATTTCCGATGACTGAAGAAATATTCGGCACGCCGGAACTGAACTTCGTCAAGGTACCGGGATTGCGGGAATTCACGCACCAGCTGCTCCATGACGGCCATGGCCTCCTCGATCCGGCCCAACTCCTCATAGGCACGAGACATCTGGTACAGAACCTGATCATTGCGATCGTAGAGCGGGTACTCGTTTAGCAATTTTCGATAAAGTGCAATCGCCTCAAGCGGCCCGGTCTTTTCCAGATCAGCGATCGCCTGGTCCGTGCCGGGGCCAGCCATGGAGACCGACGACAGGGACGGACCGTCGGTTGCCCGTCGTTCGAAATCAGCTTCCGATTCCGCATGATCCATCCCTTTCATGGACGGCACGTCAGGGGCTGAAACATTTGGCCGGTTTCCAGGCTCGGGGGTTGTCATTTTTGCAACAGACGTGCTTGCTTCACCTTCAGAGATGAGACCATATTCCTTCTCGACCTTGAGGTCAGCCAACCGGCGAATGGCCTCGGGGGCAATGGGAGAATCCTGTGCTTCTTCAAGAAACCGTTGATAACTCTCCATTGCATTTTCAAGACCGCCGGTGACCTTTTCATCGTTGATGACTATCTCCCGATTGCGCAATTCGGCAATCGTTCCCTGATGATCAACCGGAGAACAGGCGGTACAGATAATTGGCAGCGAAATCATGAAGAGTTGCAATCGTCTCATTGCTCACCCCTCTCCTGTCCCTGAGCCCTGGCGGCACGATCAAAGCTGTCAGCCATTGCAAAACGTGCTTTGATCTGAAATTCTTCAAGTCGTTCCCGACGTCGGATCAACTCGTTAACAGCGATCGTCTCAATCATGTGTCCCTGACGAGACATGAGAGTTTTGAGTTTTTCCCCGGCGGCTGCAATACGGATACGCTGGCGGCGGATCGCCTGATCGTATCCCTGGTAGCTCTGCGTGGCAGCCTGACGAATTCGCACAAACGATTCGTATTGATGCTGTAATTGTTCAACGTCCCGTCGCAGATTGTGAAGATTCTGATAGGCGGTCGTCAGGCGCCGGTCATAGTCGGTCTGTATGTGCCATCTCAGAAGCCCACGCAAACGCCGGATACGGCTCGCAAGATCCTGCGGAAATTCTTTCATTTCATCTGAGCCCATGAATTCCACCAGGCGATCAATGCGTTCTGTTATCACCCGTTCTTCTGCGGTCGCCAGAAAATCTGGCCGCGGTGCAACCAGCATGGCCTTCAGACGCTGTTCGATCCGCTCCTTCTGCTCAAGTCGAAGGCGCATCTGTGAATCAAGTTGCTGGAACCTGTTATCGATTTCGGGAAGCAATGGCTGGTAATATTCACGGCGCTTCACGATGATCTCCTCGAAAGCATCCAGATCACATGTCCAGCGCTCAAGTTTTCGGCGCAACTGCTCCAAGTCCATATAATTCTTCAACATTTCCTGAAAAGCGTGTGAAGCCATCAATTCGATCAAGTAATAGGTTTCTGGCGCCTCCGGCAACTCACGCAACCTGACGACCCAATTGGCATCCTGTTTCAGTTCTTCCCGCGTCAGTGCTGGGAGAAATTTGCCTTCGCGAATACTTTTGATGGATTCGCCAAGCTTACCGATTTCAATTCCGAACTCTCTCAGGGCTCGTCCGTACATCAAGGCTGCCGTGCTGTAGGCATCCATCTTGCCGTACGCATAAGGAACCGCTAGCATGGCTTCCTGAACTGCAAGGTCCGTCACTTCGCGTTCCGCCAAAAGACTCCACGGAACCAGGGCGCGGGCAAAATGATCCTGAGAAGCGTCAGCCCAACCCGATCCAAGCAGTGCGCGATTGGAAAATGGCCCTTCGAGTCGGACACGGTCAAAAAGTTCCTTAGCGCCTTCAAAATTACCTTCTGTAAGCAAATGGTCACCGAGGACAAGGTTCGACTTGTCCCTGATTGCCCGCGTAAGCGGCGTATTAAGGGTAAGCCGTCCGGTGAGATCGAGATGATTGCGCCCCTCCTGCTCCTGCCCGGCTCCGAGCAGGGCAATTCCAAGGTTGTAACCTGCAAAACCTTGGAGGCTGTCGACGTTCTGAAGCTCGGACAATATTGTCGCAGCTTCGGTGAAGCGGCCATTCGCCATAAAAACCTGTGCCCTCAGGAAAGCCAGGTCGTCTCGCAACTCTTCCGGAACGTTTCCATCGATGCGATCGAGCGCAAACATGGCGTTGAGTGGTTGATCCTTCTGAAAATAGATTCTTGCCAATCGGAAGATCGCTTCGTTACGCACCTCTTCCTCAACATTGCCATTGATGACCGCGGTAATGGCCCGTCCGGCGCGCAGATGCATCCTGTAGGCCAGCTCGAAATCCCCCACGTCGAATTCGGCGACATCGACATATTGAAAGAGAGAATCCAGTTCCGGCTGATCGACCCCGTGATGCTGTACCAGTTCGGTATCGAGCCTGGCAATGGCATCAAACCACTCTTCCTGGAAAGCGTAAAAGAGAGCCTCCCCGAGATAGAGGTCCTTCAATTCTTCGGGTGCCTTTCTCCCTGCGGCCAACGCAGAGGAGCTCAGCAGCCAGAGACTTATGAGAATAACGATCAGCCTGGGCATGACTTACCTGTCATTCATGGTGATGCCCTGTTGAGCCAGGGTTATTTCCACGATACTGGGGCCGACATCCTTTTTGACAGCGGAACTCCCTGTGAGCTCAAAAGCGCTTCCTCCCTCTGTCAATCCCTTGAGATTCACCTGCAGGGCATGTTCGCCGGTCGCGATGTTCCCGGTGTAGATCCGCTGGACACCACCCATACGCAACGCCTCAAGTTCCTTGAAAGTGTAGAGATGATATGCAACCGGCCTCCCGTCGAGCATGATTTCGACCGAGTCGAGCCTGAATAGTTCGCCTTCAGCCAGCGCCATGAACAGTGAGACTTGGGTGTTCGAAGGGAAGAGGAGCTTCTCTTCCATCTGGTTCAGTTCCTCGGCAATGGAGAGGACATCGCCTTTGATCTCCTGAATCTGCTCGTCGAGGCCCTTGATCTGCTCTCTAGTGACGTCCTGTGCGTAAACACAACAACTCCAGACACATATTGAAATCCCTGATAAAATGATTTTCATGGTTTTGTTCATAGCATTAACCTTCCATTCATGATTCACCTGTTCACGTCTTTCAAACCACAGGTCAACACACCTGACGGCTGCTGCCTGTCAGAGCTTCCCGATCAGGTTCACAAACACTCCTTGGCGCCGGTAATCCATATCGGTCAAATCATCAGAAAAATCGCAGAAGTTGTAGCCGACTCCCGCCTTAAAGTTGTTGCCAAAATGGCGGTAGAGCGCGATAAGAACTCCGCTACGGCTGTCCTTTGCATCTGTCAGGTCGAGCTTGCGCGCTTCTACGAGAGCATCCCAGCGGTGAATAAAGTGCCAGTCAGCCCGGATCACATAGAGGTGGGCGCTGCTGTCGAAAAAATCGGGGTTATTCCCCCGGTTCAGGGCGACTTGGCCGAAGCGGTAGGCATATTTGCCACCGATGGTCCATCGGGAGGTCAGGTCATACATGGCATCCACGGCTGCAATATGAGTGCGCTGAATGTAATTTGTATCGGTCGACGAATTTTGTTCAGATGCCGGTTCGTTTAAGAAATAGGTGTATTTAAACAGCACATTCAGGCGGTCAAACTCTACGGGACGATAGGCATAACCCAAGACGGCTTCGGTATAATCGCCGTCATAGTTATCACCCAGGGAACTGTCACTGGTTGATATATTGAGTTTTCCGACGATTCTCCAATCGGGTGTCAATTGGAATTTGAAACTGTTCTTGAACAACCAGGTCGTACGCTTGGAATCTCTTTCAGTCGCTTGCGTGGTGACATCCCTTCGGAATTCAATGCCACTGGCGACAGACAACCGGTCGAATCCGTACCCCAAACTGGCGCTCACCGCTTTCCGATCAAGTTCGGCTAATGTGTAAGGGTCCTGCAAGGTTCCGAAATCGACGCTCGCATTCAAATTGAGCCGATCGGTCGGTGTAAGTTTCACCCCTGCAGAGTGGACAAGACCGGAAGGAACGTCGCCGTGGGTGTATTGCTCTTCCAGGTAAACACTGGCACTGTCCGAATAGCGGGAACGCACCCCGGACGTCATATTGCCCCGTCTTGCCAGAAGCCCATTATCCGTCCGCTCATTCTCCATCGTATAATTGACGTACATCGTGGATCGGTCGCTGTAGAGAAATTCGGTGCCGAGACTGGCCCCGGTACCGAAATCCCCTGTGGAGATTTCTCCGTTGACATTCAAACGATCAGTCAGGCGCCAGTGCCCGCCGATACCGACCCGGCCGTTATCGTCGCGATTGCCGGTCGAATGTAGCGTTTCCTGAACAAAACCGTATGCGGCCCAACGGGCGTGTGTGTCGTAGGACACCCGAAACACGCCATCGGTCCGATCCCCTTGCTCCTGGTCCGAGGAGACGGTCTCGGAGTTGTCCTGCCGGTTTTCCGTGCGCACCCCAGAACTCAGTGTCCAGTTCTTGTTGAGGAGGTAATCGATATCAACCTCCCCGGTTTGCGTTTCAAGGCCCTGATCTTGGACCAACATGTCCACTTTCAGATGAGCGTTCCAACTCTCGGCAACAGGCAAATCCATTGTCCCGCCATACTGAGTCAGGTCCGCGGCTGTGTACTCTCCGGGTGCGGAATACCCTTTTTCGAGGTCCTGAAGGTAGAAGGTCGCCCGGCCACGCCAGCGTCCTACCAGATCGCTGGCGTCAACACTGCCATCGACACGGTAGGCCTTCGCCTTGATTTCTTGGTCATCAAATTCGTTGACATCACTGAAGCTGTAACCGCCGTCATCCGTTGATGATGTGATGTCACCAGGCCCTTTCGTCTGGCCTGCTTCGAGTTTGAGCCAGGTCGCAGTGGATTGACGTAATGTCACGTCAACACCACCCAGTCTGTTTTCAATATCCTCTTCATCCTCAAAGTTCCCGGTCACTCCCAGTTTGACATGATCATTGAACCAATAATGAATTCTGCCGCCGGTCGCCGTTGTATTCAGGTCGCTGAACCCGGGAGTGAATTCGTAGCGAACCACGAGATAGACGGGGTTGCCGCTGATCGAATCAGTCGATACCAGCAGGTTATCCCCGGCTGTTGTAGGGAGGGCTTGTGACAGGAGGAGACGGCCCTGAATGTAATCGATGTCATAATCGAGCTCTGCTGTCAGGTTTTTTACACCAAGAACAATGCCGGAGACCTTATCGCGCACTTCTATACGAACTCTCTCCGATCCCTGCAGTACGTCCTGCTGACGGAGATAAAAGAGTGAACCGCCGGTGCCAAGAAACTCATCACGGCTGGCCACGGTGCCCGGGTCTGCAGCAAACCCGTCCAGCAGGAGACGCGCCTCTCCAAATCCCGTCGTATCACGCGTCTGGTAATGCAGGTTGGCGCCGTAAAGATCTCGATCGACCTGCGCCAAATCGTTATCGGTATAGTCGACATTGAAATTGCCCCAGAGACCGTAGGTTGTGTCTTTTTCCATCTTGACGAAGAACTTGCCACTGGTCGGGGCCATTTCCTCCACGGTGCTGTCGTCGCCAAACGTCGGATAGTGGCGATCCGGATCCATTCTCCTGAACATTGACTCGGGCGTTTTGTCCATGAAATTAGAAAAGATATCGTCCAGTGTGCCTTCTCTGGTGTCAGCACTCGCCGTCAGCGACCAACCATTGTCAAATTTGCCATTGGAGAAGAACGCAAGGCGTCCTTGCAGGCTCGAGTCTTCGACGTAATTCTCGTTATCTCCTGATAGGAGTTTGGCCGGGCCGCTTGTGTCGTTGGCGATTACACTCATGTCCGCAATCCCCACGGTGAACCAGTCGCTTTTGTCCAGTCCCAAGTCACGCAGGAACAGGTCTCCATTTCCCGACTGGTCAAGAACGGCAACTTCGACGGTATGCAAACCTTCCGGGAGGATTTCTTCAGCAATGAAATTGCCCTTGTCGTCCACCGGCACAGGATGACCTGCCAGCCAGACACCATGACCCTCGGGAATTTCTTTGCCATGAACCTGGACCGTGCCGCCGCTTAGCGGGATATTCCGCGAAGCAATGCGACTCTCGCCGTAACCGGCCAAAAGCTCAACCTGAGGGTCCAGCATGACGACAACCGGATCGATTTGGTCAACCACCCACAGAGGTTGCGGGCGCGTTTCGTCATAAAATCCGTTTTCATCGTAAACCCGAACCACGTATTTCAGGATGCGCCCAGGGGCTGAATACGACGTGAAATCTGGCTGCCATTGAGCGAAACCGTCGTTATCCATCTCAATGCTCGCCAACGGCGTATCTCGCACCGATTGCTGGTCGTCGAAAACCCTGACTTCTGCACGCGCGATGAAACTCCGATAGTTCGTATACAGGCGAAATTCGACCTGGTCTTCAACAAATTCTGTTTCTTCAACGTCCCGGTAACGGATGACGCGTGGCCAAGCGGTGACATTCAGTCGCGGCTCCAGTTTCAGGCTGTCATGCTTGAATCGGACCTGCGCCTTATCCAAAGCAACGTCGATACACCGCTGCAGATCCGGAATACTTTTCCCCGGGTCATCGACCGGTTTGCCATCAACCGTGATCCGCATGAGATTTAGACCAAACGGATTTTCGGTTTTAACCTCACGCTCCAGGCGGGTAATCTCAACCCCTTCGTAATCATCCAAAAGGACCAGGTCATCGTAGACAACCTGCACTTCGACCCGCGATAGATCCGATTCAATAAAACCTGTTTTGACCAGATCCGAAGACTGAACATAACCTCGGCCCTCGAATTCAGCTTTATCCTCTGGCAGCCCCATTTTTTCACTGACAGCCACCAGGGCCCGGCGAGCACGCACCGTCGACCATCCGATTTCATCTCCATAGATTGCCGCAGTGCGGCGATCGAGGCGTTCATTGCTGATATAACCGATAAAACGCAGTCGGACGTTGTTCTTATCTGCAATCTCTGACATGGCTTGGCGCAGACGTTCAATGGTCCCTGCGGAGACAACCGGGTTGCCGTTTTCAAACAGAATCGGATCGGTACTGCCCTGTAGCGGGTCATAAACCCGAGTCACAGTTTCAGCACCAGCGGCATCCGGACATAGCTGTGGTTCGTCAGGAAGGTCCTGTAGCGGATCGTCGTGCCAAAATTCCAGTTCGATACGCCGATTCAGAGCCCTTCCCTGTGGTGTATCATTGGAAGTCACTGGCCGTGTCGCTCCCTTACCCTCGCTTTCGATAGCGGTATTGGGGAGTTTCAAGACATCCTGAACAGCGAGGGCCACTCTACGAGCAATAGCTTTCGACAACCCGAGAGCGTTGCCATAGATGCGTTCCTGTCGTCCAACCAATGGAGTATTGTCCGAGTAGGCGATAATCTTGATGAGCAGATTGTCTTTGTGGCTGAGATTGACTTGAGCTTGTCTGACCTGCTCGAAAAATTGCTCCGGGATGGTCACGATGCCATCCGTGTAGTGCAGTGGCGCAATCAGGTTTTTGACTCTGGCCCGATGGACATGCCCATCTTTGTAACGTAACTTACAGACGGTTTCACTACGGCAGACCTTGATCCGATTAACTTCACGAGGGATAACCTCTTCTACTTCTACCGTTTTTTCGCCGATTTCGTCGTACCAGACTTCGACCTCGACACGTCGATTAAGAGCCCGCCCTCCCTCCGTTGTATTGCTTGCAATCGGTCGGATGTCGCCCACGCCTTCATAAGAGATCGCTTCGGGTGGAAGGTTCAGTGCCACTTGACAGTATTCAGCAACCGTCCCCGCTCTCTCACGAGACAAGCCGATGTTGTCGCCATAGATGGCTTGCAATGCATTACTGAGGGGCAAAGAATCAGCATGACCGACGAAGTAGAGACGAACATTCGACCGATCTCTCATGCTCTCAAGAATTTGACGCAGCCGTTCCAGATAATCTGCGGGGATCTCTGCTTCCCCTTCGCCGAAATGGATCGCTGGCACCAGATTCGCGATCTTGACCGTTTTGACATCTTCAACAACAACCTGGCGCACCACGACCTGATCGCCCTGATCCTCATCGAAAGTTGCCGGATAAAGAGTCCAGGATGTCGGAGAAATATCTGAAGGCAGATGTCTTTCGGTTGATTCTCCCAGACTTGCGACTTCACGAACCCGGTTATCACCTCCAACGCCAAGCAAGTCAGCGCCGAAGACAGAAGCATCCGCTCCTGCAGCCAGCACAAGACTTAGAATTAAGATGGCGATTTTCTGAAGGCTCATATTCATTTCGTTAACAATTAAAACTTGAGAGCCAATCCATGTTTATTGATGAAAAGGCCCTGCATTCATCCCTCTATTGTTTTGCTGGACTGCCGCGACGCCAGAAGACTTCGGTTTCGATAGGCAGGTCGTAGCTGTTGTCAACCTGGTTCCATCGGTCAGTGATTTCAGATTTCAGTGCCTTAAGACGATTGAGCACTAGTTTTTCGTCTTCGACATCAGCCAGGTACGACAAGCGCAGGATTGAGGGGGCGTCCTGCAACAGCAAGAGAAGTTGATCGATTTTTGCCTGCCACTGCAGCCGTAGTTGTGTGGTGTCGGGCTCGAAAGCACCGTCTGCAGTATCGATTGCCACAACGCGATGGAGGGTCGCGCCAAAGTTGAAACGCATCATTTTGCCGCGTGTCGCTCTCTGCACTCGCGGATTTTCCGTTACCACGCGATATCCGCTTGGCAGACTGCGTTCGTCCAATTTCAGAATAAAGTTGCTACCGCGGTCTTCATTGGGAACCACCGCACATGTGATGTGATACCGTCCGTATTCGTCGGTTGTTGCGATCAGGCCGCGCGCCGTAACCACACGAACTCCTGACATCCCCCCTTCTCCACTGTCTTGCTGACCATTCAGGTTGCGGTCGTCAAAAACCTTGCCTATCACATCGGTACAATCAAAATCCGGATCGGGAACAACACGCACCGTCGCGGTCGCTTCTCCTGAAACAGAAGAACCAAGTAAGGTATTGAACACTTGCACCCGGTTGACGTACTCCCCTTCTGAGACACCCGAACTTACGACCAGCAACAGCCTGAGTTCTCTCACCTGATTCACACTGAGTTCGAGTTCGTTCCACAATAAGCTCTGGCCGTTGATCAACGGCTCGACGGCTTCACCATCCAAGAGGGCGCTGTCTGGAACATATTTAAATCCGGCCGGGAACGTATCGACGATGCTGAGGTTCTGCAGAGGAGCCCCGAAAATGTTGCTTACGGTGATCGTGTAGGGGACCAGAGAACTTCTGGTCACATTGGTCATAGACGCTGTTTTTGTGATAGCGACGGCCCCGTCCAATTCGGGATCAATAGGAATAGGGTTATTGAAAATCTGGCTTTGACCGGGAATGTTGCCATTGCTCAACGTAAAATGCAGATGGTAGAGGGTGCCAGCCGAACCGGCGCCCACTGATAATGGTGGCACATCGGCCAACGCGACGACCTCGCATAATTCAGTCGTGGCGGGGATTGCATCGATTGCACTGCCGGGACAGGTCGGCACGGAAAAGGGCCCCGTCGTGATGTCGTCGGCGGGCGGGATGATGACGGAAGGCGTCGCCAGGTAACCGTTCGACGGTGCGGTGACATCAATCAGGTAGGATCCGCCCGCTTGACAAGCGACGTTACTGAAATTGAGATCGAATTTGTAAAAACCGTTTTGGGCCGTGACCTGGTTTTGCTGCACCGGGTCATCGAAGCATTGGGAGGGCAGAGCGTTGCCGGTGATTGCATTGAGCATCGTCAACCTGGCGCCGGCAACAGGACCACGAGCCACTGAATTGTAAATTGTGCCATTCGGCCAAAGAGGCAGATTCAAATTCTGCAGGTTACTACCCTCGGCGACGCTGATATCGGTGATGCGCTGCGGACCACTGGTAAACGGTGAATCCGTATTCCCTAACGAAGCAGTATTGGCACCTGCGCCCTCAGCTTGAAAGCGCACCTCATACAGTTCGTTTGTGCTTGAGCTGGGCAGAAGTCCTGTGAATCGATAAAGGCCGCTATCATCGGTCGTTGTCGTTGTCACCGGCTGGTCACCAAGATAAAGCCCAACCCACCATCCCGATTGACTTCTCTCGCTGCCAGCGTCGTAGATCTTGTCAAGGCTCGCGTCGTGCCAGACCATGCCGTTGAGGACGGCACTACCTGGCGTTCCGCCGACATCCAACGAGACTTCAGCAGTAGCAGTTTGTTGCGGATCGTTCCAACTGACGACACCGATATTGGTAATAGTTGTTCCATTCACGAGCATCGGGTTGATCCGCACATTAAACCGGATCACGACACTCTGCCCTGGGGAAAGATCCCCATAAACGGCCGCATAGTCAGCCGTGAGCTGCCCCCCTGCATAAGAAATTCCGGCTTCAATACCGTTCATGACACACGACCCGCTGACATAGGTCACCAGTGCACCCAGGGCGGAATCTAAATCGTCAGTCACCTTCACTCGCGTAGCCGGAAGGCTTCCGATATTGATGACTCTGATCGTATACGCCAATTCTTTGCCTGGCTCCGCGCTGCCGCCATCGACCACCGTCACATCTTTGCTCACGGAGAGCAGCTGTGCGTCTCCGACAACAACGACGGTAGGTTGATAGCCGTTCGAAGCAATGCCATCGGCATCAGTCAAACCCGGGGGCTGTTCCGTGCTGGTGAGAGCACCCTGGTTGATGATGAGCGATCCGGTGGCCACCCCGGCGTTGACTTGCACCTCGAAATTGATTTCGGCGCTCTCGCCGACAGAAATGATTCCTTGACCCGGATTGTCGTCTGAATTGACCAAGAGGCCGGCGATCAGCGGTGACACGCCACCATCCGTCCCGATTGCAGCACCGTTGAGCTGCATCGAGTTGGCAATATATGTGCTGTTGTCAGGAACGTTGTCGGTGAGCGTCACCGACGTGGCCGGAATGGCCCCGGAGTTGTTGATGACAATGCTGTAACGCAGCACGTCCCCTGGATCGACGATGCCAGCAGCACCGTTGTCAACCGCGATGACAACGGTTTTCTGTGCATAAAGAAGGGGCATGTTGCCAACCACGTTACGCGTCGGATCGTCAACAGCCGGGGTGGCCGGATCATCGGACGGCTGTTCCGGCTGTTCTCCACTGCCGGCACCGCGACTCGACACAAAACCCTGATTTTCAATGATCAGGCCGTCCATGGCATCTGCAGAGACGACCACATCAAAAGTCACGGTTGCGACATTGTTCGCATCCGATGCGACATCAGCACGCATCACTCCGGGTATGTCGCCGGGGGCGTTTATCAATATCCCGCTGTGGAGCGGATTAACACCGTCCCCATTGTCGGGGACGGCCGCATTGTTGATAGTTGTGCTGCCTGGAACGTAGGACGTGTTGGCCGGCGTGTAGTCTTGCAACACGACATCGGCAGCATCCTCATTGCCGATGTTTTTGATCGTCAGGGTATAACGAAGCCTTTCACCTGCCATCAAAACGTTCGAATCGCCGTCCAAAACCGTCGAAGTTTTTAGAACCTCGAAGGCCGGCGAAGAATTGATCAACGTTGTGGTGGGATCTTGGTCGCCGACGGCAGCAGGATCGATATCATCACTCATCCGCAGCGTTTGCCCGGCCGCGATCAGTTCGGCCTGATTCAAAATAAGCGTGCCGTTGTTAATGACCGGGGCAAGCTGTACAGTGAACTCGATGCCCAGGGTTTCGCCGGCGGCGACACCGAGACCACGGATGTCAACCAGTCCTGTTCCCTTGCTCCCGCCTGTCGCGTCGGTATTAGAAGTATCAGCACCTGCTGGAACAGATGTCAGCACGAGGGTTCCGGGAACGAAGTACAATGGCTCATCCGACTGAAGGCTCTCTAGGTTGTCAACCAATGACAGATCAGCGAGCGCGATTGTGCCGGTATTGATGATTTCCACCCTGTATCTGAGGACATCTCCCGGAATCGCCACACTCCCGTCTTGTCCACTGGTTTGGTTAAATACGGCTTTACGGAAGTTCAAGCTGCTGACAATGTCAATGGTCGGATCATCGACATCAGAGGTCGCAGGATCATCGGACGGCTGCTCCGGAAAAGCGCCGCTGCCAATACCGGAGCCATTTAAAAATCCCTGGTTGGAAATAATAGTTCCACTCGTGGCATCCTCGTCGACTTGAACATCGAAGGTGATCGTCGCGACATTGTCGATGGTCGCCGTGGCATCGGCTCGCATGACTCCGGAGGCAGGATCCTGAGGCGCATTGATGGCGAGACCGCCCGTCAAGGATGACATCCCTGGAGACGGATCGGCGACGGGCTGCCCATTCAGAGTGGTGCTGTCGGCGATATAGCTGGTGTTTGCGGGAATATCATCTCGCAAAATCACCTCTTTCGCGTTCTCGGTTCCGATATTTTTGACCGTGATGGTGTAACGCAACCGATCACCGGCAAAGACAATATTCGGTGAACCCGTCAGACTCACCGAGGTTTTCTCGATGCGCCATTCCGGTGCTGACGAGATCAGGGTTTGAGTCGGGTCCTCATCATCGGGAAGATTGGGATCGTCGCTGGGAACGGATCCCAGACCGACCAAAAAGAGCTGTGCTTGGTTCAACACCAAGGAACCGTCCTGTATCACCGGGATCAATCGTACGGTGAATTCAATGCTCAGGGTTTCCCCTCCATCCAGAGTCAAGTCACGGATATCGACAAGACCGCTGCCCGCGTTACCGCCATTCGGATTGCTGGCATCAACTCCCGGGTGACCAGGAATCACGGTCAGGCTGCCTGGAACGAAAAGAGGAGGATTATTCAGCTGGTCGAGTTCGTCGATAATGAAGAACCCGGCGGGAGCTGAACTGGTGTTGGTGGCCTGTAAGCGGTATCTCAGCGTATCTCCTGGGCGGGCATTGCTGCCCGGGTTCTCGCTGGTCGTTTCGTTGATGACTGTTTTCCTAAAAACAATTTCTGGTGCGATGCCCGTAGTCGTCGCATACACCGGACCAATGCAGTAATCATTCGGCGCAGTAATGTTCGGGCAGCCGTCTCCGGTACGTTCGTATGCGTTGACGCCATCCAAAGACGTCCAGTCGCTCCAGACACCATTTTCGATGAGGCCACCGGGGCCGCTGACAGCTTGAACAACCGCGTGATAGGTGATCACCAGAACTTGCCCAGCGAAAACATCCAGGCTGCCGTCGCCATTGTTCCGTCCCCAGGTCAGTGGACCAGTCACAGGGCCTGCGGGCAACGGCACAAAGCCAGGGACAGCAACGGTATCGATTACCGCCGTCGGTGTGAACGATGTATCAAGCACCAGCCCGGCCGGCATGGCATCGACGATATCCACATCGAAGGCCGTAGAGTTGGTACTGCCTGTATTGATGAGAGTCAGTTGATATTCCAGGATATCTCCGGCGACAGGCGGGTCGGCAGGACCTTTACCTGTCGTAACATTCGACAGGGTTTTGGTCAGGGTCAAGCCTGGTTCAGAGACAGTCACCACGGCTGTAGCGTCTGATAGTGTTTCGAGCCCACCGGTTTCGCCGTTCACGTAGCTAACGTCGACCCCGTTTTGCAACAAGTCGCCCGAGTCCGTATTGAGATCGTTATTAATGCGTGCGAAATAATCGATCTGGATGACAGGGTTGAGTACGTTCAGACTCGTATCATCTTCGGATTGAGTGACCACGGTCCCGATATCCCAGATGACGTTGCCACTTGACCCGTCAGCAGGGACGGCATTGAAGGCGGCTTCGGCAGGAACCTGCCCATTGATCGAGGCAATTCCTGAAAAGGAGTAGCTGATGTCAAACTCGGCATTGTTGGCGAGAACGTAACTCAAGCCTGCCGCGTTGAGGCTGTCAGCGGCGATGACGCCCTCACTTACCCCTTCCGGAAAAGCAATGTTGATCCTGAAGAGCTTGTGGACACCGATGGTGGGAATTGTGGTTGGTTGCAGATCGATTTTGGTCAGTGTGACCGCGGGAACGTTCACCTGGCTAGCGGCATTCGCTTCATAATCGTTTACCGCCTGACCGCTGTTCGGCAGAACGCCGTTGCGCATCCCGGTCGGGCTACCATTCTCCCCGATGGCACCACTGCTGTTCAATGCCGTGGTCTGATCCGGAAGCGATGTCCAGTCTGCCTGTATTGTGTTATTCAACAATTCGAGAGGTTTGACGTCCGTATCGACACGGACGTCAAAGCTGAAACTGACGGTTGCGTTGACGTCAATGCCGTTTGGCGCTTTCCAGCTAAAGATTGGCCGGTTGTTTCCTAGCGTCGCCGTATCTACAACATCCGGCGGATCGAGACCGCCCGGATTGCCCAGATAGCTCAGGCCTGTGCCGACAAGATCTTCGAGAACACGCAGGTTATACGCCGGCGCAGTACCGTTGTTGGTGGCCGTAACCGTCACCGTCAGTGTGTCAGCCGCATCAGCGTCAGCAACATTGAAGGATTTGGTCAACACAATGAGAGGTTCACGCACGACAACATCCGTTTGTGCGATGTCGTAGGAAACCAGTGAACCGGTTTCGTCAATATATTCTGCCGTCGTGACAGTCGCGGGATGCCCGTTTGAAATTACATCACCGTCATTGGTCCCCAGGGTGTTTTGAACTCTTGCAATAAAATGAATCGAGAAATCGTACCGGCTGACGCCGGTTCCCAGTGTCAGGCGCTGATCACCGAAATCCCACGCAACAAGAGACTCTGTACAAGTCGGCGTGATGACACCACCGGGGTCAAATCCGGCGTCGATATAGGGAGCGGCATCGAGATTGACGTCCGGGGCCTCAGAGCAGCTCAAGCCGGCCGGAAGTTCGTCACGTATGACAAAGTTGCGTAACAAGGCTACGGGCAACAGGGTATTGATTCTGTACTCTATCTCCTCGCCTATCGAGACAGCTTGTGGTCCGGGAACAGTTGCGAGCGGCGTGTTCGAAAGATTCACGATTTGCTTTGGCTGCGTCATCAGGGGGATAACCTGCACGCTTGCCAAAGCCGGTTCAGTCGTATAGAAGCGCGCGCCGCCCAGGTCGCTGTTCGGTCGCTGGGGAGCACTTTGGTTACCGAAGGGCCCAGCTAGGCTGTCGTAGGTCGCCTGAACTGAATTGGTAAACGTCTGCAGCGGGGCCGCATCGTCGTCGAAATCGACACGGTAATAAAGAACGACCGATTGGCCGGGATCGATACGCTGCAGGGCCGTACTGTGGAGATGCGAGAAGGTGATTTGAGCCGGGATACCGTTCTTGACCGTATTGTCTCCGATTGTTCCCTCGCCATCCACATCATTCACACCGACAGTAGAGTCTCCGTCATTGTCCAGACCATCGCCATCGAAAGGGAAGACATAAGCAAGGTCCGTGTTGTCGAGTTGATCAGTGACAATCACATCATAGGCGGGTGCGCGCTGTACTCCGGCACTGTTCTGCTCATTGGTCAAAGTGATGCGATATATATAGGAACTGTAGGCGTCTCCATCATTGGCGACCGGCACAAAGTTGCTGCACGACGTCCCGGTGCCGTAGAGGGTTTCGTTGCAGACTTCTTTGAGGACACTAATTGAAGGTTCGGTCACGGTAAGATCGACACGGCGGATGGCTTCACGCGGATAGCCGACCGTACCCGGTCCGAGTCCGTACTGTTCAATCAATCCGGTATTGTCGTTCCTGAAGGTTGCATCGAAGGTTGAGACTAAAACGTTGTGACTGTTTGCGGAATGCACATTGGGTGGCAGTCGCTGATCAATCGGCTTGTTGAGAAGACGCGTTTTTGCATCAACAACAAACCATTCATCGGCCACCTTGATTTGTTCACTGTCTGGAACATTGAAACGCCAGTCGAACCAACCTTCATCGAGCGGGGCAAGTCCGGCCGGGTTGAATGTCACGTTCTTGATGAGTGAGGTCGATTGAGCGTAGGGATCGGAACGATCAATGTAAGACTGGCCGTCGGGAACTTCATCGACAACATCGATGTTCTGTACCGCAATATAGGAAAATCCAGGAGTTTTGAAGCCAAACCAGCCTCCCGTTTCAATGTGGAACGTACATTCCTCACTGATCTGAACCTTTTCGTAGCCGTTGGCATCGAAGGTCGGCGGGTTGTTCTCATTGCAGGAGCCTAGTTGGCTCTTTTTCAGGTTGAAGCCGATGACGCGCGCCCAAGTGGCATCCAAAGAGTAATTATTGGCTCGATCAAGTTCACCATCGGTTCGAAGGATCGGTGACGGAAACCAGAGCGGGGTACCGTCGCTTAAAGTGATTTCTCCGACCACGTCTGCGCGTAAGCTGAGATCATCGATGAGGAGGCGAGCCGGATCCGTACTTTTCCTGACGTCGAAATTGAATGTGACGGTCTCGCCCGGCGCAATGACCGCAGGAGAACTGCATGCGTAAACCGTTGCTGTTGAAGGAATTGGTGTCGGTTGGACCCAAACTTTCCAAGGATCGGGTTGATTCGGTGAACCGGACAATGACACCGCATTGCATCCGTTGGGAGCATTAACAACCTCCATGGTCGCTCCGAAACTGACAAAAGCATGGTAATCAGCGGCATCGTGTCCACCGTTGTTGGTCAGAAGGATCGGTAGTGTTAGAAGTTGATTCGGGTCGTTGGTGAGGATGAAGACTGCCCCTCCAACCGCGATATCGAGATCTTCCGGGAAGGCAGGGATGTTTGAACCCGTAGGATTGCCGGTGCCATTGCCTGTCAAAACAAGTGTTTGGCTCCCCTGTGTCGCGCAAAAAAGATCAAAATTAACGGTCAGCGTGTTCGTCAAAGGGGTCTGATAGTTCGGGTCAGTCGCTGTGCCCGCATATTCCTCGGGATTCACGTCAAGATTGGCTTTACGGTCGTAATAGTTGGACTCGATCAAAACAACCCGGAAACGAACAATCGCCACATCGCCATGGCGCAGCATGTTAATCTGATCGGGATACAGAGGGTGGCTTACACCATTGCTCGTCAAGTCGAACTCCGGAGCGATGTTGGCAAGCGGGTCAACTGTGTTTTCATTGGTCCACGTCAGTGTGTCAACCATGCCGTCGTACGCAACACCGTAGGCCGGCGATACATCGATTTGAGGTCTGAAGGTAGAATCCACCACGTATTCAGGGGGCAGAACATCTGCAAGGTGAATGTTTTTCACGCTGCCACCGCTATTGTTTCGAATGGTGAGAGTCATCGTTCCCTTGCTACCGACCGGTTGCGAGGTGTTGGTTCCCGTCAGCTGACGTTCTATGCTCAGGAGAGGATGATTGTCGTTGTAGCGTGAGTAGAAAGCCGCGGTATCGCTAGGAACGAGACCAGTTGACGTCTGCAAGAGACCTCCCGCAGGAGATTGCGCTCCGCAACCCCACTGAACGTCATCGACTGTATTTGTTTTGACGGTTTCACAAGAGCCTGTGCCGGTCATCTTGCCGACAAGATAAACAGAAGCCTGGCCTCCAGCGGTAACATCGACTTCATAGCCATCAAAAGAGAGCGCCATATCCCCGAACGGGTTGGTGACAACAAAATCGTTGATTGTGTTACTCACAGGAACACACCCCGGTGCAGAGCCAACACCATTATTGGTCGCGATGGTATTGGCCGAACCTGCCGTTGCACAGGCATGACTGATAAGCATGCTGCCTGGCTCCATCAGGTCGTCAAAACGAAGATCCTGCAAGTCAGCCAAGCCGCCATTACCGATCCGGATACGCCAGACGACGTCATCGTTGTTATTGCCGAAGACCGGGTCGCTCTGGGAGTTAAAACGTTGTCCGGCATCATAGTTCCAGCCTGTTTTGGAGATCTGAGGAATGGGCTCGCGCAAAGGGAGTGTGTCCAGAGAGGTTTGCGGTGAATCGTTGCAACCTGAGTCCGTTGCAAATGTCAGTGTCGCTTGAAGGGTCCGGTTTGCAGTAAGGAGGCCTTCCGGGTCGGTCGTGCGCCGTACGGCAAACGTTATCGAAATAGTGTTGAATTGATTAGGGTTTTGACGAGAGGCCAGGGCTGAAAGTGCTGGGACCTGAGTCGAACCAAAAGTCAGTATTGCCCCCCCGCCGCTGATAACAGGCGGCTGCAAGCCACTTTGTACCGGACCGTTATTAATGCGATACGTAATCGGATTGGGTGCGCCAGGATCGTACCTAAGCCCGGACAACCCCAAATTTTCCTCAACTGTTAAATTTGTCATGGTCGCACCGGGCAGGTCCGGAGCGGTGGGATCGAACGGATCATTTGTGAAGCGATAGGGATTGGCGATCACAACTGTGACGTAGCCGTAACTGCACAACTCGCAGTAACTTAGACTCAAATTGTGATCAATAAAGGGTGGCGGATTGTTTTTGAGGTCACAGGGTGCTGCGTGAATTCCAACGGGAGAAGACAATAGGCCTATGACACCCAGAAGAGTGAATATAAACTGTCTTAAAATTTTCCGTATGTATTCCCGCATCGACATATCTCAGTTGCAACGTCCTGGTGAGAAAACCATTTTCAAAAACAAAAGCGCCCAATCTTCTGCCGAAGATGAGCGCTCAAGGAATTGGCCTGCTGCCGGGTCCAAGATATGTGCTTCATCTCTTCGGCAACCCGGCTATCCTGAACGGTCAGGACCCGTAGCTTTGCGTCACCAGATTGCTCTGGCTTTGCCCTTTCGGAGTTCTTTCTGTCACTTACGTCGTATGGCCTGCTGAAAATCCTCCCTGTTCTCCCGAAACGAAAAAGCGCCCAATCTTCTGCCGAAGATGAGCGCTCGAGGAATCGGCCTGCTGCCGGGTCCAAGATACGTGCTTCATCTCTTCGGCAACCCGGCTATCCTGAACGGTCAGGACCCGTAGCTTTGCGTCACCAGATTGCTCTGGCTTTGCCCTTTCGGAGTTCTTTCTGTCACTTACGTCGTATCGCCTGCTGAAAATCCTCCCCGTTCTGCCGAAACGAAAAAGCGCCCAATCTTCTGCCGAAGATGAGCGCTCGAGGAATCGGCCTGCTGCCGGGTCCAAGATACGTGCTTCATCTCTTCGGCAACCCGGCTATCCTGAACGGTCAGGACCCGTAGCTTTGCGTCACCAGATTACTCTGGCTTTGCCCTTTCGGAGTGCTTTTTTCATTTCCGACACTGCTAAAGCTGTCGGCTCTTCGTATCTTGCAAAAAAAACGCCAGTTTTTTTTGGTTGATCGCAGCGGATGTCTTTGGCTTTCAATCCAGACGACGTGTCCACACTTTATTTTGCTGATAATAAGGATATAGGGCTTTTGTCAGCCTCCTAGACCGGTTGTGCCTTTTCGGAGACGAATGATTACTAGACCCCCGAAATGATCATGCAAAACAAATATTGTGACATTTCATGTCAGGTAGCTTCGGGATATAACGTGTCCGGTCTTTCGAACCGCAACGAACATTTTCATAGTTCAAGACGCAACTTACCGCTCCGGCAAGCCATGTCCTGTTGTTAGAGATTCCGTTGGAAGAGGGCCATTGAACTTTAAGATCTAACCACAGTGGAGCAGACAGTGTGTCTCGCGACTCAGTAGCGGCGTTTGAATACATTGGATTGTTTTACAAAACCAGCGCCGTTCAGCATGGACCCCGCTCGTTCACTCCCCGCCGAAACCTTGATGCCATCTTGCCCCTGTTTAAGTGCAGCAAATAAAGCGTGATTTATCCTTTTACATCTGACACGTTTTACAACTTCAACAAGTTTTTCAAAATTATCTCGAGTGATCTCTTACGGCTCTGGAAGCCTCGCGATCAGCCTGTTTACGTTTAAGGGTCTCCCTTTTATCGTAGAGCTTCTTGCCGCGGCAGAGACCGATTTCGAGCTTGGCGCGGCTGTCCTTGAAGTAAAGCCTGGTCGGCACCAGGGCGAAGCCGCGCTCTTCCACCTTCTTGGTCAGTTTGTCGATCTCGATACGGTTGAGAAGCAGTTTGCGCACCCGCAGCGGATCGTGGTTCTCACGGTTGCCCTGCTCGTATGGACTGATGTTCATGTTCTCGACGAAGATCTCGCCGTTGCGGATGCGGCAGTAGGCCTCCTTGAGACTCACCTGCCCCAGGCGTATCGCCTTGACCTCGGTGCCCTGCAGGCACAGGCCGGCCTCGAACACCTCGTCGACGAAGTACTCGTGGTACGCCTTCTTGTTGTTGGCGATAAGTTTTATGCCCATAGAAACTCAGTGGCACGCGGCACGCGGCGCGTGAACAGTATCAAGATCAAGTCAAGCAGGTTGTTCGCACTACGCGCTACGCGCCACACGACGTCATTCTTCATCCTCAAGAATAGCGACGATCTTCGGCATGTATGTCTCCGCAGCCAGGGCGCGGGTGCCGACGCGCAGCAGGACAAAGCTGCCGCACATGAAGAACACGCCGAAAATCGCCGAAAGCAGGTTCGGGTCGAGGCCGGTATCCAGCCGCTCGCCGACCAGTTTACCGGCAACGGCGCCGATCACCAGGGCGATCAGCGGTACGATGTAGATGAGAAAGGACGACTGCAGGAACGACTTGGTGGTTGTCGCGATGCACACCCGGTCGCCAACGGCCGCATCGAGGAAGTTCTGCACCTCGACCAAGCGAGTCTGGCTGTCATCACCGAGGGAACAGCTGCCGTTGGTGGCGCAATTCTCGCACAGGCTGCTCTTCTGGCACATCACCACCGCGGTGTGCTTCCCTTTGAGTTCGACAACGGTGCCAGCTTCTTCAATCATAAGCGTCTCTTATCTATCTCCGGGCCGGCCGATCAGAGACGATCCGCGCGGCCGTTTTTTCCCTGACCGTATTCTACCACATTCGCCCCGTTGAGGGGACGTTTGGCCTGGCGCACCGGCGGTGTGACCATGCCGCCGCTGATAATCAGCTTAAAAGCTTCCTCGACGGTCATCGACAGCTCGATCATATCCTCTACCGGCACCAGGATGTAGAAGCCCGAGGTCGGGTTCGGCGTGGTCGGCACGAAGACGTTGACCAGCTTCTTCGGCGTGATCTGCTGCACTTCCCCTTCAGAGACCCCGGTGACGAATGCCACCGCCCAGATGCCGAGACGTGGATATTCGATCAGCACCACCTTGCGGAAGGCGCCGCGGTCGCGCTTGAGCATGGTGTCGGAGACCTGTTTGAACAGGGTATAGACCCCCTTGACGAAGGGGACCCTGTCGACCAGGCGCTCGTAAAAATTGACCAGGGAGCGGCCGAAGATATTGGCGGCCAGCACGCCGATCAAAAGGATCAGCAGCAGCGTCGCCACAAGCCCCACTCCCGGCACCGGGAGGCCGTAAAGTTCTTCCGGGCGCAGCACCTCCGGCAGTACCGAGGTCAGCGTGTCGTCCATGAAATGGACCAGCCAGCGGATCACCAGGAAGGTCATGGCGACAGGCACCACCACCAGCAGCCCGGTGAGGAAATAGCCTTTCAGGCGGTGGCGGAACAGCCGGTTGAATGCGGAAAGTCGACTCATAGCCCCTCAATCTTCTGGAATGTTAAAGCGGCTGTATTATAGGGGCTGCTTAGCATTGCAGCAAGACGTTCTTTGCGGCCAGGTAGAGATGAGTCACCTGGACGTCCTGGCCAGCGCTGCACAGAGCCTCTTCGAGCTCAGGCAGGGTCGGCATCTGCGGCAGGGTGACCACCTGGAAAGAGGCTTCACTACCGGCAGTGAGCTCGCCCATGCGCCCTGCAAGGCCGAGGGCCCGGGCGCCACCGCTGGTGGCCATGTGCAGCCAGTCGCGCGGTGCGGCCTGGTCGGCGAACCACTGCCGGGCAAAAGCCAGCTCCTCCCAGAGCGACAGGCTCGGCGCGCTGGCCAGGCTGTCGGTGCCCAGCGCCAGCGGCACGCCGGCCGCCAGGTAAGCGGCCAGCGGCGCTTTGCCGACTTTGAGGGCGGCGTTGGAGCGCGGGCAGAGCACCACGCTGCAGCCGGTCTGCTTGAGCAGGGCGATGTCGGCGCCGTCTACCTGCACGCCATGCACCACCAGGTCGCCGGAGCGCAGCCGCCCCGGCTGGCAGAGCGCTTGCACCGGGGTGCGTCCAGGGGGCGGATCGGCGGCCGGGTCCCAGTGTGCCGCCACATACAGGCGCTCGGCGATGGCGCCGCTGCCGCTGGCCAGGAAACGGCTCTCCTCGGCGGACTCCGCCAGGTGCATGGCACTCTGCAGCTTATGGCGTGCGGCGAAGGCGAAGACTTGGGAGATCGCCACCGCCGACAGGGTGTAGGGTGCGTGCGGGGAGAGGCCCCAAGTGAGTTCCTGGTCCGGATGCTCGGACAGGAGCGCTTCAATGGCCTTGAGACGGGCGGAGACAGCCGCCGGGTCGCGGCCGAGGACTTCGGTGAAGATGCGTCCGTACAGCGGCGACGACCGGTACGCCGTGGCGGCGTCGAGCGTGGTCAGGATATCGCCGATGGCCCCGGTCCCGGCCCGCAGCGCGGCCTGCAGGCCGGCCGCAAGGGAGGCCTGGAGCTGCGCCAGGGTCAGCGAGCGCTTGACCCGCACCAGGTGCAGGATCCAGTCGACAAAATCGTCCGGTTTTGCGCCCTCGCCGGCAGCGTCGGCCCAGGCGGGGAAGTGGGTCAGCTCGAGGTGGGTGTGGGCGTTGACCAGCGGCGGCAGCAGGCAGGCTGCGCCGAAGTCAACGACCGCAGCGCGGGGATGGGCGGCAGCGAGGTCCCGGTAGGCGCCGCAGGCGCGGATCGCATTGCCCTCGACCAGCAGGGCGCCGTCGGCTATGGGCGCGGCCGCGATCGGCAACAGATAGCGGGCACGGTAGAGGGTTTGCGATGGCGCCGCCAAGTTCAACTCACCCTGGCGCGCAGCGGCGCGGGAGACAGCTCGATTTCGGCGCAGAGGCTTTGCACCTGCTGCAGTAGTTCCTGAAGGTCCTGCTGCAGAACGATGGTGCACTGCTCTTCGAGCACCGTTTTAAGGATCGCATCGGTGGTCAGGGGGTTGGCCAGAACCACGCGCAGGACCGTGACCAGCTGGCCGTGCTGCGGCTCCTGCAGGCGCGTTCGCGAGACGAAGGTCTTGCCCGCCTCGCGCTGGTCCTTCTGCAGCAGCTGGTTGACCTGGTCGAGGAGCTGGTTGATGCGCAGGCGCTGCTCGTCAGTGGCCTTGTGCAGCGCCTGCTGCACCGTCTGCGGGCAGTAGCGGTAGGTCAGGATGTTGAGCTGCGGCGTGCTGGTCAGGGCGAAATCGGGGTGCCGGCGGATCATCTCGGCAAAGACCTTGGCCCGCTCGATGCCAAGGTCGATGAGCAGCTCGTAGCCCTTGCGGCCGATGATCGACAGCCCGGCATGAACCAACAGCGCCGAGCCGGGGCGCGAGCCTTCGAGGGTGTGGCTGCCGAGGTCCTTGGAGCCGTGGCGCAGGATGTAGGCGGCGTGGTGTTCGATGGCCGACTGGGCGGTGGGATCCTTGAAGACCACCATGCCGGCCCCCATCGGCACGTACAGCTGCTTGTGCGCGTCGATGGTCACCGAATCGGCCGCCTGGATGCCGTCTAGCAGGCTGCGGTTGCGATCGGAGAAGAGCGTCGGCCCGCCCCAGGCGGCATCGACGTGAAAATGGCAGCCGAGCTCGGCGGCGCAGGCGGCCATCTCGTCGAGAGGGTCGACGTTGCCGGTCTCCGTGGTGCCGGCGATGCCGACCAGCGCCAGAGGGCGGATGTTCTCGTCGGCGAGACGCCGGCAGGCCTCGCGGAGCTTGTGCATGTCGATGCGGTTGTAGGCATCGGTGTCGACCATGACCAGGTTGTCGCGGCCGAGGCCGAGCACGTCGGCGGCCTTGCCGAGGGAATAGTGGCCGCGCCGAGAGACCAGCACCGCCAGGCCGTCGCAGCCGAGATGCTTGAGTGCCCGTGGAGGCCTTCCTGGGCGATGCCGCGGAAGGTCTCGGAGGGGCCGCAGAGGCGGTTGCGCGCCACCCACAGGGCGGTGACGTTGGCGATGGTGCCTCCCGAGCAGAAGGCACCGAGAGCATGCTGGCTGTTGTGGATCCACTCGGCGTAAAAGGCATCGTCACAGCGGTAGACCAGGCGGTGCAGCATGGCGAGGACCTGGCGCTCCAGGGGAGTGAAGGCCTTGGAGGTCTCGACCTTGACCAGGTTCTGGTTGAGCGCCGTCATGATGCGCGACAGCGGCAGCATGAAGTACGGCAGCGCCGAGGTCATATGGCCGATGAAGCCGGGTGCCGCGGTATGCACCGACTGGGCGACCAGCTTCTCCTTGACGAACTCGGTGTAGGCGGAGACGTAGGTCGGCTCCTCGGGGATCTGCGGCGAGGCGAAGTCGGCTTCGATCTCTTCGAGGCTGCGCTCGAGGGCGACGATATGGGTCTGCAGAAAACCGGCGACATCCTTGCTGATCGCCCGGTCGATGGCGCCCAGTGTCGAATCCGGAGCTTCCGGAACGGTGAAGATACGGTAGAGGTTTTCCAGGGTGGCACGCGCCACATCGCGGTTTTTCGACATGCTATAGCCTAGCCCAGAAGTGTGCCGTTGTCGATCAGGCGGGTTTTGCCGACGGCGACAGCGAGCAGCAGCACGGAATCGGCGTCAATCTGCGTCTGTTCGCAGAGCGTCGCCTGGTGACAGATGCGCAGGTAGTCGATGCGCGCATCAGGCTGGGCCTCGATCAAAGTACGCAGCTCGGCCAGAACCACCGCGGCATCACGCTGGCCTGTGGCGGCCAGCTGCCGGCCGCGGGCCAGCGCCTGGGACAAGGCCAGCGCCTGCCGGCGCTCGGCAGCGGAGAGGTAGACGTTGCGGGAGCTCATCGCCAGGCCGTCGGCTTCGCGCACGATTGGCATGCCGACGATCTCCACCGGCAGGTTGAGGTCAGCGGTCATGCGCCGCACCACGGCCAGCTGCTGGAAGTCCTTACAGCCGAAGAGTGCTACGTGCGGCTGAGACGATCATGAACAGCTTGCAGACCACGGTGGTGACGCCGCGAAAATGGGTGGGACGGCTGGCGCCTTCGAGGGTCGTCGTCAAAGGGCCTTCGACGCTGACGTAGGTCGCGTACTCCGGCGGGTAGATCGCCGCGGACTCCGGGTAGAAGAGCAGGTCGACGCCGCAGGCGCGGGCCAGGCTCTCGTCGCGCTCGAAATCCCGCGGGTAACGGTCGAGGTCTTCTCCTTGACCGAACTGGGTGGGGTTGACGAAGATCGACAGCACCAGCAGGTCGCCGCGCTCGCGCCCCTCGCGCAGCAGGGAGAGATGCCCCTCGTGCAGAAAACCCATGGTCGGTACGAAAGCCACTCTTTGGCCGGAGGCCCGTGCGGCTAGACAGCGGCGCTGCATGATAGTTGATGTCTGAGATGATTTCCATGGAATCCGGTACGCGGTACGAGGGACACGAACACCTCGAATCAACCTGCGCATTTCCTGTTCAATTAATTGTTTTTATGTTTCTTTCATCTTTTCCATTATTAAGCTTTTGACTTCCGCGTTACAGCTTTAAGTCCCCGGCTTAAAACGAATGCTCAGGCCCGGGGAAGCTGCCGTCCTTGACCTCGCGGATGTAATCGTCGATCCCCTGGCGGATGGTGCCGGAGACATCGGCGTAGCGCTTGACGAACTTCGGCGAATATTTTTCGCACAGGCCGAGGATGTCGTGGATCACCAGGACCTGGCCGTCGCAGGCGACCCCGGCGCCGATGCCGATGGTTGGGATCGACAGTTCGGCGGTGATCGCCGCCGCCAACTTGGCCGGAATGCCTTCGAGGACCACGGCACAGGCGCCGGCTTCGGCCACCGCGCGGGCGTCGGCCAGCAACTGGTTGGCCTGGGCCTCTTCGCGCCCCTGCACGCGGTAGCCGCCCATGCGATGAATCGACTGCGGCGTCAGGCCGATATGGGCGACCACCGGCACGTCCATGGCGACGATCGCCCGGATCGTTTCGGCCACGTGCACGCCCCCTTCGAGCTTGACGGCGTGGGCGCCACCCTCCTTGATCAGGCGACCGGCATTGCGGCGCGCCTCAGCCAGATCGACCTGGTAGGAGAGAAAGGGCATGTCGGCCACGACCACGGCGTGCTTGGCCGTACGGGCCACGGCGCGGGTGTGGTAGAGCATCTCCTCCATGGTCACCGGCAGGGTCGTATCGTAGCCGGCGACCACGGAGCCGACCGAGTCACCGACCAGGATCACATCGATGCCGGCCTGGTCCATGATGCGTGCGAAGGGGTAGTCGTAGGCGGTCAGCACGGCGATCTTCTCGCCTTTGACCTTCATGGCCTGCAGATCCAGGATCGTCAGGCGCTTCTTCGTCGATTTACTCAAGGCAGTCAACCTCTCTCAGTAAGAACAAGCCTTTGTGTTGATTCATAAGCCAAACAAAAAAGCCCTCCGTAATCCAAACGGAAGGCAGTCGCATGTCACGGTGCCTGGCACCGGACGTGTTCCTTGCTGAAACTGCCGTCCCGGTCTCACGGATCCAGGCGGTATGTCGATCGACCCAGCTTTCACCTTGGCTCCGGCACAGGTTCCGGGCCCGAAAACGGCGGGTCTCAAAAAGCGTTTTACTCTATAGCACAAGCATCCGGGCGAGTCCAGCCTGATTTCTCCGGCGACGGACTCCATGTGACTGTCATCATTATGCTTCTTCTTGATCCAGGAAAGCAAGACCGGCCCGGTAGGCATCGCCCTGTTTCTCCCCCAGCGACCAGTATTCGCGCAGGCCGCCGAGATACACCAGCGGGTCGAACACCTGGACATTCCCCTGCCCCTGGTCATCGAAGGCGCGGTCGCAGGCGTGGATTTCGGCGATCTCCCCCATCACCAGGCGGTAGTCGCCCAGTTCGACCAGTCTTTGATATCGGCATTCGACATTCAGAGTCGATGCGGCGACCAGAGGGGTGCCCTCGAGCACACCCGGGACGATCTCCAGGCCGGTCAGCAAGCGCTTGTCGGCCCGCTTGCCGGAGACCAGCCCGCAGGCATCGGCGGCGGCGGCTATTTGAGAGGTGACGGTATTCACGGAAAAAACCCCGGTGTCCAGGATGTTGGCCAGAGTTTTGCGGTTGTGGTGCAAAGAGACCGCAATGGTCGGCGGGGTTTTGCTGACAATCCCCACCCAGGAAGCCATCATCAGGTTGACCTTGCCGTTATTGTCGCGGGTCGCAATCAGGGTCGCCGGCTGCGGGAAGAAGGTTACGCACGGACCTAGCAATCGTTTCTTCAATCTAAGCTCCTTAGAGACCGGAACGAGGAACGCGGGATGCGGAATTTAAAAGCAAAGGCATTTGTCGTCTTTGAGCTTTTAGATTGTCGCGTCCCGCGTCCCGGGTTTTAGTCTTCCACCGCTTCAAGCGCCCGCAACAACACGACGTAAGGACTGATTGAGGTCGGCGGCGCAGAGCGCAGGGTATCGACAAGGCCAAGGTAATAGTCGAGGCGCTGCCGCCTGGCGGCAAAGAAGGCGGCGGCACCCTTCCCTTCCTCGACGATGCTGCCGGTCAGCTTGACCGCCTGCTTGATAAAGGCGCTGCGCAGGTTGGCCAGGGCCATCTTGTCCCAGCGGTCATGGGGGGTGAAGTCGTTGAGACATTCCATGACCTGGGAGATTCTCAGCCTCAGGCGCATCTCCCCCATGGCCGTGGTCACAGCCAGCAGTTCGGCCCCCGACGACTCGGCAATATGCACGGCGGGGAGGAAGCCGACCAGGTAGCGGAAGCTGGCCATCTCGAGCGCCATCTCGGCGGGGAAGCCGTCGCTGACCAGCTTGGCCGCAGCGTCCTTGCAGACCTGCCATTCCGACGCCGGCAGCAGATCTTTGAGGTGGGTGCGGAAGAGGACCAGGCGTTGCCGGTAGTTTTTGACACACTCCTGGTCGAGTCGCATCGGCAGCCCCTGCTCGATGACCTGGATGCACAGCCCGGCGAGAGCTCTTTGCAGGTTGAGGAGCAGCTCGTACTGGTGCGCCGCCGGCAGCTTGTTGTCGGTGGCCATGATCTGCCGACGGATGGAGTCGCCATCGAGCACCTCGTCGAACACCAGGTAGGCGGCGACGCCTTCGATGATGCTGGCCCCGGTCTGCCGTGCCAGCTGGTGGAGAAAGGCGCAGCCGGCGTGATCCACCACACGGTTGGTAATCATGGTGGCGATGATCTCCCGTTTCAGCGGGTGGTCCATGAGCTGGGCACTGTAACGTTTCTGGATCTGTACAGGGAAGTAGTGCCGCAAAAAGACCTGGGTCGGCTCCCGGTCGGGAATATCGCTCGCCAGCAGGGCCTGGAAGAGGTTCATCTTGCTGTAGGCGAGCAGAATCGACAGCTCCGGACGCTGGTACGCCTGCCCGCGCGCGGCCATCTCCTTGCGCGACGGCAGCGTCTCCCCTTGGCGATCAAGGAGCCCGGCGTTGGCCAGGCGTTCGGCCAGGTCGATGAACGGTTCGCTGTCGGCCTGGCAGCGTAGCAGGTCGAGGGAGAGGCAAAGGCTCTGGGTGTAGTTGTTGGCCAGCACCTGGTCGCACACCTCGTTCTCGACGGCCTGCAGCTGCCGGTTGCGGGTGCGTTCCGTCTTGATGATGCCGGCTTCGCGCAAACCCTGGAAAAAGATCTTCAGGTTGACTTCGTGGTCCGAGGTGTCGACCCCGGCGGAGTTGTCGATGGCATCGGTGTTGATCAACCCGCCGGCCATGGCGTACTCGATGCGGGCCGACTGGGTCAGGCCTAGGTTGCCGCCCTCGCCAATCACCTTGGCCTTGACCTGCAAAGCGCTGATGCGCACGTTGTCGTTGGCGCGGTCACCGACATCGGCGTTCTTCTCTTGGGAGGACTTGACGTAGGTGCCGATGCCTCCGTTCCAGAGCAGATCGACTTCGGCGGTCAGCAGGCGCCGGATCAGCTCCTCCCCTTCCATGGTGACGTGCCGCACGCCGAGCCAATGGCGCACGGCCGGCGACAGGGGGATATCCTTGGACGCTCTCTCCCAGACACCGCCGCCGGCAGAGATCGTCTTGGCATCGTAATCGGCCCAGCTCGATCGGGGCAGGTCGAAGAGCCGCTGGCGCTCCTGCCATGACTTTGCCGGGTCGGGATCCGGGTCAAGGAAGATATGCATGTGGTTGAAGGCCGCCAGCAGGCGGATGTGCTTCGACAGCAGCATGCCGTTGCCGAACACGTCGCCGCTCATATCGCCGATACCGACCACGCTGAAATCCTCGCTCTGGATATCCTTGCCCAGTTCACGGAAATGCCGCTTGACGCATTCCCAGGCGCCGCGCGCGGTGATGCCGAGCTTCTTGTGGTCGAAGCCGACCGAGCCGCCGCTGGCAAAGGCGTCGCCGAGCCAGAACTGGTAAGCGAGACTGACGCTGTTGGCGGTGTCGGGCAGATGGGCTGTGCCCTTGTCGGCGGCGACCACCAGGTAGGGATCTTCGTCATCGTAGACCACCAGCCCTTGCGGCCCGACGATTTGACCGGCGACCCGGTTGTCGACCAAGTCGAGCAGACCGCGCATCAGGGTGATATAAGCCTGGCGGGAGAGCTCCGCGCCCTCTTCGCGGGTGGTGAAGGGCGTCTTGACCACGAACCCGCCCTTGGAGCCGACCGGCACGATCAGGGCGTTCTTGGTCATCTGCGTCTTCATCAGCCCGAGCACCTCGGTGCGGAAGTCGTCGGGGCGGTCCGACCAGCGGATCCCGCCGCGGGCCACCTTGCCCCCACGCAGATGAATCCCCTCCATGGTCGCCGAGTGTACGTAGGTTTCGTAGAGCGGCCGCGGGAAAGGCATATCGATGATGCCGATGGCGCTGATCTTGAAGGAGAGGAAATAATCCGGGTCATCGCGACGCAGGAAGAAATTGGTACGTATGGTCGAGTCGATCAGATTGAACATGCTGCGCAGGATGCGGTCTTCGTTGATATCGCGAATCCCGTCGAACACCGTCGACAGCTCCATGCGCAGCGGCATCAGCGCCTGCTCCTCGCGCAACATCGGATCCTGCCAGTCCGGGTTCGGCTGGAAGCGCGCAGCGAAATAGCGGAATAATAACAGGCTCGCCTGCGGATTGTTGATCATCGCATAGGCGACGCGGCGTTTGGTGAAGGGGTTGCCGATCTGGAAATAGTAGTTGCGGTACGCCCGGAACACATCGATTTCCTTCCAGTCGAGACCAGTCAGGACCATGAGCCGGTTGAGGTAGTCGTCCTCGATGCTGCCGTTGCGCAGACCGGTTAGGATCTCCAGCAACTTGCCACGCAATGAGGCCAGCGGCAGCGCCGTGGCCTGGCTGTTGCGCACGGCAAAGCTCTTGATATAGACCCCACGCCCTTCCACAGTGAGGTTGAAATCCACTTCTTCGACCACCGCCAGTTCAAGGTTTTCGAGAAACGGCATCAATTCGTTGAGGCAGCTTTCCCGGAGGCTGTAAAACTGCAGGCGGTAGGCCTCGTCCGGTTCCTGAAAGGGTCCCCACAGGTCGAATCTCTCCGCTCCGTCGGCCAACAGCTGCTCGATAGCGCGAACATCACGGATGGCGAAGCGCGGGTGGATCACGTCCTTATATTCATTGGAGAAGGCGTTGGCATAGCGGCGCCACAAGGTCATGGCGTTGCTCCCCTTGTCGCCACGCATCAGCAGCAGGCGCAGCTTTTCGTCCCAGGGGCGGGTCAGGTCGGTGATGACTTTCTCCAGGGCATCGATATCGATTTTGATCTGGTCGCCACGCGGCACCACCCGGCAGTGCAGGCTGACATATTCGGAGTAGAAATGAATGACCCGCGAGGTGACGTGTTCTGCCGCGAGGAAACGACCGAGATAGGACTCCATGCGCCGGATCGAATCACGGTTGTAATAATCGCGGGGCATAATGACTAGCAGCGTTATGCCGCGCAGACTCAAACTGCGCGTCACCACCAGCTTGACGGACTGCTGGCGCTGTAGGCTGACAAAGGACATCACCAGCCTGTCCAGCTCCCCCTCGGAGAGGAAAAACATCTCCACCTTGGGGAAGGTGTTGAAGATTTCGATGACCTTGCGATAGTCGTAGCTGTCGTCCTGGACATGCTGGCGCTGCAGCGCGCTCACAAGTTTGTCACGCAGCGGCGGAACGTTGCCGGCCAACTCGTTGACGCTGTTCTGCGAGAAGAGGCCGACAAAGAGATGTTCGGTCCTGCGCTCGGCTTTGCCATTTTCGCGGTAGCCAATATAGACCAGGTTGTCCTTTTGGTAGAGTGGGCTTTCTTCGTCGAGGACATCGACGACCAAGGACTTCCTGCGGGCCAGCAGTTGCCGGGTCACGTCAGTCAACTGCAGCGCCTTGGACGTGCCTTTCTTGCGGGTGAAGAGCGTCTGCGGCAGCCAGCCGACCGGGGGTTCCGCCAGTTGAACACTGGTCGCCGCCATTCTGGGCCCGGAGCTGACCAACGCGGCATAACCGAAACAGATAAAGTTGCCCTGCCGCAGCCATTCGGCAAAATCGCGCTGATTCTGGTTCTCGGCCATATCCGCCAGAGACTTGAGCTTCGCGCCAAGATTTTTGCGCTCACGGCCAACCACCTGGGCGACGCTGAGAATCCGGCGCACCTCGACTTCAATCGCGGCCGTATCCAGATCACGCACCCCTTCGAAGTGCACCAGCATGAACGACTCCCGGGTGCCGTTTTGGACCTTGTCGCCCAACGCGGACAACAGACCGTCTTGGCGCTGCACCGTGAGAATCGGGTGGGAGATGATGATCGCCCGCAGTGGTAGCTGCTGCAGGATCGTTTTCAGTGAATCGACAAGGTAGGGAACGTCAGGGGTATTGACCAGCAGGAACGAGGAGTTCGTGTTGTCCGGCAAGTAGGCAGAGACCTTGACTTCCTCGTCGCGGTGGCGCAGGAACTCGAGAAAAACGCCGAGCCACTCCAGCAACTCTCTGCTGGAGAGCTTGAGCAGCACCTGGGAATGGCTGTAGACCAGCAGGGACTCGGCCAGCGTCTGCAGGGCTTCAGCGTCGTCCCTGGAGGCGTGTGCCGCCAACTGCTGCCGGATCTCTGTGATTCTGGACTGGTGGGCCTTACCAAAACTTTTGCCGCGTTCTTCGATGACGAGTTTCATTTAAATCCTCTCAAGGGGTGACCGTAAGCCGCTCTGATACGCGAACTTTGTGGTGTGATGGATATCAAGTCTATGAGATGGCGGGTACTTTTCAACCCCTGTTCATGAAAAAACTCCGGCGCTCAATGACCGGTGATGACGATCTTCGCCTTGCTGCGCAACTGCGCCACCCATTGCTGCAGCAGCTGTGAACCTTGAGCGCGTTTGAGAAAAGCAATAATCTTGCCGCGAGCCTCTTCGAGAGTAGGTGGAGCCGGAATGTCTCGCTCCGCGACCTTGATCAGGTGATAACCGTAGGGTGTTCTGACCGGGGGACCGACCTCGTCAACGACCTGGCTGAAAGCGGCGTCGGCAAAGCTCGGGTCAACGTCCCCGCGGCGGATGAAGCCAAGGTCGCCTCCGCCCGGGGCACTGGCGCATACCGAATGCGCTCTGGCGATAGCTGCGAAATCATCCTGCTCCGCTCTGAGCTTGAGGGCCAGGGCATGGTCCAGAGCCTTTTGAGGGTCATCCGGGTCGAGGGGGACGAGGATATGACTGACGCGCACACGTTCGTGGCCACGCAGTTTCTCCGGGTGTGCAGAGAAGAAGTGCCGGATCTCCTCTTCGCACGGCTCGGGCACCTCTGCCAGCTTGCGCGCCGACATGCAGTCGACGGTGACGTCCTTGCGCACCATCCTGAGGAACGCGGCCTGGTCCATGCCGCGCTCAGCCAGGCGCTTCCAGAAATCGGCGGGGTTGCCCATCATGCGCAGGATCCGCGCCGACTCCTCCTCCACCGCCTCGTCGTCGGCCACGAAGCCTTCGGCCAGGGCGGCCTGAAACATCAGTTCCCTGGCCAACAGGCGCTCCAGGGCCATCGTCCGCAACTCGTCGTGTGCCGCGGCCGGAACTTCAGCGAGCGTCCCATGGAATTGCTCCTGCGCCAGGCTCTGCATCGCGGCGTTGAGGGCCTTGCTGTCGATCGGTGATCCGTTGACCGTTGCAACCGTGTGCTCCATGTTACCCTTCCTTAGTCAGCGGCGCTCAGCCGGTTGGCCAAAGCGCCGAACTCTTCAATCCGCAGCGTCTCGCCGCGCCGACCGGGGTCGATGCCAAGTGCGGCCAGTGCCTGATCGAGCTGTTCCGCCGGCCATCCCGAACCGAGCAGGCTGTTGCGCAAAGTTTTACGCCGTTGTGCAAAAGCGCCGCGCACCACTTTACGGTACAACTCTCCATCGTGCAGAGCCACCCTCGGTTCGGCCAGCGGCGTAAAGCACAGGACCACGGAATCGACCTTGGGGGGCGGGAAAAAGGCACCCGGCGCGACCTTGATGACCCGCTCGATACGAAACCAGGTCTGCATCAGGACACTCAGGATACCGTAGTCGCGCGAATCCTCCTGTGCCACCAGGCGGTCACCGACCTCCTTCTGGAACATGAGCACGAGCCGCCGGAACGCCGCACGGTGGTCGAGAACCTTGAAGAGGATCTGGCTGGAGATGTTGTACGGCAGGTTGGCAATCAGCTTGTAAGGTGGCTGGCTCAGCAATGTCGACCAGTCGAGGCGCAGGACATCACCGATCCGGACGTCGAGGTTTTGCGCGTCACGTGCCTGCAGGGCCGCACCGAGGTCGCGGTCGATTTCGACCGCCAGCACCGGCAGCCCGGTGGCCAGCAGGCGGCCGGTCAGGGCGCCGGGGCCGGGGCCGATTTCCATGATGCGGTCATCAGCCTGCAGCTCGGCGGCCGCGACAATACGGTCGAGCACATGCTGATCGCGCAAAAAGTTCTGGCCAAAGCGTTTTCGCGGACGATGATTCATATAATCAGAGATGCGGGACGCGGGACGCGGGACGCGACAAGGCAGAAGCTAAAAAGCAAACCAACTGCGGTATGTTCGATATTTGTAAACAGGTTCTGGTTCATAATCACTCGTCCCGCGTCCCGCGTTCCGCGTCCCGGCCCTTGAACTTCTTATGCCAGTGCCGGCGCGGCCAGCGTTTGATGCGCCAGCTCTTGACGACTGGGATCAGGCGCAGGGTGATGACGTAGGCGAAAAAGCCGCAGATGATGCCGGCAAGGATGCCGCCGACCCACATTGGGAAAAGGATCTCCCAGCCGAGGTGCGTGTAGGCCTTCCAGGTGAATTCCGTCGGCAGGCTGACCCGCTCCATGCCGAGCAGCAGCCGGCCGCCCTCGTATTCTGCCGCATAGATAAAGGGCGCTGTCACCGGGTTGGTGATCCAGACGCCGAGAATCGCCGCTAGGCGGTTTTCCCGCAGCAGGTAGGCAAAGAAGATGGCGATCGCCATCTGGAAGCCGAAGGTCGGCGTCATGCCAATAAAGATGCCGAGGGCTACCCCCTTGGCGATCTCCACCGGCAGACCGCGCAGACGGACAAACCGCACAACCATCAATTTGACCTGTCGAATGAACCCGACGCCACGCCACATCGACCTAAATCACTCCACGCACAGTTTCTGTTCAGTCGCCGCCCACCATGTCAAGCGTCCAACTCGATACAGCATTGACCGCCAGATCGTCATGGCGACCGTTTTCCAGGTAATAATTGGCCGGCACGCCGAGCATTGCCGCATTGTCGCCGCACAGCGCCGGGCTCGGGAAATAAACGCGCAACCCCTGCTCCGCCGCCAGCTCGCCGAAGCGGCGACGCAAGCCGGCATTGCAGGCCACGCCGCCGGCGACCACGATGCGCGGCAAGTCCTCGGCGGCCGCGGCGCGCAAGGTCTTGCGGGTCAGGACCTCGACCATGGCCGCCTGGAAACTGGCGGCAATATCGGCCATATGCCCGGCATCAGGAGGTTTCGGGCATTTATCGACATATTGCAGGACCGCCGTTTTGATGCCGCTGAAGCTGAAATCGAAATTCGGCTTATGCAGCATCGGTCGCGGGAAAGCAATCGCCTCCGGGTTGCCCTGGAGAGCGAGACGATCGATCAGCGCGCCTCCTGGGTAACCGAGGCCGAGCAGCTTGGCGACCTTGTCATAGGCCTCGCCGGCGGCATCGTCCAGGGTCTGGCCAAGCGTCCGGTAACGGCCGATGCCGTCGACACGGTAGAGGTGGGTATGCCCGCCGGACACCGCCAGCGCCAGGAACGGGAAAGCCGGCGCATCCTCCAGCAGGGGCGCCAGTATATGCCCTTCCATGTGGTGCACCGCCGCAAGCGGCACACCCAGCTGCCAGGCCATCGCCTTGGCCGTGGACAGCCCCACCAGCAGGGCGCCGATCAGCCCCGGGCCGCGGGTCACACCGAGCCCTTCGATCTGTTCCAGGCTCACTCCGGCCTCGGCCAGCGCCGTATTGATAACCACGGCGATGGCCTCGACGTGCTTGCGCGAAGCCAGCTCGGGGACCACGCCGCCGTAGCGGGCATGAACATCGACCTGGGACGCGACCACATTGGAAAGCAGTTCGCGGCCGTCTCGTACGACGGCCGCGGCAGTTTCATCACAGGAGGATTCGATACAAAGTACCAGCATAGGGTCAGCGGCGCGTGGCGCGTGGAGCCTGGCGCGACAATACTAAAACTTTTAAGAACAGACAACTCGTCAAATCAACACACCTTAAAGATTCTGACTTTATGAATTTCCTCACCAAGCGCGACACGCCTCGCGCCACAGCTTTCTATAAGAGATTCGCCGCCAGCTCCGCAAGGCAGGAGCGCTCCCCTTTGGACAGGGTCACGTGCCCGGCGATGTCCTCGCCCTTGAACTTCTCGACTACGTAGGTCAGACCATTACTGGCAGAATCGATATACGGGTTGTCGATCTGGTAGGGATCTCCCGTTAAGATGATCTTGGTTCCTTCACCGGCGCGGGTGATGATCGTCTTGATTTCATGGGGCGTCAGGTTCTGCGCTTCATCGACGATCATGTACTGCTTCGGAATCGAGCGGCCGCGGATGTAGGTGAGCGGCTCGATCTCGAGGATGCCGAGATCGACCAGCTCCTTGTAGCCGCGTTTGCGCTTGGTCCCCTCCTCCACAGCGCCGAGAAGCAGTTCGACGTTGTCGAAGATCGGCTGCATCCAGGGCGACAGCTTCTCCTCGATGTCCCCGGGCAGAAAACCCAGATCGCGGCCTAAGGGGAAGATCGGCCGCGACACCAGCAGGCGGCTGTAAGAGCCCTCGTCGGCCGACTTGTGCAGGCCGGCGGCAATCGCCAGCAGCGTCTTGCCGGTGCCGGCTTTGCCGACCAGGGTCAACAGCTGGATGTCGTCGTTGAGTAGCAGGTCGAAGGCGAACTGCTGTTCGCGGTTGCGGGGGTGAACCCCCCACAACCCTTCTTTCGGCGCTCGCAGCAGTGGCATGGCCTGGCGCAAGGGGCGGTTGTACCGTGCCAGAGCGGTATGGGACGGATTGGCCGCATCCATCAGGGTCAGGCACTGGTTGGGGAGGTAATCCTGCTTGACGGGCAAGAAGCCCTGGCTGTAGAAGCGATCAATCTCGTCGCGGCTCAGAAAAACCTCGGCAGTTCCGGAGTAGAGGTCTTCCAGAGAGACCTTGTCGGACTCGTAGTCCTGAGCAGTCAGGCCGATGGCGTCCGCCTTGATGCGCAGGTTGGTGTCCTTGGTAACGAAGACCACCGGCAGCTTGGAGCGGGCCTTGACGTCGAGGGCGACAGCGAGGATGCGGTTGTCGCCGCGGTCGATGCGCAGTTCCGGCGGCAGGATCTTCATATGCTCTTCGGTATAGAGGTCGACGCGCAGATGGCCGCCGCTCTCCAGCTCGACACCATCGATGAGCTTCGCCTTGGCACGAAAACCGTCCATGATGCGCGAAAACTGCCGGGCATTGCGCCCGGTTTCGCTGAGCTCCTTTTTGAAGCGGTCAATTTCTTCGATCACCGTCATCGGGATGATCAGGTTGTTGTCTTCGAAACGGAACAGCGCCTGTGGATCGTGCAGGAGTACGTTGGTGTCGAGGATGTAGGTTTTTTTCATGAAGGGCCACTCTCCCTGGCAGCAGATTACCGGATGTATTCGTTGATGTGGCCCTCTTCCGAGGTGGCCATCCGTTTGACGTAAACCGGGAAATCCCGCCCTGGGATATCACGTTTGCTTTCGACAATAATCTCGCCGCGGGTATTTAGGGCGAGGTCCTGACGCGTGACGGGAACGTTCGGCGGCAGGGAATAGGCCGCCATGAGTGTCACAACCAAGGCGGATGTGATCAAAAAACCGATCAGCTTCTTCATGTCAACTCCTTAAAATGATCGAACCGCGACGGCTTTTTTCAAGATTCCGTCGCGATAATTTCGCGAATCGCGGCCAACGTTTTCTCGATATCGTCAAGCGTGTTGAAATACCCCGGACTGAGCCGGACAGTGCCCTCGGGAAGCGTGCCTATGGTGCCGTGGGCTTCCGGCGCGCAGTGCAAGCCGACACGACAACAGATATCATATTCACGGTCCAAGCGGAACCCCAGCAGTGACGGATCGAGATTTTTAATATTGAACGACAGGGCGCCGCCATGCCGCGCCGAGCCGAGGGGGCCGTAGAGTGTGACACCGTCCTGGCGGCTCAAGCCATCGATCAAGCAACCGAGCAGTTCCTGCTCGTGGGCGCGGACATGGTCGAGGCCAACGGCATCAATGAATTCGATGCCGGCTTTGAGGCCCGCAAGGCCAATGGTGTTGAGGGTGCCGCTTTCCAGCCGTTCCGGCATCTCCTCCGGCTGGGTGGACGACTGGGAGAAGTTGCCCGTACCGCCGTAGAGCAGAGGGCGCAGTTCCAACCCTGGGCGGACATACAGGAAGCCGGTGCCGGTTGGACCGAGCAGCGCCTTGTGACCGGGCACCGCCAGCAGATCGATGGCCATCTCTTCGACGTGGATCGGAAAAACCCCGGCACTCTGGGCGGCGTCGACCATGAAGAGAATCCCCTGTTTGCGGCACCAAGGGCCGAGTTCTTCGATGACCTGGAGTGTGCCGGTCACGTTGGAGCAATGGGTCATCACCAGCATTCGGGTGCCGGCAGAACAAGCCTGCCGGATCGACTCCGGGGAGACAAAGCCGAGAGGATTCCCCTGCACGCGGACCACAGCCACACCTCGATCGCTCAAGGCCCGCAAAGGGCGGACCACGGCGTTATGCTCCATGGAGGTGGTGACGACCCTGTCGCCGGGCTGAAGAGCGCCGAACAGGCCAAGATTGATCGCTTCGGTGGCGTTGGCGGTAAAGGCGATGCGCGCGGCATCGTGGACGCCGAAGAAACGGGCCACGGCTTCGCGGCACTCCATGACCATGCGACCGGCCTGAAGGGAAAGCTGGTGGCCGCCGCGCCCAGGGTTGGCAGCATTCAGGCGCAACGTTTCTTCAACCGCCTCGGTAACCTGGGACGGTTTCGGAAAAGACGTAGCGGCGTTGTCGAGATAGATCGGCATCAATCGGGAAGACTCCGGTTCAACTGGTCCAGGCCCCTGGCATCAGGAGTTGTGTCATCGCGGCCCCGAACACATGAGATCGCGACGCCTCCGGTAGGGTTCAGCTGCTGACCTGGGGGACATGATCCCCCAGAGGAAAAGATCGTGAATCTCCATGGTCGGCTACGGCATGGGTGCTGGCGAATAATCGTGGACGCTATCACCGATATGGCCACTTGGCAACTTAAATTCGGCGCTCCGATGTTCACTGCAGGCGCTGCAAGTCTTGGATATTGCAGAGGTTGTCATGCAATGGCGCGAAGCTGAGATGGGGATCGAGCCCCACCCGACGCAGGGAGGTATCACAGCTTAAGACTTTCGAAGTCTCACAGCCTTGTCGGGTCAGGACACAACCCAGCAGGCGCCGCCGGCCGTCTTTCTCGTCGTCGGGTAGAATACGTTCAGCGGCCATAATCCATCTCAAGCATTGGCGTAAACCCTGTTCTTGCCTTCACGCTTGGCCTGGTACATGAGGTCATCGACCGTCTTCAGGAGTGCGTTCGGATCCGTGCCATCCACGGGGAGCGAAGCGACACCGACACTGACCGTGACACCATGGGTTTTGGTGATTTTGGTAAGGAATCGGGGGGATTCCGTCTCAACGAAAATCCGGATGCGTTCAGCGACCTTGATCGCCTCGAGCAGGTCTGTTTCCGGCAGCACAGCGACAAACTCCTCGCCCCCGTATCGGAAGAGGGTATCGCAGTCGCGCAACAGCTCGCGCAACATGTTTGCCATCTCCTGGAGTACGACGTCGCCGTTTGGGTGGCCGTATGTGTCGTTGAATTTTTTAAAATCGTCGACGTCCAAGAGGATGATCGAGAGCGTCTTTTTGTAGCGGTTGGCGCGCGCCACCTCATTGGTGAAGATTTTTTTGAACTGCCTGTGGTTGAAAAGACCTGTTAGCCCGTCGGTACAGGCCAGCTGCAGCGTCCTTTCGTGCAGCCGCGCATGATCGATACTCATGGCGGCAAAGGAGGTGAGAATCGACAGCAGTTCAAGCTTTACGGCAACGAACTCACGTTCCTTGAAGTCATTTAGATAGAGGATACCGATAGTGCTCTGCTTGATCTTCAGAGGCACGGCGATCAGGGAACGGATCCCCTCGGCAATGGCCAGTGGGTTATTGAAAAGCTCGGAGCTTTCGGTGTCGTTGACGATGAACAGTTCGCCGCCTTCGAGAATCTCGTGGGTCAAACCGGTCGGCTTGACCCGCCAGCGATCCAGGGCGACAAACTGTTCACTGAGCCCGGCATGCGCGTGCAATTCCAGAAGGGAGGTCTTTTCATCATAAAGAACGATGGTCCCGGCGGGCATGTCCATGACCGCCATGGCACTGTGCAGAATATTCTGCAGCACTTCGTCCAGGGCCAACGAAGAGACCACTACCTGGGCAACGTTGATGATCCCTTTCAGCTCCTGTACCTGTTCAACCAACCGGATGCCATTGATATTTGTCAAATCATTCAAAACAACCCCCCAAGGTTTGTATGACAGGTCGCCAAGATATCTACGGTTTCTTAATCATACTTGTCTCGCAAAATATAAACAAGCCACACCAACCAGCAACAATTTGAAATTACTGAACTGTCGCGAAGAACCCCGTATTTATAAGTGAAAGGGCCAGAACCCGAGCTTGACACCCACCACATCTTGTGCTTTAAATTTATCGCACTACAACATAATCCACCTCGTCATTATTCAATAAAATCCTTATATTATTGCAGGAAGGGCAGTCATGTCGAAAAAAGCCACGAGCACCATACCCGAACTGTCTCCTAATGCCGTCACAGTCCTCGAGCGCCGCTATCTGCGCCGTGATGCGGACGGCAAAGTTCTGGAAAGCCCACTTGACATGTTCACCCGGGTGGCGCAAACGATCGCTACCGCTGAAAAAGAGTTCAAAACCGGCCGTGTCCCTGCCGAGTTGGCAAAAGACTTCCTTCAGATGATGACAGCCCTTGAATTTATGCCGAACTCCCCCACCCTGATGAACGCCGGCCGTGAACTGGGTCAGCTCTCGGCCTGTTTCGTTTTGCCGGTCGGCGATTCGATGGAAGAGATCTTCGAAGCGATCAAGCAGACCGCACTGATTCACAAGAGCGGCGGCGGGACAGGCTTTTCCTTCAGCCGTATTCGCCCGGCCAATGACGTGGTTCTCTCCACCAAAGGGGTGTCCTCGGGGCCGCTTTCCTTTATGAAGGTCTTCGACGCCGCCACCGAGACGATCAAACAGGGCGGCACCCGGCGCGGCGCCAACATGGGCATTCTGCGGATCGATCATCCCGACATCATGGATTTCATCATGTGCAAACGGGACCAGACCGTGCTGACTAATTTCAACATATCCGTCGGCATGACCGAAGCCTTCATGGACGCGGTCGAAAAAGATGCCGATTACGACATCATCAGCCCGCGCACTGGTGAAGTCGTCGCCCAGCGTTCGGCACGCAAGGTCTTTGAGCGCATCGTCGATCTCGCCTGGACCAACGGCGAACCGGGGATCATCTTCATCGACCGCCTCAACCGCGACAACCCGACCCCCCATATCGGCGCCTTCGAGGCGACCAACCCCTGCGGCGAGCAGCCGCTGCTCCCCTACGAGTCGTGCAATCTCGGCTCCATCAACCTGGCGAGAATGGTCACCGCTGACGGCAAGGTCAACTGGGACCGGCTGGCCCAGGTTGTCGCACTCGGCACCCGCTTCCTCGACAACGTTATCCAGATCAACAAATACCCGATTGAACAGATCCGGGAAATGACCTGGGCCAACCGCAAGATCGGTCTGGGCGTCATGGGCTGGGCCGACATGCTGATTCTGCTCGGCATCCCCTACAACAGCGAGGCCGCCATCGAGCTGGGCGACCGCGTCATGCAGTTCGTCACCGACCACGCGCGCCAGGCCTCCCGGGTACTCGCCAAGGAACGCGGCGCTTTTCCGAATTTCCAGGGGAGTATCTACGACAACAATGGCGAGCCGGTCCGTAACGCTACCTGCACCACGATCGCGCCGACCGGCACCATTTCCATCATCAGCAACACCTCGAGCGGCATCGAGCCGCTTTTCGCCGTATCCTACGTGCGCCAGGTGCTCGACAAGGACGTTTTGGTCGAAGTACACCCGATCTTTGAAAAAATTGCCCGGGAACGCGGCTTCTACTCCAAGGAGCTGATGAAAACCATCGCCGAGCACGGTACCATCCAGGACATCGACGACATTCCCGAGGATGTCCGCGACATCTTTGTCACCTCCCACGACATCACCCCCGAAGATCATATCCGCATGCAGGCCGCTTTCCAGAAGCATACGGACAATGCCGTCTCGAAAACTGTCAACTTCTGCCATGACGCCACCCGCGAGGATGTCGCCACGGTCTACCGCCTCGCCTACCAGAGCGGCTGCAAGGGCGTCACCATCTACCGCGACGGCTCGCGCGACATGCAGGTCCTGTCGATCAAAAAGGATTCGGCTAAACCGGAGGACAGCGTACCACACGAGTCTGCCAAGAAACGTGTCAAGCGCGACCGGCCCCGCGCCCTCAGGGGGAGCACCTACCAGATGCAGACAGGCTGCGGCCCACTCTACATCACTGTCAACGAGGATGACGCCGGCGTGTTCGAGCTGTTCACCACCATGGGCAAAGCCGGCGGTTGTGCCTCGTCCCAGTGCGAGGCTATCGGCCGCCTGGTCTCCCTGGCCTGGCGCTCAGGCGTTCAGGCCCGCCAGGCGGTCAAACAGATGATCGGCATCACCTGTCACAAGCCGGCTGGCTTCGGCGAGAATCGGGTCACTTCGTGCGCCGATGCCGTCGCCAAGGCGATCCAGATGCACATGGCCGACCACGAGGACACGGAGCTGAGACACTCCAACAACGGCGGCGCCTGCCCCGATTGCGGCGGGCCTGTGGAGCATGAAGGCGGCTGCTGCGTCTGCCATGTCTGCGGCTACTCGGAGTGCGCTTAAACGCCCCTGCACCAAACCGGCAATGACAACCATCGGGGCAGGCTGATCCTCAGCCTGCCCTTATGCATGGCCTGGTGACAAATGACCGCAAATCACCGGGAAACCACTTCCCCCAACCAGCAAAGTCTGATAAAAGAACGGTCTACGGCTTTGCCCAAGCTTGGTTTTTGGCCACCATAAACGTATTTCACCTTGACCGATACGACATCGATCATCCAAAGGAGTCTCCATGTTCCTGTCTCGACTTGCCCGTTGCCAGAGCGTCATCCTGCTCACCGGTCTGCTGCTCATTCTTACTGCCTGTCCCGTCATGGCCGGGCTCTCTGATGTGTTTGGCACGAAGGAACTCGATGAAACCGAACGCAAGGAGACTATCGAGCGGATCGAAAACATCCAGGAGAAGCTCAAGCTGCTGCAGGAGAAACTGCGCGCCCTTGAACGCCGCAAGGCCGCAAATCAAGCGGAGCAAAGTGCCGATGGCACGGTCGGAGCAATACCGTCTACCCCGGTACAGATCAACTGGCTGCCGGTCGACGAGACGACGACGAACCCCGGTGAGTTCGGGCTGTACACCTACCTTCTCTTCAAAGGTGAACTGGCAGACTCTGCAGCAATCGGCGCGCTGGAAGACTTCATCCTGACCATCGAAACCCTGCCGGCAAACGACATCCCTGCCGGGCTGGCCAACCGTTTCCTGGTGCCGGTCGAGAAGCCGCAATCGCTGGTCAGCCTGGGTCGACAGCCCTACGATTTCAAGCTCAACAAGGCTTATCTCAGCCGCCTGGGGCTCAAGGGAGACCTCCCCGATGGCCCGATCCTGGTCTCGATGAGAGGATCAATCGACCCCTATGGCGCAGGCGAGCTCCCAGCATTTCTGGCCGTCAGTTTCGGCCGCCAGTCACCACAACGGGCTCTCGAACTGGCCAAAATCTGGCACAATCAGGAGAAGGACACCATTGCCGACCAGGGACACCCGATCTCTGAACTGTTCCTGGACGTGCTTGACGGCGCCGGACCGACTCAAGTTGACAGCAAGCAGCAGCACATCCAGATGGCACTGCCACAGCCATGACCGACTGGGATGCAACCTGCAAGCGCTGCGGTCTCTGCTGTTTCGAGAAATCGGTCGATCTGAAGGGACGCTTCGTGACAACCCGGATTCCCTGCCGCCACCTCGACATTATCAGCCGGGAATGCCGCGTTTACGACAAACGCCTCGAAGTTGGCGAGGGGTGCGTCAAGCTGACTGCGGAGCTTGTCGCCAAAGTCGACTGGCTGCCCGAGTGCTGTGCTTATCGCACAGCACTTCTTAATTCTCAATTGTTAATTTTGAATGACATAGGATTATCCAAGAGAATGGTTTTCAATTAAGAATTCAAAATTAAGAATTGGTCCTCTCTATGCGCAGCTTTTTTGCTAACAGACAACAGTTCGGCTGGTGCCTCTACGACTGGGCCAACTCGGCCTTCGCCACTGTCATCCTGGCCGCGGTCCTGCCGGTGTATTTTGCCAGCCTGGTGCCGCAGGACGGCGCGGTGCTCTTCTGGAGCGCACAACCGGTTCCGGCGACCGCGCTCTGGGGCTACAGCGTCTCGCTCTCCATGGCCCTGGTCGCCATCGTCGCCCCCGGTCTCGGCAACCTTGCCGACCGGCGCGGCTGGCGGCGGCGACTGCTGATCATCTTCTGTTTGCTCGGCGCCCTGGCTACCTGCGGGCTGTTCTTCGCCGGACCCGGCCGCTATCTGCTGGCGGCCGCCCTCTTCATCCTCGGCAACATCGGTTTTGCCGGCGGCAATATCTTCTACAACGCCTACCTCCCCGATCTAGCCTCCGGCATTGATGCCGACCGGCTTTCGGCGCGCGGCTACGCCCTCGGTTACATCGGCGGCGGCCTGATGCTGCTGGTGGTCTTCATCATGATCCAGCAGCACGCCCTGTTCGGCCTGCCCGATAAGGCCACGGCCAGCCGCGTCGGCTTTCTGCTCACCGGAGCCTGGTGGCTCGGCTTTTCCCTGCCAGTCTTCGCCTGGCTCAAGGGCGTCCCCGTCACACCCGGCACCCAGCAGCCGCTGCGGGCTCCGCGCGATTACCTGAGGGTTCTCTCCGAGTTGCGCCGCTACCGTGACCTCAGCCGCTTCCTGGTCGCATTTCTCATCTACAACGACGGCATCCAGACGGTTATCGCCGTTTCGGCGATCTTCGCCCGCGAGGAACTCGGCCTGGAGACCGGAACGATCCTCGGCTGCTTCCTGATGATTCAGTTCGTCGCCATGCCAGGAGCCCTGTTCTTCTCGCGCCTGGCCGGACGCTATAACACCAAGCGCGCGGTACTGCTCAGCCTGCTGCTCTTTACCATGATCACTGTGTACGCAGCGGTCATGAAAAGCGCTATTGAATTCTGGATTCTCGGTTTCGCGGTCGCCATCGTCCTCGGCGGCAGCCAGGCCTTAAGCCGCTCGCTCTTCTCCAGCATGGTGCCGAAAGAGCGCAGTGCAGAGTTTTTCTCCTTCTACGCCATCAGTTCGAAGTTCGCCTCGATCTTCGGCCCGCTGGCTTTCGCCCTGCTCATCGACCTGACCGGGTCGAACCGCATCGCGATTCTGGCCTTGGCGCTCTTTTTTATTGTCGGGATCGTCTTGCTTAAAGGTGTGGATGTAGAAAAGGGCCGGTTGCAAGCCGGCTAAAGGGACTGGAACAACGCCATACCTATCGCCGCGTCTGGCCGGGCGCTGCCAGCCAGACGCGTTCAAAATGAGCTCTTGCTTCCCCAAAACCGACTTTATACGGGAGCTGTAGCCGGCACCCTGGCCACCGTACGCCGGGCGGGGAAGACATTGATTAACCCCATCCCCACGGCCGCCAGGTAAGGGAGCGACTGCACCAGCAGGGCCGCGGACCAGAGCCGGGCACCGGGGAGATCCCCTCCCTGCAGCCAGAGCACCGCCAGGGCCGCACCGACCAGAAGCAGCGCCAGTAGCGTCTCTTCGGCGGCACTCAGTAGCGCCTGCACCAGTCGCGGCCGGTTTTCACACTTGGGCGTCCGAAAGAAAGGCTTGTTATTGGTCCAGAACCCTGCCACCACCGCCTTGGCGATGGTGTGCGACAACGCCAGACCAGCCCAAGCCGCACCGAAGGTTTCCCAGCGGCTGGCGCCTACGCGGGTGCGATAGAGGTAGATCAGCTTCAAAACCTTGAAGAAAAAGAGCGCCAGCGGCGGAATGGTGAAAACCGCCAGCGGTGGGTCGGTGTGCTTGGGATCAAGAATGATCAGCGCCGACCAGAACAGGGCCCCGCAGGTGTAAAAGAGGTTCAGGCCGTCGGCCAGCCAGGGGAGCCAGCCGGCGACAAAGTGATAGCGTTGGCCGCGGCTCAAGCGCCGGTCTCCCCAGCCGAGCAACGAACACAGGTGGCGGCGCAGGATCTGGATGGAGCCGTAAGCCCAGCGGAAGCGTTGTTTTTTATAGTCAATGAAGGTGTCCGGCATCAAGCCGCGGCCATAACTCTGCTCGACGTACCCCCCCTCAAATCCCGCCTCGAATATGCGCAGGCCAAGTTCAGCGTCTTCCGTGATGCACCATTCTGCCCATCCCCCCACTTTGTCCAAGACGCTGGTGCGCACCATGGTCATGGTGCCGTGTTCGATGATCGCGTTGCGATCGTTGCGGGTGACCATACCGATGTGGAAAAAGCCCTTGTATTCGGCATAGCACATCTGTTTGAACAGCGATTCCCCTGCATCCCGGTAATCCTGGGGGGCCTGGATGAAGCCGATGGCTGGATTATCAAAATAGGGGGTGAGATCACGCAGCCAGCGCGGCGAGACCTGGTAGTCACTGTCGATGACCGCAATCACCTCGGCATCGGACGCCGTCTGTCGGATAGCAAAGTTGAGGGCGCCGGCCTTGAAGCCGGCCAGGGGTGCCACGTGGAAGAAACGGAAGCGTTCGCCCAGCATCGCACAGTGCGCCTCGACCGGCAGCCAGACCGCCGGGTCCTTGGTGTTATTATCGATCACCAGCACCTCGAAGTCAGGATAGTCGAGGGCCGCCAGGGCGTTGAGCGTTGCGATCATCATCTCCGGCGGTTCGTTGTATGCCGGGACGTGGATCGAGACCTTGGCCAGGGTCTTGCCCGCCGGCAGCTCACGGTCCGGAGTGCCGGCAAAAAAACGCCGCCGTTTCTTCGTCCAGCTGGCCTCGGCCAGTTCGTGGGCCTCGGTGAGCAGAACGAAGCAGATGCCGAGGAAACCTAACAGCAGGCAGATGCCGACCGAAATGGTCAAAACGCTCTGGTACTGGTGAGTATAGTCGTAGATCACCCAGACCAGGGTTGCGGCGATGCCGTTGGCGAGCAGGGCCAGGAAGCTGCGCCCGCGGCGACGCAGGCTGGCGCTGTCGGTAAACAGGATCAGCGCAGCGGCCAGTCCCAGGCCAACGGACAGGCCGGCGAGCAGCTTCCATTGCGGAATCCGCAGCACCGGCTCGGTGAAGGAGAATTTCTGGTTGCGGTGCTACGTCGAAGACACCCCAGTAGGCGCCCACCGCCCCTTCGGACTCGGACTTCCAGGGCTGGTCAAAGGCTTCCATCAGGAAGTATTCATAGTGTTTTTGCTCGGCCCGGACCAGGTAGTTACGCAGGAAGATCGCCTCGTTGGCCTGAGACGCGACAGACGCCCGGCGGGTCCGACCGTTGCTCGGCCAGCCGACCTCGGCCATGATGACCCGCTTTTTCGGGAAGGCTTCTCGCAGCATCTCGAAAGCCGCATCGACATGATCGAGGGCTTCCTTGAGGGCAACCCCTTCCCAGTAAGGCAGGAAGTGGGCCGCAATGAAATCAGCGTGGACCGCCAGCTCCGGATTGGCCAGCCAGACGTTCCAGGGTTCGCCGGTACTCACCGGCAGTTTCAGCTTTTTGTGCATCCGGTCGAGGTAGCCATTCAGCTGTTCTACGGTAAGCTCGCCACGCAGGATCGTCTCGTTGCCAACGATCACCTGGACAATATTCTTGCGGTTTGCCTTGACGACCTTGACCAGTCGCTCCAGTTCCCGTTCGTTTTCTTCAAGATTTTCGGTCAGCCAGGCCCCCAGCGTCACTTTCATGCCGTGCTTCACCGCCAGACGCGGAATTTCGCTGAGGGTCCCGCCTAGGCCGTAGGTGCGTATCGAACGGACCTGTCCCTGGAGCAGGCTCAAATCGGCATCGATCTGCTCCTCGGTGGGATATCTACCTTCTACTGGATCGTTGTCGAGATGTAATGGGGAGAAGGACATCCCTGCCACCTGAGAGGGCCAGGGAGGTTCCGTGGTCGGCTGGTTGCCCCATCCCCAGAGGAGGAAGGTGGCCACGCCGAAACCGAGAGCGATCAGCAGATTAAGCCGGTACGCTGAAGTCTTCATAATGTTGTGTGCGCCGATCTAAACAGGAGAAACGAGAAAAGACTGCCAAGAACAGCAGCCGGGCGGATTATATCTCATAAAATGGGAAGAGATGCTAGTGGATTTTTTTAGCGCATCGCAAAACGGCAAAACCGCAAGGGGAAAGCTTGCATGAATGTGCGAGTAATCAGGGCTTAACCTTTGCGAATGCGCGGGTCCGCCAAGGCGTAGCTGATGTCGGCCAGCAGGTTGCCGACCAGGGTCAAAACCGCACCAATCACGAGGATGCCCATGATCAGCGGATAATCGCGCATCATGACGCCGTCGTAGAAAAGCTTGCCCATGCCGGGGATGGCGAAGATGGTTTCGAAGATCACGCTGCCGCCGATCAGACCGGGAACGGACAGGCCGAGAATGGTGATGACCGGCAAGAGCGCGTTGCGCAGGGCATGCTTGTAGATCACCACCCGTTCCGACAGCCCCTTGGCGCGCGCGGTCAGGATATAGTCCTGGCGAATCACTTCCAGCATGTTCGAACGCATATAGCGCGAGAAGCCCGCCAGCCCGCCGAAAGCGGAGACGAAGACCGGCAGAACCAGGTGATGCGCCATATCCCAGAGCTGTCCTGCGTTGCTCATGTAGTCGTATCCGATCGATTTCAGCCCGGCGACCGGGAAGAGCCCCAGGCGGACACCGAAATAATCCATCAATAGCAGGGCCAGCCAGAAGGACGGCATGGCAAAACCGAGAAACACGAACATCGTCGTACCGCGATCGAACATGCTGTTGCGGCGCACGGCCGAGAGGATCCCGATCGGTATGGCTGCAGCGAGGATGACAGCAATGGAGAGGACATTGATAAAGATGGTGATCGGCATGCGTTCGCCGATTTTATCGAGGACCTGCCGATGGTCCTGGGCAAAGGACTCGCCGAAATCGAGGGTGCCGATCTGTTTCAACCAGAGCCCGTACTGGACGTAAAGCGGCTTGTCGAGGTTGTAGCGTTCGCGCAGACGATCACGCATCTCGACACTCGATTTCGGGTTGAGATCGGTCTGCATGTCGGTCGGCTCGCCGGGAGCCAGATGGATCACCACGAAGCTGATCAGCGTGATGCCGATCAGCAGGGGGATCATCATGATCAGTCTTTTGGTTAGATAAACAAGCATAGTCAGTTCTAATTTTGAACTTTACCTTCTTAATTTTTAGTTGAAAGGTCAGTTACTTAAAAAGACGTTTAAAGTATTGGTGTTTTAAAATTCTAAATTACGAATTAAGAGCTTTATTTCGGCGTATTTCTGCTCGCTCTTCGGCACCCACCACTTGATGAAGTTGTACGAAATGCCGGCAGGGGCCGGCTCTATGCCGCGGAAACGCTTGGCCACTGCCGGTAGGGCTTCGCCGACATAGAGGAACGTATAGGGCTGCTCCTCGGCGAGGATTTCCTGGAAACGGTCGTAGATCTGCTTGCGCTCGGCTTGGGCAAAGGTGCGCCGCCCCTTCTCCAACAGCTCGTCGACTTCGGGGTTGCGGTACTTGATGAAATTCAGTTCGCGCGGCGCCGTTTTACTTGAGTGCCAGATGTTGTACTGGTCCGGCTCCGGGCCGCCGCTCCAGCCGAGGATCGTAGCGTCGAAGTTGCCGGGGAAGATGAACTCTTTAAGGAAGGTCGCCCATTCAACAATCCGGATCTCGATCACGATGCCGACTTCCTTGAGGCGCCGCTGGATGATTTCCGCGGTCTTGGACCGCAGGTCGTTGCCCTGGTTGGTGACGATGGTAAACGCCAGCTTTTCTCCGTTCTTGTCGAGGATGCCGTCGCCATTGCTGTCGGACCAGCCGGCCTCGGCGAGCAGCTCACGAGCCTTTTGCGGATTATAGGCATAGCGTTTAACATTGGCGTTGTAAACCCAGGTGTCCGGCTTGTAGGGGCCGGTTGCGACTTGGCCCAGGCCGAGCAGTACGCCATCGATGAGCTCCTGCTTGTTGATCGCGTAAGAGATGGCCTGGCGGACTCGCTGATCCTGGAACAGCGTCTTGGTCAGGTTGTAACCAAGGTAGGTATAACTGAACGACAGGTAACGGTACTTGTTGAAATTGCGGATGAACGCAGGCGTATCGGTCTGGGTCTGGTACTGGATTGGCGTCAATCCCATCAAGTCGAGCCCGCCGGACTGAAGTTCGAGGAACTGGGTCGAGGTATCAGGGATCACCCGGTAAACAACACGATGGATATAGGGCTGGCCTTCGAAATAATCGGCATTGGCTAGCAACTCCACCTTCTCTCCGGCCACCCACTTGACGAACGTGTATGGGCCCGTGCCGATCGGGCTGCGGGCCAGCGGGCTCTTGGTGACATCCTGCCCTTCGAGCAGATGTTTGGGATGAATCGCCGTACTCCAGCTCTCCAGTGCCGGTGCGTACGGTTTTTTATAAGAGACCCGGAAGGTATATGCATCAACGGCCTCGGCGGTGGCGACTTGCAGGAAATCCTCGGCGTAGGAGGTCGGGACATCGGGATTGATGTACATCTGGTAGGTAAAAAGCACATCGGCGCTGGTGAACGGCTGACCATCGTGCCAGGTCACATTCTTGCGCAGGTGGAAGGTGATGGTGAGCTGATCCTCGGAAATCTCCCAGGATTCGGCCAGTTCCCCCTCGAGATGCAAGTCTTTGTCGTAGCGGATCAGGCCATTGTAGACCAGACGATTGATATCACTCGAGGCCGAATCGGAGGAGAGCACCGGCAGCAGGGTGTTCGGTTCGCCGATTGACGCTTCTATAAAGGTATCGCCATAAACCGGCTTCGCCGCCTCGCCTTCCGCCGGGACCACAATCTGTTGCCGGTCGCAGGCACTCAACAGGAACAGCAGAACAACCAAGATATATCTCACAAATCACTCCTTTGCCAGCCCTGTCACCTGCGGGAATAAGTCGCAGGCAAGGGCCAGCATAGCCTATTCGCCGTTCAGATATACAATTCTAGCACCCGGTGGCCGCACCAGTTGAAAGATATCCGGGCGCAACTCCCCGTTGGTTTTAACCTCTGAAAATTCAAGGCTGACAGTGGTGTGCTTGTCAGGAACTTCAAGGCTGAGTCGATAGGGGAAAGGCTCCCCCTGCTCAGGAATCTGCGCATAATTGATCTTCATGAACAAATCGTTGTTTTCAAAAAAGCTGACTTCGACAAGTTGCCGGAGAGGGTTGAAAACCAGTTCTTGACGACGTAGGGTGCCGTAACGCACCAGAAGCCATCCCCCTTTTTGCAGCGCGTAGGCCTTTTCCTTCCAGGCCTTAATCAACGGCGGCTGATAAAGAAGAACATCGACCAGATCACTCAAGCGTAACGGCAGGTGGACAAACAGGTCAAGGTTGGCCGGTGACGCGGCACCGGTATAATAGACATTCTGCCCGGGCAGCGACACCTCCAAGGTGCCACCATCGGCCGCCAACATCAGCATCGGTATGCCAAAGGGGCTCAAGGTTTCGGCTCGCAGACGGTCGGGTTTCTGGGCGAGGATGACCTGGCTGCCGTTCAATGAATTCAAAGGCGCCTGCACCTTGACCTTGGCTAACGCTTGCAGGGAGCTGACCCTGGCAGAGCTCTCGGACCAGGCCTGCATGAGTTCATCGGCAAACGCCTGGCTGATCGGCTCAGCGATAAGGTGTGAGCGTACCGGGGCACATGCAGTTGACACGCTCACAACCACCAGGAGCGAAAGACAAACCAACCGAGAAGACATAATCGAAACCTTTTTATGGTTGATTCGCAAGCTGTTCCAGCTTCTCCTGCAGCTCGGCATTGTCCGGCTGTAGTTCGAGCGCCCTGGTGTAGGCAACGCGGGCCTCTTCCAAGTTATTAAGCGCAAGATGAATATCACCGAGGTGTTCGAAGACGACGGGATCATCAGGGAGTTTCCGGTTGGCTTCCTCGATCACCTTGAGAGCCTCGATCAGGCGGCCCATACGGTAATAAACCCAGCCCAGGGTGTCGAGGATATGCGGTGCCGGTTTCAGCTTGACGGCACGCTCGGCATACCCCAACGCTTCGTCGAGATCACGATTCTCTTCAGCCATGGCGTAAGCGAGAAAGTTCAAGGCCTCTGCGTTGTCTGCATCAAGCACAAGCAGGTCCTTCATCACCTGCATGGCCTCATCATGACGGGCGGCACGCTCCAAAAAGAGTGCCCGCTGGTAGATCAGCTCCACATTATCCGGGTAAAGTGCGATGCCACGCTCGATCATGGCAAGGGCCTTATCCTGCTGGCCATCGACCATGTAGAGCGAAGCCAGGTAGTTGAACACCTGTGGCCTCGGCTGACCTTCGACTATCCTCGCCTCGAGGAGTTTGATCGCATCGTTGGAACGGCCGGTCTCAAGATAGATATAGCCGATATGGGACAAGGCATCATCGTATAAAGATGATTCCTGGCCGATAGCAAGAAATTCGGCAAGCGCCGGCTCCCACTCGGACAGCCGCTCGTAAGACGTACCCAAGTAATAGCGAACCGTGTCGAGCTCCGGATTCAGTGCAAGAATATCCTTGAAAACAGCAATGGCTTCACTCCAACGCTGCTGCTCCATGTAGATCAACCCGATCTTGCGGCGGGCATCGAAATCATCGGGCTTCAGGTCAACGATAATTTGCAGTTGCTCAAGAGCGTCATCATATCTTTCCATACCGACATAAACACGGGAGAGATAATGACGCAGGGTAAAATCGAGCGGTCGCTGTTTCAGGGCATCGTTGAAAACTTCAAGCGCAGACGGCCATTCCTTGAGCTCTTCATACAGGAGGCCGAGTTCAAGGTAAGCCTGGTCCAGGTTGGCATTGCGGCGGATCAGGTCACGGTACTGTTCTATGGCCAAATGACTCAGGCCGGTTTCACGATACAGGCGGGCAATGGCCAGGCGCCCCTGGATCGATTCCGGATGACGTTTGAGCAATTCTTTCAACTCTTCTAACGCGAGGTCAACCTCGCCGACCCGTACCAGGGAGATGGCAAGATGCAGGCGAACCTGCTCGTTGTCCGGCTCCAGTTCAAGGATCCGTCGAAAATACGGCAGCGCCTGCGCCGGCTGACGGCTGGCAAAATAGGCGTTGCCCAGCATCATGTTCGCCTTGATGGAGTCGGGCTTGCGCAGCAGCACGTCCTCGACAATCCGTATGGCGTTTTTCGGCTGCTCCAGGGCGATATAGAGCTCGGCAAGTTCAAAACGCAAGTCTTCGTTGTCAGGATCGTAGCTGATAGCGCTTTGATATGCAGCAGCGGCCCCCTCATGATCTCCTTCTGCCAACAGCAGGCGCGCCCGCGCATATTGAAAGTATGCGTTCGATTGAGGTTCATTCAACAGCGAGACATAAGGGGTCTCGTCGGAGGGGCTTGCATCGGCAGGGAGATGGTCAGCAGCGGCGGCACAGCCACTCAGCATGAGTACCAGCAGAAGCGTAATGTGACGGGGGCACGACAAGTTCATTGCAGATCCGATTTGAATGCAGGATAAAGAAAGAAGTTAGCACAGACGACCGGTGCGGTCAATCGACCAACGCCCCCGCAACTCATACTTTACATGCATATATCTTCTGATAATCTTTAAGAAAATCGGCACATCGCCGGCTTGCGATAAGTTTACGGCAGCGCGGCGTTTCGATGCCCGCGGATGACCACCTGCAGAGCTGGATCAGATGACAGCATAACTGCCATGGGCCAATTCCACCAGCAATTACTCGACCCTTCTACCTATCCCGAAGTGACCCGCTCCGTCGCCTTCAAGGAGACCCACATCTCCCGTATCTACCTGACAGACCAGTATGTTTACAAACTTAAAAAGCCTCTCAACCTCGGCTTCCTGGACTTCAGCACCCTTGAGAAACGGCGCCATTTCTGCCACGAGGAGGTGCGCCTGAACCAGCGTTTCAGCACTGATATCTACCTCGGGGTCGTCGAACTGCGACTGCGGCGCGGCAAAGTCTGTTTCGGCAGGCAGGGGGAACTCCTCGACTACGCGGTGCATATGCGCAGGTTGCCGGAGTCCCGCATGCTGAACCGTTTGATCGAGACGGACAGCCCCGGGCTTGCGGAAGATATGACACGCCTCGGTGTGGCCTTACACGCCTTAATGGACCAGGCCGAAGCCTGCCGCAACGAAACGGTCCGCAACCTGGACGTGGTCAAACAAAATTGTGCCGAGAATTTCCTCCAGACTCGGGCGGCCGTAGGCACGATCCTCTCGGCAGAGGGGCACGCGCTGATGGAGCAAGTCACGCAGCGCGACCTTTCTGAACTGGCGGAGATTATACGGCGACGTGAAATTGAGGGGTTCGTGCGTGACGGACACGGTGACTTGCACACGGCGAACATCTGCATGACCGATCCCATCTGCATATATGACTGTATCGAGTTCAATCGCAGGTTCAGGGTTGCCGACATCACCGCGGACCTCGCCTTCCTGCTCATGGACCTTGAATTTCTTGGCCGCCGCGATCTGGCCGACATCTTGCTTGCTCACTACCTGAATTACCGTGAAGATCCGGATGTCATGAGTCTGTTGCCATTCTACAAGCGCTATCGGGCCTGGGTAAGGGGCAAGGTCGATGCCATGCTGGCAACCTCTGCGGACGCTTCTGAAGCGACCCGTAACACCTCGGGGGAACTGGCCCGCCGTTACTTCAACCTGGCCCTTGGCTACCTGCTCAAGCCAACACTCTTTTTGACCTGCGGCCTGATGGGGGTCGGCAAAACCACCTTGGCACGTGCCCTGGCAGCCGCTACCGGCGCCACACATTGGCGTTCTGATGTCGTCCGCAAACAGCTTGCCGGCTTACCGCAAGAGCAGGCATGCCTGGACGACTTTGATGCAGGCCTCTATCAGCAGGCAATGACCGAGAGGACCTACCACGAGCTGTTCAAGCGCGCGGCAAAGCTCCTCGCCGCACAATGCAGCGTGATCGTCGACGCTTCCTTTGCCAGAGAGGCTGAACGGCAGAGGTTCATGCATCTCGCTGACCAGTCGGGATGCCCGGTCTGGCTTGTGCATCTCGAATGTCCCGAAGCGGTGGCACTCGCACGGCTTGACAGTCGCCGCGGCGATGCTTCCGACGGACGGCGGGAACTCTTTGCCAAGCAAAGAGAGGGTTTTGATCAATTAACCGCAGTTGGGCACATCGTAAAAGTCGACACGTCCCTTCCTGTCGACTATAATGTGCAGTCACTTCTTTGCACAGTGTTGACTGACCAGGAGCAGTTGTCATGAAAACGGAACGCAAGCTGCCATTGAAAGATGCCTGGTTCATCTGGTTCGTGCTTGGCGTGGTCATGCTCAACTATCCGTTCCTGCACATATTCAACAAGAACATCCTGATATTCGGCATCCCCCTGACCATCCTTTACTTCTTCACCGGCTGGCCGATTTCCATCTTCGTCATCTACCTCTTTTCAATCTACCTCGGCCGTGACACCACCCGCCAGCCGCCCGCGGAACCCCAGAACAACAACCCATCCGGAGAGGCGAGATGATTCCAGTCTCCATTGTCGCCCTGACCTCGGTGCTCTACTTCGGCATCCTCTTCGGGGTCGCATATTACGCCGACCGGCAACGCCTTCGGGGACGCAGCCTGATTGACAACCCAACGGTCTACTCTCTGTCGTTGGCGGTTTATTGTACCTCGTGGACTTTTTACGGAAGTGTTGGCCGGGCAGCGACAACAGGCATTGACTTTCTCGCTATCTACCTTGGCCCGACCCTGATCGCATTTTCATGGTGGTTTCTGCTGCGGAAAATCGTGCGCATCAGCAAAGAGCAGAACATCACCAGCATCGCCGACTTCATCTCCAGCCGTTACGGCAATGCGCCTCTGCTCGGTGCCATCGTCACGATCTTTGCGGTCCTCGGTATCATGCCCTATATCGCTTTGCAGTTGAAAGCCGTCGCCCGGACATTCGACCTGCTCGTCTACCCCTTTACCAACGGCAGTGTCATGCATGTACTGCCTAAATTCGACCTGCATTTTGATTCGGCCTTGGTCGTGGCCATCATCCTTGGCCTGTTCGGTGTGCTGTTCGGTGCGCGCCATCTGGACACCTCGGAACGCCACGAAGGGCTGGTCGCAGCCATCGCCCTCGAGTCACTGGTAAAAATCGTCGCTTTCGTTGCCGCCGGCTTGTTCGTGACCTATGGCCTGTTTGACGGCTTCGGCGATATCTTCCACAACTTCATGCTACGCTTCCCGGATCGCAGCCAGCTCCTCCTGCTCGGCACTGGCGACAATTCCTACGCCCACTGGCTGACCATGACCTTCATTTCGATGATGGCCATCATGTTCCTGCCGCGCCAGTTCCATATCATGGTCATCGAGAACTGCCGCGAGGAACATATCCGCAGCGCCATGTGGCGATTCCCCGCCTATATGGTCATCATCAACCTGTTCGTCATCCCGATCGCCCTGGGAGGCTTGCTGCTTGCTAACGGCGACACGCAAAATGCCGATTTTTTTGTCATCACTCTGCCCCTGCAATTCGGTCATTCCTGGCTCGCCCTGCTCGTCTTTATCGGTGGTTTTTCGGCTTCGGCAGGGATGGTCATGGTCTCATCGGTGGCATTGTCCACCATGATTCTCAATCACCTGCTCATGCCGGTCATCCTCAGAATACATACCGGGGCACAAAACCTTTCTGCGCTACTCATCAACCTAAAGCGCCTGTGTATCATCGTCGTCATCTTTCTCGGCTACATCTATTATCGCCTGCTCGGCGAATCGGTCGCGCTGGTCAATATCGGCCTGGTTTCCTTTGTCGCCGCCACGCAGTTCGCACCTGCGGTCATCGGCGGACTCTACTGGCGTCAGGCGACGCGCAGAGGGGCGACGGTCGGCTTGGTCCTTGGTTTTTTTGTCTGGTTCTATACCCTGGTCATCCCGTCCTTTGTGCAATCCGGCTGGATGGACGCCGCCATCGTCGATCACGGCCTGTGGGGCATCGCCATACTCAAGCCGACTGAACTTTTCGGCTTGAGCGGTTTCGACATGTGGACGCACGCCCTCTTCTGGACCATGTTCGTCAATCTCGGCAGCTACCTGGCGCTTTCCCTGCTCACGTCGCCACGACCAGAAGAGCGCGAGCAGATTCGAAAATTTATCGATGTTTTCAACCCGCGGCCCGCGGTCACTGAAAAGACCCGCATTACCAGGGCTCCTTCGGTGATCGAGTTTGTCAACCTGATGGCCAAGTTCATCGGCGAAAAGCAGGCACACAACGCGATCAGTGATTACCTTGGCAATCATGAAATCGATGAAAAAGGCAGCCTGTCTGATTACGAACTGCCGAAGCTGAAGCGCTACACCGAATTGACCCTGGCCGGGTCGGTCGGCGCCGCGCCGGCCCGCATTATCGTCGAAAACTACCTTTCGGCCCGCGGCAGCCACATGGAAGATGTCTTTGACCTGTTCGGGTCGATCAACATCAGCCGCACCGCAAGCCGTGAGCAATTGAGCGTCCTCTACGATGCAGCGCGCGCCGTTGCCAGCGGCGGCAGCCTGCAATCAATCCTCGATGAGATCCTCAAGATTTTCACCGACCAGTTCAAATTTGATCTCTGCGTCATCCGGATTCTCGACGAAGATCGTCAAACCCTGACTGTGCGCAGTCAACGCGGTATGACCTCGGAGCATTTTGGTGAATCGGAACGGGACCTAACCAACGAAACCTTTATCGGCGAGACCTTCCTGTCCAACAAGGTCAGCGTGGTCAATGACAGTGATTTCATCGGCAAGCCGCAAACCGCCAGCATTATCCACCGTGAAAAGATCCTCTCCTTCGCGCACGCTCCCATCTCCGTCGAAGGACAGCCGATCGGTGTCCTCTCAGCATTTTCGCGAACCTCGAAAGGGATTTTCACCAGCGAATTCATCGAACTCTTTACCAGTCTCGCCGGGCAGGTCGGCGTGGCCTGGCGCAATGCCGAGCAAACCGACCACCTGATCGCCGCCCGAGAACAGCAGCGCGAGTTGGCAATCGCCAAGAACATCCAACTCGGCCTTCTGCCAACCCGGGTGCCAATCGTCCCAGGTATTCAACTTGCCGGGGTCTGCCTGGCGGCCAAGGAAGTTGGCGGGGACTATTACGACTACCTCATGCATGAGGATGGCCGCCTCGACCTGGTAATCGCCGATGTCTCGGGACATAACGTCGGGGCCGCCCTGATTATGGCAGAAACCCGCACCATAATCCGTTCCCGGATCGGGCAGTTTGAGAACCCAAAGGACATCCTGTTCGAGCTCAATAAGTTCTTTTATGAGGACCTGACCAAGGCAGAACTCTTTATTACGCTTTTTTATCTGCAATATCGTCCTGATACGCGGGAAATATGCTTTGCCAGCGCCGGCCACTCCCCCACCCTGCTCTGGCGGGCCGCAGATCAGCAGTGTCTGCAGCTTGATCCGGAAGGTCTGATTATCGGTGTCAGGGAAGAATTCCCCTACGAACAGGAATCTCTCATGCTTGGGGACGGCGACGTGGTGCTGCTCTATACGGATGGCCTGATCGAAGCGATGAACAACGAAAAAGAGCTTTTCGGCGATGAACGACTGATGAAACTGCTCGGCGAGCAAAACCAGCTGCCGCCCAAGGAACTGATTACCCATATCATTGAACAGGTTCAGCTCTTCACGGGGCATCACAACTTTCAGGACGACCTGTCGCTGGTGGTCATGAAAGTTGAAAAGACATGAAACATTCAACCAAACGAAGCGAGAAATTCCTTAAAATAGTTGCCGTTGTGATAATATAGCTACGTGTGTTGACAGCGATGGCAACACGCTAACTTTTACTAAGGAGCGTAAGATGAATTTGCACATTGAAGACAAAGGGGCAGCGATGTTACTGGCGGTTCAGGAAGAACGGCTTGATGCTCACAACAGCGGTGACCTGAAGAACCAGATGCTCAAGCTCTTCGAGGAAGGCAAGAACAATCTGGTCGTTGATCTTCAGGGGGTACGTTTCGTTGATTCTTCGGGGCTCGGCGCCCTGGTTTCAGGTTTCAAGAACGCCAGTTCCCGCAATGGCAATCTGAAATTGGCCGGGCTGCAGTTGCAGGTCAAGTCAATGTTCGAACTGACCCGCCTGCACCGGGTTTTTGAAATCTATACGGACTCGACTGAAGCGCTGGCGAGTTTCCAGCAGTAACCCTCCAAAAGGCTGAGCATCATGATCACCGACCGGATCGCAGTCGACATCAAAGTCCCCAACCAGACACGTTACCTGTGCCTGATTGGTCACATTGGTGAGAATATTGCGCTCACGCTCCGCAATTACAGCGGCGACCGGAAAAAACTGGCCTACGACCTGAACCTGGTCCTCACCGAGGCGATGGCCAATGCGATCAAGCATGCCAATGAAGGGGATCCGGCCAAGGAAGTTCATATCGAAATAAGCATTGTTGATCAGCGTCTGATCATCCGGGTGTTTGATTTCGGTCAGGGATTCGATGTTAAGCAGTACGTCGAACCGCGCCACCCCCTGGAGGAGCACGGCCGAGGCATCTACCTGATGCATACAATTATGGATGAGATCAGCTATCGCCCCACGGACTCCGGTCACGTCCTGGAGATGTGCAAGAACTTGTAAAGTGTGGCGTCGCCAACCATCGCGACAACCTGCCAACAGGACGGGCATCCCGTAATCAGGGATGCCCGCACTGCTTCATCTGTTAAAAAGCGTGTTTGTCCATTGATTGCCGCGCTATGCGCCGCGCGCTACTGAGCCAACCAGTAAATCCACCAACTCCCCATGATGTGTAATCCGCATATCCGCCTGCAGGTCGCCACGATAAACCGCGAAGGGCATGCCAGCGGACCGGGCAGCGGCCTGATCCAGTTCCGAATCGCCGACGAACAGAAGTTGATGCGGAGCCAATTGCAGCCGTTTCGAAGCTTCGTGAAGCATATCCGGGGCAGGCTTGGGATTCTTCACATCACGCGTGGTGACAACGGTTTGAAAAAACCCGCTCAGCTCGAAATGCTCAAGGATGCTCAGCATGCTGATGCCGCGATTGGTCGCAACCGCAAGGGGGTAGATAGTGGCAAGGCTGGCCAGAGCTTGTTGCATGCCAGGTTCGGGTTCCATGAACGGGATAAATTGGCGGTAATCGAGATCAGCAGCCAAAGCAAGTGCTTCAACAGTGCGCTCGGCACCGAGCAGCTGCAGGAAAACTTCCGGGCTGGCCGCGGTGTGACAGAGATGAGATTTGGTATGATCGGCCGCATCTACCGGAGCTTCACCAAAGTGGCTAAGAACAGTATTGTAATAGGCCAAGTTGGCGTTGCGGCTTTCAAAGAGCACACCATCGCAATCGAAAATGACGCCCCGAATGTTGTTCATCATAGGCTCCTATGCCGATAAAGATAGAGAGCCCCCGCCACGCCGAAGAGAATCATCGGCAAAGACAGCAACTGCCCCATGGTCGCGCCGCCCCACAGAAAACCGAGATGGGCATCTGGCTGGCGGACAAATTCGACCAGGAAGCGAAACAGCCCGTAACCAATAAAAAAACAGAAGAATGGCACTCCTTCGGCAACTTTTTTGCGGTGCAGCAGGTACAGGATGAGAAAGAGCAGCATCCCTTCAAGGGCTGCTTCGTAGAGCTGGCTGGGATGCCGCGGGAGAAGTCCGCCACCGGGGAAAACCATCCCCCAGGGGAGATCGGTGACCCGTCCCCACAATTCGCCGTTGATAAAATTTCCGAGCCGGCCGAGACCGAGACCGATGGTCGCGGATGTTACCAGGATGTCACCGGTCAGCAGAATCGGCAGCTTGCGGCGCCGGCAAAAAATCACTGCCGCGACAACGACACCGAGTAATCCGCCATGAAAGCTCATCCCGCCCTGCCACACGGCAAAAACTTCCAAAGGTCGGGAGAGATATTGTGCCGGGTTATAAAACAGGACGTAGCCAAGACGGCCACCGAGCACGACGCCGAGCACCGCGTAAAAAAGCAGGTCGGAAACACCATCCGTGTCCAGGGGCAGATTGCGCATGCGGGCCAGGTGCCGGATCAACAGGTAGGCTGCGCTGAAACCGACCAGATACATCAGCCCGTACCATCGGATGGCAAGGGGGCCGATGTGCACGATTACAGGATCAATGTGCGGAAAAGTCAACATAATGGTCGCTACAATACCTTATCCCTCTAGACCATTCAAGGAGCCTTCGACGTGTTGCAAAATTGTCTCGAAGTCCTTCGGCAACGGTGCGGTAAAAGTCATTTTCTTCCCGGTCACGGGGTGACTGAATGAAAGTTTCCTAGCGTGTAGCATCTGGCGAGGAACTTCAACACCGTCGACAATGCGCGCCCCCCCGTAAGCGCCATCGCCCAGCAATGGCAAGCCCGCTTCCGAAAAATGCACGCGGATCTGGTGCGAGCGTCCGGTAATCAACTGGATCTCGACCAGGCTGACCTGAGCCATGGCTTGCAGGAGCCGATAGCGGGTTTCTGCCGGTTTTCCGCCGCGCTCTACGGAAACCATCAGGTTGGTAGAGCGCCGTCGGGCCAGTTGCGAACGAAAGATGCCCGCGTCAGCCTGCGGCCGGCCCGCAACCAGAGCCCAGTAAATTTTATCAATATCGTGGTCACGGAAGGCATCGGTCATTTTTTTGTGCGCGCGCTGATGAATCGAGAACACCATCACACCGGAGGTGTCCCTGTCCAGGCGCTGAACCATGCCGATACTCGGCCGTTGGCCCTTGCGCCCGGAGCCGCTAAGGAGAGTCTGCAGCTCGGCATACAGCGTCCCCTGGTAACGGGCCGGGGTTGGTTGGGTGGCCATACCGGGGGGCTTGTCGAGGACGATCAAATCCTGGTCGCGATAGAGGATCCTGGCCGGTTCCAGCACAATCGGCTCGAGTGGCAGGTTATCGACAAAGACTTCGACGCTGTCCCCGGCGGCAACCGCTGAACTGCAGCGGCGCACTCTTCTCCCGGCCAGGTGCACGCCACCGATATCTATCAGGCGTCTGGCCAAGCCACGGGTCAACACCTCGCTGTTCTCGGCGAGGAACTGGTCGAGGCGCATGCCTGAGCAGTTCTCGCTCACGGTAAAGCGATAAGCTCCCGGACGGATGGCAGATTCATTGTCTGACATGGCAATAGCTCAACAGTTTGACAAAGAGGGCTCAGATCATTGTGTTTTCTGCAGCGCCTGAAAGATTGGAAATATCCAACAAAATTATCGACCCTATGGTTGACAGGACGGAAGCGTATGCTAGCATGAGAGTAAAGTGGCACCAAGATCTTTGACAACCTCTGGAATGCGCGACAAATTTCCGATTGTGCTGGCCAACTAAACGATCTCTTGCCTGGAGTCGGGTAGTGGTGAGCAAGCCCGCCCTCGAGCGGGACGCCTGAAACTCCCATCCTGGGTATCATACTGATCCATAGGCCCTCTCTAGGAAACAAGTGCGGCATTCTGGAGGTTGCATAAAACCTGCCTGTATCCGCAGGCAATACGAAAGAGGCCCCGTTAAACACGGGGCCTCTTGGTATTTCTACAAACAGGCAAAATGCCAGGAATGACCCTATCAGGGGACGTTGACCCGCTCGCGCAACTCTTTGCCGGTTTTGAAAAACGGTGTCTTCTTGGCTGATATCCGCACGATGTCGCCACTTTTTGGATTGCGGGCTTCTCGGGCATCACGCTCACGCACGGTAAAAGAACCGAAGCCTCGAATCTCGACGCGATCGCCCTCAACAAGAGCCTGGCCGATGCTGTCAAAGATTGAATTGACAATCATTTCAGCTTCGCGTTTGTTAAGCACCTCGTTATCGCTTGTCAATTGTTCAATCAGCTCACTTTTCGTCATGATAAACCTCCTAATTAAATCCTGGCCAAAGGTATTGCAAACCGACTGTGCGTTGTTTTTGCAGGGCAAATTGCAGCCGGTTCAAAGTTTCCTCTATAAACAGATCGATAAATCTCATTTTTTTCCCTGGCGGATAGATGACTCGGGGCTCACCATCAATGCCGGCCAGTTCTGCTGCGCGCTGAATGGCAACCTCCAGATTACCCATCTTGTCGACCAGGCCCATCTCCATCGCCCTCCGCCCGGAGAAGATGCGTCCATCGGCAAAGGTATTGACGATGTCGACTTGGAGATGACGACCCTCTGCCACTGATGCGACAAACTGGCTATGCACGTCATCGATCAGGTTCTGGAGAATCTCTCGCTCGGCGTCGGTCATCTCACGGGTCGGTGAGCCGATGTCTTTGTAGGCGCCGCTTTTGACAACAACGCTGCTCAAGCCGATTTTGTCGAGCAATTCCTGGACATTGGCAAACTCCATGATAACACCGATACTGCCGGTAATGGTTCCCGGGTTGGCAATGATTTCCCGGGCCCCGGCGGCGATGTAGTAGCCACCGGAGGCAGCAACAGACCCCATGGATACGACAACCGGCTTTTCGGTATCAACGATTTTGACTTCGTCGTAAATTTCCTGCGAAGGGCCAACCCCGCCACCAGGAGAATCGATGCGCAGTACCATTGCTTTGATACTGTCGTTATCGCGAAAGTCGTGAAGTTGTTCGATCACCTGCTTGGAATCTGCGATGACTCCATAGATTTCTACAATACCGACCTTGTCACCGAGGGCAAAGTTGGCAGGACGCCCCATGAAACTGGCAACGGCGACAGCCAGTGCAAGAAAAAACACGAACAGGCCCGCCAACAGAGCTGAAGCCAATAGGAACGGTCGTTTCTTCATGGTGACCCCAAAAAAAGCGCGTTTCCGCGATCAGCGGAAACGCGCTGCAGTTTGTTCATAATCAGTCAGCAGACTCCTCGCCTTTGCGATCCATGGCTCCCTGCAGGAGGGCACCGATGTTGGAAGTCGCCTGCTTTTGTGCTCCGAGGAATTCCTGGACTTCGGCCTTCTCCTTGTGGTGAGTCAGCTGCTTGACGGACAGTGCAATCTTGCGATCCACGGTGTCGACATTGAGAACAGCCGCTTCGAATTCGTCGCCGACTTTGGCGATATCCTTCGGGCTCTCCACCTTTTCCTGGCTCAGTTCAGAGACATGGATCAGCCCCTCGATGCCTTCTTCAATCTCAAGGAACACACCGAAGTCGGTCACCGATGTCGCCTTACCGCGCACGATGGTACCAGGCTTATATTTGGTCGGGATGGCTTCCCAAGGATCAGGGGTCAACTGCTTCAGGCCAAGGGAGAAACGTTCGTTGTCACGATCGATATTCAGAACAACCGCCTTGACGGTGTCCCCCTTCTTGAACAGCTCGGAAGGATGCTTGACGCGCTTGGTCCAGGAGAGGTCGGAGATGTGCACCAGACCGTCGATACCTTCATCCACGCCAACAAATACACCGAAATCGGTAATGTTCTTGACCTGACCCTCGATGATGGTGCCGACCGGGAATTTCTCGCCGATCACTTCCCACGGATTCGGTTCGATCTGCTTGAGACCAAGAGAGATGCGGCGATTGGGGATATCCAGAGCCAGCACAACGGTTTCTACCTCGTCACCGACGGTCAGAAGTTTGTTGGGATGCTTGATGCGCTTGGTCCAGCTCATTTCGGAAACATGGATCAGCCCCTCAACACCATCTTCCAACTCGACAAACGCACCGTAGTCGGTCAGGCTGACAACTTTCCCCTTGACCTTGGCGCCAACCGGGTAAACGCTCTCCACTTCCAGCCATGGATCGGGCGTGATCTGCTTCAGGCCGAGGGAAACGCGCTCGCGCTCACGGTCGTACTTAAGAATCTTGACATTGATCTTTTCGCCGACGGCAAGGACATCGGAAGGATGATTGACCCGTCCCCAGGACATGTCGGTAATGTGCAGCAGTCCGTCAATGCCGCCAAGATCGATAAAGGAACCGTAATCGGTCAGGTTCTTGACGATACCCTCGATGACCTGCCCTTCGGACAGCGTTTCCAAGGTATCGGAACGCATGTTCTCACGCTGTTCCTCAAGGAGCACGCGACGGGAAAGAACGATGTTACCGCGCCGCTTGTTCAGCTTGATAATTTTGAAATCAAAGGTCGCACCGAGTAGTTTCTCAAGATTGCGGACCGGGCGGAGGTCAACCTGTGAACCCGGCAGGAAGGCATTGATGCCGATATCGACCGTCAGGCCGCCTTTGATGCGCCCGATAATCTTGCCTTCGACCACGGCGCCCTCTTCGAGAGACCCCCAGATCTTCTGGCGATCGGCTTTTTCCTTGGAGAGCCCGATCAGGCCACTCTCGTTCTCGCGCCGTTCGAAGAGGACGTCAATTTCGTCACCGACCTTGACATCGATCTTGCCTTGTTCATCCTTGAACTCAGCAAGGGGAATCACCCCTTCGGACTTGTAGCCAACATCGACGACGACGTTGTCGTCACTGACCTGCACGACTGTCCCGCGGACTACATCGCCAACGTTCAGTTCTTGCATGCTGCTTTCGAACAACGATTCGAAAGACTGTTCCATGTCAAGATCCTGATCCATCTCCATACCTTCTGTTTCTTCGTTTGTTTTGTCGTTACTGTCCATTATTAACAAGTTACCCCCTAACAATTTCCACCGTAAAAACGGTGGTATGGCTCTAGGCCATGGTCGGTGAAGATAGCATAAGCATGTGGAATATTCAAACTTTTATTTTCCCAACTCGGCGATCCGTGCGACAACTTCGTCAATCAGCCAGCGAGGCGTCGAGGCCCCGGCGGTGACCCCGACCTTCGAAACCCCGGCAAACCACTCCGGGACGATCTCCTCAGCCGTCTCGATATGCCAGGTCTGCGCCTGGATTTCCTTGCAAATGCGAGCCAGGCGCGAGGTGTTGGCGCTCGCGTGACCTCCGATGACAAACATCAGTTCAACGGAGCGGGCAATTTCCCGTGCCTCGTTCTGGCGCACTGAGGTGGCGTCACAGATGGTGTTGAAAACCCGCAGTTCCAGGCTTTTGGCCAGGCAGATGTCCATGATATTCTTGAGGTTTTCATAGAGCTGGGTGGTTTGCGCCACGAGGCCGACCTTCTTCATGCGCGGCAAGGCCGCAGCCTGATCGGCATCGGCAACGACATGCACCACGGCGTTGCCGGCATAGGAAAGAATCCCTTGAACCTCGGGGTGCTCCACCTCGCCGACGATAACTACCGTGTACCCCTCTTCGCTGAGTCGTGCCGCGTACTCCTGGGCCTTTTTGACAAAGGGACAGGTCGCGTCGACGATCGTCAGGTTTTTCTGCTGGATCTGATCCATCTCTTCGAGGGTGACGCCATGGGAACGCACAATGACAGACCCGGGGGGGATCTCATCGACGTTGCTGACCACCTTGACTCCTTGCTCAGCCAGCCCTTTGACGACCTGAGGTGAATGAATCACCGGCCCGAGAGAACAGATGTGCTCATGCGCGGCGGCCGCCTCGAACGCCATCTGGGTGGCGCGCCTGACGCCGAAGCAAAAGCCGGCACTTTTAGCGAGAATTATCTCCATGGCATCAACTCGCCGGCCCCTCTCCCCTGCCAGATTGAGCCTCGGCCACCACGGCAAACATGCGCTCGAGAACCTGAGGTATGTCCAGTCCAGTCGTATCTATCACCACGGCATCCACAGCCTGGAGCAAGGGCGAAGTGGCACGACTGGTGTCCGCTGCATCACGGGCTTCAACCTCGGCGATGGTACGGGCCAGATCGACATCGACACCCTTTGCCTGGAGCTCCAGGAAACGCCTTTGACCACGGATTTCCGCAGACGCCTTGAGAAAAAACTTCACATCGGCATTGGGGAAGACAACCGTGCCGATATCGCGCCCCTCGAGGACCACTCCGCCTGCGGCACCAAGCTCGCGCTGCCGTGCGACCATGGCCTCACGCACCGCCGGACAAGCGGCCACGGCCGCTGTCAGGAGGCTGATCTCCGGCGTGCGGATCGCTGCGGAGACATCTTCTCCATTGAGGAGTACATGCTCCGTCCCGCCCTTGTGGACGAATTCGACCACGCACTCATCACAGAGCTGTCGCAACGCCTCATGGTCCTTGGTATCGATCCCCTGCCGTACAGCAGCCACGGCGATGGTACGATACATGGCCCCCGTATCCAGGTTGAGATAGCCCAATTCGTGGGAGAGGATCTTACTCAGGGTGCTTTTACCGACTCCGGAAGGACCGTCTATGGCAATGATGAGATTTTTCATGGCAAAACCTGGGACGCAGGACGCGGGACGCGAGACGCGATCAAAAGCCATGGGACATGAGGAAGTGTTTTTTTATGGGTATCTTTAAGAAGCATGATCGAGCTTTCTTTTGCAGATGTTTTATTGTCTATGCATTTGTTTTTTACGCCTTTCGCGTTCCGCGTCATGCGTCCCGGATTCCATCGAGAAGGTCCCAGAACCCCGGGAACGAGGTTTCCGTACAGGCGGTATCTTCGATCGTGACGGGGCTCGTTGCCGAGAGCGCGGCCACGGCCATGCTCATGGCAATGCGGTGGTCGCCGTGCGAGGACACGGTTCCGCCGTCGAGCTGTTCGACTCCGTGAATGACCATGCCGTCAGGGCGGGCGTCGACTTTGGCACCGAGTTTCCCCAGTTCGCTGACCATGGCGGCGATACGGTCGGTCTCCTTGACGCGCAACTCTTCCGCATCACGAATCGTCGTCGTCCCTTCGGCCAGGGCGGCAGCCACACTGATGACGGGGAATTCATCTATGGCGCGGGGAACCATGTCACCGCTGATGTCGATCCCCTTGAGACGGCTGTGTCTGACCAGAACGTCGGCCACAGGCTCACCGGACTGTTCTCTGGCATCGTGCAACTCGAGCTGGCCACCCATGGCTACCAGTATGTCGATAATACCGCTACGCGTCGGATTGATACCAACATTACGAATCAACAGTTCAGCACCCGGTGTGACCAAACCGACAACCATGAAAAACGCGGCCGAGGAGATGTCTCCCGGGACAAAAACGTCCCTGGCGATCAAACGCGGCCGACCGGTCATGCTGACACCACCTGCAAAGGGGCGGACATCGGCACCAAAACACGCCAGCATGCGCTCGCTATGGTCACGGGACAGATGCGGCTCGGTCACAGTGGTCTCCCCCGCCACGGACAGCCCGGCCAGGAGGACCGCTGATTTGACCTGGGCGCTGGATACGGATGAGGCGTAGGTGATCGGCTGCAGCGAACCACCCTGAATCGCCAGCGGCGCCCGTTCACCGCCATCGCGACCCCAGATGCGTGCGCCCATAAGGGCCAGCGGCGTCACCACGCGCTTCATCGGTCTGCGCCGCAGGTACTTGTCACCGGTCAGGACAGAAAAGAACTTCTGCCCTGCCAGCAGCCCGGACATCAGGCGCATGGTCGTCCCGGAGTTGCCGCAATCGAGCACATCACCCGGCTCCTTCAGGCCGTAGAGACCGACGCCTTCGATCTGAAGCGCGTCAGGTCCAGTCTGGCGGATGGCAACCCCCATCGCTTCGAAAGCCTTCCAGGTTGAGAGGTTGTCTTCCCCCATGAGGAACCCCCTCACCCGGGTCGTCCCTTCAGCGAGGGACCCGAGCATGATCGAGCGATGGGAGATGGACTTGTCCCCGGGCACAGAGATTTCACCGCGCAAAGCGCTGGCCGGTGAGACAATTCTGGTTTGAAACGGCTGGTTGCTCATAAAGGTCTTATATCCTGCTCTAGTGCTTGAAAATTGAATTGGGTTTTGCTTGCCGGGTTTAAAGAATGCCATCGCGGCTCTTCTTGGAGCGGTGGAAGAACTCGAACAACCGCTCCCCCGAGCCGAGGGCGATGTCCGCCTTGAGTTCGGCAAAAAAGGTCTCGAACTGCTCCATCATTTCTATCAGGGCGTCACGGTTGGTCAGGGCGATATCCCGCCACATGGTCGGATCCGACGAGGCGATCCGGGTAAAATCACGGAAGCCGCCTGCCGAGTATTCAAGGATATTCTCGTTGTAACGGTCATAGGCACCAACGGCGTTGACCAGCGCATAGGCCACCATGTGCGGCAGGTGACTGATCGCCGCGAGCACGCGGTCATGTTTGTCCACATCCATGACCACTACCTGGCTGCCAACCAGTTGCCACATGCGGCTCATACGCTCGAGAGCTGCCTTGGACGTCCTCGCCGTAGGCGTCAGAATGCAGCGGCGCTGGCGATAAAGGGAAGCAAAAGCGGCCTCGGCGCCGCTGTTCTCGGTCCCGGCGATCGGGTGTCCGGGGACGAACTGGATATCCTCACGCAAATGCGGTTCGATGGCGTCGATCACCGCCTGCTTGACGCTGCCGCCATCGGTAATGATCGCTCCGGGCTTGAGATAGGGCATGGCCTGCGCGGCCACGGCACCCAGAGCCTGTACCGGCGTCGCCAGGAAGACCACGTCAGCGTCGACGACGCCTTCGACCAGGTTCTGAGTAAAGCTGTCGATCAAGCCAAGACGCAGGGCCGTCTCCAGGTTCGACAGCCCCCGGCCGATACCGACCACGTGACCGACCGCTCCGGCCTCTTTGAGCGCCAGAGCCAGCGAACCGCCAATCAGGCCAACACCCACCACTGCCAATTTATCAATATAGAATTTCGTCATTTTGTCCAAGCTTTTGTTTTTATAGTTTTTTGCGTTCCACGTTCCGCATCCCTCGTCCCGGCCTTTATCTGGCCTTCGGGTATGAGCCGAGCACCTTGACAAACTGGCAGAGTGCGCGCAACTCTTCCAACGCATCGGCAATCTGCTGGTCCTGGACATGGCCCACCATATCGAGGAAGAAGATGTACTCCCAGGCCTTGCCTTTGGTCGGGCGGCTCTCGATCTTGGCCAGGTTGATGTCGCGTTTGCTGAAAGGTTCAAGCATATGGTAGAGGATCCCCGCCTGGTCCTTGACACTGAACATGATAGACGTTTTGTCGTTGCCGCTCGGACCCTGCATCTCACTGCCAATAACGAGGAAGCGGGTAAAGTTGTTGGAGTTGTCCTCAATCTTGTGCTTGACCACCCGCAGGCCGTACAACGAGGCGGCCGATTCGCTGGCAATGGCGGCGACGCTGGCATCCTCTGCGGCCTGTTGGGCAGCGGAAGCCGTGCTGGAGACATCGACCAGCGGGATGTCCGGGAGATTTTCCTCCAGCCAGGAGCGGCACTGGCCAATCGCCTGGGGATGGGAAATCACCTTGCGGATATCGGCGGTCTGCCCGGAAAGGTTGAGCAGATCGTGGGAGACCGGCAACAGGATTTCAGCAATGATCTTGAGATCTGATGACATGAACATGTCGAGGGTATGGGAGACCACGCCCTCGTTGGAGTTCTCGACCGGAACCACTCCGTAGCTGGCCCGGCCGCGACTAACTTCCTCGAAAATCGACGAGATGCTTTTCAGCGGCACGAGTTGCGCGGACAGCCCGAACTGCTGCATGGCGGCCACATGGGTATAAGTCGCCTGGGGGCCGAGAAACGCCACCTTGAGAGGCTGTTCCAGGGAGAGCGACGCCGAAATGATCTCCCGGAAAACGCGGCGGAGACCCTCGTCGGGAAAGGGTCCCTGGTTTTTGGCGATCAGTCGCTCGAAGATCGCCTTTTCACGGCTTGGCACATAGTATTCACCGCGGTTCCCCTGCTTGGCCTTGCCAACGGCAACCACGACTTCAGCACGACGATTGAGCATGTCGAGAATCTGGTCATCGAGTGCATCGATCTGCTGTCGCAACTCCTGCAGGTTCTTTTTGTCCACGAGATCAATCCTTTCCGGCATTTTGAATGTGTGAATTTATCCCATGAGTCATGAAAAAGCAAGCAGAGGCGCCTGTTTTCATCCCTTGACCAACAACCGCCGGACGGCTAAACTCGCAGCTCAGTTTTTGCACCAAGCAAATGCTCATTATAAGGAGTTCACCATGACCGTCGCCATCAAGGTTCGCAGTGCCATTGAACGCTCTTCCTGGATTCGCCGCATGTTCGAGGAAGGCGCGGCCCTGATTGCCGAACACGGCGCAGAGAATGTTTTCGATTTCACGCTCGGCAATCCGTCCGTCGAGCCGCCGGCAGCTTTTCACCGCGAATTGCGCAGGATTGCCGAGCAGCCCCTCACCGGCATGCATCGGTACATGAACAATGCCGGCTATGAAGAGACCCGGGCGGCGGTTGCCGCACATATCACTGAGAATTCCGGTATCCCGTTGAAACCGAGCCACATCGTCATGACCTGCGGCGCTGGCGGGGCCATCAACGTGACTTTAAAGACGATTCTCAATCCTGGCGAGGAAGTGATTATTCTGACGCCTTTTTTCGTAGAGTACAAATTCTACGTCGACAACCATGGCGGGGTCACCACCGAGGTCTGGACCGACCCCGACACCTTCCAACCGGACATCGCGGCCATCGAAGCGGCCATCACCAGCAACACCCGCGCCCTGTTCATCAATTCACCGAACAACCCGACCGGCGCCGTCTACAGTGCGGAGACGCTCGCCGCTCTCGGTGAGATGCTGGAACGCAAGCAAGCCGAACTTGGCCGGAGCATCTATGTGATCTCCGACGAACCTTATGCCCGGCTGGCCTTCGACGGCAACAGCGTACCGCCGGTATTCAGATACATCCGCAATGCCATCCTGGTGACATCGCACTCCAAGGATCTGGCCCTGCCGGGTGAACGTATCGGCTACCTGGCCGCCAACCCGGCCATGGACGATGTCAAGCTGTTCATGGAAGGCGCCATCTTCTGCAACCGGGTTCTTGGTTTTGTCAATGCTCCGGCCCTGATGCAGCGCCTGGTAGCTGTCCTGCAGAGCGAAAGTGTTGACGTTGGCGAATATCAGGAGAAACGCGACATCCTTTACAACCACCTCACCCGTCTCGGTTTTTCCATGGTCAAGCCCGGGGGCGGCTTTTACCTCTTCCCGAAGTCCCCGCTGGCTGACGATGTCGAATTCGTGCGCCAGGCGCAAAAACACAACATTCTGCTCGTGCCAGGCTCCGGTTTCGGTGCTCCCGGTTATTTCCGCATCGCCTACTGTGTCGAGATGGGCATCATCCAGCGCAGCCTGCCAGCCTGGGAACGACTGGCCAGGGACTTGAGGTTGTAACGTGGAGAAGCGCTTCCTGTCGCCTGCAGAAACGACCCAGGCAATCTCCGACAACAGTCGTCGGGTCCTGACCCAACCGCTGGCCCGCACCTGGGTACTCAGCCTGCTGGCCGGCATCTATATTGCTTTCGGCGCTGAACTGGCGACCCTGGTGACTTCCGATGCCGCGGTACATCTCGGCACCGGCGTGTCGCGCCTGCTCGGCGGCAGCGTCTTCTCCCTGGGGCTGATGCTGGTGGTCATCTGCGGCGCCGAACTCTTCACCGGCAACAGTCTGCTTACCAAAGCGGCCCTGCACGGCGAGATTCCATGGCTTAAACTGGCCGAGAACTGGGGAGTCGTCATCATCGGCAACCTGGTCGGCTCCCTTTTCCTGGCTTGGTTGATGGTCGCATCCGGACTTTGGCAAATCGGACGGGTCGCCGAACATGCCGTGGACATCGCAGCAGCCAAATGCGAGCTCTCCTTCGGCGTCGCCCTGGTCCGCGGTATCCTGTGTAACTGGCTGGTCTGCCTTGCGGTCTTCATGGCCACAGCGGCCCGCGACATCACTGGCAAGATACTGGCCTGTTATGCACCGATCATGGCCTTCGTCGCCAGCGGCTTCGAGCATTCGGTGGCCAACATGTACTTCATCCCGACAGGACTGCTACTGAAGGCGGAACTGGGTTTGAATGTGCCGGGCCTGACCTGGTCGAATTTCTTCATCAGCAACCTGATCCCGGTAACCATCGGCAACATAATCGGCGGTGTGGTCTTCGTCGGTTTCGCCTACTGGTTTGTTTATCTGAAGGGGACACGAAGTGCTTAGCGTGGGGCCGTGGAACGCGAAACGACTTACCTGAGAGGCTCGAAGTGTGAACAGTCTCGTTCTCATATCAAGTTTTCCACGCCCCTCGTCCCGCTGGCAGCTTTTTGAATGAATCCGGGGGTCATGCCTTCGTTGACTCACGTGAAATGGGGCCCGTCAAAATAGGGCCCCGGTTTTCGTTGCAAGAGAACACTTCGCTGAATTACTGAAAAGTGTGAGCTGCTTTGGCTACAGAAATCCGACAAAGGAAGATTCCCACCGCTAGGTGACAGGCATTTTTTGCTTACTTTTGGTAGCCGCTTGGACAAAAAGTAAGGCGTCTGGAGGGACGCAACCCACCGGTATTTAAACTGTGCCGAGGGAAGCGCAATCATTTAGTTCGTGGCGCGGCACTGTTTTTGTGAAATGTGTAGTCCTGACCCCTATTCAATTAACCCAGAGCCAGTGCGGCGTAGATGCGCGCTGCGGCCTCGACTTCGGCGAGGCTGGTCTGCTCCTCGGCAGTGTGCGCCGTCTCCAGCGAGCCTGGACCGAGGATCAGCGGGCGACTGCCGGCCTGGTAGAACAGGTTGCCATCGGAATGGGAACGAAAGGGCACAAATTCCAGCGGCAGGTTCAGCCTAGGGCAGACCTCTTCGAGGATTCCCATCAACCGGTTGTCCGCATCCAACTGATACCCGCCGGCCTCGAAATCGAAGTTCGCCTCGAGATCGAGCCCTTTGATCGTGGTGCGCGCCTTGTCGAGGATGCCTTCAAGTTCCTGTCGCACCTTGCCGGGGTTGACGTTCGGCGAAAGGTGCAGGTCGATCAGCGCCTCGCAGCGATCAGGCACCACGAAACCGGCCCGCGACGAGCTCATCTCGCGAATCGAATAAACCAGCTGCGAGGGTTCCTTATCGAACAGCGACGAACGTTCCAGTTGCAACAGAACCCGCAGCATCGACTCGATGGCGTTGTGCCCCAGTTCCGGCAACGACGAATGAATCCGCCGCCCCTGGGTCACCAGTGAGACCTCCATGTAACCGAAGTGACTGAAGGCTGGCAGTATCGACGTCGGTTCACCGATCACCACCCATTCCGGGCAGGTCTCCTGCAGGAAGCGCATACTGCCGTCACCGTTTTCCTCTTCGCCGACCACCAGCAGCAGGCCGAGGGACGGGCGCTCTGCCTCAGGCAAGGTTGCCAGCGCCAGCCAGGCCTCGACCATTGCGGCGCACCCCCCCTTCATATCCGCACTCCCCAGCCCGCGCACCACCCCCCACTCTTCGACGGCAGCGTAGCATTCGATATCCCATGCGGCCACGGTGTCGACATGACCGACCAGGTAGAGGGCCGGTTCCCCCTCCCCCATGGTTGCCACCAGGTTATAGCGCTCTTCCTCGACCACCTGGCGGCGCACGGGAATGCCTGATTCGGCAAGACGCGCCTCGAGATAGAGCTGGATATCCTCTTCCTTGCCGGATGGCGAGTAGATGTCGATCATCTCCATGAGGGTGTGCCGCAATCGCTGTGGATCGATGGCGTCCCATACCTGTTCAAGTCGTGCGCTCATCGTCAGCTCTTTTTCTTCTTCTTGCGCTTGCGCGACAGGTTGAGGGTCATGTAGACATGCTGTTGGATATTGCCGAAGCCCTGCTTCTTGAAAAAGTTGATGCCCGCCTCGTTGTCGGCATCGGTATCGATGACGATCATGCGGACGCCCTGTTCGATCATGCGTTCCCTGATTTCATCAAACAGCTTGTGGCCAGCCCCGCACTTCTGCAAGCCCGGTTGCACGCCGATCCAAACCAGGTAACCGTACTTCCAGGACGAGTTCACCTTCTCGACCGTGGTGCCCAGGGCGAAACCGACGATCTGCCCTTCGAGTTCCGCCACCAGGCAGAGCTCATTGTCTGAATTGAACAGGGTGGTGATCTCGTATTCGTCCCAGGTGCGGTACATGCTTGGGGAGAAATCAGAAGTGAACAGACGCTCCCCCAAGTGAAATACTGCTGCGAGGTCGTCGATAGACAGTTGGCGAATTTCGAGCTGTTCCGGATCATCATTCTTGGTCATAAATCACCTGTCAGTAAAGCTGATGGGTTGCCGAACATATTGATTATCAAGGAGCATAACAGATAAACGCATAGCCTGAAATGTTTTGGCGAAAACTTTCTTTTTGAAATTGCCGTTAGGATGAGAAAGGCGGGCTTTGATACGCAAGGTTGTAACCATCGATTGAACAGGAACGGGATTGAATATGTGAAGATCACGTTGGTGTTGAGCTGCGTCTCACGTCCTTAACCCTGAGTTGCACGGTTTCCCGACCGCGAAAGAGGTTGATCTGCGGCGTAACCAGCAGGTCGATCTCACCAAGGAAGTCATCACGCCGCCCGAGCATGCCGAAAGCAATGGCCGGATGACTATAAGCCCCCCGACAGGCGGTAAAACGCAGGTGATTTTCACCCACGGTTTGCACTTGCTGGGCGCGCACTCCCTCAACGACCAGCAGCGGTTCCGGGTTGCCCATGCCGAAAGGTGCCAGCGTTTCCAACTGGCGCAGGGTCTCCATATCGATTTCTTCGAGCAGCATCACGCCGTCATGCAGAAGCTTCGGCGTCAAATGGTCCGCAGAGAGGACGCCCCTGGCGTGAGTTTCGAGGCCGGCGGCAAAATCGGCCAGCTGATCCTTGGCCAGGCTCATGCCAGCAGCCATTTCATGTCCGCCGAACGCCGCCAGATGGGCGGCACAGGCCTGCAACCCCTGGTAAAGGTGATACCCACGGATCGAGCGCGCTGAACCTTTACCGCTGTCGCCATCCAACGCGATCAGTACGGTCGGACGGTAATAGCGATCGACCAGTCGGCTGGCGACAATCCCGATCACGCCCGGGTGCCAGCCCTCGCCACCAAGCACGATGGTATGCGTGTGATCAGTAGAAAGCCCGTTAACAGCCGCCTCCGCTTCCTGAAGCATGTGCTTCTCGATCTCCTGGCGTTCGCGATTGCATTGGTCCAGATAACGCGCGGTGTGCAGTGCACGGACCATATCCTCATCCAGGAGCAAGGAGACGCCGAGACCGGCGTCTTCCATGCGGCCGGCAGCATTCAGGCGCGGCGCAAGCTGAAAACCGACGACTCCGCAATTGACGTCCTTGACCCCGGCGACTTGCTTAAGCGCTCGCACGCCGACACGCTGACCGCTATCGAGCAATACCAGGCCATGACGCGTCAGAGTGCGGTTGACCCCCTGCAATGGCACCAGGTCGGCGATCGTGCCGAGGGCCACGAGATCGAGGCAAAAACGCAGATCCGGTTCTACCCGATCGACGAACCATCCGCTATCCCGCAAGCGTTTGCGCAAGGCAACCAGCAGGAAAAACGCCACACCAACGCCAGCCAGGCTCGGACATGGGAAATTCGAATCCGTTCGTTGCGGGTTGATCACAGCCATGGCGTCCGGCAGGACCGGTGGCGGTTGATGGTGATCGGTAATGATCAGGTCGATACCAAGGTCTTTGGCCAGGCCGGCCTCAGTATGCGCAGAGACACCACAATCCACGGACACGACGACCGCCACCCCACGTTTGGCAGCGTCCTGCAAAGCGTTCGCCGAAAGGCCGTAGCCATCACGCAGGCGTAAAGGGATATGATACTCGAGGTTCCCACCTCCAAGCGCACTTAATCCGGAGAAGAGCAGCGCGCTGCCAGTAATGCCGTCCACATCATAGTCGCCGTGGATAGCGATTCTTTCGCCTTTCGCAAAAGCAGACTGCAGCCGGGCGACAGCGATATCCATATCGGGGAGCAAGAAGGGGTCAGGGAGCTCGGCGAGACGCGCGCTTAAAAACTGCTGAGCCGAGGCAAGGGAAAATTCACGGCCGATGAGTATCCTGGCGACCAGGTGCGACAGTTGCAGCTGCTCACGGAAATCGTTGATCGCCGATAAATCAGGATTTTCGTTGCGCGCCACCCAAAGGCGCCCGGTTACGGGTTCCACGACAGACCTGCCAGGGCTGACGGTACCGTGCGAAGGGGCTCGATCAAGACCCGGCCAAGATAAGGCGTGCGTCGGGCATCGTAAAAAACATGCTCGAACGAGGAGCCTTCAGATTGTATCCAGAAATTTCGCGGAAGGTTGACGTCGTCGTCAAGAAAGACATTTTCGCAGATAACCGGGGAACCGAAATGGAAACGGATAGCGGACTGGTTATTGCGCAGCAGGGTGTGCTCGATGAGGATGTCAGAATCGTGGAAACGAATAGCAACCAGGTTGTCCTCAAAGAGCGACTGTTCGATATAAACCTGCGAATCCCGGCAGTGCACGGCGCTGTCCGCTTGGCGGAAGACACAATACTCGAAAACGGCCTCCCTGCTCCCTTCCAGATTGATTGCTCCCCATGCTCCGGGTTGGACCTCGAGATCGGCAGATTCGAAGATGATAGGCTCGGCAGGTGTGCCTACGGCAGGCACCTCGCCCTTGACTATCAGTTCACTGCCTGGAAAATGCGGATGCTCGACGAGGCCGCCGGGACCTGCGTCGGGGGACAGAGAGCGCACCCGGGTTCCGGGTAGGATGCACAGGTTGGCATCTTCGTCCAGGATCACGTCACCGGCCACAAAGACCTCTCCCTGCCAGACCAGGCCACCATGTAGGACGCCGCGAACGTCCGCGTCCGGCTTACCACCGGAGAGACAACCAGCAAGCGACAGGTATAGTGCAGCGACAACCAGGTTTCTCGTCAGGATAATCAAGGTTAAAGCCTTTGTTACGACTGGTCCCGAAAGAAAACGGGCCGGAAGCAAGTCCCGGCCCGGTTGTGCTCTCCCGGTTATTTCTTAACCTGTGGTTGGGTTCTCAAGAATTCGAGGTCCTGGCGGACCCGGTCAGACCCTGGGCCGGTGGGGCTGATCTCCAGGAACTTCGTCCACATTTCCATGGCCTTGGGAAAATCCTGCAGGTCATAGCGATAAACGATGCCGAGGTTATAAATGCTTGTAGTATGACTTGGATCGATTTCATTGGCCTTGGTGAAGTTGGCAATGGCCCGGTCGAACCAGCCCAGGTTTTTGAACATGACACCCTGGTCGGTGAGCACGTTCGGTGAGTTTGGCTGGATTTCAAGAGCCTTGTCATAAGCCTCGATCGCATCCATGAACTGGTTGCTGTCAAAATACTCATTGCCGAGAGCGACCCAGGCCTGGAAATTGGTCGGATCTGTCGAAACAATATTTTTCAGTTCGGAGATCTTCTGCTGTAGGTTCACAGTTGGCGCAGGCCCGCTGGGCACCCCGGTTGGCGTCGCAACCCTCGGCCCAGAACTTTTCTGTGCGACCAGGAGCCCGATAATAATGCCTGCGACCAGGGTCACAACGGCAATCAGTAGAGTCTCCTTTTTCATTTCGCTCCCCCCTCTGCTGCCACCTTCTTCTGTCCGCCGGTGCGGAAATCATCCCATAGGATTAGGATCGGACTGGCGACAAAGATAGAAGAGTAGGTACCCACCAGGATACCGACGAGCATGGCGAAGGCAAAGTTATGAATCACGCCGCCGCCGAAGATAAAGAGCGCCGCAACAACCAGCAAAGTTGTTCCGGAGGTCAGGATGGTGCGCGACAGGGTTTCATTGATGGAACTATTGATAATCTTGGAGAAACCTTCTTTCTTGTGCTTGCCGTAATTCTCGCGAATCCGGTCGTAGACGATGATCGTATCGTTGAGCGAGTAACCGATAATAGCCAGGAACGCGGCGATGATCGGCAGGTCGATTTCCCTGCCGGTGATTGAAAAGGCACCGATGGTGATCAGCACATCGTGCAGCAGCGCGATAATGGCGCCGATCGCATAGCGCAGTTCGAACCGCCAGGAGATATAGATCAGGATGCCGATCATGGCATAGGCAATCGACAAGAGACCTTTCTCGCGCAGGTCCTTACCGACCTGAGGCCCGACCATCTCCACCCGGCGAATATCCACCTTGCCGTCGCCGTAAACCGTGTTGAGACTCCCGGAAATCATCGCGGAGAGATCCTTCTCTTTAGTGCTTTCCTGAACACGAATCAGGAACTCGTTGGCATCGTCGCCGAACCGTTGAACGACCATCGAACCGAGGTCCAGGGAAGCCAGACTGTCCTTGATCTTGGCAGCGTCGGTGTTGTCGACAAACTTGACCTGGACCAAGGTGCCACCGGCGAAATCGATACCGTAATTGGGACCGCCATTGATCACCAGTGAAATCAGACCCACCAGGATGAGAGCCCCTGAGACTATGAAGGCCAGTTTGCGCTTACCGACAAAGTCGATATTTATATCATTTTTAATAATCTGCATTGAGGGCTCCTAGATACTCAGACGGTCCACTTTGCCGCGCGAAAGGAAATAATCGAAAATCAGTCGGGAGACGATCACCGCGGTAAAGAGCGACGAGATGATACCCACGGTCAAGGTGACAGCGAAGCCTTTGACCGGGCCGGTGCCGAACTGGAACAAAACCAGGGCGGCAATCAGAGTTGTGACGTTGGCATCGATGATCGTCAGCTTCGCTTTGTCGTAGCCGGCTTCGAGTGCGGCCCGTGGGGTTCGACCAAGACGAATCTCTTCACGAATACGCTCAAAGATCAGAACGTTGGCATCGACTGCCATACCGATGGTGAGAACGATACCGGCAATGCCCGGAAGGGTCAGGGTTGCACCGAAAATCGTCAGCATGGCCAAAATAAAGATCACGTTCAGAACCAGCACTACGTTGGCCACCAGGCCCGATAACTTGTAATAGATCAGCATGGCCACAACCACCAGCAAGCCGCCGATCAGGACCGAAAGAATCCCCTGATTGATAGAATCCTGGCCGAGGGACGGACCGACTGTGCGGTTCTCAAGGATCTGCACCGGTGCCGGCAGTGATCCGGCACGCAGGACGATCGCCAGGTCCGTCGCTTCCTGTTCAGTAAAATTGCCACTGATCTGGGCGCTGCCACCGGAGATACGCTCACGAATAACCGGTGCCGAATAGACAGTATCATCAAGAACAATCGCCATACGCTTACCAACATTGGCCGCGGTAATCTGGTCAAAGCGCTTGGCGCCGACAGCATTGAAATCGATGGCCACGTAAGGATCGTTGAAGCGGTTATCGATACGCACCTGGGCGTTGGAGAGCAGATCACCGGTCAGAACCGTCTTGTCCTCGACCACGATCGGTATTTCGGAGACGGCACCGGAGCGCGCGTCAACCCGGCGCTCGAAGAGCAACTGGCCACCCGGCGGAAGCTTACCGGCCACGGCATCCTGCGGGCTGGCATTCTCCATGAGCATTTTGAATTCCAGGCGTGCCGTTTTGCCAAGCAGGTCGATGGCGCGCTTCGGATCCTTGATCCCCGGCAGCTGAATCAGGATGCGATTCCCCTCCTGACGCTGCAGGGTCGGCTCACTGACACCGAACTGGTCAACACGGTTGCGCAGGGTTTCGAGGGCCTGGCGAACGGCGTACTCACGCACGGCCTCGATTTCACTGTTGCTCATGCGATAGTTCTTCTGGATGTAGCCGCCCTCGGAAGGCAAGGTCATCGCTTCCAGGCTTGGGAAGTTGTCGGCCATGAGGGCATCAGCCGCTACGCCCGCCTCTTCATCATAGACGGTGATAACAATCCGCTCGCCGGAACTCCGATCGACCCGCTTGAAAATCACATCCTTTTCACGCAACAGATCTTCAGTCTGGTCGACAATCGTATCGAGACGACTGTCCACGGCTTTATCAGCATCGACACCAAGCACCAGGTGCATACCACCCTGGAGGTCGAGGCCAAGATGAATCGGATCAAAGGCTTTGCGCCACCAGTCGGGCAGGCTGCTTCCGAAAAGCGTCGGTCCAAGCGAGGCCAGGGCCAGCACAAGGCAGGCCAGTACCAGGCCAGCCCTAATCTTGAGGCTATTGGACATTCTGTTGCATCTCCTTTCAACCGGTCCGCAGTTGGCAGACCGTCCTGAATGTAACTTTCGGCTCTATTCTGCCAGTTGATCGGCCTTGGTGCCAACAATTGAGCTGCGGCTGATCTTGATGCGGACATTGCTGGCAATTTCCAGCGTCACCAGTGCGTCCTGAACGGCCACGACCTTGCCGTGAATGCCGCCAGCTGTCACTACCTGATCCCCGGCCTTGAGACTGTCCACCAGTTCCTTGTGCTGTTTGGCGCGCTTCTGCTGCGGGCGGATCAGCAGGAAGTAGAAGATGGCAAACATGACCACCAGCATCACGATACCCTCGATCCCGGACCCACCCGACTGCTGTCCGGCACCCCCGGCCATGGCATAAGCATTCGTTGCGAACATAATTTTTCCTCCTCTTATCAGATACTTAAATGTTTAGTCCAGCAGTTGCAGGCCTCTGCTGAAACCTCAGCCTTCACCTGCAATCGTTCGTTTCCGGTGGAATTCTGCGCGAAAGGCCGGAAATCTGCCGGCTGCAATAGCGTCTCTCATCCCCTGCATAAGATGCAGATAGTAATACAAGTTGTGGGTAGTATTCAATACCGATGCGAGGATTTCGTTACTTTGATAGAGATGACGCAAATAAGCCCGGCTGTAGTTGCGGCAAACGTAGCAGGAACACTCGGGATCTATCGGCATTTGATCTTCGATAAAACGCGCCTGCTTGATGCTGATTTTGCCAAAGCTGGTAAAGAGCACACCGTTGCGAGCATTGCGCGTCGGCATAACGCAATCGAACATGTCAGCTCCCCGGGACACTGCCTCGACCAGGTTTTCAGGTGTGCCGACGCCCATGACGTAACGGGGGCGATCCTGTGGCAAAAGTGGCAACGACCAATCCATGACCTGATACATGACATCTGCCGATTCGCCCACCGACAGGCCACCAAGGGCGTAACCGTCAAAACCGATTTCGAGCAGGTCGGCGGCGCTCTGTTGTCGCAGATCCTGCTCCATCCCGCCCTGAACAATACCGAACAGGGCGGCGCGCTGATCGGTGCGCGCCGCTTTACAGCGCGCCGCCCAACGGCTGGAACGGGCGGTCGATTCGGCAACATAAGCACGGGTGGCCGGATGTGGGATGCATTCGTCGAAAGCCATCATGATGTCGGCACCGAGGGCTTCCTGGATAGCAATGGAGAGCTCCGGCGTCAGCACATGGGCGCTGCCGTCAAGATGAGATTGAAAGCGGACGCCCTCCTCGTCGATTTTGCGTAGTTCGCCTAGACTGAACACCTGGAAACCGCCGCTGTCGGTCAGAATCGGCCGGTCCCAGTTCATGAAGCGATGCAGGCCGCCGAAACTCGCCATGCGCTTGTGACCGGGGCGCAGGTAAAGATGGTAAGTGTTGCCGAGGAGGATCTGGGCGCCGATCTCCTTGAGCTGCTCGGGGAGCATCCCCTTGACTGTTCCCTGGGTACCGACAGGCATAAACGCCGGCGTCTCGACGAGTCCCCGGCGAGTGTGCAGGGTGCCGCGGCGAGCTTGTGTATCATGACACACTTTGTGCAGCACGAATTCCACCGGCACATCCGGTTGCAGGCTTATATCATTACTTTCTTTGCTCATTAGTTTGTATGTTTTTTCGCGTCCCGTATCCGCGTCATTCGTCCCTGAATTATTCAATCAGCATACAATCGCCATAGCTGAAAAACCGATAACCATGGTCAACGGCTTCACGATAGGCATCAAGGACAATATCCCGCCCGGCAAAGGCCGAAACCAGGACCAGCAGAGTCGATTTGGGCAGGTGGAAGTTGGTGATCAGGGCGTCAACCATGCGGAACCGGAATCCCGGCATGATGAAGAGGTCGGTTTCGCCGTGCCCGGCCTGCAGCTGGCCATCCTGGTCGACGGCATACTCAAGCGTCCTGGTGACAGTCGTTCCCAGTGCGACAATCCGGCGGCCGGAAGCCCGGGCGGTATTAATGCACGCTGCAGTCGTCTGGGGGATCTCGTAGACTTCCGCATGCATGCGGTGTTCGTCGAGCTGTTCGCTGCGCACCGGCAGAAAAGTCCCCGGGCCAACGTGCAATGTGATTCCGCAGACATCGATATTGCGTTCAGCCAATGCTGTAAAAGTCTCTGCACTGAAATGCAGTCCTGCGGTCGGGGCAGCAACAGCACCCGGATTGCGGGCAAAAACTGTCTGGTAACGATCTTTGTCGCGGGCATGATCTTCACGGCGGATGTAGGGCGGCAGAGGCATGTGCCCAACATTTTCCAGCACGGTATAAAAATCGCCCGGACAGGTAAAACGCACCAAGCGCCGGCCATCATCCTCCGCCTGTAGCACTTCGCCACGCATTTCTTCAGGGAATTCCAGGATACTGCCGACCCGAACCGGTTTTGAACTGCGCGTCATGCAACGCCAGACGTTTTGCAGTGGATCGACCTGGCGAACCAGGAGCAATTCCAGCTGTCCACCACTCTCTTTACGGCCCAGAAGCCTTGCGGGCAGCACGCGGGTTTCATTGCGGACCAGCAGGTCCCCTTCACGCAACAGTTGCGGCAGTCGGGAAAACTGCGCATGGACCACGTTCCGCTTTGAGCGGTTGAGCAGCAGCAGCCTGGAAGCTGTGCGTTGATCAAGCGGCTGCTGAGCAATCAGCTCCTGTGGTAGAAGGAAATCAAAATCACTCAACAGCATAATGACTTCGATCTTGCTAGCATAAACTTATTCATATATTTTAACTATCTCTTAGCCAGATAAACCAGCAACAGACCGAAGAGCATAAGGACCAGTCCAAGACCGCGCAGGGATCGATCGTTCATCCTGAAGAGCTCACTCAGCATACGCTTGGTTCCGCGTGGGGAAAGAAACCACGGGATACCCTCAACGATCAGAACGACACCGAGTACGACGACCAGGGATTGGGTGAACATGGGCAGAAGATAATATCCTTGTTGATTTTGTGGTGTGCTTTTTGCAGAATTCTTCAGGTACTTTGCCTTGCATAGCAATCTTCGCACAAAGAGCACTTTTTCGAGCGACGCAAAACCAAATAATCGTATAGAGAAGTGTCTAGAGTGTCAAGTTATGACGTTTTTGGTCTTGCAAGCCAGCTTTAACGCCCGATTTATCATTTGACATATGGCCTTAAATGCTGCGTTATGACGTTAATAAGCGGTTCTACTGAAATCGGACAATGAATTCTCTTAAGATAAAATTTCTCGGCTTGTGCTGCATCATCCTGATCGTCGCTATCGGCCTTACGACTTGGTACAACCTGCAGACCCAAAAGGCCATGCTCACCAAGTTGGCCACCGAACACGGCCGTCTTCTGGCCGAGACGATCCGTAACAGTATCATCACCGACATGGCCAACGGCAAGAACGACAATGTCGGAAAGATTCTGGCCAAGATCAACAAAGAGCCAGCCATCAACAGCGTGCATGTCTTCGATGAGTCAGGGCGCATCCTGATGGCTGCGAACGCCGATGAGATCGGCGATCTCGTCTCAACGGCCGAACTCATGGCCTACCGTACCGGCAATTTCTCCTTTTCCAGCTCGATGTCAGATCACGAGCACTTCAACTCCATCGTACCCATTTACAACGCACCCATCTGCTTTTCCTGCCACGACGAAAACAACAAGGTCCTGGGGATTCTCAACCTGCAGCTTTCGTTAGACGCCCTCGGCAACATGCAGAGCAGCGGCCGCACTGCAACCATGATCGCATCCGGCGTGATGCTGGCGATCCTGGTGCTGACAATCACGGCCTTCCTGCTCATCTATGTCGATAAGCCGATCCACAAGTTGGTGACCGCCATGGACCTCGTCGAGAATGGTCACTTCGAAGAAGCCTTTACTACGGTCAAAAGCTCCGATGAGATGACCATGCTCTCGTCCAAGTTCAACTACATGGTGCAACGGCTGCGCGAACTGGTCGAGAATACCGTCAGGAACGAACGTGAGCTCGCCATCAGCCAGGAGAAGCTGGCCCATAGCGAAGAGCTCCAAGCCATGAACATGATTCTTGAGGATCGTCTCAAGGAGATTGAGTACCTCAACATCAACCTCGAGGAGCGCATCGAAGAGATCGAGGAAGCCAACTACAGGATCGCCGATCTCGCCAGTGAGCTTGAAGATAAAAATATCGGCCTCTCCCAGGCGGTCGATCGCCTGCAGTCCCTCTACAAGATGGGGCTGGCAGTCAACGCCACCATGGACCTCGAAAAACTGCTGAACGTGCTCAGTCAGAAGAGCATGAAGACGATGAGGGCCCAAGTTGGCTACATCCTGATGCTCAACGAGAAAACCGGCAACCTGACCGTCGGTGGTGCGGCGGGGATTTCGGAAGACTTCGATCGAAACCTGGAAGTGCCAGTCAAACCCGGCGGCATCTCCTACTGGGTGATGAAGAACAACCAGCCGAAACTCGTCGAGGATGTCGACAAGGCCCGCGAGTTCAGCAAGATGAGTCGACTCGGTTTCATTCGCGAATCCGTCATCTGCGCACCTTTAACCGACAAGCAGCAGGTGATCGGCACCATAACCATCGCCAACCCGGTCGACGGCTCTTCTTTTGGCCTTCCGGATCTCGAATTGCTTTCGACCATCGCCGCCCAGGCCAGCATTGCCATCCGCAACGCACGCCTATACGAGGCGCAGGAAACCACCTATCTCAACACCGTTCAGGCCCTGGTCTCCGCAATCGAAGCGAGCGATGCCTACACCCGCGGCCATTCCGAACGGGTGACCCGCTACAGCCTGGCCCTGGCCAAACGCATGGGGATAGACGGTGACCCGCTAAAGCAGCTCGAACAGGCAGCGGTTCTGCACGACATCGGCAAAATCGGCATCGACATCGCCCTGCTGCACAAGAAAGAGAAACTTACCGCAGCCGACATCGATGTCCTCAAGTTACACCCCTCCATCGGTGTGCGTATACTTGAGCCGATTCATTTCCTTGGCACCGTACGTGAAATCATTGAACAGCATCATGAGCGCTATGACGGTAACGGCTACCCGAAGGGGTTGGGCGGCGAGGTTTGGCGACTCGAAGGGAAGATCTTGGCGGTGTGCGACACCTACGACGCCATGACCTCCGATCGCCCCTATCGTAAAGCGTTGTCGCATGACCTCGCCATACAGGAAATCAGCGATCATTCCGGAACACAATTTGACCCAAAGGTGGCTGCAGCATTCATTGCGATGTGCAACGAGGGCCGACTGCCACACTGATCGTGCTAACCTATGAAAGCGGCTGATTTGTCATCTAACACGCCAAAACATCGACGCTTTCGTTCTCTGCGCAGTAAAGTTTTCCTGCCTTTTTTCCTATTGATCCTGGCCCTGTGCACCGCTGCAATCTGGGGATCAATACATCTCGCTGAGCGTTCTTTCAAGAACAGCGCCGACGAACGCCTGGCTGTCACCCAGGAAGTCCTATACCGCGAAATCAAAAAGCAGGAGATCATCCTCCAGACCTACGCCGTGATCATGCAGCAGTACCAATCGATCTCTGAGCGTTTCCGCAACGAGGGTGAGATCGCCATCTTGCAGGACCGCCTTTACAACGCTTTGGAAGAGATGAATATCTCCACGGCTTTTTACCCGGTCGACATCCGTGGCTTGATACAAAAGGAAGAGCTGGTGGCACTTTTCGACCAGGTCCGCCGCAGCGACCGGCCACGCTTTCGCTACAGCGATGAATTTGGCAGCGGACCGGTGCTGATGGTAGCCGCACCCATTCACAGCCGAGGGATAATTACGCAGATCCTCCTGCTGAAAACCGATATGGGTGATGCATTTCTGCACAACGTGTCGTCTGCACTGCATGTAGGCGCAAGTTTGATGAAGCTCGACGGTCAAATCGTCGCCAGCAGCAGCACTAAAAACAGCGCGATCAAACTAACTCCGGCCCAGCTCACCATGCTCGATTCAGGCCAGCCTCTTTACCTGGACAACGTAAACGGCAACAATGTCGAACGGCACCTCTTTACCATGATCCCGCTTGGCACCAGCGACAGGGTTCTTCTGTCACTCGAAGCGTCTCTCAATGCCTCGACCAAAATCCAGCAGGAAACTATGCTCAACATGGTCCTGTCCATGATTGTCGTGATTATCGTCTGCACGATCATATTCTTTCGCCGGGTGAGTGTCTTAACCCAGCCGGTAAGGGAACTGCGTAACGCCGTGGAAACCATCAGTCGCGGCAACCTGAACTACCGGATTCAAGAGATTGCCAACGACGAGCTTGGTGAGATCGCTGTTTCCTTCAACCATATGGCTGCTGAGCTGGAAAAATCCTATGAAGTGCGCGCCAGCAAGGACATTGAAGCTGCACTTGCCCAGCAGGAAAGCAAAGTCAAGCTGGTCATGGAGAGAAAAGAACGTGCGCGGGACAAGCTTAATGCAGAGTTGAGCGTCCTCCAGCGTGAAACCAGCGCTCTTTACCAATTGAATCAGGCGATGACGGCTTCGATCGATCTGACGACCCTCTTTGACCGGATATTCCACGTCATGAACGACATTCTGGCCTGCGACCACATTGTCCTGTTGGTTCACAACCTTGGCGATAGTACTCTCGAAGTCGTAAGGACCGCCGGCATCGACACCGAGACATTACGCGACATCCGCTTCACATTCAACCAGGGCATCACTGGAGAAGCCGCCCAGAGCCAGCGTATGATTTATGTCAAAAACGTCGATGAAGACGACCGTAATCTGAGTTATCATGGCCAGTTGGCCACACGCGGGTCGCTCATTTCCACCCCACTGATTGTTAAAGGACGCCTGGTGGGAGTCATCAATCTGCACAAGAAGCAGGTTGACGCCTTCTCCCTGTCAGAGCAAAAGCTCATTCAGGCGGTTGCCAACCAAACCGCAATTGCCCTAGACAACGCCCAGTTGGTCGAGAAAAGCCGGGAATCAAGCAACACCGATGAATTGACCGGCCTGGCCAATCGACGTCATTTCCAGGAGATCCTCAAGCGCGAAGTCGCCCAGGCCCGCCGTTTCAGAACGGTTTTTTCGATTATCATGTGCGACATCGACGGGTTTAAAAAGCTCAAAAGTACGCTGGGCAATATTTATGCTGACGCCCTGCTGCGCCAGGTCGGCCAGACGCTCTTGAAAAACACCCGTGGCATTGACCTGGTCAGTCGTTTTGGCAACGACCAGTTCATTATCATGCTGCCGAAAACAGACAAACAAGGCGGCGTCGCCGCCGCGGAGAAATTGCGTAAACATTTTGGCAACGAGAATTTCTCACACCATATCAACATTGACGTGGCGTTCAAAGTGACCCTCTCCTTCGGCGTCACGGAGTTTCCCGGCGACAGCAAAAACATCTATGAATTGCTCAACCTAGCAGATCGCGCCCTATATGCAGCCAAACAGGACGGCTGCAATTGCACGGTAGCCTGGGAAGGTCCTGCTTCCGGACCGGATTAGTCTTCGCGGCAAAGCAGGGGCCATAATAAAAAGCTGCGAAGGCCACCTGGTAACAGGTGGCCTTCGCAGCTGATATGCCAGAGTTTGCAGCGATCAGAAGATGCCACGGTCTCTGAACAGGTCGGCCAGGGAACGATCGTAGCTGCGTTCCGCCTCTAGCGAAAAGAAACAGCCGGACAGTTCAGCCCGGTCCTTGTGATAAGAGACACACTTGCAGCAGTAGCCTCCCGATTCGACAACGGCATTGCAAATACAATCTTTTTCTGCCGCGAGAGTTACGGAAAGAGCGGCGGAATCAGCAAGCCGTCGTCTTCCGGCAAAGCAAGCATCAGGTTCATGTTCTGCAGCGCCTGCCCGGCAGCCCCTTTGACCAGGTTATCGATCGCCGCCAGAGTAATCACCCTGCCGGTACGTTCATCAACCGCCAGGCCGATATCGCAATAATTGCTGCCATTGACCTGAGCGATGTTCGGCAGCAACCCCTTCGGCAGAACCCTGACAAAAGTCTCGTCGGCATAGCGCTGGCGATAAACATCGTACAGTGCGTCCAGCGACAGCGGGCTGATCAGCGTGGCATAACAGGTACTCAGAATCCCTCTGTTAACCGGCAGCAGGTGTGGCGTAAAACTGATGATCACGTCACGTCCCGCCAGCCTGCTGAGGGTCTGTTCAATTTCAGGCGTGTGACGATGCCTGGGAAGGCTGTAAGCTTTGAACCCTTCGTTAACCTCGCAGAAGAGAGTATCCACCTTGGCCGCCCGCCCAGCACCACTGGTCCCCGACTTGCTGTCGACGATAATGGTTGCCGGATCGATCAGGGCGTTTTCCAGCAATGGGGCCAAGGCCAGAGCTACGCTGGTTGGATAACAGCCAGGATTGGCAACCAGACGTGCGGCTGGTATCTGCTTGCGGAACAGCTCAGGAAGGCCGTAAACCGCTTCAGAGAGCAGTTCCGCAGCGGTATGCTCCTGGTACCATGCTTCGTAGGTGGATACGTCACTGATGCGGAAGTCTGCCGACAGATCGACCACCCGGCACCCGACCCGCAGCAGTTCGGGGATCATTCCCATAGCTGCCTGATGGGGAACTGCAGTGAACACGAGGTCGGCACGTTCGGCAAGGCCCGCCGGGTCGACATCCTCAAAAGCAAGATCAAGACAGCCCTGCAGCGAAGGGAAGACCTCGCTGACCAACCGCCCGGCATATTGCCGAGAGGTCACACAGACCAGTTCAGCAAGCGGATGTCGTGAAAGCAGGCGCAGCAATTCAACACCGGTATAACCACTTGCGCCAATGACTGCGATCCGATGCATGTCAACTCCTTAAGATCATCAGGATGTTACGAAGGAACAGGTCATAAACGGCAAAAGGGAAACCCGCAGGTTTCCCTTTCCAACCAAATATCCAGGCAGCCCGGAGGCTGTCGGAGATTAACGCTTGGAGAACTGGAAGCTGCGGCGGGCTGCGCGCCGACCGTACTTCTTACGTTCCTTGATACGACTGTCGCGGGTAATGAAACCGGCCTTCTTCAGCGATCCACGAAGTTCCGGATCCGCCTCGAGGAGCGCCTTGGTGATACCATGCTTGATCGCACCGGCTTGACCGGAAGGGCCCCCGCCATAGACGTTGACACTGATGTCGAATTTACCGACGTTTTCGGTCAGTTCGAGTGGCTGGCGTACAACCATCTTGGAGGTCGGGCGGCCAAAGTACTCGTCGATCGTCCGCTGATTGATAGTGATTAGACCGGTTCCCGACTTCATCCAGACGCGGGCAATAGAGGTCTTTCTCTTACCGGTGGCGTAAAATTTCTGTTCGGCCATCGCCTAATATCTCCTGAATTCCCTTAAACCTGAAGTTCTTTGGGCTGCTGTGCCTGATGCGGGTGGTCGGCACCGCAATAGACTTTGAGTTTTTTGTACATCTGACGACCGAGTTTGTTCTTCGGCAACATCCCCTTGACCGCTCTCTTGATCAATTCTTCGGGGGTTTTCTCAAGCATCTTGCCAGCCGGAGTTGCGGTCAGACCGCCGGTGAAGCCACTGTGGCGATAATACATCTTCTGGCTAAGCTTGTTGCCGGTCAGACGGACTTTCTCTGCATTGAGGACGATGACGAAGTCACCTGTGTCAACGCTCGGCGTATAAATGGCCTTGTGCTTACCGCGCAGGACCCGGGCAATCTCGGTAGCCGCCCGGCCCAGAACTTTGTCTTCCAGATCAACCACATACCAGTCTTTCTGGACCTCTTCCTTTTTGGCAACTTGAGTACTCATTGCGATCCTCTCTATATCAAATCTGTAAGTTTAACGGGGCTCACAGAAACTGGAAATCTAGTCAAAAGACCCTGAGTTGTCAAGCTCTTTTTTCGATTCATTCCGCACGAAATAGTGACGGCACCGAAAAAGTTAATTCGGTATGAACGAGTGGCTTTCAGGGATTTTGCTGCAGAGTGCCGAAAGAAGCTTCACGGCGCCCTCGAGATCGGCCCAGTCAAGAACCTCGACCGGAGTATGCATATAGCGCAGCGGTATGCTCACCAGAGCCGTCGCAACGCCGCCGCGCACAAGCTGCATGACGTTGGCGTCGGTGCCTGTAGCGCGTGGGATGCCCATGATTTGGCAGGGGATATTCTCCTCTGCGGCCGTCGTCCTGAGAAGCTCGAATAGCACCGGATTGATGTTCGGGCCGCGGGCGAGGATCGGCCCCTTGCCGAGACAGATCTCTCCGGAGTCTTTATGGTCGGCATCCGGGTAATCACTGGCGAAACCCACTTCAACGGCAATTCCTATGTCAGGCTGTACGCCGTAAGCGCTGGTCGCTCCGCCGCGCAGCCCGATTTCCTCCTGAACCGTGGAGACGCCGTAAAGATCGACAACAAGGGTATTGCGGCGCCGGACTTCTCGAAGGACTTGGGCGACGATGAAAGCACCCATCTTGTCATCGAGCGCCCGTGAGGTAAGGCGCGTCCCCTGCAGTCGTTCGACGCCGACGCTGAAGGTCACGGGATCGCCGATTGAAACCAATTTGGCCGCTTCGGTCTTATCCGCACAACCGATATCGATGAACTGGCTTTTGAAGGGCATGACCTTGTCACGGTCTTTTGCCTCAATCTGGTGAATCGGCCGTTTCCCAACCACGCCTGGGACCGGTCCGCCGACCGTGTGCACAGTGACGCGTTGCCCCGGGACCAGATGGGCATCGATGCCGCCGATCGGGGCAAAAAAGAGATAGCCCTGGTCATCGAGATACTTGACCATAAAGCCGACCTCATCGCAGTGCCCAGCAAGCATCAGGCGGGGAGCCCCCGCAGGACCGGCAATATGGGCCACCACGTTGCCCATGACATCCGTCCGCAGGTCATCGACCACATCGGCCAAGGCCTTACGGATCACCCGCTGGGCCGGCTGTTCGAACCCCGAAGGGCTTGGTGCTTCAACCAGTTCCTTAAAAAACTGAAAGTCCTGTTCGTTCATGGGATGACTTCTTTCGCGAATTGTATACATTGCTGAAGCTAGAAAGGAGAATACAGCAAACAGAATATTGAATAAAAACCGTGTCTAGCCGTTGTCAGGATTCTTCTCGCTTCTGCCTTCCACCTTTTGTCTCCTGACCTCAAAAAAACTCACCGTGCTACCGCTCTACAACCAACTCCCCCAGCATGGAATTGCGATAAGCTCTGGTCACCTTCACCGACGCCAGGGTTCCCGCAAGCTCTGCAGGTCCGGAAAAATTAACGATCCTGTTCCAGGTGGAACGACCGAAAAGCTGCCCTGCGCCAATCTTACTCTCTCCTTCGACCAGAATTTCCTGGACAGTGCCGACATCAGCGGCCCAGGTCTCTCGACTGATCTCCTGCTGCAGCTTGAGCATACGGTCGAAGCGCTCCTGTTTCACGGCCGCCGGGGTCTCATCGTTGATCGCGGCGGCGGCTGTGCCCCGGCGAGGAGAATAGATAAAGGAGTAGAGTTCCGCGTAGCGGACCTCTTCGAGCAAGGACATCGTCGCCGCAAAATCAGCGTCGCTCTCACCGGGGAAGCCGACGATGATATCGGATGTCAGGCGGATGTCCGGGCAGACCCGGTGCAGGCGCTTGACGATAGCCAGATAACGTTCCCGCGAATAGCCGCGATTCATGGCCCGTAAGATCTCATTTGAACCACACTGCACCGGAAGGTGCAGGTGTTTGCAGAGTTTTTTGAGGCGTCCGAAGCAATCGATCAGGTCATCAGACAGGTCTTTGGGGTGTGACGTGGTAAAGCGGATTCGGTCGATACCGTCGATGGCGTTGACCCGTTCGAGGAGCGCGGCAAAACTGATCTCTTCTTCCTTGATACCGTAGGAATTGACGTTCTGGCCGATCAGAGTCACCTCGCGCACACCCTGTTGCGCCAGGTTGCGAATTTCGGTAAGGATCTCTTCGCTGGGGCGACTGATTTCCCGTCCACGCACCAGTGGTACGACGCAGTAGCTGCAGAAATTGTCGCACCCCTGCATGACCGTGACGAAGCGGGTAAAGGCATCCTGACCGGTGCGTGACGGAAAGAGTTGCAGACGGGTCTCGCGATCAAGGAATTCGGTCTCTTCGCAGCGTACGCGCTGCTCTGCAACCTGTGTGACCAGTTCAGGGAGGCGATGTACATTATGTGTCCCGAACACCAAGTCCAGGTAGGGGAACTCTTCGAGGAGCTGCTTACCTTCCTGCTGCGCAATGCAACCGCCCATACCGAGGATCAGCGTCGGGTTGCGTTCCTTGAGCGGCTTGAAACGGCCCAGATGGCCATAAGCCTTGCGCACGGCCTTATCGCGCACAGCACAGGTATTCAAAAGGATCAGATCGGCCCGGGCGGGTTCATCGACTTGGTGATAGCCGATTCCGCCAAGCAGGGCGACGATGCGTTCCGAGTCGACCACGTTCATCTGGCAGCCAAAGGTTTCCAGGTAAAAAGCTTTATTATTCATAAGGTTATATCCACAGCCCGGGCAAAGGGGCTAGAGAATAATCAAAAACGGTGGCAAAGGCAACAGGAAAGACCGTTAAGCATTGACAACCTCTGTGGTTTGGCACACATCGGCCTGTCCGTGTTTCTGCTGGATCGCCGCCTCGAGCAATGCCGTCGCCCGGCGCGGATATTCGATGCAGTGCAGTATCAATTGCTGCTCGAGCCCTTTGTGGACCCTAAGAGTCCCCAGCTCTTCACTGTGGCGGTCCAGGCGAAAATAGGTCATCTCGGCCAGCATCATCAACTCAACCCGAGGCTTGAGCAGCCCGCGTTGTACTAGCAGACGACGATCCGTGATCACGTACCGGACGTGGTTCCACTCCAGCCTGGCCTGAAACAGATGACCGACCGAGAGATAGAGTCCAATCAGCACGAAAGGCGTTGGAAGCCAGGCCAACCAGATGGTGGTGTAACTTTCGGCCATCTCAAAGCCGAGGAGCTGCCAGCAAAGCGTAATGGCTAGAAAGATGCCGCCGAAAATGGCATGTCTCCAGTGCCTGAACGTGTAGCAGCGCGGTGCCGGCCGGGCTTCCCAGCGGATGCTTTCTCCCTCGGCAAGAGTAAGGACCTGTATCATTGCGCACCTGCAGGTTGTGTCAGACGTTCAGCAGAAGTTCGCCCCAACTTGCTGTAAGGATCAGTGTCGGACACCAGGCGGTAAAGCGCCATTGCTCCTTTGATATCACCACTTTTTTCTCTGGCTTCGGCAAGCAGGAACAGATTCTCGGCCACCGCCAGGCGGCGCACGCTGTCGGCCAGGAGTTCGTTCGCCTGCTGGAGTTGTCCCTGCTGCAGGTAGAGGTAACCGAGCCCCATCAGGGTCCGATAATAATCGGGTTGTAATTTGACCGCTTTCTGCAGATGCAGCCGGGCCGGCTGAGTTTGACCGGCACGCAGGTAAGCAAGACCGAGGGCGCCGAGGATCTGTGGCTCATCGGGCGCGGTTGCGGCGGCCTGAAGGTAGGTCGCAATCGCTTTCCCCTGCTCTTCTGCCTTCTCGAATTCGCGTGCCCGCGCCATCAGTTCATAACCAGGCAGCCGCTCCCTGAGTTGCTTGAACGAAGCGGGCAGGCCAACGATGCTGGCAGAACCCGTCGTGCTGCGCACGCCTTGCACTGGGGCCAGGCACTCCTCTGTGCAAGCATGCTCCTCGAAGTATCGAGCCAAGCGAATCGAGGCTGCATCGGGATCGTGCCAAGATTCCTTTGTAGCCAAAACCTGCTCCGTGGCCTCGACCATGCTACGCGACGTAGGTTCTCGATAGACCCTCTCCGCGAGCTGACCAGCAAGAGTGACCATAGCCTCGAGCTCATCTCTGCTATGCAAACCGGCCAAGAGACCGCGGGTCACAATAATTCTGCCGCCCGGCAGAGGATAGAGTGCTGTCGCATTGCGGTCGGCAATAACAATATTGACTGGCCGGGAGCCCTGAGCCTGTCGATTCCCCAATTGATTGAGATCCTCGGCGAGACGCTGGTCATGGTAGGGCCCGCCAATCAGCTGGATCAGCTTGGGCTCTACGGCCGCCCCGACCCTTGCCCTTTGGTCACCAGTCAGAATCGGCGGCTCAGCAGGGAGATATTGGGGCAGAGTGCTGCAACCGCCCAACCAGAGCAGCATAACGATCAAGCCGAGAGTGGAGATTATGTATCTGTGTCTTAGCGTCAGCATCAGCAGCGTCCAAAGGATTCGATCGATCAGGAAAAACATCTTAGGCCATGCATGAAAATCAGACAAGCCCGTCATTAGGCCACGGCAAGATTAACGGCGCGAGCGTTGCACGGTTGCAAGCTGAGCGCAGTTGCTACAAAAAAGCTGCTTGCATTTCCCCACGAAGCGATTATTATGTCCCGCCCGAACCAAGACACCCCACAAGGTCTATATAATAAGGTATCGATTATGACACGTCATCTACGCAACATCGCTATTATCGCACACGTCGACCATGGCAAAACCACCCTGGTTGATGCAATGCTCAAGCAATCCGGCGTTTTTCGTGAGAACCAGGTGATCACCGAGCGGGTGATGGACAGCAACGATCTGGAGAAGGAACGCGGCATCACGATTCTCTCCAAGAACCTGTCTATTCATCATGGTGGGCTCAAAATTAATATTGTCGACACACCCGGCCACGCTGATTTCGGCGGCGAAGTGGAACGCGTTCTGAAGATGGTCGACTCGGTTCTGCTGCTGGTCGACGCATTTGACGGGCCGATGCCGCAGACTCGCTTCGTCCTGAAGAAATCCCTCGATCTCGGCATCCGCCCGATCGTCGTCATCAACAAAATCGACCGCCCAGGTGCACGCCCGGAAAAAGTCGTCGACATGGTCTTCGATCTCTTCTGCGAACTCAATGCCGACGAGCAGCAGCTCGATTTCCCGATTGTCTATACCAGTGCCAAGCAGGGATTTGCCAAGCGCGAACTTTCGGATGAGTCCAACGATCTGGAACCACTATTTGAAATGATTCGAGAACGGGTCGCTCCACCGGTTGCCGATGCGAAAGCCCCTTTCCAGATGCTGGTCACGTCAATTGACTATAACGACTATCTCGGCCGTATCGCCACCGGCAAGATTTTCAATGGCACCGTTCGCACCGGCGAGACGGTGGCCCAGATCATGAAAAATGGCGAGATTTCACGAGGCCGCATCACCAAGCTGCTCGGTTACGAAGGGCTCAAACAGATCGAACTGAATGAAGCCAGCGCCGGCGACATCGTCACCATCGCCGGCTTTGAAAATATCGGCATCGGCGAAACGCTCTCTTGTACCGAGAAGCCAAAATCACTTCCCTACGTCTCCATCGATGAACCGACCCTGGCCATGAACTTCATCGTCAACTCGTCGCCCTTCGCCGGTCGCGAGGGGAAGTACGTGACCTCACGGAATATTCGCGACCGCCTTTTCAAAGAACTGCGCACCAACGTCTCGCTGCGTGTGACCGAAACCGCCAACACCGACACCTTCAAGGTTTCGGGGCGTGGCGAGCTGCATCTGTCGATACTCATCGAGAACATGCGTCGCGAAGGTTACGAACTGGCGGTTTCCAAACCGGAAGTCATCTGTCGCGAGATCGACGGCGAGCAGTGCGAGCCGATGGAATACCTGGTCATCGATGTCCCGGAAGAGTTCCAGGGGACGGTTATCGAGAAGCTCGGCCCACGCAAAGCGGAGATGGTCGCCATGAACGCTCTCGACGGGTTCAACCGCCTGGAGTTCATTATCCCGGCCCGCGGCCTGATCGGCTTCCGCAGCGAGTTTCTCACCGACACCCGCGGCACCGGCGTCATGAATCACACCTTCCATGGCTATGCGCCCTGGAAAGGATCAATCCCCGGTCGCAAGAACGGTGTCCTGATTGCCATAGAAGCGGGCGAAACCGTGGCCTATTCCCTCTTCAACCTGCAGGACCGCGGTCTGCTGTTTCTCGGCGCCGGAGTCAACGTCTACGAAGGGATGATCATCGGCCAGCACGCCAAGGAGAACGATCTCGTGGTCAACGCCTGCAGAGGAAAAAAACTGACCAACGTGCGGGCCTCGGGAAGCGATGAAGCCATCCGCCTGACAACACCGCGTGACTTGACTCTAGAACAGGCCCTGGAGTTCATCGACAACGATGAACTGGTCGAAGTCACCCCCAAGTCGATACGGCTGCGCAAACGCCTGCTGGATGAAAACGATCGCAAGAAAGCCGTCAAGAAAGCCAAATAACCCTGTCAAGCGACTGCCCCCACGGGGGCAGTTATCTCCCCGTTACAGCATGTGTCTCCCCAGGGTACACACCTTACAGAGCCCGCTCCTTGAGTAGCATGACAATCGATCTTAAAACATGTTATGTGTAAGCTTCGACAGCCGGAGACGCTCCTGCACGGCATGACTAAGGAGGTTGCCATGGAAAAATCCCTGTTCGACAAGGTCCAGATCGGCAATATTACCCTGAACAATCGTTTTGTGCGCAGCGCAACCTGGGAGGGAATGTGTGATGCCGAGGGGAATGTCACTCAGCAGCTGGTCGCCTATTACCGAGGGCTGACCCTGGGCGGGACAGGGCTGATCATCACCGGTTATAGCTACGTGCGTGCCGATGGCAAGCAACTCCCCGGCAAAATGGGCATCAGCAACGACTCCCACCTCCCCGGCCTCATACACCTGACAGAAGCCGTTCACCAGGAGGGCGGGGTAATTTTCTGCCAACTGGTCCATGCCGGCGGTCAGACCTCCAGCAAGGTGATCGGCAGCCAGCCTCTGGCACCATCGGTCGTGGACTTTGCCAGCTATCAGGAGACACCACGGGAGATGAGCACAGAGGACATCGGAAAGGTTGTGGCCGCTTTCGGCGGAGCTGCGGCGCGCGCCAAAAAAGCGGGCTTCGATGGTGTCCAACTGCACGGCGCACACGGCTACCTGATCAACCAGTTCCTTTCGCCGCTCTGCAATCAGCGGCAGGATGCCTACGGCGGCAGCCTCGAAAAACGTATGACTTTTCTCGAAGAAGTCTTTGCCGCAGTCAGGTCGGCCGTGGGTCAGGACTATCCGGTTACCATCAAGCTGACCGCGACCGACCATCTTGACGGCGGACTGCAGCCGCAGGATGGCGTCGCGATTGCGAAGCGCCTTGCCCAACTTGGCATCGACGCCATCGAAGTTAGCTCGGGAACAGCGGTATCCGGAGCGATGAGCCCGGTGCGGCAGAAGATCGATGCTCCCGAAAAAGAAGCTTACAATGCTGCGCTGGCCCGCATGATCAAGCATGAGGTCGACGTTCCGGTGATGGTCGTGGGGGGGTTGCGCTCCTGCGGTGTCATCCAGAAACTGCTTTGGGAAGGAGATGCCGACCTCTTCTCCTTGTCACGGCCACTGATCAGGGAACCTGACCTGCCCGAGACCTGGCGCCGTGACGACGGCCACACCGCCACATGCATCTCCTGTAACGGCTGTTTCCGGCCCGGGCTCAAGGGTGAAGGCATCTACTGTGTAGTCGACCGCATTGCCGCACACAACGTTTCTCCCCAAGCTTAGCGTGAATAGACTCAATTCTCGGCTCTGCCCCTTTCTGACCGCGGAAAAGGCCAAGTCAAACCATGGAACCGCCAGGCTGGCTACAGATATCTGCCGTGCTGGTGCAGTTTGGCAAAATTAATGCGTGAACGGCGACAGATATCTTGAAAAATTCAGTGTATGGCACTATGATTGGCGCGTTCCGCAAATGCAGCATTGAATATTGATTTTATCGGAGGCAGAGTGGACCGAGAGTTAAACGCTCACGAAAAGCAAGCCCTTCTGGCTATTGCCCGCCAAGCGATCGTTCACGGTGTGCAAACCGGACAGGAATACGTCGAGCCCCGCGAGGAGAAAGCCCTTAACCAGCGCAACGGTTGCTTTGTCACTATCAAGCAGAATGGGCAATTACGTGGCTGCATCGGCAACTTTCAGTCAGAACTGCCGCTCTTCAAAGAGGTCGCCCGCATGGCCCAGGCCTCGGCGTCCAAGGACCCACGCTTTTATCCTCTCAAAGAGAACGACCTCGACAGCTTCACCCTGGAAATCTCGGTTCTTTCTCCCCTGAACAAAATTGAGAGCATCGAGGATATCGAAGTCGGCAAGCACGGCATCTACATTGAAAAAAGCTTTTACCGCGGCGTTCTCCTGCCTCAGGTGGCAACGGAGCACAACTGGGATCGCCAGACGTTCCTCAAGCAGACCTGTATCAAGGCGGGATTGCCGACCGATGCCTGGGAAGCTGACGATGCGGATATCTATGTGTTCAGTGCCCAGGTCTTCGGCGAGAATACCGTCGGATAGGTTGCGGCATACAAAAATCACATAAAAAGGGAAGGCTTGCCAAGCCTTCCCTTTTTTATCGTCTTCGCGTGGCTCAGGCGTCTCAGCGGGTGGTCACACGGCGATCGATCAGGTAGTTGCTGCCGGGCAGGCTTTTGACGTAATCCTTGATTTCCGTTGCAACCTTGGCAATCTCGATTGGAGAAGTGAAGGATCGCCTCAGATCTGAAACAACGGCAATCGAAATCGACATGATTGAAAAACGCCTCTTCACCCCGTAGCGGTCCGTTCCCTCAATAAAGCCTTTGCTAAGGTCATCCGCATCATAATAATCGGGGATAAGCCGGTCAAACTCGTTTATGATCGTTTGGCAAACCTTCTCTACCTGCTCGGGAGATGTGATCAGGACAAAATCATCACCTCCGATATGACCGACAAAATCCTGCTGCTCGGCATATTTATCCTTGGCGCGATAGACAACTTCACCTGTCATTTTAATCAGATCGCTCCCCTTGGCGTAGCCGTATTTGTCGTTGAACGCCTTGAAGTCATCCAGGTCGATATAACAAAGGGCAAACTTCTCTCCACGATCCATCTTCTCCTTGAGGACCTGCTCGATTGCCAGGTTCCCCGGCAGGCGGGTTAAAGGGCTGGCATCCAGGTAACGCAGTTGGCTGTTCTTGATCTTCAGCATCATCTCCTGGATTTCCCGATCAAGACCGTCACTGACGGTGAGAAATTCCCGCGGTGACATCTCGTCAAGAACGACATCCCCGAGATATCTGGCCGCCTTGCGCAAACGATCGAGAATGCTCGCCGATTGATGCACAGCAAACACCATCCCGATCAAGCCACCTAAAAACCCTGCCAGGCCGAGGATCAGCACCGCAAACTGGCTGTTGCGGATCAGAGCGAGAGTGGCAGGGCGTTGCAAGGGCTCCACTTGGACAGCAACCTGCTCAAGGGAAGACAAGCGCAACCAGTCCCGCCAGGACAAAACCGACAGACGCAACGAGAAAACTGATCAGAATGTAGCGAATCAGGGTGTAGTGCATATTCAGTTGTGGTCAACTCTTGAGTAGAATGATGATATTAAGGCTTCAGTTCGACCGACTCTTCTTTAAACCAGCGGTCAAACCAGGTCCGGTGGTCCTTTTCGGACAATATTCTGAAATCGTTCGGCCCCAGCCAAACTCCGCCACAATTCAAGCACTTGTCCATCGGCACCCCCCTGAAATCGATCGGTTCGATTGTGTCGCCGCATTTGGGACAACGGTTATGGCAATATTGACGGATCAGCTTCTCACGGGTTTCCGACTTGATTTTTTCGATCAGTTCTTTTTCCAGGTCGTGAAAATATTTGTTCTCAATTGCTCTTTTACGTTCTTCCCAAGCATCGGTCATGGCAGAGACTCCTGGACATAACTATTTTATCCAATTATAACGAGCATTTGAATGGCAGCAACGAAGATTCGGAACTAATTTCAAAACGACCCGCACCGTAAGTTGCACCCTTACCAATACCAAACAGTGACGCAACGGCAAGCACCCAGTAAAGTTCTTCAAGGGCTCGTCCCGCAAGGGTCATTTCCCCGACAAACCCACCGAGCGCGAGGCCCTGACGTGTCGACAGCGTACGCCAGTCCTGCCAGCGAAGCTGTACATCCAAAACATCAAGTTCGCGGGCCAATCCGAGTATTTGTGCTGGATCATCAAGCACCTCAACCCCACAGTGGGCATAGAGCATCGAAGTGGCACGCCGCAGCATAAAGGGGAAAACCTGAAAAAAACTTGGCTTCCTTAAGGGCTTGCCGTCGACCATCAGGCGGGTCGGCGTGAGATATTTTATGCTGATTTTGCTGGTTACACCCTGCCTTTGCAGAACCCAGGTCAAAGGCTGGACGGCACATGCCAGGGATTCAGGCGACTCACTCTGGCACCACGCCAGACTGGTCGAGTGGTCGGCGTGCCGATGATAGACTTCGGTCACTACAAAATTCCCCTCACCATTGACCAACCCAAGGTGCACCAAGTCGCATCAGGCTGCGCAGAAAGTCATGGATAAACGGAATACCGGTGCCGATAAAGAGCACCTCGAGTTCGAGCCGGTCGCCGTCGGCGAACAATTGTTCCTGTATGATCGGCATGGTCACAACGAACGCCGGCGCTGGTTTCTGGAATTTGCGCTGGGCGACCGGGTCGTCACTCAATGCCGGCTGGAAGAGCCTTTGCCATTCCCGGTCGGCTGCGATATCATTTGCATCAAATATTTGCCGCGCCGCAATCCGCAGCCTGCGGCCGATACCAAGGAAATCAGCAGGTTGCACCTGACAAGGAGAGATGAATCCCAGGTCAAACCGCGCCTGGACGATATCGACCTGCTGGAGAGCCTCCGGCCATTGCGGCAACAGTAAAAGGTTATCAGTAATCATTGCGGGTTATTGTAGTCCTTGTACAATTCTGCTAGAGTCCGCCGATAAATGACTGAACCCGATTTACCGGTGCAACGTCTGCGCCAGAAAAGCCTAACATATCATGCTGCAATTTGAACTTCTGGCCCAAGATAAAACAACCCGAGCCAGGCGTGGTCGTCTCACCACTCCGCACGGCATGATCGAAACACCCATCTTCATGCCAGTTGGCACGCATGGCGCCCTCAAAGCGATGACTCCGGCTCAAGTCGATGAAGCCGGCGCCCAGATCATCCTTTCCAACACCTACCACCTGCACCTCAAGCCGGGGGAAGGGCTGGTGGAAAAAGCCGGCGGGCTACATAAATTCATGCACTGGCCAAAGCCAATCCTTACTGACAGCGGCGGATTCCAGGTTTTTTCCCTGCCACAAAAAGAGATTACCGAGGACGGCGTCTTCTTTAAGCACGAAGTCAATGGCGACCGCATCTTTCTCGGCCCTCGCGAGGCAACCAACATCCAGAACCAGCTCGGTGCCGACATCATCATGGCCTTCGACGAATGCATCCCCTACCCGGCTACGCACGATTACGCCAACAAATCGATTCGCAAGACGCTGCGCTGGGCTGAGGAATGCCTGAAAGCTCACAACCGCACGGACCAGGCCCTGTTCGGCATCGTTCAGGGAAGCGTTTACAATGACCTGCGCCGTGACTGTGCACTGGCCCTCAAGGATATGAACTTCCCCGGTTACGCCATTGGCGGGGTCAGCGTCGGTGAGGGTTTGGAACTGCTCAAAAAAGTCGTTGACTACACCGAGCCATATCTCCCCGAGGATAAGCCCAGGTACCTGATGGGTGTCGGTCTGCCGGAAGACATCCTCGAAAGTATCGAACGCGGCATGGACATGTTCGATTGTGTCATCCCGACCCGTTATGCCCGCAGCGCCACCCTCTTTACTCGGCGCGGCAAGGTCCGCCTGACCAACCGACGTTACCGCCGTGATTTTTTTCCCGTCGACGCCGCATGCAGTTGCTATTGCTGCAGCAACTTCACCGGGCTTATCTACATCATTTGTTCAACGCCAACGAGGTTCTCTCTGCGACCCTGGCGGCGATCCACAACGTGCGTTTTTACCTCGACATGGTCGCCGGGGCTCGCGCGGCAATCGAAGCCAATGAATACCCCGCCTTCAAGGCAGAGTTCCTCGGCGAGTACCTGCGCGATGATGGCAGTTCCGGGCATTGACCCGAGCCTTGCCAATCAGCATAATTGAGGCATGGCTGACGACTCCCGCGCTCTCAGAATTGATGCCGAACTGGGCAAACGGTTATACAAGGCGCTGACCGCAACCGGCGATGAGCTCTTCCAGGTCCTTGTTGATCCTGACATGCAGGTGCTGCGCTCACTCCTCAAGAACCCGTGCCTCAACGAGGAGCATCTCCTCACCCTGCTCAAACGCCGCGATCTCAGCGAAGATTTCCTCAAAGCCGTCTACCAGCTGGACATATCCAGGCACAGCCATCGCTTGCAGGTCGCCCTGGTGAAAAATCCCGGGACTCCGGGTCCGATCGCGCTGGCACTGCTGCCTTACCTTCACCTCTTCGAGTTGGTTGACCTCTGTATGGTCCCAGGCGTCACACCTGACCAGAAATTTGCCGCCGAGCGTGCCATCCTACATCGGCTGCCGACCACGGAGCTCGGCAACAAGATGACTCTCGCCCGGCGCGCTACGGCCACCGTAGTCGGCGCCATCCTCAAAGAGGGCGATACCCCTCTGGTCGAAATCTGCCTGAGCAGCCCACGCCTGCGTGAAGTTGCCATTCTGCAGTTTATAAACAGTGCCAATGCCTCTGCCGAGACGATCTCCATGATCGCCAGGCATCCCAAGTGGAAACTGCGCCCGAACTTAAGGCTTGCCATTCTAAAAAACCGGCGTACGCCAGCGATCTGGTTTACCCTTTTCCTCCCGCAGCTGCGCACCCCTGACGTGCGCAACCTGCTGGTCTCGCGTCGGCTTGCTCCAGCACAAAAGCAGCTTGTCCAGGATGAATTGAAAAAACGCGGCTCTGGTCGATAATGACCAGGCAAGGCGTGAAATATGCATCTTGGTATCTTTTCCCCGGGAAAAACTGTACACTGTACAGGTAACGCAATCCCCAAGAGCCCCTCGCAAACCACCATCGCCGATAAAGCCGCACGGAGATCCCGTTACAGAGGTGCATAACCCTGATCGGTGAAGCCCGTCAGGTCAATTGTCATGCCTGCCGGAAGTTTAAAGGTCCGCGTGTTTTTTCCGGGGAGGTCATGACCAGCCCCAAAGCATAAGGAGTCCCATCATGCCAAGCAGTACATTCACAGCCGGTGACCCAATCGAAGCACGTTGCACCAAATGCCGCAAAAACGGTGGTCACACCATCATCACCAGCACCGATAGCGGCCCGGACATGGTCCAGTGCGACGCCTGCAGTCGGCAACACAAGTATCGTCCGCCGACAGCCGCCAAAAAGCCTTCAGTACGCCGAACGGTAGATCCGAAAGCTGCCGAGTGTAAAGCGTGGGAAGATTTGCGCCCCAGCATGAGTAGCGAACATGCAACCGCTTATTCCATGACGACGGCATTCAAGGTCAAATCCCTGATGAATCACCCCATATTTGGCCTCGGCGTTGTGCAGCGCTTGGCCGGCCCGCGCAAAGTCGAAGTCCTTTTCGAGGACGGCAAAAAAACCATGCGCTGCAAATAGTCAGAACCGAAACAGTTGACATTCTCTTGGGTGGACGCAGTTTAACGCCGGTGTTTCCCCGAACAAGGTGAAGTGAAATGCAACTATGCGACCTCTGTGCAGAACAGTCGAAGAAATCTCCCAATGGCAAGCCACATGAATACCTGAGGAAAACTGACAAATGCAGAATTTTCGAGGGGAAGAAGCCCAGAGGATTCGAAGAGCAGGACTATCAGTGCCTGACCTGCAATGCAAAATTTACACAGAGCACCAATAAAAACGATCTGCCTTGGACCCTCTGGCGCGGCTAAGTGGGCTGAGGCAGTTGTCATGCAGTGCCGTTACCGTGACAGGCTGCTGACAGAACATTAGCCGCTCTTTTAAACCAGCATTTCACCCCCGCCTTGCAGGAGAGCTCATTTACTGTACCATCGGCAGGGTAAAAATGATGTCGTTCGATCACCTAGATTGCTGGAGACGAAGATCTCCCCACTATGATCAACAATGATCTGTTTAACGATGCTCACCCCCAACCCCAGGCCGCTGGTTTCGGTAGTTGCAAACTCGGCGCGATAAAACCTGCCGAAGATGCACTCAATTTTTTGCGGCGTCATTCCTAACCCCTGTTCGATCACAGAAACGTCGACCTTGTCCTTTTGGGTCACTGTCTGAATCTTGATTGTCCCCCTCTTGGGACGAAGACTTGATCGCGTTGCTGAGCAGGTTATTCAGCACCTGAGCGATGCGACCGCCATCGACACGCATGGTCTTAGGCAATGGATTGCTTGGCACAAACACGATAGTGTACCGACCGGCCTTCACGCCCAGGGAATTAATCACATCCTCTATGATTCCACCAGATGTGCACTCTTTGCGCACAAGGCCCAGAAACCTGTCGAGCTGGATGCGGCAGACATCCAGCAGGTCGTCGACCAAACGGTTGAGAACATCGGCTTTGCTTTTGATGATGTCGACATATCCGGTTCTCTGATCCTCGGTCGCGCACATCTTGACAGTCTCTTCAAACCGTTCGAAATAACCGATAGTGGCGACCAGCAGTGTACGCAGTTCGTGCGCCACGATCGAGATGAAATCGCTCATGGCCTGGTCGTGATTGCGCAGAGCCTCCTCCGCTGCCCGCTATTCAGCGATATCGTGGACACTGCTCAAAATCCTCAGTTCACCCTTGAATTCAACCGAGCGACTGGAGATAAGGAAGGTCATCGGCCGCTTGCCTTTGCGGTATTCATGGACATGATGACCTTTATCAAACAAAGACTCATAGGCCTCGAGAATCTAGGAGCATCCATTGGAATGCATGTTTTCCGTCCAGAAGCGGGAATTTTTCAGACATTCCCGCATGGAACAACCTAAGCTGAGAGTGATATCGTCGCTCACAAAAGTTGCACAAAAATCTCCGCAGGCCCCGCAACTATAGATTATCGCCGGGGAATAAAAGGATGTTTTGGATTCGTTGTGCAGCTGAATCGGGGCTCCTGACACTTGACGGTGTTTGCCATCTGAAAAGAGCTTTACCCCTTGGGCGCGGCGTCAACTAGGACGTACCAGCTTTGCAAGACAGGCGATATTTGCGGGGGGCGACTACTTTCCCGGCTTGAAGGGTGGTAATGGCAGACCGGCTTCTTTCCCGGGATCCGGCGTCGCCAAAGCTATGACTTTGGCCTGCCCTTCCTTTTCAACTTCATCGATGCGGCCGACCGAGTGATATGGGATCAGCAAACGCTTGACGCTGGCAAACTCATTCTTCAGCGCTTCTTCATTCGGGTCGAACACGATCGCCGATTTTTCGCCGAACAGAATCTCCTCAATCTCGACAAAACCGTACATCTCCCCCTGGCTAATCTTGCGGGCGTACAGCTCATAGCCCTTACCCTGGCTGGTAAAGAATATACGGTAAACAGTTTTCCTGGTCTTGCTCATAGGGTTGCCATTCTTACAGAGTGCACGGTGTTCAAGGTAAAAATCTTAACATCAAAGTTATTGGGCAACAATGAAACTGTTCGGATAGCCGCTCGCCTCGATCTGCACCAGTGCTTCGCTGGCCAGCGTCATCGACGCATAAAGGCCGACGCGGACTCGGTAAAATTTCTGTCCATTTACCCAGCTTTCGGCCACCGCGGAACGGCCGTATTGCCCCTTGAGTTTTTCTGCCAGTCGATAGGCATTCTCCTGCACTGTAAAGGCTCCGACTTGGACCATGAAGACTCCCGCATCATAACTGGCCGGTTGCCGGTAGCGGGGGACGGCATCCTCTGGTTTGTTATCGCGATAGCCGAGGGCTTCGATCCGTACCGGCGCAGTTCCCGGACCGACCACCCCGAGTTCCTTGGCCGCAGAATAGGACAGGTCGATGATCCGGCTCTTGACAAACGGCCCACGGTCGTTGACCCGCACCACCGCCGTACGGCCACTGTCGAGGTTGGTGACCTTCAGATAGACATTCATCGGCAGGGTTTTGTGGGCGGCGGTCATGGCATACATGTCGTAGGTTTCACCGTTGCTGGTTTTGCGGCCATGGAAATCCTTGCCGTACCAGCTGGCCATCCCTTCATCGACAAAACCGTGCGCCGAAGAAATCGGCTGATAACGCGTACCATTGACCTCGTAGGGTCGCTGCGTTGGATGCAGATCTGGCTGGGACGGCGTATCCAAGACCCGGACCTTGTAGGTCGGCCCCCCACAGGCCGCCAGGAGCAGGACAAGGCAGATCAGGTAGTGCTTTCGTATGGTAGTGATCATGTGAGCATTGATAATGGAAGCAGTCACTTAAGTCAACAGGGTCGCTTGTCAGGAGGCACTATTCCTTATGGCGTTGCAGAAAAGTGTTCACCTCCTGCAAGACTGGAATCGCTGTCCGCCCTCCCAGTGGCGCGGGTTTTCAAGGCAGCACAGGCCGCGGCAAATCGAAGAGTTTGACGCAGCGGCCATGCCTGTAGCAATCCGTAGAGATAGCCGCCATGAAAGACATCTCCGCAACCTGTGGTATCGACAATATCAATCGGGAACGCGGGTTGGCTGAAAAGCTGCCCGTCGGCGCACAGGGTCCGGCTGCCCGACTTGCCGAAAGTAATGGTGACCGCCTGCGCACCGTAGCCGGACAAACGCTGCAGTGCGATATCAGGATCATGATCCTGCAGTAACTGGCAGGCAAACCTTTCACTCACGACCAGGTGATCAATCATCGGCAACAACCGTTCCATACCGGTTCGCAAGGTGCCACCATCAAGCATCGTCATGACACCCCGACTGCGGGCCAGTTCTGCAGCGGCAAGCGCGACCTCGAGATGCAGCCCATCCAGATGCAGGATGCGCACAGATTCCGGCAGGAAGTCCGGCAATGAGGCGGGGATCTTCGGTGTGGCCGTTCCACGATGCCAGAAGATATTGCGGTGTCCGAACGAGTCGACGGCGATAAACGCAACCTGGCTCGCGGTGCCGGGAATCGGCAACAGGTGCGTGCAGTCGACCTGCTCATCCTGCAGCCCCTGTCGGATCTGGCGGCCGAACTCGTCATCACCGACGGCACCGACCATCGCCGTCGGGGCTCCCAACCGGGCCAGGGTCACCAGTGCCGTGGCCACCGGGCCACCACCCTGGATGAGCAGGCTGCTTAATTCAGCTTTCTGGTCGAGATCGGGATATCTCTCCAACTCCCCCAAGATGTCGAGCGAGCATTGTCCCAAACCGACCACAACAGGAGGCATAGTCACTGACACGGCAATCACCTAAAAAAAACGGGGACAGAAGTGGATTCTGCCCCCGCGTGTCATTGGGAGTCCGGAGCAAACCAACGTCATCATTCCTCGACGATGGTCATGGCCCTGAATTTCTGGTAGCGCTGTTCAACCAGTTCCTCGGGAGACAGCTGTTTCAGTTCAGCCAGATGCTTTTTGAGGTATTTCTTGACGGTCGCAGCGGCAGCGACATGATTGTTGTGGGCGCCACCGGCCGGCTCAGGGATGACGTCGTCGATGATCGTGCCGAGGGCATCGATATCCATCGAAGTCAGCTTGAGGGCCTCTGCGGCTTCAGGCCCGCGCGTGCCGTCGCTCCAGAGGATCGCCGCGCAGCCTTCCGGCGAGATGACCGCATAAACGGAATACTGCATCATCATCACCTTGTTGCCGACGGCAATCGCCAAAGCGCCGCCGGAGCCACCTTCGCCGGTGACCGTCACGATAATCGGCACGTTCAAGGCCGCCATCTCGCGCAGATTGCGGGCAATCGCCTCTGCCTGGCCGCGCTCTTCGGCACCGATCCCCGGAAAAGCGCCCGGCGTGTCGACAAAGGTGAAGATCGGCAAACAGAACTGTTCGGCCATCTGCATGATGCGCAAAGCCTTGCGATAACCTTCCGGGTTCGGCATACCGAAATTCCGATAGACCTTCTCCTTGGTATCGCGCCCTTTCTGATGGCCGATGACCACACACGGCTCACCGTCGAGACGGGCAAAACCACACACCAGGGCGGGATCGTCGCGGAAGTTGCGGTCGCCGTGGACTTCGAACCAGTCGGTAAAAATGTGCTTGATGTAATCGAGCGTGTAGGGCCGCGCCTGGTGACGTGCCAGCTGGGTACGCTGCCAGCGGGTCAGGTTGGCGAAGATGTCTTCACGCAGCCGGTCCGCCTTCTTTTCCAGTTTGGTGATGTCGCTGGAAAAATCAACGTTGTCTGTTGAGTAGTCCCGCAACTCCTTGATCTTCTGTTCCAACTCGGCAAGGGGTTTTTCAAAATCTAGAAAAAACTGCATCAGCAGGCTCCTGTCAGTTCCGCGGCGACCAGGTCAAAGTGGTCAAACCTATTCAAAAGTGACCACATTATAACCGAACAATTTCTCAACGTCATCCATCAATTCATCGCTGGCTTGAAGACGCAAATCATCTGGTAATGATATCACGGTTTCGCTGCGATTGGGCACAACCAGGTGGATCAGGGCTTCGCAATCGCCACGGTAGCGGGTCATGATGTCCTTGAGAGACCGCAACTGCCGCTCTTCAAGGCCTGGCGTCGTCAGTCGAAAATGCACCAGTCGGGTCAGACGCTCCTGCACTTCCTTGAGAGACAGCACCTCGTTGACCAGTATCTTGCAGGCGTCCTCACCGACATCCACGGCGCCCTTGACCAAAAGCGCCTCCTCGCTGTTGAGCAGTTCGGCACATTGGGTGTATGTCTCGGGGAAAACCACCATCTCGACAAAGCCGCTTAAGTCCTCCAGGGTGACAAAGGCCATGCGGTCGCCCTTGCGGGTATTCAGCAGCTTGATGCCGGTGACGATGCCACAGACACTGACCTCTTCCTTGTCGGCACGTTCGATCAGCCCGGCCGTGTCACAGGTGCTGAAACGTTTGATTGTGTCACTGTGCCGTGCCAGCGGGTGTCCGGTGATATAGAAGCCAATGGCTTCCTTTTCATTGGCCAGCAGGACATTTTCCGGCCATTCTTCAAGATCCGGCAACTGGCCATACGCATGCCCGTTCTGCGTGACAATCTGATCGGAACCGAAGAGCGATTCCTGCCCGGTTTCCTTCTCGCGCTGGAGCTTCTGGCCATACTCCATGGCTTCTTCAAGGGCGGCCATGAATTGCGCACGTTTCTTCTGCAGAGAATCGAAAGCCCCGCATTTGATGAGGGCTTCCACAACACGCTTGTTGACGCGTCGCAGATCAACCCGTTCGCAGAAATTGTGCAGGGACTCGAAAGGGCCTGACTCACGGGCCTCGACCATGGCTTCTACCGCGCCACCGCCGATCCCTTTGACAGCACCCAGGCCAAAACGGATGTCCTTAGCATGCACAGTAAAATCACGGCTCGAGGCGTTGACATCGGGAGGGAGGATAGCAATACCCATGTTGCGAATTTCGTTGATATTCTTGATGACCTTATCAGTGTTCTCCATGTCCTCGGTGAGCAGCGCCGCCATGAATTCCACCGGAAAGTGGGCTTTGAGATAGGCGGTCTGGTAGGCGATGAAGGCGTAGGCGGCCGAGTGGGACTTGTTGAAACCGTACTCGGCGAACTTCTCCATCTGGTCGAAGACCGCTTCGGCTTTTTTGGTGTCGAGCTTGTTCTGCTTGGCGCCGTTGAGGAAAATCTGCTTCTGCTTGGCCATCTCCTCGGGCTTCTTCTTGCCCATCGCCCGGCGCAGAAGGTCGGCGCCGCCCAGAGTGTAGTTGCCGAGGACCTGAGCAATCTGCATGACCTGCTCCTGGTAGACGATGACCCCGTAGGTATCCTTGAGTATCGGCTCAAGCTGGGGGAAATCGAAGCTGAACTGCTCGACCCCATGCTTGCGCTTAATAAAGGAGTCGACCATCCCCGACCCGAGCGGGCCCGGACGGTAGAGGGCGACCATGGCGATGAGGTCCTCGAAGCAGGAGGGCTTGAGTTTGATCAGATATTCTTTCATTCCCGAGGATTCCAGCTGGAAGACCCCGGTGGTCTCACCGCGGCTGAGCAACTGGAAGGAGTTCTCATCGTCGTTGAGGATCAGGTTCAGATCAAAGTCAGGATCCTTCCCTTTCCGGATCAGGCGGACCGCATTGTTGATGACCGTCAAAGTCTTCAGGCCGAGGAAGTCGAATTTCACCAGGCCGATCTTCTCGACAAAGCCCATGTCGAACTGGGTGACCTGTCCATGCGACTTGGGATCGACATAGAGCGGCAGGTAGTTGGTCAAAGGCTCCGGCGTGACCACGACACCGGCGGCGTGGGTCGAGGCATGGCGGGTGAGCCCTTCCAGCGACAGAGCGACATCAAAGAGCTTTTTGACCCGGGAGTCTTTTTCAATCAGCTCGCGCAGGCGCGGTTCCTGTTTCTGGGCGTCCTTGAGGGTGACTTTCTTGCCGGTCGGGTTGGGTATCAACTTGGCAATCGTATCGACCTCGCCGTAAGGCATCCCCATGCCGCGACCGACATCGCGGATGACCGCACGGGCTAGCATGGAGCCAAAGGTGATAATCTGGGCGACATTCTCACGACCGTACTTGTCGCGCACATAGTTGATGACGTCCTCGCGACCATTAATGCAGAAGTCGACGTCGATATCAGGCATGGAGACGCGTTCCGGGTTGAGGAAACGTTCAAAGAGCAAGTGATACGGGATAGGATCGATATCGGTGATCCTGAGCGCGAAGGCCACCAGGCTGCCGGCGGCACTGCCGCGTCCGGGACCAACGGGGATATCGTGATCCTTGGCCCAGTTGATGAAATCTGCGACGATAAGGAAGTAGTCGGGGAAACCCATCTGGTTGATGATCTTCAACTCTTCATCGAGGCGGGCCTGGTAACTTTCGACGTCTAGCGTGGAGAATTCGGGGCGGAGTTTGCGAATTTCCGCGATGCGTTCTGCCAAACCTGCGCAGGACTGTTCTTCGAGAGCTTGTGCCGGCGTCTTCCCGGCATCGAGGGCCAGCGCCGGAAAGTGGTAGGTCTTGCCACTGACATCGAGCTCGAGGTTGCAGCGTTCGGCGATTTCCACCGTATTTCTGATTGCTTCGGGTACCGCTTTGAAGAGTTCAGCCATCTCGTCGGGCGTCTTGACGTAAAACTCATCGTTGGCAAAGCGCATCCGGTTTGGATCATCCAGCGTCTTGCCCGTCTGGATGCAGAGCAGCACTTCGTGGGCGAAAGCGTCATCGCGGGTCAGGTAGTGGCAGTCGTTGGTCGCGACCAGCGGCAGGCCGAGTTCCCTGCCAAGTTCGATCAGCCCCTTGTTGGCGGTTACCTGTTCAGGCAGGAAATTCTCCTGCAATTCCAGGTAGAGCCGATTGCTATCGAAGATTTTGGCCATCTCCCCGGTGCGCACGCGGGCCTGTTCCATCCGCCCCCGGTTGATCAGGCTGGGGATCTCGCCGCCGAGACAGGCCGTCAGGGCGATCAACCCCTCATTGTTGGCGCTGAGCAGGTCCCAGTCGATCCGCGGCCGATAGTAGAAGCCGTCCTGGTAGGCCGTTGATACCATACGGCAGAGGTTGCGATAACCCGTGCGGTTTTTGCAAAGCAGGACCAGATGCCCGGAAGCATCGCCGGAAGAAGTCGCCCCGCTCTTCTCGTGGCGCGAGCCAGGCGCGACGTAGACTTCGCAGCCGATGATCGGCTTGACACCAGCGGCATGCGCCTTGGTGTAGAACTCGAGTGCACCGAACATATTGCCATGGTCGGTAATCGCCATGGCCGGCATACGGTGTTCCTTGGCCCGCTCAACCAGATCGCCAATGCGAATGGCGCCGTCAAGCAGGCTGTACTGGGTGTGCACATGAAGGTGAACAAAATTGGCGTGCTGCATGTATGGCAAGACCTAAAAGCTAGAATTCAGGATGCAGGAGACAGAATACGGGAAATGGAACATATCTGAATCTGGTGCTTATTACATTTAAACATGATGTTCAGAATACAGAACTTATGGCCTTGATGAAATCATAAAAGTGCGGCAAGGATGAAAATCGATGAAGGACATATAAACCTTTTGTCTTCTGAATTCCGCCCCTAAAGTACCTCGACTTTGAAGTGACTCAACATATTGACCAACAGGATCAGCGGCAGCCCGATCAAGCTGGTGTAATCGTTGCCGGACATCTTCTCCATCAGGGCGATCCCCAGCCCTTCAATTTTAAATGAACCGGCGCAATCGATCGGGTTCTCCTTGTCCACGTAGTGCTTGATCTGCTGCTCGGTCAGAGTGCGCATAGCCACGGTGAAAGTGTCGAACTCAGCGAGGCTCTCGCGGCTAGCACTATCGTAGATCGCCAGCCCGGTGTAAAAGGTGTGCTTGCGCCCCTGCATCTCCATGAGCTGCTCAATCGCCTTCTCCTTGGTCCCCGGCTTGCCCAGCACCCGGTGACGCGCATCGACGAAGACCTGATCGGCGCCGATGATCAAGGCATTTTCATATTGATCGGCAATGCTTTTCGCCTTCTGAAGCGCCTGGTGCTTGACCAGCAGTTCGGCAGAGACGCTCGGGTCCATGCGCTCCTTGTAACGCGGTGCGGCAACGTGAAAACTCACTTCAAGCTGACGCATCAATTGCAAACGGTAGGGGCTGGTCGAGGCAAGGACAAGGGTGCGCATGGATACCTTCCACAAGAGGAAATGTTTGCCCCTTTTTACCCCAAACCGTTACCGCAATGCAATCCTCAGGCGCCACAGTGCCATGTCGGCATCGGTTCACAAGCGAAACTACCTGCGGTCACTTTGCCGTTGCCGTGTGGCCTGCTGCGTCGGCGATGCCATAACGGCATATCGCGGGCCGCTTCCAACAATGCCCGTTCCAGCATATCGGTCCCGCACCGCGCCATGAATTCGCTAAAACCCGAACCACCCAGCCAAGCATCGGCAAAGGTCACGCAATCACTGCGCCCGAGTTCCACGAGCACTTCGCCTTCGTAGCATCCGTCGCCGATAGTCCCTGAAATGCGCAGGCCACGCCCCTGACGCTCGGCTGAATAGACATCAAAGTAGATGGCACTGCCGTTGTTCTCTGTTGTGCCGATGTAGATCATAATCGCCTCCTTGCAGGATTTGATTTTATCTTATCAGCTGACGAGACAGAATATGTCACACTGGGCAAGCGGCCTCTTTATCGTGAAATCACAGTCAATTCAGTAGAATTGTTTTCGAGTTAATTCAGATCTTATGCGCCTCTTCGAGATCAGCCAGACGGTCACGTAGCATCTTCTCCTTCTGATGTCGCTCGGTCACGTCGCGCAGAATGGCTGCCACGCCTATCGGCTGGCCCTCGTCGTCAGTCAACATAACGATCGAGAATTCGGTTGAGAGCCGCGAGCCATTCTGGTGGAGAGCCGGCACCGCGAGCAATGCGGTGCCGTAGCGCGTTTCACCGGTCGCCATGGTTTTATGGTAGCCGTCCCAATGCCGTTGGCGGAGTTTTTCGGGGATGATCAGGTCAAGAGACTGGCCGATAGTGTCTGACGCCGAATAACCGAAAATCCGCTCAGCGCCCTGGTTCCAGAGACGGATGATCCCAAAACGGTCAGCGAACATGATGGCATCCGGCGCGAGAGCGAGTATTCGCTGGCTCAAATCAATAATATTAAGATCTGTCATGTCCGTCCTCCTTCTGAATACTACGCAGACTTAATTAATGAAGCACTGTTGGCAATATTTGTTGACATTGAATGTCTCAAAAATTCTTGGGACTTGAGAGAATTTATTATGACACAACTTATGGGTATAATTTTAAACAGTTTCGGCCAGTGTTTCTTAAATTGTGACTTTTGAGAAATTTTGTGTAACTGATGTCAGCTTCTGTCGGGGGTGAGGTCAACTTAATTTATGCGCAACCTTATCATCTCTGAGAAGCCCCTGAGCGCAAGCTTTATCCAAATAATTCAAAACGACAGGCCAAAGTAATGGTGCTCCGGTCTTGATTGGTAACATTCGTTGAATTACGCGTGATTTCTCTATGTTATGTATGCGCCAAGTGCCACCACGGGTATTGACATTCTGTAGTAGAACTTGGAAGCGATCTAGAGAATTTGCAAAGAGGGCCTCAGCCGTCTTCCCTTCCTCAAATTCATCCCAAACACTTCTGAACTCACGACTCAGGTCAGGTGGTAGAAAGCCGAACACTTTGTCGGCAGCAAGTCGTTCCCGTTCTTCCTTGTCCTTGTTAGCCTCCACATCGAAGCAGAAAGTGTCACCAGCTTCAATTTCGATAACATCGTGTAAAAGAAGCATTTTCATCACCCTCAATTGGTCAAGGGGTTGTGGGGCATACTCAAACAATACCATTGCCATAGTAGCCATGTGCCAGGAGTGTTCGGCACTATTTTCTCTGCGAGATTCATCCATCACCAAATTTTGCCTAAGGACCAGTTTAAGCCGGTCTAGATGCTCAAGAAAATCGATCTGTTTCGACACTCTATTTATGTCAAGTCTCATCTGCAAAGACTCCTTTGATGCAATACTTTTGAAATATTATGAGTTAACGAAGCGTTAGTTTACATCAGGTGTGGGGAGGGTTAAAGGAGATGTTAGTCAATAAATGAGTCAGGATGTTTGATGTAGTCGAATTGGCTAAAATCAAGCTATCGTGGATGATTCCTAGAAATCCTGCAATTCAGCATCAGACACTTCACCCATCGATTTGCTTTCACGCATTGCAGCACGAGCGAGCACATGGGAGGCAATTGGCATCGTCAACCAGACAAATATCACGATCACCAGAGCACGCCATCCCCAAGACCAGTTGCCACCGATTAAAGCCGCCCCTGAGACGATCATTACAATCCCCAGCGATCCGGCTTTGGTGGCGGCATGCTGGCGAGACAAGGCGTCTTTCAATGCAAACAGTCCGGAACTTGCCAGCAACAGCACGAGGACCCCAATGGCAACAAATAAAGTCCCAACAGTACTCATGGCTTTATCCCCTCTTTATGACTGCTACGCATCTCCAAGAGACGTGACCATGCCAGCGTTGCAACGAAGCTGATCAGTGCCAATCCGAGGGCGATATCGAGAAACAAGACTCTTTGGGTCGAAAGTGCGGCAAAAGCGCACAGAGCGACAGCAGAAGAGAATAGGATATCGAGCGCGACGATCCGGTCAGCATCTGATGGACCACGCATAAAACGCAGGGCTCCCAAACCCACGCATACGAAAACAATCAAAACGAGCAGAATGATCATCATGATGGACTCTCTGGGAAAAGCAGTGAAATATCATGCTCAAAATCACGCCTAATGGCCTCTACGCTGGCCTTGGTAAGACGGGTATCCAGCAGATGCAGAAGAATTTCACGACGCTCCATGTCAATATCAATTGCGCTGCTGCCCGGGGTTAATGTCACCATGGCACCGAGGACAGCAGCTCCTGTCATACTCATCGGCACGAAGTGAAATCGTACAAAACCCGCAGGCGGTGCAGTGCGCTTCAGAATGATCCCTGCGGTGGAAACTCCCGAGAGAACACAGTGTCCGAAAAATCGCAGGAAAAGCCTGCACATGATCAAAGGCCGAAATCTCATGGCGAAACTCCGTGCAGTGAATTGGCAGCATTCGTCACAAAAACAACGATTTTCTCCGGGAACAGGCCCATCCACAAGGTGAGGAAGGCTAGCACCCCCACACTGGCGTAAGCCGGGGTCAAGCGGGTTGCCACAGGCGGCTGCCAGCTCTGATCCGGATGCGGTTTCCAGAAAGCCTCAAGCCAGATCTTTAGCATGGAATAAAAGGTCAGAGCGCCAACAAACAATGCGACGCCTGCCCAGAGATATTCACCCTGGACGAGACTCTCGCGAACAATGAGGTACTTACCCCAGAAGCCGCTGAGAGGAGGAATCCCTACAAGGGACAGCGCAAAGAGCAGGAACAACGTCGCAAGGAACGGCTTAGCAGCATACAACCCACCGATTCGCCGCAGGTCGTAATGTCCGGTCTGACGATAAATCAATGCTGCTGCAAGAAAAAGTCCGGCCTTGACGAGACTGTGGTGCAGCGCAAAGAAGATGGCAGCGGCGTTCCCGGCGCGAGAAGCGAGAGCAATGGCGAGCAGCATATAGCCGACCTGGCTGATGCTGTGAAATGCCAGAATGCGGCGCATGTCCCAGTGATAAGCAGCTCCCAGGACTCCGGTCAGCATTGACAGGAGTGCAATCCAGCCGAGCATCGTGAAGAGCAGTTCCGGTGCGGGTTGGAAGGTCCCGCCTAAAGTGCGGATGAGGGCACAGATCCCGATTTTACTGAGCAGCGCCGAGAACAGGGCCAGGACCGGCCCGGGGAGCGTGTGATATGAGGCCGGAAGCCAAGCGAAGAAGGGAAACGCAGCGGCTTTGATCAGAAAGGCCAGCACCAGCAAGCCAATCAGTGGCAGCATGAGTGGCGTTTCGAGCCGAGCGGCGGCCTCTCCGATTGCCGTGAAATTGAGTTGCCCGGTGGCGGCATACAACAAAGCGACAGCCGTCAGTAACAATAATGTCCCAACCAGGTTCATCGCAAAGTACTTGAGGGCAGCATCGAGCTGCCGCAAGGTGCCGCCCTGCACAAGAAGACCGAGAGAGCAGATCAGTGCAACCTCGAACCAGACATAAAGATTAAAAAGATCTGCCGCCAGAAAAGCCGCCCCAGCACCGGCGGTCAAACCATGCAAAAGAGGATGCAGTCCGGGTGTTGACGGCGCAATATCAGCGTCGCTCGCTTGCCATAGCACCGTAATGGTTACCATGATCGCGGCGATAAGCACGAGCGCACTGCCCAATCGATCTGCGGTAAACTCGATTCCAAACGGCAACGGCCAGTTACCAGCCGTCAAGGTGACCGTGTCCTCCACACTGACTTGCCAGAGCAAGGCCATCGCGCTCACTAAGAGAACAAAACTACCGCAGACACTGATGACTCGTTGCACCCGTGCTGATGATTGAGTTATCACGCAGAGTAAGGCTGTGGTGAGCGGTACCAGCAGTGGCAGGATAGCCAGGATCATGGTCCGTCCTCCAAAGCGGGCTTGACTGCATCCGTTGCGGGAGGTTCGGCGCTACGAAGCGTCGTCACATCGTCACTGCCGGCCACTTGCACCAACCGCACGGCGAGCACCAGTGAGAAGCAGAGCAGCGCGAAACTGATAACGATTGCCGTGAGAACCAATGCCTGCGGCAGGGCATTTGCTGCATTTTGAAGTATTGTCTCCTGTTCAACAATAATCGGCGGGACCCTGCTGCCGAGGCGACCCGCCGTAAACAAGAGGAGATTAATCCCATTGCCGAGAACCGCCAACCCGATCAGGCAACGCAGCAAATCACGTGACAGGGCCAGATATGTCCCGGCGGTGATAACCATCCCAATCGCCAGTGCAACCGCCCAGATCATGCGTCCTCCTCGATGGCTTGCACCAATATCAGGCAGTACCCGCCGATGGCCCCCCAAACTGCGAGGTAGACCCCGAGATCGAACAACATGACTGTCGAGAGTGGCACCTGAATGAAGCCGAGAGATAGAGTGACCCAGGGATGAGTAAGAAACGGCAGGCCCTGTACAATGGCGGGGAGACCACTCATCAAGGAAAGGAGGACACCGCAACCGGCAAGACGGACCGGACCAAACGGCAGACGACGTAACGCTTCACTGGAGTTGAAAACCAATGCGTAGGCGGAGCTCGCTGAGACAGCCAGGAGGCCAGCAATGAAACCACCCCCTGGGGCATTATGCCCGCGCATAAGAATCCAAAAGGAAAGAATCAACAGCACCGGATAAAGCCAGCGCATGAACACTTCGGCGATCAGGGGACGTGACGTCATCGGTGTTTCTCACCCATCAGCTTAAGCAAAGGAAGTGCCGCCACAAGTGCAAACATCAGGACAGAAATCTCTCCCAGAGTATCCAGCGCGCGAAAATCGACCAGAATGAGATTCACAACGTTGCGACCATGCGCCACCGGAAGGCTCTGTTCGGCATAGAAATCAGTCAGCATGCTGTCAAAGGGTAATCCGGACACGAGCAGGACCAGCACGGTCAGAGTAGTGCCGAAAGCGATCGCGACAGCCAAGGAGAGTGGCCGCAGAAGCGGTTCTTTCGGAGCGTTCATTTTTTCAGGACTTAAGCGCCTCAACCTGACCAGAACGGTCGCCACGACCACGACGAAAACGGTCTCCACCACGAACTGCGTGAACGCGAGATCCGGGGCCCCGGTGAACAGGAACAGGATTGCACTGCCATAGCCGACCAATCCACTGACCAAAAGAAGAACCAAGTGATCGTAAACGTAAAGAGTCGCCAAACCCCCGATGGCAATCAGCGTAGAGGCCCCCAACACCGGAATCGTCAGCGTCTTGAGCTCTGGCCAATTCCGCACCGGCGAGACCCACACAAGCAAAACAATGGTCAAGATGGTCACCACAGCCACCATGGCCAGCAGATAATGGGGCAACGAACCGTGTTGCAACAGGCGGGTTTGCCGGGCAGCTAGTCTCGGGAGAGCTTCGAGTCCACGATGGTACCAAGCTTCCGGGCCAACCGTCTCAAAATGCCGGATCCGGCCCAACAGCGCATGGAGCCAGTCCCAACGTAAATAGACCAGTATGCCGAAGATGATCGTGCCGAGGGTGGCCTCAAGGACAGGCACGATGTCATATGCGGCATTGACCTTGGTGGCATCAAAACCCGGGGAAATCGATCGCGCTGAGGCGCCGAGCAACGGATCGATCAGCGTTGGAAAGAGCCCGAAAAGAAGGCCAAGTGAGGCCAGGATCAGTGGCGGCATGAGCATGCTGGCATTCGCCTCATGTGGATGGGCCTTGCGTGGCACGGTATCTCTCCCCCAGAAAATGTGGATAGCAGCAATCGCCGCGACGGCGACGGAGAGACCGTTGACGAAGACCGTAGCATAACTCACCAGGTGCAGAACATCAGCCTGTGCTTTTGCATATGTGATTACGTCTTTGGCAACAAAGCCGAAGGTCAGAGGCAAACCGGCCATCGACAGAGCAGCCAACATCGCTGCCGCTGCGGTCCATGGCATGTAATGCCGCATTCCGGTTAAGTTGTCGATTTCTCGTGTCCCTGCGCCATGATCCAGGTTGCCAGCGACGAAGAACAATGGCGCTTTATACAGTGCATGAGCGAAAAAAAGGACTGAAGTTGCCAAGGCCGCACCATGCCCCGGAAGGCCGACCAGCATGACCAGTGTGCCCAAAGTTGCGACTGTTGACCAAGCGAGGATGCGCTTGAGATCACGCTCATAGAATGTCTGAAGAGCGGCAAAAACCGCGGTGAGGGTCCCAATCCCGACGAGAGTGTATTCCCAGAACAAGAGATCGCTAAAAGCGGCATCCAATCGTGCCAGAAGATAGATGCCCAGTTTGACCATGGTCGCAGAATGCAGGTAGGCACTGACCGGCGTGGGGGCGGCCATTGCGTTGGGCAACCAAAAATGAAAAGGGAACTGTGCCGACTTGGTGAATGCTCCGACGATGATCAGGCCCAAGGCTGTATTGAGCCGCCCATCACTGATAAACCGGGGCGCACGTTCCAGCAACAACTGGATGGAGTATGTTCCGGCAATCTGACCGAGGAGGATCAAACCGGCGAGGAGGAAAAGACCGCCAACGCCTGTGACCAGAATGGCCTTTTGTGCCGATTTACGACTCGATTCCCGTTCATGATCGAACCCAACCAACAGGAATGACAGGATACTGGTCAACTCCCAGAAAACGAACAGGACCACGAGGTGGTCGCTAACCACCGCTCCGATCATGGCGGCCATGAACAGGATCAACAGAGTAAAGACGCGCGTGCATTTGGGGTGCCCGGAGAGATAACCGGCACCATAAACAAAGACCAAGGTGCCGATTCCGGTGATTAAGACTAGGAATTGGGCCGCAAGCCCGTCAACATAGACGGCAAAGTCGATGGCGAGTGAAGGGACCCATGGCAGCGAGAACCTCCAGGGGAGTGGTGAGAAGAACAAAAGGCAAAGCAACAAGGCAAACAGTACGCCCGGGATCGACGCCACCCATTGCGGCCCCTTTGACTGCGTTTTCGCGTTGCAACTTCTCGCGATATTCCCCACAGAAACTCCAGGAACAGGTGTGGCTCGGGTTTCGTTTGATTACTGACAGCGAACTGTTTCGGAATGGTTCTATGTCAACAACAGTAAGGATCCTTATTACAGACGATCACTTGACATGTAAACTTCTTATCAAGTCTTCTGCACAAGCCATCAATGTTGAATTATACACGATTTCGAACTCCACATTTTTCGGGTCACTAAAATTAACAAGGAGGCTGCCTCGACCATTGACCTTGCAGATGTTAGGGCTCTAAACTATCACCATAAGTCTAAAAATTAAAGGGGAGTTCTGGCTGCTCTCCGTTCAAGCCCACGGGATTATGATATAATCCGTGATGAAATTCAGGAGACAAACGGGAGGGTTTTATGGAAAGGTTTAAAAATATTCTCTTTGCATCCATTGGCGGCAAGGATGACTTGGCTGCACTTGAGAGGGCTAATCGCTTGGCGATTACCAATCGCGCCCAAGTTACCCTTGTGCGCGTCATCGAAGAGTTACCTATTGCGGCCAGCTATTTCCTTTCAAAAAAACGCCTGGCCGAGTTCAAGGAAACCTCCCAGCACCTTGCCCAAAAGGAACTCGATAATTTGTCCCAAAAAATCGACTCTTCCCTGAAGGTCGAAACCAAGGTCTTGTTCGGAAAGCCTTTCATAGAACTGATTCGTACGGTTATGGGCCACTCTCATGATCTCATCATCAAGCCGAAACACTTGACCTGCAAAGAAGGACGTCTGGAAAGCGTCGATCTGCATCTGCTACGCAAGTGCCCCTGCCCGGTATGGATCATCAAGCCTAATCAAAGAAAGCCCTTCGGAAAAATCCTTATTGCGGTCGATCCGGACCCTTCTGAACCCGAGCGGTTGAAACTTCATCAAGACCTGGTCAAGCTCGGAATGACCCTGGCAAAACGTGAAAACAGCAAGGTCGAGGTCGTTCACACTTGGGAGCTTGAGGGTGAATCCACGCTGCGCGGGCCACGTTTCAAAATGAGCGATGAAGAGATCGATGCATTGACTGAAGAGGTCGAAAAAGCCCACCAGAAGTGGTTGGAGGATATTCTATCTCCATTCGACGGAAGCAACTTCAAGACCACCATGGCCAAAGGGCCGTCTGGGCCGACCCTGGTTGAACTAATCGAGAAGAAAAAGCCTGACATCGTGGTCATGGGAACTGTTGCCCGGTCAGGCTTGCCAGGTCTGTTGATCGGCAACACCGCTGAATTGGTACTGAGTCGGATCACTTGTTCAATCTTGACCATTAAGCCCCCTGGTTTCAAAACCCCTGTCTCCTAGATGCTGGCTGTCTTTGCCAGCGTCTAGATATGCGCCCAGTCAAGACAGCTCGGTTCTTTTATGACGTGACTTAACGTTAACAGGGCCATCTCCATTAAGAAGATGGCCCTGTTTTGTTTCGAGTCCAGAAGTCGCCCAGGAAACATCCCTGGAAGCCACTTCCTATCAGAAGACCGACGTTAATCCGTCCGGGCAGTCGTGACATTTAAGAATAGCGCAGTCTGGTAGCGCACCTGCTACGAGAGCAGGGGGGGGGCGCTGGTTTGAATCCAGTCATCCCGACCATTCTATACAAGGAGCGACCTTCCCGGGGTCGCTCTTTTCTTTTGTCCTCCGGTCCAGGTCTGGTCCGAAAGCATCTCTAACAGACAATTGGGTGGCTTCGGGAATGTAGCGTTGGCATATTCTGGGGCGGGGTTTTGATTCCGGGGCAGGTCCGGTACGTCTGGGGCGGAGGGGCGTCGAGGGGGCGTTTTGGAAATGTCAGTGAAAGCTTGTTTTCAACAAATCTTACCGTACAATGAAATTGAGATTCTTTAATCTTTCTTAAAAAGAAAGAACCACCTACGAATTCTTACTGAAACCCGAGAGGAGTAGAATATGGCAGACTTGCCCTCAAATGATGGCAGTTGGAGCCCCTATCTGGCAGGGGGGCTATCGGGAATCGTATCCATTCTCTCGGTCTGGATTACGGGACATTTCCTGGGTGCCTCAACCACATTTGTTCGTACAGTCGGCTTGCTCGAGGACTTCATCTCTCCTGAGCGGGTCGCACAAATGGAGTATTTCATAAAAACCACCCCGAAGATCGATTGGCAGTGGATGTTCGTGGTCGGCATTTTCATCGGGGCCTTAATTGCCGCTCTGAGTTCAAAGAGCTTCAAATGGCAAGGCTTACCCGATCTATGGCAAAAGCGGTTCGGATCTGAGAGTCAGGTCAAACGAGCTGTCTTCGCCTTTACCGGGGGTGCCATAGCGATGTACGGAGCCAGGCTGGCTGATGGCTGACCGAGTGGTCACGGGCTGAGCGGTTCGCTCCAGCTAGCTATCAGCGGTTTTGTTTCATTGGCCTGCTTCTTCATCGGTGGCATGTTTGTTGCCCGTCTCATCTACGGAAGGAACCAGCGATGAAAATGCTCATCTATGGCCTGATAACCGGCATAGCTTTTGGCTTCCTGCTTCAAAAGGGCCGTGTCCTACGCTATGACAAGCAACTCGGCGCTCTATTGTTTAAAGATATGACCATCATTAAATTCATGCTTTCAAGTGTTTTAGTGGGAATGGTTGGAGTCTATCTTTTGGTTGACCTAGAACTAGCTAGACTGAGTATCAAAACAACTGTATTGGGAGGAAACATTATTGGCGGTCTGGTCTTCGGTATCGGATGGGGCTTACTTGGATACTGTCCAGGCACCTCAGCCGGTGCTCTTGCAGAAGGTCGTTGGGATGCTCTCTGGGGTATCATCGGAATGCTGGTGGGAGCGGCCGTGTACGCAGAGGCTTTCCCACTCATGAAACAAACTGTTCTTACTTGGGGTGATTTTGGCAAGATTACCTTGCCGGGAATACTTGGAATAAATCATTGGGTAATCATAGCAATTGTTGTTATTGCAGGTTTACTCCTATTCCGCTTTTTTGAGAAGAAGAACCTTTAGGGGCAACTGAACACCAGTTGTCTAAGAATATTATTTGCCCCAGCCATCCCCGGTTGGGGCTTTTGAGCTATCTTCACTTGTCCCTCGTCTTTCGTCATGAAGCCCTTGCAAGAAGGGGGGAGACCATATATAAGAAAAAAAGCCCCACAGTCATAAGGGTGACTGTGGGGCAACGGGTTTGTGGGTTTTTCTTAGGAGGTAGAACATGAAGAATGTTCTGTTGTGAATATCTTACTGTTTTAGTCGGACATGTCAAGCAAAAAAAATACAGATAAAAATGGCCGCCCAGAATTGATCCAGGTGGCCATCATTTTGTCGTCCTAAATATGCCTATCAATAACACGCCCTTTTTCGTCTCGGAAGTCGTGACTTTTAATAAAGGCTACGCGGTAATCACCCCAGTTCGCCTTCGTTTTGTAAGCAAAGTGATTTCAAAACCGCCTTAATATCACTTTCCTTGCGAATCATCTGATTCAAATTCTTCATTATTTGGCTCTTGCCGGCAACGTAGATGGTCGCGGAGGCCGACTCATGCCTGGAGGTCTTCCACCTGGAGGACGCCCCATCCCCGGAGGTCTCTGGCCCGGAGGAGGCCTATGCCCTGGAGGCGGTCTGTATCCTGGGGGCGGTCTGTATCCTGGGGGCCGCGAGTGCGGGTAGTCATAAACGGGCCTGTACCCCCAACCAGGGTAAGGGTCATGGTAACCACGGTAAACGCTTGTAGAGTAAGAACCTCCTGACCCCCCACATCCCCACAAAAGCAGGAGAATGAGGAGAGTCAAACCACCAAGGAGCACCAACCGTATATTATTCAGCATGATTAATTCTCCAGCCCAGAGGTGGGCGCCGTCCAACGCTGAATGATTAGGAGCGCATTCGACGGGTCAGACAGTAATGCTACGCTTCCGCCATCCTGTGTTGGTTGAGGATCCACAAGCACTTTCCCTCCCAATTGCTTTGCACGTGCAGCGATCTCATCTGTGTCTGCAACCCTGACAACTGGCACCCAGCGCATCTCGAGCTCACTGTTATCCAGGTAGCGGATACCAGCACGCCACTGCTCATCTTTGATCAGAATCAGGTAATCAGCCGGGTCTCCTTCAAAATCATATCCGGTAAGTTTTTGGTAAAAGTCCAGCGACTCGCTTGCCTGGTTACTCCAGAGTTCATGCCAGAGCCATTCCCCTAGGACCGGTTCTCCATCCTCAGGATCACCGTTATTGGCATACAGAAGCATCAACTGGGCCCCCTGTGGATCACGGATCAGGGCGCCTTTGCCGCGATTCACCAAATCCAGGGGGCCTTCATTGACGACACCACCTTCTTCGACGGTCAGGGCAACGGCCGTGTCTACGTCGGCGACAGAAAGAGTACAAAGCCAGCGCGATACACTGGGGTTCTTGACGTCTCCCTTGATATGGGCAATTCCGGCAATACTGAGACCATTGTTCTTAATCACCGTGTAATTGCCAGAGGTCTCAAAAGTCCAGCCGAAAAGTTGCCCGTAGAAATCTTTAGCAGCGGTAACGTTGTCTGTGAGCAGGTCATTCCACACAAATTTCCCCGGATAATGTACCCCAGTGGGAGAGTCGGTTACAGGAACTAACTTAAAGTCAGCAGCCTTGTCTCCCACTGCGCAACCAGAGAGCAAAAACTGTGTCAGAACAAGACTTAAGCCGATAGAGAGTCCGAAGCCGGTTAAACGGATTCGCTTCCATCGGGAAACGATCGGTTTTTCTTCTAGCACATTTAGCTCCGTCATAAACTTATTCTCCCTAACTAAAAATGGTAGGTTCAAGCCGTTTGGCCCTTGCCTAGGACTTATATGGCACATCGTCGATCATGAGGCCGCAAAGGCCACCGGGAAAGCGCTCATCGGTTATCATTCTTCTTCTGCAACCCTAGATTCACAGATACCGACATTATCAACAGTATGGAGTATATCCGAAACGGGGCTGAGGTCAAAAGGAGGCGGTCTTATTTACCATCTCGCATCGGTTACAGGATGTAGAATTGGCATGATATGTGATTTTCTTACAGCCCCCTGATATGGCTGACAGGTGTCAATAGACGAAATGTTTCCTGCCCGACTGGTTTTCAGCGGTTCTTTTTGGACGTTAATTCCAGAACACGATCAGGGGCGGAACCCGTTTGTCGACGGTTGATCGCTCTGATATTCGCGGGTTGGTTACCGCCAGACTTGGCTTCGTCGCGGAGCTGCTCTCTCTGCAATTCGGGAGTTCGACCTTAGGGTCTTATCCAACAGGGTCACCGAGGATTCTCCTGACCGTGGTTGCGCTCCTGAAACTGTTCTGGATAAAGGCTCTTGCTCTTATAGACTCCCTCCGACCGGTTTAAAGGACTGTGGTCCTGTGACTTCGGATGCGTTACCCTTTAACGGGACCGTGAACTTCGTTGGCGATCGCCCACATAAATGCACAGAGCTCCCGGGCAATGGCCGTGACAACCAACTGGTGGGACTTGCCTTTGGCGATAAATCGTTTGTAACGGGCACATAATCGAAGTTGAGCCTTCCAGGAGATGGCACACACCTCTTGCGACACCCCTTCTTGCCGGAGCAGAAGCTTGCGGCTCACCCGGGCGGAAAGTCGATACGCCCAGGCGGCCTCGGCCAGGACACGGCGGACATGGCCATTCCCTGTTTTGGTGATGGACCCCCGCCTGGTCGTCCGGCCACTTGAGTGCTCTGACGGAACCAAACCGAGATAAGACATCAGTTCGGGAGGACCTTCAAAACGGGTTAAATCACCGATCTCCGCAATGGTCGTGGTGGCGACAATCAGGGAGACGCCTCGCAAGGCTTGTAAGGCCTGGGTGACCGGGAACAAGCGCCACTGAGGCGACAACGTCTGAATCTGTTCCGTCAGGCGGTCAACGCGACGCGTGCATTCGGCCAGAGTGTCAAGAGACTCTTGAAGAACGATCTGCTGCGCCGGATGGGGCCTCTTGAGGAGGGAGATCCAGCGAAAGTGAGCGCGGCTCCATGGCGATTTCCCCGAGGAATAGTGCCCATGGCGGAGCAGGAAGGCCAGAATGCGCTGCTTTGCATGGCGCTCCATGGCCTTGGCATCTTCCCTGGTACGGGTTAAATCACGCATGGCTTCATCTTCGACACAAGGAACATAGACTGCGGCCAATTCGCCGGCTCGGTGCAGACGGGCCAGCATTTGAGCATCACGGCGGTCATTTTTAATGTGGTTGCCGCTCTGCCGGGGAATCTTCGATGGGGCCACCACGACACAATCGAAACCCTGTGCGGTGAGATGGTAATTCTTAAGAGTGTTCTAGACCGAGTCAGGGGTTTCTACAAATCTATTTAGGGGGGATTCATCGACAGAGGAGTTTACAGGTAATCATCATCTGATGACAGGGCATGAATCAATAAATAAGTTCCGAGGATGACAATCGGAAGCAAGAAATATAGTGCCATTAATGCAAACCAGATTTGTTCAATATATGTAAGATGAAGATTTGTACCATAGGTTGAACCAAGTAATATAAGAAAAAATAATATGAAAAAGTAAAGTATTCTTGTTGCTTTTGTAGATATATTTTTAGTGACATAAAACGTGATTGATAAATGAGGCATTAACAAAATTGGCAATACATCATTCCAATGCCAATCATCTATCAATCTTTGCATAAAAGTTCTTTTATCGACATAAAGTTTTGCCTTTTCTCCCCAAACATCGACTCTTTCAATATTAAAACGACCAGAATCATCTATATTAAATCGCACAGGGGCAACCTCTTTGGCTTCATGCAGACCAAATCGCTTCAATAAATCAACTCTATTCATCCCTTTTTTGATCCTATTTTTTCCGATTGCGGCTATCAAAGATTTCTCATCATCTCTAAGTTGCCATTCGCGACCTTTCGATTCGACCCGAGCCATAACTCGACGCTCCCCATGGTACAAACCATGAAAAACTAGACCGCCAAGTTTCTCCACTTTCTTATTTAATTCTCTTTGTTTTTCTTTTGACTCTGCTATTCGCAACAATCGAGTTTGGCGTTCTTCCTCTCTTCTTTTTTTAAAATAGGTTATGAACTCCTTCGAGCATGGACTAAGCAATAGGTCTAAATCTCGTGCAGTATTCTTATCTATATTTATCGTTATTTTTATTCCTTTCAATTCTGTAATATATTCGAGGCAACTATTACCACCAAGATCTTCACACTTTATAAAGCCGTCTTTTTCTAATCCAATGAGGGCTATGATGATATTTGATTCTGGAATAAGTTCGGCGTATTCTTTGTTTTGTGTGTATTTTTCTAGATCTGTATTATTTAAAATCAGATGAAGCGTGAAAACCTTCTTTACCTTAACCCAATCTAAGAAATTTGGATTTCTGCAAAAGGCTTCATACTCTTTTACTTTTTGCATCATGTTGCTATTTTGCAAAACGCCATCCTCCGGGAACCATTTCTGCTTCGCAAAGGTAAAAAACTAATTTTAAAGCAAAAACCGCCGACCAGCGCAATGCCAGCAACAGCGGTTCTAGTTTGATTCAAGCTTTTTCTGTAATCTTACTGAACATTTCCATCCTCAAAAGAAGACATCATAAAAGACGCTAACAATCTACTCTAGAATGATAGCGAGGTAAAGATTTGCATCAAACTTATCCTCCTACTTCGTTACAAGTTGCCAAGTTGGGTAGAAATCAAGGGCTTTACTGCCCCTGAGATATACCAAATAGCCACCCGTTTCCAGATGGCCGTTTTGTTTGGATTAATGGGCAGTCTAAATATTTCTATAAATAATTATGCTAATCAGATTTATTCATAATACTTGAGAATCAACACAGGATGCTAACCGACTGACCTTGCCTGGAAAGAAGATCTTAGCCCTTGAGCAACCCGTCCCGCAACCCCTGGTAAAAAGCTGACATCAAACTCTCGGGCTCCAGCACCTGGACATGCGGCAGGTAGGAATAGAGCCACGCCAGAATCTCTTTCTCGCCACTGGCATTGAACATGAGCATCAGAGAGCCATCTTCCTCCTCAATCATCTGCTGGCTGGGATGCCAGACCCGCTCTCGAATCAGGTGGCCGATCTCTGCACCGAAGCGGACCTTGATGGTCTGCTGCTGCTCATCAATCAGGCCGAAGGCCGAACCGGTCAGATCGTCGGCAGAAAAATCGTTTGGCACTTCGAAACGTTCATCGAGAACCGTTGCTTGCTCGATACGATCCAGCAGGAAGAGGCGCAGCGCGCCCCGGTTGTGGGCATACCCGCCCAGATAGAGTGCGCCCTCGTAAAACAGAAGTGTATAGGGATCGAACCGGTAGACCTCCGAGGCACGCCGCGCCGGCGTGTAGGAGAGTTCCAGACGGTACTGGTAGAGCAGCGCCCGGCGCAATTCTTTTAGCAGCTCCTTCTTTGCAGCATAATGGCGAGCACCCTGGAACTTGGGCGAGGCCGTTTCGGCAATCCGCTCAAGGTGGGCAACGCTGCGCGGCGGCAGGCTCGAATGGATCCGGCCAAAAATGGCATCGAGATCGTCCTGGAAGGGGGTGCCCTGGAGAAAGCCAAGTTGGCCGCGGCAGAGATAAAGGGTCATCAGCTCTTCCAGGGAGAAGGTGATCGGCGGGAGTCTTTTGAAGCCGGTTATGAAACGGTATAAGGTTCGGCCGTCCGCTTCCGGCTCCGAGGTCAGAGGGTAGCCGGCATCACGAATCGCATCCAGGTCGCGATAGACTGTACGCCGGGTGACGCCACATTCTTCGGCCAGCTCGTCGACCGTTGCCCCGTAACGGGCTTCCAGTATGCGAATGACGTCATGCAAGCGCGCCGCCTGGCTGTACTTCTTGGCGGGTTTGCCGGGTTTCCTTTTGGCTTTGCTCCTCATACCTCTCCCCAGTGGCGTTGTCTGTACAGGATGGTCAACCATGCCCTTTTCTGCGCGTCCGCCGGGCGATCTGTCTCCAAAGCGCTTTGGCATGATGATCGAGGCGCTTTACACCCAAATACAACAGCAAGAAGCGCAGACGATCCGTTCTACTCCACCTTGGTGAATGGCGATTCAGCGTATAGAGGTCCCTGCAGGTTGCAAATCGGCGCATAAGGACCACCTTGGCTTTTTCCAAATCGATGAGGCGCACCTTGATCTGTTCTTCGTGGTCGCAAACGAAGATGTGCTTCGGATAAAAGCAGTTGTGCTGAATTTTATGATCATGCATGCGCGTCAAAACGTCAGCAACTGCCCGCATCAACTGCCGACAACGACTGCGAGCAGGCCATCCCTCCTTCGTCCACTTATCAACGAGGGCTTCCAGGGGAAGATAACCGTCGAGAGCCACAGTACACAGGATAGCGCGCAGATCGCCTGAGTTTTTGCGAACCGCAAAATAAACCGGTTCCAGCGCCGGTACTGCGGCCCTTTTGAAGAGCAGGATATTGTGTATTTCGCGAACGAAGGTCGGTATGCCGAAGGGATGCAACATGGTACGGGTGATATGATTCTCCTGGCGCTTGAGAAAAACTCCCACCTTACCGCCTTCAGGAAGGTCCAACTCACAGCGAGAAACGCCGCTCCACCCGCCGCGCCGCTCGTTGGGCGGCTCGACCCAAACGGCGTCCACAGCCCAGAGGCGGTCGAAACTGTCGAGATTGTTGTGAAGCAGGAGAGCACGCCACTGTTCGGTAAGGTAGTCCTTCATGAGGTCTCCACGATTCAGAAGAAACGTGGCCTTTATCGGCAATAATTCTTCAGTAGTACTGAATTCTGCAGCTACAGCCTGCATATGATCGAACCACAGCAAATGAAATAAAACTTTGCCCCATTATGCCCGAAAGCACAACAAATCCAAAGCTTCATCCCACGGAGTGGCAAACATCTTCATCGGGCACGACAATATACCCTTACGTCACGAAGGCTTACCGCAATGTATTAACAACTATCAACTTGGCGACAAGTTTATGGCCTACAGGACACTTCTCAACAACCAGTTAACCCAAAAAACACCCTAGCATGCACAATAAATATGCATACTTATTTTTCGCTTGATTGCAATTTATTTTTAAGCTACAAAATATATTATGCATAATATTTATGCAATCACTGCCTAATAAGGAGGCATTATGGCGAAAATGGATGAAAAAGTCGAGTCAATTTACCGCGATGTCGTTGCCCGCAATCCAGGAGAAACCGAATTTCATCAGGCCGCCTGTGAGGTTCTCGAATCTCTCGGGCCAGTCCTAGTCAAACACCCCGAGTTCGCTCGCCATAAGATCATCGAGCGCATCTGTGAACCGGAACGCCAGATCATCTTCCGGGTACCTTGGCGCGACGACCAGGGAATCGTGCAGATCAACCGCGGCTTCCGCGTTGAATTCAACAGCGCACTCGGCCCCTACAAGGGTGGCTTACGTTTCCACCCCTCGGTTTACTTGGGCATCATCAAATTCCTCGGCTTCGAGCAGATCTTCAAAAACGCTTTGACCGGGCTGCCGATCGGCGGCGGCAAGGGCGGTTCCGACTTCGACCCGAAAGGGAAGTCCGACGACGAGATCATGAGCTTTTGCCAGAGCTTCATGACCGAACTCTATCGCCACATCGGCGAGCACACCGACGTACCGGCTGGTGATATCGGCGTTGGCGGACGCGAGATCGGCTTCATGTTCGGTCAGTACAAGCGCATCACCAACCGCTGGGAAGCCGGCGTGCTGACCGGCAAAGGTCTTGACTGGGGCGGTTCACTGGTACGCACGGAAGCGACCGGTTACGGCGCCACCTTCTTCGTCGATGAAATGCTCAAGGCCCGCAAGGATTCGTTCGAAGGCAAGGTCTGCTCTGTCTCCGGCTCGGGCAACGTAGCCATCTATACCATTGAAAAAATTCATCAGCTCGGCGGCAAGGTCGTGACCTCCTCCGACTCCAACGGCTACATTTACGACGAAAAGGGGATCGATCTCCAGCTCCTGCAACAGCTCAAAGAAATTGAGCGACGGCGAATCAAGGACTACATCCAGTATCGCAAACACGCCAAGTACGTCGCCAAGGGCAATATATGGGAAGTCCCCTGCCAGGTGGCCATGCCGTCTGCCACCCAGAACGAAATCAACGGCGCCGACGCCAAGAAACTTGTTGCAAACGGTTGCATCGCCGTAGGTGAAGGCGCCAACATGCCGACTACGCCGGAGGGTGTCAAGGTCTTCCTCGAAGCCCAGATCGCTTATGGCCCGGGCAAGGCCGCCAACGCCGGCGGCGTGGCAACCTCGGCGCTGGAGATGCAGCAGAACGCGCAGCGCGACTCCTGGTCGTTCGATTACACTGAGAAACGCTTGCAGGAGATCATGAAGAACATCCATGAGCTCTGCTACGAGACCGCGATTGAATACGGCACTCCGGGCAACTATGTCAACGGCGCCAACATCGCAGGTTTCATCAGGGTCGCCAATGCCATGGTCGCCCTCGGCGTTGTCTGATCATTGCGTTTGAGCTATAACAGGGTCGGGGCTTAGCCCCCGACCCTGCGAAGTTCCGCCCCATAACTTTCGAGGCAGCCGCCATGATGGCAGACGAGAACAGATGGGTGACAACCGGCTTCAAGGGCCTTGACGGGATCCTCGATGGCCTGCGTATCGGTGACAACGTTGTCTGGAAGGTGGACACCATCGATGATTACCGCGATTTTGTCACCCCCTTCGTTAACCAGGCCCTGGTAGCAGGACGGCAGGTCGTCTACTTCCGCTTCGGCATGCACCCGCCGGTGGTCGACCAGACGCTGCAGGTCGAAACCTTTGAGCTCGATCCGAGCGCAGGGTTCGAACCTTTCGCCTGCGCCATCCACGCCATCGCCACGGACAAGGGGGTCGGCACCTTTTACGTCTTCGACTGCCTGTCGGACCTGCTCTCCGCCTGGGCAACCGATCACATGATCGCCAACTTTTTCCATGTGACCTGCCCTTACCTGTTCCGCCTCGACACGGTGGCCTACTTCGCCTTGCTGCGCAACCGTCATGCCCACAAGACCATCGCCCGCATTCGCGAAACAACCCAGGTGCTGCTGGATCTCCACCGCCGCGGTGCTGAACATTTCATCCACCCGATCAAGGTCTGGCAGCGCCACTCGCCGACCATGTTCCTGCCGCACCGCCAGAAAGGGGAGAGCTTCATCCCCATGGCCAACAGCCTTGAGGCGACCGAGCTACTGGCGACTATCCGCCGCCAGGAAATCGATGCCGGCAACCGGCAACTCGACCACTGGCACCGCCTCTTCCTGCAGGCCGAGGAGCTCAACTCGCCGGAAACTTCCGCAGCTGAGAAGCAGCAGATGGTTGAACATCTCTGCCGGCACCTGATCGGCCTCGAGGACAACATCCTCGCCCTCGCCAGCCGTTACTTTTCCCTCGACGACCTGCTGGCCTTCAAGAGCCGCATGATCGGCACCGGCTTCATCGGCGGCAAGGCCGTCGGCATGCTCCTCTCCCGGCGCATCCTGCAGGCACAGCCGGACTTCGACTGGGCTAGCCTCCTCGAGCAGCACGACTCCTTCTTCGTCGGCTCGAACGTCTACTATTCGTATATCGTCAACAACGGCTGGTGGGAGCTCTACGTGGCCCAGAAAACCCCGGATAAATACTTCACCACCGGGGCCGAGCTCCACAACAAGATGCTCGGCGGCGCCTTTCCCGAGACGTTGCGCGATGAGCTGCAGAGCATGCTCGACTACTACGGCCAGTACCCGATCATTGTCCGCTCCAGTTCACTGCTCGAGGACAGTTTCGGCAACGCCTTCGCCGGCAAGTACGACAGCTTTTTCTGCGCCAACCAGGGCACCCCGGAAGAACGCTATGCGGAGTTCGAAGAGGCCGTGCGCAAGATTTTCGCCAGCACCATGAGCGAGGACGCCCTGACCTACCGCAAGCAGCGCGGGCTCGACCAGCACATGGAGCAGATGGGCTTATTGATTCAGCGGGTGTCCGGCTCTTATCACCAGCAGTACTACTTTCCCGAACTGGCCGGAGTCGGCATTTCCTACAACACCTTCGTCTGGGACAAGCACATGGACCCCCAGGCCGGTATGCTGCGCCTGGTCCTCGGTCTCGGCACCCGGGCGGTCGACCGCGTCGAGGGGGATTACCCGCGGATCGTAGCCCTCGATGCACCGATGAAACTGCCAATGAAAGGCCATGAGGACCTGCGCCGATTCTCGCAAAAGGACATCGACCTGATCAATGTTGCGGACAACATCCTGCAATCACTGCCCATCTCCCGCCTGGTCGGCGAAAACATTGAACTCAATCTGGAACGCTATGGCGAACTTGATCGAGAGACCATGGCCAGACTCAAGGAACGGGGCAAACCCAACCAGCAGGTCTGGCTTTTGACCTTCGAAGATCTTCTGAAAAGAACAGACTTTCCGCAGATGATGCAGAAACTTCTCAAGACCATCGAGAAGGCCTATCAATATCCCGTCGACATCGAGTTCACCGTCAACTCGGCCGCTGACGGCAGCACCAGGATCAACCTGCTGCAATGCCGGCCCCTGCAGACCAAGGGACTGAAAAAGCGAGTCAACATCCCCAAGGAGATTCCGGAGAGCAAGATATTTTTCCGCGCCGAGGGTGGCTTCATGGGCGGCAACACTGCCCTGCCGATCAAACGGGTCATCTGGATCGACCCGCGCTCGTATGCACAGCTGTCGCTTTCCGACAAACACGAAGTTGCGCGGCTGATCGGACGGCTCAACAAACGGATCAAGGAACGGGGAGACCAGCCGACCCTCCTGCTCGGGCCGGGACGTTGGGGGACCTCGACACCCTCCCTGGGTGTGCCGGTCAAATTCTCTGAAATCAACAACATGGCGGCTATCGGCGAGGTGGCCTTCACCGAGGGAGACCTGGTACCGGAGCTCTCGTTCGGATCGCACTTCTTCCAGGATCTGGTCGAAGCGGATATTTTCTACCTGGCTCTCTTCCCGGACGCTTTTCCATGCACCGTCAAACACGAATGGATCTACCAGCACAGCAATGCGCTGGAAGGCTTGATGCCCAGCAGCAGCCGCTTCAAACCAACCGTCAAGGTCATCGACATACCCAAGCAGAACCTCATGCTGATGGCGGATGTGGTCACCCAACAGATGGCTTGCTACTGGGAAAACAGCTGCTGAATACAGATCCAGAGACATAACAAAATGCGGGGCCAGTGTTCTGGCCCCGCATTTTTCTATCACTCATGACTGACGAGCAGCACTGTACAGGATCTCAGGTCACTCCCACTCAATCGTCGCCGGCGGCTTGCTGGAGATATCGTAAGTCACCCGGTTGACCCCGCGCACTTCGTTGATGATGCGGTTGCTGATGCGGGCCAGGTCGGCATAGGGCATCGGGTACCAGCCAGCGGTCATGAAATCCCTGGTCTCGACGGCGCGCAGGGCAATGACGTATTCGTAGGTACGGCCGTCACCCATAACACCGACGCTTTTGACCGGCAGAAAGACGGCGAAGGCCTGGCTGATCTTGTCGTAGTGGCCGCTCTGGTAGAGTTCGTCGATGTAGATGGCATCGGCCTGGCGCAGGATATCGCAGTATTCTTTTTTGACCTCGCCGAGGATGCGCACGCCAAGCCCGGGACCGGGGAACGGGTGCCGCCAGACCATGCGGTGCGGCAGGCCGAGCTCCTCGCCGATGGCGCGCACTTCGTCCTTGAAGAGTTCGCGCAAGGGCTCGAGCAGCTTGAGCGTCATGTAGTCGGGCAGACCGCCGACGTTGTGATGACTCTTGATATTGTGCGCCTTGCCGGTCTTGGCCCCGGCCGATTCGATGACGTCCGGGTAGATAGTGCCCTGGGCCAGCCACCTGGCGTTGACCAGTTTTTTCGACTGTTCCTCGAAGATGTCGACGAACAGGTTGCCGATGATCTTGCGTTTCTTCTCGGGGTCGGTCTCCCCGGCAAGTTTACCCAGAAAGCGATCCTCGGCATCGACACGCAGCACCTTGACACCGAGGTTCCGGGCAAAGGTCGCCATCACCTGATCGCCTTCGCCAAGGCGCAGCAGGCCGTTGTCGACAAACACGCAGGTCAGCTGATCGCCGATGGCACGATGGATTAAGGCCGCGGCAACCGACGAATCAACACCGCCGGACAGCCCGAGGATAACTTCTTCTGCACCGACCTGCTCGCGAATCCGCGTCACGGCATCCTCGATGATGTGTCCGGGCGTCCACTGGCCGGTGCAAGCACAGATCTTGCGCACGAAGGTATCTATCAACAGTTCACCGCGCGGCGTGTGATTGACCTCCGGATGGAACTGGACCCCGTAAAGGTTGCGGTCAAGATTCTGGATGGCGCACACCGGGGCGTTGTCGGTAACCGCGACCTCCTCGAAGCCAGCGGGGACGACCTCGACATGATCGCCGTGGCTCATCCAGACCGGGCTGTGGCCCTCGATGAAGAAGCCATCGAAGAGCGAGCCAGGCGCCCCTTTGGCCAGAAGGTCGGCATGACCGTATTCACGCTTTCCGGCCGGCACGACCCGGCCACCGAAATGGTGACACATCAGCTGCATGCCGTAGCAGATGCCGAGCACCGGAACACCCAGCTCGAAGAGTTCCTCCTCGATCGCCGGTGCGCTCTGTTCATAAACAGACTTCGGCCCGCCAGAGAGGATGATCCCTCTGGGATTGAAGGCCTTGATCTCTGCGAGGCTCATGTCGAAAGGATGCAGTTCACAGTAAACGTGGGCTTCACGCACCCGGCGGGCAATCAGCTGGGTATACTGGGAGCCGAAGTCGAGGATGAGGATTTTTTCGGAATGAATATCCATCTGGAAAACCAATTATATAATTTTAAATCTTAATTCTTAGTTGAACAACCACACACTAACCATTTGGAATACAGGCTAAAATTAAGAATTGCCTTCATCTATCCGTTCTTCTCGATCCGGTAGTTCGGGGCCTCGTGGGTGATGTTGACGTCGTGCACGTGCGACTCGCGCAGGCCGGCGTTGGTGATGCGCATGAAGGTGCCCTTTTCCTGCAGTTCCTTGATCGACCGGCAGCCGGTGTAGCCCATGCCGGAGCGCAGGCCGCCCATCAGCTGATGGATATTGGCTGAGAGCGGGCCGCGGAACGGTACGCGCCCCTCGATCCCTTCCGGTACCAGTTTGACGTCAGCTTCTTCGCCCTGGAAATAGCGGTCCTTGCTCCCCAGTTTCATGGCACCGATGCTCCCCATGCCGCGGTAGGTCTTGTAGGTCCGACCCTGGAAGAGGATCGTCTCACCGGGGGATTCGTCGGTGCCGGCGAAAAGAGAGCCGATCATGATCGTGTCGGCGCCGGCGGCGATCGCCTTTGGCAGTTCCCCGGAATATTTGATGCCGCCGTCAGCGATCAAGGGCACACCGAGTTTACGGGTAACCTTGGCGACATCGGCAATGGCGGTAATCTGCGGCACACCGACTCCGGCGACCACGCGAGTGGTACAGATGGAGCCCGGACCGATGCCGACCTTGACCGCATTGGCGCCAGCCTTGATCAACGCCTCGGCGGCACGTGCCGTCGCAATATTACCGGCAATCAGGGACAGCTCAGGGTAGTTGCGCCGGGTTGCAGCGACCGCATCGATCACCGCCTGAGAATGACCATGAGCGGTATCGATGATAATCGCATCGACACCTGTTTTCATGAGCAACTCAAGGCGCTCTTCCAAGTCAACACCGACACCGACGGCGGCACCAACACGTAGACGCCCCATTTCATCTTTACAGGCATTGGGGTATTTGCGGACCTTTTCTATGTCTTTGATGGTGATCAAGCCTTTGAGAGCGTAGCTGTCGTCGACCACCAGCAGTTTCTCGATACGATGCTCGTGCAGGTGTTTCTTGGCCTCTTCCAGCGTCGTTCCGGGAGGGACGGTGACTAGCTTGTCTTTGGTCATGACATTCGCGATCGGCTGGTCGAGCTTGGTTTCGAAACGCAGGTCCCGGTTGGTGAGGATACCAACCAAACGGCCGTTCTTGGTGATCGGTACCCCGGAAATCCGGTACTTTTCCATCAACTCAAGGGCCTCGTAGATCTTCTGGTCGGGGTCCATGGTGATCGGGTCGACGATCATGCCGCTTTCGGACTTCTTGACCTGGTCCACTTCCATTGCCTGTGCAGCCGGATTCATGTTCTTGTGAATGATACCAATACCACCCTCGCGGGCCATGGCAATTGCCGTACGCGCTTCGGTCACCGTATCCATCGCCGCGGAAAGCAGGGGAATGTTCAATTTTATCTGGGGGGTCAGGTAAGAGGTCAGATCAACGTCGCGCGGCAGTACTTTGGAGTGGGCGGGGAGCAGCAGAACATCATCGAAGGTCAGGCCTTCGCGAATTTCGGGATCGAGCATTGTCGATACCTCCATTGGGGGCTGGGGGTGCAATAATTAATCGCTGAATTTAGTCGAGTGCCCCGGCCTAGTCAAGGAGAATCGACGGGGATCAATAGGCCGCCACTGCTAGTCGCCGGTCTCCTGACAAAGAGAGCCACAGCCCTGGCTTTTTGCGTACCGCGTTCCTGGTTCTAATACCACACCTCCTGGAGGCACAGTCCATGCGCGGGAGCGGTTGGTCCGCAGATCTGGCCCGCTTCACCACTGAGGAGTTTTGCCACATCGCTTGGCACGCGCTTACCCATGCCGACCTCAACCAGCGTACCAACCAGCATCCGCACCATGTTCCTCAAGAAACCCGTGCCTTTGAAGTCGAGATGTACGAACTCGCCATCAGCGACCACGTCAACCTGGAAAATCTCGCGGACACTCGTTTTGGCCACGCAGCCAGAAGATCGAAATGCATGAAAATCATGTTCACCAACCAGATAATCAGCCGCCAACCGCATCAGCTCCAGGTCGAGGGGGGTGCGTAGGTGCCATGAGGTCCGGGTGGCTAGTGGCGAGCGTACAGCGTGCTGGTAAATCGTGTACCGATACCACTTGCCCCGCGCCGAAAAACGGGCATGAAAGCCTGCTGGCATCTCATGAACCTCGCGAATGGCAACATCCATCGGCAGGAAACGATTCACACCTTCCCGAAAGGCTTGCAAGGGCAGTTTGCTCCCGGTCAGAAAATGGGCCGCCATGCCGCGGGCATGCACCCCGGCATCGGTCCTCCCAGAGGAATGAATGCGCACCGCCTCGCCGAGAATCTGCGTCAGGGCAGATTCGACGACTTCCTGGACAGCAACCCCGTTGGGCTGAATCTGCCAACCGACATAGGCGGTACCGTCGTACTCGATTTTCAGGAGGATCGTGCGCATAGCGTTCAGCCCAGCAGCCAGTAGCAGATGATCATCAGGGCCATGATGCCAAAGAAGACCTTGTCCAACAGAGCCATGGGCACCAGCGGCGCCAGGGGCAGAGGCAAAACGAAGGCATCTTCTTCCGCAGCGAGGCGATGGGCGATGACATCCCCCCGGTCGAACAGGCGCCAAAGCAGGCCGTTGAATTTCTGCATCCACGCGCTCCAGCCCCCTCCCCCCATTGGCCCATGCGACTCGCCACGTGTTGATGCAGCGTCTCCGACAGCACGTATTTCATGCTGTATGGCAGGGATGAAATCCATGGTGAGCACTAGCAGCTTCTGCCATTCCCGCGTGCGACAGCCCAACCACCGTAAGGGCGTTACCAACCAGTCGAAAGCCCTGATCAGGTCTCCCGTCGCAGTGGTTATACCCAACAAGGCCGAGAGTGAAAGGGCGAGAAGCATTTGGACACAGACCATAAGTCCGGTTAACAGCCCATCATAGGAGAGCCAGCCGGTCCCCCAAAGCGTCCGGCCCGGGGATAGCAGCAGATGCATCAGGAGGGTGAAGAGCAGAAGCCAGCGCAGCATCCAGACGAGGCGCCAGAGCACACCGGCCTGGGCAGCCGTCAACCAGAGAGCAAACGCAACGCCTCCCCCCACAGCAGCAAGTTGCAGCCAGTTTGATGCCGCAAAGACAAGAACCACCAGAACCAGGCAGGCCAGTAATTTCACCCGTGGATCAGCCCGGTGCAGACCGGTCGTGCCCCGCTGATAAAAGCCATGTTGAGAGGCTGCGATCAAAATCTTTACCTAAAACGTTCGGGGGGCCGTACGGCCCCCCGGATTCTCATCAATAATCTGCACAGTGGAGGCAGGGCACATGACCGTTACAGCCCTCCCCGCCTGACTCATTATCGCTCCAGGAGGATACGCAGCATGCGCCGCAGGGGTTCGGCTGCGCCCCAGAGCAGCTGGTCTCCGCAGGTGAAAGCGGACACATACTGCGGGCCCATTTTCATTTTGCGGACCCGGCCAACCGGGATGGCCAGGGTTCCGGAAACCGCCGTGGGAGTCAACCCGGCCAGCGAAGCCGCCTTGTTGTTGGGGATCAACTTGACCCAGTCATTGTCGTTGTCGATAATCGACTCGATTTCCGCGATCGGCAGATCCTTGTTGAGACGGATCGTCAGCGCCTGGCTGTGGCAGCGCATGGCCCCGACCCGCACGCAAATCCCGTCGACCGGCAGCGGCGACTTGGTGCCGAGGATTTTGTTGGTTTCGGCATACCCCTTCCACTCTTCCCGGCTCTGACCGTCTTCGACCTCGCGGTCGATCCACGGCAGCAGGCTGCCGGCGAGCGGGTAACCGAACTCACTGGTCGGCATGCTTGTGCCACGCAGCAGGTTGCGGTCACCTTGCGGTCGATCTCGAGGATCGCCGAGACCGGGTTCTGCAACTCGCGTCGACCACGGAGTTTTCAAGGACTCGCCCATCTGGCTGAGCAGTTCGCGCATGTTCGGGGCGCCGGCCCCAGACGCGGCCTGATAGGTCATCGATGAGACCCACTCCACCAGCCCGGCGCGGAACAGGCCGCCGAGGGCCATCAGCATCAGGCTGACCGTGCAGTTGCCGCCGATAAAATCCTTGCCGCCACGATTCAAGGCCTCATCGATCACGTTGCGATTGACCGGGTCGAGGATAATGACTGCATTCGGTTCCATGCGCAAGGTGCTGGCGGCATCGATCCAATAACCATCCCAGCCGGAACTGCGCAAGACCGAATGCACGGCCTTGGTGTAGTCGCCGCCCTGACAGGTTATAATCACGTCGAGCTTGCTCAACTCGGCAAGGTCATCAGCGTTCTTAAGCTTACCGGCACCCATCGGCGCCGCTTGCCCCGCCTGTGAGGTGGAGAAAAAAACCGGTTCAATACCAGCCAGGTCATTTTCCTCCAGCATACGCTGCATGAGAACCGACCCGACCATCCCTCGCCAACCGACGATACCGACTTTCATCTGAATGTTCCTTTTCTTGGCTGATTAAGTATGGGCCAGTCCCCGCGCGGGAGTAGACCCTGATCTAGTTTATGCTATATCACAGGTTCGCGACAATAGCGTCACCCATGGCCACGGTATTGACCTTCTTCTCACCGTCTCGACCCTGGTAGATGTCGCCTGTGCGGTAACCCTGATTGAGAGTCTTTTCAACAGCGGCATCGATGGCGTCAGCGACCTCGATCATACCAAAAGAGTAACGCAGCATCATCGCGGCAGACAGGATCTGGGCAATCGGGTTGGCAATCCCCTGTCCGGCGATATCCGGAGCACTGCCACCTGACGGTTCGTACATACCGAAAGAACTCTCTGCAATCGAAGCTGAGGGCAGCATGCCGAGTGAACCGGTCAGCATGGCTGCTTCATCCGAGATGATGTCACCAAACATGTTGCCGCAGAGCATGACGTCAAACTGCTTCGGCCAGCGCACCAACTGCATGGCCGCATTGTCAACGTACATGTGGGACAGGGCGACATCAGGATACTGCTTGGAAACCCGCTCCACGACTTCACGCCAGAGGACCGAGGTCGACAGGACATTCGCCTTATCGATGGAGCACACCTTTTTACTCCGCTTGCGGGCCGCCTGGAACGCAACATGGCTGATCCGCTCAACTTCCGCATCAGAATACTTCATGGTGTCGAAACCGGTGCGCTCGCTCCCCACGCCCTCGATCCCTTTTGGTTTAGCAAAGTAAATACCACCGGTCAGTTCGCGAACGACCAGCAGATTGAAACCACCGGCAATGACCTCTTCCTTCAGACTCGATGCACCGGTCAAAGCCGGGAAGATGATCGCCGGGCGCAGGTTGCAGAAGAGACCGAATATCTTGCGTAGCGGCAGCAGGGCGCCCCGCTCAGGCTGCTCATCTGGCGGCAAAGATTCCCATTTCGGGCCACCGACCGAGCCAAACAGAATGGCATCCGCCGCTCTACAGATCGCAACAGTTTTTTCCGGCAAAGCTTTGCCGTCCAGATCAATAGCTACCCCGCCGACATTGGCAAAGGTGCGCTCAAAGCGCACATCATATTTAACCTGCACAGCGTCCAGAACCTTCAGCGCTTCCGACATAACCTCGGGCCCGATACCATCACCAGACAGCACGGCTACCTTGAACGTTTTACTCATCGCTACTCTCCTTTATTGCAAGCTCAACGGGTCATCGACTTGTGGGGTCAGCATCAACCGGATGCCACTATAAGAAGGGCGTCCAGCTTTGTCAAATGCTTTCAAACTTGATGAAAAACATTGCGTTAGCGCCCGATTCCAGCTTTTCTGATAGTGTCATCCAAACTCCTTACAGGCTACATTCTGACGCGAGGGTCAGCGCTTAGATAAACAGAAACAGTGGGCCGGGAATAAACCAATAACTTAACATTATTATATTTACTTATATTTAATTATACATAATTATTTTTACTATTAATTATATATTTGACTTTATATATTACTATATTTTATTAAGCTACATTGTTTGTTGCATACGTGCCAACTTTAGACTGGCCGCTATACCCTTGCAAAGGGAGGCAAAAGGAAGAAAAGGCTCCTTACCTACAGGCGCATTTTTCCTTAGCCTGGAGGTTGCGCAGCTCTGTTTCGGTATGGTTGCCGAAGAACTTGCAAAAGGCTTTAGAGGCTTTGCGCAACAGCTCCTTGATGGTCCTGTTAAGATCTATAAATAAAGAAGCGGGAGAGGATCACCTTATCCTCTCCCGCTTGCAGATTAAATTGCAGACTCAATCTGCTAAAGTCCGAGATAGGCTTTTTTGACCTGTTCGTTGTCGAGCAGATTCGCCGCTGTATCGGTCAGGGTGATGCGGCCATTCTCCATAACGTAACCACGATCAGCCAGCTTTAACGCCTGGTTGGCGTTCTGCTCGACCAGAAATACTGTCGTCTTCTGCTCCTGATTAACCTTCTTGATGATTTCGAATATCTGCTTGATAATCAAGGGTGCCAAGCCCAAAGAAGGCTCGTCGAGCAGCAGTACGCGCGGCCGGGCCATCAAAGCACGGGAAATCGCCAGCATCTGCTGTTCCCCGCCGCTCAAGGTTCCGCCCAACTGGGAGCGGCGTTGGGCAAGGATCGGGAAGAGAGAGAAGACATAATCGATATCCTTCTGGATGTCGCTCTTGTCACGACGCAGGAATGTGCCCATCTCCAGATTCTCCAGAACCGACATGTTCGGAAAAATCCGACGCCCCTCCGGGACCTGCGCCAGACCGAGGGCGACGATCTTGTCGGTCGACATTTTGTGGATCGGTGTCCCCTTGTAATAGATCTCACCATTGCGCAGCGGCGTCACGCCGCAGATCGTCATCAGGGTGGTACTCTTGCCGGCGCCGTTGGCGCCGATCAGGGTCACTATTTCACCTTCACGGATATCAATCGATACCCCCTTCAGCGCCTGGATATTGCCATAGAAGGTATCGACCTTGCGCAACTCAAGCATCAGCTTCCTCCCCGAGGTAAGCCTCGATAACTTTCGGGTTGTTGCGAATATCCAGTGGTGTGCCCTGGGCAATCTCCTTGCCGTATTCCATGACGTAAATTCTTTCTGAGATATTCATGACCAGCTTCATATCATGCTCGATGAGCAGGATCGCAATCTTCTCCGTGTCGCGGATGCGGACGATCAGTTCGTCGAGGGCCTTGGTCTCCTGGGGATTCATACCGGCTGCCGGTTCGTCAAGGAGCAGCAGAAAGGGGTCCGTGGCCATGGCTCTGGCAATTTCGAGACGACGTTGGGCGCCATAAGGCAGGTTCTTGGCAAACTCATCGGCGAACCTGACCAGCCCAACCTTTTCGAGGAGGTCATAACTCCTGTCAATCGTCTCCTGCTCCTGGCGATTGGTTTTACTGCCGCGCAAGATCGCGCCGAGGATGTTGGTCGTGGTCCGGCAGTGACGACCGATCATGACGTTCTCCAGCACCGTCATGTTGTGGAAGAGACGGATATTCTGAAAAGTCCGTGCCATGCCGATAGTGGTCACCCGGTTCGGCTTGTAGCCGTTGATGCGCAAGGTCTTCTTCTCGGGAGGATGGACCAGGACATCGCCCTTGGTCGGCTTGTAGATGCCGGTCACGCAATTGAAAAAGGTCGTCTTGCCGGCCCCGTTGGGACCAATCAGGGCAACGATCTCACCGGCACAGACATCAAGGGAGACCGTGTCGACGGCGCGCAGACCACCAAAATCCATGGTCAACCCTTTGACTTCAAGCAGCTTAGGCGCACTCTCAAGCATTGGCATCCTCCGTCACCACCTTGCCGCCGGTGTATTTCCGGCGAACGTTGGCAATCAGTCCTTCGGGACGGAAAATCATCATCAGGACCATCACGGCACCGAACATGAGCATCCGGTATTCGGAGAAGGCTCTCAAGTATTCCGGCATTAGGATCAGCACCAGTGCAGCGATAATCACGCCAACGATCGAACCCATGCCACCCAAAACGACAATGGAAAGGACCAAAGCAGATTCCATGAAAGTAAAGCTGTTCGGGTTGATATAGGTATTGCGTGCCGCAAAGATCACTCCGACCAGGCCGGCCCAAAAAGCCCCAAGCGCATAAGCACCCAACTTGGTCCTAGCCATATCAACCCCCATGGCGACACAGGCTATTTCATCCTCGCGCAAAGCCATCCAAGCTCTTCCGATCCGAGAATCCTTGAGTCGGTTGGTAATAAAAATGGTAAAGACGACCATCAGGATCATCAGGTAATACGTGTAGGTGGTCGCGGCTTCGATGCTCATATCCATACCAAAGAACCCGGGCCGCGGAATGCCGGCTATCCCCTTGGCGCCGTTGAAGACCTCTTCCCAGTTCTCGATCACGATCTTGGCAATCGAACCGAAGCCAAGCGTTACGATCGCCAGGTAGTCGCCGCGCAAGCGCAGAATCGGAAAGCCGAGGGCAATACCGAACAGGGCGCCCATCAGACCTCCGATGGGCAGACTGATCCAGAAACCGATACCCCAAAAACTGTTTAAAATACCGTAGGTATACGCACCGACGGCGAAAAAAGCGACATAACCGAGATCAAGCAGACCGGCAAGTCCGACCGTGATATTCAGACCGAGGCCGAGGACCACGAAAATCAGCGCCAGCACCATGATGTTGGTTTGGTAGATATCGACCACCATGGGGAAAACAAGCGTCGCCATCGCCAGGACGGCGAGGACCGGCTTGAAGACTTTGGGGTCTTCCAGAAGCCGCTTGCCCAAGCCGAAGTTGTTCGGGTCCTCTTCACCGCTTTCCGCGGCCTTGCTTTTGAGCTGCTGTCGTTCCATTGCCCATCGCCAGAGGATAGACAGGAAAAAAGCGCCGATAGCGACCCACAACATGTTCATCCAGCGCCACTCGACGATATTCTTCAGCGTGTTGACTTTGACCACCATCAGCGGGAAGGTCAGGAACACGAACCAGAGGGCGACCAGTAATGATCGTTTGAAATTTTCAGCCATAGTTTTCACACCATCGTCAGAATCAGGCTCATACCTTCTGCTTGACTGCTTTGCCAAGCAGGCCGGCGGGCCGCAATATCAAAATGAGCACCAGAACACCGAAGGCAAACACATCCTCGTAGGCACTCGACACATAACCTGCGGCGTAGGATTCAGCCAAACCCAGCACCAGAGCACCGAGTGCGGCCCCAGGGATATTGCCGATCCCCCCGAGCACCGCAGCCGTGAAAGCCTTTACGCCAGCCATGAAGCCGATATAGAAATTTATCTGCCCGATGTAAGAGCCGACCAGCACACCGCCGATGGCCGCCAGCACAGATCCGATAATGAACGTCATGGAGATGACGTTGTCGACGTTGACCCCGACCAGGCGAGCCATGGTCATATCCTGCTGGGTCGCCCGCATCGCCTTGCCGATTCTGGTATATTTGATCAGCACGGTCAGAGCAACCATGGTAATGGCGCTGGTCACCAAAATGACCAGCTCCGACGAACCCATGATGTGCGCGATTGGCTCCATGAAGTCGAAATCAGGAATGAGCGCCGGGAACGGCAGAAAATCGGGCGTTTGAGCCAGCAGCACGTAATTCTGCAGAAACAGCGACATGCCGATGGCGCTGATCAACGGCGAAAGCCTCGGGGCATTGCGCAGGGGGCGATAGGCAATCTTTTCCAGGGTATAGCCATAGGCCGCAGCATAGATGACGGCAATCACGGCGGCCAGGATCAGGATGGCAAATCCGGAAAAGCCATAGATCGTCAGGACCCCGGAGACGATCAGTGCAATGAATGCGCCGATCATATAGACTTCACCGTGAGCAAAGTTGATCAGCTGAATGATGCCGTAAACCATCGTGTAACCCAGAGCGATCAGGGCGTAAATACTGCCTCGGACCAGACCGCTACAGGAGAGTTCAAGAAAATAGTCCATCGATGTTTCCGCAGTCCTTGTAAGTGTCAATTCCACCGGCAGACCGGTTGGCGCTTTTTGATGTTAGCCTGGCCGATCAGAAGCAAACGATGCCTTAACAAGCGCTATCGGCAGATCAGGCATCACTTTAACACAAAAAATGCGGGGGACAGGCCAAGCCCATCCCCCGTTTTCAACATGATACGCCCAGCCAATTACTTCAACTCGACGAATTTGCCACCCTGCACCTGGTAGACCGAGAAGCCGACACCTTCGGCATCGCCTTTGGCGTCGAACTTGATCTTGCCGACAGCCGTATCAACATAGGAGCTTTTGAGAGCTTTTTCCAGGCCGGCATATTCGGTGCCACCGGAAACTTTGATGGCGTTCAAAGCGGCCTGCATGGCGGCATAGCCCTGGTCGAAGAAGGTGCCGGGCTCTTTACCATACTTGGCGGTGTAGGCAGCCTTGGCCTGCTTGTTTTCGGCAAAAGCGGAGACATCCATCGGACCGGTCGCGTAAACGCCTTCAGCGTCAGCGCCGGCGATTTCCAGGAAGCCGTCACCCTTGACACCATCGGGGCCGATGAAAGGAATCTTCATGCGCTTCTTGTTCATCTGGGCAATCAGCTTGGAGGCCTCAGGATGGTAACCGCCGAAGATAACCGCGTCGGCCCCTTCCTTGCGGATTTTCTGGACCACTGCAGAGTAATCCATGGCACCAGGGGTGACACCTTCAAAGAGAACGATTTTAGCCTTGCCACCAGCTTCAATGAATTGCTGGGCGAAATCGGCGAACCCTTTGCCGTAGTCACCTTTGTCGTGAAGGATGGCGATCTTCTTGGCACCGAGCTTGTCGGTGGCAAAATTTGCCGCAAGCTTGCCCTGGTCATCATCAGGAGCGATCGTACGGTAGAAGTTCGGATACTCGCCACTCTGGGTCAGAGGCGGGTTGGTCGCCGAAGGGGAAATGGCGATAATATTGGCTTCCTTGTAGATGCCGAGGGCAGCCTTGGTGGCACCGGAGCAGACATGGCCGATAACCAAGTTGACGCCTTCGGAGACCAGTTTGGTTGCAGCGTTGGTGGCAATCTCAGGCTTGCACTGATCATCCATCGGCAGCACTTCCACCTGCATGCCGAGCACGCCGCCGGCAGCGTTAACCTGCGCAGCGATCATTTCAGCGGCTTCTTTGGTCGGGATCCCGTAAGCAGCCAGGTCGCCCGAATGGGGACCGGCAACACCAATTTTGATCGTGTTCGCTGCAAACCCTGTTGCCGGGACCAGCATGCTCAGCAAAGCTACCAGGACAAACTTTCTGATTACTGCCTTACGCATAAAGCCTCCTTTTTGGGTAAATTAACGGGGTTTTCCACAAAAATAATAGTTATTTATAAGGGATGTGTCATTGACAGGTCAAGGGCTATTCTAATGTGAGACAGAAGAAGGCGGGTTTTTGCAACTGCCGGTCAAAAGCTGATGTCAAGCGGACCAGAAGAGTGCTTAAGTGGCTTGCAAGCAGGAGATGGCAGGCAATTCGGTCAGTAGTATTCCTGACGGCTGTAAAGACGCAAATCCCGTTCGCTCAGCAATTCCGAATGCAGGCAGCCGAGCCGCTGGCAGATGCCGATACATTGCGAGAAATGAGCCTTCTGCGACGTGAACAGGGCCACCAAGTGGGCACCGCAGGGGCAGACATTGTAAACCGGGAAAGGTTCTGAACAGGTCGGGCAGCAGATATCGACCACTTCACCCGTCTGCTTATCAAAGTCGATGAAGATTCGGTCCCGGTCGCCGAGAACCGGGCTGATCACCAGAAGTCCCTCGCTGGTTTTGTTTTTCAATTTCAGAGTCAGACCAGGATGCCCCTGGAAATTTGCCGTGTCCGTGAGAATCGTATGCCCGTTTGGACAATAGCATTCGGTAATCACTTCGCTTTTCAGCGGGTCCTGGTCAGCTATGACTTCACGCTTTTGCGTCTGGTGCCCACCCAATAACAGCCAGTTTATATTCATATTCTACCCCTCGGAGGTGTTTATAGTCAGAATGTACCATTTTCCGAGGGAAAATGCACCTGGACTCATGTAATTTTTTTAAACTATTTAACAGCGGTGCGAAACTCTTTCTAGCTTGCACTTCAGAAACTGTCGACACTATTCAAGCAAAACCAGCAGGTCCCCCTGGTCAATCTGGTCGCCCGCGCCAAAGCGGAGTTCGGCCACCACACCGTCAACCTTGGCCTTAACGTTGGTCTCCATCTTCATCGCCTCTGTGGTCAGCAGGGTATCTCCGGCCGAGACCTTTTCACCAACACTCACCAGCAGTTTGAAAACCTTGCCTGGCATCGGTGCGCCAACGTGCCTTGAATTCGCAGGATCGGCTTTCTCATGGCTGACATTTTCAGTCTCGACCGACAAATCCTTGATCGACACAACACGCGGTTCGCCGTTCAATTCAAAGTAGATGTTGCGGGTACCATCCTCATGCACCCTGCCAACAGCATTCAGCTTGATGATCAGGGTCTTGCCCGCCTCTATATCGATGCTCACCTCATCGCCGACATCCAGACCGTAAAAGAAGACCGGGGTCGGCAGGAAAGACGTGTCGCTGAACTCCTGGCGGAAGCGGTCATACTCCTCGAACACACCCGGATAGAGCACGGCCGAAAGGACATCGCGATCACTGATGTTATGGCCAAGTTTGGCCTGCAGGTCATCCTTCTTCGCCACGAAATCAATCGGCTCCAAGAGTTCACCCGGACGGCAGGTCAGCGGCTGCTCGCCTTTGAGGATGATTTTTTGCAGTTCTGGCGGAAAGCCGCCAACCGGCTGTCCGATCATCCCCTTGAAGAAATCAACGACCCCCTGCGGGAAAGCCAGCTCGTGCCCCTTGGTAAAAACATCTTTGGGCTCGAGGTTGTTCTGCACCAGGAACATTGCCATATCACCGACAATCTTCGAAGACGGTGTGACCTTGATGATGTCACCGAACAGGTCGTTGACCTTACGGTACATCTCCTTGCACTCCTCCCAGCGGTGACCGAGGCCTAGCCCTTCGACCTGCGGCTTGTAGTTGGAATACTGCCCGCCGGGAATCTCGTGGTAATAGACCTGGGCCGTGCCGCTGCGCAGCTCCGATTCGAACGGTGCGTAATAGGTGCGCACCGTTTCCCAGTAATTGGCCAGCTTCTGCAGCCCTTCCTGATCCAGCTGCGGATCCCAGATGGAGCCCTCGAGAGCCGCCAGCAGGGCGTTCATGTTCGGTTGTGCGGTCAACCCCGAAACGGAAGAAAGCGCAACATCGACAATATCGACGCCGGCCTGGGCCGCCATCATCAACATGGCACCGCCGTTCGATGACGTATCATGGGTATGCAGATGAATCGGGATGCTGAGTTCACTTTTCAATGCCTTGACGAGCTTTTCTGCGGCAAAGGGTTTGAGCAGCCCAGCCATATCCTTGATCGCCAGGATGTGGGCGCCCATCTTCTCCAGTTCTTTGGCGAGGTTGACATAGTACTGCAGCGGATACTTGTCGCGCTTCGGATCGAGGATGTCGCCGGTGTAGCACATGGCTGCCTCGCAGACGGCGTTGGTCCGTTCGCGAACCGCCGCCATGGCCACCTGCATCCCCTTGGTCCAGTTCAGCGAATCGAAGATCCGGAACACGTCGATACCGCTCTCGGCGGCCTTCACCGTGAATTCCTGTACGACGTTGTCCGGATAATTGGTATAGCCGACCGCGTTGGAACCGCGCAGCAGCATCTGGAAGAGGATATTGGGAACTTTCTTGCGCAGCCGCTCAAGACGTTCCCACGGATCCTCGGACAGGAAACGCATGGAGACATCGTAGGTCGCCCCACCCCACATCTCGAGGGAGAAGAGGCCGCCGCCCAGGTGGGCCGTGGCTTCGGCAATGCGGTCGAGATCGTGAGTGCGCACGCGGGTTGCCAGCAGCGACTGGTGGGCATCGCGCCAGGTCGTGTCGGTCATCATCAACTGGCGGTTTTTGCGTACCCAGGTGGCCAGCCCTTCAGGGCCCTTGTCGAGCAGGATGTCGCGGGTGCCGCGCGGGTGTTGTTTGCCGTATTGGATCTCCGGGACTTCCGGTTCGCGCAGGTCACGGAAGTTGAGGCGCTTGGCCGGCTTGATGCCGGGATAGCCGTTGACCGTGGTATGGCCGATGTAGCTGAGGATCTTGTTGGCACGGTCCTTCTTGACCGGCAGCTGAAACACCTCGGGATGCTCGTCGAGGAAGGAGGTGTCGCACTTCCCTTCCAGGAAGACCGGGTGGGTAATGACTTTCTCGAGGAAGCCGATGTTGGTCTTCACCCCGCGGATGCGGAATTCCTGCAGCGCCCGATGCATGGTTCGCGACGCATCGCCGAAGGTCAGCCCCCAGGTGGAGATCTTCACCAGCAGCGAATCGTAGTGCGGCGTGATCACCGCCCCGGCGTAGCCGGCGGCAGCGTCCAGGCGGACACCGAAACCTGCCGCGGTGCGGTAAGCCTTGATGATGCCGAAATCTGGGGCAAAGTTGTTCTTCGGGTCCTCGGTGGTGATCCGGCTCTGGATGGCATAGCCCCGCAGCTCCACATCCTTCTGGCTCTTGATGCCGATCTCCGGGTCGGAGAGCTTATACCCTTGGGCGACGCGAATCTGTGCCTGAACCAGGTTACGCATGGTCACCAGTTCGGTGACCGTGTGTTCAACCTGGATGCGCGGGTTGACTTCGATAAAGTAGAAGCTGCCCTGCTTGTCCATCAGGAACTCTACGGTTCCGGCATTGCGGTAGCCGACATGCCTGGCCAGGGCCAGGGCATAATCACAGACTTCCTTGCGTTTCTTGTGGTTGAGGTAGAGCGATGGTGCAATCTCGATGACTTTCTGGTGACGGCGCTGAATGGAACAATCGCGTTCGTAGAAATGCACGATATTGCCGTGGTTGTCGCCGAGGATCTGCACTTCGACGTGTTTCGGCTTGTCGATAAATTTCTCAAGAAAAATCGTGGCGTCACCGAACGCCGCCTTGGCTTCGGAAGCAGCAGACTTGAGCCCCTCCAGCAGTTCTTTCTGATTATGGGCAACCCGCATGCCGCGACCGCCGCCGCCGGAACTTGCCTTGACGATGATCGGGTAACCACAACTCTTGGCAAAGATCAGCGCCTCTTCCTCGGTGCGGATCGGATCGTCCGTACCCGGCACAACGGGCACGCCCGCTTCGACGGCGACCTTGCGGCCGGAAATCTTGTCCCCCACACTGCGCTGGATTTCCGGGGTCGGGCCGATAAAAACGATGCCGGCACGCTCACAGGCTTCGGCAAATGCCGCATTTTCCGAGAGGAAACCATAACCCGGATGGATCGCATCGACGTCCTTCTTGCGGGCCAGATCGATTATTTCATCAATACTCAGGTAGGCATCGATAGGCCCCTTGCCTTTGCCCACCAGGTAGGCTTCATCGGCCTTGTAACGATGCAGAGAGAGCTTGTCCTCCTCCGAGTAGATGGCCACGGTACTGATGCCAAGCTCCGTACAGGCCCGGAAGATCCTGATGGCTATCTCGCCGCGGTTGGCAGCCATTACTTTGCGAAATTTTTTTACTGACATATCGATTGCTCTCCTAAAGAAACTACCCGCCATTTACGCTAAACTAAAAGGAATAAAGCCGTGCTAAATATTTAGTATTAGTAAAATTTTTCAATGAATTTAAATACTTACGTTGTGCCAAGTGGCCAATCTAAGCAAATCTGCCGCCCGGGTGTCAAGCATAAAACTGTTCTATTTTCAACCCATTGAAATAACTGATAATAAATACCTTGATTCGAATTTACGGCACTGAACGCAATCGTTTTCGAGGTTTCGAGGCTCCTGCACGCCCGCCAAAAATTTCACATAAGATGCAATTAAGCACAAAGGTGCTTTTCTCAGAAGGATTCTGCAGCAGTTTGGACCCATGTTCAGCGCTTACGACCTTGCCAAGGGGCAGTCTGTCATCCTGTATTCTCCCTGTGGGCGACGATTCACTGCTGGGATGAAGACAAATTTTGCTTGAGAACAGTTAGTTAGGTGAAATAAGTTCCGTTTAATGCCCTTGCAAGCCCAGGATTTTCATGATAGTTTACCCTCATCGTCAATTTCATGACGCCTTGTAATGGAGCTTGTCAACCATGAGCGATGCCTCCCGCATCCTGTTCATCGATGATGAACCCGGCAGCCGCGAAGGACTCACCCTACTACTGCAGCGCGAAGGCTACCTTGTGGATGCCGTTGCCGCTGGCGAAGATGCCCTGCGGCTGCTCTCCAAGCAAAGCTACGATGTCATCATTACCGATCTTTTTCTCCCCGGCGTCAGTGGCATCGACATTTTAAAGCACGTCAAAGAGCTCTCCCTCCCCTGCAACGTCATCCTGATCACCGGCAACGCATCGGCTGAGACTGCTGTCGAAGCGATGAAAGAAGGCGCATTCGACTACATCACCAAACCGCTCAACTTCGAGAAGCTCAAGGTTCTGGTTGCCAAGGCCGTCGAGAAAAGCCGCCTGGTTGCGGAGAACCTCTATCTGCGACAGCAGTTGCGCGGCAAGTATAAATTCGAAAACATCATCGGCAACAGTCCAGCCATCCAATCGGTTTTTTCCCGTATGGAGAAAATTCTTCATACCGACTCGACGGTACTCATCCTCGGTGAATCGGGAACCGGCAAAGAACTGGTAGCACGCGCCATTCACTTCAATGGCCAACGTAAAGAGAAACCGTTCATTCCGATCAACTGCGGGGCGATTCCCTCTGAACTTCTGGAAAGCGAGCTTTTCGGCCATGTGCGCGGCTCATTCACCGGGGCCGTCGCAGACAAGCCTGGTAAATTCGAGGTTGCCAACCGGGGGACCATTTTCCTTGACGAAATTGGCACCATGCCCCTGCATCTGCAGATGAAGTTGCTGCGCGTACTGCAGGATCAGGAGGTTGAGCGGGTCGGGGCGACGCGCCGGACGAAGCTGGATGTGCGCGTGATTTCGGCAACGAACGCCGATATCGAAGAGCGGGTCCGTCGTGGAGAGTTCCGCGAGGATCTTTATTACCGGCTCAACGTCATCCCGATTCACCTGCCCCCGCTGCGTAACCGCCGGGAAGACATCCCGCTGCTCGCCAAGCACTTCCTGCGCAAGATCTGTACGGATATGCGTCGACCCGTGTTGGAAATAACACGGGACGCCCTGAGCGCCCTGGAAGGTTACGAGTGGCCCGGCAATGTCCGCGAGATGGAAAATGTCATCGAACGGTCCGTAGCCCTGACTGACGGGGATATTATCGACCGGCATGACCTGCCACCCAAGATTGGCGGCGCTGCTCCTGAGAAGGATCGTTTACCAGCTCTGCAGATTCCGGAGGAAGGGCTGGATCTGGCCGAAACGGTCGCGCATATCGAGCGGACTTTAATCAGGCAGGCCATGCACAAATCCGGGAATATCAAGGCCCGTGCCGCCGAAATGCTCAACATTAATCGCACAACCCTGGTTGAAAAAATCAAGCGGTACGGTATGAAATAGAAGCCGACCGACCATTACCGAAATGACGAACATCAGGAGGACCACATGACGCAAGAGGCCGCAGCGGCAACCACCATGCTGGGCAGTATTGTTTACGCCATCATCATTCTCGCCATTGGCTATTGGGGCGCCAAGATGATCTCTGGCATGATCAAGGGGATCATGGAGCGTCGCGACATTGACCGAGCGTTGACCGGCTTTGTCGGCAACCTGATCAACGCTCTGATCATTGCATTTGCAGTTATCGCGGCCATGAACCAGCTTGGCATTCAGACCACGTCTCTGGTTGCCGTGGTCGGTGCCGCCGGCCTGGCGATCGGCCTGGCCCTGAAGGACTCCCTGGGCAACTTTGCTGCCGGCGTGATGATCCTGATTTTCAAGCAATTCAAGGCAGGCGACGTGATCGAGGCCGCCGGCGTGATCGGCGTGGTCGAAACCCTCAACATCTTCTCCACCCAGCTGAAAACCGCCGACAACAAGACCATTTACGTTCCCAACGGCAAACTGCTCGGTGACAATATTATCAACTATTCAACCAAACCGACCCGCAGAGTCGACCTGGTCATCGGCGTCAGCTACAAGGCCGATTTAAGCCACGTGAAAGAGGTTCTCGAGGATCTTCTGGCTGACGACAGCCGCATTCTCAAAGATCCGGCCCCGACCATCGGCGTCCTCGAGCTGGCAAACAACAGCGTCAACTTTGCCGTACGCCCCTGGGTGGAATCTGCCGAGTACTGGAACGTCTATTTCGACCTGCATGCCAAGATCAAGACACGCTTCGACGAGGAGGGGATCGGCATCCCCTACCCGCAGCGCGACGTGCATCTTCACCAGGCCGCCCCTGCCGCAAAATAGCCCCAGGGAAACAGGACGACACACATTGATATCATAAAGACAAAAAAGCACGGGCCCGGCAGCATTGCCCGGCCCGTGGCGCTTTCATAAGCAATTCGCCCACGACCTAAAGACAGACCCGCCCAAGCAGCAGCGCGCACCTTTACATCTTTTGTGAAAGCTTGGCCTTGCCGGTCATCGTGTGAATGTCAATCCGGCAGACCGTAGTCCTCCTGTCATGCAGCTCAATGTATTTTTGCCCTTCCTCGACAAAATCCGGCGAATACTTTTCCACCAGTTTGATCAGGGCATGATGTCTTTCGTCACCCTGGACCACGGAGGCCTCGCCGAAGACGATCACGCTTTCGTATTCCGTGTTGAACTCCGCGGGCAAAACCCTGGTGTGACCGACCACGCAGAAAGACGCTCTCGGATTGGCCCGCAGGTTGTCGAGTTTACGCCCTTCCAGGGCACAGTGGAAATACAGGCGACCCTCCCAGTACACGAAGTTCAGAGGCACGCCGTAAGGCTGCCCCTGGAGATCGGTGGTCGACAGGATGCCGTATTCGCCTTCGTGCAAGAGGCGCCGGGCCGCTTCGCTCTGCAATTCTTTGTCTTTTCTTCTCATCGAGGGGCTCCTTTGCCGGGTTGGCGCGATTCAGTCCTCGCGCAGGCTCTGGTAGGAGGTGAAATATGACCTGTACCCCAGGCGCAGGATCAGGAAAGTGGTCAAAGCAACACTGCCGGTAATCACGCACATGATGGCAATCTGGTACTTGACCGCGATCAGCGGCTCGGTCCCGGACAGGATCTGCCCGGTCATCATCCCGGGGAGAAACACCAGTCCCATGGCAGCCATGGCATTGACGGAAGGGATCAGGGCGGCCCGGAAAGCGCTGCTGACGGCCGGTTCAGCCGCCAATTGTACAGTACTGCCCAAACAAAGGGTCGTTTCTATCTCCTCGCGCCGTTCTCTGAACTCGGCGTTAAGACGTTCAACGGCCAGGCTGGCACCGGTCATGGAGTTGCCGATCACCATACCGGCGAGAGGGATCAGGTAGCGCGGATCGTACCAGGGCTTTAGACCGATCACCACAAGGCAGAAGAAGAACGTCATGCCGCCGCAACCGAAGAGGATAGCCGTGCCGACCACTCGGTAGAAGCGGGGCATCTTGACCTGTACCCGGGCACCGATGGTCTGCACGGCAAAGCCGATCATGACCACCAGAATCAGCAGCACCGGCAGTGCAGATTGCAACGAAAAGACCAAGTGCAGAACGTAGCCCACCAGCAGCAGCTGCACAAACATGCGCAGACCTGACCAGAAAATGTCCCGACCCTGTCCGGCCTTGAGCAAGTGTGCCAGGCCGATGCTCATCAGCAGCAAGCTGTAAACGGTCATCAGGTCCCACAGGCTGAGGTCGATGATCGTGGTACTCATGCAGTGGCTCCACGGTGTTCGATCGGTTCTGACATCAGGAACTGTCTTGCGCCAGCAGTTTGTGGGTTATGCAGGATCTGTGAAGCAGGGCCTTCTTCAACAACAGCACCATCGAGCAGCAGCGCAATGCGGTCGGCACAGCGCTCGGCCAGACGCAGGTCGTGTGTCACCAGGATAATCGCGAGGCCCATATTATCGGCCAGTTGCCGAAAGCTATTGGCCATCTGGTCGGCAGTAGGACGATCCAGGGCGCTGGTCGGCTCATCAAGCAGCAAGGCCTCGCAGGGCCCGAGCATGGCCCGGGCCAGGCAAATTCTCTGTTGCTGGCCGATGGAAAGCTTGCGGGCGTCGCGATCAAACCAGGACGGGCTGACCTGGCACCGTTCAATCAGGCCTTTTATCTCCTCGGCCTGAAGGTCTGGCAAAGCAGCGCGCCGCAGCCTCGCCGATGCCTGCAGATTGTCTTTCACGGTGCCATGAAAAAGATAAGGCTTCTGCGCAACCAGGGGGATGCGTGCACGCAAGACCGGAGGGGAAAAGGATTTGATGTCACGACCCGACAACAGAATCTGACCGCTCTCCGGCTCCAGCAAACGGTTGTAGAGACGCAGTAGCGTGCTCTTGCCGCTGCCCGAGGGACCAACCACTGCTAGAAGCTCTCCGGCATTGACACCCAGCGTTGTCTTTTGCAGGACACGAACAGGAAGACCCGTTTCGCTGGGGCGACTGGCCGTCACATCCTTTGCCAGCAGCAACTCCGTCAGGCTCATGAGCCGCCGTCCTCGCTGTTTAAGCGCCGCATGACTTCCTTCATATCTGCCCAGACATCACGCTTGCCTTCCGGATTGCGCAGCAGGTAGGCAGGATGATAGGTCGGCATCAGCGGGATGCCCTGGTAATTTTGCCATTCACCACGTAACTGGCTTATCGGTACTCTGGATTTCAACAAGCTGTGGACAGCAAACCTCCCAAGACCGACGATCACCTGTGGCCGGATCGCGGCAATCTGGCGGATCAAAAACGCTTCACAGGTCGCCACTTCTTCCGGTTGCGGATCACGATTGTGTGGTGGCCGACACTTCAGCACATTACAGATATAAACATCTTCCCGCCGCATCCCCATGGCCAGCAGGATTCTGTCGAGTAGGCGGCCCGCCTCGCCGACAAAAGGTTCCCCCTTGAGATCCTCCTCGCGGCCGGGAGCTTCGCCGACCAGGACCAAACGCGCGGAGGGATTGCCGACCCCATAGACCAATTGAGTACGGGACCCGGCCAGACCGCAGCGCTGGCAATCCCCGAGGTCATTGCGAATGGCCTCGAGAGTTTCCCGCAAAGTCTCAGCCTTCGCCGCACCGTTTTGCTCCCTGCTTTCAACTTGCAAATGCGCATTAAGGTCTTCTATACCAAGATCACGCAGATATTCCATTTGGCTGCGTGCCGAGGCCAGGGTTTTGCGTATTTCATTTATTAGTTGTTCGGGCATATTTGACTGACAAATCCATCTGAAAGTGTATTATTCAAGGAAAGGACAGTAGACTAATCGAATGAAGTGGCTGATCTCTGTTACATTGACATGCGTCCTTGTTCTCCTGTTCCTGCCATCTGATGCCATGGCCTGGGGGATCGGCGTACACCTGCAAACCGGGGCCTGGATTCTTGACAACCTGGCACAACTGCCGGAACCACTGCATAAGCTGCTGTCCCTCTATCCAAATGACTACCTTTACGGCTGTATCAGTGCCGACATTACGCTGGGCAAAAAATACACTCATTATCTGCGGCACTGCCATTCATGGCGTATGGGACGCAAGATTCTCAATAACGCCATCACGGCAAGTCAACAGGCTTGCGCCTATGGATACCTCAGTCATCTGGCCGCCGACACCGTGGCCCATTCCTATTACGTCCCCTTCAAACTGATGCGCACCTTCAACACCATGCTGCTCAAGCATGCTTATTGGGAGTTGCGCTTCGAAGCCCATGTCGCCCCTGAGACCTGGCCACTGGCGCGATCCATCGGCCGCAAAGATTTCTCTGAGAACGACAAGATGATGCGCGGCATTCTGGCTGACACAATCTTTTCCTTCGGTACCAACAAAAGACTGTTCAACTCGCTGCTGCTGCTGAACCGCCTGCAACAGTATCAGAAAGTGCTGCGATCGCTGGCCAACACCTCGAAATGGGCGATCACCCCGGAAGATCGCGAGGAGTATCTCGGCTTGACCAACAAGGCCACTCTCAGTCTCTTGCAGGACATGGACAATAGCCCCTTCCTCAGCGCCGACCCGACCGGAGAGCGCGCTCTCAATGCGGCCGGCATGATTCGCAAGAACCTGCATTCACTCTGGCTCGACGGCAAACTGCGCGAACGCGATGCCGAGCAGATGCTGGCTGTCATCAAGGTCCGACTCAGAGAGGGGATATGTCGACCTGACGATCTCCTGGCACTGCTTTCAAAATCCTGACCCTCTGGCCCTGGACATCAGAGTGACTGCCCTGTCGAGTAAACTCTCGGCGACCTCCAACTTGCTCATCTTCGGCAGTTCTTCCACTTTGCCATCTGCCGTCAGGAAGCGCACAATGTTGGTATCGCCATCGAATCCGGCACCTTCCTGGGTCACGTCGTTGGCAACAATCATGTCAAGATTCTTGCCGGTCAATTTTTCGCGGGCGTGCTTAAGCAAATTTTCCGTTTCCGCTGCAAAGCCGATCAGGATACGCTGACCCTTCTGCCGCCCGAGTTCCGTCAGGATATCCGGATTGCGCTGTAACTCGACGATCATGGTCTCGGCAGCACTTTTCTTTTTTTTCTGTTCACAGCGCATGACCGGGCGGAAATCCGCAACGGCGGCGGCCTTGATGATCAGATCGGCCTGTTCCGCCCGCGCCATTACCGCCTGATACATGTCCTGGGCACTGACGACCTGGACCACTTCAACACCTTTGGGCGCAGATAAATTCACCGGGCCAGACACCAAGATGACACGTGCGCCCCGCTTGTTGGCAATGTCGGCAATGGCATAGCCCATCTTGCCAGAGGAATAATTGCTCAGGAAGCGGACCGGGTCGAGTTCTTCGCGCGTTGGGCCTGCCGTCACCAGTACGGTCTTGCCCGCCAGGTCATGACGGCCAAGCAACAGCTGGGCTGCGTTAAAAATATCCTGGGGATCAGGCAGCTTGCCCGGGCCTTGCCAGCCGCAGGCAAGGTCACCAACGGTCGGCTCAATAAAGTGATAGCCGAGACTTTCGAGTTTCGTCTGGTTCTGCCGATAGAGTGGATTTTGCCACATGTTGCTGTTCATGGCCGGGGCAAAGAGGACTTTTGCCCGCGTCGCCATGATCGTGGTGGTTAGCAGGTCATCAGCGATACCGTTCGCCACCTTGCCCACCAGGTTTGCCGTTGCCGGCGCGATCAGCACCAGGTCGGCGCGATCGGCAAGAGAGATATGACCAATTTGCTGCTCCTGAATAAGGTTGAAAAGCTCTGTGTGCACCTGCTGGCCGGAAAGAGTCTGAAATGTCAGTGGTGCGATGAACTCCTGGGCATTGCGCGTCATGATGACATGGGCCTCGGCACCAGCCTTGACCAGCAGGCGCAGCAACTCAGCGGCCTTATAAGCAGCAATTCCTCCCGTCACTCCCAAGACTACGCACTTACCTTGCAGCATCTTAAACTCCAGAATTGTGCTCCCCTGCAGAGAGAAGAGTCCTCAGCCTTAGCGCCAGGCTTCATCACCGACGAACGGGTTACTTTTTCGCTCACGACCGATCGAGGTGTCAGGGCCGTGACCGGGATGGACAACGGTCTCATCAGGCAAACTGAACAAACGTTCTCTGACCCCTTCGACCAAAAGGTCAAAATCACCACCCGGCAGATCGGTCCGGCCGATCGATCCAGCAAACAGGACATCGCCAACGAACAGGTGTCCGCTGCTATACAGGCAGAGGCCTCCGGGAGAGTGCCCCGGGATGTGGAACACCCTGAAGGTGTGCTCACCGACCGTAATGGTATCCCCCTGTTCAAGGAGTCGGTCTGGCTCTGGGGAAGCGGCGACGCTCAGACCGTAGACCTCGGCGTGATTCCTGGCATTCTGCAGCAGTGGCAGGTCCGCGGCATGGAGCATCAATTGGGCCCCGGTCGCCTGAACCACATGCTGATTGGCGCCAATATGGTCAAAATGCCCGTGCGTATTGACGACCTTGCTGATCTTCAGCCCCTCTTTTTGGGCAAATTGGATAATCCGGGGGCCCTCCTCGCCTGGATCGATGACCATTGCATCGCTGGTCTTCTGGCAGGCCACCAGGTAGCAGTTGACCTGTAGGGGGCCAACACTCAGTTGATGTATCGATAGGCCTTCACTCATCGTTATCATCCTGTTTATCAGACCTGAGAAGGTCGAGATTTTTCCTTTTGAGTTGCTCGCCGAGAGTGTTCGTGAAACGCGACCTGGGCGACCCGGAATTAGCCCTTACAGCATGGCCGGAAGGCCTTTCGGCAATTTCAGCGGTCTGAGGCACAGGGCGTTCAGTGACCAGACGGGCTGAGGTTCCTTTAAAGAAGTACCGATCGTACAGTCGATGATACTGGGTCCATGACGATTCGCTGTCCGGCTCACGCTCGATGTGTGTGCGAACCCCGTTGATTTTGGAATCCAGATCATCGAGAAAATTCAAAATTACTGCTTCCATGGTTTTCGGCCGTTTCGGCGACCCGTACTCATACTGGCCATGGTGAGAAAGCAGCAGGTGCTTGAGGTGCACCGCCAATTCCAGGGGGAAACTCGGTAAAGAACGCAGTTTCTCTTCAACCAGTTCGACACCGATAACGATATGTCCGAGCAGTTTGCCAGCATCCGTATATTCAAAGGACCTCTGGTAACGAAGTTCCGTGACCTTGCCGACATCATGTAGCAGAGCCCCGACCACCAGCAGATCGCGATTGATGTCCGCATATCGACGGCTGATATCATCAGCGAGCACTGCTACAGCCAGCGAGTGCTCGAGCAGGCCACCAAGGTAAGCATGGTGCATCGCCTTTGCAGCGGGAGCACGGGTATAGCCGGCCATAAAGTCTTCATCGGCGAGGAACGCCTGCATGAGGCTTTTCAGAGCACTATCGGCAAGCCCATCGACTACCGACGTCAACTCTGCAACCATTTCCACAACCGGGCGCCCGGAAACCGGCAAGAAGTCGGCGAGGGCCACTGAAGATTCCTCGATACGCTCCAATTCCTGGAGCACCAGCTGCATTTTACCCATGTAAACGCTTGCCTTGCCGGTGACCTGAACAAAATCATCTTTATCAAAGCGAGCGGACAGCTCATCGACACGGTCCCAGATACGACCTTCCACTTCGCCCGAGCAATCCATCAGCTTGATCGTCATGTACGGTCGGCCGTTCTTGGCCATGCCGAGAATCTTATCCCTGACCAGAAACGGGGCGTCAACCCAATCGCGTTCCTGAATGTCCTTGACAAAAACTTTCTTCAAAAGAGACTCCTGACTGTTGCCATTATGATACTAGCGTATTGCCGACTGCACGATCTGGTCAGCCGCCCGCAAGCCATCAAGCGCCGCACTCATGATCCCGCCGGCATAACCGGCGCCCTCACCTGCCGGGAACAACCCCGGGTGGCTGACCGATTCTCCGGTTTCGCTGCGGGTGATTCTCAAGGGTGCGGACGTCCGGGTTTCCACGCCGATAAGTACGGCCTCTGCGGTAACAAACCCCTTCATCTTACTGTCAAAGTACGGCAATGCCTGCTGCAAACCATGATATACGAAGTCAGGTAGAACTTCACGCAGTTCCGCTGCAACGACTCCCGGGCGGCAACTACAGGCCACCGGCCCCTGACCACGGCCGAGAAAAGCCATCATGTTCTGCGCCGGTGCCATGAAACCCTTGCCGGCGGCAGCGTAGGCCGCCCGCTCCCAATGCTGTTGAAAGCGCATGCCACCGAGTTTCGTGCCGCCCCAGTCCTCGGGGCTGACAGTGACAACCAAAGCACTGTTAGAATATTTTCCCGAACGTGTCATGCGGCTCATGCCGTTGACCACCAGGCCGTCAGGTTCCGACGCCGAGTTGATCACTTCTCCGCCAGGACACATACAGAATGAATAGACCCCGCGTCCGGTGGCTACATCATTATAACGCAGAGCATAATCTGCTGCCGGAAGCTGAACGGCGAATTTACCGTATTGAATTCGGTTGATCAACTCTGCCGGATGTTCGACCCGCACACCAATGGCAAATCCCTTAGCATCGAGTTGTACACCATTGCGCTCAAGCATGAGGTAGGTGTCGCGGGCGCTATGACCCGGTGCCAACAACAGGGCGTTGCAAGGCAGCCGTTCCCGGTCATTGATGATACCGCCAACAACCTGCCCCTGGTGGATATCAAGCTCTGTCAAACAGCTTTCAAAGCGCACGTCGACACCCAGATCGAGCAAATGCTGACGAAAAGTGACGACCACCTTGCGCAGACGGTCGGAACCAACATGCGGGCGGGCTTCCACCAGGATCTCCTGCAGGGGCTCCGCAGGCAACCAAGGTTTCGAGTACGGCCTGTCGTTGCGGGTGGGTCAAACGCGTCGTCAGTTTGCCGTCGGAAAAGGTGCCTGCGCCGCCTTCACCGAACTGGACATTACTAAGCGCATCAAATTGGCCTGTGGCCCAGAACTTCTCGACGTCTTTCACCCGTTGTGCCAGCGACCGGCCCCGATCAATCAGTGTTACGCGCACCCCTGATTCCGCAAGGCGCTTGGCGGCGAAAAGTCCTGCAGGACCCATACCGACCACCACGGCATGATATGCGGCACGGACCTTGGAGGGCACCACAGTCGCAACCGGCAGCACCTTCTCGAGGCGTGAATCGCCATGTTTGCAAAGCAGAGCCTCTTCATCTGCACATGAGAATTCAACCGCATAGACTTTTACTATCCGGCTTTTTTTACGGGCATCGATAGAGCACCGTACGACTCTGAAGTCTCTCAGCTCACTGGCATCAACACCAAGCTGGCGAGCCGTCTCCACGGGGAGAAGGCTCTCATCTACCGGGATATCAAGTACCAGGTCACGCAGCAGCAACGCCATTACATCATCCGATCATCAAGCCGTGATCTCATGCCAACGGCAACCAGATCTTGAAGGTCGTTCCATGGCCCGGTTCGCTCTCGACATCGATACGGCCTGCATAGGTCTTGACGATGCGCAAGACCACGGAAAGACCAAAGCCAGTGCCCCGCTCCTTGGTAGTGAAAAAAGGGTCGAAAATCTTGTTCAAATCTTCTTCCGGGATGCCGCCACCAGTGTCGCTGACCGCAATCATCACTTCCTTGTCATCGTGCTCGAGGGAAACGGACAAGGTGCCGCCCTGCTTCATTTCAAAGAGCGCGTTGGAAAAGAGGTTGGAAAAAATCTGACCGATTTCATCGGCATCCGCCAATATCGAAGGGGTTCCTTTCGGCAGGTGCTTATGCAGCTTAACGTGCTGCAGACGAATCTGCTCGGCAAAGGCATGCAGGCTCTCTTCGATAATGATACCGACATGAATGGAACGTAAGTTGAACGGCGAACGTTTGCTGGTCGACAGGACCTTGACCAGAATGGCATCGATGCGCTCCACTTCACTGACTATTTTATCCGCATAAGAATGCAGTTCCGGATCGTTGTCCAGGCTCGCCTTGATCACTTGAGCAAACAGGCTGATCGAATTGAGAGGATTGCGAATTTCATGAGCCATCCCCGCAGAAATATGGCCTAGCGCAGCCAGCTTTTCAGTGAGGAGAATTTCATGGTGGGCACGTTCCAACTCGGTCGTTTTGAGTTTGACACGCTCTTCCAGTTCGCGATTCCACTTTTCGATCTCGTCAAGCAATCGCTGTTGCTCCTGGACAAGTTCTTTGTTGCATAGTTCAATGGAGCGGACGTGCAGCACATTCTCTATCCGCTCAACCAGCTTGGCATTACTGAAGGGCTTGAGGATATAGTCTGAAGCGCCGGCTTTCATCAGTTCGACAGCGACTTCTTCACTGCCTTTGCCGGTGAACATGATCACGTATGTTTCGGGGAAGCGGGCGCGAATCTCTTTGAGTGCTTCAAGCCCGTTAACTTTCGGCATCATGTAATCGAGCAGGACCAACGCAGGGCTTTCCCGCTCGATCAGTTCATAACTGTCGGTCGCATTGTCGGCAACGAAGACATCGAAACCCCTGCCACTCAACACCATGGAAGTGAGTTCGAGGATCATGCTTTCATCATCGACAATCAGGAGTTTTTCACGCATCAACAAAGTTCTTTCTGCAAACATACTTAGGCGGCTAGGATACCCTCCACGCACGCCTTTGACAAGGCTATAGGCAGGATCAGGACAACAAAAAAGGCAGCGTTTCCGCTGCCTTTTTTAAATGGTCCACCATTGAGCTCATTCCTGTATACGGATCGTCATGACCGGCACAGCGGACTTCCTGACCACCTTTTCTGCAGTACTGCCAAAGAGCACATGATCGAGGCCGGTCCGACCGTGGGTCCCGAGGACAATCAGGTCGGCCTTGAACTCCACCGCTTTCTTGATAATTTCGTCATAAGGGATGCCGGGAAGGACGAAGGTTTCATAATTTTCAAAATCCTTCATATGCGTGCGACAGAACTTCTCCATCAGCTTTTCGGCACCCTGTTCAATCTCTTCTTCCAGTTTTTCAAAAGAGATGTGTGGCACGTAAAAGCCTCGCAGGTCGACCGGTTCATTGATTATGTGCACAACCATCAGTTTGCTGTCGAACTTGCGCGCCAGGGAAAGCGCCGATTGAAATGCGAAATCGGAGCCCTCTGAAAAATCTGTCGCAAACAGAATCGTTTTGAAATCCATACCTTCCTCCTCTTTGCCTCATGAAACCTGGGCAATCGAGCCACCATTGAAGATCTTTTTCATGACAGAACGCAATTCGTCTAGTCTCACTGGCTTGTGAAGATATTCGTAAGCCCCGAGATTCATCGCCTCAAGGTAAGACTCGACGCCGCCATAAGCCGTAATCATTATGACACTGATACTCGGATACTTGCGGCTCAGTTCGCGTAAAAAAACCAGCCCGTTCATATCCGGCATGTTGATATCACTGATAATGAGGCTCACCTTTTTACGGTCGAGATAATCAAGTGCTTCATGACCATTGGCGGCACTCTCCACCTCGTAACCTTCTCTGGATAACAGTTTCGTCAACCCGAGCCGGGTGTTCTCTTCATCATCGACAATCAGAATGCGTTTAATTGCTTCGCCCAAAGGAGCCTCTACGTTGATTGACATGCGGAAAGTCTAACAGGGAGGCCTCCTCTGTCAAGCGGGCGCCGCATAGATTTTACAAATAAATAACACGCAAATACAGTAGGTTACAAAACAACAAGAAAAGGGGTCAGGCGGGGGAGATAGCGTTTACACCCTGCCAAGAAGCGACAAATTGAGCAATCAGACGGGGGAACAGATGGGCCTGCTGCGAACCGCAGGCGAGAACCTCCTGATGAGTCAGAGCAGCCGGGTTCAAGCCCGCGGCGTGATTGGTAATCAAGGCCACAGCTGCGACCTGCATCCCCAGGTAGCGAGCCATGATGGCTTCTGGTACCGTCGACATGGAAACCACATCAGCACCGGATGAAGCAAGAAAACGTATTTCGGCGGCGGTCTCATACGAGGGGCCAGGCATCGCCGCCAGGACACCGCGATGCATGACCATCGCGCCGTTATCACAGCTCAGCAGTTGATCGTAGACTTGCTGCTGATAGGTTCCGACCAGATCGATGAAAGTATCTCCCTCGAGGCCACGCAGGGGGTTGTCTCCCAGCATGTTCAGGTGGTCTTCGACCAGCATGAAATCACCAGGGAGGTAAGCCCGGTTGATACCCCCGGTCGCACAGGTCAGCAAAATGCGCGGGCACCCCAAGGCAGACGCCAAGCGCGCGGGAAACGCGGCTTGAAATGCACTGAGCCCTTGATAGCAGTGAAAGCGTCCGGCAAAGAAAAGAATGTTCCAGTCAGAATATTCAACCGCGAACAGTTGGCCAGAATGGCCGGCAGTCTGGCCGACAGGGAAACAGGGCCAATCCCGGTAATCGAAGGCTCCCAAAAGCTTGCCAAGCCTAGCGGCCTCATGCCAACCTGAGCCGAGCACGACGGCCAGGTCATAATTTCCGCCCCGGTTCAACCCGCGAACTTCCTTGACCAGAAGATCGCCAGAATCGCCAGGATCAAAGGCCCAGGAGTTTTTCGACACGTCTTTGTAATTCACGAGGCTTGAATGATTTGCTGATAAAATCGTCGGCACCGAGTAGACGTACTGCCGAGGCGGTCTCCTCTCCACGTTCGACACCACTCATGACAAGAACCTTGACTTGTTTGAATTGAGGGGATTCCTGGAGACTTTGCAGGATTTCCTTACCTGACTTGCCGGGGATATTCAAATCAAGCATGACCAACCGCGGCAACAGTGTAGTGATTTGTTGCCAAGCTTCGCTGCCGTCCGCAACCGAAACCAGCTTGATCGGCATGTCCTTGAGAATATCCTTGATCATTTCGCGGAAGTAACGCGCATCATCAACGACCAGAACCAAAGGGAGTTCGCCGGGATCGGGTTGCGGTTGAGTCTTCCCCTCCCCAACCAGGGACACTTCAAAAATATGTTTGCACTCCGGACATTTGACTTTCGCCTTATCCGCCTTGCTGGCAGTAGGGTCAATGCGGTAGCGCACCTGGCAGGCAGGACATGCAATCACCATGGCAAAACTCACTCTCCCGTTACCGGCTGCAGCTGAAAAGACTCAAAAGCGCCGAGGTCCAGTTCTTCGCCGTTCAGCCAAAAACGCGCAACCCCCGGGGTGCTCAATTCAACCATGACTTTTTGTTTGACTTTCCAGCTCAAATCGATGCCGTTATACAACTTGTATTCATGCGGACTGCGGTCGTCGAGGTAAATTATAAGCGAGCCCTCGGCCAAAGCAAGCATGCGCAACGATCCCCCACTGGCAGGAATCGCCGGCAAAGGGCTCCCCGGCAAAGCTTCCGTCTCAACAGCGACTGAAGACATCCCCGACTCTTGAGCGGCAGCGGCAACTTCCTGTTCCGCTGCAGTAGCTATCGGCTCCTTCTCCGGTACCGCCTCTGTCACTTTCTGCATGGACTGCTCCTGATCCTGGGAAAAGCGCGGGAGGAAATAAACCGCGGCACCCAAAAGGAGCACGGCGAGAAGCCCTAAAACGAACCAGCGCCAACCACCTGATGCGGCAGGTTTGCGGACGCGGCGGTTTTTTTTCATAGGGATAGGCACTGTCTTGATCGCTGGGTTACCGGCCTCCTTAGGAAGGTCTTCAAGCAGTGCCAGCAGGGAGTCGCTATCAAGGCCAAGGTAGCGAGCATAAACGCGGATAAACCCGGTTAAGTAGACCTGCCCGGGGAGTTCCGAGAACCGGTTGTTCTCGATACTGTCCAGGTGGATTTTACGGATACGCGTGTGCTGCTCAGCATCCTGCAGGGAGTAGCCGAGTTGCTCCCGTCGCTCTCTGAAGAGAGCCCCGATATCGACAGCTGTATTTTCAATCACTTATTGATAATCTTCAGGTAGTTCGCGGCCAACCGCGCAGTTTCGCTTTGTGGATTCAACCGAATGACTTCGAGAAAGGCTGGCTTGGCTTTATCGGGATCCTTCATCTTCATGTAGACCAACCCTTGCCAATAATGGCCTTCAGCAAACCCTGGCGCCAATTCGATGGTACGCGTAAACATATCGAGCGCTTCAACGGGCCGGTCTTGGTTGTAATAGAGTTCGCCGAGGCGAAAGGGCGCCAGGTAATAATTCGGATTGATGGACATGGCTTTCTGATAAGCGCGTTGGGCTGCAGGGTAGTCCTGTTTCTGGACGTTTGCCAGACCTATCCCCGTCCAAGCCATTTCCGGCCGATCAAAAAGCAGATTGTCCGCAGCCGTCTGAAACGCGATGATGGCATCATCATAACGTTCCGTCGATAAATAGAGCGCAGCGAGGTTGTTATAATACTTGGGATCGCCGTCACTTATATCAATCGCACGCTTGAAATGTTCTTCAGCCAAGGCATGAGCCTGTTTTGTCCAGTATGCCTGAGCCAGGCCTGACTGAATCTCCGGGTCGCGAGGGTTATACTTCTCTGCCTGCAAAAGCTCCTTGAGCGCGTTCGTCGGGTCTTGCTCATTCAGTGCCGAGACACCCATCATGTAATGATACTCTGCCTTTTTACTGTCTGGCTCGTTCGGTTTCACCGGGACACAGGCCACGAGGGTGGTTGCCAAAAAGGTCAGGCCTGCCAAAAGCAAACGATATCGCATTGCATAAACCTTTCTGTAAGCAACTTAAAGGGAAGCCAGGATGCGGCCGATCGTTTCACGCAAATGCAGACGGCGTCGCGCCATCTCTTCCGGAGCGGGCGGCGTCTTGCGAGCACGCAGGCCAGGACGTTTGGCGCGCATGGCATCGACCGCCGCAAGCAGATCGTTGACATTGTCCGCCGTCTCGGTAAATTCTGCAACCTTTGGTGCCGCTGCTGCGGGACCAGCAGGCCGTTTAACCGTCACTGGTTTGCTGATGGCAACAGGGGTGGGCGGCGGCACTTTCACAGCGGCAGAAACCCCTGGTGTGACTCCGTTACCGACCGCCTTGCCTGACGGTTTTTGAGGTGGGGTTGAGGCAGGCTCAATCCTCTCCTGCTCATTTCGCAAACCGGCCATCAGCGGTAATGAACCCCAGAGCATCTCCTGATCAGCCTTGTTGAGCAGATGAATATCCTGATCCGTCATGAGAAAACCCATCGACTCGACGAAATTCAAGCCCTGGTCAAGCATGCTGTCGATTTTCTTCTCTGGCACAACCCTCGGATCGTTGAAATAGAACGCCAGGATATGGCTCTTGTGAAGATGGAAAACAACGGCCGTCGCGATGCCTGCCTCGACCTGATACTGGCAGAGAAAAGCGCTGGCCTGCTGGGCAGAAACGCCCGGCAATGCCAGCTGCACTTCACGCATGGAGCGAAACAGATGGACAACTTTACTGGCGGAAATGTTGATGGCATTGATCGATTTATCCCACTGGAACATTCTGACCTCCTGCCGGTCTCTGACTGGAATACAGTTTATAACCCTTCGAATGAGGTCAGGGCCTGAAAATGGCGAAAACGCTCTTCGATTTCTGCCCATTGCAGTTGCCGCAAACGATTCAAACTGAAATCTTCAACGGTAAACGACGCCATGACACTGCCAAAGACCGTTGCCTTGCGAATCGTCTCATCAGTCAGATTATTGGTCGCTGCCAGGTAGCCCATGAAACCGCCGGCAAAAGTGTCGCCGGCACCGGTCGGATCGAAAACCTCTTCCAGAGGGTAAGCCGGGGCTGAAAAGACCGAGTGCGCGCTGAACACCAGCACACCATACTCACCACGCTTTACCACCAGGGTTTTCGGACCCATCGCCAGGACGGCGCGCGACGCTTTGACCAGGTTGGCCTCCCCGGCCAACTGGCGGACCTCGGCCTCGTTAATCACCAGGATATCGACATGCCCCAAGGTGCGGACGAGGGCATCGCGTTTCCCCTCGATCCAGAAATTCATCGTGTCGCAGGCGATCAGCTGTGGCCGATCAACCTGTTGCAGAACTTCGAGTTGCAATTCAGGATCAATGTTGGCCAGGAAGACGTACTTGGCTTGCCGATAGGACTCAGGCAGTTGCGGGTGAAACGTTTCGAAGACGTTAAGATGAGTCTCAAGGGTATGGGCTTCGTTCAGGTCATACCCGTAACGGCCCTTCCAGCGAAACGTCTGCCCCGGCCGGGTCTGCAGGCCGCCCAGATCAACACCCCGGGAGCTGAGGAACTGGCGCGGTTCATCGGGGAAATCTTCGCCAACAACGGCAACCAGTTGCACACCGGTAAAAAAACTGGCCGAGGTTGAGAAATATGTTGCCGAGCCACCGAGGACGTCATCACCGCGCCCAAAGGGCGTCTCGACGCTGTCGAAAGCAACTGAGCCGATCACCAGTATATCCATGTTCACCCTTTTTGTCTGATATAAACGTAACTTGTGATTAAAGCAAATCTGTAGGCATTTAGCAATCCCGCTGCAATGCTCAGCCGAGATATTTACCGAGAATCGGTTCAAGGTCCTTGCGAGTCTTCTCCGGAATCAGCGCATGGTCTGTCATGATGGCGAACTTCAGGGCTTCGCCGCATGCGCAGTTCGGCGCAGAGGTAAGCGCAGAGGCTGCCTGCTTGATGATGTTACGGGCCATGGCAACATTCTGCCTGATAATCGCGAGGATCGCCTCCACCGTGACGTCATCATGGCTCTCGTGCCAGCAATCGTAATCCGTCGCCAGGGCAACCGTACCGTAGCAGATTTCCGCTTCACGGGCCAGGCGGGCTTCCGGGATGTTGGTCATACCGATGATGTCGACACCCCAGCTGCGATAAATCAGCGACTCGGCACGCGTGGAGAAGTTCGGCCCTTCGATGCAAAGATAAGTCCCTCCCTTGTGCACGGTCGCACCCACCTGCCGGGCGGACTCGAACAGGACATCGCTCAGTTCAGCACAGACGGGGTCGGCAAACTGGACATGCCCCGTCACCCCTTGGCCGAAGAAGGTCGAGGCGCGCTTCCCCTGGGTACGATCGAAGAACTGGTCGGGGATAACGATATGTCCGGGAACGATCGCCTCTTTCATGCTGCCAACGGCAGAGACAGAAATAATTCGCTGCACGCCGAGTTTCTTCATGCCATAGATATTGGCACGATAAGGGACCTCGGACGGCAGGAAGCGATGTCCTCGTCCATGTCGCGGCAGGAACACCATCTTGACGTCATCCAGCACACCGGTAATATAAGCGTCGCTGGGCTCGCCGAAAGGCGTTTCGATGCGAACTTCCGCTATGTCGGTAAGCCCGTCAATTTCGTAAAGGCCGCTGCCGCCTATCACGCCGATTGTCATCTGCTGCATAAGTCTCTCCTCCTCAAAGAATGGTGTGCTCAGAAGCTTTACAGTTATAAAGCCTTAAGTTCACAGGGTGTGCTCCAGTTTACCCTTCAGTTGCCCACAGGCGGCAGAGATATCCAGGCCCTTGCCGGCCCTGCGGACAGCAACGATTTGCCGATCCAAAAGATAGGTCTGGAAGGCGCGCATGGTCTGTTCGTCTGGAGCCTGGAAGGCTGATCCGGCATGCGCATTAAAAGGGATCAGGTTGACTTTGGCTTTGACCCCGTGCAGCAGCCTGACCAGGCGCTTTGCATCAGCCAGGCTGTCGTTGACACCGGCGATGAGGATGTATTCGAAAGTAATGCGCTGCCGCGGGGCCAGGGGGAATTGCCGGCAGGCCTGCATCAGTTCCGCCAGAGGATAGCGCCGGTTGACCGGCATCAGCTCGTTGCGCACGTCGTCAGTCGTGGCATTGAGAGAGACGGCCAGATTCACCTTGATGCGCTGGCCAAGCTCATACATCTGCGGAACCAGCCCTGAGGTGGACAGGGTGACCTTGCGCGGTCCGTAATCGAATCCGGTCGGCGCATAGAGGATCTTCAGGGCAGCGACGACATTGTCAAGGTTGTGCAGTGGCTCACCCATCCCCATCAGAACAATATTGTCGACAGGGTAATCTTTGCGCACAGCGCAGACCTGGTTGACGATTTCGCTGGCAGCCAGGTTACGTTCCAGGCCAAAGGTTCCGGTGAGGCAGAAGGAGCACTGCATGGCGCAGCCGACCTGGGTGGAGATGCACAAGGTGTTGCGCCCCCCCTCCATCGGGATCAGCACGGTTTCGACACTCCGGCCGTCGTGCAGTCGGAAGAGGAACTTGCGCGTCCCGTCCTGACTGACTTCGACCGTCTCATGCACAAAGGCTGAAATGATCGCACGCCGGCCCAGTTCTTCGCGAAGCAACTTGGCCAGATCGGTCATTGCAGAAAAATCGTCCACTCCGCGCTGGTAAATCCAGCGATAAATCTGTTCGGCACGGAATTTTTCCTTGCCCATCCCGGAAAGGAAATCGACAAGGGCTTCTGGAGTCAGATCTTTCAAATCGACGAGTGCAGCGGTTTGCATCTTCTCATCCAACAAATCGAATCAGCACCCAGGTTACCCCGAGCGTCCTTAACAGAAGAGAATAAGCCTTGAATCAAAAGGCCCCCCGGATTGTACCGGAGGGCCTTGTGTGACTCAAGTTTTTCCTCGGTGGAACAGCTTAAAGAAGCTCGAGCCCAGAGAAGAAATAAGGGATTTCGAAAGCGGCCGTTTCCGGTGCATCGGAACCATGGGTAGCGTTTTCACCGATGCTAGAACCGAACTCTTTGCGCAGGGTGTCTGCGGCGGCTTCTGCCGGGTTGGTCGCACCCATCAGGTCACGCCACTTGAGGATGGCGCCCGCGGCTTCAAGCACCAAGACGATACAGGGTCCGCTGCTCATGAAATCGGTCAACTCGCCGAAAAAAGGGCGCGCCTTGTGAACATAGTAGAAACCCTCAGCCTCGACCTTGCTCATGTAAAGCTTCTTGATGCCAACCACTTTGAAACCCTCAGCGTAGATACGGGCCAGGATCTTGCCTGCGTTACCGGCTGCAAAGGCGTCGGGCTTAATGATTGCAAAAGTGCGTTCCATGATATCCTCCAATTGATTTGAGTGGTTTGAATAAGCCTCGCGCTTTTAACATCGGCCCGGTAAAAAGTCAAGGTGTTCACAAATCGCCATCAGGGCCGTCCGGTAAATCTGGTGCTGCCAACGCATTGCAAACCCGCCGGGGATATGAAAGCAAGACGTTATTACCAGGTGTCAAAACCCCTCGGCATTCAAGCCGACATCACCGGGGACCATGCTGCGGCTTGACGCAAAGGTAGGGGGGAGAGGACCCCTTAATCAGCGATGATTACCCTGTTACGCCCCTCGCGTTTAGCTGCATACAAGGCATCATCGGCAAGCCTGATCAAGTCGTCGATCGTCTTGATCTGCGGATTCGGATGGGCGGCAACGCCGAGACTGATCGTAACCCGCTGCCCTTGCAAATGCCCTTTCAGGGCCAACTTGGCAACTTTTTCACGCACCCGCTCAGCAACAAGCATGGCTTGACCGAGGGCCGCCTCTGGAAGGACCAGGGCAAACTCCTCGCCGCCGAACCGAGCCGCCAGGTCATATTCACGTAAATTATCAGAGACTGCCCCGGCGACCGCTTTGAGTACAAAATCACCCTCCTGGTGACCGTAGCTGTCATTGATCTTCTTGAAGTGATCTATGTCTGCCATGACCAGCGCAAGGGCATTGCCGTTTCTTTCGCTGCGGTGGAATTCCTTTTCAAGGGCTTTCATCAGAAATCGCCGATTTGCAAGTTGCGTCAGGGAGTCAGTATTGGAGAGTTCCTCGAGTTTGCGGTTCTGCTCTTTGAGATTGTCTTGCAGCATTTTTATCTTCAGTTGCACCTTGACCCGGGCAATCAGTTCTGCGGCATCAAAAGGTTTGGTGATGTAGTCGCTGGCACCACGCTCGAGGCCCCTGACTTTCTGTTCTTTCTCCTCTCGGCCGGTCAGAATAATCACGGGGATATCCCTAAGCTCATTGCGGGAACCGAGCATGCCGAGGAATTTCAGCCCATCCATTCCCGGCATCTCCAGATCGCAAAGGATTACATCCACAGGGTTGGATAGCAGCATCTTGAAACCTTCGATGCCGTTGCTCGCCTCAAGATACACGATCAAAAAGATGCGCATCTTTCAAAAATTCGAGGACCTGCTGGCGCAAGGTCGTGGAGTCATCTATGATCAGAACCGCATGTCCCATGTTCCTCCTCCTTGCAACGAATATTTCTGCGCACACATTAACATGAGGGAGCTTTTATCTCAGCATATTTTCAGAATCATCATTCCGGATCAAGCGGCAGACCATACTTGTCACAAAAAAACAGCGATCATTTCAAGCGAAATGATCGCTGCCAGATATCGTTACCAAGCGTGGCGCACTCATGCAGGTCGATTGACGGGCGAAAACCGGTTTCTTTGCAAAGGCCTTTAATAACGGGCGTCAGCGTACTCGACCCAACCGCCGGCGTCTACCAGAGCCTTGTCAAAAGGGCTGATCTCAAAGCTGAATGCTTTTTCGCGGCCATTGCCGCGGGCAATGACTTGCTGCTCATGTAGATGGATCTCTACATCAACCCCCCCTTTGGTCTCCTGATCGAGGGCAATCAGGGTATCGATGTCAGCCTTGGGCAATTCTATGGCCAGCATGCCGCAGTTGAACATGTTCTGCCGAAAGATCCTGGCGTAGCTCTCGGCAATCACCGTATGAATCTCGTTGACCTCGAAGACCCACGGAGCATGTTCACGTGAAGAGCCACAACCAAAATTCTCGCGCGTAATGACAACACGGGATTTTCTCAGTTTTTCGCCCTTCGGGTCAAAACCTTCAAGTTTGAGATCTTCCAGGCAGTACGGCTTGAGAGCCTCCTTGGTGACCTCTGTAAGATACTTGGCCGGAATGATTTCGTCGGTATTGATATCGGCACGGTCGAGAACAATTGCCGGCCCGCCAAAAGTCTTCTTCATGACAAAACTCTCCTTATGCAATCCGCCACGAGTCATTGAGACAGAGAGGCATACTGTCGTTTTTACCTCTGAGTCTCTGTGGCATCGATTTATGAAAGGGTTCTGGCGTCAGTAATGACACCGGTAATCGCTGTGGCTGCCGCAGTGGACGGGCTCATCAGGTGCACCATACCACCCTTACCCATCCGGCCGTTGAAGTTACGATTGCTGGTCGAGGCACAGGCCTCGCCTTCTGCGAGCACACCGTTGCTCATACCGAGGCAGGCGCCACAGGTCGGGTTGGTGACACAGAACCCGGCATCCATGAATATCTGGATGATCCCTTCGTCGAGCGCTGCCTGAAAAATCTTTGGTGTTGCCGGAGACACGATGCCGCGCAAGGAATCGGCAATCTTGCGCCCCTTGAGAACTGCGGCCGCCTGACGCAAATCCTCGATCCGACCATTGGTACAGGTGCCGATATAGACCTGGTCGATCCTGGTTCCGGCCATTTCGCTGGCCGGCTTGACACAGTCAGGCTTGTAGCCGTAGGTCACCTGCGGGACCAGCCCGTTGACGTCGAAATCAAGGACCTTGTCGTAGCCGGCATCAGCATCGGCACACCAGCGGCGGTATTCCTCGAGGGCTGCCTGCTTGCTGGTGAACTCTTTTTCGATAAACGGCCAGAGATAATCGACCGTAACCATGTCAGGCTGGCAGATGCCGCAGGTGCCACCGGCTTCAATGGCCATGTTGCAGAGCGTCATGCGTGCATCCATGCTCATCGCTTCGACCACCGGGCCGTGGAATTCGATGACCCGGTCAGTGGCACCGTTGACACCGAGCTGGCCGATCACGTAGAGGATCACGTCCTTGGCGTAGACCCCGGGCGGCAGCTTTCCGGTCAGGTTGACACGGATGGTCTTCGGCTCACGGAAAGCACAGACACCCTTAAGGATGCCGACTTCGAGGTCGGTTGTGCCGACCCCGGCGGCGAAGGCGCCGAAAGCACCGTGGGTGCAGGTGTGCGAGTCACCCATAATGGCCGTGAAACCGGGACGGATGTAACCTTTTTCAGGGAAAAGCGCGTGGCAGACGCCGTTGCGGCCGACATCGAAAAAGTCCTTGATGTTGTGGCGGCGGGCCCAGTCGCGCAGAATCTTGGCCTGCAGGGCGGTCTTGCTGTCCTTGGCAGGAGTGACGTGATCGATCACGGCCTTGATCTTGGTATTATCATACACCCGGTCCTTACCTCGCCACTCAAGATCGGCAATGGCGACCGGCGTGGTAATTTCGTGGCACAACACCCGGTCCAGATCAAGGACCTTGGTGCCCGTGAAGGGTTCGTCGCGAAGATGTGCGGCAAAAATCTTTTCAGCTGTTGTCTGACCCATAATGACTCCTAAAATAGCATTCGAAATATTTCGGGATCATAGCGAAAAAAGCGCCGGCAGGGAAGTCCTGTCGGCGCTTCTGACCCGAATTAAATTTCCACCCTGGTCCGTTGCGACACATCCATCGCCTTATTCATGGCATTGATGTAAGCTTTGGCGCTGGCAACGATAATATCCGAGTGAGAGCCCTGCCCCAGCACTTCGTGCCCCTGATACTCGAGACGTACGGTACATTCGCCGAGGGCGTCGGTCCCGCCGGTGATGGAGCCGATCGAGAAATTGATCAGGCGAGGGTCCATCTTGACCAGCTTCCTGATCGCCTTGAAGGTCGCATCGACCGGACCATCTCCCATAACCGCAATCTTCTTCGACTTGCCGCGAACTTCGAGTTCGACGGTCGCGGTCGGTGCCGCGAAAGAACCGGAGGAGACGTTCATCTGCATGAGCTTGATAACCTCCGGCACGCGAATGATCTCATCGGCGACGATCGCATCGAGGTCCTCGTCGAAAATCTCTTTCTTCTTGTCGGCCAGCGCCTTGAAACGCACAAAGGCCTTTTCCATATCCTCCTTGGGCAGGTCATAACCGAGTTCATTGATCCTGGCGACGAAGGCGTGACGACCGGAGTGCTTGCCGAGGACCAGCTTGTTGGCGTTGAGACCGATCGACTCCGGTGTCATGATTTCGTAGGTTTCCTTGTCCATCATCACGCCATGCTGGTGGATACCGGCCTCGTGGGCGAAGGCATTGGCGCCGACAATCGCCTTGTTCGGCTGCACGATGATCCCGGTGATAGTCGAGAGCAGGCGGCTCGCTGCGTAGATGTACTCGGTCTTGACGTTGTTCACGTAAGGCAGGATGTTGCGCCGCGTGCGCAAGGCCATGACCACCTCTTCAAGAGAGCAGTTGCCGGCGCGCTCGCCGATACCGTTGATAGTGCATTCGACCTGGCCGGCGCCGGCCTGGATCGCCGCCAGCGAGTTGGCCACGGCCAAACCGAGGTCGTTGTGGCAATGCACCGAGACCACGGCCTTGTTGATATTCGGGACATTGTCCATCAGGTGCTTGATGATGTTGTGAAACTCGAAGGGAATCGCGTAACCGACCGTATCCGGGATATTGACCGTGGTGGCCCCGGCATCGATGACCGCCTCGACCATTTCAGCGAGAAAATCCAGGCGTGTGCGTACGGCGTCTTCACAGGAGAACTCGACATTGGGGGTGTAGGCGGCGGCATGCTTGACCGCCTTGATCGCCGTCTGCCATGACCTTGGACGGGGACATCTGCAGCTTGCGCTCCATGTGTATGTCGGAAGTCGCAATGAAAGTGTGGATCCGGCCACGCTCTCCGGCATACTTCAGGGCTTCCCAGGCCCGATCGATGTCCATGAAGTTAGCACGACAGAGGCCCGGCAATTTCAGGCCCCTTGATCGTCTGGGCTATTTTCTTGACCGCCTCGAAGTCGCCATCGGAGGCGATCGGGAAACCCGCTTCGATGACATCGACGTTCAGCTTCTCCAACTGGCTGGCGATGCGCAACTTCTCTTCGATGTTCATGCTGGCGCCGGGGGACTGCTCGCCATCACGCAAAGTGGTATCAAAAATTTTAATGGTCTTCATTTCGTTCATTATGGCCTCCTCTGCCAATGCGATTGTATAACTCTTACGGGGTTCGGTTCGATGGCACCCCGTTCCTTCAGCCTGCAACGGTTCAAGCACAACTCTAGGTCGCCTAGGTCGGATTCCACAAAACCACCCCCTTTCTACAGATTCGTGATACTGGCCAAAAATAAAAAACTCCCGCCCCGGTCAGGGGCGAGAGCTAAGCTTCGCGGTACCACCCTGTTTGGCTTCGCTGCTACGAAGCCCTTAATTGGCCGTTTACGCAGGCTCACGACGGAAATTACTCGGGGCCATCCCCTTTGACGTCCGCAGCTCCAAGGCCAGTTCGGGTCCTGTCTGTACCGGTTCGCAGCACCACCGGCTCTCTGTGACAGCGTCAGACCTTACTCTTCCTCTTCAGCGCTTTTCAAAATCTTTCAACTATAAAACAGTAAAGCCGCTTCGTTGTCAAGATATCCGATGATTTTTCTCTACAACGCATCCGATTCATCGGCAGCCGGTTCGTCCTGACTTGGCCCCACTGGCTCCAGCGGCTTCTTGCGGAAATATTTCAGGAGCGTCACGATCGGCCCGGACACCGTGTAGATCGACGCTATGCTGAAGAGCATGATTTCCGGCTGTGCAACTATGACAATGATGAGAATAATCGCCAGGACCAGGAAGCCAAACGGCTGACGCTTGACCAGTTCGGGGTCCTTGAACGAGTTGTAACTGTGGTTGCTGACCATCAGATAGGCAAGGATATAAATAAGCAGAACCACCGAAACTTTTCTAATCGTTCCTTCCCCACCCAGGTGATAAAAGAGCAGAACACAGGACGCAACCATACCGGCGGCCGCAGGGATCGGCAGGCCGACGAAGCGCCGCGACTCGACCGTATTGACCTGGACATTGAACCGCGCCAACCGCAAAGCACCGCAGACCACGTAGAGAAAAGCGGCCAGCCAGCCGAACTTGCCAAATGGTTTCAGGGCCCAGGAATACATCAGCAGGCCGGGAGCGACCCCGAAAGCGACGAGATCGGCCAAGGAATCGTACTCGACCCCGAAGCGACTGGTCGTTCCGGTGAGGCGGGCCACTTTACCGTCGAGGGCGTCAAACACCGCAGAAATCAGGATAAACCATGCCGCAAGGTCGTAATTGCCGTTCATCGTGGCAACAATTCCGTAGAAGCCTGCAAACAAGCTTCCGGTCGTCACCAGGTTCGGCAGGAGATAGACTCCCCGCTTCAGGCTTTCGCGTCGATCGTAGGAGCCCCCAAGTCGATTCATTGCAGATAGCCCAAGATGGTTTCACCGGCGACGGTCTTGTCGCCCAGTCGTACCGAGACTTCAGCCCCATCGGGTAAGTAGAGGTCGACCCGCGACCCAAAGCGAATCAGCCCATACCGCCGGCCTCTCACCAGCATGTCACCCGTATCGGGGTAGGAGATAATCCGACGGGCAACCAGTCCGGCAATCTGCACGCAGAGTAATTTCACGCCTGAAGCTGTTTCCAGCAGTAGACCTGACTGTTCGTTTTCCATGCTGGCCTTGTCCAGGGAGGCGTTGAGGAAACTCCCCTGGTTGTAAAATTGGTCGACCACCTTGCAGTTGATCGGCACCCTGTTGACATGAACATTGAACACATTCATGAAAATACTGATCTTGGTAACGTCCTGGCCACCGAAATAGCGCTCCTCGGGGACCTTGCCGACAAAGATGACCTTACCGTCCGCCGGAGCCACAATGGCATCGTCCCCTTCCGGGGGAAAGCGCTCCGGGTTGCGGAAGAAATAGATGGTAAAGAAAGTCAGACCGAGGCTGATCGTCGCCAGGCAGTTCCAATCCACTGCTGCGAAGAAGAGCGAAACAAAGGCAAACAGCGCGATGAAGGGGTAACCTTCAACGGCTACCGGCTGATGCTGATTTTTCATGGGCATACGTTGCCTGTCAAGAAAGCCGGCGGGAGTGCAAAGCCCGCCTCCGGTCAATAAATCAGTTCTTGCTCTTGTCGACGATTTTCTGAATCCAAGGCATCATGCTGCGCAGTTTCTCGCCGACCAGTTCGATCGGGTGAGCTGCATTGAGGCGGCGGCGCGCTGTCATCTCGGGATAGTTGGACATGCCTTCGAGAATGAAACGCTTGGCATACTCACCGTTTTGAATATTATTCAGGCACTCTTTCATCGCCTTGCGACTCTCTTCGTTGATCACGCGCGGCCCGGTGACATACTCACCGTATTCAGCATTGTTGGAGATAGAATAGTTCATGTTGGCGATGCCGCCTTCATACATTAGATCGACAATCAGTTTGAGTTCGTGCAGACACTCGAAATAGGCCATTTCCGGGGCGTAGCCGGCATCCACCAGCGTTTCGAAGCCTGCTTTGACCAGCTCGACGGCGCCACCGCACAGAACGGCCTGTTCGCCGAACAGGTCGGTTTCGGTCTCATCTTTGAAGGTCGTCTCGATGATCCCGGTACGACCGCCGCCGATGGCACTGGCATAGGAAAGAGCCAGATTCTTGGCATTCCCTGAGGCATCCTGGAAGATGGCAATCAGATCGGGGATGCCACCGCCCTTGACGAACTCGGAACGGACCGTGTGCCCGGGAGCCTTCGGGGCGATCATGATCACGTCGAGGTCGGCGCGCGGAACAACCTGATTGTAATGAATGCTGAAACCATGGGCAAACGCCAGGGTCGCTCCCACTTTCAGGTTGGGTTCGATCTCGTCACGGTAAAGTTGTGACTGGAACTCGTCGGGAGTCAGGATCATGACCAGATCGGCAGCAGCGACCGCTTCATCGACATTTTTGACCTGCAGGCCGGAATTCTTGGCTTTAACTGCGGACTTTGAGCTCTCGCGCAGAGCCACGGTGACGTCGACTCCCGAATCATTGAGATTGTTGGCGTGAGCGTGTCCCTGTGAGCCGTAACCGACGATGGTCACTTTCTTGCTTTTGATAAGAGAAAGATCAGCATCCTTATCATAATAAACTTTCATGGATATTTCCTCCTGCAGAGATTCTTAAGGTGCTTGTTAAAAGTTGACTATATATCACAAGATAACGGGCCATGCCAGAATTTTTCCGGACATGGCCCGCCGCAAACACAACACTCACTCCCCCTTTAGTTCCCTTTCCAGCCTTTCGGCCCTCTTCCGAGAACAACGGGTCCGGAGCGCACCAGTTCTTTGATCCCCATGGGGCGCAACAGATCGATGATGGCATTGACCTTGACCGGCGAACCGGTCACTTCGACGGTATAGCACTTTGGCGTGACATCGACCACCTTGCCGCGAAAAATATCGCAGATCCGCAATATCTCGGCGCGTGTGGACTCTTCGGCTGTTACCTTGATCAGCGCCATTTCCCGTTCGATAAAATCTTCGTTGGTAAAGTCGATGACCTTGATCGTATCGATCAGCTTGTTGAGTTGCTTGTTGACCTGCTCGATAATCCTGTCATCACCGCTGGTGACAATGGTCATGCGCGAAAGAGTCGGGTCGAGTGTCGGCGCGACCGACAGGCTCTCGATATTGAATCCCCGGCCGGAGAAGAGCCCGGCGATACGGGTCAGCACGCCGAACTCGTTTTCTACCAACACTGAAATCGTATGTCGCATCTTCAAAACTCCTGCAAGAATTATGAATCATTATCCGGGCTGACGCCCTTTTGATCATTGAATAATTGAATCGTTAGTTCTTCAGCAACGGCTCAAGCAGTCCTCAGCACCATCTCGTTGAGCCCAGCGCCGGCCGGTACCATCGGCATGACGTTTTCTTCCCGTGACACTTTGAACTCCATGATCACCGGTCCGGGGGTCTCGAAGGCTTTCCTGATCACGTCTTCGACCTCATCGGGTTTGGAAGCCCGGAAACCGACGGCCCCGTAAGCCTCGGCCAGCTTGATGAAATCGATCGGCAGTTCCATGCAGGTCTGACTGTAGCGTTTGTCGAAGAACAGCTGCTGCCACTGGCGCACCATGCCGAGGAAGTTGTTGTTGAGGATGACGATCTTCACCGGCAGCCGGTACTGAACCAGGGTGGCCAGTTCCTGGGAGTTCATCTGGAACGAGCCGTCACCGGAGACGTCGATGACCTGGCGCTCGGGAAACGCCGCCTGAGCGCCGAGGGCCGCGGGCAAGCCGTAGCCCATTGTGCCAAGCCCTCCCGACGAGAGGAAGGTCCGCGGTTGGGTGAAATCGAAAAACTGGGCGGTCCACATCTGGTGCTGGCCGACCTCGGTGGTCACGATCGCATCATCGTCGGCGAGTTCACGCAGCTTCTCGATGACAAACTGCGGCTTGATCTCGGTTTTCGATGGTTTGTAGGTCATCGGCTGCTCTTTGCGCCAGGCGGCAATTTCTTCGTGCCAGGGTTTGAGCGCACTCTTCGCCTGTGCGACCTCATCTTTATGCTCGGCAATCTTTTTGTTCATTTTTTTCAGAACATCCAGCAGGTCACCGACGATCGGCAGATCGACCCGGACGTTCTTCTTGATCGAGGTGGGATCAACGTCAACGTGGATAATCTTGGCATGCGGTGCAAAGGTCGAAATTTTCCCCGTGACGCGGTCATCAAAACGGGCTCCGAGCGCGATCAGCAGGTCGGAATTGGTTACGGCCATGTTGGCATAGTAAGTCCCGTGCATGCCGAGCATCCCCAGCGACAAGGGGTGACGCGTCGGGAAGCTGGCCATCCCCATCAGGGTGGTCGTCACCGGGGCTTGCAGGGCCTCGGCAAGTTCCAGTAATTCAGCGTGGGCATCGGTGAGGGTCGCGCCACCACCAACGTAGAGCACCGGCTTCTTGGCCGCCAGCATCATCTTGACCGCTTTCTCGACCATGCGCACGTTGCCGCTGAAGGTTGGCTTGTAGCCGCGTAGTTCAACGGTGTCAGGATATTCGAACTTGGCCGTGGCGATCTGCACGTCCTTGGGCAGGTCGATGACCACCGGGCCGGGGCGTCCGGTGCGGGCGATATAGAAGGCCTGCTTGATGATCCGCGCCAGGTCGTTGATATCCTTGACCAGGTAACTGTGCTTGGTGATCGGCCGGGTAATGCCGATCAGGTCCGCCTCCTGGAAGGCGTCGTTACCGATCAGGCCGGTCGGCACCTGGCCGGTGATAACGACCATCGGGATCGAATCCATGTACGCTGTGGCGATCCCGGTAACGGTGTTGGTCGCGCCGGGACCGCTGGTGGCGATGGCCACGCCGACCTTGCCGGTCGCGCGGGCATAGCCGTCGGCGGCATGCACGGCCGCCTGTTCGTGGCGTGTCAGAATGTGTTTGATGGAAGAGCCCATGAGATCATCATAAATATTGATGACCGTCCCACCCGGATAACCAAAAATCGTATTCACACCTTCAAGGGCAAGACTCTCCAAGAGAATTTTCGAACCAGTCAGTTTCACATCTTCCTCCATAAAACGAATCGCGTTAGCGATCTAAGCTTTTATTAGTGAAATGCTAAATTTTCAATTGATTCATGATTCAAAATTCAAAAGAAAGAATTGCTCTACGCCTTGCACACAGCTCCGGTGTTGGCCGAAGTCACGACCTTGGCGTAGCGGGCCAGCCAACCTGTCTTGATTTTGGCTTCGGGAGCCTGCCAAGCGGTCTTACGACGGGCCAGTTCGGCTTCATCGACCAGCAGTTCCAGTTTGCGGTTCGGGATGTCCAGACGGATGCTGTCACCTTCCGCTACCAGAGCAATCGGCCCGCCGACAGCAGCTTCGGGCGAGATATGTCCGATACAGGGGCCACGAGTCCCGCCCGAGAAGCGCCCATCGGTGATTAGGGCGACGCTGTCGCCCAGGCCGAGACCCATCAGAGTCGCAGTCGGCGCCAGCATCTCCCGCATGCCAGGGCCGCCCTTGGGCCCTTCGTAACGGATTACCACCACGTCACCGGCCACGACCTGACCGCCCATGAGAGCCTCCATGGCGCCCTCTTCAGAATCGAAACAGCGTGCCCGCCCTTCAAAATTCATCATTTTTTCGGATACGCCGGACTGTTTGACCACGGAACCGAGCGGCGCAAGATTGCCGAAGAGAATCGCCAGACCGCCTTCGGCACGCACCGGATTGGTCATCGACTGGATCACCTCTTCATCCACCGTAGCGACGCTGGCGATGATCTCCTTGACCGTGGGACCAGTCAGCGTCGGGTTGTCATTGATGAGTGTGCGCAACTGGTACAGCACACCGGGAACCCCGCCGGCCGTATCGAGATCCTCCATGAAATGTCTGCCGCCCGGGTTCATTGACGCCAATTGCGGCGTTTCCCGGCCCAATCGGTCAAAATCTTCCAACGGCAGGTCGACCCCGGCTTCGCGGGCGATCGATAGCAGGTGAAGCACGGTGTTGCTGGACCCCCCGAGAGCCAAGTCGACCCGGATGGCGTTCTCGAAGGCGGCCCTGGTCATGATCTGGCGCGGTGTGATCTGTTGGCGGACCAATTCGACAATGCGCTCGCCGCTGGCAAAAGCAATACGGCGTTTCAGCGACGAAACGGCCAAGGATGTGCCACAACGCACCAGACTCATGCCGAGGGTTTCGGTCAGAATCGCCATGGTGTTGGCAGTGAACAGCCCCTGGCAGGAACCGGCGGTCGGGCAAGCCTTGTCCTCGCAGGCCATCAATTCCTGTTCATCGATAACCCCGGCCTTGTACTTGGCCATGGCCTCGAAGGTATCGGTGACGAAAGAGAATTTGCGCCCGTCGCGACCTGCTCCGGTCATCATCGGCCCGGCGGTCACCACGATGCAGGGGATGTCAAGGCGTGCCGCTGCCATCAGCATTCCAGGTGTAATCTTGTCGCAATTGGTCAGCAGCACCAGTCCATCGAGGCGATGTGCTTCGGCGATCGACTCGACCATGTCGGCAATCAATTCCCGGGTCGGCAAAGAATAGTGCATGCCGCGATGACCCATGGCGATACCATCGCAGACGCCAGGGATCCCGAAAATAAATGAATAACCGCCGCCGCTGTGGACGCCTTTTTCTATGAAACGCTCGAGGTCACGCATGCCGGTGTGCCCGGGTATCAGGTCGGTGAAAGAGGAGGCTATCCCGATAAAGGGTTTATCCATCTGCTGTTGAGGGACACCCGTTCCTTTTAACAAGGCCCTATGAGGTGTACGTTCAAATCCCTGAGTAATGGCGCTGCTGCGTTTCTGGGTCATTTTGTTCCGCTCTCCTGATTAACAAACTCGGTTCTATTTACGCGCAGAGTATCCGCTCTTTATACCTGCGAGCACCTGCGAGGTAAAGAGCAAAAACAAAAAAACCGGGTCACTCTCATGCCCAGAAGGACAAAAAGCCCGGCGAAACAGAACAGGGGCCGGGATTTCCCCGGCCCCTGCAAACTATCTCTAGATTATCGTTTATTGGCGGTAATCACGGAGCATCGACTCCATCTCGTCTTTTCCTGCCAGCTTCAATTTCTGTATTTTTTTCCGCTCAAGATCTTCATCAGCGGAGAGGTACGTCATGTCTTCGTATTCCTGGAGTTTTTTTTCGAAAAGCAGATGTTCTTCATACAGTTTGCGGAACCGGGGGCTTTCTTCACTTAAGCGCTGGAACAGATCCTGGTCATTCTCTACCATGAGCACCTCCTGGCAATTTAAGGATGGGGAAAAGGGATAGTATGTAAAAAATAACGAAGGCGCGGCAGGGTTGTCAACTGGAATTCCTTTAAGCACGCCAATTTAGTTCCGCTTCAGAGGGCCGCAGATATACGGGCAGTAATTGATCGGCATTAAACGTGCGTCCGGCATGCCATTCGAGCAAGGCAAGAGCAGCCGCAGCACCGGCTCGCGGCAAGTTCAAAAAACTCGGTGCAAAGTGCGCGCGACCAGCCAACTGCCTGACAATCAGGGTGCGGTAGACGGATGCACCGTTGCCGATAAAGAGGGTCTCACCGGTCAATTCTCCCAGGAGCATTTCAGGTTTGATCACCCGCTCCCCGGCAACGGGATGAGGATAACCAGACTCCCATTGGTAAAGTGCGGTGTAGACTTCCTGTTTACGCGCATCCAGCATGACACAGACCGGCAGGCGAGAAAAAGGCAACTGCATAGCGAGACACTGCAGAGAAGACACTCCGAGCAGCGGACAGCCGGCAGCTAAAGCGAGTCCCTTGGCCGTAGCCAGACCGACACGCAGACCGGTAAAAGAGCCTGGCCCACGCACCACGCCGATGCCATCCAGGTCGCCCTTGGCGACATTCGTCATGACCAGCAGCTCTTCGATTGACTGCAGCAGCCACTCTGTCGGTGTTTTGCGGATATCCAGATTGATTTCGGCCAGCAGGTGCTCACCGTCGGAGAGCGCAAGACCGCCGGCGGGCGAGGCCGTCTGAATGGTCAGCAGGATCGGCGGCATGTCAGTTCCCCAACATGCGGACGATATCGTTGTAAAAAGCCACCACCATCAGCAAAACCAGTAAGATCAGGCCGATCTGTTGTGCCCATTCACGGGCACGCAGGGAGAGCGGCCGGCGAAAAACGAGCTCGAAGGTATAGAAAAACAGGTGCCCGCCATCTAGGATCGGGATTGGCAGGAGGTTCAGAATCCCCAGCTGAATACTCAAAAAAGCCAGGACACTCAGAATACTCGAAAAATTTGTCTGCGCGGCCTGACCGGCAATCTGGACCACGGTAATCGGGCCACCGATATTGCTGGTAGATACGTGTCCTGCAAACAGCTTCTGGATAAAGACCAAGGTCAGTTCAATCAAATCCATGCTGCGTTTGGCGCCAGCAGCAATGGCTTCGCCTAAGGGGAAGCGTTTGAAGACGGTTTCCTGGTGCGGGGCAACTCCTATCAGATAATCCTCGTTGCCATCCACTCTTCTCGGCACGAGTTCGACCGTGAGCTGTTCGCCGTTGCGCTCGAGAACCACTGTCGTGGAGTGGGCACCGATCGTCTGGATAGCGTCCTTGAGCTCGTACCACGACACGATCTTGCGTGCGCCGATGGACAGGATTCTATCGCCTTCTTTGAGGCCGGCTTCAACCGCTGGCATTGCCGGAGCCATTGAGCCGATGACGGGCTCTTGTCCCGGGAGCAGCCCAATTGACTGTAACCCCTCAAGGGCGCCATTTTCCGGATCGAGGGCCAGATCGACAACCTGCTCACCGCGATCAACGGCAAAGATTACCGGTTCTCCGGCACTGTTCACCAGGGCCGGGCCAGTGTCTGTCCAGGTCGCCACATCAATTCCGCTGACCTTGACGATACAGTCGCCTGTGCGGAAGCCGGCCAGAGCAGCCGCAGAGTCCGGCACAACGTAACCTATGCAGGGGGGCTCTTCCAGATAAGCGGGGAGATTGACGCCAACCAGGTAAGCGAGGGGCAGAGTCATGAACGGTAGAATAAGATTCATCACCGGACCGGCCGCAACGATTGCCATGCGCCGGGCGATACTTTTTTTGGCAAAGGAGCGATGTTCGTCATCCGGGTCGATTTCGGCATCTTCGCCTTGCTCACCGCCCCCCTCGCCGAGCATCTGGACATATCCCCCAAGGGGAATGGCGCAGATCATGTACTCCGTTTCCCCCCACTGGTGGGACACCAGCCGCGGACCGAAACCGAGAGAGAACTTGAGGACCTTGACCCCGCAGAACTTGGCCACACAGAAATGCCCGAGTTCATGGACAAAGACCAGAATGCCCAACATGATGATGCCGGCTGCTATAGTGATCACGTGTAAGAAGCTCCTTGGATTTCATGAATAACGTCCCGTGCCGCAAGGCGGGCCCAGTTGTCGGCGGCAAGGACCTGGTCGAGGCTGGTCGCAGCACTGTTTGTGTGCTTCTCGACAACCGTCCCGATAATCCTCGGGATATCAAGAAAGCCGACCTTTTCATGAAGAAAAGCATCGACGGCAAGTTCGTTGGCAGCATTCAGGACAGCGGGTGTGGTGCCACCGCGCCTGATGGCATCATAGGCCAGGCCAAGACATGGAAAGCATAGACTGTCGGGGGCGGCAAAATGCAACTGGCCGAGACGACAGAGGTCGAGGGCTGGCAAATCAAGGGCCAGGCGCTCAGGGTAGCTCAAGGCATAGGCGATCGGTGTTTTCATGTCCGGAATACCCAGTTGGGCGATGAGCGCGCCATCAATATATTCCACCATGGAATGCACAATACTTTCCGGATGGATGTGCACGGCAATTTTTTCCACGGGAAGGTTAAAGAGCCAGTGCGCCTCGATCACCTCCAGCCCCTTGTTCATCATGGTTGCCGAATCGATGGTGATCTTGCGTCCCATGGTCCAGTTTGGGTGGGCCAGGGCATCCTGCGGAGTCACATCCTGCAGATCTTCGAGTGACCAGTTGCGAAACGGGCCGCCGGACGCGGTCAGAATCAGGCGCCGCACTTCGTTCTTGCTGTGCCCGGCAAGGGATTGGAAGATCGCCGAGTGTTCACTGTCGACGGGAAAGAGCCGGCAGCCCGGACTTGGCGACAGCAGCCATGACCAATTCACCGGCGATGACCAGGGTCTCCTTGTTGGCAAGGGCCACATCCCGGCCCGCCTGGATAGCGGCCAGCGTCGGTTCGAGACCGGCCGCGCCCACAATTGCCGAGACGACCATATCGGCGGGAGAATCCACCGCGCAGGCAATCAGCCCTTCAGTCCCGTAGAGGACACGGGGCCCGCGTGAACCGATGCGCTCCTGTAAACGCTGTGCATTCTCCCGGTCCGGAACCGCAACGACTAGAAGGCTTGAAACGGAGAATCTGCTCTTCCAGCAAGGCCAGGTTGCGGCCTGCGGTCAAGGCGACCACCCGGAAGCGATCGGGATAATCGGCAACGATCTCCAGAGTGCTCACGCCGATTGAACCAGTGGATCCGAGGACAGCAAGTTGTTTCATGCAAAGATCCATACGGCATAATAATAGGTCACGGGGAAAGCGAACAGCAGGCTGTCAAGGCGATCAAGGATACCGCCATGCCCGGGGATCAGAGCACCCGAGTCTTTCACGCCGAAGCTGCGCTTGAACAGCGACTCCACCAGATCGCCAAGCTGGCTGAACGCACCGACACCCAAGCCGATGAGCAGAACATCCACAGCCCCAAGTTCGCCAAAAAACCAGAGTTTGCAGATCATGGCCCCGAGCAAGCCACCGACGAGACCGCCGAGGGAGCCCTCGATGCTCTTTTTCGGGCTGACCGCTTCGTAGAGGCGATGCCGTCCGTATTTCATCCCAACGAAATAGGCCATCGTGTCACTTGCCATGACCACGAAGAAGACGAGAAAAATCCAGTTTCGCCCTGAGGGCAAGTCCCTCAGGAGGGCGGCATGTGACAGCAGCATCGGGATATACAGCAGCCCGAGCAGGCTGATTGCAAGATCACGGCTCACGGTCTGCATGTCCTGAACACGAAACAGATAGACCAGGGCGAGCAACAGGCAAGGCAGGACGAGACTTAACAGGACAAAGGGAGGAGTGGCAGCATAGACCAGACCGACCGAGCACAAAACACCGACAGCAACTGAGAGGGAAGCCTTCCAGTCGGCGCTGAGTCGGCAGGGCCATCCGGTAGAATTCATGCAGTGCCAATCCGCTGACAATGAACATAAGTCCGGCAAACAGTCCTGAACTGGCATAAAGCACACACAGGATCAGTAACGGCAGAGCGACCAGAGCTGTGATAATTCTTTGTTTAATGACGTCTCTCCCCGCCGCTGCCTTCACTGTCTCGCAGTTGCGCAGCGGTGAGCCCGAAACGCCTCTGACGACGGCTGTATTCTTCCAGAGCTTTCAATAGTTCATCGCGAGAAAAATCGGGCCAGAGGGTTTCCGTAAAGTAAAGCTCCCCATACGCCATCTGCCAGAGCAGAAAGTTGCTGATGCGCATCTCCCCACTGGTTCGAATCAAGAGGTCGGGGTCCGGGATTCCGCTGGTATCGAGCGCTGCAGAAATATGCTCCTCGTTAAGCGTCTCGACCGGCAATTTGCCTTCGGCAATTTCGTAGCCGAGCTTTTGCATCGCCCGGGTCAATTCATTGCGCGAACCATAAGAGAGGGCCAGATTCAAAACCATACGATCGTTGTCGGCAGTTTTTTTGATAATGTCCTTGAGTATTTTGCTGATTGACTTTGGCAGCCGCTCCAGTTCACCAATGGCGACAAGACGGATGCCACGCTTGTGCAGTTGACTAAGTTCCTTTTTTAAAAAGGTTCCCAGCAAACCCATCAGCGCCTCGACCTCGTCCTGAGGACGCCCCCAGTTCTCCGAGCTGAAGGCATAAAGCGTCAGATAGCCTATACCCAGCTCTAGGCACTCGTCGACGATAGACTGAACCGTTTCCACCCCTTTGCGATGTCCCAGAATGCGCGGCAGCCGACGCTGTTCGGCCCAGCGTCCGTTGCCATCCATGATAATTGCAAGGTGTTTTGGAATCTGCATAAAAATGCTGTCTCGAAAGGTGTAATAAAGTCTATTAAAGTATCATGACATAACAAATCGAGCAACCGGGGATATCTTGCCCTGAAACGGATTCAGTGCATCAAGAAAGCAACGGACTCTTTGCTCAACTGCACTCGATGCACTGCGGGGTGAACAGAAAGGGCGCCTAAGCGGCGCCCTTGGATTCAATCGATAATTGCATCGACCGGGCAGGTATCCACGCACGCCCGGCAATCGGTGCAATCTGCCGTGATTGTGTAAATCTCCTCAGATTCTACGATAGCGCCGACCGGGCAGGCCTCGACGCAGGTCCCGCAGGCAATGCACTCTTCGGTTATTTTCATGAATAGAACACCTCCATAAGCAATTGTCTGCAGAGATCAGATCTCCATCAGGTCTTTTTCCTTATCGGCAATCACCTGGTCAACACGCGCGACATAGTCATCGGTCAGGTCCTGAACCTCCTTCTCGCCGCGTTTCAATTCGTCCTCGGTGATTTCCTTGTCTTTTTCCAGCTTTTTGAGCGTGTCGTTGGCTTCACGACGCGCGTTGCGGACGGCGACCTTGGCATCTTCACCCATGCGCTTGACCTGCTTGACCATCTCCTTGCGGCGCTCTTCGGTCAGTGGCGGGAAAATCAGGCGGATGATCTGGCCGTCGGAAGACGGGTTCAGGCCCAGATCCGACTTGAGAATGGCCTTTTCAATCTCGCCGACGAGGTTCTTCTCCCACGGCTGGATAGTGATCAGGCGGGGTTCGGGAACAGCCAGGGCACCGACCTGGTTGAGCGGGGTTGGCGTCCCGTAATAATCAACCCGGACATCGTCGAGCACTGAAAGGGAGGCCCGCCCGGTGCGCACCTTGCTCAGATCACGCTTGAACGACTCCAGGGCTTTGACCATCGTGGCGCTGGTCTTCGCTTTAACATCGGCAATCATGGCATCATTCTCCTTTGACGATGGTTCCGATCTGCTCGCCGCAGACAACTCGCTGGATGTTGCCGCTGGTCGTCAGATCAAACACGAGAATCGGCAGGTCATTGTCCATGCACAGGGATGTGGCCGTAGAGTCCATGACCTGCAGACCCTTTTTCAGTACATCCAGGTAAGTAAGCTGATCGAATTTGACCGCGTTTTTATCCTTGTTCGGGTCGGCGCTGTAAACACCGTCCACCTTGGTTGCCTTGAGAATGATCTCTGCACCGATTTCAATCGCGCGCAAGCTCGCGGCGGTGTCCGTGGTAAAGAACGGGTTGCCCGTACCTGCGCCGAAAATCACCACGCGCCCTTTTTCAAGGTGTCGGACAGCCCGACGGCGAATGTACGGCTCGGCGATCTCCTGCATTTCGATTGCCGACTGGACCCGAGTGATGACGCCGGCTTTTTCCAGTGCATCCTGCAAGGCGAGGCTGTTCATGACCGTTGCCAGCATCCCCATGTAATCGGCACTGGCACGGTCCATGCCCATGGATGATGCCGCGACCCCGCGAAAGATGTTGCCGCCGCCGATGACGATGGCAATCTGCAAACCCAGGTCGACGACCTCGCGGATTTCCGCAGCGATCCCCCTGATGATATCGGGATCGATCCCATAGCCTAGCTTGCCGGCCAATGCCTCGCCGCTGAGTTTGAGCAGAATGCGCTTGTAACAGGGTTGCTTTGCCATGGTTTCTCCGCTACTTGAAGATGTTGGCTATTTGGTCATCGAAGCGACTTCCGCCGCAAAGTCATCTTCTTTCTTCTCGATCCCTTCACCGAGCTGGAACCGGGCATAGGCCGCGAGTTTCACCTGACCGGCGACCTCCTTGGCCAAGGCCTCTACTACTTTACCAACCTTCTGGTCAGTATCAATCACGTAAACCTGTTCCAAAAGACATGTTTCGCCGAAGAACTTGTTGATCTGCCCGTCAATGATCTTGTCGACGATATTGGCCGGCTTGCCGCTCTCAAGCGCCTTAACGCGCATGATGTCCTTCTCGCGCTCGATGACATCGGCAGGGACATCCTCACGTTTCAGATATTGAGGATTCGCCGCGGCCACGTGCATGGCCAGCATGCGTGCCGTTTCGGCGACCTTCGGATCACTGGCCTTGTCGGAATCCAACTGGACCAGAACGCCGATCTTGCCGGCACCGTGGATATAAGACGCGACAATGCCCGAGTTGCTTTCCAGACGGACGCTGCGGCGCACATTCATGTTTTCGCCGATCGTTGCAATCTGGTGGGTCAACTCTTCGCCGACCGTGCGGCCGGTCCCGGGGAAATCGAGCCCTTTGAGGGTTTCGACATCAGCCGGGTTCTGGTTGAGGACCACTTCGACGACGCCGTTGGCAAACGCCTGGAAATCAGAGTTCTTGGCAACGAAGTCGGTTTCGGCATTGACTTCCACCAGCGCCCCGCAGTTATCTCTGCCGGAAGCGACGATCAACCCTTCAGCAGCAATCCGGCCAGACTTCTTGGCCGCAGCGGAGAGGCCTTTCTTGCGCAGCAGGTCGATCGCCTGCTCCATATCTCCATCAGCCTCACTCAAGGCTTTTTTGCAATCCATCATCCCGGCGCCGGTTTTGGCGCGCAGGTCACCAACCATCTTTGCTGTAATTGTTGCCACGATAAAACCTCCTCTTAAGCTGCTATCTTTATTGAGTTTGACTTAGTCTGAGAAAAAGGCGGCTGCAATGCAGACCGCCTTTTTCATGTTGTCTAAAATAGGGATGTTAAGCTTCTGCCTGAGCGTCCGTCTCGGCCGGGGCTTCAGCAGCCTTCTCGATAACAACCGTTTGCTGGGCTTCGGCAACCACCGGCTCTTCCACATCGGCGCCCTCGGCTTCGTTGCGCAGATCATCCTGGCGGGCAGCAGAACCTTCGAGGCAGGCTTCCGCCATCTTCGAGGCAAACAGACGGATGGCGCGGATCGCATCGTCGTTCCCGGGGATGATGTAATCAATTCCCTCGGGATCACAGTTGGTATCGACAACCGCGACGACCGGGATGCCGAGCTTGCGGGCTTCCTTGACAGCGATCTCTTCCTTGTTGGGATCGATAATGAATACGGCCGCAGGCAGGCGGGTCATATTCTTGATGCCGCCGAGGCTCTTTTCCAGCTTGTCTTTTTCACGATCCAGCTGCAGAATTTCCTTTTTCAGCAGCAGTTCGTAGGTGCCATCTTCAGACATAGTCTCGATTTTCTTGAGGCGATCGATGCTCCGCTTGATGGTGGAGAAATTGGTCAGCATACCACCGAGCCAGCGGTTGTTGACGTAGTACTGGCCGGCGCGGACCGCTTCTTCCATGATGGAATCCTGGGCCTGCTTCTTGGTGCCGACAAAGAGTATCTTCTCACCCTTTTTTGAGATATCGCTGATAAAGCTGTAGGCATTTCTGAAGTAACGAACCGTTTTCTGCAGGTCAATGATGTAGATGCCGTTACGGGCCCCGAAGATATAAGGTTTCATCTTGGGGTTCCAACGACGGGTCTGGTGACCGAAGTGTACGCCGGCCTCCAAAAGCTGCTTCATGGTGATCTGTGACATGTACAAACTCCTTAGCTGTTAGGTTTTTCCGCCGCCCCCGTCAACCCCGGAAACCGACCTGACACCATGTCAGGCACCCGGTCCGGGTCAGAAGGCGTGTGAAGTGAAGAGCACATCCGTATATCATGAGAGTCTGCATAACGCAAGGGCTTTTTCACTACGAACAACGTTTACAAGCCCTTTGCGACTGTACTAGTATGCCCCATTATGTTCGGCTCGCAAATCCATCGCTACATCACCAGAGAGGTCCTCTTCCCCTCCCTGCTCTGCCTCGTGATCTTTACCCTGGTCATGGTGATGGGGCGGGCTGTCAACCTGGTTGACCTTATCATCAACAAAGGGGTTTCACCCTTAGATATCCTGGTACTGCTTGCCACTCTCCTGCCGACCTTCTTCTCCATAGCCCTGCCGTTCGCTTTCCTCATGGGCATCATGATCGGATTTGGACGCCTGTCAGCAGACAGCGAAACCGTGGCACTCAAGTCCGCAGGAGTCGGACTGGCAAGCATGTCTGTACCGGTCTTTGTGCTGGCGTTTATCTTTGCGCTGCTCACTGGTGCAGCGAACCTCTGGATTAACCCATGGAGCTACAGCGCTTTTGCGACCAAGAGCTTTGAAATCACCAGGCAAAAAGCCACCATAGGCTTTCAACCACGGGTATTCATGACCCAATTCAATGACCTGGTCCTTTATGCAAATGAGGTTGACAACAGGTCGGCACAGCTACACGGCCTGTTTATCGTCGAAAAATCTATGGGGGCAACCTCGTGGATTTTTGCTGAAAGTGGCCACATCCTGGCAAATGAAGAGGAAAAGACCGTGACGATCCACCTCCAGGATGGCGTCATCCATCGTCAGCAGGCCGAGTCCGCCGACAACTACCAGCTGATCCACTTTCGCAATTACGATATCCAGCCGGAAATAGCAGCGATGGAGACCATGGCCTCGCGATCAATGAAACCTAAGGAACTGCCAACGGACAGGCTCTGGGACAGCGTGAAGAGCGCCACGAATCCGCAGAAGAAGCAGGAGCTTCTGGCAGAATTACATGCCCGCTTGACCTCTCCGCTGGCACCGCTGCTGTTTGTGTTGCTCGGCATCCCTTTCAGCATGCAATCACACCGTTCCGGTCGCAGCGGCGGTTTTATCATGGGTCTGATCATTTTTCTCGGTTACTACTTCATGGCGTCTGCGGCATTTACCCTGGTCAAGGAGGCTTCTGCCCAGCCATTACTGACCTACTGGCTGCCGCAGCTGCTCCTCGGTTGTGCCGGTGTTTTTCTCCTGCGCCAGTCATCATTGGAGAGACCGAATCTACTGAGCACCTGGATCGACCAGACCTTGCTCTATCTGCAGAAACGGACCCGCAAGAATGTCGACTCTTGACAGATATATTCTAAAGGCATTTCTCAGGAACCTGGCGCTTGTCATGTTGACTCTGATTGTGCTTTACTTCCTCATTGATTTTCTCGAAAAGATCGACGATTTCATCGAGTACCAGGCCGAGTTGGCCTACTACCTGTTCTACCCGCTCTACTCTCTGCCGGTGATCATCTTCAACGTACTGCCCATGGCGGTCCTGCTCGCCACTTTTGCAACCATCGGCTGGCTTTCCCGCACCAGCCAACTGACGGCCATGTTCAGCGCCGGTATCAGTCTCAACCGCATCAGCCGCCCACTCTTCCTGTGCAGCCTGGTCCTTGCGACCCTCGTCATCTTTGCCAGCCTCTGGCTGGTTCCCTGGGCATCCCGCGAAGCGAACTTTATATTGCGCACCGAAATCAGGGGCAAAAACGCCCCGGAAGTGACCAGCAAAGACCTGTACTTCCGCGACGGTAATCGTATCCTCAGCGTCAGCCAGGCGTTTCCGCAGAGAAACGTTGTGCGGGGTCTTACGATCCTGGAATTTGATGATCATTTCAAGCCGACCAAACGGATACAGGCTGACAAGGCAGAGTATGTTAAAAAAGGTTTATGGCGGCTCAAAAACGCAGTTATCTGGACGTTCAACCCTTCGACCAGAACTGTCACCGCTTTTGATCGCCCACCCGAATTGATTATCGACCTCAAGCGGCGTGCATCGGAAATGCTGCAGCTCTCGGATCGACCGGAAGATCTGACTATCAACAAACTGTTTTATTCCGCTGCGAAACTGCACGCTGAAGGTTATGACCCGAAAGCTTACCAGGTGGAGGCGCAAATGCGTTTTGCCAAGGCAGCCATTCCGATCATCATGATCCTAGTCGGCATCCCTTTCGCTCTGCAGCGCGACCGCAAGACCAGTTTTTCCCTCGGCATCGTCATCAGCCTGGTTATCTTCGCCGGCTATTTCATCCTGCAAGCAACCTTTGTTGTGTTTGGCGCCATCGCTGTCCTGCCGCCGCTGGTCGCCGCCTGGGCGGCCAATTTCCTGATGGCCTTGATCGGGCTGTGGTTCTTCCTGCGCGTCGAGAAATAACCGTTGCATTTCCGGTGCAAAAACACCTCCCGGGACTTCCAGCCATGCCAACTAACCCTGCCGACGGCAACAGCCTGCAACTTCCCTTCGCCGGGATCACGCCCCGAGACCTCATGGCCATGTTACGAAAGTCACAACAGTTGAGCGAGCAAACCAACGACCGACATACAAAAGGGGCCCGGCAAAAGCCGGGCCCCTTGATTAGACACCCTGCCGCAAGCGTTCAATAGCGATAGGTATCTGGCTTGTACGGCCCCTCGACCGGAACACCGATGTAATCGGCCTGTTCAGCAGACAGCTTGGTCAACCTTGCCCCGAGTTTGCCGAGATGCAGACGCGCCACTTTCTCATCAAGGGTTTTAGGCAGGACATAGACTTTATTCTCATAGTCGTCTGCACGGAGGAAGAACTCGATCTGCGCCATCACCTGGTTGGTGAAGCTGTTCGACATGACGAAAGACGGATGGCCTGTGGCACAGCCGAGATTGAGCAGGCGCCCTTCGGCCAGCACAATCACCGCGTGGCCATCTGGGAAGACCCACTGGTCGACCTGGTTGCCATGCTCACGTGGGTTCTTGATATTGATCTTGACGATGCCGGGAAGCTTCGCCAGGGACGCCATCTCGATCTCGTTGTCGAAGTGCCCGATATTGCCGACAATGGCATTGTGCTTCATGCGGGCCATGTGCCTAACGCCGATGACGTCTTTGTTGCCGGTGGTGGTGACAAAAACATCGGCTGTCTCCACCACATCGTCCAGCGTCTTGACTTCGTAGCCTTCCATGAGCGCCTGCAGGGCGCAGATCGGATCGATCTCCGTGACGATCACCCGAGCGCCCTGACCGCGCAGCGACTGACAGCAGCCCTTGCCGACATCGCCATAGCCGCACACTACAGCGACCTTGCCAGAAAGCATGACATCGGTTGCCCGCATGAGGCCATCGACCAGGCTGTGGCGACAGCCGTAAATGTTGTCGAACTTGCTCTTGGTCACCGAGTCGTTGACGTTCATCGCCGGGAAGGGCAGCTTACCCTCTTTCTGCAACTGGTAGAGACGATGGACACCCGTGGTGGTCTCCTCGGTCACCCCTTTGATCGACTTGCACACGGCCACCCAATCGACGTCCTTGTCGTCAATTGATTTTTTCAGACAGTTGACCATTTCGATCCAGTCCTCGGGATCATCGGCATTGCAGGCGGGCACCCCTGTTGCCTGCCACTCGGCACCGTAAAGGACCATCATGGTCGCATCGCCTCCATCATCGAGAATCATATTCGGCAGCTGGCCGTCCGGCCAATGCAAAGCCTTCTCGGTGCACCACCAGTACTCCTCGAGCGTCTCACCCTTCCAAGCATAGACCGGTACGCCTTGGGGGTTTTCGGGAGTGCCGTCGCGGCCAACGGCAACTGCAGCAGCTGCCTGATCCTGTGTCGAGAAGATATTGCACGAAGCCCAGCGAACCTGGGCACCGAGGTCGACAAGGGTTTCAATAAGCACCGCGGTCTGGATCGTCATGTGCAGGGAACCGGTGATGCGGGCGCCTTTGAGCGGTTGCTGATTGCGATATTCCTCGCGCAGCGCCATCAACCCCGGCATTTCGACCTCTGCCAGAACAATTTCCTTGCGACCCCAGGCGGCCAAAGCCAGGTCCATTACTTTAAAATCATACTTGTCTGTCATCTGACAAATCCTCCGTTGTCACTTCGTTACGTTTATTTATGATACTGGCGCTCAGCAACAGCACGGACTGCTGAATGGCAGGATCTCCGAATTCACGATAGTCAGTCAAAAGCATGCCGGTCTCGGCAAGCCAGTTTTCGAGTTCAGAACGTTTAAACCCCAGCCATTGATCAGCCAGACGCTCACGCGTCCAATCGTGCTGGTGTCGGGTCAGGTCGGCCAGCACCAGCACCCCCTGAATTTCAAGTACCCTGCCGATCTCCCTTAAGACCTCGATGGGCTGCTCAGCGTGATGAAGGACCTGGTTCATGACGATGGTCCGCACTGACCTGTCAGCAAAAGGCAGGTGATTCATCTCAGCCAGACGGACGTCCACCTTATCCGCAAGCTGATGATCCGCAATCGTTTCCCTGGCCATGGCGACCATAGAGGGTGAATGATCAAGACCAATCGTGCGCGCGCTCTGTTGGGCCAGCAAGGGGAGCAGGCTGCCGGTGCCGACGCCGATTTCAACCAGTAACCCGCCATGGGGCAGCATGGCAAGGAGACGTGTCCTGATAATCGGGCAGGCTTAAAAGTTCAACATGGATGTTGTCCCAATCCCGGGCATGACGATTGAAAAAATCCTGACTGCGCTTTCGCCTTGCCGCCATCACTTGAAGAATACCGGCCGCGTCATGCTCCTGGCCGTCCAGCCCAACCAGCTGTGTTTGCAGAAAAGGCCATATGTTATGAAAGAGGCCTTCTCCCGGGGAGAGCCGGTAGTAGTGCCAGGTCCCCTGTTTCTCCACGCGAAGCAGCCCGGCTTCGCTCAAAAGTTTCAAATGGCGGGAGATTCTGGACTGCCCCATATCCAGAATCTGCATGAGATCCTGCACCGTGAAATCCCCTTGCTGCAGGATACGCAAAAGGCGCAGACGGGTGCTGTCGGCCAGGACTTTAAAGAGATTCAGCATACATCAATTCCGTTCAATCCAATAAATCAACTTTTATTGATATATGACTGCTTGACCAATTTTGCAAGAGAAAAGTGCGGCGACCAGCAATATATTCACGGCGCCACTCACGACAGCAGCATCAGAGTGGCTTTACCGTGGGCGATCAGGCGCTGATGCTGATCAACAACCCGGACCGAGAGACTGGCGGTACGACGACCCAAGTGCAACAATTCGGAGCGTGCCGTCAAAACATCTCCATGCTTTGCCGGCCGGACAAAGCTGACGTTGAGATCAACGGTTGTCAGCTTACGCCCGGAGGGGATCAGCGGCCTCGGGAAGAAACAAACTGTATCAACCAAGGCTGAAATCAAGCCGCCATGAGCACCCCCCAGGTAATTCAGGTGCCGCTGATCGATCGACACGGTCATTTCGGCATAGTCGTCACCAATGGCGTGGATCGCAATACCCAAGGTTTGCAAAAACGGAATAGCCGTGCTCTTATCTGTTGTCAAATCATCCATCTCCGACCCCCGTTACATGTTTTTCTGGACTTTATCCTTGAGCTGCCTTGAAAACCAGAACCTCACCAGCAGGGCGGTCACACCGCGGCCGATGGCATGGTTTGTCAAGGGTTCAAACCAGCGATCAAAAAAGTTCAACCAGGTTCCTGGTTGAACCTCGGCGCTATACCCATGGTGATACGCTTTGCGACAATCCAAGGCCAATCCAAGCTGCCAGGCCTGACTGCGTACGTAACCACCGGTCGCCAGCCAGAGGGACCACCTCCTGCGTACAGGCATTTCAGCAAGAAGGTCGTTGATCAGTCGGAAAAAGGGGCATAACTGCAGCGGCTGCGTCAGGTCCTGCTGACGGTATATGGTGGGCGTGTGTGCGAAAAAATCCAGCCAACCAATGGCGAGAAAATTCATCATCAGCGCATTGAGTGTCTGCCGAGCTTTGAATCCTTCTACCTGGAAGCGTCGGGCGGATGTTACGATCACCCCCGGCAGAAGAAGCCATCGCCCTGCAGCACGAATTCCCTCTGCCAGGCTCGTGTCTTCCATGACCGGAATGTCTTCACGGAACGGGCCAACCCGCTGAAAAAAGGACTGCGCCAATAGAAAACCTTGATCTCCGTGAATACTCCCTGGACGCCCGAGAGAAGCCTTGACTTCATAATAAAACCAGCCGAAACCATTCTTCTCACCAGGGGCGTCAAATCGCAGCTGGAAGTGGCCAGCAACAGCATCCGACCCAGCCGTCCGCTGACCGTTGCGCATGAACTCAAGCGCAGTGTGTAATTGTCTGGTGTCTCCCAGGCGGCTGTCGGCGTGCAGGAAGAGCAGCCAATCGGCACAAGCTGCCAATGCGCCGGCATTCAATTGCCTCCCTCGCCCGCTCGGGCCTATTAGGCAGCGCCCCGGCATACCTGCTGAGGCAAAATGCTCATCAGCAATCAGGCAGGTTGCGTCTGTCGAACCGCCATCGGCAACCAGCACCTCAAATGAGACCCCTTGCTGGGCAGCTAGATCGGCAAGGAGCAGAGGCAGCGCGTCGGCCTCGTTGAGAGTCGGAATAATTATCGAGAGCTCAGGTTTGTGCATAACTCAATGCTTTTGAATGCAAACGGGCGGACCGTCACACGATCCGCCCGTTCAATCAGCTGTCACTCCGTTGCGCGATCAGAGCCCGGCACGCTTTTTCAGGGAGGCGACACGGTCAGTACGTTCCCAGGTGAACTCGGGCAGTTCACGGCCGAAATGGCCATAGGCTGCTGTTTTCAGGTAGATCGGGCGTAGTAGGTCGAGGGTTTCGATGATGGCACGGGGACGCATATCGAATTCCTCGCGGGCGATGCGGGCAATCTCATTGGAGGGGATCTTGCCAGTGCCGAAGGTGTTGATCATGACCGAAACCGGCTCGGCGACGCCAATGGCATAAGCCAGCTGAACCTCGCATTTGTCTGCCAGGCCTGCGGCTACGATGTTCTTGGCCACATAGCGGGCCATATAGGACGCGCTGCGATCGACTTTTGAAGGATCCTTGCCGGAGAAGGCGCCGCCTCCGTGGGAGCCTTGGCCGCCATAGGTGTCAACGATGATCTTACGGCCGGTCAGACCACAATCGCCCATCGGCCCGCCGACAACGAAACGCCCGGTCGGGTTGATGAAATACTTGGTGTTCTCATCGAGCAGATTGGCGGGGATTACCTTGCGGACGACCTCTTCGATGATCGCCTCCTTGAGGTTTTCATAGGTAACATCCGGGGCATGCTGAGAAGACACCACCACCGTATCGACCCGGATCGGCTTGTCATTGATGTATTGGATCGAGACCTGCGATTTGCTGTCGGGACGCAGAAAATTGAGCAGCCCGCTTTTGCGTACTTCAGCGAGGCGTTTGGTCAGCTTGTGGGCGAAGGTGATCGGCATCGGCATCAGTTCGGGGGTTTCATTGCAGGCATAACCGAACATCAAACCCTGGTCGCCGGCCCCCTGTTCAGCGAACATCCCCTCTCCTTCAGTCACGCCCTGTGAGATATCGGGGGACTGGCGATCGATGGTGGTCAGCACCGCGCAGGTCTCGTAGTCAAAGCCCATCGAAGAATCGTCGTAGCCGATCTCCTTGATGGTCGCACGCACGATATCGGGCATATCGACATAGGCGCTGGTGGTAATTTCGCCGGCGATCATGGCCATCCCGGTAGTCACCAGGGTTTCGCAGGCAACCCGTGCCTTGGGATCCTGAGCGATGATCGCATCGAGGATAGCATCGGAAATCTGGTCGGCAACCTTGTCGGGATGCCCCTCGGAAACGGACTCTGAGGTAAAGAGAAAATCTGTCATTGCCATGTGTCTTACTCCTTGGAAGATCGCTATAAGAGCGGGAAACGTAATCTGTTACTGACTTATTGTCAATACTTAAGCACTGCAAGCCTCACCACATAATCAACCTGGCGGGATTCTTTCTCCATGCTAAAAATGCTTCTTAGCAAAAACCTGCGGATAACGCTGATGCATTTCCTGTTCGAGTGTGAGTAAAACCTCCTGGGCCGTTGACAGCGGCATAAGTCGATCGAGAATCTGTCTGGCCTCGGCGAAGGTGACGTTGCGCATGATCCGCTTGACCCGGGAGATGTTGGCAGAGTTCATCGACAACTCATTGAATCCGAGGGCAATCAAGACCAGCGAATAGAGATCTTCTCCGGCCATTTCACCACACATGCCGATATCTATCCCTGCATTCCCGGCTGCACTGCAAACACGCTGCAGAGCCTGGAGGACAGCAGGATGCATTGGTTCATAAAGGTAGGCGACATGCTCGTTGCCGCGATCGATTGCCAGGCAATATTGGATCAGGTCGTTGGTGCCGACAGAAAAAAAATCGACTTCCCTTGCAAGCAAGTCGGCAATCAGGATCGCCGCCGGCGTTTCGATCATGATGCCGACCTCAACCTGGTCGCCACACGCGAATCCGACAGAGAGGAGGTCCTGGCGCTCGCGCTCCAGAAACTGCTTGCAGGCGCGGACCTCGGCAACGCCCGAGATCATTGGGAACATCACGCGGACCGGGCCGTATTCAGACGCCCGGAGGATGGCTCGCAGCTGGGTCTTGAAGAGGTTGACCTCCTTGAGGGAAAAACGTATGGCGCGTAACCCCATGGCCGGGTTGACTTCGTCGGAGAGGTTGAAATCGGGGACGAATTTGTCGCCGCCGACATCAAGGGTTCTGATAGTCACCGGGAAAGGCGCCATCTGTTCGACGGCCGCACGATAAATGGCGAACTGTTCCTCTTCTGATGGCGGCCCCTCTCCCGTCATGTAGAGGAACTCCGTGCGAAACAGGCCGATTCCCTCTGCACCCTGCTCCCGCGCGGCAGGGATTTCTTCGACGAAGTCGATGTTGCCCCGCAAGGCCAGGGCGTAGCCGTCTTTGGTCACGGCCGGTAGTTTGCGGAACTGGAGAAGTTCAGTCTCCAGGTAGTCGTAGTGCTGTTTCTTCAGCAGGTATTCGCGGAACGTGTCCGGCGACGGTTTAAGAATGACTGTCCCGGTACTGCCGTCGATGATCATCGGCGTACCGTTGGGGACCACTGAAGTCACGGTCTCCAGGCCGACAACCGCAGGGATGCAGAGGGAACGGGCTAGAATGGCCGTATGCGACGTGCGGCCGCCGATATCTGTGACAAAACCGACCACCTTGGTCCGGTCAATCTGCACGGTATCGGCCGGCGAGAGATCATGGGCGACGACAATGACCTGCTCATCGATATCAGCCAAAGACTCATCGGTTTCTCCGAGCAGATTGCGCATCAGGCGGGCACCGATCGAATCGATATCCGAACGCCTTTCCCGCAGGTATTCATCGCCGATCTGGTCAAACACCCGCCGCAATTTGCGCAGCACCCGGTTCAGAGCACCCTCGGCATTGATCAGGTCATCGCGAATCAAGGCAAGAGTTTCACCGATCAGCATTTCGTCATCAAGGATCAGCAAATGGGTATCGATGATATAGAGATGCTCGACCAGTTCCTTGCTGTCCGCCTGCGCCTTGATTTCCGTCAACTGGGCCTTGGACTTGGCCACGGCATCCATGAACGCCGCAACTTCGGGAGCGACCTCAGGAGGTGAGATACGTCGCTCGATGACTGCAATCCGGTCACGGTTGACCAGGTAACTCCTGGAGATGGCTATCCCCGGAGCCGCAGCAATGCCGACGAGGATGGTATCCTCGGCTATATCAATCTTCACCGAAGCCATCTTTGATTAACGTCCCGATAACCTTCATTGCCTCAATTGCATCTTCTCCGGACACCGTTACGGTTATGCGTGACCCCTGCGGTGCAGCCAGCATCAACAAGCCCATAATGCTTTTGCCGTTGACTTCATTGTCATCTTTCTCGATCATCACATCCGCGGCAAAACGATTGGCCGTCTGTACCAGTTGCGCAGCAGCCCGGGCATGCAGCCCCAAACGGTTGACAATCTTGAATTCCGCGCTTTCTGTCGTCATATCATCCCCTCTGCTTCTATCAGAACAGCAGCGCCAGCAACAACAGGCTGGACGTTGTCAAAAGAACCAGGAACAGGCTGCTCACTCCTTTATGGGCCAACCAGGCGAAAAGCAGGACCACCGGCAGCAAGACGAAGCCCCAGATAGCAGACAGTGACTTGTGCTCGCAGCCCGTGAAGGCAAGGTACGCACAGAGCACACCGATCAATATCGTCGTGGATTCCTTCAGTCGGATCGCCAAATCCGGCAGAGCACATTTCTGCACTGTTTCAATGGCGCGCAACTCCTGCACATAGCCAAGCATGAGCCCGCTGCCGCGCAGCAGCAGATGGGGCACATTGAAAAGCACTAGAAAAACCACCGGAGCCCAGAGCGACCCCTGGCTTGCGACCAGCAGACCGATCAATGCGGCAAGGGGGCGGGCCCCTCCCCAGAACAGCGCATCACCCATCGCCGCAAAGGGTGCCATCACCATGCTTTTATAGGTTTCCGCTCCAACGGCTAGGTCCTCACCGGCGAAGCTGCGCGCCTCGAGCCGCAAGATCGTGCCCCCGACCAGCGGCGCGAAATACGGGTGGGTATTGAAATAAGACACATGCCGTTGTCGCACTTCGGCAGGGATTTCGTCGCCATAGATGCTGCGCAAGCCGGGCAAGATCAGATAAAAGAAGCCCAGATTCTGCAGCTTTTCGAAATTCCAGCTGGCCTGAACCAGAAAAGACCGCAGGTAAATACGCAACAATGTCAGCCAGGAAAAGCACGGCACTTTCATAACGTCATCTCAACCAGAGGACCAGCAACGTCCCGCTGTAGGCTGCGCAGAACAGGGATATACTGCGGTTGACATTGATTGTCCCCAGCAGCACCGCCGCCCCGACCAGGACCAAGCTGTACTGCAGGCTCAGTCCCGCTTCGCGGACAGCCCCGATCAACAAAGGCGCCAGAGAATAGAGAACAAAGCTGCCGACCAGAATGATGACGAACGCGGTAGCCAAGCTCGCCAGCGCAAAACTGGCCAGACCGAGCAGATGATAACGCTCCAGCCCCTTGGTACTGCCGGCCATGAGCGCATTGCAGCCGGCAATTGCCAAACGATCGTTGGCGTGCCGCGCCAAACGCTCAAAAACCTGGCCGAATTTGCCGAGCGGAATGGCCACCAGGACAGAAAGAATCACGAACGGCATGCCTTTCATACCAAGCAACGGCCCGATCGTTAATGCCAAAACGGTCGCTCCGACGGCAACCTGCGTGTCGTCCGGAGGAATCGCGGCCCCTACCGGCAACCGGCCAAGCCAGAGCAGCTCGAGCAGCATCCCGACCTCAAGGCCTACCAGGGGATTGCCGAGCAGCCACCCGATCAACGGGGCGGCGACCAGCGGCCGGGATATCATAGCCTGGACCAGCGCGACGCGGTCCAATCCGGTTACCATAGCCACCAATCCGGCCAGGAGGTAATCCCCCACAACCATTCAGCGTCCTCCAGAACGAACCAGCTTCTGCCAGTTCTGTTCACGATCGGCCGGAACACATTGGGACACGATCGCGACCCCCTGGTTCTCGACCTGCTGCAGTTTGTCAATATCCTGCTGATCGAGAGCAATGGTACAGGTGTACCGATCCTTGCCCGCGCTTGAATGCATATTGCCGAGATTGAGCTTAGGAAATGAAACCCCGAGTTGGCATGCCTTGAGCGCATCCGCGGAGCTGGCGAAAAGCAAGAGGACGCGCTTTTTGAGCAGGTCGGCGGAACTGAGAATGCTGGCGGTTTCTTCCAGCGTGCCGATAATCAACTTGATCGAGCTCGGCACAGCGGCCTGCATGACCATGCATTGGAAGGACGTGGCAGCGACATCATCGTTGGCCACAACGATACAATCGGCATTGACGTAAGGAACCCAGGCCTCCAGAACCTGGCCATGCACCAGGCGGCTGTCAATGCGTGCGAGGACAATACTCATTGGCAACCTCTCTTAACGCTGCAGGTATTCACTGGCCAAAGCGATGCTCTGTTGTCCATAGGACTTGAGAATCACGGCCAGCTCATCCAGGCCGAGGTTCTCTTGGCTATTGAAAAATTTTAGCAACATCGGCAGGTTGACACCGGTCAGGACTTCTACGGCTTGCGGCTCGAGAAAAGTCATGCTGACATTGGCGGGAGTCCCTCCGAACATATCCGTGACAATGATTACACCATGTCCATCGGTGCCGACTTCTTTAGCAGCAGCAGCGATGGCGTTACGAATATCTTCCAGCGAGCTTTCCTGGGTAATACTAACAGGCTTGGCATTGCGCACAGGTCCAATAATCATCTGCGCTGAGGCCAAAAGTTCCTTACCAAGATTACCGTGCGTCGCAATGATCAAACCGACCATAATCAATCCTTATCCATGTCCCTGTGATGCACCTGGACGACAAAACCCGCACCAAGCAGGTAGGGGCCCAAGTCCTCGGCAACAGCAACGCTGCGGTGCTTTCCGCCGGTACAACCAATGGCTATCAGCAGGCTGGTCTTGCCTTCCTGACGATAGCGCGGCAGCAGAAAGAATAGCAGCCCCTTCAGCTTGTCGAGAAAGATTTTGTAATCAGGCTGGCTCAGAACGAAGTTGCTGACATCCCGGTCCAACCCGGTCTTGGGACGCAACGCCTCGACGAAATGGGGGTTATCGAGAAAACGTACATCAAAAACCAAGTCCGCACCGAGTGGCAGACCATGGCGAAAGCCGAAGGACTGTACCTGCAGGTGCAGTTGGCCCTCATGGTCCTCCGAACCGAGCACGACCGCCAGGACTCTCTGGCGCAGCTGGTGCACCGTCATCCCGGAAGAATCCAGAATGATGGTTGCCTCACCACGCAGATCTGACATGATCTCACGCTCCCTGCCTATGGCGGAGAGGACCCCTTCCCTCTGCACCAGGGGATGACGGCGGCGGGTCTCGGAAAACCGCTTGACCAGATCAGGGTCTGAAGCGTCAAAGAAGAGCACATCAACATCATGGCCCTGCGCCTTGATCGAGTCCAGCACCTCGTGGCTATCACCGAGGTAATCGGAGCTTCTCGCATCGACGACGGCGGCAACATTGACGTTACCGAAGTCAGTTATGGAGAGAAAATCCGGGAGCATGACCAGCGGTAGATTGTCGATGACAAAAAAACCAGCATCTTCAAGGGCACGGGCAGCGGTACTTTTTCCGGAGCCAGACAAACCGGTTATGACGACCAGCCGCCGCTTCATTCGAGGTTGTCCCCGATAATCGATTGGGCATGAATCCGCGCGGTTTCAGCCATACGCTGTTCCAGGCGTTCCTCGAATTCAATCGCGCTGTGGTAGCCCATCTCCTTGAGCAGCTGGTTGCGGGCCGCGACTTCGACAATAGTCGTGATGTTTCTCCCCTGGCGTACAGGGATCGTCTGCAGAGGCAAATTCACCCCGAGCATTTCGTAAGTGCGCTCCTCGAGGCCGAGACGGTCGTATTCATGGCCATCCTGCCATTCCACAAGTTCGATCACCAGATCGATCTTTTTGCGTTCGCGAATGGCAGCCACGCCAAACAAGTGCTTGATGTTGATTATACCCAGGCCGCGAATTTCCATGTGGTAATGCAACAGGTCATTGCCTTCGCCGAAGAGCACTGCCGGCAGTTTCAGACGTACTTTGACGATGTCGTCAGCCACCAGTCGGTGGCCGCGGAGCACCAGGTCAAGTGCGCATTCGCTCTTGCCGACCCCGCTTTTGCCGAGCAGCAGGACACCGACACCGAGCACATCGACCAACACACCGTGCACACTGGTCTGTGCAAGCAGGCGTTCTTCCAGATATTGGGTCAAAAGGGAGATAAAAGTTGAGCTCTGATGATGAGTGCGTAGCAGGGGGATGTCCTGCTTTTCAACTTCGCTCAACAGATTGACGGGAGGCTCAAGATCTTTGGTGATAATAAAGCAGCAGATATCCAGAGAGCAAAGCTGCGCAATGTTTTCGTTAGCTTTGGCTTGGTCACGCTGGAGTAATTCGGAGAGGTAAGTAAGTTCAGTGGCACCCAGAACCTGGATCCTGTCAGGATGAAGATTCTTGGTATAACCCGCCAGCGCCAGACCGGGTTTCTGAATCCTCGGCACCTGCACAAAACGGCTCAGACCGCGCTCCCCGGCCAAAAGCTCCAGGTCAAGCCCGGCCTCCGTCTCGGACAACAATTCTGAGATACTCAGACGAGGCATCGATTCAACCGTTTACAGATGCTCTTCCTCTTCAGCGATGATGCGGTGGATTTCGGCACTGTCGACGGCTGACTGCAGCCGCTCACGTACTGCCGTGCTTTTAAGTAGTTTGGAGATGCGGGCAAGGGTTTTCAAATGCACGCCGACGGATTCCTCAGGAGCAACCAGGAGGAAAAAAAGATGAGCGGGCTTGCCATCCATGGAGTCAAAATCGACCCCCTGGCGACTCAGGCCAAAAGAGATTAGCAGCCGGTCGATATCCTTCAACTTGCCATGCGGGATCGCGACCCCGTCGCCGATCCCGGTGGAACCGAGTCGTTCTCGTTCCATGAGCACCTTAAGAACTTCGTCCCGGGCCAGGCTCGAGTCAGCTTTCAGCAGAGCATCGGTCAACTCGGCGAGAACCTCTTTTTTCCCTGTACCGTGCAACTCTGCAACAATCGCAACAGGATCAAGCAACTCCGAAATTTTCATCTCACATTTAACCTGATTATCGATAAGTAGTTAGAAAAACACGGCAGGCGCTCAGAATGCCGCCTGCCGTATTAAGATAGCCCTAGGACTGGGGTACAATCAAGCCATAATTGCCGTCCTTGCGACGATAGACCACATTTATCTCTTCGGATGACGAATCGGTGAAAACCAGGAATTCTTTTTCCAGCAGGTCCATCTGCATGACGGCTTCATCCACCGACATCGGTTTCACATGGAAGCTGTCAGATTTGATGATACTGGGCTCTGGATGTCCTTCATCAATGCTCTCCGCGGTAAAAACCGTTTTTTCCACACGGCGCTCGCGGCCGCTCAGAGGCTTATGTTTTTTGATTTTGTCTTTGTAACGTTTGAGCTGACGTTCAAGCTTGTCAAGGACGCCGTCGATCGCGGCATACATGTCGGCGGTCTCGTCAGTAGCCTTGATGGTGATGCCCTTGGCAGCAAGAGTCACTTCTGCTTTGTGCCGAATCTTCTTCTCTACAGAGAGAACCACTTGGGCTTCTACGGGTTCATCAATATATTTTTTGACCTTTGGCAGTTTCTCTTCAACATAATTACGAACCGGTTCACTTGTCTCCATATGTCGAAAGGTCACATTAACGCGCATAAGTTTCATACCTCCTGGCTAATGTTGATGAAAAAGATCGTTCGCAACAATTATACCCGCTGGTTTTCATAACACCATGACCGACTAAAACAAACGCTTTCTTTGCGTGGAAGAACCAACCCCAAGCATTTCTCGGTACTTGGTCACGGTGCGGCGTGCGATGTCGATCCCCTGGTCATGCAGAAGCTCAACAATCTTCTGGTCCGAATAAGGTTTGCGGGTATTCTCGGCAGCAATGATTTCCTTGATTTTGCTTTTCACACTCTCCGAGGCCACGGAGTCGCCCTCGGTCGTACTGATCCCGCTGTTGAAAAAATATTTCAATTCAAAGAGGCCTTGCGGAGTCTGCACATACTTATTGGTCGTCACACGACTGACTGTGGATTCGTGCATTTCGATGTCTTCGGCAACATCGCGCAGGACCAGGGGTTTGAGATAATCGACACCCCGGTCGAAGAAGTCGCGCTGGAACTTGACAATACTCTTGGTCACCCGGTAGATCGTCCGCTGCCTCTGATGAATGCTCTTGATCAGCCAGAGGGCACCACGCAATTTTTCCTGGATATACTCTCCTGCCTTCTCATCCAGTTGGGTCGAGCCGGACAGGGCGTTGCGATAGAAGGAATTGATGCGCAGATTGGGCAATCCCTCATCGTTGAGTACGACCACATACTCGTCACTGATTTTGTATACGAAAATGTCGGGGATAATATAATGAACATCTTCCTGACCGTATTGACTGCCGGGGCGAGGATCCAGTCCACTGATGAATTTGGCAACCTCGAAGACCTCATCCAAGGAGATCTGGAGGCTTCTGGCGATCACTTGATAGCGGCGGTTTTCCAACTCATCAAGATAATCGCGCAAAATGATGCCGACGTGGTCATCGGACATCCCCAGCTGCTCCACTTGTTTGAGGAGGCATTCCTGGAGATTGCGACTGGCAACTCCGGGAGGATCGAAATCCTGAACCACAGACAGAACCCGTTCAATGAGTTCCGTCTTACAACCGGTCTGCACGGCAAGTTCATCTACAGAAACCTGCAGATAGCCATCATCGTCCACGTTGCCGATGATCTCGCTTGCTATGGCTCTGTCCTGGTTTTCCAGCCGGGAAAGATTTAGCTGCCAGAGGAGATGATCGGACAGGGTGGTTTTCCTGGTCAGAAGGTTTTCATAAGAGGGTCGATCTTCATCGTCTTCGTAACTGTCCGCAGTTGAACCGCCGAGGCTGTAGCTCTCTAAGTAGGTCTTCCAATCGATGTCCGCCATACCGTCGCGATCACCTTCGACCTCCTTGACGACCTCCTGGGCCTGCTCGGCAGCCGCGGCGACAGCCTGGTCCTCTTCCGCCAAGGTTTTCTCTTCCGGCGCCTCCTGCCCTTCTTCGAGGACCGGGTTCTCCTCGAGTTCGGTGCGCACAACATCCATCAATTCCATGCGCGACAGCTGCAACAGCTTGATCGCCTGTTGTAGCTGCGGCGTCATGACCAGTTGCTGACTGAGCTTAAGTTGTTGTCTGATCTCTAAAGCCATGGCACCATCATAACGGAAAGCCGTCTCAAAAGGTCAAGCCCCTGTACTGAAAAACCACAAGGTATAGGAACCGGCACCAGGGCTAAAGCCGGAACTTTTCTCCTAGGTAGATCGCCCTGGCCCGGGGACTCTGGGCAATTTCATCCGGTGACCCTTGCTCCAGAATGCACCCGTCATTAAGGATATAGGCGCGGTCGCAAACACGCAGGGTCTCTCGAACGTTATGGTCGGAAATCAGCACACCTATCTGGCGTTTTTTTAATTCATTTATGATTTCCTGAATATCCAGGACCGCAAGTGGGTCGATCCCCGCAAAGGGTTCATCGAGCAGAATGAATTTTGGTTCAAGGACCAGGGCACGGGCAATCTCGACGCGACGCCTCTCGCCACCGGACAGAGAATATCCGAAAGACTTTGCCACATGCGTCAAACGAAAATCAGCGAGCAGCTGATCTTTCCGTGACTGCTGAACCTTCCTGGACTTTTCTACGGTCTCCAGAATCGCCAAAAGATTCTGCTCAACCGTCAGTTTGCGAAAGACCGAAGCCTCCTGCGGGAGATAAGAAATCCCCATGGTGGCTCTCTTGTGCATCGGCAGTTCCGTCAAATTCTTATCGTCGAGAAAGACCTCACCACTGTCCGGTCTGACCAGACCCACCACCATGTAGAATGACGTGGTCTTGCCGGCCCCATTCGGCCCCAGCAAACCGACCACTTCACCTGAGCTAATTTCCAGGTCTACAGAAGTGACCACCTTGCGCTGCTTGTACGACTTTGACAAACCATGTGCGGTCAGAAGATGGCTCAAGGCTGACTCTCCGACTTTGGGGTAAAAACAGCATTAACCCGGCCACCTGCACCACCGGTGACCACACTGCGCTTGTCGTTCAGATAGAGTGTGATCTCTTCACCCTGGACAGAATTATCGCCGTCAGTGACTTTCGGCGAGCCGGAGAGAACGATGCGCTCTTCGGTCTGATAAAAGATTGCTTTAGAACCGGTTGCCACGCGCGTCCCTTGGATAATGCGTACTGAGCCCTCTGCGATCACCTGTTGGATATCCCGCTGGTCACCAGTGTATTTCAGCGTCAGGCGATCACCGTGCACCGTGAGATCATCCTGAACAGCAACTGCATTTCCTGAGAAAACTAGCTGTTGCTTCACATCATCTGCCTCGAGACGATCCGATGAGACCTTCACCGGGCCCCGATTCTGCTTTTGTACATCACTGGCAGCGAATACCGTAAATGGCGCGAGCAGTAAGCAAGCAGACAGGCAAAAAACCGTAATTCTCCTCATTGGCACTCTCATTTTATCTTCTCAGAGTCAAAGACCCCCTTGACGTTGGCATGCAGACGCAACAGGTTCTTCTGCACATCGAAGACCAACCCCGTACCTTCCAGATTCAAACCATCGCCGAGCAGTCTTACGTGGGCATCGGTTGTTGCCATCTGCGTAGCTTGATCATAATCTAGATGGTCGGTATAAAGCGCATAACCGGACGGATTCTTCAATACAACCTCACCATGCAGACCGACTTTCTGATAATCGTCGCTAATCACGCCCTCATCAGCCTGCAGGGACCCTTTTGTCTCCCCGCCATCATCGTAAAAAGTCATCTGGGGACCGTCGACGCGAAGAAACCCCGATTGTGCCTGGCGCTCCACCTGCTGAGCGACCAAGCGCCAGCTGGCACGGCCATCCTTGATGTGCGTATAGTCAATATCCTGCAAAGCAACATCAATACCCTTCGGCAGAGACTGCACCATCTTCTGTAACTGGCTTTCCGGACGATAGCGCAGAGCGATAACGGCCAGCAGGACCAGTGCCAGAACCAGCGCCATAACCAGAAGAAGATTGCGAGGCCTGAAGTAGCTCATCGATGCGGCTCAGTATAGCATCCGGGGATATTTACTGTAAAGCGCAATATAGGAAGTTGGCATGAGAATTGTATAGCGACTCAGCCTACGAAATAACGCTGCGTGACGGCGGGCCAGCGACCGGATTCCTTGAGGATGAAATCACAAATCTCCCTGACCGCGCCTCGTCCTCCGCGGCGTTTGGTGACCATGTGCGCATAAGGCTTCACTTCATCGATAGCATCGGCCACGGTTGCCGCAAAACCCACCTGCCGCATGACCGGAATGTCAACAATATCATCACCGACATAGGCTACCTCTCCCGGTGTCAAGGCAAGTTTTTGTAGAATTTCCTGGAATGGCAGACACTTGTCCTTGGCCCCCTGAAAAACCAGTTCAATCCCCAGGTCAGCTGCCCTGCGGGCAACGATGTTCGACTGGCGCCCGGTAATGATCCCGACCTGAATTCCGGCCCGCTGCACCAGTTTGAGCCCATGGCCGTCCTTCACGTCGAAGGCTTTGGTTTCACCACCAGCATTGTCGAAGATGATCCTGCCGTCAGTCATGACACCATCCACATCGAGGAGCAGCAGCCTGATCCTTTTGAAATCGATAGCCATCAAATGACCCCTGCCTTAAGCAGGTCGTGCAGGTGAATGATGCCAACCGGCGTCTCTTCGTCGTCCGCTTCAAATACGAACAGGGAGGTAATTTTGTATTCCTCCATGCGCTGCAAAGCCTTGGCGGCCAGGTTGTTGCGCAGGATACGTTTCGGATTGCCGCTCATAACCTCGCACACCGGCCGATTGAGGACCTCTATCCCCTGTTCAATCCAACGCCGCAGGTCGCCATCGGTAAAAACGCCGATCAAGGCCCCCCGCTCGTCGACAATTCCGGTGATCCCCAGCTTCTTGCTGGAGATCTCGTACAAGGCGTCCTTTAACAGTGTCCCCGCAGCAACAGACGGCATGGCGTCGCCCATATGCATCAGGTCTTCAACCCTCAGGAGCAGGCGCTTACCTAAGATACCTCCGGGATGATAGAGGGCAAAGTCCTCTTCTCTAAAGCCTCTTTGCAAGAGAAGGGCGACTGCAAGCGCGTCGCCGATGACCAGGGTGACGGTTGTGCTGGCTGTTGGCGCCAATTGCAGCGGACAGGCTTCTTCCTTGATAGAAATATCTAAAAACACATCTCCAGCACGACCCAAAGTGCTGGCGGGATTCCCGGACATTGCGATCAAAGGCAGTCCCATACGCTTGAGGGTCGGCAGGATGCGGGTTATCTCTTCGGTCTCGCCCGAGTTGGAGACCGCGATGACGACATCACCCTTCATCAACATCCCCAGGTCACCGTGAACCCCTTCGGCCGGGTGCAGGAAAATCGCCGGTGTGCCTGTAGAAGCCATGGTCGCGGCCATCTTCTGACAAATCAGACCGGACTTACCTATACCGGTGACCACCACACGCCCTGAACAAGCCAGCAGCATCTCCACCGCCAGCGCAAAACGTTCATCCAACCGTGCCGCCAGTGCGGTAACCGCATCGGCCTCGATTTGCATGACTTTACGTGCAGATTCAATAATTTCAGTGTGTTTGTTCATTGTCCCCTGACAATTTTATCGAGTGCCCGCATCTGGCCAAGCAGTTCTTCGACCACATCGAGCGACAAGCTGTTCGGCCCGTCGCAAAGGGCAATGGCGGGATTTTCATGGACTTCCCAGAATAAAGCATCAACCCCGGTCGCAACCGCAGCCCGTGACAGTGGCGCAACGAATTCACGCTGGCCAGAGGAAGCCGCTCCGGCGCCGCCAGGCAACTGGACCGAATGGGTCGCATCAAAGACCACCGGGCAGCCGGTCTGACGCATAACAACCAGCGAACGCATGTCGCTCACCAGGTTGTTATAACCGAAGCAGGAGCCACGTTCCGTCAAAAGGACCTGGTCATTACCGGTAGAAAGAACCTTGTCAATGGCATTCTCCATATCCCAGGGCGCCTGAAACTGCCCCTTTTTGATATTGACTACACGACCGGTTTCGCCAGCAGCAACCAGCAGGTCCGTCTGGCGAGAGAGGAATGCCGGAATCTGTATGATATCGAGAACTTCGGCGGCAGCCTTGACCTGGGAGAGCTCATGAACATCCGAGAGCACCGGCAGGCCGGTCTCTTCTTTGACCGCACGCAGGATTTTCAAACCTTGATCAAGACCAGGGCCTCGATAGGAGGTGACCGAGGTTCGATTGGCTTTATCGTAGGAAGCCTTGAAAACAAGGCCGACCCCGACTCGAACGGCGATCGTTTGCAAAGCCCTGGCAAGGCTGAGTGTGTGATTCTTGTTTTCGATGACACAAGGACCGGCAATCAATGCCAGGGGATGATCCCCACCGATATGCAGCGAACCGACCGAAAGAACGTTACGCATTAACCATCCTGATCCTGCCGTGCCTTGTAACAGGCCCCGACAAACGACTCGAAGAGTGGATGGGGCTCCATCGGCCGCGATTTGAACTCCGGGTGAAATTGGCAGCCCAGGAACCACGGGTGGCCGGTGATCTCGACGATCTCGACCAAGTCCTCTTCAGGGTAGACCCCGGACAGTACCAGACCGCACTTTTGAAGAGCTTTGCGGTAGACGTTATTAAATTCGTAGCGGTGACGATGACGCTCGCCGACATCCTTCTGGCCATAGATCCGGCGAGCCAGAGTTTTGTCCTGCAATGTACAGGGATAGGCTCCCAAGCGCATGGTGCCACCCTTGCCTTTAACTGTTTTCTGTTTCTCCATGATATGGATCACAGGGTTCTTGGCGTCTTCCTTGAATTCACTGGAATAAGCTTCTTCGATACCGCAGACCGAGCGGGCGAACTCGACCACAGCCATTTGCATGCCAAGGCAGATGCCGAAAAACGGTACTTTGTTCTCACGGGCATGGCGGATTGCGGCAATCTTCCCTTCGCTGCCGCGCTCACCGAAACCGCCCGGCACCAGGATACCGTCGACATCGTTGAAAGTACTGCCGATACCATGCCGCTCGAGTGCTTCCGAATCGACATATTTCAACTGCACCCGGCAGTCGTTGGCGATACCGCCGTGCGTCAAAGCCTCGGCGAGTGATTTGTAGCTCTCGGTAAGTTCGACATATTTGCCAACGATTGCGATCGTGGTCACCCCCGCCGGCTCCTTGACACGCTTGACGATGCGCTCCCAAGGGGTCAAGTCGGGTTTCTTGGTCCAGATATTCAGAGCTTCGACAATTCTTTCATCAAGCCCCTGCTCGTGAAATGCCATCGGTACTTCGTAAATCGTTTCAACGTCCCTGGCCGTGATAACCGCTTCTTCGCGCACATTGCAGAACAGGGCGATCTTGGCCTTCATGTCACGCGGCAGTTCACGATCGCAGCGACAGAGCAGGATATCCGGTTGGATACCTATTTCACGCAATTCCTTAACGCTGTGCTGGGTCGGCTTGGTTTTCAACTCACCGGCTGTCGCGATGTACGGGACCAGCGTCAGATGAACATAGAGCACGTTCTCGGGGCCAAGTTCAGTGCGGAACTGGCGGATTGCCTCAAGGAATGGCAGCGACTCGATATCGCCAACGGTGCCGCCGACTTCAACAATGGCGAGATCGACGCCCTTGGCATTGTCCAGGATTTTTCCCTTGATCTCGTTGGTGATGTGCGGAATGACCTGAACCGTCCCCCCGAGGTAATCACCCCGACGTTCCTTGCGAATCACTGAATCGTACACCTGGCCGGTGGTAAAGTTTGACTTTTTAGTCAAATTGGCCGTGGTGTAGCGTTCATAGTGGCCGAGGTCGAGATCGGTTTCAGCGCCGTCATCAGTGACGAAGACTTCACCGTGCTGAAACGGACTCATGGTGCCCGGATCAACATTAATGTAGGGATCGAGCTTCTGCATGGAAACTCGCAGCCCGCGGGCTTCCATGAGCGCACCGATAGAAGCGGCCGCCAATCCCTTGCCGAGGGACGATACAACACCGCCGGTGATGAAGATAAACTTGGTCTTCATAGTTTCTCCTGAACTATTGACATATGAGACTGATGCAAACAATTTAAGGCCCGGATTTTACACCTCCGAAGCTTAAATGAAAACCCCTTATTCCGAAACTCTATGTTGTTGCCCGCGATGACAGGAACCCTTTCACCCGTTCCAGATCCTCTGGAGTATCAACCCCCTGCCCCGCCAGGGCGGTCTCCGCGACCCTGATCCGGTAGCCATGCTCAAGGGCGCGCAGCTGTTCAAGGCATTCCTGATTCTCCAGCGGAGTTCTCGGAAGAAGAGGATATTTGAGCAGAAACTCGCGCCGATAGACATACAAACCGATATGCCTGGCCGTCGCAAGTTCATGCCAGCGCTGTTCAAGCTCTTGGCAGAAATCACGTGTGTATGGAATCGGTGCACGAGAGAAATAGAGAGCAAAGCCATGCTGGTCGGTGACGACCTTGACGACATTTGGATTACGATACTCCTCGAGCGATGTCAGCGGCGTTTTAAGCGTCCCCATGGGGATTGAGTTGTCTGCCAGCAGCGGCTTAACGGCAGCCTCTATCATGGCTGGATCGATCAAGGGTTCATCACCTTGCACATTGACGATCAGATCATCATCCAGGCCGGCAGCAACTTCAGCCAAGCGGTCGGTGCCAGTGGCATGATCTAATCGGGTCATGACCACCTCGCCGCCGAACGCGGTCACGGCCGCGGCAATGCGTGTATCGTCAGTGGCAACTACGACTCGGCTGACAGATGAGCACAGTGAGGAGCGCTCGTAAACCCATTGAATCATTGGCTTGCCACATAGATCGGCCAAAGGCTTGCCGGGGAATCGGATTGATGCATAACGTGCTGGGATTACAACTATAACACCCATTTAGGGGACTCCTGATCTGGCGGCCGTAACGGCTACATGCCGAAATCGCCGAGGCTAGAGATCTTCACGGCTCAGGCTGCCGTCAACCAGTCGCCAGAGCCTCAGTGGGTTGTCATCACGCAGCGCTTCCGGCAGCAACTCGTGGGGACAGTTCTGATAACAAACCGGCCGCAGAAAGCGCTGCATGGCATTGGTGCCAACCGAAGTGCTGCGACTGTCAGTCGTTGCCGGATAGGGCCCACCGTGATGCATGGAGGGACAGACTTCGACTCCCGTCGGGAAGCCGTTTACGACCAGGCGTCCAGCCTTGCGCTCAAGGACCTCCAACAGACTGGAAAACTCTGTGAAATCAGCTTGCGTGCCGTGTACGGATGCAGTCAGCTGCCCCTTGAGGCTTGTCGCGGCAGCCAGGAGTTCCGCATTGGACGCGCAGACGACAACGATCGCCGCCGGTCCGAACACCTCTTCGGTAATCGCCGGATTGGCGAGCAAGGTCTGTGCGTCGGTTTGCAGGAGGGCCGGAAGAACCTGACGACCCTCCGCCATTTGCCGCTCTCGTCCGCACCGTCGGACACCACCAATCGCAGTCAGGCTTGCCACACCATCCAGGAAATTCTGCCTGATCCCCTCATGCAACATAATTCCCGGCGGTTTTGTCTCAAGGCAGGCCTGCAGTCTGTGTAAGAAAGTATCTGTTGCCGTCGACGCGACCATCAGGATCAACCCCGGGGATGTACAGAACTGGCCAACACCGAGGGTCACAGAGTCAGCCAGTGCCGTTGCCAGTGAATCGCCCTTGTCGGCAACGCTTTGCGGCAGGAGAAAGACCGGATTAACACTGCCCATCTCGGCAAAGACCGGAATCGGTTCAGACCGGGTACAGGCCAGGTCAAACAGCAACCGGCCAACGGCAAGAGAACCTGTAAATGCGACCGCCTTGATCAGCGGGTGTTTCACCAGGGTCACTCCCACATCCGCCTGTTTGGCCTGCAGCAGGGAAAAAATCCCCGCCGGCATACCGCACTTTTGAACAGCGCTAATCACGGCCTGCCCGGCAAGTTCTGAGGTTCCTGGGTGAGCCGGATGAGCTTTGACCACAACCGGACAGCCTGCCGCCAACGCCGATGCTGTATCCCCGCCGGCAACGGAAAACGCCAGTGGGAAATTACTTGCGCCAAAGATTGCAACCAGTCCGAGCGGCACCTGCATCGCCCGGAGATCCGGCTTTGCCATCGGGGTCCGATCCGGCAGGGCTCGATCGATGCGCACCTGAAGATGGGAGCCCTGCCGGACCTCCTGTGCAAAAAGCCGCCACTGATTAACGGTGCGGGACAGCTCCCCTTCGAGCCTTGGCTGCGGCAGTGCGGTCTCATCTTGAGCACGGGCGACCAGATCCGCACCGAGCGCTGTCAACTGCGCGCCAACTTCTTCCAGAAATAGTGCCCGCTGCTTTAATGTAACCTTGCGGTAGGGCTCGAAAGCCTCCGCTGCAACGTAAGCGGCGGCGTTGACATCATTATACGTAGACTCACAGAATTGCGGGTGCAGTACGCCACCGGTGATCGGGTCCACGGCAGAGAACCGCGGCCCACTGGACCGGCAAAACGAGGAACCTATAATTTGTTCTCCCCTGAGATGCATAAAAGCCCTTGTGAATCTCATCCGTCAAAGACGGTTTGCAAAAGGTTGTTGAGTTTTCACTACTTGCGCAGGGATCGCAGTTCCTGCCGAAGACCTGTCGGACTGTTTGTGAGGGTCCGGTGTGCAACGCCTCGGTCAAGACCAGCTTGTGCCAATCCGTCGCCCTTGTCTTGACATACCAAGAAAATCTGCCGCAAAAAGCTTTGAGAAGGAATTACTTTGCGGGCAATTTTCGCACAAATCAACCGGCATTGAAAGTAGGCAAGAGGCCAGCAGGGCTTCTCCTTACAAGACCGGCCCGAACATGGCAATGGCGTTGTTCCAGATCCGGCGTTGCCAAGTCCAGCTATCCACCATTGCCGCCGTGACCTCTTTGGAACTGGCGAGGTAACTTGCCTGGCGTTGACGCATTGCATCAGTCAACGACTGATCGAAAAAGAGAATATTGTTTTCATAATTCAATTCAAAGCTGCGACGGTCCATGTTCGCTGAACCGACCAGGGTGATCTCCCCATCAATGGTCAGGGATTTGGTGTGCAACAACCCGTCCTCGTATTCGAAGATACGAACGCCGGCGGCGAGCAGATCAGCGTAGTAACTTCGACTCGCAGCAGCGACAACCCACGAGTCGTTCCGCGCCGGGAAGATGATCGTGGTTTCGACCCCGCGGCGGGCTGTCGCGCACAACCCTGCCTGCATCGACTCGTCGGGAACAAAATACGGAGTTGTAATAACCAGTTCGCGGCGGGCGGCGTACATCAGTGTCTCGAACATCTCGGGCATGGCGGAGTAGCGGATCGTCGGGCCGGTCCCAATCACCTGCGCGGGAAATCCGGGCTGAGGTGCCAGCATAGGCGCTCTGAGCAGGGCATTGAGGTCTTCTGCCGTTTCTGCCATCCAGTCGCTGCAGAACAGGTATTGATTCTGACGAGCAATCGGCCCTTCGAAGCGCAGCAGGGTGTCGACCCAGGGAGCGAACTTGGCCTTGACTCGAAATTCCGGGTCAGCACAGTTTTGGCTGCCGCAATAGGTGATGTGATTGTCGATAACCACGATCTTGCGGTGGTTTCGCAAATCGATACGTCCTTTGAGGGGCCGTAGCATGGGATTGCCGACCGGCAGGGCGGTGGCCAGGCGAACACCTGCCTTACGCATGTTTTTCCACTGCTCCGATTTGATCAGCAGACGCGAGCCAAGGTCGTCTGCCATGGCGCGGCAAGTCACGCCGCGCGCGGCCGCCCGCTGCAATGCATCAACGACCTTGCAACCATTATTGTCCGGCAGCCAGATATAAAAAATGATGTGGACATGATCTTGCGCAGCATCGATGTCGGCCACGATTGAATAGATGGCGGCATTGGAATCAGGTAGTATCTTGGCCCGATTACCGCCAACAGGGTTGAACCCGTTGACTGTTTTTCCAGCCTGAAAGAGATGCGTGTAGCGTTGAGGTATCTCGGCCTGGGCATGCATAGCGCCCTGAACGTCAGGATCACCCACGTCCTGCAAGCGCCCGAGGATAGAACGCATCTTCTCCACGCGGTGACGACCGATATTCGTTTCACCCAACAACAGATAGGCCAAGATACCAATAACCGGAAAGACCATGAGGACCACGACCCATGCAATTCGCGAAGCCGGTTCACGATGAGGCCGCAAAAGGACCCTCATGATGAGCACTATCTGGGCGAAAACGTGCAGGGTAATAAAAAACGTCCCGCTCAATGTTCCCTCAACCATAAGCAAACCCTCTGGCAACCTAGTCCTGACGCGTGGCCCTGGTCCATACACGACGAAGCAGTGACAAACCATATAGATGGAGCTGAATCGCTGCAACCGGCAGAAAAACATTGATTCAGGTTTCTTCAATCTCTATGGAGAGTTTTCAACTCGATTCTGTCATATTAGTGGGCCAAAAGACGAACAGAAACACGAAGGGCCAGCTAAAATACAGCTAGCCCTTCTTTTCATGATGTGCCGTAGACAAGAGCTGAAGTCCATCAGGTGAACTTCCGCTGCAAAGCTGCCAAGCAATCCAAAAAGTTGCCCGGCTGAGCGGATCAGTACCTGAATGGCTCCAGGCGCACTTCGGGCAGCAGGCTTTTGGCACCGGTCAGGTACTCGTCGACGCAACGCGCGACCTCGCGCCCCTCGCTGATCGCCCAGACGATCAGGCTCTGGCCCCGTCGGCAGTCGCCGGCTGCAAACACACCATCGACAGAGCTCATACGGGTCTTGGGATCGGTCTTGATGTTGGAGCGCAGGTCCGTTTCGCAACCACACTGCTTGAGCAGTTCCGAACGAGGCCCAAGATAACCCATGGCCAGAAGAACAAGATCGCATTTCCAGATATGTTCACTCCCCTCGACCTTCTCCGGTCGGCCGTTAACCCATTGGACCTTGACGGTCTCGAGGGCGGTGACGGTTTTGTCCCGGCCGATGAAACGGGTGGTCATGATCTCATAGAAGACATCACCACCCATGACGCGCATCTCCTCAACCGAGGTACTGACCCGCATGATGCGTGACCACTGCGGCCAGGGGTTGTCTACACTGCGTTCTCCCGGGGGTTGTTTGAGCAGCTCGAAGTTGACGACGCTGGTCGCGCCCTGGCGCATCGACGTGCCGATGCAGTCCGAACCCGTATCGCCGCCACCGATGACGATGACTTTTTTACCTTTGGCACTGATCAGCTGCTTTTTGGGATGCAGGGCGGCAATGTGATGGTCTCCCCAATTGGCTCGGTTCTGTTGCGGCAAAAACTCCATCGCGAAGTGAATGCCATCCAGGTCGCGACCCTCGATAGGGAGGTCGCGCGGTTCTTCGGCGCCCGTTGCAATAACGACCGCATCAAAGGAGGACTTGATCTCGGCAAACGTGACATCCTTGCCAACTTCGCAGGAATAACGGAATTCGATCCCTTCGGCGGTAAGCTGGTCAATGCGACGTTGGACCTTTTCCTTGCGTAACTTGTAGTGAGGAATGCCATACATCAACAAGCCACCGGCGCGGTCGGTCTTTTCAATAACGAGGACCCGATGGCCGGCACGGTTGAGTTGCTGGGCACAGGCTAGGCCGGCAGGGCCGCTGCCGATGATGGCAACGCTCTTGCCGCTGCGCCGGGACGGTAGTTGGGGGACGATCCAACCTTCCTCGAAGCCTTTATCGATGATGGCGACTTCGTGCAGCTTGATCGTCACCGCCGGTTCGTTGATGCCGAGAACGCACGAGGTCTCGCATGGTGCAGGACAGACCCGGCCGGTAAACTCCGGGAAGTTATTGGTGGCATGCAAGGCCTGCAGGGCCTGCTTCCATTTGCCGCGGTAGACCAGGTCATTCCATTCCGGAATCAGGTTGCCCAGCGGGCAACCGGTCATACAGAAAGGGACGCCGCAATCCATGCACCGCGAAGCCTGGGTCTTGACCTTCTCCTCGTTGGGATAGTTGTAGTGTTCGTCGTGATGTTGCAGGCGCGCGTTGACCGGTTGCAAGGTCTTGTCACGTCGGCCATGTTTTATAAATCCGCGTGGGTCACCCATGGGCGGCCTCCTTTTCCTTCAAAGCCTTGGTCGCCCGTTCGGTGAGGACCCGACGGTATTCACGCGGGAAAACGCGAACGAAACGCGGCAGATAATCGGCCCATTCAGCGAGGACTTCGGCTGCGCGTGGCGAATCGGTCAGTTCGTGGTGACGGCTGATGACATCATGTAACCACTGAGCGTCATCATCATCGGCGTCCATCTGCTCGAGATCGATCATCGCCGGGTTGCAGCGACGACGAAAGCGATTGTCTTCGTCCAAGACATAAGCGAACCCCCCTGACATGCCCGCGGCGAAATTGCGTCCGGTGCGGCCCAGACAGACCATGCGGCCGCCGGTCATGTATTCGCAACCGTGGTCACCGGTACCTTCGACAACCGCAGTGGCACCAGAGTTGCGCACGCAGAAACGTTCACCAGCCTTACCGGCGAAGTACACCTCGCCACCGGTGGCTCCGTAGAGTACGGTATTACCGACGATCGAGTTCTCATGCCAGAGGAATGTGGCCTTGGGATCCGGACGGATAATGATCCGGCCGCCAGCCATTCCTTTGCCGACGTAGTCATTGGCCTCACCGACCAGACGCAGGTCAATGCCGGGGGCCAAAAACGCCCCGAAGCTTTGTCCTGCAATACCGGTCACCTTAATGGTAATGGTCCCTGCGGGTAGCCCTTCGCGGCCATGCTGCATTGCGACCCGACCCGACAGCATGGTTCCAAAGGTCCGGTTGGAATTGCGGATAGGCTGCTCGATCGACACCTGCTCCTTGCGCTCCAGGGCCGGCGCGGCGAGCTTGATCAGCTGGTTGTCGAGTTGCTTGTCCAGGTCGTGCTCCTGCCCCTGAACACGCCGTATGGCAACCTCTGAGCCGACCTTGGGCTTGCTCAGAATACGCGAGAAATCGAGGCCCTGGTTCTTCCAGTGCTTGATCGCAGCGTCCATTTCCAGGTACTGGGTCTGACCGATCAGATCGTCCAATGTTCGAACACCCAACTCAGCCATCAGTTCACGCACCTCCTCGGCCAGGAAGGTGAAGTAGTTGACCACATGCTCGGGTTTGCCGGCGAACTTGCCGCGCAGGGCTTCATCCTGAGTGGCGACACCGACCGGGCAGGTGTTGAGGTGACACTTGCGCATCATGATGCAACCAACGGTCACCAGTGCCACTGTTGCAAATGCATATTCTTCTGCACCGAGCATGGCAGCTATGATCACGTCGCGTCCGGTGCGCAACTGGCCATCGGTCTGCACGATGATGCGGCCACGCAAGTCGTTAAGAACCAGCGTTTGCTGCGTCTCGGCCAGGCCGATTTCCCAGGGGATGCCGGCGTGCTTGATCGAAGAGGTCGGCGAAGCACCGGTGCCGCCATCGTGACCGGCGATAATGACACGTTCCGCGTGCCCCTTACTGACCCCCGCGGCAACGGTGCCGACGCCGACCTCGCTCACTAGCTTGACGGTGATGTCGGCCCTGGGGTTGCAGTTCTTCAGGTCGAAAATCAACTGTGCCAGGTCTTCGATAGAGTAGATATCATGATGCGGCGGCGGCGAGATCAGGGTAACCCCCGGGACACTGTAGCGCAACTCGCCGATATATTCGCTGACCTTGTGCCCTGGCAGCTGCCCCCCTTCGCCGGGCTTGGCACCTTGGGCGATCTTGATCTGCAGTTCGTCGGCATTGACCAGGTAGTGTGGGGTGACGCCAAAGCGGCCGGAAGCCACCTGCTTTATGGCGCTACGGCGCAGGTCGCCATTGGCATCCGGAGTGAAGCGACGCGGGTCCTCGCCACCTTCGCCGGTGTTCGACTTGCCACCAATCCGGTTCATGGCGATCGCCAGGGTTTCATGCGCCTCGGTGGAGATCGAGCCGAGGCTCATAGCGCCGGTGCAGAAACGCTTGATGATAGCGCTGATCGGCTCGACTTCTTCAAGGGGGATGGCCTGGTTCAGGCTCTTGAACTTAAAGAGTCCGCGCAACGTGTACAACTGCTCGCTCTGGTTGTCGACCAGGTTAGAGTACCGCCGGTAGTCATCGCGATTACCGGAACGCACGGCATGTTGCAGCAGGGCGATGACCTCCGGATTCATGAGGTGTGCTTCCCCTTCACGGCGCCATGAGTATTCAGAGCCGCGATCCAGGTCCCGGTTGGGATCCACCTGCACGGCATAAGCCTCGTGGTGGCGCATCAGGCTCTCGGTAGCGATCTCCTGCAGTCCTGCGCCGCCAATGCGGCTGGCGGTACCGGGGAAATATTTGGCAATAAATTGCTGGTCCAAGCCGACCGCCTCGAAAATCTGGGCGCTACAGTAGCTCTGCAGGGTGCTGATGCCCATTTTAGAGAAGACCTTGAGCAGCCCCTTGCCGATGGCCTTGATATAATTCATCGAGTACTGATAGATGATGTCGGTCTCTTCGTCAGCCTGGGTGTTGCCGTCCAGGCCTGGAAGCACGCCCTGGTTGACCATATCCTGCAAGGTCTGGAAGGCGAGATAGGGGTTGATCGCCGCCGCACCATAGCCGAGCAGGAGGGCGAAGTGGTGGACATCGCGCGCTTCGCCGGTTTCGACGATGAGTGAGCACTGACTGCGTTTACCGGCCCGGATCAGATGGTGATGGATCGCGGAAAGTGCCAGCAATGCTGGAATGGGTGCCTTCTCGGCACAGATGAGGCGATCGGACAGGACCAGAATGGTACGGCCAGCATCGACTTCCGCCTCGGCCTCGGCAAACAGAGCCTCCAGCCGTTGCTCCATGGCCCCGGGGCCTTGATCTGCATCGAAGAGGGTGCTCAAGGTGGCACCGCGAAAGTTGTCGATGTCACTGTGCCGCAGCTGCTCAAGCACGTCGTTGGTGATAATCGGGTGATCGATCTCCAGCATGCGGCAATGTTCCGGGCCAGGCATGAGGATGTTGCGCGCCGGGCCCAGATACTGAGTCAAACTCATGACCACTTCTTCACGCAGTGGATCAATCGGCGGGTTGGTGATCTGGGCGAAAAGCTGGGTGAAGTACCAGTAGATTAGCTTGCTACGCTTTGACAGGACCGCGACCGGGGTGTCGTTCCCCATCGAACCAACCGGCTCCTGACCATTGACAGCCATCGGCGCCATGACCGCGTTCATCTCTTCCAGGGTGTAGCCGAAGCTCCCCTGCTTGCGTCGCAGTTCGCCGCGACTGGGAACCCGCCTTGTGGCCGGCGCTGGCAGGTCATCAAGGCGGATCAGATGTTCGCGCACCCACGAAGCATAGGGATAGGCTGCGGCGAGATCGCCTTTGATCTCGTGGTCCTCCTTGAACTCGCCTGCATCCACATCGACGAGGATCATCTTGCCCGGGGCGAGGCGCTCCTTGCGCAGGATCTTCTCCGGGGCAATGTCCAGGACACCGGCTTCAGAGGCATAAATGATCTCGTCGTCGCTGGTGATCCAGTAGCGGGCCGGACGCAGGCCGTTACGATCGAGGATCGCGACGACCTGACGGCCGTCGCAGGCGACGATGTTGGCCGGACCGTCCCAAGGCTCCATCATAGTCGCATGGTACTCGAAGAAGCCCTTGACGTCGGAACGCAGGTGAGCCTTGGATGCCCAGGCCTCGGGGACCATCATTGCCAGCGAGTGGGCCAGGCCGCGGCCGGTGACCACCAGCAGTTCAAGGGCGTTATCGAGGCAGGCAGTGTCGGAGCTGCCTTCAATGATGACCGGATCCAGATCAGTGACCCCGTCCGCCAATTCGAGGTGTGCGAACAGGGCGGTGCGGGCGCGCATGCGGTTGATATTACCGCGCAGTGTGTTGATCTCGCCATTGTGAGCCACGTAGCGAAACGGCTGGGCAAGGTCCCAGGTCGGGAAGGTGTTGGTGCTGTAGCGCTGGTGCACAAAAGCAATGGCGCTGACGAGACGCTCATCGTCCAGCTCGGGGAAGAAGGTATTCAGTTGCTCGGAGAGCAGCATGCCTTTGTAAAGGATGGTTCGGCTGGATAGGGAACAGACGTAGAACATCTCCCTACCTGCAAGCTGGTCGTTGCGGATCGTATTTTCGGCACGTTTGCGACCCAGATAGAGCATCAGGTCGAACCGGTGGGGCTCGATTTCGCCGCGACCGACAAAAACCTGCATGACCCGCGGTTCAACGGAACGGGCGTTGCGACCGATCGAGCTGCTATCCGTCTTGATCTCACGCCAGCCAAGGAGAATGCCACCGACCCTGGCCAGTTCACGACCCAGCACCGCGATACACGCTTCACGGCAAGCGCTGTCCTGGGGGAGAAACACTATGCCGGCACCGAATTCACCCTCTGCCGGCAGGTCAAACTCACAAATCTCACGGTAATAGGCTTCAGGCATCTGGATCATCAAGCCCGCACCGTCCCCATCCAGAGGGTCCGCGCCTACTGCGCCACGGTGAGTCAGATTGCAGAGGATTTCGATACCACGTTTGACGATGTTATGACTTTTACGGCCCTTGATATTGGCGATAAAGCCGACACCGCAATTATCATGTTCATTTGCTGGATCGTAGAGGCCCTGTGCGGGCGGCATGCCAAAAGGTTTCGTCATCGTCGGTCCTTGTCGTTCGCTGGGTGAGTAGACTTGCCCCAACCAGTAATATTTTGCGTAGGTCACAGGCAGGCCCTGTTGAGCTCTATGCCTTGCAACGGTTCATATCAACGCTCAGTGCTATCTCTCAAGTATATTGTTGAGCATACCTGAATCGACGCCAGAATTCTAGCCGCTGCTGGCCCGGCCGCAGAGCATCAGCCATAGAGGAAACAAGGAGCTAGTCGATTTCGACTAACCCCTTGTTTTCTTGATGGTACCCGGGACGAGAATCGAACTCGTACAGGATTGCTCCCGAGGGATTTTAAGTCCCTTGCGTCTACCAGTTCCGCCACCCGGGCAAAGCGTGAAAATTTCGGTTATTATTAGTGTACTTCTGATTCATCTGTCAACCGGAGGTTTTCATGCAGGCTTTTGCCCTCTGCCCGCACTGCGGCAAACAAACCACCCGCTACCGCAACCCCTTTCCGACCGTGGATATTATCATCACAATCGGTGAGGGCGTTGTACTGATCGCACGCCACAACCCGCCGCACGGCTGGGCCTTGCCGGGAGGCTTTGTCGACTACGGCGAGACCCTGGAAGAAGCCGCCCGGCGGGAGGCCCGCGAGGAAACCGGGCTGGAGGTCGAGAATCTTCGGCAATTCCATGCCTATTCAGATCCGCAACGCGATCCGCGACAGCACAATATTTCCCTGGTTTTTACCGCCGAGGCCTGCGGCACGCCACAGGCGGGCGACGATGCGAAAAACGCCCGGGTCTTCCCCCTGGACAATCTGCCCGCCCCGCTCTGCTTCGACCATGCCCGCATCCTCAGCGATTACATCGCTGGGAAAAAATGAAAGTCGGGGATGCTGTCCAGCAGCCCATGCTTTTGGCAAAGCGTAAAATACAGCCGTAAGCCCTCCACGTGGCCGTCACTTAAGTCGTAAGACATGCCGCGCCAGTACTCTTCAAGCTGCTTTGCGGAGAATCCAGTGTCTGTCGCAAGTTGCGTCGCCATAGTGGACAAACAAGCGAAGGCGTGTCGCCGTGATTCATGCAGCTGTGCAGCTAGCCTTCGAATTTCTTCAGGGAACTTCTCCGCAGCCGCGCGCCGAAGGATCCACAGGGCAAAGACGAAAGGCATACCGGTAAAGTGGTACCAGAGGGTGCCGAGGTCGGTCACTTGGAAACCCTCAGGGCAACTTCCTGCCGCAGCTAAAGCCCGATCGCCGATCAGCAGAGAGCTCTGTCCTCCCTTGAGGAGGTCTTCGACCTTGCCGGCGGGAACCCTGAAGGTAACATCGTTGATGTTGCAGAATTCCTTGAGGAGGATTCTCAACAGGTTGATCGAGGTTGCCGATTCGCCGGTGATGGCAATCTCGTTGCCCGCAAGAGTGGACAAAGGTCCAGGCGTAAAGAGCAGGACGCTGTGCACCGGTCCGATACTGCTGATCGAATGTCCGGGCAACAAGAAATATTCCTCCGCGTGCAGGCCGTACTCGAATGATGACGAAGGACAGGCATCGATAACTCCCCCTGCCAGCATGGTATTCAACTCGGAGGGGACTCCGGCAACTATGTCACCGGCAAAGCCTTCGTCACGTAGGTAATGAAAATAAGGAGCGACATTCAGGTAGGCGATGCGCCCGATTCGCAGAGTCATAACAGGTTTATGCCTGGGGAAGACCGGACAAACGAAATGCGGAGTGAGAGCCCCGCATTCAGATTGCTAGCCGTTGAAACGAGATCAAGGGAAATCAATAGTGGCCACATCACGAGATTTGATCTGGAAGGCACCGAAACCGGTCGAGCCGTAGAAGAGTGCGCGGGCACGAACAGCCAGGGTCATGACGTTGCCGGATTTCAGCTTGGCTTCAACCTTGACTTCGTCGCCCTTGATTTCGCCGAAAGAGATTGTCTCGATGTGCTGAAAAGGGATCGTCAACTTGCCCTGCCCTCGCCAGGCATCCAGATAGGTCTTGCCGTCCATTGAGAACTGGTTAAGGCTGGTGGTGATGCCGCTGCGATCCTTGACATTCGCCTGAATACGTATATCGGTTTCCGGAACAGACCCTTCCGGTTGTCCGCCAAGGCCACCCATGCCCATGCTAATCAGGGCCACGGCAACAATGAAAAGAAAAAACAATCCCCGTTTCATACCCACCTCCATCGACAGCAAAATCACTGCGGCATGTTAGCATGGTCCAACGGTCGGTTCAATGCCCAAACCGTGCCTGTTAACGCTTCATGTTCCACTCGGCATTAGCCGAATTTTACACGGCACAAGTCCACGGCGTGTAAACGCTCTACGGTAGTCGGTTCAGAATGCTCCCAGTCAATCTGCAGATGCCTGGAAAATTCGTCGGCCAACTGGGCTTCAACTTCCGGAACGTCAAGCGGTCGAGCACTCCACTGGTTCAGCCAACCCACGGTTTCCAATGAATCCGTACTGTTTTTTTCAGGAGAAGACTTGAGGGCTCTTGCCAACAGGTCCAGATTCATTTCTACAGGGATTGAACCATGTTGCAGAAAAGCCTGGCCATGGCGCTTTTGCGCACTGCCGGCAACCTTGCGCCCGGCAACAACCAGTTCATACTGTGACGGCGCGGTGAAGCACACCGCTTTCATGGCATTTTGCTGGCCGCCTCGCGGCTTGCCTGGAACCAGTCTGGCCGGTAAACCAAGCTTTACAAGCGTCTGCTGCAAGACCTCGGAGATGACCCGGTAACAGTCGAGCACGGAGCCACCGAACAGCTCGGAATTGAGGGGGGCGATCACCGCGTAGGTGACTTCCTGATCGTGGAGGACCGCCCGCCCCCCAGTCGACCTGCGCACAATATCGAGACCGGCCTGACGACAGACATCCAGGTCCACGTCAGCAGTGACGGACTGGCCGTAGCCGATAGTGACCGTGGCCGGGCGCCAGCGATAGAAGCGCAGTACCGGCAGCGAATCGCCGCTGGCGACGGCGTGCAGCAAAGCTTCGTCGATGGCCATATTCATGGCCCCCGTTTGGAATCCGGAATTGATCAAGCGCCAGGTATGCATCTTCAATCGATCACCAAAAGTCAGCCCGAAAAGATTTGGGTTCCTACAGTCAGGATTAGCAGCACAAGCGGCAATCCTTTAAGTGAACGGCAGCAAAGGCTCTCCGGCGAAATGTACCACTAACTTCTTTTATCTCAAGCCTGCCAAGTGCTGTTGTTTAAAAAAGAAAGGCCAGGAGAACCTGGCCTCTCTGCTTAGAGCTTTAAGCGCTCGAGGAACCCGGTATCAATGTCGCCTTCGATGAATTCCTTGTTGGTCATGATGCGCTGATGGAATTCAATGGTTGTCTTGATGCCGCCGATAATGAACTCGTCGAGAGCGCGCGCCATACGCTTGATCGCTTCCTCCCGTGTATCGGCATGGACAATCAGCTTGGCAATCATCGAGTCGTAGTGTGGCAGGACCACGTACTTGTCATACACGGCGCTGTCGATGCGCACTCCCAGCCCACCCGGCGGGTGATAACCGTCGATCTTGCCCGGACAGGGTGTGAACTTGACGGGGTCCTCTGCATTGATGCGGCATTCGATAGAATGCCCGTTGATCTTGATGTCTTTCTGCTTGTACCTCAGCGGCTCACCATAAGCGACCCGAATCTGCTCCTTGATGATATCGACCCCAGTGATCATTTCCGTGACGGGATGTTCCACCTGAACACGGGTATTCATCTCCATGAAGTAGAAGTCGCCCTTTTTGTCGAGCAGGAACTCCATGGTGCCGACACTGGTATAGCCGATCGATTTTGCGGCGTTGACCGCGCATTCGCAGAGCTGCTTGCGCTGGGCAGGAGTGAGGACCGGACAAGGGGCCTCCTCGATCAGTTTCTGGTGGCGTCTCTGCACGGAGCAATCACGTTCGCCCAGGTGAATGACGTTGCCGTGCTGGTCGGCCAAAATCTGGACTTCGACATGACGCGGGTTTTCACAGAATTTCTCGATATAGACATCGGAATTTCCGAACGAGGCCTGGGCTTCGGCCCGGGCCATGGCGTAGAGATTCGGCAGGGAGGCCGGTGAGTGCACAACTTTCATCCCCTTGCCGCCACCTCCGGCTGTCGCCTTGACGATCACCGGGAAACCGATCTCTTCGGCAATGCGCTGGGCTTCATCGACGTTCGGCACATTATCCTTGGTCCCCGGCAGGATCGGTACACCGGCTTTGATCACAGACTGGCGTCCGGCGATCTTATCGCCCATCAGGCGAATGTTTTCCGGTGTCGGGCCGATGAACGTCAGGCCGCATTTGCCACATATCTCAGCGAACTCGGCATTTTCGGCGAGGAAGCCGTAGCCAGGGTGGATGGCCTCAGCGTCGGTCACCTCGGCGGCGCTGATAATCGCTTTCATATTGAGGTAGCTTTGGCTACTCGGCGCCCGCCCGATGCAGATGCTTTCGTCGGCAATCTTGGTGTGCAGAGCCTCGGCATCGGCATCAGAATGTACGGCAACCGTCAATATGCCCATTTCCTTGCAGGCACGGATGATGCGCAGGGCAATTTCGCCACGGTTGGCGATCAGTATTTTTCTAAACATGGAGTCTCCTTGAGCCCAGTGTTCTGTGTGGTTACTCGTGACAGTTGATCAAGACACATCATGTCTCGTTCGAGGCACGCCAACTCGGCATGCCCCATAAGCAAGACAAGCACACGCCGGCCGCGTCAGAGAAGGCAACGACGCATGCGTCGATCAATCAATCACACTGGTCATTAAAGGCGCTCTACCCTGAACAGCGGCTCACCGAATTCAACCGGGGCAGCGTCGGCCTTGAGGACTTCGACGATCTTGCACCGGAACTCTGCTTCGATTTCGTTGAACATCTTCATGGCTTCGACGAGACAGACCGCCTGGCCAGCTTCAACAACAGCACCGACTTCGACGAAAGGAGGAGCCTCCGGGCTCGGCTTGCGATAGAAGCTGCCAACGATCGGTGAATTGATGGTTTCGTATTTGTCGTCGGCAACTGCAGCCGCTGCTGCCGCGCCGGATGCGGAAGCAGCCATCGCCACGGGCGCAGTAGCCGCGGCAACAGGGGCTGCCGGTGCGGCGGAAAATTGAACGTATTCCTTCTCCGGGCCGCGTTTGATGACAATTTTTTCTTCGGCATTTTCCATTTCAAATTCAGTGATATCAGTGTCGGTGATTATTTTCACCAATGCCTTCAAATCCTTGATGTCCATCGATACTCCTCCTTATAACCGGTGCCGACCATCAGCCCGGGCTTAGTAAAAGTCAGTTTAACAGAATGTTGCGAAACGTCTTGGGGATTTTTGTCAGGAGCTGATGACCTCCTTCTGTCACCAGGACCATATCCTCTATCCTCACACCACCCACGCCCGGCACATAGATGCCAGGCTCAACAGTGAAAACCATACCTGCTTCGGCAACGGCTTTGCTGCGCGGCGACACGGTCGGAGCTTCGTGAATCTCCAGCCCGACCCCGTGTCCCAAGCCATGACCGAAGTAATCTCCAAAGCCGCAAGAGCTGATGTGCTCCCGGGCAATCCGGTCCAGTTCAGTCAATGCAATACCGGGCACAACGGCCGCCAGGGCGCGATCATGCGCCTCAAGGACCGTGTCGAAAATAATCCGTAACTCATTGGCAATTGGACCGATGGCCAAAGTGACCGTTTCATCAGAGTGATAACCGGCCAAGCGACAGCCAAAATCGAGGGTCACCAGTTCACCTTGATTAAAGATCTTGTCGCTGGCAAGGCCGTGCGGAAGGGCCCCGCGCACACCAGAGGCGACGATGACAGCAAAAGCCTTTTCCTCGGCACCGAGCTTTCTTAAGGAAAATTCGAGGGCGAGGGCGACGTCCTTTTCCCTCGTCCCCGGCTTGATCATCTCTTCGACTTCAGCCAGAGCGGCAACATGCAAAGCCGCGGCATCGCCGATCAGGCGAATCTCTGCTGGCGATTTATGCAGACGTAGAACCTGCAATTCTTCCTTGCAATGCTGCCACAGCCAACCGGTTTTGCCTTTGTCCTGCAGCTCCTTGACGAATCCGAAGGAGAGATCAGCTTCAAAACCGATGCGCGTCGCCCCGGTATCCAGAAGTTGTGCAAGGACCCCGTCGCTCTTGATTTTATACTCACAGATGCGGTCTGCAACAACTTCATTGTTGGCTTGAGTGGTATAGCGCGAATCGGTCAGAAAAACAAGCTGATCGGAGGTGGCCACCAATGCGCCATCACTGCCGCAGAAGCCGCACAGGTAACGCATATTTTCTGGCTGAAAAAAAACCAGTGCATCAAGGTCAAGCTTCGTCAGAAGGGCGGTAAGCTTCTGCCTGCGATGAATGTGGTCCATAGCCGCGAGATGTTACGGGGAAAGGCGGGCAACAAGTCCGCGCAAGGCGAGGTGATAACTCATTGCGCCGAAACCGCTGACCTGGCCGACGACCACACCGGCGACATAGGAATGCTGGCGAAATGGTTCACGGGCATGAATATTGGACAGGTGTGCTTCTATCACAGGGAGGCCGACCGCAGCAATCGCATCACGCAACGCAACGCTGGTGTGCGTCAACCCCCCTGGATTGATGATAATCCCGGAGAAGCCGTCGTGAGTTGCGGCGTGAATCCGATCGATCAGAGCCCCTTCATGGTTGGACTGGAAGGTATCGATCGCAACCTGCAGTTCTCCGGCCAGGCGAGCAAGAGACTCATTGATGTCAGCAAGGGTTTGCCGACCATAGACGTCCGGTTCGCGTTGGCCGAGAAGATTCAGGTTGGGGCCGTGTAAAATCAGGACGCGAATTGACATGTCAGCCGAGAGCCTCTATCAGGTTGGCGCTTTCACGGACCATCAGATAGCGCCCTTTGCCAAAGTTGCCATCGCTATTGATAATCAAGGCCGCGAAATATTCCTCGGTGAGCATGCGGATCACAATCATGAAACGGTCGGTACGTATGGAAATCTCTTCCATGTCACCAAGGCTCAGGATCTCGGCTGTCTTGCGAATCTCCTTGAGGACATTCGAGTATTCAACTACAACCATCTGCAGATCGATATCCTGGTCAGGGGCAAAAAACTGTTCAATGGCAATGCCGTCATAACCCATGAGAACGGCACCAATGCCCCCGCTGGTTTCTTCGACGATTCGTTGCAGAATTTCACTGAACATTTGCTCTCCCCTCTTTGATCACAGTCAACCAGCGCTGAAAAACAGCAATCGGTGATCGATTTTTTGATGTATTCTGGGTTTCTGCAGGAGTTGTGACCATAACTGGGGTCACCTCTGTGGCATCCACCTCGGTAACGGCAACTGTTGCCTGAGGTTCCAATGTTTGAGCTGCAACCGGGGTCACGGCCGGCACTCCTGACTGTCCCCGGAGTTGCATCATACGCTCGTGGGCCATGATATTATCTGGGCTCTGACTGAGGATATCCTCGTAAACCTTGATGGCCTTATCCAGCAGGCCCTGCTTAACGTAGATCTCTGCCAAAGTTGCGGTTGAAATTGGCGCACTCGGCTCAGCAGGCAAGGGCTCTTCCGGGACCGCGGTTACCTGACCCTGAGAAGCCTGCTTGATTTCATCCCAAGGCCTGGGCAGGTCCAGGGCGATCAGCATATCGGTGATCTTCTCATCTCTTGGATGAAACTCCTTGGCCTGCTTTGAGAATATTGCGAGCCAAGTCACGCTCACCGCGAATCAGGTGGAGACGAGCCAGACCAACCAGGGCCGCCTGGCTCTGGAGATCAATGCTGAGCGCCTTTGCATAGGCGCTCATCGCCTCATCGATCCGCCCCATCTGCCCGAGGATCCGCCCCATCGTTGAGAAACCGGGGCTGAAATGTGGCAGCATTTTCGTCCCGAGGCGTGCCGCTTCCAGAGCATCATCCAACAGACCGATCTGACGATAGGCTTCCGCCAGAGGGACAAACGCGGTAGAACTCGGGTCCTTGGCGACAATCTGCAGATAGCTGCCGATCTTGCCGATCAAACTTCCTCCACTGCTGACCGATGTCATTTTCCCTCTTCCGGATTCAGGTTAAGAGTATTTCCAGATGCTTTCCCAGGTCGATGACCCGGTGCAACTGGGCTGAACCTATCCCGTGATTCAAGACAAGCCTCACTTCACCGTCTTTGACCTTTTTATCTCGCTGCATGACACTGAGATAGTCCGCAACGCTAAAAACAGGCGGAGTTACTGGCAGGTCGAAAAAGCTCAACAGCTTGATGATTCTTTCGACATCCTCCTCCGAGCATAAGTTGAGGCTCTGCGAGGTACGGGCGGCCATCACCATGCCGATGGACACCGCTTCTCCATGCTTGATCACACCGTAACCGGCCAGGGTTTCAACGGCATGGCCAAAAGTATGCCCAAGGTTAAGGAGTGCCCGTAATCCCTGTTCTTTTTCGTCATTTTCTACAACATTCGCCTTGATTTGGCAAGACATCATTACAGCATGCGTCAGGGCATCGGCCGAACGATCGGCAAGAACCTCTCGGTGATCTTCCAACCATGCGAAGAATTCAGCATCGCGTATGATGCCGTACTTCACGACCTCTGCCAGTCCGGAGACATATTCTCTTTTCGGCAAGGTTTCCAAGGCCATGACATCAATATGCACGTGTCTGGGCTGATAAAAAGCTCCGACCAGGTTCTTTCCTTGCGGCAGGTTGACACCGGTCTTGCCACCGACCGAACTGTCGACCTGGGACAGGAGCGTCGTCGGCACCTGGACAAATGGGATGCCGCGCAAATAAGTTGCCGCAGCAAACCCGGCCATGTCGCCGATAACACCACCACCCAGAGCAACCACACCACAGTAACGATCAAAATGTCTGTCAATCAACACCTCGTAAATATGCTCCAAGGTATCCATATTTTTGTATTCTTCACCATCCGGCACCCTGATAACACTGACCTGACGACCCGAAGAGACCAGCGCATCGATGATTTGATCACCATACAGGTCGCCAACAGTCGGGTTGGTAATCACGGCAACCTTGTTCGGAAAATCCACTTCATTCAGGGCCACGCCAAGATTGGCAAGCATGCGTTCACCGATCCAGATTGGATAGCTGCGATCGCCCAGCCCGACAATAATCTGGTTCATGGGGTCATTCTTTCTCTTAACTCGGCTACGATCCGTTGTGCCACCTGCATCGGCGTGAAACCATCGGTCACAACAATAAGATCTGCATCTTCATAATATGGTTGTCGTTTGCGACCACAGCGCTTCGACATCATCCCAGCATTTCTCGGGATCGACCAAGGGGCGCTCAGTGCTTGACATGCAAGCGTTTCCGGATCGTCGACCAGCTGGTTTGCAAATAAATGGTCCACCCCAGCAAGCGCATTGTACGACGGTTCTCCTCCCGCAAGATTATGCCGCCGCCGGTTGCATAAACAGTGGCTTGGCGAACATCAATCTCTTGCAAGATAGCGGTTTCGATGTCCCTGAAATAACTTTCGCCATCTACGGAGAAGATGGCCGTAATCGAGCGCTGTTCGCGCGCGACAATCATTTCGTCCAAGTCAATAAACCGGCACTGCAACAGCTCAGCCAGCAACCTGCCAACGGTCGATTTACCAGCACCCATGAAGCCGGTCAGAAATATGTTTTCAGAGCATCGCGATTGCATCTGCACCTGGATTATATTGATACAGAAAAGGACAGGGAGTGCCTGTCCTTTTCTATATCATATTTTCGACTCGATTATGACTCGACGATGCGCGGCGTGATGAAAATCAGCAGTTCGCGGCGATCACGAGTTTTGGTGGAAGACTTGAACATGTGGCCCAAAAACGGGATGTGCATCAAGACCGGCACTCCTTGCTGAGAATCTCTCTCGTCCTCGATGAAGATGCCGCCGATCACCGTAGTCTGACCGTCATGCACCAGAACCTTGGTCGTGGCCTTCTTTTCATCGATCGAAACGGCGTCCCCGGTCGCCGTAGGGACAACGGTGCCGACTGCGCTATTCGACACATCAATGTCTAGCTGGATACTGCCATCGGGATTGATCTCAGGTGTCACGTCAAGCTTCAGCTCGGCGTTTTCGAACTGGACGTCGGTACCGGCATCGCTAACCGAAGAGAAAGGAATTTTAGTCCCTTGAGAAATAGTGGCCTTTTCACCGTTCAAGGTGGTTATGCGTGGCGTTGATACGATCTTACCCTCACCGGAGGTTTCCAAGGCAGAAAGGCGCAGGTCGATGTTCAATTGATCGTTAAGCGCACCGATGGCAATTGAAGTACCAAAACCAGCGGCAGCCGGATTCGTCACCGGAATCAGGAATGACCCGCCCATGCCGGTAGCAATCGAGTTAACACCATTGCTGCTGTTGCCTGGATTTTCCTGATAGTCAAAATTCCACTTGACACCCAGGTTGCGCGAGAAGTTGGTATTGGCCTCGACAATGCGCGCTTCGATCATGACCTGGCGTTCAGGTTTGTCGATCTGGGCGATCATTTCCTGCATCTGCTCGAGTACCGTGGCAACATCGCGAACAATGAGCTGTTTGTTGCGCGAATCGGCAATAATCGAACCACGATCGGATTTGATATCGCTCAGGAAGTTTTTCATGTCATCAACAGAAGCATAGCTGATGGCAAAAGTTCTCGCTTCCAGCACACCTTCTTCGATCGCAATCATCTGCTGTTTCATGTTCGATTGCTCGATTTCCCTGATTCTGTCCTTGGGCATGATGCGCAGAACGTTGCCTTGCTGGATTTTGCCAAGGTTGGCTGTTTCCAGGACCAGATCAAGAGCCTGATCCCAAGGGACATCGATCAGTCGCAGCGTAACTGTGCCTTGAACATCACTGCTGGCGAGAAGATTCAGCCCGCTGACATCGCCAATCAGCTGCAGAATGCTGCGGACATTGGCCGAATCAAAGACCAGGGTGATTTTTTCCCCAGTATAACGAGCCGCTTCAGCAGCCATATCATCTGCTGTCACAGGTGATGTCGTTGACGCGAGCCATCATTTTTTGAGGGGCAGTGGCACTCTCCATCTGAGCCCGTTCGGGTGCAACGACTTCAACCTGGCTGACCGCGGCCGGAATCGGCTCCGCATAGGCGCCATCATCTATGACCAAGCGAACTGAGGCGCCATCCTTTTCCAGGGCATAAGCGACCGGGCCCTTAAGATCGACGGCAATACGCACATTCTGATGATCACCGTCCTTAACTGTGTATGGTGTTACAGAGGTCACAGCGCTCGGGAAAGCAGAGGCATCAATAGTCCGACGCAGAGCGCGGCTGATCGTAGCGTTGACAATTTCAAAACGCACCAGGGTCCCCTCTTCTACCGGACCAGTGACCTGTGCATCGGCAGAGAGTGCCACAGCGATGACACTGCGGCCTTCTTCATTGTTGAAATCAATGGCCTCTACGTTTGCCGAAGTCAATTTTATGGGTGCAGTTTTGGCAGCAACAGGAGGAGATGCAACAACCGGCGCGGGCGCAGCTACGACCGTCGGGGCCGGTTCAGCAACAGGGTCGGGAGCCACGGCAGCCTTACTGACGGCACTGGCCTCGGGAGCAGCCCCCCAAGAGACAAGGACATCTGTCTCGCGTCCTTCCACAGTGTGCTCGGGCAGAACGTTTGCGCTGGCATCAAAGACCAGACGGGTTTTGTCGTTGTAAGTGCCGACACGAACGGTTTTAAAGCCATCTTCTGCGGGGAAGGAGCGCTCTTTGAATCCGGGGTGCACACCATAGAGGTCAACGACCAGGCGCGGCGGGTTGCCAAGGGCAAAATGCTGGAATTTGCCTATTTTGCCATTAATTTCAAGCACGGCGCTGCCGGCAGAGATCTGGACGCTACGCAGTACGTTGGCGTCCTGAGAGGAGGTGGCAACAGCTGCCGGTTCGGCCTTCTCAACCATGGCAACCGGCGCCGGAGATTTCACCTCCTTGGCATCAGCGGCAAAAGCCACGCGGAATTTGTTGCCATCCAGGTTCACCTGGTACTCGGTATTCTCGGCGAGCAGGATCTCCACCCGAGACAACTGGCCGGAAGCAAGAGCAAAAGTAGCAACTTTGACTTCCTTGACAACACCTTGGTCGCCGGCAATCGCTTCAGCAACATCGGCAACGACCATGCCGGGGAAATCAATCACAACACGCGTCGGTTCAAAGGAATCATAAACGGTGTATCGATAGCCGACCGGCTCAGCCGTTTCTATAAGGACAGTCGGTGTGGCTGCGCCACTATCCATGGAAACAGCGATCAGCTTGTTGGCTTCATCGGCACCCCAGGCCAGACCGTTGATCAACAGGCATGTGACCAGGACGCAAAAAAGATGCTGCCAAAAACGGCCAGTCTTACCAACCCACAACTGATTCAACATGATATTCACCCCGCGCATTGATTAGACTCCTTCCCGCTTGGGAACTGCAATTTCCTGAATATTTTCGATAACATTTCCGGAAAAATCGTAATATTTTTCTTCGACACGAACGGCATCGCTATTGATTTCGAGGACGACACCGTTATTTTTGCCGATCTTGACACCCTTGGCGAGGACATATGACTTGCCATCAGGGGCAAGAACCATGGCCTTGGAAGCGCCTTTGCCGACGATAACCCCGACCAGCCTGAACTGGCTCAGGTCGTAGCTCTGCAATGGCGTCTGTGGCTCTGCAGAGTCAGCAACCGGCCTTCTGATCCTTGACAGCGGCACAAAAGGGTCACGTCGCCCTTCGCTGTTATACACGAACTCCGCTTCCTTCGGCGTCTCAACCTCTTTTACCTCAGGAGCAGCAAGCTGCTTTGCAGGAGGAGACGCAACAGCTGCCGATTGCTGGGATTGTGATGATGTTGACGGTTCCTCCGCGCAGCCGAACAAGCCGGAGAAAAGGAAAACACCGCAGATCAGGCATAGATACCAACGTGTCATCTCAAACCATCCTTATTGTTCGACAAACCGGAAAGTAGTCACATTACATTTAATCTTCAGCTCAGCGGTATTTCCTGTGACCGTGGGAGCAGACAGGTCCAGATTGCTGAGATTGACGATTCGTGACAGTTTGCCGACGGCCTGGGCGAACTCAGCAATCTGGTGATACGTACCAACCAGGTCGACAGATGACGGGACCTCCGCATAAAAGCCCTTGTTGACCTCACCTCGCGGGGTGTAGCTGACCACCTCGAGGCCGTTGTCCTTGGCAAGGGTCGCCAGATTTGTCAGAAGCGTCGGGATTTCCTTCTTATTGGGCAGCTGCGTCAAAGCCACTTCAAGAAGTTTCTCCATTTTGGCAAATTCTTCCTTGAACTTCGGCAGGTTGTCCGCAATCTGCTTCTTTTGTGAATATTCAGAGTCCAAGCGGACAATGTCCTGGTCCATTCCTGCCAGCTTTTCATATTCGGGCAACCAGAGGAACCAGACAAAAGCACCGATGACCAGGACGACGAGAGCGGCGAGGATCAGCAGTCGCTGATAAAGCGGCAATTTGAGAAGTTTTTCAACCTTTGGATTCATCGACTAACGTTCTCCCTAGGTGTTAATAAAAATCAGACCTAGCAGCGACTATTGTTTCTTTTCGGACTTAACATTGATTGTCTTACAGGTCAGATCGAATTGCTGAAACTTGATCTGATCCTGCACGATTTGCTTGGTCACCTTCAACTCAACCCCTTCAAAAAAATCTGAAGCTTCGAGATTTTTCATAAACAGGGCAACGGTCTCTTCATTCACACCGATGCCGCTGATATTTGCAGTCCCTGAATTCTCTTGAAACTTGGTCAACCACAACTTGTCCGGAAGGGCCTCGTAGAGCGCATTCAAGATGTATAAGGGACCGATCCTTGCGGCCTTGAGCTGCTCAAGGACATCCAATTTGGCCCTGAGCGCTTTCTGACGCTTCTCAAAATCCCTGACTTCATTGATGACTTTTGCCAATTGGGAGATCTCAGCCCGCTTCTGGTCAATCTTGGCCTGGCGCGCTTCAACCTCGCCAACGACATACGTGTAGGCAGCACCACAAAGCGCCACAGTAACAATCAAAGCCAGGACAACGACTATCAACTGGCCCATCATCTGCTCTTTTTTCTGGGCAGCTTTTACCGGTAGAAGGTTTATACGGATCATTTGTCTCCCATCCTCCTCATGGCCAGGCCGGCAGCGACGGTATAGACCGGGCCCATTGCCTGCAGGTATTCAGGGTCAAAATCTTTTTCATTGACAGCGATCTGACGCCAAGGGTCAAGCAACTCGACCTCAACGCCCAGTCGATTCTCCAACGACCTCTGCACAGCCGGCACCTTGGATACACCGCCGGTAATATAAACTTTCTGCACCTTCTCATCAGATGAGGTTGCCGAGAAGAAGTCTATGGACCGCTGCACTTCCTGGGTCAGGCTCTCGGTCGTATCCTCAATAACTTCGGCAACCGCCTCGGGGGTCACATCGGCGACCACACCACCAAGCTTGGCGATTTCGGCGTCCTCGTTGTTCAGCCCCAGACGCTTTTGAATTTCTTCGTTGTATGCACTGCCACCGACCTGGATGTCCCGGGTAAACACCGACATGCCGCCCCGCAGCACATTGACGTTCATGGAACTTGCCCCCATGTCGATCAAGGCCACGATCTCATCCGGGTTGGTGCCATGATTAACTTCAAAGACGTTTTCGACAGCGAAGCAGTCGATGTCCATGACCAGCGGGTTCAGACCGCACTCTTTGAACAGGGCAACGTAATCGTTGACAAAGTCTTTCTTGGCGGCCACCAGGATGACATTCATCAAGGAGGCGTCTTGCGCATCCGGACCGAGAATCTGGAAATCCAGATTGACCTCGGAGATTTCGAAGGGGATATATTGCTCGGCTTCCCACTGGATGGAAGCCTCCATCTCCTCCTCGGTCATAATCGGCAACTGGATCTTGCGAATAATGACAGAGTGCCCGGAAATAGAGGTAGCGACATTTTTTGTCTTGATCTTCTGGCTTTCCACCAGTCCCCTGACAACACTGACGATGGAACTCGAGTCCATAATCGCATTATCGACAATAGCTTCAGCAGGCAGCATGGCCATACCAAGGCCGGCCAGCTGATACCCGCCTTTAGCCTCCTTAAGATAGACCATCTTTACCGAACTTGAGCCGATATCGATGCCAATCACGTCTTTTTTCTTTTGGAATAACATGTGCGCCCCTGGCTAAACCGCTATTGATCCAAACCGCTCAGAATAGACTTCACCATAGAACAACCATATTCATGAGCAAACAACGTACCAAACATCACTCATCGTCAGGAAAAACTTTCTCCCGATCCGTAAGCTTGAGACCAAGGGCAAGGATAATCTTGCGTCTGGTCGACATGCGGCACTCCGCACCATTTTCAATGCGGTCGATAGTCACCGGCGAAACACCGGCTTTTCGGGCCAGTTCAGCTTTGCTCATCAATTGGGCTTCGCGGATTTCTCTGACTTGGTTTTTCATAGGCAACCATTTAGTTAAAGTTAGCATAATTATACAAAATTAGGGCTAATTATATGTATATTAAAACAATTGTCAACCAATTATATCTATATGAAGACCATATGATGGTGGCAAATATCACAAATGGCGGCAGTTAACACAAGATCAAGGGGAGCATCATCGTGTTGACCACAATATAAAGTATGATTTTTTTTCGCTGAAAAATTGGAAATTTTGAATTTTTCGGTAGAAAATGGGGGGAAGTTACCAGAAAGACTGCCACAATTGCTGCAACATGCTCGCGTACCAGCGCATCAGCGGATCGAAATGTTGCACGAAAAAGAGATGAATCAGCGCACCCGCCGACAGGAAGGGCCCGAACGGTACAGCAAGCTTGCCGTCGGCCTTCTTGATCAGCATCAGGGGAATCCCGACCAGCGTCCCCAGCATGGAGCCGATAAAGATGATCGGGAAGATGGCCGTCCAGCCGAGAAAGGCTCCCAACATCGCCAGCAGCTTGACATCTCCGAACCCCATCCCCTCTTTCTTGGTCAGCAATTCATAACCAAGCGCGATCGACAGCAGCGAACCGCCGCCGAGCAAAATACCTATCAGCGAATCCTGCCAGGAGACCCACGGCACGAGAAACGAGCAGAGGAAGCCGATCGGGATACCGGGCAGGCTGATGACATCGGGGATGATCTGGTGGTCCAGGTCGATGAAGGTGATCACCACCAGAGCGGCAACCAGCAGCAAACATGACCGGCGTCACCGGGTGAAACGCGAAGCGGTAGAAGAACAGGGCGAAGAGAATACCGGTCAGGGCCTCGACCAGGGGATAACGAATGGAGACCTTCTGCACCGCAGTAGGCACATTTGCCTTTGAGCAACAGCCAGCTCAGGATCGGGATGTTGTGGTACCACTTGATCGTGGTCTCGCAGTGCGGGCATCGCGAACGCGGCTTGACAATCGATAGGCCTGCCGGGATGCGGTAGATGCAGACGAATCTTGCCAGGAGACCCAAGGCACGAGAAAGGAGCACAGGAACCCGATCGGTATACCGGGCAGGCTGATGACATCGGGGATGATTTGGTGGTCCAGGTCGATGAAGGTGATTACCACCAGAGTGGCGACCAAAAGCAAAACTATTGGGGTTACCGGGTGAAACCCGAAACGATAGACAAAGATAACAAAGAGAAAACCCGTTAGAGTCTCAACCAGCGGATAGCGGAGGGGAACCTCTACACCACAGTAGGCACATTTGCCCTTGAGCAACACCCAGCTCAGAATCGGAATGTTGTGGTACCAGCGTATTTTTGTCTCGCAATGCGAGCAGCGCGAGCGCGGGTGAATGATAGATAAACCCACAGGAATACGGTAGATGCAGACATTGAGAAAGGAGCCGATGATGGTACCCAGAACAAATACGGCTCCCATAAAAGGGTAATATCCAAACGACATTTGAGCTTACCTTATTTATAGTTCAAGTCCAAAATTTCCTGGATTGCAGCAAAGACTTCATCTACAGAGATTCCCTGAATACACTTAGATCCTATTTGACAATGCGGCGTAGTTCCAAAGCTGGTGCAGGGTGAACATGGAAGTTTATGATTGATGACAACATGCTGTTTACCACTCGGAGCCCATTTGTCGGTAGAACTCGGGCCAAACAAAGAGACCGTCGGAGTTCCTAAACCAGCTCCGATATGCAACACCCCGGAATCACCACCGACAAGAAGTTGTGACCGGTTTAACACGCCTGCTGTTACGCATAAAGAGGTCATACCCACAAGATTCAAACAAGAGGTTCCGTGCACAATGGTGCTCCCAGTTATAGCATCTTCTTTCCCGCCCACAACAACAACTGCATGGCCCTCATCAATAAGCCGTCTAGCCAACTGACGGAATTTCTCAACACCCCAACACTTTTCGACAGTGCTTGTCCCTGGGAAGAGAGTGATAAAAGGTGTCTGAACAAAGTTTCCGAGCATCGAGTCGGCGACCCTCTGCACTTCCTTATGAATGGTCAGGAACGGAGGAACAACTGTTGCAGGAGCCTCTATCCCTAAAGGATTCAATAATTTAAAAAAGTTTCGCAACTCATAGATATCATGAATGTAGTCAACTGGGTGCGTAAACATCCTTTGCCTTGCGTTTGTGGCATAGCCAATTTTCACCCTAGAACGGATCATACGAGCAACTAATGCAGAAAGACGATGCCATTGTTCAGTGTCAATAACCACGTCATAATTGCTTTTAAGTACAGCCAAAAGCTCCAGCGGACTGTCGTAGCAAAAGATATGATCTATACCGGGGCAGAGGTTAAAGACCCCACAGTTTCTCTTTTCGGCCAACACCTCTATGCGAGCCACAGGGAAGACGTCACGCAGCAGCTTTATCGCCGGGACCAGTAAGACCGCGTCACCTATGCCGCCAGGTCGGATTAGCAGCAGTCTTGAAACATGAGCTTTGAGAAGCCTCGATTGTGGCGGGCGAGACCATAACCGAGTCAACAGTGGGCCAATTAATTTATCCACTTTTTTTAGGAACATAACAGCCATCGATTAATCCACGGAGAATAAAGAGATACGCCTCTGATCGCCTACATTTTATTAAGTATGAAGAGAGAATGCCAATTCCCAGAGCAGACAAAGGAAAGATAACTCCATATCCATGGAATCCTAATGGATACTCAGCATATCCAAATAGAATTCTCTATGAACCATTCTATTGTTGAAGATAATGAGCTTAAAGGAGGGAAACCAGACGACCAATATGTAAACATGTTATCAGGAGTGGCTGGTTTAATTATTAGGAAATATAATAGGGCGAAATGAACAGAAATAATTACACCAACCGTCAGTGAGGCCTCTAAACAATTCTAGCTTTTTAAATATAAAAGCATCTATAACCAGAGCGAGGCCGGTTCCGGCAATCATGAATATAGCGGTGTGTGAAAACCAGACACTGATTAATCCAACAAGGCTAAATATTCCAAGCCAGTCTCTAGAGAACTGTCCTTTCAAAACTTGATGCGTTACGAATAATATCAGCACACTAAAGAAAAGATCTGATGAGTATGGTTTGAATTCACCAGAAGAGTAAATAGCGGTAGAACACAATGCAAAAGGTATAAAAGCAAGAGGTGCAAATGGTTTTCCAAGGCCCCCAACACAGAGGCGCAAATAAAGCATTAATGCGCTTACGCCAAAGATGAAAGGTAGAAAGGTTAATGATAATTCCGAATATTCGAAAGCTGGCCCAAGAAGCTTTGAGAAGGCCAAAAATCCTATTGGTGCAGACTGGTTTCCGTTAAGCAACCCAAAAAGGTCAATATAGCTCTTGTCAATCACATTATTGGCTAAAACGGCAGTATCTAACCAAAGAGATCTGTTCAATAGATACATGCGAAGTCGGAGCGCAAAGCCCACAACCAAAGCAATAGCGAGAAGAAAACTCCCTATCTTTTTGGCAAGCGGGGTAAATTTATCATCTCCTTGACTAAGGTCATAGCCATAGATTAAAGAGAGCATAAATGGTATCCATCTGTGGGCGATTGGACAAAAGAAAAGCTCCAGAAGCACTTTGGATTGGACTCTATCATACTAATCCATACTCCCCACTTTTGGGGAAATTAGGTGTTACCAAAACAAGAGGTTTCCAACAAAGTCAAATCGGGGTTCACCAAAGTCTTCTTGATTATGGCGAATGCCTCTGCAGTGGCGAATGCAAAAGAAAGAGCTAAATCAAATTCGCCATTACTGCCAGCGTTTCCGTTAACCTCTGCTTAAAATTTCTGCATAAAGGTCAAGATAACTTCTTGTCACATGCCTCAAAGAGAAAACATTTTCAATTTTTTTTCTTCCAGCCTCTGCGAGTTGTTTATATCGTGCCGGATCCTCTAGTATCCAACGGATTCCTGCTGCCAGCCCGGCAGGGTCATATGCACGGGCTAAGTAACCATTCTGCATGTGATCAACAACATCTTTATTACCACTATGATCAAAAGCAACACACGGCGTACCACATGCCAATGATTCCATCGCGACATACCCTAAGCTTTCTGATCTGGAAGATACGACCGTTAGATCTGCGGCTGCATAAACTTGCTTCATTTTACCTTCTTCAGTCAGTCGGCCCAAATTAATGAATGGAACAGGCAACTCTCCTTCCTCCGGCGATGACTCACATCCACTCAATAGCAGAGTGAAGTTACCATTTGGCTCTACAGCCAACCTTTCCAAGCATGCTTTCAATAAATCCCCACCCTTCTCCTTGCTGGCGATACCTCCCATGGCACTAAACAAAAGAAACCTTCCTTCAGTTGGCAAGCCAAGTATTATCCGTGCCTCTTGTTTATCCATTGGAGAGAAAACCGTTATATCCAACCCGTTGGGAATAACCTCGACTCGTCGGTCACCTAACAATGAACTCGCACCGACACAGGATGCCATCCAACGGCTAGGAGCTACGACCGTGATGTCAAGGTTTCGCCACTCTCTATTTTTTCTCTCCCATGTCAGGCGAGAGAGATCTCTGTCTTTACAGGACCTCAGCTGAGGACAATCTCCACAATTCGTTTCATATCGACGACAATCAAGAGGCACATGACAGCCTCCTGTAAACGGCCAAGAGTCATGCATTGTCCATATAATTGGTTGCGAGAAACTACGCATTACCCGCAAAGGGAGGAAGCCTCCGCAAATCCAGTTGAGATGGAGGATGTCGGCTTGGGCGATTCGACTAGAAGGGAAACACAGGTTAGGTAGAGAGTTACAACTCCATGCACCTCGGTGGCGAAAAGGATATATCAGCTTCGGCACCGGATCGATATACGGCAAGATTTTGCCAAAGACTTTACAAGGCCACCCTCGCGGGCCGATGACGCCCGAATCTTTACTGGATTTATCCTGGACCAGCATTTCAGCTGTAGCCCCAGCCTCTTTCAACCCTTGAAGTAACCGATATGCTGCCAAACCGGCGCCGCCCTGCAAATCTACAGCAGAGAGGAGCTTGATTGTCATTGAACGTTGGCCCGGATGCATACAAACTCGTCCCGAATGAGTATATAGCCCGCTATCAGATTAAGCTTACGAAGCCACGTTGAGCTCTGAAAGAAGACAAAGGTTGTGACTGACTATGCTTTCAATCTTAGACCGAAGCGTTGGCAGATGATTAGAATAAAGCGCCGTAAACGGCTAATCCGGTTTTTGCGATAGAACGCTTTGAGTTGAGAGAGTGCCAAATCGTTCTCTTCAATGTCTTCAGCAAACATTTCAATTGGACTGTCATTCAACTCCACATCGTATTTTAGCGTTTTCAGGCAATGGACTCCGGTGCCATCGAGCCCGGCATTTTGCACCAGACTTCGGGAGGGGTACAAACATAATCCCTTATTCCGAAAAATTGCGGCATACCAGAAGATTGCCCAAGTGTTGGCTTTGCCATTAAGATTATGAATCACCTGTTCCCAAAAGTTATTGGCACCGTCAAGGTTGAAACGCAAAATGTCAGCGCGAGTAAACGTTTCTTGCAGGGATTTCGGATCTTTTTCGAAATACCGCCATGCACGTGCCCAGGTAGCCCACCCCCATGAAGAAGGGAGTCGCAACAAGAATGTAGAGGGCAACTCCATTTGCCTCATGGGGAACCAGTACCCAGAAATATGCATGACATTGTCCATATCAGCATAGAAATCGAGAGCGCCGTTCATATAGGAGAGAAAATAAGGAGAAACTATTAGATCGTCTTCGAGAATGATGGCCCGGCCATATTTTTGGATGACATCGGTCACACCGTCAATGATAGAATCTGCCAAACCGCAATTGCGAGCTGACATTCTTACTTCAACACTTCGAAAACCCGACACTTCCTGCAGATAATTGCGAACCTGGATAACTAGACGTCGATCATTTTCATTTCTGGGCCCATCGGAAAATATCACCAGTTCACTTTGTTTGGCCAAGAGATCAGATTGCAGAACCTCAATGGTTCTGCGTGTATGCTCAGGACGATTGTAAACAAACAAAACGACAGGTGCCAGTTGCATTTCAGAACTTTCTTGACTAATCATCTGTAAAATACCGGAACTCATGTTTGGCGTCCAGTTCTCTCAGATATTATCGAACCTAGAATTTTTTTTGTTGTACCATACCAGACCCGCATACAACCGGACAGTTTCCACGGCCAAGGGCAGGCCAATGCGATAAACATAGTCCAGAGAAAGGGATTGGCATCCGAATTACGAGCAAAATACGTTCTTCGGAAATCCCGTAAAGACAGCCCATCAAACTCGTGAAAGCCTGTCATCTTTTCATCGACCATCAGCTTAATGCTATGGTCAACCCGAAGGGTCATTCCCCGTCGGTGTGCCCGAATTGTGAACTCATAGTCAGACAGATAATGTGGCAGCAACTGTGGATAAAAACCACCTAGCGCCAAAAAATCGCTGACCGTCAGGAATAGCCCCCGTGTCGATAGACAATTAATCTCTTCGGCTGTTCTGGCTTGAGAAAATTGAAGTTTTCGCCAGTTCACAGATACACCAGCACCCATTAAGCGACCAGTTTCACGACTGTAAGACGGTGCAAGCAAAAGGGAGTGTTGCCAACCTTTCATCAAAGCTGCGGCTTGGGCCAAGAAATCATCGCTAAACTCTGTATCGTCGTTGATAATCAGAACTAATCCGAGAGGGTCCAAAGTCTGATCGCTTAACCAATCATAACCTTGCTGCAACGCCCCTGCCCACCACCAGTTACCGGATCCAGAGATCACGGTCACTTGACCGATTTTGGCTCGAACCATCTCGGCAGTACCATCCTTCGAACCATCATCAATCAATATCAGATGGTAATTCTGATACGTTTGCGACACGAGACATTTTACAAATCGTCGCGTAATTTCACGGCGATTGTATACTGGGAGGATAATGTAGATTGTTTCCATCACGGTTTTTTGAGCAGAAACAAATAATTGTCTCCTGCTCCCAGACTGTCAAACAAGCGTGTTAGAAGATGATTGATCCTGGCATAGTGCAGCAAATCAAAGCCTTTTTGACCAATTTTGGTCCTCAGACTCCGCTTCCCGAGAGGAGACCAGAATCCTGAAGGCTCTCCTTCTTCAGGCATTGCCAGCAGGTGTGCCCACTGGAATCTTAGCCACTCTGAACTGGTAACAGTTCGGTATCTAACGATTTGCAACCCTGCCTCCTGGGCAACAATCCGAATCGAAGATAGTGAAAAAAAATGCCGATGGTATGGGACATGCCAGTTGATCCATCGGCGACCGAAAAATCTAGCTCCCCATCCCTTTGCATTTGGAGTACTTAGGACAACATACCCCCCCCGGCGCAAAACTTGAGCAACCCCTTTCAAGGTCTCTAAAGGATCCTCAACATGTTCGATTACTTGCTGCATGGTCACATAGTCGAAGGACTCGGGAGGATAAAGGTTGGGATTAAACGGTCCAATTTTGACCTTGAAATGAAATTTTTCCATTATCATACGGACATTTTCATCCATCTCTACACCATATGCGTCACAACCTCGCGATTGATGGTAGGCAAGGGTTTCGCCGAAACCACAGCCAATATCCAGAACCTTCACATCTGGTGGGACCCATCTGCTTGCAGCAGAGTCATCTCCATCGAGCCATGAACGCAGGCCACCATGGAAAGATTTGATGCGGTAATCTTTAATTTTAAAGGTTTTTCTGGGGTAGTAGTTAGTATAAAGTTGTTTAGTGACAGATGAATTTATTTCCGAAAAAATGAAGAGATGATGACAATGATCACAACAAACCATCCTAAAGATGCCGGGGAAAGCATATCGGTCATCATAAAGTTTGAGCCGAAAGTGACAGTCATTCTTTTTGCAAATCGGACATATTGGCAAAATTCAAACCATATATTTGAATGATGTTCTCAAGTTTAAGTTTTCAGAACTTCCGTCGATAATATAGAGTTTCTCGAACGGACATAATGTACGAAAAATCAGTGAATTCAGCCAATTTGGCAATTTAGGTTCTATTGACACAAAAAACCTGCGCAGGAGCACGAGCCTTGGATTGTTGGGGCATCTAATCCTTGTCTGCTCCTCCCGGTAAGCTGAGAGGCTTTCACTTAACTGCCCAAACACTTTACGGAAGCAACTGACCGGTGCTTTCAGTGTGTATAGGGCTTCCCGTTCGGCGAACCTCATCCAGAGATCATAATCACCAGCTAAGCGAAAGGACTGGTCAAGCCCTCCGGATTCCTTCCAAAGATCTGCACGCCAGAACACACTATCTTGCTGAATAAAATAAGCTTCACGACCGTATAACCCGCTTCTGATTAGGTTTCGGGCATACAGGTAACAACGCCCTGGGGAGACTTCACCTCGTTCATCGATGTATGAAGTGACCCCCTTGAGCCATTTTACGTCAGGCATTGTGGTAAACACCCTTGCGACCATTTCGAAAGCACCGGGCAGGTAGATGTCATCTGCGTTAATCCAAGCGAGCACACCCCCAGTAGCCATGGCGAACCCCCGATTAAGAGCTTCATACATGCTTTGATCTTGTTTGCAGATCAATGTCAAGGAAACTCGACCTGCCCACCGGTCACTATTGAACTTTTCAAGACGAGCCCTATAACCCTCGACAATTTCGAGTGTATTATCAGACGATTCGTTATCGATAATAGTATAATCAATATCGAAGTCGCCCTGCTGTGTTAAAACGCTCGAAATCGTCTGGTCAAGATATTTTCCTGCGTTATAAGTAGGCGTTACGATGCTAAACTTGATTTTTGATTGCAATTCATTCAACCCTTAATTACATAGCCTTTGTGTACATCAATATTGTAGACGATAAGATTAGTCTCTAATCTAAAGATCATATCCTACTAAAACCTTTCTATAAATGTCAGCATACGCGTTAGCGACAACGGGGGCAGCAAATTTTTTTAAAGCTACCTGTCTTGCAGCCTGAGCCATCTGTTCAATTTTTTCATTATCATTCAGTAGCAAAGCAATACCTTGAGCAAAATCTTCAGTGTCATACGGTCGTGCGAGATAACCTGTAATTTTATGATTGACAACATCTGAGAGCCCACCGACATTGAAGGCGATCACAGGGATACCGCAGGCATGAGCTTCCACTGCGGTTTGGGGCAAATTGTCCTGGAGAGACGGGATTAGCATCAAATCAGCTGAGTTATAAGCTGCAATCATACTGAATTCATCCTGTAGTCGCCCTAGATAGGTCACCGGGAATACATGCGGGAGGCGGCTGACAGGTTCAGATTGCCCGAAAACAACCAAATGCACGTCTGCCCCAAAATTTCTAAGTTTCTCCAAGGCCAATCGTAATAGATCAGCACCTTTGCGCGGATCGCGTTCGCCTCCAATTGCACCAAACAGAACGATGTGCTTATCCTGCGGCAAACCAAGCAGCTTTCTAGCATGCTCTTTAGGAAAAGGTTTCCAGCTGTCAAGATCGAGTGGGTTTGGAACGCAATGTAAGGGCCAGTTTTTTAAAATCACACTGTCCTTGGCACAATCGGCCATCCATCGACTTGGACACACGATAGTCATAGGCCGCTTCCACGATTTTCTCTTCCGGTTCCATACATTTCGGTTCATGTCAGGTCCGCTCTCTCCGTCGGACCTGTTATCGATTTTGTAACCTAAGTGAAAACGAGAATCTGTCGCATCGTCAACATAATGTTCTGCACCACAAAAGGTCCACATGTCATGAAGAGTCCAGACGACTGGCTTGCTAATCTGTCCAATCTCTTCGACGGAAAGGGTATTACGACCCAACCAGTGCATGTGCACCAGATCACAAGGCAAAGTACGTAAACAGGATAATAATCCGGTACGAATATCGGCACGAGAGTGCATGACCTTGTTTGAAGTCTGGAATCGACTCCAGAAGACATCCGTTATCCGTCTTTTAATGGAAAGGTTGAAATAATAATTTAATGACAAGAGCCTGGGGACATAACGTATTACTTTGCTGTCATCACTAGCCTTTCCTCGCACAAGCATCCTGGATTCAACTGCGGGATGGCCAGAGAAAGACCGATGCAGGCGATAGGCTGCTTTTGCAGCGCCACCGATGATATCGGAAGAACAAATATGTACAACTTTAATCATTGAAATTCATTGCTCAGCCAGGTCCGTCTCAACTTACGGAAAGTCTCCATGAGTTCATTGAAAGCAAACTTGATTCTCGATTTTTTTTCCAACTTTCGAATTCTTGGAGTTACAAGAACATCCCCCTTCTTTTCAAAAAGAGTTCCATAAACAACAGTCCTCAATGGCTGCAAATTCATCTCGGCAAGAATCGTGCTGAACGTATTACGAAAATGGTATGTGCATGGCAGATGGCACTTGATGACCGGGTAAAAACAATTCGCGATAAGATACTTACCGCCTACTTTCAAGTGCCTGGCTGTCTTTTCCACTTCGAGCAATGGATCAATGACATGTTCAAAAACATCAGTCGCAACCATTACGTCATATGGGCCCTTTAATTGATTGACGTGTCGTAGGTTATCGAATAGCGATGAAAGCTTCAATGACGATCGATGTGGATAAGGGTCATATAAATCTACAGCAATCCGCGCGGAGGATTTTGCGATCATCCTAGCCAAACCACCATAACCGCCCCCGTAATCACAGACAGAGAGAGGATTGTTCATGACTATTTCGTCCGTAAATATTTCGCGGTGTTTCAATGAATCGGGATGCTGCTCTATGAAAAGTCCATTTAACAGCCAAACAGGGTGGCTATAGAAATTATTAATATTATCACCATTTAACTTACTATAATCACATTGATTTTCCTCCCAAGCCAAGTCCATAAGTGACCATATCGACTCTAGCTTGGGATTAGTGCCAACCAATTCCAAGGCTGCCTCAAGATAATTTTGCTCTTCGATCGTTATATCCTTAGGTAACCTTATCACTTGTTATAACTCCATGAGCCAAACAACTTTTGTATCGAATGCATTATGGCCTTTTTCAATCGGAGAACAGGCCTCGTCTCTTGCTCAGCTGAAATACCAAAGTGGAACGCATCGGTAAAACTATCGGCTTCTAGGTGGCGCTCCACCCGAACGGGATGACGTAGCGGGAAATCAAGTTTCCCAGCCTGCATTGCACTGATTCTTGCACTCGGCCCCTTGGTATGGGTCGCATCGGGACCAAAACCGATATTTTTTACAAGGTTCTTCTCAGGGATTGCCGTAAGACCATTATTGACCCAACAGCTATAAGTCCATACATAAGCCCACGAGTCGACTTCACCAGACAAGACTCTCTCGAAATTACGCTTCCAGTAAGCTTTAAAAGCTGGATTGACAGCACCTAAATTAAGGAATTCCCGACTTTTCAGGTAGCTTTGCCATCCACTCATCTTCGTATCGTATTTCTGCCAAGCACGCCGCCATGTAGCCCATCCCCAGCAGTGTGGGTAGCGAGAAAAATAATAACTGTCAGTCGAAACCCTCCGGCCTGACTGAAAATTATCACCAGAAATAACCATCACTTCATTATGCGATTTGTAGCGTTCAAGAAGTTCATTGCAAAAGATAAAAAAGCTCTGAGAGGGCAGGCAATCATCTTCCAGAATAATTCCTTCTTCCACATTCTCAAAAAACCATGAAATCGAGGAACTGATAGCTTTTCTGCAGCCAAGGTTGTCATCATGAAAGAGTGTTTTAAGCTCGCATTCCCAGTCTATAGTATCAACGAGACTCCTCGTTTCCCTGCATTTATCGACATCACCAAGACGTTCTTCTGAAGGCCCGTCTGCCGCAATGAATAACTGAGCAGGCCGAATTTTCCTAATTTCTTCAAACACCTGTTTTGACGTATCAGGTCGATTATATAACAGCAATAGTACTGGCGTAGTGTACTTCACTTCTAAAAATCCTTTATACTGCGAGATAAAAAGGGCACAAGTCTTTGCAACAGACCGTTCGCAATTTTTTACAATTTTTATTGCACAAATAAATCTTAGAAACTATATAATTTGAGTTAATATCTCAATAGATCATTTAGTTATAATTATATTTTTAAAACTGACAATATATTTTTTAAATTTTTTATTGAATATTCATCATTAAATAATTCATAATTTTCTGACAATATATTATTATTTAACAATAACAATATACAATCTTTCAATGAAACGTAATCTCCGCTCTTTACACATTTACCTATTCCATAATAAGAAACTATCTCTGCCATTAGATGATCATTAGAAACAATTATTTTCTTATTAAATTTTGCAGATTTAGTAATTATATTGCTGCTTGATGGAAATCTTTCATAAACAGCCACTATTATACTACTTAAGAAAAATATTGCGTCAAAAGTAGAGTCTGATTCAATGTGCTTGTCGTAAAAAAATAATTTATCCCTGTAATCATCAGCAACTTTATAAATGTATTCCAACTCACTAGCATTGAATCCATTTTTATGTAGTTGACCGACACATACATAGAAAATATTATCTTCTTTGCAATTTTTGACGACATCTAAAAAGCTTAAAATGTTCTTTCGCCTGTCGAGAGACCCAAGAAGAGAAACTATCTTTCTCTTTCCTGCCAATGTAATTATTGATTTAATAAGTTCATCATTTAAATCGAACGAATCACTCTCAGTAACATCTGGCAGCCAATTAAAAACATCTCGCTTTTGTTTGGTTGTCAATTTATCCACCATTAGACGATCAAACAGTCCTACGAATTCCAGCTTATTGCTGTCGAAAATCGGAATGTAATGTAACAGATCACGATAATACGAATTCGCCTCTTGATTAAACTTAAGATGGCCTGGATGAAAAAAAAGACCGCCCCATTTGTAAGGGAAGAGGAACTTTAAAAAGAAAGGGAGCATGTATTTTGCAATAAATGAATCAAGCCACATCAAAAATACGAGTGAATCTGCGCTTAGCTCATGGTCTTTTATTGAGTCCCCTATCTGTTTGAAATTTCTAAATGAAGTGTAAGACTGGACAAGATCTCTTATGAGCCCTCTTCTATGGCGGTTATTCAATTCGATTTTTGAAATCTCTCTATTGCGCAAACTGAGCACACGAAAGCTTCCGTCGTATTCTTTGTATAATTTAGACAAATAAGAATTAACACGATCGACATCTGTGCACATGACTGTAACACAGCAACCGATCTCCAAAAAAGCTGAAGCATAGATGCGCAAATAGCTCAAGTGATGGCCAGAAAGATATGGGTCACACAGCACGATTTCCCGCATGGACATTACACCAGACAATTCATATCTTCCCAAGATTTTCCAAACCAAGAATAATAAAGCACTCAAATGTCAAGATTTACCAGACCCGGTCAAGTCATTTTACTGCCTCAACATATATGGAGATTTCTTCCCTCTCCTGTAAATCAAGACCGGCATCAAAGCTACGAATCCGGCAACACCTGAATCCGGCTAACTGAAGCACGGCCACGAGGTTATCTTCATCGAACATGTATTTGTGATGTCCATCCATGTAGGCAATGTAATTCACAGCATCGATTCTTGCAGACCCTTTCATGGCCGGAAGGTGTCTGCATAAAGATTCAACATCAGTGGACTTCTCACTGTTGTACGATTCAAGGTATAATCTGGCATTTGGAACGGCCGCACTGAATCGCCCCCCATGCATAAGAATCCGCCGGCATTCCTTTAAAAAGCGGAGCAAATCTTCATATGAGAAATGCTCTAAAAGGTGGCTCGAATAGATCTCGGTTACACTGTTGTCCGGGAAAAGAAGGGGACGGGTCAAGTCTAATATGAGGTCGCAATTGTGATTTCTATCGACATAAGTCCATCCTTTAATCCCCCGACGGACACCGGCACCGAATTCCAGCCTGATCTGCTCTCTTGAATTGACCAAAAGCTCGATTTCCTTCAAGTTATTTTCCTGAAGAACTCTATTGGCTTCGGCTTCTTTCCGCAATTTCTGAAATACGTAATAAGCCGTCTGGAAATCTTCAAGAATCACCGAATGAAGAAATTTCTTCATGTCTAGAACGGCCTTTCATCCAAGCGGCAAGGGGTCAAGTCCCTTTTTAAGAGCAAAAATGTTCTGATACCTGAATATTTCGTTTTCAACATTGTATTGGCTTATGGGAATCAAACTCCTGCTATTCAGCCTGTACAGGTTGTACTCTTGCAAATGTTCATAAAAATCTCTTAAAAATACCCGCGAGAAAACATTGCATTCACCGAATTCAAACTGGATAGCGCAAATCTGTCCTGTAGCAATCATTTGTTTCGCACCAGCAATTACATTTAACTCGTTGCCCTCTGTGTCGATCTTCAGGAAATCCACCTTATGTACCCCATGCTCTCTGCAGAAATCGTCAACTGTGGTTATGACGAAGTCCATTTCTTTTAGTCCTTCGGACCGGTGAAAATCTTTGAAGACCATGGGATAACTGCTAGAGTGAGAACTCTCCATTCGGTTTTCATAGGTATAAATCTTTCCGGTTCCGACAACATCACCAAAACCGGTATTGAAACACCTTACCGCCTTGCCGCACATGCTCTCGAGCTTTGAAAACGCAAACTTGTTCGGTTCAAATGCGTAAATCTCGGCTCCGGCAAGAACTTCACGCAGCATTTTAGTATAATTGCCAACATTTGCACCGACATCGAAGACAATCGATTTAGCCCCCATACCCATTTTTTCACGCAGGACATTTCTTAACAGGTAGAGCTCCCCACTTTCGTGATAATCCTTGTAATTGAGGATGCCGATATCATTATAAGCCAGTCGAAGCAGGCTGATCCGGTTTCGATTCGCAAAGCGTCGGATGAAATCGCATCCCCACTCTTTTCCTGCCGTGTCAATAATCTTGTCCGACACTTTGTTGACTAGCTTTATTAAATTTTTTCTCATTTTTTGTATATTTTGAATTTGGGGAGAATAGCGCCACTTATCTGAGTGGTGTCGAAGTAATCATAGGGATTGCCATCTTCAATCGTGAATCTTACCGCTTCAACCAGCCAGTCTTGAATAACTTCGCGACTTCTCAAGAACAACGTCAGATAATAAACGCCAGGCTTTAGAATGCTTTCAATTTCAAAGAAATAATCTGATGTATCCGTTTCATGATTAATCTGGACATCTAAAAAACGGTTACTGATATGGATCAGCCTTTTTCGATCTTTGTCACAGATTGCTAGTCCAAAATCCATCTCCCTGAATTCCTCGCCCGGCAGTTTCGATTTCAAAGACAGTTTCAAATTTATATTATCGTTGAACCTGAGAGGGTAATTAACAAAAGTGAGTTTATCGAACACGAGATCCTGCAGACCATCATCCCTTTGCAAAGAGCCAAGATCAATGGTTTTCCCTTCAACAGAACCTTCATCGACATACCGGTCGATAGCGTCACGAGTAGCGCCTAGAAAAACCAGTTTCCCGTCTCTGAGAACGGCCCCCATACTGCATGTCGCGTTAACAAGAGAGAGGTTGTGGGACACAAAAAGGACCGTCCTGCCTTGTGATTTTACTTCCGAGATCTTATCAATACATTTTTTCTGAAAGACAGTGTCTCCTACCGCCAGGACTTCATCAATCACCAAAATATCAGGGTCTAGGTGAGCCGCCACGGCAAAGGCCAGACGTACATACATTCCAGAGGAGTAGCGTTTAACAGGTGTGTCGATAAATTTATCAATTTCAGCAAAAGCGACTATTTCGTCAAATTTACGATGAATTTCATGTTTTTTCATACCAAGAATTGCACCGTTAAGGAACACGTTTTCCCGACCGGTCAACTCGCGATGGAACCCAGTGCCCACTTCAAGCAAGGATGCGACTCGCCCTACGACATTGATTTCCCCTTGTGTTGGAGTTGTCACCCTGGACAAGATTTTTAGTAATGTCGACTTGCCTGCGCCATTGCGACCGATAATACCAAGGATATCTCCTCTGTGTACATCAAAAGAGATATCCTGCAATGCCCAGAACCGGTTTTCATTGTAGTCAGAGTTTGGAGCATTGTGGGGCACCAAGTGTGCGGATTGTCCAATACTTAAATTTGGATCCTCTCGGCCGCGCAATTTCGCCCACCAACTCTGGAGATCGTCCGCCATGGTTCCATGATTGATACTGCCGAATCGATATTGTTTCGAAATGCGATCGAATCGGATTACGACTTCGCCAGTTGAAAAGTCAACGGGTCGGACATCTTGTGTCCAACCAGATGCCCGTTGATGAGACAGCGGGTCGCCGGATAGCTTATTTTTTTCAATCTCCTTCAATACGGCACTCCCTGCTAAACGGTGTCCATGAAATTCTTCTCAATACGAGAGAACAATATTATCCCTACAACCAAGATCAGCATGGTTATGGCCAAACTGGTCAGGATGTTTCGTATGTCTAAGGTCCCCGAACCAAAGATCATGCCACGAAATGTTTCCATGATCGAAGCCATGGGATTGACCGTCAGACTCCATCGCCACTTCTCAGGGATGATACTGGCGGGGTACACTACCGGAGTTGCAAACATCCACAACTGGATGCCGAAGCCAACAAGTTGAGCCAGGTCACGATACCTGGTCGTTAATGAAGAGATGATGATACCGCAACCAAGGGCAAGAAGAGCCATCTGAAAGACCAGCAATGGAAGTAGCAGGACAGTAAGGGGGATTTTGATCTGTACGTCCTGTGTCAGAAAATAGAAAATGACACAGACCAAAAGTAACATCTGGATTGCAAACGAGATCAGGTTACTGATAACTACCGCTATAGGGACCGTCAGCCGTGGGAAGTAGATCTTTCCGAAGAGATGGGCGTTACTGACAAAAGTGTTCGATGTCTTCTGAAGAGAGTCAGCAAAATATCTCCAGACGATGACACCGGAGAGATAGAAAAGCACCGGAGGCAGCCCATCGGTTGGCAGACGAGCCACACCAGTGAAAATGATGGTAAAAACCAAGGTTGTCATGATCGGCTGGATTAGATACCAAAGAGGGCCGAGGATAGTCTGTTTGTAAATAGCGATAAAATCCCGACGGATAAAGAGCAGGATCAAATCTTTGTAGCGCCAGAGTTCTCCAAGGTGGATGTCAAGCCAACCGGAGGCAGGACGGATAGTAAAAGTCCACTCTTTCGCAGCTAGAGCGGAGTTCCGTTGCAGCTTAACTTTCGTACTGTTCGCTTTTTTGGCCATCCAGACACATTCTCCCTGTTCGCGACAAAAACGCACCTGAGTGAGGATAGCTGACACCCTGACCATCAGGAGACCGAAGTGCTGAAAGCCATAGGAAACATTTAGAACCGACTAGAAACATTCTGACTCATCAAGACTTAGCGATCTACACTTATACCAACCGCCCACCGTTCTGATCACTGGCCTTCCGGATTGGGCTCAGGATCCTGAAAGGTGGTAAAGCGTGTGCCAGAGTAAACCCCATGACAGAAAGACGGCTCCATAGTGGCCCATAATTTTTGTGAATTATCCTCTGTAACTCGGCGAGTTGCAATTTCTGAGACATGCCGTAAGGAGCTGCATATGCCAACAATTTCGGTTCGAAACGAAAACGTACACCGGCCTTCTTTAACCGTTGGTTGAAATCAAAATCCGCGTAAAGGGGATAAGATAAGTCAAACGGCGGTTCGGGGTGCAAACACTTCGGAATTAATAGGGATTGATGATGAAGGGAGTTGTAGAGATTTAACCGAAACCCCGATCGAGACAGGAAAACCCTGTCATTGTCCAGCAGCACATGGCCGAAAAGAACTTCTTGATATGACTCCTCAATCGGAGACTCCCACGGCAGGCCAATTAGCCTGTCTCCAGCACCGAGAAACAGTATCCAACTTTCCGGATCGGCTAGTGCCCACCCCTTGTTCATGGCATCATAAACCCCGTCATCCTCCTCGCTTAACCAACATTTGAATCTATGGGTATGGTGACGGATCAGATCAACAGTACCGTCAGTGGAGCCACCGTCAATTACAATGTAATCGAGATCGTGACGAGAATGTTGGAAAACACTTTGCATTGTCTCACAAATGGTTGACGCCTGATTAAGAACTGCTGTAATAACGGTTACCTTCATCAGACAATTCTTCAGGCTAGGCATTCGTCGATAGAGCAATGAGGATTACTCATGAGGCGAGCAATCATGAGGGCTCTACGCCATCGCCCGAGTACCAATCGCACAATCAATTCAACCAACAGACCGAGATATACAGTTGGCAAGGAGTAAGGATAATGCCTTCGTGAAAATTTTAAACGATTACGCAACGTGTAGAAATCAGACTCCATGCTCTTTCGTGCCGGGTGGCTCGAAGTGCCAATCGTGCCGCCAACCTTGTGATAGACAATGCTTTCTGGGGCATAGGCCAAGTTAAAGAGCCCTTTGCTTCGGAGGGTCCAATCAAGTTCTTCGAAATACAGGAAATATGACTCCTCCATAAGACCGACCTCGCGCAACAAACTCTCTGCAACAAACATTGAGGATCCGACAACATAGTTCATTCGTCGAAGGATACGTACTGAGTCGATTTTTTTAGGGAATTCGCGCCAGCGCCCAAGATGCCATGCAATGCCGAACCATCGGCAGTAATAGGCACCTCCTAATGCGTCAACACGTTGAGGATTCCAATAACTCAATACGGAAGACCCGCAAATTCCCGCAGTTGGCTGGGATGTCAAACAACTCACCAAAGCGCCCAAAGCCTTGGAATCGACGACTGTGTCGTTGTTAAGAATCCAGGCATAATCCGCATCTCCCCTCGCCAAAACATAGCGCAAGCCGACGTTATTTCCACCTGCAAAACCCAAGTTGGCCTGATTGCGGATGACTACGAGTGGAGAGTCAATTTCTTGATTCCCGCCCAACTCGGCCAACGACCGCTCATACTCGACAAAGTGGATCGGCCTGCTTTTCTTCCTGAGTGAAATCTTCAGCCTCGGGTCTGCTGGAAGGATGTCAAAATTACCCAAAGCCCATTCGCGCAGGCAAACCAATGAATTATCTGTCGAACCGTTGTCACAAACGATTATCCTATAATCTGGATAATCAAGACTCAACAGGCTTTCAAGACATTCCAGAGTGTCTGGCCAATTGTTCCAGTTGAGAAGAACTATATAGACTCGACTCACTGATATATACTCCAAAACACCATGATCAGCCATAACAAGCTAATGAACATTAGTGGCATATCGAGCAGCATTGCCCGAGTAGGGTCTCCGCTCTGTCCGGATTTAACCCTGAAGAGGTAACGAAAGAGTCCGAAAACGCAAAGGGGAACTGTATATACCATGAAAGGCTTGGTCAAAACAAAGACAGAATAGGTCACTACCACCGCACCTCCGCAAAGATACATGGCATTTTCCAAGAAACCATCAGGATAAACCTCAAGAGTGCGCCGGTGTTTTCCAGCATGCATCCCTAAGCTCATCTGTTCACTGTGCCTTTTGCCGAGGCTCAGAAATAGCGAAAGGAGAAAGACCGTCAGGAACAACCAATCCGAAATAAAGACGCCGAAAGCCTCTCCTCCAGCATAAAGCCTCAGGATGAACCCCAGAGAAATGCAGAATATGTCGATAATCGGCCAGTCTTTAAGGGTCAGGGAGTACAGAGCAGTGAATAAGAGGTAGATGCAAACAAACGAGAGGAAACGCGAGGATACTTTGCCGCCCAGAAAAACAGAACCGGCAAGTAGCAGAACGATCATGGCAATAGCCAGACTCTTACTCACATCTCCATTTGGCAAAGGCCGAAGGCGCTTTTCTGGATGTTCACGATCACTCTTCAGATCGCACAGATCGTTAAAAACATAAGATGCGCTTGCAGCAAGGGAAAATGATATGAAAGGCACAATTCCCCGTTGGATCATATGAGGCTGTAACAATGCACCACTCAGCAAAGGAGGGAAAAATAGCATCAAGTTCTTGAGCCACTGGTGGAAACGAAGCAGCCGCAAAATTCCAATTGCTTTCATTGCCCTTTCAGACCTTCGGCCAACTTAAGCGCCGGCTCTCTGTAAATAGAATCCGGAGGAGATTTCTCATAAGCCCGCATGAAACTTTCAAAGGCTCCATCGATATTTCCTTTGACCAGTTGCCTCTGTCCCAGACGATAAAGATGAAATGGGTTTTGCGTACGATGCCAGAGTTCCTGTAAATAACCGATAATTTCATCATCGTAAACAGAGCGCTGAGCCGCATTATTGTCTCGTGCTCGCATCAGCTCAGTGATATCGATCAATCTCTCGAGGATTATCGTGTGATATCCTTGAGAATTTCTCCGACTGAGGGTTTCAAGAAGAAAAGTTCTGGCCTCCTCAAGTTTACCCTCTTGAATGAATATCATGACCCTATTGAGGAACGCAACTTGAGAATCCGGGATGTCCAAAGAACGAACTATTTCTAGAGCTTCTGCCTTCCTTCCGCGCTCCCAAAGGGCTTTTGCCAATTCATTTTGTGCTAATGAAAATCCAGGAGATTTATTGACCGTGTCCGTAAAAAGCGACAGATTGTCCTGCCAAACGAGCCCGCGATGAAACACCGCGGCAAACCATCCTGTCAACAGTAACAACACCACACTGATGACATAGGGGCGATAAACATCAGCACCAAAGCGTTGCAACCTCTTCCCTAGTGCCAAACTGCAGCCAATAGCAAGCATTGCGGCAGGTCCGTACATATATCGCTCAGCATATGGAGTCCAGGAAATATTCCCCAAGGCGACGAGTAGAGACACTGAAGCAAGACTCATGGCATTAATCAGGAAGCACCCTGTCCATGAAAGGTGCCAAAGGAGAAGTCCTAATATTAAAATGAGCACGAAACCGATCACAGCATATCCGCTGTTTACATCGACAATACCGAAATTGAGCGGAAAAGGTTGTAGCAGTTTCTTCGCGTAAAATCCTGCGCCCCGCAATATTTTTTCGACATTCAGGACCAGCTCTGAAACATCCATATGAGCGTTAAGAGAAGACGTTCTCACTTTAGGGGCACCAGTAATGATTTTCGTAACATACTGCACCCCAGCGTCACCACCCCTAAGAGCCGAGGCACGCAAGACAAGGTATAATCCAGCAGCAAAAGAGCAACACATTGCGGGTAGAAATTCTTTAATTGGAATTCGAGCGCGTTGTTTTTCACTGCTGTCACGCAGGGAGAGCCATCCCATTATGAAAAGCCCCGGCAACAGAAACAAAGCTGTTTCCTTTGCCAAGGTCCCGGCGAAAAAGGCAAGACCTGTCGCTGCGCACCATAGCACGTGTCGCCCATTAAAAAACTGCATAGCACAGACGAGAGCAATGAGCACAAAGGTCGTGGCAAGCAGGTCAGCCCTCCCAGCCACCCAGATCACAGCCTCAGTGTTAATCGGGTGCAGCCCAAAAATCAAAGCCGCCAAAACAGGGATGACGGGACTCAACAAACCAATGCGATGAGCAACCTTTCGACAAAGCGAATACACCAGCAAAGTATTCACCCAGTGCAGAAAAACATTCTCTAAATGCAATAAGGGTGCTTCAAAACCCCAAAACAGATAATCCACAATGAATGAGGAGTTAACTAAAGGGCGGAAATAACTCTTTGAGCGTGGGATCCAGAAGTCGCTCCACAAGAAGTTCGAGCGGTTAAGCAGGTCATGTGCCAAGCGAACGTCATCGACAGAATTGAGAGGCGCAGTTAGAGCTGGATAGTAGACAAGCCAAATGAGACAGGAAATCAAGGCGATGACATGCCAACGTTTGCAGTTCACGGCTCGTCCTGCTGAATAATTTTAAGAAAAAAGTCTTCGAGACTATGGCGGTGGGGTTCTATCATTTGTACTGTACTGCCTGCCTGATCTACTTTTTGCATAAAAACCCTGAGGTCTTTGCGTGGCACAAACAGCTCAGTTGAGTCAAGATCTTCTCGTCGAAACTCCAATAAGCCCGGCGGTGGATCCTGTTCGAGCCTGACGAGATAACCATCGACTCCTGCTTCGATAATGGAACTGACGGCAGATTCGGCGCGCAATTCTCCTTTAGCAATAATACCTACCCGGTCACAAACAGCCTCTACGTCCGCAATCACATGAGTGCTAAAAAACACGGTTTTCCCTTGTTTCTTCAGTTTCAACATGATCTGCTTTACCAGCACCCGGCCAACGGGATCCAGGCCACTCATAGGCTCATCCAAAATATACAGATCAGGGTTATGCAAAAGCGCCTGTGCTAAACCAAGGCGCTGTACCATTCCCTTGCTATACCCCCGAATCGGCCGATTTGCAGCATCTGTCAACTCCAGCAAGTCAAGCACACGAGCCGATTCTCTCTGGATCTCTGCGACAGGTAGATTGAAGCATCGGCCGACCAAGCCTAGATACTCGCTTGCTGTCAAATAATCATAGAATGACGGGTTCTCAGGCAGATAGCCTACATTTAATCTGGCTTTGGAAGTCGTGACCGGAGACGTGAAAATGCGTGCGGTTCCTTTGGTAGGCTTGATCTGACCCAAAAGAACCTTAATCGTCGTGCTTTTACCTGCACCATTAGGCCCAAGAAAACCAAAAACCTCTCCAGAAGCAACGGATAGTGTTAGATTATTCAAGGCCAATATCTTCTGCCTCTTTTTACCGAGGTAGGTCTTCGACAGGCCTGAGATTTCAATTGCTTTCATGGCCATCGTTTTCCTTTTCTATCGACTTGGAAGCAACTAGTTTGCTGGTGGTGTGAACTTGTCCATTCTCTTCGAAATAGAAAGCCCCTCCATATGGATCCTCGGGTAAAGCGGGCAACATGCCTGAGGAAATCAATTCTTCCGGCTTTGTTGGAAGGAAACCAAAACGTTCAAAGTATGCATCACGTGCCTGCTCAATAATCTGGGTCGCTAAGAGAGCTTCTCTTCGAAGTTCATAACTTTTACGAACAGTTTTGTCCTTGGTGGACCGAATCATAGATTCAAGAAACGCCAGTCCGAGGGAAGACTGCTCGGATTCGTAGAAGTATCGCGCGGCAAACTGAGTGTATAGAGGGTTACCGGAGCGTTCAGCAGCTTGTTGCATAAATCTCGCTCCCTCAGCATAATCCTTGAGAAAATAAGCGGAGTTGAACCCAATGTAAAACGGCAGCCAATAGATCCCAAATGCGGAAGTTCATCCCCTGCTCAAGAAGATGATTGACTTCACGAACACGTCCGAGGTCCCACGTAAAAGCCGCTTGAGCAAAATAATAGGCATCCATGTTATACGGGATCTACAGCAACGATAGACTGAATAAACCTATACAGGTTCAAAAACTCCGGAGGAACAACCACGTTTTCCTGGAACTTGCTGTAGAATCGTGCCGTAGTAGAAAAGTACGCGCACGACAATCATGCGCGGCGACAGTCGTACGGTGCTCTCCGCTGGTGACCTTGAAAATCTGTGCATGAGGAAGATAACCGAGCTTTGACGTCTATAGGTCGACTCTTCTGCAGGTTGGCAAAAGGTACAACTATGAGCACGTAACTCAGCAGCAGAAATCCACAAAGTAGACGTCTAGTCATGAAAGTTCTCTACGTTCAAAACTCGATACAGCAAGCAAGAGCAGAATCGCCGTGTAAATCAATGCGTAAGAAAACGTCATCAGCAATCCTTGGGTCTGAATGGGAAGGGCATAGACTGCCTGTACCTGGAAATCAAAGGCAGAAAAATTAGGGAGAATGTAATAGGCAAGTTTCACAAGTGTTGCTGAAACGGGGTCTATCCCTTGACCAAATTCGCTAGAGACATAATCGAATACTTCCTGAGAGGCTGATCCACAGAAATAAATCGTCAGACTCCCGAAAAATGGGAGGTAAAAAGAAGTGCTCAGTGAAGACAGCAAGAGGGAAAAAGCTGCGAGAAGCATGTATTTGAACAGGTCACCACAGAACACTAAGACAATATTGCCCCAGTGGATAGCGATATCAGACGGATAGCTTGACGAGGCCAGAACGATAACCACTGAACAACCTACACCAAGCACTAAAATCGACAAAAAGAGAAAAAGAACAATACTAAAGAATTTGCTCATGAGGAACGTTGCTCTTGTTAGCGGGAAAGACAGGACTGAGCTGGTGTAGCGTCGCTCGATATCGCGCCATATCGAGGACGAGCCAAGGAGCAGTGTGACCACCAGGAGGACAGCTGAAACAGTCGACAAGGAGAGAGAAATCGACAATTCCTGAACCTGTCGCATAGAGAAACTGCTCATCGGAGGGACCAGCAGAATCATGACTGCTGCAACTCCAAAGACGCCGTAGAGGATGCGGTCGCGCAGTATTCCACGCAGATGGTTGATTATAAGTATGGTCAGTTGTGAAAACATAGGTCCATCTTCATGAAAAAGGCCGGCAGAAGTCATTCCTGCCGGCCGGATATTCTCAAGGAATTCGTCAGGTTACATTGCAGTCCAAGTTGCGCCAAAAGCACCATTATCCGGAGTAGTCAGTGAAGGGATAGCGCCAGTACCAACATCCGAGAAGCGGATCGCAGTCGAATTGTGAGCGGTACCGTAAGCCTTGCTGCCGCTCAGGTGCTTGGTCGCGGCTGCAAATCCCAAAACGTCAAAATTGCAACGGAAATTAACCCCTTTGGACATTTTGCCGAGCAGCACACCATCGGTACGTGCAGCGTCTGCCGCATCAACACCACCGTAGATCGAACTCCCATCAGTACCTGTAATAGCATCTTCAACAAGGGCAGTACCAACTGCAAAAGCAGAGCTGCTGGCAGCAAGTATCAAAACAGCAATTAAGATAGTAACTTTTTTCATCTTATCCTCCATTAATTAATTTTTATTATTAGCGATAATTGAGAGCGGCCGGGTAATATTGTGTTTCTGCCATATAGGCTTCCATGCCGGTCTTGATGTTCTTCAGGTCGCTGTTAGCGGCGCTATTGTAGGCCTTCTGACGATAAGCAGAGAACTGCGGGATGGCGATGGCAGCCAGGATACCGATGATCGCAACAACGATCAGCAGCTCGATCAGGGTGAAACCCTTTTGGGACTTGCGGAACTTCTTAAGCATAATCATTCTCCTTTCGAATGTGGACGATATGTCCATGTATAAGTAAGTGTTAAACTTGCTTTGTCTGACAAGTAGTAGCAAACGCTGTGCCAATAAGATAAAAAAGCTGCCAAGAGCTGGAATATCAGGCACTTCGCAGCTGACACATTTGCAAGCCAGGGTACTCACATTGACCGGGCTTAACGCAGACAGTGAATGACAGCCATGGTGACAAAATTGGTCATTCGGCATCATTCTTCGGTGTCCATCTCATCGCCCAGGCCAAACTTGGCGAGGCGATAGCGGATCGAGCGGAAGGTGATCCCCAGCAGACCCGCCGCGCTCTTTACGGACACCGTCGGTTCTGGCGAGGGCCTTGATCAGGATCTCCTTCTCGATCTCGCCGAGGTAGGCATCGAGGTCCATGCCGGACTCGGGGATATCGGTCAGCGGCGTCACCGATGACGACATGCCGGTGACCAGGTTGGGCGGCAGCGAATCGAGGGTGATCTCGTTCTCCTTGCCGAGCACCGTCGCCCGTTCAATGACGTTCTCGAGTTCGCGGACATTGCCCGGCCAGTGATAGTCGATCAGGCGACGCATGGCATCCTCGGAGACCTTGACCCCGCTCTGCCCGGTAAACCTCTCCCAGAAAAAATCGATCATAGATCATCACCGGGATATCCTCGCGGCGCTGACGCAGCGGCGGCAGGTCGACCCGGATGACGTTGAAGCGGTAATAGAGGTCTTCACGAAAACGTCCTTCGGCAACCGCCTCCTCGAGATGCCGGTTGGTCGCGGCAAGAACACGCACATTGGTCGGGATGTTCTTGGTGCCGCCGACCCGGCGGAACTCGTTCTCCTGCAAGACCCGCAGCAGCTTGACCTGCATCATGGTCGGCAGTTCACCGATCTCGTCGAGGAAGATCGTGCCATTGTCGGCGGTTTCAAAGAGGCCGGGCTTCTGCCTGATCGCCCCGGTAAACGAGCCCTTTTCATGGCCGAACAGTTCACTTTCGAGGAGGTTTTCCGGAATCGCCCCACAGTTGATCGGCACGAAGGGACCGTCACGACGATCGCTGTTGTAATGGATGGCGCGGGCGATGAGTTCCTTGCCGGTTCCGGATTCACCGGTGATCAGAACCTTGACCGGGCTGGCGGCAACTTTCTTGACCATCGTGAAGACATCCTGCATGGCCTTTGATTTGCCAACCAGGCCTTCAAAAGAAAAACGCTTGCCCAGCTCCTCCTTGAGGGCCAGGTTCTCCTGGCGCAGCTCGCGCCGCTCAAGGGCGTTCTTGACGATCAGGCGGATTTCTTCGTTCTTGAACGGCTTGGTGATGTAATCGTAGGCGCCCTGCTTCATCGCCTCGACGGCTTCATCCGTTGACGAAAAAGCCGTCACCATCAACACCACCGTCTCCGGTGTGCGTTCCTTGATGTGGGCCAGAAGCTCCAGACCGGTCATGCGCGGCATCTTGATGTCGGAGATGACCAGGTCGTAGCTGTGATCACGCAGGTGGTTCACCGCCTGGAGGCCGTCAACGGCCGTGTCGACCTGATAGCCCTCGCGATGCAGCATGATGCTCAGGAAATCGCGCATGCTTTCTTCGTCGTCGACGATCAGGATGCGGTATTTTTTCGGTTCAGCGCTCATTGCGAACAGCTCCTCCAAGGTTTTATTCAGATGTGACGGTAACAGAACTTGAACACTTAAGGAACAGGTAAGCGAAAAAAGTGGCAGATGATTAGGTTTTGCGCGCCCTGCGTCCCGCGTCCCGCGTCCCGGCATCCGCCCTGACCCGACACTGCTCGGGCAGTTCGATGATAAAGCGTGCGCCACCGAGACTGCCCGGCTCAACATAAATCCGCCCTTGGTGCGCTTCGATATTCGCGTAGACGTTGGCCAGCCCCAAGCCTGTCCCTCTGTCCTTGGTCGTGTAAAAGGGTTCGAACAATTTGTCCCGATCCTCTTCAGCGATGCCTGGACCGGAATCCTCGACCATGATCTCGCCTTTGCGGCTATCGACCGTGACCCTGATCTTGCCCTCGGGGCGGGCAGCTTCACCGGCGTTGATGAGCAGATCCCACAAGACCTGGTGCATCTTCTGCGGGTCAACCTGCATCTGGATCGGCCCCTGGTAGGCTTTTTCTATGGTCACATGCTGGAACTGCCCGCTGGCATTCAAAAGTGCAAGCAGCTCATCAAGGAGCGCTGCGATATCGATCAGCTCCATCTGCAAAGGTGCCGGCCGGGCGAAATTGAGGAAGTCGCTGAGCAGCAGGCTCAAGCGGTCCGCTTCCTTGACGACGATCTTCATCAGCTGGCGATCCTCTGCACTGACCTTGTCATCTTCCAGGAGCAGCTGCACCGAGCCGCTGATCGACGCCAGGGGGTTGCGGATCTCGTGGGCCAACCCGGAAGCCAGGCGACCGACGGCAGCCAGGCGGTCGGCGCGTTTCAATTGCTCTTCCAGAGCCTTGAATTCGGTCAGGTCCTGAAAAGCCACCAGCAAGCCCAGGCTCTTCTGATTTCTGTCGACGACCCGACTGGCCGAGTAGCCCAGGGTCAGGAGCTCCTTCTCGTTCCTGCGATAGGGCATCTCGCCACGCTCGACATTTTCCATGGCTGTCGGGTCAAAGCTGTCGAATTCCGGGAAAATCGCCTCCACCGGCCGGTTGTAAACTTCCTGCAGACGATAGCCGGTGATCTTGCTGGCAGCATGATTGAATGAGCGTATCCGCCCGGCGGCGTTGACGACCATCAGCCCGCTGTTGATATTGGTCAGGATCGCCTGGTTAAGACGTTCCAGCTCCCCGTAATCGATCTCACGCTTTTCCCGGGCCTCCTCACTGCGCCGCAACCTTTCGGCTAGGTTGCCGCTGAGCAGGGCGGTCAGGAAAAAGGCGCCGACATTGAGAAAGACCGCATAAAAAACGTCGTAATGATGCAGGTTTTTGGACAGGGCTTGACCACCGAAAAACGGCAGGTAGCCATAATACTGCAGATCGAGCAGGCTGCCGTAGAGGATCGAGGCGGCGGAAGCGACAATCAGCAGCTGCGGCCGCGGGCAGAAGATGCTCGCCGCGATAATGACCAGGATAAAAAAGAACGAGTAGAGGCTGTCAACCCCGCCGGTGAGGTAGATGACCAGGATGACAAAGAGCAGGTCCCAGCTGAGCTGGGCATTGATAAAATGCCGAAAGCGATGTGAGCCGGGCCAGGAGGTAGCCCGAGGCTAAGGTCTGAAGAACGGCGAGAAGTGCGAGTAGCGTTAATAAACGCGCCGGCAGCGACGTTGCCCAGGAACCCTGCTGCAGCTGATAGAAGATCGTACCGCCCAAAAAAAGGCAGACGACCGTCAAGCGGATGGCCAGATACCACGACAGCAGCCGACGGGGGTGGGACGGGATAAATGTTTGCTCCGGCGTTGCCGCCATAATTCAGTCGTTATCCGCCAACAGCACCGGCCAGTTTGAAGATCGGCAGGTACATGGCGATAACCAGGCCACCGACCGTTGTTCCGAGAAAAAGCATCAGCAGCGGCTCCATCATGGCAGTCAGATTGCCAACCGCGTCATCGACTTCATCGTCGTAGAAGTCGGCGATCTTGTTGAGCATGGTATCGATCGAACCGGACTGCTCGCCGACGGCGATCATCTGACAGACCATAGGCGGGAAGACACCAGACTTTTCAAGAGGTTCTGCGATCGTCTTGCCTTCACTGATGCTCTTTGCGACCTGGTAGATGGCATTCTCGACGATCTTGTTGCCGGCGGTCTTGGCCACGATATCCAGGCCGTCCAGAATCGGCACGCCGCTGGAGATCATGGTGCCGAGGGTGCGGGTGAACTTGGCCACGGCGACCTTGCGGATCAGCACTCCCATGATCGGAAGGCGAAGAAAAAGCGCGTCCATGCGCAAGCGACCTTGCGGTGTTTTGTAAATCCGCTTAAGAATCCAGATCAATGCAAAGGCTCCACCTATCATCAACAGGATATAACTTTGAATAAAATTACTCATGGCGATAACAATCTGGGTTGGCATCGGCAGTTCACTGCCAAAATCTGCGAAACATTTTCTCGAAGGAAGGAATGACGAAAACCAGGATGACGGTGATAACCAACGACGGCGATACCCACAATGGTTGCCGGGTAGGTCATGGCGCTCTTGACCTTCTTCTTCAACTTCATGGCTTTTTCGATATACGCGGCCAAACGGTTGAGGATGGTGTCGAGGATACCGCCAATTTCACCCGCTGCGACCAGGTTGACGTAGAGTTCGTCGAACGCCTTGGGATGCTTCTTGAGGGCATCGGCAAAGGTGGAACCGGACTCCACGTCCTCCTTGACCTTAGTCAGATTATTTTTGAAGGTCTTGTTGTCCTGCTGTTTGCTCAGGATATCGAGGCACTGCACCAGCGGCAGGCCGGCATCGATCATGGTGGCGAACTGGCGGGTGAAGACGACGAGGTCCTTGGTGGTGACCTTCGGCTCGAAGCCGGGGATCTTGAGTTCCATATCGAGCCCTTTGCCGCGCTCCTTGATATTCCCGGGAGCAATCCCCTGGCGGCGGAGTTGCGACTGGACAGCTTCTGCATTGGGGGCTTCCATCTCCCCCTTCATGGTCTGGCCGGACTTCGTGACACCTTCCCAAGCAAATTTACCCATGATCAACCTCGCTAACAGTGTGGCGCGTGGCGCGTGGCGCGTGGCGCGAATTCGTATCTCTGTGCTGAACCTACGAAAGGCTTTATATCTTGGACCATTAATGACTGGCTCGCCAAGCATGCCTGATTTTTCTGCGCGCGACGCGCCACGCGCTACCACGGGGCAGGTGACTGCCCCGGTCCTACCTCCTCGCCCCCCCCGTTGTGATGCCGCGTTTGAGTGTTGCATTGGGGTTGGCGATCATCTCCTTGAGCTCCTCTATGTCGGGGGACCGTGACATGGCGTCGTCCATCGAAATTTTCTTGCCATGGTAGAGCGAGAAGAGGCTCTGGTTCATCGTCTGCATGCCGTATTTTTCCTGGCCCATCTGCATTTGCGAATAGAGCTGGTGAATCTTGTCGTCACGGATAAGGGCGCGGATGGCGGTGTTCGGCACCATGACTTCAAGGGCCAGAATGCGGCCCTTGCCGTCGATGCGCGGGATCAGGGTCTGCGAGAGGACACCTTCCAGGACGAATGACAGCTGGGTCCGCACCTGCTGCTGCTGGTGGGTCGGGAAGACGTCGACGATACGGTTGATCGTCTGCACGGCGCCGTTGGTGTGCAGGGTGGCAAAGCAGAGGTGGCCCGTTTCGGCGATGGTCAGGGCCGCCTCGATCGTTTCCAGGTCACGCAGCTCGCCGAGCAGGACGACATCCGGGTCCTGGCGCAGAATATATTTAAGAGCGTTCTTGAACGAATGGGTGTCGGAACCGACTTCGCGTTGGTTGACCACGCACTTCTTATGCGGATGCAGATATTCGATCGGGTCCTCGATGGTGACGATATGATCTTGGCGCTCGGCATTGATGGAGTCAATGATCGAGGCCAGAGTCGTGGACTTTCCCGAACCGGTCGGCCCGGTCACCAGCACCAGGCCGTTGGATTTTTTCGTGATCGTCCTGATGACCTGGGGCAGGCCGAGCTCTTCGAAAGAGAGAAACTTATATGGGATCAGGCGGAAAACACCGGCGAGAGCGCCGCGCTGCATGAAGATGTTGCCGCGGAAGCGGGCCAGCCCCTTGACCCCGAAGGAGAAGTCGAGCTCGTTGATCTCCTCGAACTTGCGCTTCTGGGAATCCGTGAGGATGCTGTAACAGATCTGCTTTGTATCCGCCGGCAGCAGGGAAGGCAACTTCATCGGCGTCATCTTGCCGTTGACGCGAATCTGCGGCGAAGTCCCGGTGGTGATATGGAGGTCGGAAGCGCCGCTCTCCACCATGGTCTTGAGCATCTGCTGAATGGAAAATTCTGACATAAGGCTCCTGGTGTGGTGTGGCGCGATTTAAAAACGACGAGTGGCTTGGCGCAAGCTTCTGCTCAGGCAAACCTGAAACTTCACAGCGGCGACAACTACCGTGCAAGCCCCGCACGCTTAAATTGCTATGCGGCTTTGCGCGCGACGCGCTACTCGCCCCGGGGTTTAATCATCTGCGACAGTGCAGCGCAGCACTTCTTCAAAAGAAGTAATCTGCTCAACCATTTTCGTCAACGCCGCCTGGCGCATGGTTTTGACGCCGAGGCGCATCGACTCCCGCTTCAATTCGGCAGTATTGGCTCCGGCCAGGATCAGTTCGCGCAGCTCCTCGAACATCGGCATGACCTGGTAATAGCCGACGCGCCCCTTGTAACCGGTATCGTTGCAGACCGGGCACCCTTCCCCCTTGTAGCAGACCACATCATCCACCTGTGACTCGGGGATGCCGGCCTGGATCAACGTCTCCTTGGGAATCTCCTCGGGGACCTTGCACTCCTGGCAGATCCTGCGGCCAAGACGCTGGCCCGTGATGAGGTTGACGGCCGAAGCCACCAGGAACGGTTCAATGCCCATATTGAGCAGGCGGTTGACCGTGCTGGGCGAATCGTTGGTGTGCAGGGTCGAGAGCACCAGGTGCCCGGTCAGCGCGGCCTTGACACCGATTTCGGCGGTTTCGAAATCGCGAATCTCGCCGATCATGATGATATCCGGGTCCTGGCGCAGAAACGCGCGCAAGGCCGACGCAAAGTTGAGACCGATCTCCTCGTGCATCTGCACCTGGTTGATCCCGGCAAAGTTAAATTCCACCGGATCCTCGGCCGTCGAGATATTCTCGGTCGGCTTGTTCAGTTCACTCAGCGCAGAGTAGAGTGATACGGTTTTCCCGGAGCCGGTCGGACCGGTGACCAGGACCATGCCGAAGGGCTTGTGGATCTGCTCCTTGAACCACTTCAGCGACTGCTCTTCGTAGCCGAGCTTGGTCATGTCGAGCTGCAGGTTGGACTTGTCGAGCAGGCGCAGGCAGATCTTCTCGCCGAACAGGGTCGGCAGGCAGTTGACGCGGTAGTCCATGTCCTTGCCGCCGGGCAGCTTGATCTTGATGCGGCCGTCCTGGGGGAGGCGCCGCTCGGAGATATCCATCTCCGACATGATCTTGATGCGCGAGGTCAGGGCGTTTTTCAATTTCAGCGGCGGCTTCATGACCTCGTGCAGCACGCCGTCGATGCGATAGCGCACCCGGAAAGATTTCTCGTAGGGCTCGACGTGGATGTCGGAGGCCTTCTTCTTGATGGCGTCGGTGAGAATCAGGTTGACCAGCTTGACGACCGGGGCATCCTCGCTGGCCTTTTCAAGCTGCGAAACATCGACTTCTTCGCCATCGTCGACCACCTCGAGATCGATATCATCGAGGTCGCCCATGACATCGTCGAACGAAGCGCTCTGGTCATAATATTTGTCGATCGCCTGCTTGATGCTCGTTTCTGCGGCGACGACGATTTCGACGTTGTAGCCGGTCATGAACTTGATGTCGTCGATGGCAAAAATGTTCGAAGGATCGGCCATGGCGACGATCAGCGTCGAACCGGCCCGGTTGACCGGGATCAGCTGATATTTCTGCACGACTTCGGCGGAAACCAGCTTGATGACGGTTTCATCGATGTCGAATTCACTGAGGTTGATGGAGGGGACACCGTACTGGCGCGACAGGAAGGCCGCAAGATCTTCTTCTTTAAGATAACCGAGCTTGACCATGCTGGCGCCAAGGCGGCCGCCGGTAGACTTCTGCTCCTCGAGAGCCTTGGCGAGTTGTTTCTCGTCAATTAACTTGTTACGAACCAGTAGTTCGCCGAGCCGGTTTACAGCCATAGAAAATTATATTCTCCCCCCGAATAAATTTAACATGCGCATTCTAGCCAATGCATCCAAGACCTGTCAAGGGTGATCCCACGTAACCATTGAGAATCAAATGTCAAATTTCAGACTGATTGATCAAGGGCCTGGCGCATGACCCCCCTTTCAAGAGCCCTGCCGAACCAGAGCTGAAAGGCCGCTTCTCCCTGGGCGGCCAACATCCCCAGTCCATCTGCGGTGGCCAGCCCTTTTGCCTGCGCTGCACAGAGCATAGGGGTCGGCTTGGCGGCATAGACCATATCGTAAACTGCGCCGCCAGGCTTGACGCACCCGGTTATCTGAAAGTCGAAAGCGTCTCCCTTGAGGCCCACGGCAGAGGTATTGATCAGCAGGTCAACCGCTTCGGGACCTGCGTTTAGCAAGGCAGGCGACAGTTCATATACAGCAAAAGCCGTGCCCGGAAAGTGCGGAGCCAGCTCCTCGAGCAACCGCGAGGCCCTGTCCGTGGTCCGGTTGGCAATGCCGATCCATGCAGCACGTGCCTGGGCGAGGGCAACCACGGCTGCACGGCAGGCGCCCCCGGCGCCGGCGATGAGAACCCTCTGGCCGGCGGCATCGACGCCAAGCTCCTGTTTGAGTGCATTCAACAGGCCGACACCATCGGTATTGTAGCCTTTGAGTCGACCATTTTCATTGACGATGGTATTGATCGCACCGATCAGCCTCGCCTGTTCATCCAGTTCATCAACCAGTTCACAGGCGGCTTCCTTGTGCGGAATGGTCAGGTTGACGCCGCGGATAGCCAGTGCACGGATGCCGGCAACTGCGTCACATAGCTGGTGCCGCAGTGACATGAAATGGCACATAGACAGCGTCGAGACCACAGGCTTTGATTGCCGCATTCTGCATGCGTGGTGAGAGGGAGTGTGCAACCGGATCACCGAAAATACCGACGACTGTTGTGTTTCCGCTCAACTGCATATCAGTTTTCTCCGCTTTGCGAATGGCTATAGCCACAATCAAGATACTCGCGATATTCAACCACCTGCGCATCGGCAAGCAGCTGCCGGGCCTGTTCAATATCCGTGACGACAGCGTCTTGTAAAGCGGCTACGGACGGGAAGCGCTGCTCATCACGCAGGCGCGCGACAAAGTAGATGCGAAGACGTTCTCCGTAAAGATCGCCCTGGAAATCCAGCAGGTGGATTTCCAGCGTCGGCGTACAACCGGCAAAAGTTGGTCGGCGACCGATATTGATGACACCGTCGTAATACTGCTCGCACCACTTGACCTTGACCGCATAAACTCCGTCCCGCGGCAGGATTTCCTTCTGCGTGACCAGATTGGCGGTCGGAAAGCCGAGCTTGCGGCCGCGGCCGTCGCCGTGAACCACCTCGCCATCGAGGGTAAAGTTGCGTCCGAGAATCTTGATCGCCTCAGCGACCTGACCTTTGCTCAGGAATCGACGGATGGCTGTGGAGCTGTGCGCCTGCTCTTCAGCCCGGATCGGTTCGAGGACCTCAAGCGTGAAGTTGTGCAAACGGGACTGGGCAGCAAGAAAATCCGTGTCGCCCTTGCGGTCACGACCGAAGGCATAATCGTAACCGACGATCAGGTGCCGAACTCCCAGCTTGCGCACGAGGATATCCCTGACAAAATCCTCGGCCGGCATATCCGCCAGAGCACGGGTGAAGTTCAGCACAACCAGCAGATCGAAACAGGAGGCCGCCAGGAGTCGTACCTTTTCATCGGGGGTATTCAGCCTCAGAGGCGCTTTATCGGGGGCCAGCAGGCGCAGCGGGTGAGGCTCGAACGTCACCACCACAGCCGTCCCCGCCAGTTCGCGGGCCTTGACCACAACCCGCCGGAAAATCGCGCGATGGCCGAGGTGGACGCCGTCGAAATTACCGATGGTCAGAACCGTTCGGTACGGGGGCTCACGTAACGTATCAAGATCTCTAATGACCTGCATCTTCGACTAAAAGGACAGTCCCCGAATGGGGGCTGTCCCTATACTACCCCTTTTCTGTAAAAATTGTCCCACACGCAACGACACAAACTCAACGAACTCGGTCTTTAGGTTTCGGCTTTCTCGCACCGCGCACCGCGCGCCGCGACTTCTCGCAGCCCGCGGCCCGTGACACTCGTCCCGACCCTTGCTCTTCGACCAGGCGAAAATCGATCTCGCGACGATCGAGATCGACCTTGTGGACCCGCACCTCTACCGGCGTGCCAATACCGAATTCACGGCGGCGGTTCATACCGATCAGGCGATGCCGTTCTTCCTCGTACTGGTAGAAATCATCTGCCAGGGTCGAGACATGGACCAAGCCTTCCACGAAAATATCCTGCAGCTCCACGAAGAACCCGAAAGCATGCGCCGAGGTTACCATGCCACGATAGCTTTCGCCCACTTTATCCGCGATGAATTGACATTTTTTCAGGTTGACAATATCACGTTCAGCTTCCATCGCCCGCCGTTCTGCAATGGACGAACGTTGCGCAATTTCTGCAAGGGGCACAGCACCACCCTGCCCTTTTTCCCTGCGGCCGGCCAGCCGTTTTTTTAAAATGCGATGAACCGTCAGATCCGGGTAACGCCGGATCGGCGAGGTAAAGTGGCAGTAATCGTCTGCAGCCAGACCGAAATGGCCGAGGTTGTCCACCGCGTAGTAAGCCTGCGGCAGGCTGCGCAGCAACACGTGGTTGATGACATGCTCTTCCGGCTGACCGGCCACCCGTTCAAGCAGCTCCTGCAGCAGCTTCGGCTGCACCCCTTCGACCGGCAGGGAGATCCCCTGGTTGAAGTAGGCAATAAATTCCTGAAAGGCCGCCATCTTGCCAGCCGAAGGTGCCTCATGGACCCGGAAGATCATCGGTTCGTGCTGTTGCACCAGCCATGTTGCGACCGCTTCATTGGCTGCCAGCATGAACTCCTCGATCAGGCGGTGGGCCAGGTTACGTTCGGCACGGACGATGTTTTCCGGGCGTCCCTGCAGATCGAGATTGATCTGCGCCTCGGGCAGGTCGAAATCAAGGCTGCCGCGCTGCCGGCGCAAGACAATGCGCAGCTCGGCCAGTGTGCGCATCAATTCAAGAGCGTCAACCAGCGGCTGAAGTTCTGCGCGCACCTCGGGATTCCGATCGACCAAAACAGCGGCGACCTGAATGTAGGTCAGGCGCGCCCGGCTGAAGATGACCGCCGGGTAAAAACGCATGCCGATACGCTTTCCCTGTGGATCGAAGTCCAGCTCCGCGACCATAACCAGTCGGTCGAGCCGGGGATTGAGTGAGCAGATTCCGTTACTCAGAGCCTCGGGGAGCATGGGCAGGCAGGCGCCGGGGAAATACACGCTGGTGCCGCGCTCCAGGGCTTCCTTGTCAATGACGCTCCCCACGGCGACGTAGTGGGCGACATCGGCGATAGCGACCCAGAGACGATAACCACGATCAAGCTTGGCAATTGCAACTGCATCGTCGAAATCCTTGGCGGTCTCGCCATCAATGGTGACGAAATCGAGATGCCGCAGGTCCTCGCGCCCAGCCCGCTCCTCGCTGCCGACTGTCTGGGGCACCTTGTCGGCCTCGGCCAGGGTCTGCGGAGAAAATTCATAGGGGAGGCTAAACTGGATGGCGGCGATCCTGATTTCGACCTCCGGGTCGGTGGCCTCACCGATCACTTCGGTGACCCGGCCAATCGCACCGCGCGACTGTCCTGGATGACTTTCGAGCTCCACCAGCACCATCTGGCCGGGCCGGGCATCACCGTCAGCGCCTGGCGGGATCAGGATGTCATCAGGGAGGTGTGGGTCGGCCGGTGACACATAGCCCATGCCATGATCGGTCAGGTAGCGCCCGACCAGAGTCTGGTGGGCCCTGCGTTCAACGCGAATCACCCGCCCTTCGGGGCGTCCGGTGCGCAGTGAACGTTCCATGCGCACGACCACCATGTCACCGTGCATTGCCGGTCGGATATGTCGCGCCGGAACAAACACATCCTGCGATTTGCCATCGGCAGGCGTCACGAAACCGTAACCGTCGCGGTGGACTGAGAGTGTCCCAACGACCAGGTTAACTTTGCCAGGCAGGGCAAAACGGCCACCTTTCAACTGCACCAGGGTGCCATCCTTAACCATGCTTTTCAAACTCTTGCCGACCGCTTTGCGTTCACCAGCGCTCAGGTCAAGGGACTCCTGGATCTCCTTGAGGCTCAAGGGACGGTTGGCGCGCTGCTGCAGCAGGTCGAGAATATCGTTGAATTCCATTTTGCCCATATGATTCCCACGACCCCATCAGGTCAGATCCGAAACTCCGACTACCGCCGTAAGAGGCCTGAAGTTGTAAGACGAAAGCTACGGCGACACTACGACAAAAATAGCTGGGGACTCTTTATCTCGAGGTTTTTTCTGACAATTGTCTCAATGGGTCATGTTTGTTATACGCTTTGACAAAAAACGCCCCCATGTCCTGGGGGCGTTGCACGAGTATTATGTTTTCGGTGCTGCCGGAGACTGGGGCGGTGTATTGCCGCGTGCCCAGAGGTGCTGACCGAACTTGCGGTAGCCATAGACATTGTAGAGGCGCATATCCTGATCCGGATCGGTCTCCATGATGACGCCGTTGATGAGCGGCTTGAGATATTTTGCCAGCACTGCACCACCGCCGCCGGTGATTACCATGCCATCGATATCCCAGTCGTCAACCCAGAGGCGATCGACCTCGTTGGCGATCGATGTGGCCAGCTGGGTGAAAACCTGGTCGGTCAGGCTCTTCAGATCGTAGACCTTGCCGCGAATCTTGATGCTGCCGTTATCGATCGCCTCGTAGAGACGGTAGAGCTCGATATTGACGCCGCTGTTTTCGCGCAGCTTGGTCGCGATCACGTTGAAAGCCCTAGCGATACCGGAATCCGTGGTGCGGCTGCCGCGCTCTGAATAGCGCATCTTGTCGGAAATGGTGTAATCGGAGGTGCGGAAGCCGACGTCGATAATACCAATCTTGTCCTTGACCAGGCGCTTGTCGCCCATCTCGCCGAGGTCGTTGAGCATCAGGTTGAACAGGGACCCGAAAGGCTGTGGAACGACCCTGACCTTGTTGATACTGATCGACTTCTCTTCCCGCTTGCCGTTGCCATCGATCAGGATGACCTTGTGCTCGCCAACCAGCAGCTTGGCAAGTTCATCCTTATACTGGCGGTAGTAGCCGATCGGCAGGCCGGTCACCAGGTTCACCGGGACAAACCCCTTGACCAACTGGGCCGCGGCAGCCAGGGCAAAAACCTTGGCGAATTTACCGATAAACTGGGCCTGGTCCAGGGTGAAATAGCGCACATTGCTCTGGCGCTCAGCCAGCTCTCCGACAAAATAGGCTTTGCCCTCAACCTCGACCTGGAGATGATTGTCCTCGACCTCGGGCGTGGCAATCATCTCGTCGCGAAACTGAATATCCGTCGCTTCGCCGAGCACCGACTTAAAGACCAGGTGCTGCTTGCCGTCGGTCGCTTTCGTAAATCCAAAACCAATATCGATACCCAGGATTTCCACTCACTCCTCCTTCTTCAGGGGAAGACCCCACCCATCTTGTGATCCTTTACAACAGCAGGCCAAAAAAGTTTATTAACTATAGGTAATCACAAGTTCGGTTGCAAGGGATAAAGCAGCTTGCCAACGCTAGGCCTTGCGGACAAAAATTTCCCTGGCGAGTTCCCCGTCAACGGCGAATTCCGAGTGGCCGACCTTGAAGATATAGGACGGAAAAGTCCGGGTTACCATGAGGTCGCTGCCAGGGAGAACTCCCATACTCATCAATTTCTGCATTTTGCTGACGTCTGAGGCGGCAAGGTAGGCGATCTCGCCACGCTCGCCAGCCTTCAGTTCCGTCAGCGCGACCACCCCCACTTCGCCGTCCTGGCGGGCCCGTTCGCAGCAGCTCCCGGGGGGGATCGGTTTGCCGTGGGGGCAGGTGGTCGGATGATTCAGCAAGGTGCAGATCTTGGTATCGACGCCATGATGAAGCAGGTGTTCGAACTCACACGCTCGCTCATCACCGCTGGCCCCCTTGATGTCGAGAATATCCATCATCAGGCGCTCTGCGAGACGGTGCCGGCGCACGGTCATGCGAGCCTCGGCACGCCCTTCCTTGCGCAGGCGCACCCACTCACCATGCACCTCGACAAACGCCAGCCGGATCAATTCGGCCAGTCCTTCATCATCCGGAGCGATGTCAAGCCGCTCGAAATGGGCAGCGTCCTCGCCTCTCTCTTCCGTGGTAATCCAGAGAGATTCGAGGATCTCTTCCGCTTTGGCCGAAACTTTCATGTACCGTTCCTTTCCTGGACTTCGCATCGCAAAGATTTTGTTCAGCAAACGTGTCGAGATGGTGAAATTTTCTTAAACTCCAACAGAGTCAAAAGAGCCCCCTGGAAATATTTTTGACAACCTATTTTATTGCCGTGCACCGCGGTTGCTATTTTCTAGATGCATCTTCTGGCTTCTGACGCTTTATCACCTTTTCCAGAAAGTCCGGAACGACAGGGTTCTCCTGCCCGCAATAGGGGCAGTGGATTTTGCGGCATCCGCCCAGGCAGCCTCCGCAGCCTTTTTCTCGCAGCATCTCCGGCGTCAGTTCATGGTCACAAAAAGAACACTTCATGACAATATTTCCGTCATCAGTAAAAATTTATTGAGCGCCCAGCCAACGCTGAACGCCATCCCGGTGACCAGGAAGAAGATCATCAGGGACGTGCGCCAGCCACGCTCCTTCTGCATGACCAGGAACTGGGCGACGCACGGGACGAACAGGGTCAGGGTCACGGCTGCAACCGTCAGCTGCACCGGATCGAGCAGCCCTTCGGTCTGCAGATCATAGAGGCCGGCTGCGCCGAAATCGCGCCGGAAAAAGCCGAAGATAAAGGCCGCTGAAGCTTCGTGTCGGCAGGCCGAGCAGGCGCATCACCGGGTTGAACATCTCGACCAGCCATTGCAGGGCACCGGTCAATTTTCCGGCCCAGAGCAACACCGAGGCGATCATGAACAGGGGAAAGATCTCCTTGAAATACCATTGCATGCGGGTCACGGTCTTGACCATGACATTCTGCAGCTGCGGCAGGCGCATCGGCGGGATCTCCATGTAGAACATCGGCCGCTCCCCGGGCATGACCTGGGCTGCCAGCAGACCCACGAGGAGAAAGACTCCGACCATGCTGACGAGCCACACCGCCAGGGCCCCGGGGACAGTGGAGAGCAGGCCGAGGATGACCCCCATCTGGGCACTGCAGGGAATGGCCAGGGCCAGCAGCAGAGTCGCGATGACCCGCTCCCGCGTGGTTTCCAGAGTACGCGTAACGACCGTTGCCATGGTATCGCAGCCGAAGCCAAGCACCATCGGGATCACCGCCCGACCGTTCAGGCCGATTTTTTTGAAGACCCGGTCAACCAGCATGGCCAGACGCGGGAAGTAACCGCTGTCTTCGATCATGGCAAAAGCGATAAAGAAGGTGCCGACGATCGGCAGGATGATCGCGAAGGCGTAGCGCACTCCCAGGGTGAACAGACCGTATTCGCCAACCAGCAGTTCGTTGAGCCAATACCAGGGGATGTATTGCTGGCAAAAGCCGATCGCCCAAGGGTTGAGAAATTCCTCAAATATCGTCCCCTCGAGGAAATCGACGATGGTCCCGGCGCCGAAGCCGCCGACAAACTGGTAGAGCCCAAAATAGAGGACAACCAGCAACAGCGGGATGCCTGTCCAGGGGTTCATCGTCCAGTTGGAGAAACGCTCGAGAAAGCTGGGCGGACCGCCATCCTGCTGGATCACGACACTATCCAGCAAGCCTTTGCAGATGCGTTTGCGTTCCAGGCTGATACGCAGGTGCAGATCGACTCGGCGGGCGAAGATCGTGTCGTTGACGGCATTCTCTACTGCTGCATAGCGTTCGCCCTCGCGGGCCCTGACCCTTTGGGCAATCTCCTCGTCACGCTGCAAGAGCATCAGTGTCAGGCTGCGCTTGGCGAGAAAATAGTCGCCCTGCATCAGCGTACTGATTTTCAGAATATCCTTCTCGAGATCGGTTGCATAGACGAAAGTCGCCTTGCCGGGTTGATAGGCAGCGATTGCGGTGCGCAACTCCGAGAGTCCCCGCTTGCCGCGCCCCATCGCCCCACCGACTACGGGTATCTGCAATTTCTCCTGCAGCAGTTTGATATCAATCTGCATGCCGACCCGCTCGGCTTCATCCAGTATATTGACCAGCAGTATCACTGGCAGTCCGGCCTCGATAAGCTGCAGCGTCATTGGCAGCATCCGCTCAATGTTGCGGGCATCAAGCACATGCACGACCACATGCGGCGACTCTTCAAGGAGAATACGGCGTGCAACCCGTTCCTCCTCGGTAATCGGCAGTAGCGAGTACATACCGGGAGTATCCAGAACCAGGAAGCTCTCATGCTCGATCTGGCAAGATCCGCGTGACACCTCCACTGAAGTCCCCGGGTAGTTGGACACAGTCGTGTAACTGCCCGTCAAGCTGTTAAAGACCACGCTTTTGCCGACATTCGGATTACCGACCAGAATGATTTTCTTTTCAGCCTGCTGTTGATTCTGCATAAACGTCTGCACGACCTTCCCGTTTGCGATTGATATTCATTTTCACTTATAACAAAAAAAGAGACTTAAGAATGCTGGCAAGCAGAACAGATGCCGTAGAGTTCCAGACGATGGCGTTCGATGGAGAAACCGTGTTCCCCGGCAACTTCGTCCTGGAGTTTTTCAATGCGTGGATCTTCGAATTCGACGATTTTGCCACAGGTCACGCAGATTAGATGGTCATGATGCTCGTCGTGGTCGCTGGCTTCGTAGCGAGCCTGGCCATCACCGAAATGACGCTGTTCGGCAATTCCACATTCGGCAAACAATTTCAGGGTGCGATGGACGGTTGCATATCCGATCCGGGGGTTTTTCCTGCGCAGGCGCAGATAAAGGTCCTCCGTGGACAGGTGGGCACCGGCGCGCAGAAATTCCTCGAGGATGAGCTCACGTTGCCGGGTGGACTTCAACCGCTTGGTGGCGAGAAAATTACTGAATTTGATTTTTGTTTTGGACGTGGTCATAAACAGCCTGGTTGAAAACGGATTTCAATTTAAACAAGCCATATTGCCATGTCAAGCAATTTACAGGAGAAAGCCCGATGAGCTTATCGTCGAGGGAGAGAAGAAACAGGCGAGAACCATCAGCCTTGCATGGGAACCCATTGATAGAGCAGCATGGTCAAATGGCCCATCAGGTTGAACATGAGCATGATGCCGACAGCCATCAACATGATGCCGGTGCCGATTTCAACCAGGCGGATATACTTGCGGAAGCGGTTGAACGCGACCAGAAACTGGTGGAAGAGCAGTCCCGAGAGCAGGAAAGGGACACCCAGCCCCAGGGAATAGACAGCAAGCAGACCAACGCCTTCGCCAACCTTGCCGGACGTGGCGGCGACCATGAGGATCGAAGCGAGGATAGGACCGATGCAGGGGGTCCACCCGGCAGCAAAAGCGACGCCGACCACAAATGTACCGATAAATCCGCTCGGTTTTTTATGCAGATGAACCCTTTTCTCCCCAAGCAGCACGCCAAAATGAAACAGCCCAGTCATATGCACGCCGAATAGGAAGATCAACAGTCCACCGATTTTTTCAATCCACTCCAGCCCTTCGCGCAGGTAAATCTGGAATTTACTGGAGGCGATCCCGGCGATGGCTCCCAACAGCACGAAAACCATGGAGAAGCCGATGATGAAGCAGAGCGAATGTAGCAAAACCGTCAGGCGGACCTTAGCCTTGGGATGTGCGTCCTCCAACTGGCTGAAGGATAACCCGGTAATATAGGTCAAGTACGAGGGGATCAACGGTAGCACGCAAGGGGAAGCAAAGGAGAGAATCCCAGCGGTAAAAGCGATCCAGTAGGTTATCTGAGAGGCTTGCTGCAAGCTGGTTATCCTTTCGCCAGCGCTTTAAAATACTGCGACGGTTTCCGGGTGCGCCCAGTCGATTGCACCAATGACCTTGTCATCAATGACACCATCCTTACGGATGACGAAGGACTCAGGGAACTTGTACACACCGTAAAGTCTCTGCACGACACCCTGGTCGTCATAAAGGATCGTGAACTTATGCGGAGACTTGTTTAGGAATTCCGGCACAGAGGTACGACCGTTATCCTCGACATTGATCGCCAGCATGACAAAGTCCTCACCGGCCATGGCTTCATTAAGTTTTTCCATCGAGGGCATTTCCGCGCGGCAGGGCGGACACCATGTCGCCCAGAAATTCACCAGCACAACCTTGCCGCGCAGGTCGGCCAGAGACAGCTTGTTGCCTTGCGTATCCTCAAGCTGAAAATCGGGGGCCATATCCCCCAGTTCGACTATCTTTTCGGACACATAAGACGGTCGGGGGCTGCCCGTGAACCCCATGTAGATAGAGACGCCGACCAGTGCCAGCAGAACAACGACGATGAACAAACGACGCATAGTAAACCCTTTTATTTTATATAGTAAAAACCAGATATTTATCCTCATGTAAACCCACGGGGGCAAAAATGTCAACCGGTCTTGACGCTCATATGCGCGCCCAATTCACAGTCAGATTATTTCTGCCGGTGCGCGACCTTGAATTCCGAAGTGAAGCTGGCATAAAGCTCATCTTGCTCACCGCGCAGTTCACACACGCCGTGAAAGGTTCGCCCCTCCGAACCACGGATCTGAGCGTGAGCGACAACCCCCCCGGCCAGAACCGGCGCAACGAATTTCATGGTTAATGCAGTGGTCGCAAAGGTCGTCCCTGGCGGCAGCAGACTTTTGATCGCAATGGCCACAGCTGTGTCGGCCAGCGCCGTCATGGCGCCACCGTGCATGACGCCGCCACCGTTGGCGAGCATGACTGTAAACGGCATGGACAACAGGGCCTGACCATCGGCCACTCGCTCGATATGCATGCCCAGCAACACCTCGAAAGGCGCGTTATCGATCCAGCCTTCGAGTTCAAATTGTGCAACATCTGCTTGCCTCGGTTCATCCCGAGCAACGAAAAGCTTCATGATCTTTTCCCGATCTCAGGGCATTTCAATCAGATAGCCCTGGTTACCGCGAAACACGGCAAAGCGCAGGGGTAAAAGCCACAAGGTTGATTCAACACGGGAGAAAAAATCCTGCAGATTGTCGACCTGGACACCAGCGATTTCAGCAATCCGGTCTCCCGCTTTGAGTTCAATTCGCGCCGCCGGCGACTTCGGCAGAACCCGGGCAACGTAGACGCCTTTTGAGTCCTGGTCAACAACCAAGCCGAAAGTCCGTTCCACATAACGGGTAAGATAACCGGCAGGAAGTTCAGTCAATCGGAGCCTCACCTGCTGCTCATCAACACCACGCAGAAAGGTCAGTTCAACCTGCGCTCCAGGCGGATAAGTCCTCAGCAACGAGAGATATTCCGATACCGAATCCACCTGAACACCATCGACTTCGAGGATCACATCAGCCACCTGGAGACCCGCAACCGCCGCTGGAGAAGCAGGCTCAACCTCCGTGACAAGGGCCCCGCCGGCGCCGCGCGAGCGTGCCATGGTACGACTGATCTCGCCGGGGATGATTCCTGAGTAGACCGGGCGAACGCGCCCGTAGGCGATCAAATCGTCCACCACCCGGCGGACGACTTTAACCGGTATGGCAAAACCGATTCCCTGGGCCTGCTGGGCAATTGCCGTATTGATGCCAAGCAGGCGACCGTTGATGTCGAGAAGCGGTCCCCCGGAATTACCGGGGTTGATCAGGGCGTCGGTCTGGATAAAAATTCCCAAGCCGCCCTCGCCATCGGGCAGGCGCCGCTGCGGCGCACTGACCACCCCGGTTGTCACGGAATTTTCCAGCCCAAGAGGGTTACCGATGGCAATGACCGTTTCGCCGAGCAACAGGTCGTCGGCCTCTGCAAAGACAAGGCTCGGCAAGGGTTTTTCAGCCGTCACCTTGACGACCGCGAGGTCGGTCGCCGGGTCGATACCGATCAGGGTTGCCTCACGCTCCTGTCGCTCATCAGGGAACGCCACGAAAATTTTCGAGGCCTTCTCGACCACGTGAGCATTGGTGACCAGGTAACCGCGACTGTCAATAATCGCCCCGGAACCGAGGGCCTGGGTCCGATAGCTGCGCGTGGTCGAGAACTGCTTGAAAAAGTCATCAAAAAAAGCGTCGCCGAAACCGAAAAACGGTGAACTGCGGCGTTGGACAATTTGCTCTGTGCGGATATTCACCACCGAGGGACCCGCCTTGCCCACCGTATCGACCACTGCTGAGCGTCGCTCATAGGCAAACGACAGAGGTTTCGGCCATGCAGAGAACCATCAGAAGCACAAGCATTTTTTGGCTTTTCCGCACTCCGCAGCGTGCGCCGCAGGTTTTATGGTTTGCTGATTTCATACTTCTCCATCCGGTAAATCAGCGTATGTCTTGGCACCTGCAGGAAAGCGGCAGCCCGGGTCTGGTTCCAGTCATTGCGCTCCAGTGCCTGAATGACCACTTCCTTTTCAATCGACTCCAGTGGATAGCCGTCTGGCGGAAGATCGACCACCAGGCTCCTGGTCAGCGGCTGCTTTGAGCGAACTTTTGCCGGCAAGTGCTCCAGTTCCAGTCGCTCATCGCGATGAAGCACAACCATACGCTCCACAGCGTTCTGCAATTCCCTGACATTCCCCGGCCAGGGATAGGCCGCCATACACTCCAGGGCAGTTTTGCTGATGTCGACCGGACGATCAGGGCTGAAGCGTTTCAGAAAATGCCTGACCAGGAGCGGCACATCCTCGGCACGCTGACGCAAGGGCGGCAATTCGATCGGAATGACCGCAAGACGATAGTAAAGGTCTTCACGAAAGCGGCCTTCCTGCAAGGCTGCTTCCACATCCTGGTTGGTCGCGGCGAGAACCCGAACATTGACGGAACGAGACTTGCCTCCCAAGGGCTCAACCTCCATTTCCTGGAGGACGCGCAGCAGCTTGGGTTGCAACTCGAGCGGCATCTCGCCGACTTCGTCGAGGAACAGGGTGCCGCCATCCGCCTGTTCGAATTTCCCGGCGCGATCGCGCACCGCCCCGGTAAAAGCACCGCGAACGTGGCCAAACAGTTCGCTTTCGAGGAGATCGGCCGGAATGGCGGCACAGTTGATGGCGATAAACGGTTCCTTGCATCGTGCACCGCCCTGGTGAATCGCCCTGGCAATCAATTCTTTACCAGTCCCGCTTTCGCCGCTGATCAGGACACTCGCCTCGGTCGGGGCAACTTTCCTGACAATATCGAACACTTCCTGCATGACATCAGAGATGCCGACCATGTGACTGAAATCAATTTTATGCTCCAGTTGATCGCGCAGGCGGCGATTCTCCTCCTGCAGGCCGAGCAGATTGAATGCCTTGTTCACCACGTGAACCAGTTCATCGCGGCTGAACGGCTTGGCCAGGTAATCGTAGGCCCCCTGCTTCATGGCCGCAACGGCTTTTTCAACGGAGCTGTGGGCGGTAATGACAATCACCAGGGTCTCAGGACGCTCTGCCTTGATCTGTTGCAGCACCTCGTTTCCGGACATCCCCGGCATCTGGATATCGGTGATGACGATTTCCGGCTGATCTTCTCGGAAGGCAACCAGTCCCTGTTGACCATCGGCGACACTGATGACGTGAAAACCGGCGGACTGCAGAGAATACTCAGTCACCCGGCGCAGGGAAGCATCATCGTCGATGAGCAGGACCTTACGCGTGGTTTTGGCCGCACGGTGATATGAGGTTTTGGTTGTCATGAGACAAGCATCTCCATTTCAGGACAATGGCAGGCAAAGAGTGAAACTCGCACCTTGCCCCGGGGTGCTGTCGAGCACGATATGACCATCGTGGCCGTGCACAATGCGTTGCGTTATAGCCAGGCCAAGCCCGGTCCCGCTTTCACGGGTGGTCACGAAGGGGTTGAAGATTCTTTCGCGGTCTTCCGCGGCGATTCCTGGACCGTTGTCACTCACCTTGATATGGACTTCCTGCGGCAGGTTTCTGGTGGAAACCTGAAGAATGCCGCCTGCCGGCATGGCCTGAAGAGCATTCAGAACCAGGTTGAGCAGCGCCTGTTTGATCTGCTCCCCCTGTCCGGAGAGTTCTTTGTCTTCATCAAGATCGAGGCGTACTTCTACATGATTGGACAAAGCCTGTTGCCGGGTCAAGTCGAGGACATTATTAACCACCGGGCGCAGGGCAAAGCGGCCGTGTTCGACCGGGGTCGGCCTGGCAAAATGCAGGAAATCTTCCAGAACTCCATTGAGACGATCCACTTCCCTGATCAGAATTTCGGCGAATTCCAGTTTCGGGTCGTCAGCGGCCACACCGTCGCGCAGAATCTCTGCGGTGCCCTTGATGGAGCCAAGGGGGTTGCGAATTTCATGGGCCATCCCGGCGGAGAGCTCGCCGAGAGCAGAGAGGCGATCGGCACGCCGCAGCTGCTCTTCGATTTCGATGATCTGGTCGGCCTGCTCGCGCAACTTCTGGTAGCTGCCCTCGAGGGTTTCGGCAGTTTTCTGATAACGTAGCTTCTGCTGCCTCTCACGTTGCGCGAGAAAGCCTGTCAGACAGCCGATTACATTATAAAGGACGATTTCCAGGTATTGTTCGAGAGCGATTGAGGGGTGATGCTGCCAGTGATAAAGGACATGCGGCATATAGAGCAGCGAGGCGAGGAGCGCTGTCACGATGCCACCGCGCAGTGCAAACCAGACCCCGCCGAGGACGATCGGCACATAGTAGAGCCGGCGATAGATATCATGCGCATTGACCATCTGCGTAGTGGTCAGGTAATGCAGGGCGGTTACCAACAACAGTAATCCGGCAATGACTGCCAGACGCAGATAAATTGTCTTTGCAGGGCTCAGCATGTTTTTCCGTGCTTTTGATCAATCAGCAAGTTACTGCTATACCACATCATCTGTAGAATATTACACAAACGCCTCAAAAAGAAAGCCCGATAAAGGTTAGCACCTAATTCCACGGCCTGATAAAAATTAATGAACTCTCCACCCACATGTAATTATTGGTTTTTACTGTATTCTGCATGCTGATTTCTGTATTCTGTTTTACACTCATCAGGGGACAATCAGCATGGCACTCTTCCTCGACATCATTAATATCGTTTTACCGGTCTTTTCGGTCGTTGCGCTCGGCTGGCTGTTGCGTCGCTGGGGATTGATCGATGCAGCTTTTCTCAAGCAGACCAACCGCTTGGTCTATTATGTTTGCCTGCCATTACTACTCTTTTATAAAATTGGCACGGCGGACTTTTTTACCAACTTCAACGGACATTTGATCCTCGGTTCTATCGCTGCGGTGACGATCACCTTTATTGTTTCTTATCTCTACACCGTGATCCGGAATTATCCCAACAACGCCCGCGGCGTTTTCAGTCAAGGGGTCTTTTCGCGGCAATATCGCCTACGTTGGCCTGGCCATCACGCTCAATGCCTACGGTGAAACAGGGCTGACAAAGGCTGGTATTCTGATGGGTTTTCTGGTCCCCTTTCTCAACCTCTACGCCATCTTTGCCCTGCTGTGGCCACATCGTGGCGACGGAGAGCAGCGTGGTGCCAGCTTCTGGGTCCGCCAAATTGCCCTGAACCCCCTGATCCTGGCATCATTCCTCGGCATCCTCTGGAGTTTTCTCGACCTGCCCATTCCCCTGGTCCTCGACCGCAGCCTGAAAATCGCCACCGGCATGACCCTGCCGCTGGCCCTGCTAGCTATCGGCGGAGGCTTTTCCGTGGAGAGACTGCGCGGCGACCTGGTAAAGGCCTTCCTGGCGAGTGGCGCGAAATTACTCTGGATGCCGGCCCTGGCAGCCTTGCTGCTGAGCGCTCTGGGGGTCAAGGGGATGGATCTCGGCATCGGCGTGCTGATTGCCGGAACGCCGGCGGCAACGGCCAACTACATCATGGCAGACCAGCTCAAGGGAGACGCTGAACTGGCCGGGACCATCGTCATGCTCTCCACGCTGCTCTCCGCCGTGACCTACACTCTCGTACTTTTGATCCTGCGAAGCCAAGGCTTATGATACAGGTGCCATGAGCATATGCTTTGCAGAAGACAATTTTTCTCTCTTCGCGCCACGCGCCACGGATCTTATGTATAAACCTTTCAACATCGGGTCGAAATTCCGCATCGTCCCTCCCGACACACCACCCTCGACTGACGATCGCATCGACCTGATAATGCAGCGCGGCGCATTCGGTTCGGGAGAACACGAGACCACCGAAAGCTGCCTCGAGTACATGACGGAGCTGCCTTGCATCAAGGGTGCGAATATTTTCGACCTCGGCAGCGGCACCGGTATCCTGGCCATCGCCGCACTCAAACTTGGCGCGGCCCACGCCATCTGCGTCGATATTGAGCCGCAGGCGGTTGCAACGGCATACGGCAACTGCCGATTGAACCATCTCGAAACCCAAGTAACCCATGTCACGGGCACCTTGGAGACAGTGATGGAAACCGACTTTGATATCATTCTGGCGAATATTTATGGCGACATACTGCTTGACCTGGCGCCAGCGGTGGTCGCGAAGATTATGCCAGGCGGGGTCTTATTACTCTCGGGAATTTTGTGGGAGCACAATTTTGATGTACGGCAGGCTTACGAGAAAAGGGGGTGCAGGCTTGTGAGCAATCGCATGCTGGATGAATTCAGCACCGTTTTAATGCAAAAGGGCTAAAGGATGTCATGCTCAAACCAAACGGCTTCACCCGTTGAATCCGCTCCTCGAGAGGAATCTTCCTGGGAATCTTAATCTATGGGGGCCAATATGAACCTTCTTTCTCAGATTGCCGGCTTCTCAGCCCAAAGAAGGCAACGATAGCCAACATACTCATACTCGTCATTTAGACGATTGCAAAAGCCGCCCATAACGAGTAGAGGTGGGCCAGGGCAGTGAAAATCCCCAAACAGGACATTAACATTGAGAATGTCTGCATCGTTTCCTCATTACTGCCATAGGATAAAAACATCCGTATGCCTAAAACCTAAGGGGTCGTATGCATATTAAAGTAATGCGCTACCGCCAAACGAAGCCCTTGGAAGGAGTGCTTACCAAATTATCGCTCACAACAGCTTAGGTGCTTAGGATGTCCGATTATTCAGTGACTTATAACACATGGTCACTCACAAACGTCTCATGCTGCATCCACTGTAAAACATAACCGCAAGAGCTTAGTGCCCACCAGCAGAAACGGCCCCGCAACCTGTTGTGGGGCCATTAAGTGCTCTTTTCCAAGGATGAGCACAAGCAATATATCGTGATATTGACAAAAAAAGGGTGGGCCATATGGCCCACCCTATCTGGATCATCGTGAGAACAGCTGCAAATTACTTGAAAAGGGCCTTCATGTATTCACGGTTCAACTTGGCAATAAACTTGACGTTGATACCCTTGGGACAGGAGGCCTGGCACTCGTAGTGGTTGGTGCAGTTACCGAAACCACATTCCTGGGCCTGTTCTGTCATCGCCAGAACCCGCTGCTGGGCTTCGATCTTGCCTTGCGGCAGCACGGCCAACTGGGCGACCTTGGCACTGGTGAAAAGCATGGCCGAACTGTTCGGGCAGGAGGCGACACAGGCACCGCAGCCGATGCACTCGGCGGCGTCCATGGCGTAGTCGGCCTCCGGCTTGCCGATGAGCAGGGCGTTGCCGTCAGCCACACCGCCGGTGTGGCAGGAGGTATACCCACCAGCCTGGATGAGCTTGTCGAGGGCACCGCGGTCGACCACGAGGTCCTTGATCACCGGAAAAGCCCGGGCTTTCCAAGGCTCGATGAAGATTTCGTCACCATCCTTGAATTCCCGCATATGCAGCTGGCAGACCGTGGTGCGCTCCTGGCCGCCGTGGGGCACACCGTTGATGACCTGCGAACACATCCCGCAGATACCTTCGCGGCAATCGTGGTCGAAGGCAATAACATCCCGCCCATCTTTGGCCAGGGCCAAGTTAATATCGTCGAGCATCTCAAGAAAGGACTGGTCGGGGCTGACGTTGAGAGCCTCGTAAGTCTCCAACCTCCCCTTGTCATTCGGGCCGTTTTGGCGCCATACGTGAAGTTTGAGTTTCATTATTTGTAGCTCCTTACGGCAAGTTTGACATTTTCAAACTTCAAAGGCTCTTTGTGCAGTTCAGGCTCGACGCCCGCGCCTTTGAATTCCCAGGCCGCCACGTAACAGAAGTCCTCGTCATTACGCATGGCCTCGCCATCGTCGGTCTGGTGCTCGGTGCGGAAGTGACCACCACAGGACTCTTCACGGTTCAGCGCATCCTTGGCAAGGATTTCTGCGAACTCGAGGAAGTCGGCCAGGCGACCGGCGTTCTCGAGCTCCTGGTTGAACTGCTCGTTGGTGCCAACCACCTTGACGTTGTTCCAGAACTCGTCGCGGATTTCGGGAATGCGCTTGAGGGCGTGCTCGAGGCTTTCCTTGCTGCGCGCCATGCCGACATCTTCCCACATGACCTTGCCGAGTTCACGGTGAAGCTCGGAGGGAGTCTTGGTGCCGTTGATGGAGAGCATCTTGTCGATATCGGCCTTGACGTCTTCCGCCGATTTCTTGAATTCGGCGTGATCGGCCTTGACTTCGCCAGGCTTCACCGTCGCCAGGTAGTTGGCGATGGTGTAAGGAATGACGAAGTAGCCATCAGCCAGGCCCTGCATCAGCGCCGAAGCACCGAGACGGTTGGCGCCATGTACGGAGAAGTTGGCTTCACCGAGGACGAACAGGCCCGGGACGTTGCTCATGCAGTTGTAATCGACCCAGAGGCCGCCCATAGCATAGTGCGGTGCCGGATAGATGCGCATCGGCTGTTTGTAAGCATTCTCGGCAGTGATCTTTTCGTACATCTCGAAAAGGTTGCCGTAACGCTCGCGGATGGTGTCTTCGCTGAGACGCTTGATCGAATCGGCAAAGTCGAGGTAAACGCCGCGCTTGCCGGGGCCGACGCCGCGATTGTCATCGCACTGCTCCTTGGCGGCGCGGGACGCGATGTCACGCGGGGCCAGGTTGCCGAAGGAGGGGTACTTGCGCTCCAGGTAGTAGTCGCGGTCATCGTCGGCAATGGCGCTGGCCGGCTTCTCGCAGTCATCCACATTCTTCGGCACCCAGCAGCGACCGTCGTTACGCAGCGATTCGGACATCAGGGTCAGTTTCGACTGATGCTCGCCATGCTGCGGAATACAGGTCGGGTGAATCTGGGTGTAGCAGGGGTTGGCCATGAAGGCGCCCTTCTTGGCAGCCTTCCAGGTGGCGGTGACGCTGCAACCCATGGCGTTGGTGGAGAGGTAGAAGACGTTGACGTAGCCGCCAGTGGCCAGGATGACCGCATCGCCCCAATAGGACTCGATCGCGCCGGTCACCATGTTGCGGCAGGTGATGCCGCGGGCCACGCCGTCGACGACTACCAGGTCGAGCATTTCGCGGCGCTCGAAGAGCTTGACCGTGCCGGCCTTCACCTGGCGTGAGAGCGCCGAGTAGGCACCAAGCAGCAGCTGCTGACCGGTTTGGCCGCGCGCATAAAAAGTACGGGAAACCTGGGCGCCGCCAAAAGAGCGGTTATCCAGGTAGCCAGCGTAGTCGCGAGCGAAAGGCACGCCCTGAGCGACGCACTGGTCGATGATGTTGTTCGACACCTGGGCCAGACGCCAGACATCGGCCTCACGGGCACGGAAGTCGCCGCCCTTGATGGTGTCGTAGAACAGGCGGTAGATGGAGTCGCCGTCGTTCGGGTAGTTCTTGGCGGCGTTGATGCCGCCCTGGGCCGCGATGGAGTGAGCGCGGCGGGCGCTGTCCTGATAGCAGAACGCTTCAACATTGTAGCCGAGCTCGCCCAGGGAAGCCGCAGCAGCACCACCGGCAAGGCCGGTACCGACGCAGAGGATTTTGTACTTGCGCTTATTGGCAGGATTGACCAGCTTCGATTGAAAGCGATGGCGATCCCAGGAAGTTTCAATTGGTCCGGTAGGACATTTGCCGTCGAGTATCATTAAATCGACCCCCTAAATCTTGATGAGTCCGGCAACAATCAGCAGCGGAATGGAGATGTAACCCACGAGGAGTACAAACCCAACCAGCTTGCTGATCATTCCCATGACCGGAAGTGACTTGTCGTTGCTCAGTCCCAACGTCTGGAACAAGCTCTGGAAGCCGTGACTGACATGCAGAAACAGGAAGACCATGCCGATTGCGTAGGCAATGACCGGCAGAGCATGGCTGAACCCGTTGACCACCATGAAGTAGACATCGACCATGCCATGATCACCGAGCGGCACATAGATCTCGGGGTTGGTCACCCGAACAGTGAAATGCAGCAGGTGGTAGATGACAAACGCCAGCATCACCAGGCCCGAGACGATCATGGTTTCGGCACCGAAACCGGTCTTCAGGCGCTTGACCTGCACATTCTTTTCGGGAGTTGCCGCCCTGTTCTCCAGGGTCAACTGGATCCCGAAAATGATGTGAATTGCGAAAGCTGCCAGCATAACCAGCCGGAAGACCCAGACGAATGGTCCGAGACTATGCAGCTTCTGCGCATAAGCGTTGATTGCGTCTGCACCTATAAACACGGACGAGTTGCCCAGCAGGTGCACACAAACAAACGCGACCAACACGACGCCGGTAACGGCCATGATGATCTTTCTGCCCACAGAACTTTGCGTCAGTTGCATGATTTTGATCCCTTACTCAATGTGTTTTGATGGAAAAACCCGAAAAAGACCTGCTCAAGAACCGGATGGAACCGGCGCGCAGACGGAGCAAGGCAAGCTGCCTTGTCCCGGCCTATCGAGGAGGCCCCCGCCAACGACTTGACAAACCCATAATGACATCCCTTGCTACATTGCCCCGCCCGGTACGGCTTTTCACCCGGACTGCGGTGCATTACTGCATACTGTATACAAGACCTCCGTATACTAAACACCGTTTGGAAAAAAATAAAGTAAAAATTACCAGGAAAACAGCATTCGGGCATTTTCCCTGTAAGTTCAAGGGAATCAGGATTGATCAGCCAAAAGGTGCGCAACAACCTGACGCAAGGCCTGGCCGCGGTGGCTGATGCGGTTTTTGCTGTCAAGAGGCAGTTCCGCCATGGTGCAGTCAAATTCTGGCAGCCAGAACAGCGGGTCATAACCGAAACCGCCGTCACCCTGTTCCTGAGCGAGGATCACGCCTTCGACCCTGCCTTCAAACAGCTGTGGCGGGGTGCCGGGGAGGCACAGCGCCATAACACAGCAGAACGCCGCCTGACGCTGGTTATCGGGGACATTGGCCATTTCATCGAGGAGTTTGCGATTGTTGCTGCGGTCATTGGCTCCCTCACCTGAGAAACGGGCGGAATGGACGCCAGGGCGTCCCTGCAGCGCCGCGACTACGAGACCGGAGTCGTCGGCAAGGCAGGACAAGCCGGTGTGGCTGGCGATGACCTGGGCTTTTTTAAGGGCATTGGCCGCGAAGGTGTCGCCATCTTCCTCGACTTCAGGCGCATCCGGAAAATGCTCAAGGCCGCGGACGCAGACTCCCTGCCCTTCGAGCAAGCGAATAATCTCCTTGAGTTTGCCGGCGTTGCGGGTGGCGACAACCAGCTCCATCATGACTGACGTCTCGCCTGCTGCTGTGCCACTGTCAGCTCCCGGCAGCCATGACCGGCCAGGTCGCGCAAGGCATCCAGCTCGGCGTTGCTGAAAGGCTCATCCTCGGCCGTCCCCTGAACTTCGACAAAACGGCCGTCACCGGTCATGACAAAATTCATGTCAACGCTGGCGCCCGAGTCTTCGACATAATCAAGATCGAGCACCGGACGGCCAGCGACGATCCCGCAACTGATCGCGGCGACGCTGTCCTGCAGAGGCGACTGCTTGATCAAGCCCTGTACCAGCAGTTTCTCCACCGCGTCGGCAAGCGCGATCCAGGCTCCGGTAATCGCGGCTGTGCGTGTACCGCCGTCCGCCTGAAGGACATCACAATCGATGACGACCGTGCGCTCGCCAAGGAGCTCGAAATTGACCACCGCGCGCAGGGCCCGGCCGATCAGGCGCTGAATCTCGTGGGTACGACCACCCAATTTGCCGCGGGTAGCTTCACGCACCGAGCGCGTCTGGGTCGCACGGGGCAGCATGCTGTATTCAGCAGTGACCCAGCCTCTGCCCTGGCCGCGCATGAAGGGTGGCACGTTCTCCTCAACAGAAGCGTTGCAGAGAACTCGGGTTTCACCAAAACACACAAGAACCGAACCTTCGGCGTAACGGGTGAAGCCGCGTTCGATCTTGATTGGACGCAATTGGTCCACCCGGCGGCCGTCATGACGGAGAGGGCTGGAAGAACTCATGGATTTCCTCCTGAGAAAGTGTCGAAAAAGGCCAGCAATCCCTCAAAGAGGGCACGGGCAAAATCCTGCTGACGGCTCGGATCCTGCAGCCTGGAGAGATCGTCCGCATTGGTCAGGCTGCCCATTTCGACGAGAACGCGCGGCAGGTCACCGCGGCCGAGGGGGTAGACCGGCAGTTCCTTGATGCCATGCACAACGAAGCCGTTTGCCTGCAGTTTGTGCTGGAGGAATTCGGCGAGCTTCAAGCTGGAGTTCTCGGCCACCATGCCGTCAGGGACGTCGCGTTCAGTCTGCGGCTGAACATAGAGATACACCCCGGAGCTCTCTGCCGCGACAAACGCCTGGGCATGCAGCGAGAGCATGACGTCAGCCTGCCCTTCGGCAACCACCGCGAGACGGCGCTCCATATCGAGAGCGTAATCGCCATCGCGTGTCATGACCACAGGGGCATCCTGGCGCATCTTCAAAAGCTTCTCCAGGCGCTGGCCAACGGCAAGCGTGATGACTTTCTCCTTGCTGCCATTCAGACCAAGGGCCCCGGAATCTTCACCGCCATGCCCCGGATCAACAGAGACCACCCACTTGCTGCCATCGGCAACCGGCTCCTTTTTGCGCAGCAGGAAAGCAAACAAACGGTCGAGGGGGTCTTCACCTTCGCTGGGTGCCGGCGGGTTGTGATTGCGATAATAGATCGGTTCGGTGAGAAGCGGCGCCAGCTGACGCAGGAGGAAAACTTCCGAGACCCGCAGCTTGGAGTCAATAAAGCGTGGACGATGGGCGATGGGGATAAAATTGTCGCCCAGCTTGAGGAACTGGCTGCCCGGCGAAATAATCGCACGCCCGTGCGGAGTACTGATGGTGTAGACGTGTGCCACCGAATCCCACTGCCCCTCCAGCTGAAGCGCCTGAAGAACATCATCTATCGCAATGAATGCCGTTCCCTCACGCAGGTAGACATCTTCGATCACCAAGGGGTCGGCACCGGGACGACCGATCTCGACAAGCGCGCTTGCCGGCAGGGTCATAACCAAAAGGATACAGAGTTGACAGAGTAGATGCAGGTAGAAGCGGGGCATGGCGCGTTTTATACTCCAGATAGGACAGACTGTCAACGCTGAGATAAGGGCAGGCAGCTATCTTGGGACCAGCAGTTCGGGCTCGGAATGCGCACGACCCAAAGCAGTCAGCAAACGCCCGGCCAGTTCGTACTCGAGGGCGCCGAGGCTGCCCCGGACTGCCTCGAGGGGACGGATCTGGCCACCGGCGGTCATGCTGTGCCCGCCACCGGTCCCGAGCCCCTTGATGACTTTCTGCATCAGTGCACCGGCGTGGGTTTCCTGTGGACCGGTACGCAGGGAGAGGACACCTTCGTCGTGATAACACCCTAGGCCGAGGACAATCTCAATCCCCTCGACGCGCATCAGGAAATCGGCGATTTCAGCGACGATTTCCGGATGATCGATAATATAGAGGTTAAAAATCAGCGCGTTGCCGTAGATTTTCGCGTTTTTAAGGCCGGTTTCAAAATACTTGAAATAGCCCCGCGACGATTTTGGCCGGGTTATCTCATGCAAAATGCGGTTGTTGCAGAGCGGCATCAACTTCAGATAGGCATCGCGATCCGACTTGCTCCAGTCACGACCAAGGTCTTCGGTCTCTGACTTGACGGCATAAAAGAGGATCGTTGCCAGCTTGGTGGCGATCTTGACACACTGCGCCTGCAGGTACTCGAAGAGGATACTGGCCGATGCGCCGTATTCGGGGCGCACATCGACCCAGCGGCAGGCATGGGTGTGCTCCTTGAATTGATGATGGTCGATGACCAAATCGACGCGGCGATCGACCGGGTAGGAATTGTTGCCAGTCCCCGGCTGGGTATCAACCATGCAGATCGCATTGAACGTATCGAGGTCGAGTTCCTCAATCGGCTTCGCCTTGATCTCGAGCTGCTTGACCATCACCAGGTTTTCACGGCGGCCGATCACGCCGCCGAATGCAATCGTTGCCTCCTGCCCGGTTTTGACCAGAATCAGATGCTGCAGGGCAAATGCTGCCGCAAGGGCATCCGGGTCAGGATGGTCATGAGTGACAATGAGGATCGCACCTTTACCGCGCAGCCATTCGATGATGCCGGTCGAGAACTCTTCGGAATGACTAAGGTTGCAGGATACGGATGGACTCATAGTTTCAGGCTCTCCAAAGCCAGGGCGACCGCCGACTCGGGTGAAGTAACGGCAACCGTCCCGGCAAGCTGCTGACCGCCGGGCAGCACCAAGACCGGCTTGCCGAGCTTGAGGCCGATGGCTGTTTCCGACAGTGTGCCATACTCCCCTTCGACCGCAATCAGGGCATCGGCGGTATGGGCGATGATCACGTTGCGCGCATGCCCCATGTTGGTCGGGACTGGCAGGGTGACATAGGGGTTAGCCGTACTCTTGTCCGGTCCCGGCAGGATGCCGAGGACCTCGCCACCGGCCCCGTAGGCCCCCTTGGCGGCGGCCTCCATGACCCCGCCCAGACCACCGCAAACCAGCGTTGCACCGCAACGGGCAATCTCACGACCGACAGCTTCGGCCATGCGCATCCCAGCGGGTGAAGGTCGTGAGGCACCGATGACACCGATGATGATTTTTCGTACAGACATATATTCAAACCACTGAGGGATAAGGAGACACAGAAGGAACCGTAATATTAAACCCTAAAATGGCGTGGATTACAAAGCAGATACTTGTTTTTCAAGCAACTCGCCGAAAATCGGGACGAATATCGGCAGGCACTAAAGTCGTAGCAACAACGGCAGCTACCGCTTTTGCCTGATCCAGAACCTCGATCTTGTTGCAGTCCATTTGTCTAGTCCTTGAGTTTGACACGGCTCAACTCCGTGCGATAAAAGTTAAGCATAACCAATCTCAAACGGATGTTAGCGTTTCAGGAAGCTTCAAAACGTCTACGAAGACAGCCCTCGGCCATCGGATTCTTGCCAATCACTCGCGAAGAGAACCGAGATGAGCAGTGACCTTCCCAGCAAATGTGCAGATTGCAGCTATCGAGGGCGCCACATCTACGTCGTCGGCAAGATGCGCTTCGAGCGTGAGCTGATTTGTGACTTCATCCGCACCCATACGGCCGCCCAGCTGTTCCAGGCAGAAAGCCTGGAGGAGGTTCCGATCTCCAACCTGGGCGCCCCGCTCGGGCAGAAGATGATCCTGGTCGATGCGCACGACATGACCCGCGACAACCTGCTGCAGATGCTCTCCTCGAAGGCATGGAAAGCCCAGGCTCATAACCTGATGGCGCTGTTCAACGTACTTCATGAGCATGAGATCGAGAAGGAGGCACTGAAGAACGGCGTCCGCGGCTTCCTGTATTCCGACGACCGGGTCGAGGACCTGGTCAACGGTATCTGCGCCATCAATTCCGGAGAATTCTGGATCCCGAGACGGATAGTTGCCGAATGCCTGCTGGACAGCTACGTCGGCAAGGAATTGCCGGTACCGGTCAGCCACTCCCTGTCAGAACGCGAGGTCGAACTGCTGCGGGTGCTAGCGACCGGCGCATCGAATGACGCGATTGCCGACCGTCTGTACATCAGCCCTCATACCGTCAAGACTCACCTCCACAACATCTTTCATAAAATCAACGTCGACAACCGGCTTCAGGCCGTCCTCTGGGCAAAAGAGAACCTTTTGTCGACCCTGATCGCTCATCTTTACTTCCTATCAGATTGTCCGCCTGCAACATTCCTCACTCTTTAGCATTAGATCAGGCTTTTGTTTAATCGGTAGAAAAACCAGCCGTTTGACTGATTGCAAATGTTTAACAAAAATTAATACTTGACGATAAGGCTTCGTAACCTCGCAAGAATGCTGGAGGAAATTGGTGTAGTTCGAATCAGGAGAAAAAAGTCGGCTGGGGACGCGTGCCACAACCTATTGAGGGGGAGCAATCCCAGGAGAAGCCCCTCGCAGCCCAGTCAATCCGTAGTCTAGCGCTAAGTCAGGAGGTCTATCATGAAAATGCGAGTTCTATTCTTCACGATCATGGCTGCACTCTTAGTTTTCACCGGCAGCGGGTTGGCGGCAAAGCCGCCTGATGCCGGAAACGGTGGCGGTGGCAGCGGAGGCGGCGAGCCTCAGCCACCTGACCTGGGTGACCTTATCAAGCTCTACCGCGACGCGGATGGGGTCCCCTATCCTGACGGCAGACAGATTGCTGGCAACCCCAGCCGTCGCCTCTCGTTACGGAATGCCCGCAATCCTGCCAAGTTCTTGGTGTCGATGGGGCTGCGACTCCCACCGACGATACAATGGTTGTGTATGTCGACCCTGGGACCTGCGCTATTCCAGCCGAGTGCGCGTCCTGCACCCAGGAGGTCGAGTTCGGCCGCATGAACAATGCGCGCGCGCCAGATTCGGTGTATGCGTCCCAGCTGGATGACGTGATCGTCAACCTGGCCACCGCCGACTGTGAAACTCACCCTCGACCCCGCCGGGCGATTGGTCGCCAGCAGTGAACAAATTGTCCTACAAGATGACGGTACGCTGTCGAGAACAGTCTTGGCAGGCGCCGTCGATTCGCCCCTGCAGAACCTGGCGATCTACAAGCAGCTCATGATGTATGGCTACCTGGGAGATCCCGCAGCCCCGCTCGTGTTGCCCGATGACGTACTCGATACCGCGGCCAGGGCCCTTGGCGCCGGCTCCGACAAGGGCGGCAAGGTTGACGTGGACATGGTGGCCTACCTCAACCAGATCATGGGGCTGAGCGACCCGGCCACGCCGTACGATCCTTGGCGAGAAGATATGCATCGACGTCAGGGAAGAGGTGATGGGCACAGTACAGCTGGTGGAAAAATGCTTCCTGGATTACGGCAGCGTGATGCAGTATACCCGGGCAAGCGAACTTTATCAGCCCTGCCGTCTCCGCCGTACGTACCCAGTGACAGAGGATGGTGCTGGCATAGCGGGCTGGTTCGAGCACCTCAAGGTGCTGGATGACACCAATCCTTTCTATGCAACGTTCGATATCGCACGGGGCCCCATCCTGGACCACGTGTTCGGTACTGAGCCCGGGTTTCGTGGACGGCAACATCGGCGGCTTCGCCCAGGCTGCCGACGACACCCGCGCGGTCATCAACTACATGCACAGCTGGCCCCTGCCCGCCGCATACGCGACCGAGCCGATCTGCGTAACGTCCGCCACCGTTGGCTATGACGTCTCGATCAGCCCGGAATCCGGCCTGCAGGTGCCCATGCAAATGGTGGACGGCACGGAGGGCCGGGAGTTCATCGTGACCGTCGCCAGGGCCAACGCGGGGTACGGAGATGCCGTGGGCACCGTCTACGGTGACCGCCGTTACCGTCGAATGGAACGTAACGATCGCCGGTTCCCCCTGGGTCTATCCATTCACTCTTGCTGCGGGAGAAAGTCGTAAGTTTCACCCAGCCGTTCTCTGTCGAACCTTGGCGATAGTGCAACCACAATCAATTGGACGGCGACCGCCGCTGCCCCGGACGACGTGAACCCTGACAACAACACGGTCACCGCGACAACCAGCATCAAGGTGAAAAAAGCCGGCGGGAGGCGGTAAAACTGTAACCGGCCAAGCTGTTGTTGATAGCAGCCACAACGTCCCCTGGCCGTAACGGCCAGGGGACACCGAAGCCGCACACTTCAGCAGGGTGATGACTCCCTGCTTGCCATCTGGTTCTGCACGAATGCTCAGGAGGAGGAACCATGAAAACATCGATACTGGCCGGTGCCGTCAGCGCAGCTCTATTTTGTGTCATCATTAGCGTCGGCAGCACCCAGGCCGCGCCCAAGGCCAAACCCAAGCCCGCGCCGACGTTCGATTGGACCACGGTGGTCAACAACAACGACGAGATGCCCGGCGCGCCGGGGCAAAGGACCTTCAACAGCTACAACCAGCCCTCGGTGAACCTGGACGGGCTGGTGGTCTTCCGCGCGCGCAGCAAGGGGGGTGACAAGCAGGGGCCACCGACCCATGGCATCTACACGCGCGACATGCTCATGGGAGGCCCCATCGTCAGGATCCTCGACCGGACCACCCTCGTCCCGGAGCCCAACAACCTGGGCACCAGATTCGTCGAGACCCCGTCCTTCCCGCGCATCGACATGGGGTCGGACACCATCGCCACCCGCGGCAACCATCAGCCGGCGTGGACGATATCTGCTGGATGGCGAGCACCGAGAGACGCGGGGCGGGACCACGGGGATCTACACCAACCCCTTCGGGGAGCTGATCACCGGCGCGAGCAAGCTGGGATCGGTACAGGAGTTCTCCTTCTTCGAGGTGCCCGAGCCTGAATTCCCCGGCACGCCCTTCGAGGTGTTCCCCGGGTCGCCCGCGGTGACCGAATGGCAACACCATCGTCTTCAAGGGCAACTACACGGTAGACGAGGTCGGCAGAGACCGGGGTGTACTACCGGCAGCTGGACAATGCATCAGCCGGCGGCGACCTCGCCCGTGGTGCTGATCGCCAACAATACGGACACCTTGATTCCGGGCACCGACACGGTCTTCGGCTCCACCTCCCCGCCCAGCGCCGCGAATGGCCAGGTGGTGTTCGCCGGCTTCGACAACGAGGAGGCCCCGACCCTGGGCGGCATCTACCTGGCGCCGCTGCAATCCGAGCCACCGCTCACAACGCTGGTGAGCATCGGCGAACAGGTCCCTGGCGAGTCTGAGACGCACGACCTTCAACGACCTCGGCGAGGGCGGCGCGTTCGACGGGCGTTTTGTCGGCTTCTGGGGCGCCTGGGGCGATGAGACCAAGACCATGCGCCTCTACTGCGCCACGGAAGGCAACAAGGACCGCATTGCCTATTGCAATCAGAACCTGGTCTGCGAAGGCACGGGCGAGACGCTGGGCGACCCGAACAGCATCTGTAACGATGAGACGGACCCGAACTTTGGGATAAGCTGCTACCAGGAGAGAGAGGTGCCGGTCAATCAGGGCTTCTTTGTCCACGACATCAAAACGCGGCAAGACGTGGGTCGTGGCGAAGACCGGTGAGCAATTCGACGAGTTCCTGTTCTGGAACTACTCCGGCAAGACCCCCTGCACGGGCGGCGGCCACTCAGAAGAAGGCGCCGAAGACGACGGTGAGCCGGCGCGTTGGCGCTCCTCGGCGTTCGTCGCCGTTGCAGGCCAGGGTGCGACCTTCAAAGCCGCTTTCAAGGCCAGGACGGGCGAGTTCGTTGACGGCGTCTATGCGCATCCGGTGGACGGCATCTACCTGGGCAGTTGGCCGGGTCCGAGGGGGGCTGTCGATATCGAGACCGTCCTCGACACCACCATGGCTGGCACGACCCTCGATCCCGAGGCACCAGAGGGCTCGACCATTATTGAGCTGGGCATCGAGCGCGAGGGCCTGCGCGGCAACTGGCTGACGGTCAATGCGAGCATGGGTTCTGAAGGGGGTTCCGAGGAAGACGGCATGGCCGGCATCTACCTGACGGAATTACCAAGACGCAGGTGAAGAAAGCTATTCACAGCGCAATTGACGCGACTTATGGCAGCACGATCATCTAATTGAGGATCCTCCAGTGCACGCTATAGCTGCCTGGCAATCTTTTCAGCAGCAGGCTGTTGGTCACCACGGACACGCTCGAAAAAGCCATGGCCAGCCCGGCGAACTCCGGCTTGAGGACGATGCCGAAAGCCGGGTAAAGCACCCCGGCGGCAATCGGGATGCCGACGACATTGTAGACGAAGGCCCAGAAGAGGTTCTGCTTGATCTTGGCCAGGGTCTTGCGGCCCAGGCGGATACCGCGTTCAACATCCCGGATGTCACCCTTGACCAGCACCAGGTCGCCGGTCTCCTTGGCGACATCGCTACCGCTGCCGATGGCGATGCCGATATCGGCCTGGGCCAGGGCCGGCGCGTCGTTGATGCCGTCACCGACCATACCGGTATAGAAACCCTGCTCCTGGTAACGTCGGACCACGGCCAGCTTGTCGCCGGGTAGCACTTCGGCTTCGACCTCGTCCAGACCAAGCTGGACGGCAACAGCGTGAGCCGCAGCGTGCCGGTCGCCGGTGATCATGACCGTCCGTATACCAAGTTGCCGCAAACCGGCAATCGTTGCCGCGGCCCCGTCTTTAAGTGTATCTGCCAAGGCCAGAACACCGAGCGCCCGGCCATTCCGGGCAATATATATCACCGATTTGCCCTCATCCGACCAAACAGAGGTCCTTTCATCAAAAGCTTGCACAGCAACCTGTTCGCGCTCCATCAGGCGCAGGTTCCCCGCGGCAATCTTGTCACCATCGAGCCTGCAGACCAGGCCATGGCCACCCACTTCTGCAACATCGCTGACGGCTGGATAAGCAATAGAGTTTTTCTCGGCATGCCGGACCACGGCACGCGCCAGCGGGTGGCTGCTCGATGCTTCAACCGCGGCGGCAAGCGACAACAATTGCCCCTCACCGATACCATCAACAGCCACCAGGTCTGTGACGGCGAACTCTCCCCGGGTCAGGGTGCCGGTCTTGTCAAGCAACAGCACCTGCAGACGCGAAATGTTCTCCAGCGCAGAGGCTGTTTTGAAGAGGATACCGGCGGACAATCCCACGGCGCTTCCGACCATGATCGCCGTGGGCGTGGCCAGTCCGAGAGCACAGGGACAGGCGATGACCAGAACGGCGATCGCCATCTTGAATGCAAACAGGAAGCCGGCGGCAGCCGGCCAGAACCAGACAACAAAGGTCACGAGGGCAATCACGACCACGGCCGGGACAAACCAGGCGGACACGGCATCAGCAAGCCGCTGGATCGGCGCCTTGTCGCCCTGGGCATCTTCGACCATGCGCACGATCTGCGCCAGGACCGTTTCATTGCCGACCCGGGCAGCCTCAATGACCAGGCGACCGCTGGTGTTGATCGTCGCACCGATGACCTCTGCGCCCGGCTCCTTCTCTACGGGGAGCGACTCACCGGTGACCAGTGATTCATCGACCGCCGAAGCGCCCTCGAGCACAACGCCGTCCACCGGGACCCTTTCACCGGGGCGCACCACCAGTCGATCGCCGACCTTGACCTGGCTGACGGCGACGTCCTGCTCTCGGCCATCGACCAGAAGCAGCGCCCGATCAGCCTGCAGCTGCAGCAGGGATTTCAGCGCCTGGCTGGCCCGTCCCTTGGCCCGCGCCTCGAGCCACTTGCCGAAACGGATGAAGGTGATCAGCATGGCGCTGGTTTCGAAAAACACCTCGCCGGCCAGACCGAAAAGATTAAACAGCGCCAGCAGAGAATAACCATAGGCGGCCGTGATGCCCATGGCAACCAGCACATCCATGTTGGCCGATCGGTTCCGCAGCGACTTCCAGGCACTGCGATAGAAGGTCAGCCCGGCGCTGAACTGGACGACTGTCGACAGTGCGCAGATGAGATAGAGGGTTGCCGCACCGAACGGTCTAAGCCACATCAGCGGCATGATCGGCAGGGAGAGCCCGGCGGCAAACAACAGCCAGTAAAATTCCGCGTGGCCCTCGGCCAGGTCGGCGCTCTCTTCAGGAACGGCCCGGTAGCCCAGAGCTGCAACCCTGGCGATCAGCCCGGCGCTTTGCACCTGGGTAGGGTCGTACACCACGGAGAGCTTGTCCGCGGCAAAATTGACGTTTGCCGCCGACACGCCAGCCATTTTGGCGACGCCCTTCTCGATCGTCTGAGCGCAGTTGGCGCATGTCATCCCCTGCACGGCGAAGATGCTGGTACGGACAGCCTCGTCCGTCGGTGGTTGCGGCGGTGCAGCATCGGAGGCAACTTCAGGAGCGACCTCCGGCACAGGAGCAACGGTCCGGAACCCGGCCTTGGTCACTGCGGCCAGCAGCTGGACGCGGTTCGGGCCGTGGTTCGCGACGGTGACTCTCCCCTGCTGTTCCTGTATGGACACCTCAACCCCGACAACGCCATCGAGCTCCAGCAGGGCCGTAGTCACCTTGGCCACGCATTTCTGGCAACTCATGCCATGGATCGGAACGATGATTTCGCGGTCTGATGTCACGGGCACTGCAACCTCAAAGCTGACCATCCTTGTGCGCTAAGCCACGGGAAACTTGAGACAATTGTTTTTCATCAGGGTAGCGACTAAACTTATACCAGCAATTCAAGCCTAGGGCGACTGACGGGGCGGTAAGCTCATGCATGCTGCCGCCACAACCTGGCCAACAGGCCGGTCAGGAGAATGGCCAGCGCCAGTCGCAGACCGAGCATAACGACCGCATCACCTCCCAGCACAACAAAGATCAGGACGTCTTCGATTACGGCATGGCAGGTTGCCAGGAACAGCCCGGTCAGGAACAGCTCGCGGCGGGTCATATGCCCGGTGGCTGCCGAGCGGATGATAATGCCGGCCCCGTAAGCGATACCGAGGAAAATCCCGGTAAAGAGCGGCAGCACGGCGGAACTCCCCAGCCCGAGACAGCGCATGGCCGGTTCACTTCTGGCGCCGAGCGTTCTGAACACCTTGACATAGCGCAGCACCTCGAAGGCGACTACCAACGGCACGACGATGATCACCAGTTTTCCGCACAGCATCAGAGCGCCGAGACAGGCATAATAAAGCGCGCTCATCCCGTCACCCCCAAGGCCTGCATCGCCATCATCAGCCACCCCGCCCTCGCGGCAAGCAGGATGCGGCAGAGGGTCAAAACCCCACCCCTGGCACCGGTGCTGCTTAGGCCCTCCCTTCGAGAACCAGGTTGTGGGCAATACCCATCATGACGCCGCACTGGGTGACCTGCCAAGGCGTCAGGTCAAGGGGTGCAAGAACAGCGATCGCGGCATAGAGGTTAACCAGGGCGCCCGCCATAAAGGCAAACGCTGTCGCACCCGGAAGACCGAACAGTTCCATGAACGGTGCACACCAGGTCCCCAGGCTGTCGAGCAACCCATAGGCTTTACTGAGATCGACGATTATGTACAGTGGCAGGACGAACTTGATCATCTTGAAAACGGTCCGCCAACCTTCAATCACCCCGTCACGGACGCGCTGAGCTATTGGCTGGTCCAGATCTTTCCCTGTTATTTCCATGCTTTAATCGCTTTCACTGGTGTTGACTTATCAAAGGCCCGGACCTATAGTGACGGCCATGAGAGCACTCTTTCTGGCCGACGCCCACCTTCGTCAACCTTCCGACCCGAACTACCGGGCCCTGCTGGCTTTTCTGCAGGAGCAATGCGGCAGAACAGACGTGCTGGTGCTGCTCGGGGATATTTTTGAGTTCTGGATCGGCAAGGCAACCGTGGCCGCCGAACATGCCCCTTTGATCGACGCCCTCGAGCACCTGCACCGGCAGGGGACAAAGCTGGTTTACGTGGAGGGCAACCACGATTTTCATCTCGGCCCAATCTTTACCAAACGACTTAACTGCCAGGTACTGCCTGACGGCGGCAGTATTGATCTCGACGGCAAAAAAGTCTACCTTGCCCACGGCGACCTTGCCAATCCGGACGATGCCGGCTATCGCCGCCTGCGAAGACTTCTGCGCAGCGATTTGATACGGGCCCTGATCCTTGCTCTGCCGCGCAGGCTGCTTGCGGCGATCGGCGACTGGGCCAGCAAGACCAGCCGTAAAAGCGCAAGCGCAAGAGACCGCCGCTGGCCGGCCCGAGAAATCTTGCAGCCCTATGTGGAGGCCATCCTCGCCCGCGGTCACCAGGCCGTCGTTACCGGCCACTATCATCAACCTTTTCACGAAAAACTCGGCGATGGAGAACACATCGCCCTGGGGGACTGGCTCACGCAATATTCATACGCTGTCTACGAAGACCAGACCTTCTCACTGCAGCGTTACCCGACAACCGGACCCTCTACCTGCCCGACCTGATCTGCGGAACTTTCGATCTGCAGCACCAGGTCCCGCAAAGTCAACCCGGCCAACGCCTGCCGTTCCGCTTCTTTCAAGGTTTCCGCAACCCCCGCGATAGCGCCGCGCTCGAGGGATTTACGCAGGTGGCTGTAATCGGCACCGTCCGCGGCAAGCCCGCGGATAACCTCATGCAGCTTGATCTGTTCCAACGCCTGGGCAGGTTGATAACCGACATTGTCGTCGTTCTGCGCAAGGCTGACGACAAAACCGAGGCGGGTCAGTTCTTCGAGGATGTTGCGCAGCAGACGTGACGGCACATCCAGCATGGCTGAAAGTTCCTCCTGCCCCAGCGCCGGTTGGCCAAGGTAAAACCGCCGGCCGATAGAGAGCAGAACCGTCATGGCAATGAATTCAACGCTGGCGAAATTGACCCTTGAACCGCGGATATCCCGGCGCAGGTTGCGCAGGTTCTGGGTGGCATAAGTCATTTCCAGACCGAGCAGCACGATCATCCATGAGAGATAGATCCAGACCATGAGGATCGGCAGGGCGGCCATGGTGCCGTAAATGGCGTTGTAACGCGCCACGCCGACCTGGAAGTTCAGGTAGCCCCACTGGCTGACCTGCCAGAGCGTGCCGCCAAAGACGCCGCCGATCAAAGCCGCCCGCGGGCTGACCTTGACATTGGGCATAAAGAGATAAAGCCCGGCAAAAACCAGCCACATCACCATGAAAGGCAGCACCTCGAAAAGGGCCAGCTAGCACCTCGCCGACATATTCGTAAGAGAGCAGTACCTGCACGACCTGCTGGCTTTCCAAAGAGCTGGTCATGGAGATGGCGGCGACCACGAAGACCGGACCAATCGTCACCACCGAGAAATAATCGGTAAAACGCCGTAGCAGCGGGCGGGTTTCCCGGACGCCCCAGACCTCGTTAAAAGAGTCCTCGATATTGGAGAGCAGGGTCAGCACGGTGGCGACCAGAAAGACCAGACCGAACGTGCCAAGACGTGCAACATTGGTGTTGTTGATATACTCGACGATCTTGGTGACGACCGCACCGCCGCCGACAGCCAGGTGGCCAAGCAGCAGCGGCTCCAGTTCATTCTGCACGCCAAGCCCCTTGAGAACCGCAAACATCAGCGCCAGCAAGGGCACCAGCGACAGCAAGGTGGTGAAGGTCAGGGCCGAAGCACGCAGCATGCAACTGTCGGCAAAAAACCCGCGCACGACCAAAACCAGGATTTGCCCCTGATTAAGCAGGAAGCGCCGCCACCAGCGCTTGTCACTGGCGTCCAGTTCCCAGAGGCCCTGTTCGAAAAACTGTCGACCGCGGTCGATGATAGTACGCATAGGGCTCAAACGACTTTCATTTAAGGAGCTTCATTCAACTTGACATCGACGACTGGCAGCCCGAAGCCGGCCAGGTCTGACCTGAATTCTTGCGGGTTGCCGACCAGGACTAGCTGCTGCCGCGAGAGGTCGATGAACTCACGCGCCGCCCGCTGCACATCGTCGGCCGTGACCGCAGCGATGTTTTGACGATAGTTGGCCAGGTAATCCTTCGGGTAACCGAAAAAAGCCAAGGTCATCTGCTGGCTGACCACTGAATGGGTATCCTCGAAGCCAAAGACAAACGAGTTGATCTGGCTCTCTTTGGCCAGCTGCAGCTCCTCTTCGGTCACCGGTTTTTCTCGCAAGTCTACCATGATTTTCCGGGTCAGGCTGATCGCCGGCACCACCGAGGCATTCTTGGTTTCCGTCCCCGCTACGAATGGACCGGGGAGGAGCCGACCGACCTGGAAGTAGGAGTAGGCAGAATAGGCCAGCCCGCGATTCGAGCGGATTTCACGCATCATGCGCGAATTGAAGCCGCCGCCGCCAAGGATGTAGTTCATGACGCGCACGGCATACTGCTCGGGGTTATCCTTGGTCAACCCCTGGTCGCCGATCACGATCGAGGTCTGCGGCAGGTCTTTGGCAACCACCTGGATCAGCCCCGACTCCGGACGCCTGACCTGCGGCAGCGGCTGCTCCGGCACTTCGCGCGGCGCCCAGTCAGCAAAGGTTCTTCGCCAGGATACGCAGCAGGTTCTCCCGATCAAAATCACCAGAAACGGCGATCCAGAGCTTATTCGGGGCAAAGTAGGTCTGGTGAAAATCGACCAGGTCCTGACGGGTGACGGCCGCCAGAGTCTCCTGGGTTGCAGAATAGCCGAGATAGTTCTGCGGGTAGAGTGCCGCCATCAGAAGACGTGACGAGATGGACCGGGGATTGTCGTTCTGGCGGCGCACCTGCTCCTGGGCCTGCAGGCGTGCCAGGGTAAGACGTTCCTCTGCAAAAGCGGGCCGACGCAACAGGTCTCCCAGCACAGCCACCCCCTGAGCCAGATCCTCCGAGCGCACGGACAGGTCGAGTTGCGCTGTATAGGGGTCCATATCGGCGCCCAGGTCGGCGGCCAGGAAGTCAAGGTACGCATCCAGCTCTTCAGGGCTGCGCTCACCGGCTCCGCCAGCCCGCCAGGCACTGGCGAACAGATCGGCAAAACCTGTCTTCTCCTGCGGGGTGGTGATGGCCCCGGCGCCAACCATGGCGGTCATCTGCACCAGGGGAAGTTCGCTGTCCTCCTTCAGGTAGAGGCGGATGCCGTTGGCCAGGACCAGGGTCTCCACTGTCGGCAGGTGAAACTCCAGCGCGGGGTATTGCAGTTGATCGGGAGTCTTCGTTAAAGGAGCGGAGCAGCCGGCAAAGAGCAGGAGCGCCCCGACGCTGCAGCAAAGGGCAAAGACACGCTTACGGGAGGAGACTTTCATGACGCATCCTCCCTTTTCAGCACGACGACCGTGCGGTTGTCTGAAGTGAAGTATTTATCTGCGACCGCCTTGATATCCTCAGCCGTGAGTTTTTCGATCTCCTGGTTGTAGGTCACCAGGTAGCGCCAGTCACCAGCCAGAGACTGGTAGCTGGTCAGCAGGCTGGCCAGCCCGGCGTTGCTTTTCAGATGCCGCAGCTGATCGGTCAACAGGCGGTTTTTGACCTTGGCGAGTTCGGCGTCACCGACCAGCTCGGTCTTGAGCTTGGCCAGCTCGGTATAAATGGCCATTTCAACTTCGTCGGTCGTATGCGGATAGCGCGGTGTGGCGTCGATGACGAACAGGTTGGCGTAACGCGACCCTGGCGCTCCGTAGACGGAAACCGAAGTGGCCAGCTGCTGCTCTTCCACCAGCGCCCGGTAAAGCCGCGACGTGCGACCGGTGCCGAGGATCTGGTCGATCAGGTCAAACACATAGTCGTCCTTGTCAGGCATGGTCGGCTTGTGCCAGGCGATCGCCAGTTGTGGCTCGGCATCGAAGCTATTCACAATTCGCTTTTCACCCTTCTGTTCCGGTTCGACTGCAGCGACATTGGGGGCCGGGGTGCCCGGCGGGATGTCGCCAAAATAGTGCTCCACCAGGGCGATGGCGTCTGACGCCTTGATGTCACCGACCAGCGCGATCACAGTGTTGACCGGCGCATAATACATGTGAAGAAACTCGCGGGTTTTCTGTGGGCTGAGGTTGGCAATATCCGAATGCCAGCCGATGATCGGATTGCGATAGGGATGTACGGTAAAGGCATTGACCACCAGCGTTTCGTATTGCAGCCGGTCTGGGTTGGTATCGTAGGAGCGGCGCCGCTCCTCGTGAATCACGGCGCGTTCAGTGTAGAATTCGCGCAGCACCGGCCTCTTCATGCGATCCGATTCAATCAGCGCCCAGAGCTCCAGCTTGTTCGACGGCAGGGAGATCAGGTAGGTGGTCAGATCCGTGCTGGTGAAGGCATTGTAGCCGACGCCGCCATTTTCGGAATAAAGGTTGGAGAAGACATCCTTGACCACGTATTGCTTGTGTTCCGTCTGCAGCTCTGCCAGCTGCTTTTCCAGGGCGGCGACCTGTGTGGGGTCGGCATCCTTCTGCAGGCGCAGCGCGTCCAGTTCACTGCCGACCCTTTCGATCGCCTCGAGCAGCGGCCGCTCCTTCCGGTAATCAGTCGTGCCAAGGGTTTCCGTGCCTTTAAAGAGCATGTGCTCGAGCAGGTGGGCCACACCGCGTGTCTCGCTGGTTTCATGAACCGAACCGACGCCAACGGTGATATAGGCCGAGACGATCGGCGTATCGTGCCGCTCGACGACCAGCAGTTTGAGCCCGTTGGCAAATTGGTGTTCAACCACTTTCTCTTCCAGGGCGCTGCTGCCGAAAACTGTGCCGGTAAAAGCTGCCGACAACAGCAGGGTCATGAGCAGAGCCATCAATCCTTGCAAATGCTTCATTGCCATCGTTCCTATCCATTTCTGAGCCGGCAAGCCGGCGAAAATATCCGGGGGTCAATTTTGCGTTATCGCTATTATAACCATCATCCCTCGGGCGGTCGAGGGGCATGCAGTAAATTAGATGTATCATGCCACCGAAAAAAGAGTAATAATTTGGTGAAGATAACCAAACGCCACGGCTTTGACAAAGGCATTGTCAGCGACTTAAATTTTGCAGGTGAAACGACTGGGAGACAAGAGGTGCAGTTATGAAACGTATTGCAGTACTGACCAGCGGCGGCGATTGTTCCGGAATGAATGCTGCCATCCGCGCTGTGGTCCGCTCCGGTCTGAGCAATCAGGTCGAAGTTGTCGGCATTCAAAAAGGTTACCAGGGGCTCCTCGATCGTCACTACGAAACACTGACGACCAAGTCGGTCAGCGGCAAACTGCAGTTGGGAGGCACCTTCTTGCAGAGTGCCCGCTGCCTGAAGATGCTCGAAGAAGCAGGGCAAACCCTGGCCTCCGCCAACCTCAGGGAGATGGCAATCGACGGGCTGGTCGTCATCGGCGGAGACGGCTCTCATCGCGGCGCTCTGGAAATACAGAAACGCGGCATCCCGGTGATGGCCATCCCGGCATCCATCGACAACGACATCCCGTGTACCGACATGTCCGTGGGTGTCGACACCGCGTTGAACAACATCATTTATGCCGTCGACTGCCTCAAGGACACGGCCTCGTCCCACGACCGCACTTTCGTGGTCGAGACCATGGGGCGCAACTGCGGCTATCTGGCGCTGGTCGCTGGCATCGCCTGCGGCGCCGAGTATGCCCTGATTCCCGAATCGCGTTATGACATCAATGAAATCTGCGAGAACCTGCAACGGCGGTTCCGGGAAGGTCGTGACAACTCGATCATCATGGTCGCCGAGGGTGCTGGCAAAGCCCAGGACATTGCTGACCAGATCAAGGATCGGATCGGCTTCGAAACGCGCATCATGGTCCTAGGTCATTACCAGCGCGGTGGCTCTCCATCGGGCTTTGACCGACTGCTTGCCGCCCGATTCGGGGTTACTGCAGTGGAGGCGCTGCTGCAGGGGAAATCAGGTAAAATGCTCGGGCTGGCCTGCGGAGCGATTGTCCAGACCGACCTTGAAGAGGTGATCCGAAAAGGTCGAAGGCCCATTGACGCGACCCTACTCAAGCTGGCGGCCATGATGGGGATATGAACCCTTGAAGCCGCAGCAGAAGCTTCTTTAGCCAGGGATGGCAAGGCGTCAGGCGGGTCCGCCCTTGCGAAACGGAAATGGCAATGTTTCCCCCTGCCCTAATAAAGCGACGGGCAGTGGTACTCCAGCATCTTGTGCAGATCGCGCAGGTGGAAAGGCTTGCTGAGATAATCGTCGGCGCCGGCCGCCAAGGCCTTGGTGAAATCGCTGCGCTGGGTCAGGGCGGACATGACAATAATGACGGTGTCGTTGAATTGCCGATCCTTGCGAATCATCCCCAGCAGCGCCATGCCATCCATCTCCCCCGGCATCATGATATCAAGCAGGATGACTCCAGGATGCTCGGCAGTGGCCATCTCCCACCCCTGCTTGGCATCATAGTGCGTGCAGAATGGGACGGTCATATCTTTGCAGAGCGACCGCGAGCAGCTTCTGGACGTCTTGCTGATCTTCAACGATCAGAATGGGCGATTTGTTCTGCTCTCCCGGTTTCATGACTCATCCTCAAAGGGCAAGGTAAAAGTGACCGTCGTCCCTGCTCCTGGCTGGCTCTCCACCCAGATCTCTCCACCGTGAGCGTCGATGATCCCCTTGACCAGGTTCATGCCGAGACCAAGGCCGCTGACCCCGGTATTCGAGGTGTCGGCACGGAAGAATTTTTCAAAGACGCGGTCCTTGACCGCGGCGGTCATGCCGATGCCTTCATCAATCACCATCACCTCGACCCGATCGGCCAACGCTCTGGCCGACAGGGTGATCGGGCCACCATTCGGCGAGAACTTGACGGCATTACTGATCAGGTTGTCGAGGACCTGGGCGATCTTGTCAGGATCAAAGAGGGTCTGGGGCAAATGTATCCGGAATCACGGCGGAGAACCGGTAGCTGTCATCCTTGTGCTGATAAGACAGCAGGGCATGCTTCAGCATGACCCCAGGTCACCCGGGAAGGGGTTGATCGTGATCAGGCGCCCGGATTGCACGCGACTCAAATCGAGCATGTCACCGGTGATCCGGGACAAGGGCCTCAGATCTTTCGTGGATGATGGCGAGGAAGTCTTTGATCTGCTCGTCACTGAAATTCTCCAGGCCATCCAGCATCAGCTCGGCATAGCCCTGGATCGAGGTCATCGGGGTGCGCAGTTCATGGGCCGCGGTCGAGATGAAATCGTCTTTCAAACGGTCTATTTCCCGTTCACGGGTGACATCCCGCAGGGTTAGAACGGCGCCGCTGATCGTCTCGTCAACACCCTGCATGGGGGCAATCCGTGCTTCGAGAGTCTTGTCAAAGCCACCGTGAACGTCCGGCCAGACCAGGTCGTAAGGCCGGGGATAGGCCCGGCCGGCCAGGGTTGCGCGCACCCGCTCGAGCAATACCTTGTCCGGGAGCATCTGCTCAATCGAGCCTCCTTCGACAAGCGAATCGTGCTGATCAAGAAGAGTCTCTGCTGCATGATTGACCATGACGATGCGACCGTCGAGATCGACCACGATCAGAGCATCGGCTACCGACCGGAGGATGGCGGCAACCTGTTCCTTCGAATTTTGGGCATTGACCAGGGCCTGTCTTAACGCGTTCTCCGCCAATTTCCGCTCGGTAATGTCATTGAAGGTAACGACTGAGCCGACGATCTTCTCATCTTTGACGATCGGGTAGGACGAGTACTCGACCGGAAAGGACGTCCCATCCTTGCGCCAGAAGACATCCTGTGCGGCATGCACCGCTTCACCCAACCTGAACGCCTTGAAGATTTCACAGTCTTGCTCGGCGTGAGGAGAGCCGTCCTGACGGGTATGATGAAACAGTACGTGGGTGTTACTGCCGAGGATTTCATCCTCATGACTGTAACCGAGCAGTTCCAGGCACATGGGATTGACGAAGGTGCAGTTGCCCTTGTCGATCCAGGCCATAGATCGCTTCACCGGAAGATTGCAGCAGCAGCCGGACCTGCTCTTCCTTGTCATGCAATTCCTTGGTGGAGCGGATGAGCTCGGAGATGTTCAGTGCGGTAAAGATGACGCCGGTCTCGAGGTTGTCGGCATCGATCGGCATCGATCGCAGCAGCACATCGAGCACCGTGCCGTCTTTGCGAACCCAGCGCGTCTGGACCTCGCCCATGCGGCCATGGGCAACTTCGGCATATTTTTCACGCCCGACCCGTTCGAACTCCTCTGTCGCTTTCGTAGAGCAGCGAGGCCTTCTGACCGATCAGTTCCCCTCTGGTATAACCGAGCTCTTCGGTCATCCAGCGGTTGACCCAGCCGAAAACCCGGTTGCGCACCAGGCCGATGCTCATCGGCGCAGCGGTCAGAATACTGCGCAGTGTTGCCTCGCTGGTCCGGACCGCTTCAGCGGCCCGTATGCGCTCCGTGACATCCATGAACATGCTGGCGACCCGTTTTGGTGCAGTGCGAAAAGCATGGACCTCGAAGGCCCCTCTGATCTTGCTGTCTTCATAGACGAAGTGCTGGGTCTGCCATGGTTCGCCGGTGACACAGACCTGACGAAAGCGCTCGGGGAGTTCCGTAGCGGCCATGTTCGGGAAAGCCTCGCAGATCTCCAGGCCCAGAAACTGGCGGTTGTCGACACCCAGGACCGCATCGGCGGCAGGGTTGTAGCCGGTAAAGATCAGGCGGCCATCATCTTCGAGAGAGTACATGTGAATGCCGAGCGGCGTGGAATTGATCACGCTGCGGAAACGCTGTTCAGACTCCAGCAGCGCCTCTTCGACGACTTTTGCGTTGCGTGATGTCCTGAATCATCGCCACGGAGGCAATACTCGACTCGTTCTCGACCGGTAGGTATGCCGCAGTGACCCGCCCCCAGACCTTTGTGCCGTCTTTGCGCAGGTAGCGCTTTTCGATATCGATGAACGAGCGCTTGCCGTCGGCCACTTCCTGCAGCAGGCGCCGGCTCTCGGCCACATCCTCAGGGGCCGTGACATCGGTGATCTTGAGTTGCAGCAATTCGTCCTTGGAATAACCCAGGAAGGAGCAGAAGCGAGGGTTGACCTGGACAAAAGAGCCATCCGCAGAGGTCGTGACCATGCCCACAGCAGCCGCTTCGAAGATCGTCCGGAAGCGGTTCTCGCTCACCCGCAAAGCTCTTTCCGCCGCTTTGCGTTCGGTCAGGTCACGGATATTGCCGAGCAACGCCCTCTGTCCATGGTAATTGATCAGCCGGGTATTGATCTCGATCGAAACCGGTTGGCCGCTCTTGTGCAGGAGCTTCGTTTCGAACAGCATACTGCGTTCAGCAATGACCTGGGCGATGCGTGCGGGAATCTTCCGGCGGACCGAGGGGTCGGCGAGGGCCTCGATGTTGCGTCCCAACAGCTCATCGTGCCTGAAGCCGAGCAACTGGCAGAGCAGACGGGTTGACCTCGAGAATGGTGCCGTCAAGGGTGACGATGGCAATGCCGTCATTGGCGTTTTCAAAGAGGGAACGGAACACCTGCTCGGAGTCCTCGAGATCCTGCCTGGCACTCTCTTCCTGCAGCTTCCTCATCCCCGCCTCGCTCAAGAGCTTGATCTGGATCGCATGGAAGGCCAGGTATTCATGAGCTTTTTCTCGCGCAACGACGGGAACCTCGGCGAGATGCCGCAGATATTCCTCAGGATCGAATCCGAAGCGACTTGCCTGTTCCCTGAAAATGCTCGTCATCAGGAGGGGTGTAGAGGATTTGCCCGACAAAGAGGGTGCCGAGGTAGTGATCTTCGTAAAAAATCGGCTGGCCGATCGTGACCAGGCCATTTTCACAGCAGAACTCGAAAGGCTTCCCTCTGGTCGGCCGCCCCATCCCTTGATCACGTTTTTTGAGCCAGGTCAACAGGCATCTCTGGCCAATTTCGGGATGCTTGCCGTGATAGTCACGGCAGATCTTCTGCCAGCCGTTTTCGACCAGGATTTCACCGAACGCGTCGATGATGCCGAAAGGGATGCCACTGGCCGCCCAAAGCGCGTCGAGCATCTTCTGGAGGATAGGAAGATCAAGAATGTTCTTTCAGTTGTTCGTTCATGGGTCCCTGAAGAGAATGTCAGCGTCCTGCAGAAGTCACGTACTTGACCACAAGGCGTTCAGTTACGACCTGATAAGACTAGAACTAAATAATACCAGAGCATTGTGAGTTTGTCGCAACCGCCCGACATTATTAAGCTTGATACAGCTTGATCAGCTGTTGATCAGACAGGATTGTAGACCGCGACGGCGGCCTGCCCCAAGGCCAGGCCACCGTCATTGGGCGGGACCAGAGCATGGGTCAGGACTTCGAAACCCGCATTTTCAAGACGTGCCAGGGTCATCTCCGTCAGCAGGGCGTTCTGGAACACGCCACCGGAGAGCACCACCCGTTGCAAAGCAGTCCGTGAGCGCAGCATGTCACAGACATCCACGATCATCGCTGCCAGAGAGGCGTGGAACTGACCGGCAAGCAAAGCCGGGGCGACACCCCTCATCTGTTGTTCGAAGACACTTTGAACCAGCAACGTGGGATCAAAGATAATTTGCTGCTCCTCGCAGACCAGTTCATAAGGGAGCAGCTGCTTGGCATGTGGATCGGCACACATCTCGAGTTCGAGCGCGGCCTGCCCTTCATAAGAGACCTTCTGACGCACGCCGAGCATGAGCGGCGACGGCATCAAACAGTCGGCCACAGCTTGAGGTCAGGGGAGCATTAATCCCCCTGGCCGCGGCCTGACCGACCAGGCGCAACTCGGCGGCCGGGATGCCCTTGAAGGCCGGAGCATCCACAGGGATCTCTCCATATGCCGTCTGCAGGTAGCTTAAGGCCATGCGCCAGGGTTCACGCGTGGCCAGGTCGGCTCCCGGCATCGCCTGGTAACGGAAATGCCCGCATCGCTCGAAAGACTGCAGATCGCCGACCAGAAACTCGCCACCCCAGATGTGTCCGTCTGTCCCATAACCAATGCCATCGAATATAACGCCGATGGCAGGGGCCTCGCTGCCATGTTCGGCCAGGCAGCTGGCCAGATGGGCATGATGATGCTGCACGGCCACAGCCGGCAGGCCGCTTTCCTCGAGGGCGAAACGGGTCGAGTAATAGTCGGGGTGCAGGTCGTGAGCGACCTGCTCCGGGCGCACCTCGAGAATCGACTGCAGATGCTCGATGGTTTCCTTGAAAGAAGCGTAGACCTGGAGATTCTTCAAATCACCGACATGCTGGCTCAGAAACGCACGATCGCCCCGGGTCAGGCAGATGGTGTTCTTCAATTCGGCGCCGACCGCCAGAACCGGACGACTAATACGCGGCAAAGCAACACCACGCGGCACAAACCCCCGCGAGCGGCGGAGCAGCAATGGCCGGCCCGCCATCACCCGGGCGATCGAATCATCGGTGCGGGTATGAATCCGGCGATTATGGGTCAGAAAGGCATCGGCGACATGCGCTAGACGCAGAAAAGCCTCGTCATCCTCGAATGCAATCGGCTCATCGGCAAGATTGGCGCTGGTCATGACCAGAGCCGCAAAAGCATCTTGCAGCAGCAGGTGATGCAGCGGCGTGTAAGGCAGCATGACGCCGAAATAGCGGTTGGCAGGGGCGATACTCTTGGCAAGGCGGTGATCCGATGTCTTCTGCAACAGCACAATAGGCCGCTCGACCCCCTGCAGGAGACGGGCTTCATCGAACCCGACATGGGCAAATTTTTGCACCTTTTCAATGCTATTGGCCATCAGTGCGAAGGGCTTTTCATCGCGCTGCTTGCGGCGACGCAGAAGTCAATACCGCCGCCTGGTTGCCAGCATCAACCGCCAGGTGATAGCCGCCCAACCCCTTGACAGCAAGGACTTGTCCCTCTTTGAGAAGGCAAACCGCCGCGGCCAGAGGCTCGTCAACGGCGATCGGCTGGCCGGCGCTATCAAGCAGTTGCAGCCGCGGACCGCAGACCGGGCAGGCATTCGGCTGGGCATGAAAGCGCCGGGAGGCTGGATCTGCATACTCCGCCAGGCAGTCGGCACAGAGGGGGAAATCAGCCATGGTGGTCAGCGGACGGTCGTAAGGGATGCCGGTGACGATAGTGTAGCGTGGGCCGCAATTGGTGCAGTTGATGAAGGGGTAACGGTAACGCCGGTCGTCCGGATCAAAGAGTTCGTGCAGGCAGGCGTCGCAGACAAAGGTGTCCGGAGAGACCTGTGCCCGGCGACTTTCGTCCAACGCACTTTGCAGGATCCTGAAACCAACCGCCCCGCACAGCGGAAGGTTTTGAATATCTATTGATTGGATCGCTGCCAGTGGCGGTTTTTCGCTATTTATGGCCGCAACAAACCGGGACAGGACAACGGCGTCCCCCTCGACGTCGATGGTCACCCCGCGGCTATCGTTGCAGACCGATCCGGCCAGGCCGAAACGTCCGGCCAGTTGGTAGATGAACGGTCGGAAACCAACGCCCTGTACGATCCCTTCAATAATGATCTGCTGTCGTTGCAATGTGCTTCCGTGTCGTCAGAGGCTTGAACTTTTTCCACCGGGTTTGCGCCCACGCAAGATCCCAGCGCCGTTGGGCAGTTCGATCGGCAAGCGTTCGACCTGCTCAAACCCCACGGACTCAAGCAGACACATGAGCTCACCTTCGCTGTAAGCTTTCCCCTGTGGCGTTCCAATCAGCATGTTGAGCGAGAAGAGGGCCGGAAAGATCGGTCGGTCGCGGCTGTCTGCGAGGATAAACTCCTGCACAAGCAATAGGCCATCCGCTTCGAGTTGCCCGGCGGCATTCTTCAGCATCCTGACGCAGCCATCCTCCCCTTCGCCGTGCAGCACGTGGGAGAGCCATGCCACGTCGTATGCTTCGCGCAGCGCATCGTCCTGGAAGTCACCGGCAACGAAGCGGATGCGATTCTGCAGAGCGAACTGTGCGATCATCCTCTCGGCAATCGACCGGGTCGTCGGCAGATCGAAAACAGTCGCTTGCAGCTCCGGATTCTGCTGACAGAAATGTATGGCGTAGGTGCCTGGTCCGCCACCGAGATCGAGCAGATGCCTGCGCCCGGACAAATCGATCTGCCTGACAATCTGTGGTGCCAGCATCATCGCTAGGTTGAACATGCCGAGCAGGAAGCTCTGCCGTTCGATCTCGTCCGAGGCATGCGAGACGCGATGCCGGCTCGGAGCACCGCTGCGGACGACTTCATCAAGCCTTGCCCAGCTGTCCACCAGATGGTGATGGTGCAAAATGATATGGCCGAGGTACCCGGAGGAATGGGCGGAGAGGAACTGTGCCGCGAAGGGTGAGGCCTGGTAGGCGTCCTCAACCTTGCAAAGCAGTTCGAGGGCAGCCAGGGCGTCGAGCAGCATGGTCAGGCCGCGTTCGTCGAGGTCGAAGCGTGCTGCAAGCTCTGACGCAGTCGCCGGCGCGGCACTCAAAGGAGTGAATAGATCGAGTTTGACCCCTGCATGCAAGGCGCAGGCACTCCAGTAGCTGCCAGAGATTTTGAGGAGTTCAGGCGGTGTCCAGGTCGAATTCTGCATTGCGCCCTCCCGAAAGTTATTCGTCCCAATCATTGCGGATTGTGCACACGGCTTCACAGGAATTTATCGCCAAGCAAGGATAACGGAAAATGCAGGGAAATGCAGTCGCAAAAACAGACGGCACCCATAAGCGAAAAGGCTTGCGCTTATGGGGTCGGGCTGATAACTGGATCGGTTTGCTCCGCGAGGATATCGCCTATCAGCAATTCGGTAACCAGTGCGAAGAGTCGTTCGATATTTTTCGCGGCCGACAGATTGTCTGCCTTCCAGTCAGGGACCTTCGGTCAACCCGTACTTTTCCATCTTGTAGCGTAAGGTGCCGCGCGGCAGGTTGAGCAGGCGCGCGGTTTTGGCAACATTGCCGCCGGTAATACCAACGGCCTGGGTGACTAGATCCTTTTCCAGGCGACTGACAATCTCCTCGAACAAAATTCCTTCCGGAGGGATCCGGTAGTCGAAGGTCGCTTCTCCCTGTGGTTTTTCACCCCAGATTTCGCGGGGCAGGCACTCGGGGGTGATGATCTCCTGGTTGTGCATGATACAGATGCGTTCCACAACGTTGCGCAATTCACGCACATTGCCCGGCCAGTGATAACGCATCAGAAGATCCAGTGCCGTGCGCGAGATTTCGCGCACATTCTTGCGAAATTCTTCACTGTAATGCTTGAGAAAGAATTCGAGCAGCGGCGGAATATCTTCGCGTCTGTCGCGCAGCGGCGGCACGTGAATGGGAAACACGTTGAGTCGATAAAAAAGGTCCTCGCGGAAAGCCTTCTTTTCAATAGCTTCCTTAAGATCGAGATTGGTAGCGGCCACCACACGCACATCGATATCGATCTGCCGGTTACCTCCCAGGCGGCGAATTTTACGATCTTCAAAGACCCTGAGCAGTTTGACCTGAAGGTTCATATCCATCTCGCCAATCTCATCGAGGAAGATCGTCCCGCCGTTGGCTTCCTCGAAGAGCCCAATTTTGCGATTCTTAGCATCGGTGAAAGCGCCCCGCTCGTGACCAAACAGTTCCGTTTCGAGCAAGTTGAATGGCAGGGAGCCACAGTTGATCTCTACAAAGGGTCGGGTTTTGCGCGGCGACAGCTGGTGAATCGCGCGGGCCACCAGTTCCTTGCCGGTCCCGGACTCGCCGGTAATGAGGACCGTGGACGTCTCATGCTTGGCAACTTCACGAACCTGACGGTAAACCTGGACCAGCTGTTCGCTGGAACCGATCATGATGTTATTTCCGGCCATTTCCCGAGACTGCTTGCCGCGCCGCAACTGACGCACTTCCCGACGCAGGTTCTGGGTCTCCAGAGCAAGCCGGACAATCAGACGGATGGCATCGGCCTTGAAAGGTTTCTTGATATAGTCGTAAGCTCCAAGCTTCAAGGCCTCGACAGCACTCTCCACGGTACCGTAGCCGGTAATGATGATCACCAGAACACCGGGATCAATCTCACGCATGGCCCGCAGGACATCCAGCCCGCTCTGAGAGCCCAGATTGAGGTCGAGCAGGACCAGGTCGACATCCGCCTCGCTGACCTCCTTGACCGCATCCTCGCCATTGTCCGTTGAGTAAGGATGATAGCCATCCTCCTCGAGAATCCGTTCCAGGTTTTCTCGAATGAACGCCTCATCATCCACGATCAGGATACGCTCCATAAAACACTCCTTGGCAGGCATGTACGAGTTGACTGAGAGATTATTCTATCGGCAGATGACACATGAGACAATAAAATTGGCTACTTTTAGCCATCTTTGCTTTATATGCGAAGGACGAGACGGTGAAGTATTAGCGTGCGGGCTAATTTTGGCCACAATCGGGGAGATAAATTCTGAACTCAGTGCCCTCACCCTCACGGCTCTGTACTTCGATGCGCCCGCCGTGACTGGCGATAATGGTATGGGTGATGGAGAGGCCCAACCCGGTCCCCGTCCCCTTGGTGGTATAAAAAGGCTCGAAAATCAGTGTCAGTCGATCGGCAGGAATGCCCTTCCCCGTATCGCGTATCGTCAGCATGCAGCCATCGCTGGTGCGCTTTGCGGCGACCCACAGCTCACCGCCGTCCGGCATGGCACCTAAAGCATTGTTCAACAGGTTCAATAGCGCCTGCTTCAGCCGATCACTATCCATCCGCGGGTGAGGCAACGCCACCGGGATATCCTCGTGGAGTCGCACCTGCTGCTTCTGGAACTGCTTACTCGCCAGAAAGAGTGTATCGCGCAACACAACGGCAAGGTCGCCTTGAGCTAGACGGGGATCCGGTAGTGATGCAAAATTCAGTAATTCGTTGACCAGCCCCTCAAGGCGCTCAATCTCCTGCAAGGCGCGCTGAATCAGCTTCTGGTCACCAGGGTTTGCTAGCAGACGGTCATGCAGTTCGTCGAGCAGCAGACTGATACCGGTTAAAGGATTGCGCACCTCGTGGGCAATGCCTGCGGACAGGCGTCCCAAGGACGCGAGCCGTTCGAAACGGGCCATCCGTTGCCGGAAGTTGACCCGCTCGGTCAGATCCTCGATGGTCAGGATATGTCCTCCCTCGCGACCTGATGTGAGCGGATAGAGGGCCAACCGGTAAGTCAAGGAGCGCCCATCTCTCTCCAGCGACACATATTCATTCCAGCGTTCGGTCTGTATCTGCTCAGGAAGCGCCGCGTGCAGCTCAGGCAAGGCCTGGAAGGCCTCGCTGAGCTGCAGGTGCCCGACCGGATCCTTGACAATTTTCAGGATGGTGCGCGCCACACCATTGAGCGAGGTGACAGATTGATCGCTATCGAGGGTCAGGATACCGACCTCGACATTTTCCACGATCGTTTGCTTGAAGTCCCTTTCCTGCTTGATCTCTTTCTTTGAACGGCGCAGCACTGCGAGAGTTTTGAGCAGTCGCTCGCGACGCTCATAGAGTTGCCGGGCCATGGTATTGAAGGCCGTTGCCAGTTCGGCAACCTCGATCGGGCTGGCGATTGCCACCTGCGTGCCAAGCTTGCCGCGCGCCATCTCCTGGGTTCCGGAAATCAGCGTCGAGAGCGGGCCAGTAATGTTATGCGAGAGTCGATAGGCGACATACACCACCAGCAGCGCCATCAAACCGATCAAAACCCAAGAACCGGTCAGAAAGGCCTTATAAAGGAGTCGGATATTCGCCGATGCCGAGACTGCCATGCGGTGGAACTGTTTGACCTCGGCACCAATTGTTATCCCACCGAAAATACCACTTTCAGCATAGGGGCCAGAGTCATAAAAGATCGGCGCAAACGCCATGATCTTCTGGGATCCGCCGACATTAGTGACATCAACGACTCCAGAGCGGCCGCCGAGCACAGCCTGGTGAACTTCCGGGTAATTGGGATGGATAAACGCAGCCTCACTCAGGTTGTAAGGGATGGTGCCACTGGCAATTGCTTCCGGGCTGGAATCCTTGGTGTAGGGCGGGACCAGACGCCCCGCTTTGTCCAGTCCTCTGATATCCCAGAACTTCGGATGGGTAATGATCCACCCCTCGTTGTCGAACATGAAGGCATAGTTGCCGCTCTGGTACGAAGGGAAGATGACGAAGCGTTCTTCCGTCGGGGTAATATGCTGGGTGAACTCCATCAAGTGGCGATGATCAAGGGACAAGACAACGACCCCCTGCAGTTGCCCGTCATCGGCGAAGACCGGTCGCGCAAAGCGGACGACTCCTTCGTACGCAGCTCCCTCGACGGCCTCCTCGGGAGTGGCCACACCACCGAGTTGGGCCAGCTTGTTGACATGCCAACCGGTGACATGGGAGACATAAATCTGCCCGTCTTGAAGCTGCCGGGCGGAGTTAAAATACGTTTCTGAGAGGTAAGTTGTATTGGCAGGGTCGGAGACATCGCGCAAGACCTCCGAAAGGACGCCATCGACAACCTTGAGGCGCTCCATGCCTTGCGGATCGATAAAGGCGATTTCCTTATAGAGCCTCAAGGAAGGGCGAAGTTCACGGGGCCACTGGTTGGTGCCAGTGCGTATCCAGATCGGTCGACGGTAGTTTTCATAAAACCAGAGATATTCCTCCGCGGCAACCGGCATGCGCGCCAGCACAGCCAAATCGCTGTCGACCCTGCGCAAAAAAGTACGCACCTCATCGGCAACCATGATGGCGCGCAATTCCAGGGTTTCCGCAGCCTGTTGATCGAGGGCCTTAATCGCACTGGTACGCAGTAGTTGTTCAACGGTATCCAAGCTTTGGCCGGCGAAAATCGCCAAGACGATCAGCGGCAGCAAAGTCAGGCCACAGAAGACATAGAGGACTTTCTTATGGAAGGACAAACGCGGCATAGGGGCAGTATAGCAACAAGCGAGACCGGTCGGGTAGCGGATTATGGCTGGGTGAAGGCGATCAGTTGATCATGCGCGAAGAGAAGGGCATCTTCCTAGAAAGGACGGCAAGCGGCAGGAGGTCCTGATGTTTGAGGAGGACCTCTTCGAGGCTGAGACCGTCACTGATGATCACATCCTCAGAGCTGAATACTGTGCGCGCGAAGAAACTGCCGTCCGGGCGGCTGAAGACCTCGATCAGGTATCCCTTCCCCTCGAAGTCGCACATCAGCTGTTGAACCAGTTGAATATTTTCCATAAGGCACCGTTTATGACCAGAAGGGTCCATGACATATAACGGTGTTAAGCAAACTTCACGCCAACAGGGAATTGGAGCTTTAATGGCAGTAAAACGGACAAGCAAGTGGGGAGAGGCGTTAAAGCACGGAGCAGGAGCAGGAAAATGGCGGGGTGCGTCGCTAGTGATTACGGCTGACAATGTAATCAGCCAGCCGGATCATGGCTTCCCTGGCCGGACAATCGGCAAAGGCAGCAAGGTAGCTCTTGGCCGACTCCACCAGACCTTTTGCCCGTTCCCGAGTATAACCGATACCATCATAGGCGTGGATCAAAGCAACCACAAACGCCAGATCTTCTTCGGGAAGAACGTCCTTTTCGACAATAGCGGTCACCCGCTCGCGCTCCTCGGGGGAGCAATGAATCAGGGTATGGATCAGAGGGAGGGTGACTTTGCCTTCCAGTAGGTCGTGGCCGCACTCTTTACCGAATTCACTCGGTTTGGCGACATAGTCGAGGGCGTCATCCATAAACTGGAAAGCGATGCCGAGGTCCATGCCATAGGCCGCCAAAGCCTCCTCTTCGTCAGGAGAACAGCCACCCAAGATCGCCCCGCAACGGCTCGCAGCCGACAGAAGCACAGCTGTCTTGTTCTGGACAACTTCGATATAACGCGTTTCGTCAAGTTCGACGTCACTGGTGCTGATCAACTGTAAGACCTCCCCTTCTGCCATCTGGGTGGTGGCGTCGGAGAGCGTTCTGAGAATATCCAGGTTGCCGGCACGCACCATGATGGAAAAGGATTTGGCGAAGAGGAAATCCCCAACCAGTACGCTGGCCTCATTCCCCCAGACCGCATTGGCGGAGTCCAAACCGCGCCGCAGAACAGCACTGTCGACAACATCATCGTGGAGCAGGGTCGCCGTATGGATAAACTCGACGACACTGGCCAGGCCGATATGAGCGTCACCCCGGTAGCCGGCAAGTTGGGCGCTCAGCAAGAGCATCATCGGGCGAACACGCTTGCCGCCGCTGGCCAGCACGTATTCACCGACCTTGCGGATCAGCGGCACACGCGAAGCCAGGTCATCGCGAAACTGCTGCTCGACACGGCGAATCTCGTCGTTCAGTAAATTAAGTACAAAATCCATAATTATTGAAAATCCGGGGGGAAAATTATGGCTTATCCTAATGAATCCTCACGAAGCATGTCAAAGCTTTTTTCCTAAATTTGCTTCCATCAGAAAACACCTGCTGAACGGAAACGGCTTTCAGCACGGAAAACTGCAATTTTTCGTGTCCCCAAGAACTACAGGAAATTTCGCAAGCAGCGGCTTCAGGGCTAGCCGGCGTTTGCCAGAGGAAGCAAAACCGAGAGATGGGTGCGTGCAGAGTGATAATTTGTCCACCTTGTGACTCCACCAGTTTGCGGCAAAGCGGCAGTCCGGCATGAGGATAAATTTCACAGAGCAGTTGACAAATTCTTGGCGCTTCCGTATAAATAGGACCGTTTTTGTAACGTTTAATTAAGCCTTGACAATCAAAAGCCAAACCTTAGACTTTTGACAAATTAATTTTCTTTCAGGAGGTGCTATGGAGAAACAGACCTACAACTACGCCATTGTGCGGAGTTTTGTCACCTGGAGCGTGATCTGGGGGCTGGTCGCCGTACTGGTGGGCGTGATCGTTTCCTTCCAGATGATCGACCCGGACCTCAATTTCCCGCCCTATCTCACCTTTGGGCGCCTCCGCCCGATTCATACCAACGCGGGAATTTACGGCTGGGGGGTCGGTGTCATCTTCGCCACCTTCTTCTATATCGTCCAGCGTCTCTGCAAGGTACCGCTCTGGAGCGCCAAGCTGGCAACCTTCCAGCTCTGGTTCTTCAACGCGACCATCATCGCCTCGGCCGTTACCCTGCTGCTCGGCTTCACCACCTCCAAGGAATATCATGAGATGGAATGGCCGATCGACGTGATGATCATCATCCTCTGGGTCGCCTTCGCCATCAACATCATCATGACCATTCTCAAGCGCAAGGATGAGCAGATGTACATCTCGCTCTGGTACATGATGGCGGCGATCATCGGCGTGGCGATCCTCTTCGTGGTCAATTCGGCGGCCATGCCGGTCTCGCTCTTCAAATCCTACTCGGCCTACGCCGGCACCAACGACGCCAACGTCCACTGGTGGTTCGGCCACAACGCCGTGGCCATGGCGCTGACCGCACCGCCCCTGGCGATGTTCTACTACTTCCTGCCGAAATCGACCGGCGTGCCGATCTACAGCCACCGCCTGTCGATCATCGCCTTCTGGTCGCTGATCTTCATGTACCTCTGGACCGGTGCCCACCATCTGCTCTGGACGCCGGTACCGGACTGGATCCAGACCCTGGCCATGGCCTTTTCGGTCATGCTGATCGCACCGTCGTGGGGGAGCGTGTTCAACGGCTACCTGTCGATGAACGGCCAGTGGCACCAGATGCGCGAGAACTACCTGGTGAAGTTCCTGATCCTCGGCATCACCTTCTACGGCCTGCAGACCCTGCAGGGGCCGATGCAGGCGATCCGCACCTTCTCGGCGTTCATCCACTACACCGACTGGGTGCCGGCACACATCCACATGGGCACCATGGGCTGGGTATCGATGATCGCTTTCGCCAGCATCTACTTTCTGATCCCGCGGATCTACGGCCGCGAAGTCTACAGCATCCCCCTGGCCAACCTGCAGTTCTGGCTGATTCTGGTCGGCCAGCTGATCTGGTCGATCTCCCTCTGGGTCGCCGGGGTCCTGCAGGCCGGCATGTGGAATGCCATGAATGCCGACGGCAGCCTGACCTATACCTTCATGGAGACCATGGTCGAGATGTACCCCTACTGGTGGGCCCGCGCCTTCGGCGGGTTGATCTACCTGGCCGGCCTCATCGTCTTCATCTACAACCTGTACATGACGGTCAAGAAAGGGCAACCGACCGCCACGCAGTCCGCAGCCATGGAAGGGAGGGCCTGATCATGTGGGAAAAGAAACCTGTCCTCCTCCTCGTCCTCGCCACCGGCGCCATCCTGGTCGGCACCATCATCACCATGGTGCTGCCCTTTGCCTGGGTGAACACTGAGGCCGACCGGATCGAAGGGGTCAAGCCCTACACCGCCCTGCAGCAGGAAGGGCGCGACCTCTACATCCGTGAAGGGTGCAACAACTGCCACACCCAGACCGTGCGGCCGCTGGTCTCCGATGTCCTGCGCTACGGCGAATACTCCAAGTCCGGCGAATTCGTCTACGACCGGCCCTTCCTGTGGGGGTCAAAACGGACCGGCCCGGACCTGGCCCGCCTCGGCGGCAAATACCCCGACGCCTGGCACTACAAGCACATGGAGTCGCCACGTTCGATGGTGCCAAAAACCAACATGCCCGACTACGGCTGGCTGGCAAAAAACCAGCTTGATCCGCAGATGATCCAGCGCAAGATGGAAGTCCTCGGCTTCCCTTTCACGGCCGAAGAGATCAAGGCTCTTGAGGGCAAGACCGAGATGGACGCCATGGTTGCCTACCTGCAGAAACTCGGCGCGGACATCCCCTGGCGGGACACGGCGAAGACCGAAATCGTCGGCGAGCTGAAGAACCCCTATGCCGGGGTTGATCACGACACCATGGAAGCATGGGAGAGCCTCTACGAAGAGAATTGCGCCGCCTGCCACGGCGAGCACATGGAAGGCGTTATCGGCCCGGAACTGGTCGGTGCGGACTACGATGAGGAGGATCTCTTCGAGATCATCTACACCGGCATCCCCGACGGCGGTATGCCCAGTCTTCTCCAGCCTGGGGACCGACAAGGTCTGGAAACTGGTCAACTTCATCAAGTACTACCACCAGGAAGAGGATCATTGAGTATGGACCTCAGCTCTGCGCTCTACCTTGGCGTCACCTTCGGCCTGTTCGTGATCTTTGCCTTGATCGTGGTCCGCACCTACAGTAAAAAGCGCAAGGATGAAGGGGAAATCGCCAAGTACCGCATGCTGGATGACGATTAATCGTATGTCGCACCGGTTAAACGGACGGACTTTTGCCCAAAGGATATTCACATGAGCACAATTGAACCTCAGCACGAAGAACATGCAGACGGCATTGTCGAAGATCGTGAGCAAAACCCGCCGGTCTACTTCACGGTTCTCTTTTACGGCCTGATCATCTGGGGTGTGGCCTTCATGGCCTTCTACCTCCTCTCCGGCTGGAGTTCGGACGCCGAATTCCAGGAGAAGATGGCAGCTCACAAAGGTGAACCTCAGGCCGAGCAGCAGGCCGCCACGCCGGCTCCTGCGGCACCGGTTCCGGCAGCGCCAGCAACAGCCCCTGCAGTAGCCAGCGAGACCGCGAGCGATGGGCAGGCTCTCTTTGCCAAGCATTGCGCCGGCTGTCATGGACCGGAGGGCAAAGGCGCTTTCGGACCGGACCTGACCGGTGAATACAAGTACGGTAAAACCGCCATGGCCGTACAGGAGAGCATCACTAACGGCCGGCCGAAGAACATGCCGGCTTTCGAGAAAAAGCTCACCCCGGAGGAAATCTCCACTCTCACCGAATTCATTATCAACCTGTAAGTTGAAAAGCGGCAGAAGGTGCCTTCTGCCGCTTTTACTTTAGATGACCGAAACATCCTGCCCGAACAAGAACACCCGCCCTGCTCTCACCCTGGCGCCGTCGCTGCCAATGGGCAACGACGCTTCTGCTGCTGCTGATCCCCTGGATGCGCATGCACGGCAACAGCCTGTTGAGGATCGACATTCCCGATCTGGCAATCTACGTTTTCGGGCAAACACTGCGGATTGAAGAGCTCTACCTGGTCCTGCTCTTCGGCCTGGTTCTGACCCTGGCCTTTCTCCTCATGACCATGTTGCTGGGGCGCGTCTGGTGCGGCTGGCTTTGCCCGCAGACGACCCTGACCGACCTTGCTGAATGGTTCGCCGCGCGCCTAGGGGTACAGGCAAAGCGGCGGCAACAAACCGAAAGACTGTGGCAGAAGATCGCCCTGCAGCTATTCTACCTGCTCCTGTCTATACTGGTTGCAGCCAACCTGCTCTGGTATTTCATGGAACCGCAGCGTTTTTTCGCGCAGCTGGCTGCCGGACAACTGCATTACGTCGCCTGGATCTGCCTGCTAACGGTTGCCGTGGTGGTCTACCTCGACCTGGCTCTGGTCCGCCGCCTGATGTGTAGCGATTTCTGCCCTTACGGTCGCATCCAGACAACCCTTGCCGATCAGGCGACCCTGGCCCTGCAGCTGCCGCCTGCAGAACTGCACCGCTGCATCGAATGCGGTTCCTGTGTCAGGGTCTGCCCGATGGACATCGACATCCGCCGCGGTTACCAGGTTGAATGCATCAACTGCGGGCGCTGCCTGGATGCCTGCCGCCAGGTGATGGCCAAGCGCAATCAGCCCGGCTTGATCAGCTATAACTTCGGCACACAGGGAGAGGGACCCCGGGCCTTGCTTAACCTGCGCACGTTACTTTTGAGCCTGGCGACAGTGGCTCTGGCCATCGTGCTCATGTTCGCGGCATATCAGCGCCCTTCGGCATCGTTGAAGGTCGCTGTCTCGCACACTGCAGCCAGCCGCACCCTCAAAGACGGCAGCCGTGCAACGTTTTTCAACGCCTGGGTGAACAATCGCAGTACGGCAAAAGCGATCTATCAGATTGACGCCCGGCAGGCGGATACCGGCAAACCATTGGCTCTTAAGGGGCAGACCACTCAGCTCGAATTAACGGCGGGAGAGAACTTGCGCATCGACTTTGTCCTGGTAACACCTGTTCCGGAATCCCGATTGGATGTAGAATTCATATTGTCAGACGTGAACGGTGCCGAACTGGCGGTTGCCGCAGCACACATCAAGTAGTACGGGAAACTCATGACTGCAAAGAAAAACATCTATCCGGCCCTGATCCTGGTGCTGCTTGGCAGTTTCCTCTGCTTTTCCTTATGGTCGGCGATGCGAGCGGTCGAAGCCAAGCCGCAGGTGACCGATGCCGATTACTACAGCAAAGGGCTGAAGTACACCTCCACAGTGCTGGAGAAACAAGCTGCCGTCGCCCTCGGCTGGACAGTGACAACCCGGCTGGACGGTCGCATCGTGGAGTTCCGCCTGAACGACAAGGAGGGGCTGCCGGTCGCGGCGGCGACTGGGGCCATCTTCCTGCACTTGGCAGAGACGCCGTCAAGCATCAGCCTTCCGCTTGAGGAGGTCGCTCCGGGCATATATCAATTACAGCTGACCGCCAATATGACCGGCGAGATGAACGCCCGCCTTGAGTTTGCACGCGACGGTGCCCGCCTGAACCGCCAGATCCTGCTTAACCTCTGATGTCTGCGCCCGATACATGCGTGCATTGCGCTCTGCCGATTCCACCTGCCGACCTGGTCATCGACACCATCAACGGCGAGCAGTTGCACTTCTGTTGCCGAGGTTGCCAGGGAGTCTACCGGATCATCTCCGGCGCCGGGCTGCAGAACTTCTACCGGCAGCGGGAGTGGGTGGAGCAGGGCGTTCCTGTCGGTGTTTTTGATACCAAATTCGAGGAAAACCTCCTCGCCGGTCATGTCACGACCCACGATGAAAGCTCTGCAGAGATCTCGCTGATCATCGAAGGCATCCGCTGCGCTTCCTGCGTCTGGCTGCTGGAGAAACTGCTCAGCAAGGAACCGGGCATTGCCTCCATCCGCGTCAACTATGGCACGCATCGCGCTCTGGTCAGGTTCAATCCACAGCAGACATCACCGGCCAGAATCTTCACCAGCATCGCTCGCCTCGGCTACCTGCCCCACCCCTTCACGGCCGGCATCGCGCAACAAGCCGCCGCCAGGGAACAGCGGTCACTGTTGATCCGGTTCGGCACAGCAGCCTTCCTTTCCATGCAGCTGATGGGCTTCTCTTTGGCCCTTTACGGCGGCTATTTTCACGGTATCGACGCGGGCATTCGCCAGATGATCCAGTACTTTGCCGCCGCGGTGACGACTCCGGTGGTCTTCTATTCCGGCTGGCCGTTTCTGACCGGGGCCTGGCGCAGCCTGAAAAATCGGGCGCCAAGCATGGATATGCTGATCACCCTGGGCGTACTGTCAGCATATTGCTACAGCATCTATGCACTGTGCACGGACGGTGAAGTCTATTTTGATACTGCGGCCATGATCATCACCCTGATCCTGCTCGGACGGCTATTTGAAGGGACTGCGCGCAACCGCTCCACCTCCGGTATCGATAAGCTGCTGAGACTCGCCCCCGATTCTGCCAACCGGATCGAACAAGAGCAAATTTATACCGTGGCCAGCGCCAGCCTGATTCCGGGGGACCTTATTCTGGTCAGGCCGGGAGAACTCATCCCGGTGGATTGCCGCATCCAGGATGGGGAAACGGAGTTGGACGAATCAACGGTCACCGGTGAGCCGATGCCGGTGTTGCGCAAACCGGGTGATCCCGTGTCAGCGGGGACACTGAATCTTTCCGCCTCAGTCAAGCTCAGGGTTGAACGGGTGGCCGCAGAGTCCTTTGTCGCCCGCATGGCCCGCATCGTCGAAGAGGCGCAGAATCGCAAAGCACCAATCCAATCGTTGGCAGACAAGCTTGCCACGCTCTTTGTGCCGGTCGTCACCCTGGTTGCCGCCGGGACCTGGCTTTTCTGGTTAACCAGCGACGTGCCCCATGCGGAAGCCCTCCTCAATGCCGTAGCGGTTTTGATCGTCGCCTGCCCCTGTGCTCTCGGCCTGGCTACGCCGACGGCTATCCTGGTGGCTTCCGGCAACGCGGCGGCCCGTGGCATCCTTTTTCGCGGTGGCGACATTCTGGAAATGACCGCACGCATCGATCTGGTCGCTTTCGACAAAACCGGCACCCTGACCCTCGGCAAACCGACCGTAGCAAAGGTCCTCCCCGCGCCGGGACAGAGTGAAGAAGGGCTGCTACGCCTGGCCAGCCGGGTTGAAAGCGGCTCGAATCATCCGATCGCTAAGGCCATCGTGGCCCGGGCAAAAGCTGCCGGGATAGTTATCGAAGCAGCGGAATCGGTCGAAACTGTTCCCGGTCGCGGCGCGAGAATGGTTGGCAAAACCGGTGAGAGTCCTGGTGGGCAGCCGCCCTTTTCTAGCAGACAAAGGCATTGAAATTCCTGCTGTCACGTCAGGAGTCTTGACCGAAGTTTATGTCAGCCTCGCCGGGTCGTGGTGCGGAGTCCTGCTGATTCAGGACCCTCTGCGCAGGGAAGCTGGGGAGGCCGTCAGCTCGTCTGCAGCAGATGGGCCTGCAAACCGTCCTGCTAAGCGGTGACCGCCTGGCAACGGCTGCAGAGGTCAGCACCAGGCTTGCCATCAGCGACGTCCTGGCCGACCTGAGCCCTGCTGACAAGGCCGCGTGGGTCATTGACCAGCAACATTCAGGTCACAGGGTCCTGATGGTTGGCGACGGCATCAATGATACCCCGGCCCTCTCCTCTGCTGATGTCGGTTGCGCCATGGCCGGCGGCACCGATATCGCCCTTGAGACATCGGACCTGGTTCTGACCAGGCCCAATCTCCACCGTCTTTATGAAGCGGTCTTTATTGCCCGCAAGACGATGCTGGTGATCAAGCAAAACCTGTTCTGGGCCTTTGCCTACAATCTTGTCACCATCCCTATGGCCGCAAGCGGCAACCTGGCCCCCGTCTGGGCGGCTGTCGCCATGGCCAGCAGTTCTCTGCTGGTCGTGAGCAACTCACTGCGCCTCGGCCGCCTGATACGTCGAACTTTTTCTGTTGCCAAACAGCCGGCGAGCAATTAAGGTTTTCCAATGCTGCAGTCAATTGTCATCCTGATTCTGCTTTCGCTCTGCATCGGCACCGGAGCCTGGCTTTTCTTCATCTGGACCGTCAAACGGGGGGATTTCGACGATGTCGAAGGACCGAAATATCGCATGCTGGACGATGAAGAGGCGACTTCCGAGCAAGCCCCACCACCCCAAGGAGAGAACCATGAGAAGTAAGCCATTACGTACGGCCTTCAGCGTTTTTATCATCAGCTGCCTGCTGAGCCTGCCAGCCTCAGCGTTCGCCGCAGAAACCCGCCTGGAGAAGGCGATGCCCGAAGGAGGTAAGGTGGTGCTCACATTCGCCGCCGCCCCGCTGCTGACCATGACCGAAACACCCTTTACCGTGGAGCTGACCGGTGCGACGGGCAAGACCCTCACCGATGCGGCAGTCAGCCTGCAACTGGTGATGCCGGCCATGAGCATGCCGTTGAACAATCCGAAGGCCCACTGGAAAGAGGAGTGCGTATCACGGCTCGGCCGTCTTTACCATGGCTGGGGAATGGAACGCGATCATGATCATCCAGCGCCCCGGACATGATGTGGTCGACCTGATCTTCAATCTGGGAGAGGTCCTGATGAAATGAGCGGTTCGCTCATTTCCATGGCATTTATGACTGGCCTGCTCGGCACCGGCCACTGCATCGGCATGTGCGGCGGGCTGGTCAGCGCCCTGTCACTGTCAGAGGCCGGCCAAAAAGGCGGATGGCTGTTTCACCTGCTCTACAACACCGGACGGATTGCCACCTATACCTTCATAGGCGCTATCGTCGGCTGGCTGGGGTCTGCCCTGGCCTACACCGACCGATTCAAGCTGGTCAGCCGTTCCCTGCTGCTGGGATCTGATGTCTTTGTCATCCTGGTCGGTCTGGGGACCGCCGGACTCTTCACCTGGCTTAATGCCTCGAAACTCGACTTTCCCGGCCCAATGCGTTTATTTGCGAGCGCTGTCGGCGGGCTTCGCCGCCTTCCCCCGGCCCTCGCCGCCCTGCCGCTTGGCCTGCTGTTTGGGTTTATTCCTTGTGGCTATCTCTACGCCGTGGCCATCACCGCAGCCCAGAGCGCAAGCATCGCAACCGGCGCCATGATGTTGCTGGCGTTCGGGTTAGGGACCGCGCCGTCACTGCTGCTTTTCGGCGGCGCCGCACACTGGTTAAGCGGACGGGCCCGCACCTGGATGTTGCGGATTGCCGGGCTGATCGTCGCCGGCATGGGCGTCATCAACCTCTGCAAGCATATGCGCCTGATGGGCTGGCTCACCTGATCCGCAAAAGGCGGTGCTCGTCACCTGAGGCGTGCCTGGCGTTCACCACGGCATTCAACCAGGCTAACGATGGGCCGCAGGCTAAGCTGCCAGAGACACCCAGGATTACTCTTTCGGTGGTTTATAAAGCTTTGGCGGCGGCAGTTTGTTTTGCCAGAAGCGCTTGGCGATCCACAGGCAAACCAGGAACAGCAATGCCAGAGGGGTATAGCGGAAAAGGAAGGTCACCAGCAGCGCGGTCTCTATGCCTAGCCCGGCAAGAATATAAAAAGCCACGATCAGGTAAGGGAACAGTGGGATAGCCGCGAGTTCGCGCCAACGATAGCGGTAATGCCAGAGCATGTGCAACTGCAGCAGGATATAGGCCGGAATCGACGCAATGGTCAGAAAAAACAGAATGTCGTATGTAGTGCCAAATTTTTGCGGCGCCGGGTCGTAAACAAAATCCATCTTGCGGCGCTCAGTCTTGGTTAACGCAGTGACCCATGCGGCAGGCTCCCGCGGCTCGACAGACGCATCGCCCTGCCAGGTTACATCCGCTGCCTGGCTCAGTTGGTACAGCTCCCGCCACTCTTCATCGAGAACCATGATCCTGACAGCATCGATATGCGTCGGGTTGGTATAACCGACCCAGACCAGGGCTTCGCCCGTGCCGGGGGCATGTAAAACTCCCGGGTTCTTAATCGCTCCGACCTCCAGGGGCGACCCCTCATGCATGGCAATTGCCTCGAAACGCAAAGGAACGACACTGTCGTACTTGACCAGTCCGTACAGCAGCTCATCGCTGCCAAGGGTTGACTGGCCGGCCGGGTCCAGTGCGGTAACGGTTACCAGCACGTTTTCCGGCGGAGCGGCCAAAGACCAGGAGCCATACAGGCAGATGAACGAACAGGTGATTACAGTGAAAAAAGTTTTCAATTGCTTCATGATTTCATGGCCAATCGTTAGCAGTTGGATTAAATACTTACGGAATTATACCCCAAAACCTGGCAGTCATCATCAAACATTTAATAACCACGGTAACAGATGAACACCGCCCGGACGGCTGTTCTTCTTCGTATCGCCGTAAAGTCGAAATAGCTTGTGTCAGTGAACCAGTAGTTATTGCTCACTTTGGGGGACAGGTCAGCCATGCTGTGGCCAACCTGTTATAATGATCGGCAAGGCCAGACAAAGGAGCCTCTAGCGATGGCCATCCTTAAAATTCTTCTCGCCATTTTCCTTCCGCCGGTCGCTGCCTTCGTGCAGGTTGGGCTGACCCTGCACTTCTGGGTTAACATCCTTTTGACCCTGCTCGGTATGCTGCCGGGCATGGTGCATGCGCTCTGACTGGTTGTAACGAAGAGATAAGCTGCTGAGCGATCTGGCGAGTTGAAACAACGTTTAGGCGAGGCCCTGGTTTCATGAAAGTTGCGGACAACAGCACGGAAGACTACCCCGAGGTGTTAAATCATCCCATCATCAGCCAGCGCTACTTCTTTCCACGCGCCACGGCAATCGAACACCCTTTTTGGGTGGAAGGCAATGGCGCCCGTCTGGCCTGCTCATATCGTGAAACCGACACCAGAGGCACATACCCTGGTCCACTTTCACGGCAACGGCGAGGTTGTCGCGGATTATCTGGACGGGTTTCCCGAATTGATCGGCCGCATGGGGTGCAACTGTTTCCTTGCGGAGTTTCGCGGCTATGGCGGCTCGTCAGGCGCGCCGCAACTTGGCCGCATGCTCGCCGATGTCCGACCAATCATCACCGCGCTCAAGCAGCCACATAGCAAGCTGATCCTGTTCGGCCGCTCCGTCGGCTCGCTCTTCGCGATCAAAGCGGCAGAGCTCTTTCCTCAAGTCGCCGGGCTGATCCTCGAAAGTGCCATTGCCGACCCCCTGGAGAGGCTGCTGCTGAGAGTCCGGCCGGAAGAAGTGGGTGCGACCCCGGCAGAGATGACTGCCGCCGTCAAGCAGGCCATGCCTATCCAGCAAAGCATGGAGCGTTTTAACAGGCCAACCCTGATTCTGCACACCCGCCACGACGGCCTGATCGACTGCAGTCACGCCGAACGTTTGGCCGAGTGGTGCGCTGGCCCTGTCCGTCTGGAGATCTTCCCGCGGGGCAATCATAACGACATCATGTTTGCAAACGGTCCGCAATACTTCGCACTGATCAAAGAGTTTATCGCCTCCCTCAGGGATTGACACATGGCGTACCGTCTGGCCGCTGACCTGACCCTGGTGCTGCACCTGTTATTCGTCGTCTTCGTACTCTTCGGCGGAATGCTTTCGTTCCACTATCCACGTTGGGCCTGGCTGCACCTGCCAGCCCTGGTCTGGGGGATCTGGATAGAGTGGTCGAAAGGTTTGTGCCCGTTGACGCCGCTGGAAAATCATTTCAGGCAGCTCGCCGCACTCGAGGAGTATCGAGAAGGCTTTGCAGAGCATTATCTTTTGCCGTTGATCTACCCTGGCCATTTGACTGTTTCGACGCAATGGTTCCTGGGTATAATCCCCCTGGTTGTTAACCTGATCGTTTATTTTTGGGTATTTCGCAAACACAGGAAATAATGCAATCGGGTTGACGAATGTTCTTCTAGGCGTTAACTTTCTATAAAGGATCAAGGAGGCACTACCATGTCAGAAAATGATTGTTCGAACCCTGAGGAGCACTGTGAATTGCATATGTGCCAGTTAAAGGCAACCTCACTCAACCCGGAGATCAACAAGTTGTACGAGAATCCGAAATTTGTCTGCGGAAACTGCGGGGTTAAGGTCAACAGAGCCGAAAACCTCTGTAATCCCAAACCAATCTGAACCGCTGCAGCAGATCAAGATAACACAGCGCGCCCATTTGCAATGGGTGCGCTGTGTTATTCATACCATGTCGATATCTGCCGGGATGTCTAGCATTCCCCGCAAAAAGCTTAGATTAAAATGCAAGTTGTTGGCGGAACACATTAATCTGACGTGACAATAAAAGCTGAAAAGTGGCGATGCCATCGAAGAGAGGTTCAGAACCCGGCACCCGTCACCGGGCGCTGCAGATGATCACTGGGCCTTCGTAGTAGGAAGAAACTTCCCTTGTTTTTTATTCCAGGCATAGCTGCCGGCCGCCCAGAGTTTCTCAACATCGTTCCAGTCTATATGTACACCGGCCATGTCTTCGATGGTAAAAGAGGCTTCGAGCATTTCACCGTCATCGATGCGCCCGTTGCCATCGGTATCGGCCCAGTGCACCGGCGCCACGACAATTTTGTTTTTCCCCTGGACCGGAACCGCAAATTGTGTCCCCTGCTTGCTGGCAACGATTTCCCCCTGGAAACCGACTTCACTCTCAGGCTTGGCCAGCGAGTCTACCTGTACCAGGTAGACAATACGATCACTGTCATCACCGGCCTTGACAATCCAGCGGGCGACCCCGCTCACATTGTCAAGACTTGAGGCCGGCGGGTTGGCCTCAATAATCTTCCAGCCTTTCGGAAAATACTCCCGCAAGATGACCCCGCTGTTGTCGGTACGGTGGGTCAGGACAACCTGGACCGGGACGACGCTGCCGGGACCAGCGAACCCGGGCAGGATTCTATCTGCAGTCACTGCTGCGGGCGGAATCGGTGTCCGCCCAAGGTAAAGGAAGGTCACAACGAGAAGAAGTAATGCCACAGTCGTGATCCCCACCCAGACGACAGGAGACTTGGTGCTTTTCTCAGCAGGCGGAGAGACTTCTGCGGCTGGTTTCTGAAGAATATCAGCGAGGGGAACGTCCAGCGCTTCGGCAAGTTTCAGGGCGTTTTGCCTGCGGATGGTCGGATAGCGGTTGTTCTCCCACCGCGAGATGGTATCCGTGGTCACACCAACGACCTTGCTCACATACAGTTGCGTGAGTTGGAGCCCTTCCCTGATACGTTTGACTTCCGAGGAGTCCAGGCAGACTGTGGAGTTTTTTTCATCAAACTTGTCCTGATTCATGTCAACGAGTCTACCAAGGGGCTATCTGTCAAGTAAACATGAAAATAGACAATGTCGACCAGCTCGATTTTTAAATAGATAACTACTTAGTAATCACTTCAATTTAACTAGACATCTAGTGACAAGCCACTCGATGTCTGATGTTAATGTCACAATTCTCGGTTATAAGTCTATGCAAACGAGTTGTGGCAATTTCGCCCGGAACAGAACTTAGGCAAGAGGAGGAAGACAAATGAAGAAACTGGTACTCATCATGATGCTGCTGGCTTTCGTTGGTGTCGGCATTGCAACCGCTGCTGATGTCGTCGTCTACGAAAACAGCAAAGGCAACATCACCTTCAACCACAAGGCTCATCAGGAGAAGCTTGGCGGCGATTGCACCAAGTGTCATCAAGGCGAGCCGGCCAAGATCGCGGTAGACAAGGATTACGGCCACAACATTTGCAAGGCCTGCCACAAGGAAATGAATGGCCCGACCAAGTGCAACGATTGCCACAAGAAGTAATCACCGCATCCGCAATGCTGCAAAAGGGCGCTGGCTATCCAGCGCCCTTTTTGTTATCACTGTGACTCTGGCAGATTCGCAACTCAATCATCACGCAGGGGGACTCGCCCGCGCACATTCAGGACCATGACGTTTCAATACATATTCTGGGATAACGACGGCGTTCTCGTCGACACTGAGCGCTACTACCTTCAAGCGAATCGCGAAGCATTGCTCAAGGTGGGTATTGTATTGAGCAAAGCGCAGTTTGCCAGGATCTCGCTGACCGAAGGACGGAGCGTGTTCGACCTGGCCAAAGCTCAAGGATTGCCGGAACAAACCATCGACGACTTGCGCAGCTGGCGCGATGCACGTTATGCTGAATTGTTGGGCAATGAAGAGCTGACCCTTGCCGGAGCAAGGGAGGTGCTCACCGAACTGTACGGCAAAATCAGCATGGCCATTGTGACCAGCTCACAGAAAAGCCACTTCGATATCATCCACAGGCGCACAGGTTTGCTGCCATTTTTCGACTTTTGTCTTACCCGGGAAGATTATGTCAGCAGCAAACCTGCGGCGGAACCCTACCTGCTGGCCTTGCAGCAGAGCAGGCAGCGGGAGGAAAAGGTACTGGTCATCGAAGATTCTCCGCGCGGACTGGCTGCGGCGAAAGCCGCCGGGTTGACCTGCTGGGTCATACCAGGGGAGCATACGATACAGCAGGATTTTGCCGACGCCGACAGGGTTCTGCGGAGCCTCGACGAGATCCCGGCTTTAATTCTGTGAGCTTTTAATCTTCACTCACTTTTTCCTCACAATTCTCTCAAATTTTAGTTGTAAAACCGTCCCTGACCTGCTATATTTCAAATAACTCTTCGATTGCCTGCAAGCCGAAGAGCTCTATGGACCCCGCGTATCCCCCCCCTCCTTACGCGGGGTCTTTTTTTGTCTTTTTTACCGCTACCTCCCAGAACGCCTGCCATTTACCCTTGGCGAATCACCTGAACCACCAGAGCCTCGGTAGCTTTCAATCAGTGCAGTGACTCGTTTTCACAGATGTTCCCTTAACGCTCGGGGCCTTTTCGTCCGGCACGCGCAGTCAGGCTGGCTTTGTCGAAAGACAGGGCCTCTCTCAACTTGCCTTGAAAGCCCTCAAAAGATGTGGCATCAGCTGTTTTTTGCGCGACAAAACACCTTTCAGGTCAAACAAACCCGTTTCAAGCTGGGGATAGCCGATGGCGGCGATCAAGTCTTTGTCACCGCGGACCATAAGCTGACTGTTCTGTTGAACGATATCGGTCACCAGCAGTCCCGCCAAACTCAAGTGGCGAGCGGCGACAAGAACTTCTAGCCCCCGGATGATATCATCCCGTCTTTCGGTAAACTCCTGGAAGGTCACCACCTCCACCTGCCCGACCCCGAAACGATGCCCATCGACTTCATACTCTTTAAAGTCTGCAGTAAGCAGCGCCTGCATGTTGGGATAGGCTGCCAGCGTACTGCCGGCGGCAAACATCTGGCTCCCGAAAACCATCGCCTCTAGGCCTGAGCATTGCTCGAGCCAGGCAACCAGTTCTCGGTCCAGATCGGTCGTCGTTGGTGACTTCAAGAGCACCGTATCGGACAGGAGGCCCGCCAACATGAGCGAGGCAATCGCTGCATCAGGCAAAATGCCGGACTGGCGATAGAGTGTCGCGACCACCGAGCAGGTGCTTCCAAGAGGCTGGTTGATAAAGCGGATCGGCGCATCGGTATGAAAATTTCCGAGCCGGTGGTGATCGATCACTTCGAGGATCTCCACCTGATCGGCACCGGCTATGGCCTGCGACAGTTCGTTGTGATCCACCAGCACCAGCTTGAGCGATGACGTCCGCAGCAGGTTTGACTTGGTAGCGACACCGCAGACCCGCCCCTCGCCGTCCAGGACCATGGCGCCAGGAGCGGAACTGCGCATCAGCACCTTGCGGACTTCATCGAGGCGGTCGTCAGGAAACGCCGTCGGGATATCCACATCGGCCAGATGATGAACAGGCGTTGACATCCGGGCCAGCAGAGCGCTGGTCGCCGTGTCGAAAGGAGTGCACAGGATAGCGACATGATGGCGGACCGCAAGATCGACAAGGTCGGCATCAATCGCCAGACCACCGGTGACTATCAACAGGCGAATCCCCATCTCGATGGCAACCTGCTGGATTTCCCTGCGGTCGCCGACCAGAACGACAATGCGCCGCGGATCAGTCCCGGCCAGGCGCTCTCGAAAGCTGTCGACAGCCATTGCACCAACGAACAGCTCCAGTTCCTCGGTACGCTCCATACCATCAGGGTTGACAACCGTTGCCTTGAGGCAGGTCTGTATTGAGCCCGGTGAAGTGAGTACCTGGCGAATCGGTCGACCTTCCCGCGGCAGAAATATATGTTCGGTCAGCCGCTTGAGGATCAACGCCCCGATGGGGCGCTGCTCGGCATCCACAACCGGCAACATGCGGATATCGCGTTGCCGCATCAGTTCAAGCGCCTGCATGAGCGGTGCTTCGGCGGCAATCACGGCCGGCTGACCGTCAAGCGTATCTCGCAGCCGGGGATAGACATCCGTCAACAGCGGCGGAGACTGCTGTCCCAAGGCGTCCAAGACAAACTCGGTCTGGCGATTGATGTGCCCGGCACGCGCCGGGAACACATTGTGGCGCCCCTGCTGCTGACACAGCTCCGCGTAGGCCATGGCACTGCAGATCGAGTCGGTGTCCGGATTGCGATGTCCAACAACAAAAACACGTTCCTTTTGGCTCATGAACCCTCCATGATTTTGTGCCCCCGGATATCGCCAATACCGATGAGGTCTTCTACGATGCCGCGCTGGGGGATCCCTGCTTCATCGAACCAGACATACAGCTTGCCACTACCAGTGCCAAAAATTTCCGGGTCGACCTTGACCCGAATAAGCAACCCTTGGGAAGGGAAATAGCTTTGTTCGCCCTGTTGTTCAACTGTCATGACTTCAGTTTCTATCGCAGTAAACTCCCCTCTTGAATAGGTAGGTATCTGCAGTCTGGTGCCGCGCACGAGCGGACCGTATGCACCTGTGCGGAGGTTATAGAGTGCCGTCAAAATATCGACAGGATGCTGCCCGTCGGGGATATCATGCACGGTCTTCGAGCGGGTGTGGCCATCCACTGCAAGCTCATCGGAAACCTTCCCCTGTTCATAATCAAAGAGGTAATGGTGCTCCCGCTTACGCCAAACACCCCAACGGCGTTTGACGACGCTGGACACGTACTCAATGCTGCGCAGTGGACCTGCCGGGGTCCGTTCCATAAAGGACGTGTATGTCTGGGTACGTTCACTGGTCAGCCATGATATCGCTCCAAGGGTTCGCCCAGCGAGTTCCGCACAGAAGATTCCCGGTCGGTCAGTCTCGAAAAACCGCAGCTGTCCTTCGGCCAAATGGGTAAAAATGAGAAAATCGATAGTGTAAAGGTGGTCTTCTCCGGCCAGCTGTTCAATCGATGCGGCAAAAGCTCCCGGCTGCGCCATCACGTGAACAGGCACTGCACCGGGCAACAACGCCACGAGAAACAGCAGTAACAAGTGCCGCAGCGTCATCGAAAAAGCCCCACGATAAAGACCAGATACGCTCCAAGCAGCAGCAAGCCGCGCTTGCGGTCGAGCTGCAAACGTGGGCGCATCAGGGTCAGCAGGCCAATCAGGAGGGCACAGAATATCAGCATAATCGGGAAATCCACAGCCAGCAGTCTCGGTTCGATCGATATCGGCTTAAGCATGGGGCAAACACCGAGGACAAAAAGCACATTGAATATATTGCTGCCGATAACATTGCCGACGCTGATATCCATCTCCCCTTTCCAGGCACTCATTACCGATGCGGCCAGTTCCGGCAGACTGGTGCCCACGGCAACCACTGAGAGTCCGATGATCAGCTCTGAGACACCGAGTAAAGTGGCGATCATGACGGCTCCGCGGACCATCAGTTCAGCACCTAGCGCGAGGCCGAGCATCCCGAGCAGCACCAGCACCGTATTTTTTCCACGGCCGACAGAGGCATCGATGACGGCCGTCTCAACAGCGCCCTCAACCGGCACAGGCAGGGTGCGGGCGGTCATGATACAGTAGCTAAGAAAAGCCAACAGGCTGAGAAACAGCACCAAGCCGTTGACAAAGCCAATTTCGCCATCCAGTGCCAGCATGTAAACACCGAGCGAGGCAGCCACCATCATTGGCACTTCACGTACCAGGGTGGAGCGCGCCACGACAATGGGGGCAATCAGGGCTGCAACACCAAGGATCAAACCGATGTTGGCAATGTTGGAACCGACGATGTTGCCGGCAGCCATTGACGAGGCCCCACGGGCTGCAGCCAGCAGAGAAACCATGAGTTCAGGCATGCTGGTTGCAAAGGCGACCACGGTGAGGCCGACCACCAACGGTCGTACGCCGAAAGAAAGAGCCAGCCGCGAACTTCCGGCCACCAGATAATCTGCACCGTAATAAAGCAGCAGCAGGCCAGCCATGACAAGAATGGCACCAAGGAGCATCAAAGAACCTCTTGATCGGGACAGCACTGAGTATCCCGAGGAGAATTATCCAAATAGAGCTGTGGAATGTTTCAGTGTAATACCTTGAACAGCCGCTGTCGAGAGCTTGGGGGACACGACATGATTATCTTGACTTTTTTGCCAATCAGAGATTAAATCCATATATTCAATTTTATCTCAAGGACATATTATGCCCAACGTTGAGTTTGACAAATCGATCAGTTTCGACAGAGAAGCGGAGATCCTCAAGGTTCTCGGCCACCCGGTACGCTTGAAAATTGTTGCAGGGCTCATGTCGCAATCCTGCAACGTCAAGAAAATCTGGGAATGCCTTGAACTGCCCCAGGCAACTGTTTCACAACATCTGGCCTTGCTTAAGAACAAGGGGATCATCGAAGGAAAGCGTGATGGTGTTGAAGTCTTTTACCAGGTCACGTCAGAAGAAGCCCGCAAAATTGTCGAATCCTTGATGACGGGATTTGCCTGCGCCTGACGATTCACCAGCGTCGCGGCAGAGGCCCTGGCGAAGAAAAGCTCCCCACAAAAGCGGGGGCAACATATGTATATGTTGCCCCCGCTTTTGTGCCTTGAATCCAAGTGTTCAAGGCGTTGATGTTTTTTCAGCAAGCGCTACAATCACCTCGTAGCTCGCCGGCAACCCGCATCGCGCAGCGATAATTCTCCTCGTAAATGTTCATCATGGTGTGCATGACCCGACGCGACGCTAGTCCGCGCGGACGATCCACGGTGGCGTTGCTGGCGCCGATCCCTTTCAGTTGCCGTAGCAGATCCGGCACATCCACATGGTATACAACTTCCATCCTGCTGAACAGATCGCGGCAGCATAATCCGGCAGCCGCAAGCGCGCTAGAGACTTCAACAAGGGTCGGGAAGCTCTGGACATGGGAAGAGCGCTGACCGCTGTTTGCGGCAACGGCCTGTCGATGAGAAGCGCGCAGCTCAAAGAGTGTCTGCTCGCCAAAGAGAGCCATAGCAAACAGGCCTCCGGGCCTGAGTACCCTGGCAACCTCGGCAAACGCGGCAGGCAGGCAATCGACCCACTGGTAAACCGAACTTGAGACAACCCCGACGAACGTGTCTGTTGCAAAAGGCAGCGTCCTTGCGTCAGCGTCACAGGCAAACACGTCTGGCAGCCGACTCGCAGCCTCCTGTGTCATGCCGTGGGCAATATCCATCACGACTAATTGATGCTTCGTCTCAGCACAGCTGACAGCGGCAGCAAGGGCGCCAGTGCCGGTGCCCACATCCAGCAACATGCCAGGTTCCGAGGTAAAACCAGGGATTCTGCCGCAAAGGAGATCCACGACTCGCTTTTGTACCGACGCATAGATGTCGTAATCGACAGCATGGCTGGAAAAATTACTACGCATGCGCTGGCAGTCAATGGCTTTGATCGGCACCATCAGCAAAACTTCCGAATCTTTACAACAGCCGCCTGCGGCTGGCTCAGGAAAGGCCCGTGGCCAACGCCGGCAAATGCTTCGAGATGCCCCCCGGCAAAGGTTTCGGACAGGTATTTCCCTGCAGCAAACGGGGAGATCTGGTCCAACTCTCCGTGCAGCACCATCACCGGTTGTTTAATCGCCGGAAGGATTTCCCGCTGGTCCTGAACCGCAAGCATATTGAGCAAACCGAGAGCAGCGTCGCGATCAGGCAAGGGACTGCGTTTGACGGCAAATGAGCGGATCTTGCGCAGCCTTTCATCGGCAATCTTCTCACCGGCAAACGCCAGGGCGAAAAAATCAGCCAAGGTCGCCTCAAAACGCCGCTCAAGGTTTCGCGCCAAGGCGCGAACCTGGACTGCTGGCAGGCCGTAGGGCCAGTCATCACTCAGTGTAAATCGGGGGGTGGTGCCGATAAGCACCAGCCGGTCAACTGCGATTGCCTCCCTGCTGGCCATTTCCATAGCCAGCATCCCACCCAATGACCAGCCAACCAGGGCAGATGGGCCCTCCACAACCGCATCAAGCCAACCAAGCAGGTCAGCAGAGATGGCGGCGAGATTGTTTTGCATGGCAGGAGAGGAGTGACCATGACCAGGCAGATCTGGAATCAGCAGGCGGAAATCGTCAGCAAGCAATGCGCCTATCTCGCTGAATACCGCCGCTGACATGGCCCAGCCGTGCAACAGCACGAGAGGTCGTCCAACGCCAGTTTCGTACCAGGTCAGCACCCGCCCATCGGGGAGGTTGAAACGGGCGTCCTTCATGGGACGAACTCCCGATACGCTACAAGGATCTGCTTCGCAGCACACTCCAGATCGCTGGCATCATGGCTGGCCATGACCGTCGCGCGCAGACGGCAACGCCCGGGAGCAACCGTGGGTGGTCGGATACCCTGCAAAAAGACCCCGTCTTCGAGCAACCTGGACGTTATTTGCATGGTCGGCTCCGGTTTCCTGGTGAGCACCGGGATGATTTGGGTCGAACTGCCGAGCAGATCCATGCCACCGGCCAGGAGCAATTGCGCCAGGAGGTTACGATTGGACTCCAGCTTGGCACGCAGTTCAATCCCCACTGTGCTGTCGACCAGGTCAAGGGCGGCCATGGCGGCCGCGGGCACCCCTGGCGGCAAACTGGTGGAGAAGATGAAGGAGCGACTGTGGTTGATCAGCGTATCGATCACGGGCCGCTCAGCGGCAAGATAGGCACCGGCACAACCGAGAGCTTTACCGAGCGTCCCCATATGCAGATCAATGCGTGCGAGGCAATCGCAATGCTCACCTGTACCCCGGCCGGTGCTGCCCAGCACCCCGGTCCCGTGTGCATCGTCAACCATCAAAAGAGCGTCATACTGCTCTTTGAGGTCACAGAGTGCAGCCAGAGGGGCCAGGTCTCCGTCCATGCTGAACACACCGTCGGTGACAACCAGCCAGCGCCCTTTGCGTTGACCTCGCTCCTGATCCATCAATGCCGCAAGAGCGCTGACATTACAATGGGGATAAACAATGGTCCGTGCACGGGCCAGACGACAACCGTCGATAATCGAGGCATGGTTGAGTTCATCGGAAAAGATCACATCATCCGGACCGAACAGACCCTGGATAATCCCGGTATTGGCCGCATACCCTGAATTGAAGAGTAGAGCAGCTTCGGTTCCCTTGAATGCGGCGATGCGCTCTTCAAGGGCGACGTGAGTCGGCATAGTGCCGGAAACCAGACGGCTGGCGCCCGAACCGGCCCCAAGCTCCTTGGTCGCAGCAATCATTTTGTCCACCAAGGCGGGATGTCCAGCGATGCCGAGATAATTATTGGAACAGAGCAACAGGACTTCGCAGCCGTTAACGCGGACTTTCGGCCCCTGGCCTCCCTCAACAAGGCGCAAAGAGCGTAACATCCCACGCTGCTCGAGCTGGTCAAGGTTCCTTTGCCAGTCATTCATCATGGGCCATCCATTTTTCAGGAGGAGAGATCGTACCGGACGCGTTAAACAAAATGGCCTGCCGCTCCAGGTAGTCGACCAGAGCAGCCAACGATATATCGGGCTGATTCACAAAGAAGACCCGTCCACCGCGGCGGTCGCCGGCAGGTTTCAAAGCAGAAATTCTCTGGTAACCGAATTGCGGTGCAGCAACGTATCCGGTGGTGTAATCAGTGGCGTCTGACCAGCAGAGTTCGGCAACAATCCCTGGCGCACGCAGGACCTTGCCGGCCAGGATCAGGGCCTCCTGAACGCGGTGATGGTCGAGACCTGCCGCAGCCAGGTTATGCTCAAGGATCGGCCGAAACTCCGGCGCCAGGTCCATGCGCGAGACCCTGACACCGCGGCCCAAATCCGTCTCCAGGCGTTCACCGGTGGCAGCAACAAGGAGCGCGGCGCCGCGCATCACCGTACCTTCAGGCCCAGCGCCATTGGCCAGTAAGGACACCGCCCGGGCTGCAACATCGGATGAAACCCCGGCACGTACCAGCAGACAGTGGGCGGCACGGCGCCCTTCTTGCCAATCTTGCACTTCGTAGGTGGTGAGATTCGGCAGCGCTGCGTAGAGAACCATTTGCGAATCAATCCGCTCCACGCTGCAATATATTTCATCAGCGGGCCCATGTGGGCAGCGCATTGCACGTTGCATCAAAGCTGCGGTCACTGCACACACATCAACTTCTGTGACCAGCCGTTCTGCTCCGGCAAGGTGTCGACCATGAGAGGATGCCCGCATACGCACAGAATAAAGAGACGTCTCCATGGTCCACGAAATTAACATTGCCGCCTCGACTTGTCAACCTGTCACAGGCGGTGGTTAACAACGCTTTGCCCTTGGGTTAATCATCTGGAAATGTTAGGGTTATCTGTACTTAATCAAGTTCACGTCTTTCGGTCATGGCCATGTCACGGACCCTCTTGCACCTGCTCTTCGCACTTTACCTGGCAGCCACCGCCGGCTACTTGCTGCATCTGCTATGGCAACGCGCCGTCGTCGCCAAAAGCGCCCTGGCGCTGGTTGCTTTGGGCACGTTGCTACAGACCGGGCTGCTGGCACATCGTTGGTGGACGGCAGGCTACCTGCCGGTCACAAACCTCTTCGCCACGCTCTTCTTCTTCAGTTGGGCGCTGTCCCTGATCTACCTATACTTCGAACTGCGCTACCGCATTCACGCCACGGGCCTTTTCGTCATGCTCCTCAACCTTGTGCTGCTGGGTGGTGCCTTGCCGAGGGACACCACTGTTTCGGCATTGATTCCGGCGCTAGACACACCGCTGTTCAGCCTGCACATCATCTTTTCCTTTATCGGCTATGCTTTTTTTGCAATGGCCTTTTCGATCGGCGTCCTCTATCTCTGCCAGACCCGCCTAAACAGCGGGATGCTGCCGGACCTTCCGACCTTGCGCCGCATCAACGAAGAAGCAGTCTTTCTCGGCTTCGGCCTGTTCACTCTGTGCATGATCGCCGGTGGTATCTGGGCCCATATCGCCTGGGGGCACTGGTTCAGCTGGAACATCAAAAGTGTCTGGTCTGTCCTGGTCTGGGTGTTTTATGCCGGCATGTGCCACGCAAAATTCATCCGCCGCTGGCAAGGCACCGTTTACGCCTGGCTTTCGATCGCAGGGTTCGGCGTGGTGATTTTCACCTATCTTGGCATCGGTTTGCTGCTGGAAAGCAATCACCCTCTGGAGTAGCGTATGATCGCTGGCAAGCAAAAGACAAAACCGCTGCTGATGAAACTCTGGGCTCTGGGCTGTTCACTGAAACTAGCCATTGCGCTTGCCACAGTTGCTACCCTTTTTATCATGGGTGGCTCTCTGGTTATGCACTTCAACCCTCAGGTCTTCGCCAGTATGGAACAGGAGGTCATGTCCAGATGGTTGCCACAAGCATGGCGGCAGGCACCATTGTTGGTTGCATGGGTTCCTCTTAGCGGGTTGTGCGTGATCCTCTTCGGAATAAATACTCTCTGTTGCCTCATCGACTGGCTCTTCAAGATCAAGGTTCGCTGGCGCAAGGCCGGCGAATACCTGATCCATGCCGGTTTCATCCTGCTTCTCATTGCCTATCTCTGGGGAAGCCTGTGCGGTTTCCGCTCCGGTCCCCATCAAATCTTTCCAGGAGAACGTGTGAGCATCGCCAACATCCCTGGTTATGCCCTGCAACTAAATGCATTCACGCCGCAGCTCGAACCCTCAGGACGCCCCTTGGACATGATCAACCAAGTTTCCCTCTGGAAGGACGAGCAACTGGTGGCAAAAACCGAAATTCGTATCAACCACCCGCTCATCCACGACGGCCTGGTGATCCTGCCTACTTCTTTTGGTCAAGTCTTTGAGGGCATCCGTTTCCAAATGCTTGGGCGGGGATTCGTCAATCTTGTCTCTGGTTCACGCCTGCCGGTGGAACCGGGGCTTACCTTGGTTATCGACAGGCTCCTGCCTGATGCCCGCCAGGTCGGTCAGGGCCAAGTCATCCCGGTCGGCGACCAGCTCAACAACCCGGCCATGCAGATATCCCTCTGGAAGGCCAATGAGCAGCTTTGGCAAGGCTGGTATTTCCTGCGCGCGCCGCTACCCGAAAGATTGCGCTTGGCAGGCATATCGCTGCATCCTGTTGAGCCCCTCTACAAGACCTTCAGCTTGCTGACAATCAATCGCGATCCCGGCGACAAGCTGGCCATGGCTGGCGGGCTCTGTATAGCTATTGGCGTCATATGCGCCTTCTTCTCCTTCTACTGGAAAAGAGCCCGCGGCGACCACCCAGAGTTCTAAGACTGTTTACTGCTTGTCTCAACCAGTAGCATTCGCTATTATCTAGCGTGTTTACAGACACCCGGACTCTCCGGATGAATGCAAAATGACCTTTGTCACCAGCTCTTGCAGGGCCGATCAAATTGGTGACAGTGTTACACTTTGGGATTATGAAAAAATTTATTCTGATATGCTTGTATCTCACGGCCCTGCAGGCGGTCTTGTGCCTCCCTGCGGAAGCAAGCGTTACCATCGGTCTGGCTCCAAGCCTAGCTCTCTGCGTCGTCGACCATGGCGCCCTCGACCGTATTGGTGAAGAGTTGGCAAAGCTTGCCGGAACACCTGTCCGATCCGACGTTTCGATAATGATGCAACTCTGAGCAGCGGGTTATTAGGTTTTCAAGAGCTCGACGCCGCAGGAGGCAATCCTGGCCCTGGTTGACGGCAAACGAACGATCAAGGACCTCTGCATCGAATCCACCATGATGGATTATGAGGTGTATCGCTTCCTTTCACCTGATGGAAAGGCCTGCGTACTGACATAGACCCCACACCGTTCATTTGGAGGTGCCCGTCATGTTGACCAAGAATCACACCATCCTGATTGTTGACGATGTCAGCAAACGTCGATTGCATCTCAAGTCCATGCTCATGGAACGAGAGGACTCTGTCCTTGAGGCTGAAACAGCTGAAGCGGCCTTGGAATTAATGCACAAACAGCCCACGAGCCTGGTCATTACGGAGACCGAGTTGCCGACCCGCAGCGGCCTTTACCTGCTACAGGAAGTCAAACAGCGCCACCCGGAAACCGAAGTCATCCTCACGACCCACAACGCCTCGTCATTCAGCCTGTTGCAGGCGTTGCGTCATGGCGCTTTCGATTTTATCGTGCGGCCCATCGACACCTCTGAAATCCTCTTCAACGTCATTGATCGGGCTTTTGCCCAGATCGATCTGCGCGAACAGAACCAAACCCTGCTGGCACAATTGGAGCACCGCAACCAGGAAATGGCACAGTCGTTAAGCATGATGACCTCCCTCAGCCAGGCAATTGAAGCGATCAATTCTGCCATCGAGGTCAGTGACCTGTTGAGCCGTCTGCTTGATGCCGCGCTGAATTCTCTACACGCCAAACGGGGCATCTTGGCGCTGATTCGCAACAATGGGCACAACCATTTTGGTATAAAGATGAGCCGCGGCGTCACAGCAAGTTTTATTCAGAAGCATCCAGACAAGCTCCCGGAAGGGCTTCTTCTCGACATCGCCCGCAGCGGCAGTCCGATCATCGTCCCGCGGCATCTGCCCGCCTACATGTCTGAACGAGTCACCAGCGATGAGCAATCTCTCGTTGCCGATCCTGGGCTGCTCTCAGTTCCCTTGTACCATCGCGACCGTGCCATTGGGGTCATGATCCTCTTCGGGCACGCCGACGACACACCCTTCACCAACCAGAACCTGCAGTTTCTGGTACAACTAGCACATCATGCCGCTTTAACCCTGGAAAAAGCCGGTATCATTCACCAGCTAAAGCGTCAAGGGAAAAGCAAGAGACAAACGCCGCAACAGCAGATATAAACAGGAGGACAGAAATAATCCTGTCCCCCTGTGCCTGCCTCCGAATGGTCCTGTCCCGACTATCTCTTTGCCAGCGCCTCCTTGACTGTTGCCACGAGGCCCTTGGCATCCAAACCATAGCGGTCCCGTAACTCCGCCTGGCTACCCTGTTCGATAAACTTGTCTGGAAGACCAATGCGTTTCACCGGTACATTGACCCCTGCCTCGCTGAAAAGTTCGAGAACCGCGGAACCGAAGCCCCCTTGCAGGGCATTTTCTTCTACCGTCACGACGAAACCTGTTCTGACGGCCTCGGCAACGAGCAAATCCCCATCGAGAGGTTTGAGGAAGACCGGATCGATGACTGCAAAGTCAATACCTTCTCCGGCCAGGGTTTCGGCAGCAGCCAATGCCTCGACAACCAAAACACCCACAGCAAAGAAGACGCCATCCTTGCCTTTCCGCAACACTTCACCCCGCCCGATGGTGACCGGACGGGCGTTTTCCTCGGTAACTCCGATGCCAGCACCACGGGGATAACGGAAAGCAAAGGGCCCCGCGTAGGCCAACGCAGTTACCATAGCGTGGCGCAGGTAGTTTTCATCGCGCGGGATCATGAACACCATGTTGGGAATATGCCGTAGATAGGACAAGTCGAACACACCATGGTGCGTCGGGCCATCGGCTCCGACCAGGCCGCCACGGTCGAGAGCAAAAATGACAGGCAGGTTCTGCAGGCAGACGTCGTGCAGGACACTGTCGTATGCGCGTTGCAGGAAGGTGGAATAAATGGCAAGGACCGGTTTGAGCCCCTGGGTCGCCATGCCAGCGGCAAAAGTAACGGCATGCTGCTCGGCGATGCCGACATCGAAAAAACGTTCCGGGAACCGTTTGGCAAAAGGCTTGAGGCCCGTCCCTTCGAGCATAGCTGCCGTAATCGCAACAATGCGGTCGTCCGTTTCGGCCAATTCGGCTAGGATGTCACCGAAGACCGACGTGTAGCTGGGTGGACTGCTGCTGCCCTTCTTCACAGCCCCGGTGATCGGGTCAAAAGGACCAACACCATGATAGAGATGCGGATTTTCTTCCGCAGGAGGATAACCCTTACCCTTCTTGGTGACCACATGCATGAGGATAGGCCCGTCCATGTGGGTTATATTTTCCAGGGTGGGAATCAGTTCGTCGAGCTTGTGCCCGTCAATCGGGCCGACATAATCAAAATCAAAAGCTTCGAAGAGCATGCCGGGTGTCAGAAAACCTTTCACCGCCTCTTCGGCTTTTTTTGCCAGGCGCCTGAGATCTTTACCGATCTTCGGTACATTGTCGAGGAAATGTTCAGTTTCCCGCTTCAAACGTACGAAGAAGTCCGAGGTCAACTGCCGGCTGAAAAATGACGAGAGCGCACCAACGTTCGGCGAAATCGACATCTCGTTGTCATTCAGGATAACAAGCAGATTTTTCTTGAGGTGCCCAGCCTGATTCAGCGCCTCAAAGGCCAGGCCGGCGGTCAGTGAACCGTCACCGATGACAGCAACGACCCTCTCCTTGCCGCCCTTGGCATCACGAGCGGTTGCCATGCCGAGTGCCGCAGATATCGAGGTACTGGAGTGGCCCACGTTGAAGCAGTCATGGGGGCTCTCCTCGCGCTTGGGGAAACCACTGAGGCCATCCAGTTGCCGCAGGGTATGGAATCGTGCGTAACGACCGGTCAGCAGTTTGTGAGCATAGGCCTGATGGCCGACATCCCAGACAATTTTATCCTCGGGGGTACTGAACACCCGGTGCAGCGCAATGGTCAATTCGATGACGCCGAGAGAGCTGGCCAGGTGTCCGCCAGTTTCCGCTACGGTTTTGACAATCACTTCCCTGAGCTCCTCGGCCAACCGCGGCAGCTCTGCTTCGGGAAGGCATTTCAAGGCCGCAACAGGATCTTCCAACTTTAATATTTCGGACATGATCACCACATCTATAGCGTCAAGAGGTTCGATCAACAATGTAGCGGGCCAATAACTGCAAAGGTTCTGCTGCAGCACCGAGCGGAGTCAATGACTCAACGGCAATGCTACAGAGTTCAGTGGCCCTTTGCCGGGACTCAGCAAGGCCGAGCAGGGCGGGATAGGTTGCCTTGCCACGGGCTTGATCGCTGCCGACGTCCTTGCCAAGCTCAGTCTGGTCGCCAACGATATCCAGAATATCATCTGCAATCTGAAAAGCCAATCCGGCAGCTTCTCCGAATCGGGTCAGTGCTGCAAACTGTTTGTCATCCCCGCCCCCCAGCAGGACGCCAACCTGAACTGAGGCCAGAATCAGGCCGCCTGTTTTATGCGTATGAATATATTCCAGGGTCGGGAAGTCGATCTCCTTCCCCTCGGACTGCATGTCGACAACCTGGCCGCCGACCATCCCCAGCGAACCGGCATAACAGGCAACCAGTTCGATAACTCGCAAAACCGTCGCCGGTTGGGCCGCCTCGTTGGCCTTGGCGTCTGCCAGCAACCGGAACGCCTCGGTCAACAAAGCATCCCCCGCCAGGATAGCCACTGCCTCTCCATAGACTTTGTGATTGGTCGGTCGACCACGACGTAAATCATCGTTATCCATCGCCGGCAGATCATCATGAATCAGTGAATAGGTATGAATCATCTCCATCGCACAGGCTGCATGCAAGACCTGTTGTGCGGTACCGCCGACCGCCTCACAAGCAGCTATCATCAGGACCGGCCGTAAGCGTTTGCCGCCGGCGAAGATCGAATAGCGCATCGCCTGGTGCAGGGCATGGGGGAGGATATTTTCCCCCGGCAGCCAGCGATCCAAGGCCCGGTCAACCAAGACAGAACGGCTATGCAGATAATCCTTCAGGTCCATGAATGCAGATCAGTCCTGGCCCGGCTCGACGCCGAAGGGCTCGACAACGAGGTGGCCATCAGTATCTTTGAGCAGAAGCTCTATCCTGGTCTCCACAGCCTTGAGCTTTTTACGACACAGCGCGGCACTTTGCACCCCGGCTTCAAAACAGTCCAAGGCCTCATCGAGGGGCATCTGCCCCTTCTCCAGCCTGGCGACGGCCTCTTCCAAGGTCTTCAATGCTTTCTCGAATGTGGTCTCTTTCGGCATAGACAAGTCCTTCCAACTGTAAAACAACACGCCCCCAGTGTTGTGTCAAGTAACTTTATTCTTTAAAAACCGCAAGCAGGGCAAGGGGATCAACCCGCTCTCCCAACAGCCTCACCGTGAGATGCAAATGAGCCCCGGTCGACCGCCCGGTACTGCCGACGTTGCCAAGCACATCACCAGCCAGGAGCACAGCCCCTTCCTCTACCAGAACCTTTGAAAGGTGGGCATACAATGAGAGCAGGCCCTCACCGTGATCGACCACCACAGTCTGTCCGGTATAGAACAGACTCGGCACACAGGACGACGCGTCCGTCACTGATTGCTCGAACCGGGGTTCCGCTGGCGCTACGGAAATCAGTTCCGCTATGTGGCGACTTCGGCTTGCCATTCATCACCCGACGCTTGCCGAAAACGCTGCTGACAGGGTCATCAACCGGTAGCTGAAAAGTCGCCCAGAGCCGTGACGACCGCGCTGCAAATTTTTCGCTGAGAATGCCTGCCTCACGATTGATGCGCTCGGTATCTTGCGCATTCGGTGTCACCATGCGCTCCGGCAGAGTCAGGTGTTCTTCAGGGCGTTCCTTGTGGGCAACGTGCAGTATCAGCTCAGCTTTCCGTTGTCTGCCCATGGTTATCCACCAGGGCCGCTATCAGAGGATAATCACCGGCATGGACATCCAGGCCAACCGGCAGGAGAGCGATGGCGCCGGCCTTGTCAGGATACAGGTAGATAATCTCATCTCTGAACCGCACGACCCCGAATGAGAGCGGTTCGCCTTGCCAGTGCAGGACAGCCACTTCGCCGTTATGCACCTGCGGAACCAGCAGGCTCAGGTCGCCGCACCAGGCCGGCCAGACCATGGTCAAAACCATCACGAGTTGAAGTAACAGGCGCATCATGACTCCACATCCTCCACCCGGGCGCGAGCCTGACCACGAGCGAAGCGCAGCCAAAGCTGATCGCCTGGCTTGAGGTCCTTTGTCGAAACCAGACCGGAACAACCCCGGTTTGCGGCTGGCAATCACGTATCCCCGTTCAAGCTGTAACAGCGGCGACAACGCATCCAGACGGCCGGCTGCAATGCCCAGAGCATCAGAGTATTCACGCATCCTGGCGCGCACGGCCAGGGCAAGGCGTTGCTCGAGCCCGGCAAGGTTACCCGGCAACGCGGCAAACTCGCGTGCAGCCAGTTGCAGTCGCCCTTCCAGACCGGTAACGCGCTCGGCAACCAGTTGCAGCGTTTGATCCAGGCGGGATTGCAGACGAATGATGAGGTGATCGAGATGGGCTTCCATCTCCTGGCGGTTTTTGGCAACCAGTTCGGCGGCAGCACTCGGCGTCGGAGCACGCAGGTCGGCAACAAAGTCGGCAATGGTGAAATCCGTCTCATGGCCGACCGCCGAGATGACAGGGACTTCGGAACGGTCAATGGCCCGTGCCACGACTTCTTCATTAAAAGCCCACAAATCCTCCAGTGAGCCGCCACCCCGCCCGACTATCATAACATCCAGACCACCATAGCGGTTCAAATCGTCGATTGCTGCGGCAATCTCCTCGGCAGCACCGTCACCCTGGACCCTGACCGGTCGCAACAGCAGGTGCACATCGGGAGCCCGACGCTGCAGGATATTGAGAATATCATGGATTGCCGCACCTGTTGCCGAGGTCACGATACCGACCTTTTGCGGTGAAGAGGGCAACGGGCGTTTACGCTCCACTGCAAAGAGTCCTTCGCTGGCGAGTTTCACCTTGAGTGCCTCGAATGCCGCCTGCAGTTGCCCCTTGCCACCGTAGGTCATGCTGTCAACGACCAGTTGCATCTCGCCGCGCGCGACGTAAACAGTCACGGTTCCGGAACAAATGACCTGTAAGCCGTTGTGCGGCGAACGGTCTACCTGTCGATTACGCGTGCGGAACATAACACTGCGCAGTTGTGCACCGCTGTCCTTTAGCGTGAAATACCAGTGCCCCGAGGCCGGGGACGCGAAATTTGAAATTTCGCCCTCTACCGTCACGGTGACAAAATTGGTCTCGACAACTTCCTGGAGCAATGCCACCAGGCCGCTGACCGTCAATTTGCCGGAACCCTCAGTCACGTGAGGCACATCCCATATCTTGTGGTTTTTATTTGACTTTTCATTGATTTACCCCTATACATTGGCCATCTTGAATCTATTAGGGAACTCTATGGCTACACCTTATATTGTCACAATTTCAAGCGAGAAGGGAGGCGTGGGCAAAACCACCCTGGCCACCAACCTTGCGATCTACCTCAAAGCCCTGCACGAGGACCTGCCGGTCACCCTGCTGAGCTTTGACAACCACTTCTCAGTGGACCAGATGTTCCGGATCAAACGCCAGTCGGCGAAAGGCGATGTCAGCAAGCTGTTTACCGGCACAAACCCTGATGACCTGGTTGAAATTGGCGAATACGGTGTTCAATTTATTCCTTCAAGCAATCAATTGAATCTTATGCGCCGCGACTTTGATGACACGTCGGCCTTAGCCAAGGCTCTTGCCAAATCAACATTTGGTGGGATCGTGATCATCGACACGCGCCCCGACCTGGACATTTTCACCCAGAATGCCCTCTACGCGTCCGACCGGGTTATCGTCCCGGTCAAAGATGCACCGTCCATGGACAACTGTCGGCATATTTACGATTTCTTCGACACCCATGGGCTGTCCCGTCGGTCACTGCGCATTCTCCCCTGTCTGGTTGACGGCCGCATTCACTTCGAAGGGCCCTTCCGCGACCCGTACCAACTGCTCAAGGCCTATGCCATCAACCGCGGCTACCGCTGCCTGGAAGGCTACATCGCCAAAAGCCCAAAAGTTGAGTCGCTCAACACCAATCCTGAAGGGAAAATCTATCCGGTTCTTACCCACGGTCGGCACACTGAGGTCCATGTGCAAATGACTCATGTGGCCCGGCAGGTTTACCTGAACGCCATCGATACCGAGGTACGGCGTCTCGACGAGTATTGCCTCGACATGGTCCATGCCGAAGAAGAGCACCAGAGCGCGTACGAAACGCGACGCCTTCAGCTCGAAACCGGCTGCCTGGTCTGCGGCAAGCCCCTGGTGGATAAGGAAAAGATCGGCCTTGCCGGCTATTTTGCGCAAAGCTCAGATCGGCGAATTTCCGGCTATCTTGAAGAAGAATGCTTTAACAGCTTGGTGTTCCGACATTTTTACGGCGCCAAACGGACTATCGAGGCGCATGATCCGATCTGGGACCTGTTTCGTGAATCGGCGCAACGGTCTTACTTCCTCTTGCAGCGCGCTCCGCACACGCGCAATTTCTACCAGCAAAAGCTATCCTTCTATCGCTTTGACGATAACGGCCTTGAAGTTTCGCACAAGACCATCGAACTCCAGGAGTTTGAAAAACGCCTGCTCACAAAAGAAAGATCAGACCTGTTCCCCCTGCTCGAGCGAACCCTCTTCGATGATCAGGGGCGCCTCGGTGATGCGTTCCTGCTGCTACGCAAAGTGAGTTCCGACCTGCCGGAAGAAATCCTCTATGACCAGAATTTCGAGAGTTTTGCCGCGATCATGGCCAAGGTCAGCCTTCAGCTGCCCTGAAGCATGGCCTGCTTCTGCAAAAGTACGGACACGGGCACAATGGTGATACCTCGTTCAACCAACCCCGGGAGTTCCCTTCTTAAGGCCTCCAACGTCTCCGGGTAAGGATGGCAGATGCCGATAGCCATCCCTTGGTTGCGTGCCTTCCCTTCAAGACGCCTAATCTCGTGAACAATCGCGTCGACCTCGGCGACATTATCAAGAAAAACATCCCGGTTCATCGTCGGCACTCCGAATCTATGTGCCACTTCAGGCACCCTGGAGTGTCCCGTCGTCCGGCTGTCGATAAAAAACAGGCCCTTTTCCCGAAGACTCTCCATGACTGGCGACAAAGCCCTGGCATCCTCGGTGAAACGGGATCCCATGTGATTATTTACCCCCGTGACATGGGGAATTCTGGCAAGCAACAGATCAAAATTACGTCGGATCTCGACATCACTGTTTTTGACGAATAACGCATCACGTCCCGGGTTGACCGCCGGATACCCCTGGGGTTCCATCGGTACGTGCAACATCACTTCACGGCCGGCTGCATAAGCCATTTCGGCAACATCAACAGCATGCGGTTCATCGGGAAGGATGGCAAAGGTGACCGGTTGAGTCATCAAGAGCAAAGCCTTGGCGGTATGAGTGCTCCGGCCAAGGTCGTCCATAATAATCGTAAGCAGTGGCCCGGCGGGGAGAACTGGTGCCGGCGGCATGAAATGAATGATGATTTGTGCCTGGCGGGACTTGACCACGACCAGCGAGTTCGCCTGGCGTAATTGCACCTCGTAGCCGCCCGGAATCCGTTGCAAGCGCTCCTCGAAACCCGTTAATCAGGTCGGCAGCAGGGAAATCGGCCGCGATTGTATAGCGGGCAGGGACCTGATCAAGGTCGCGTTGAATGCTGCCGGGAGCAACATTGAGAGCGGCAAGCAGTGCCTCCACTTCAGTGTGCACTTTTTTGCTGTAATCGACCTGGGGCTTTAGCGATGGTGGCACGACAGGGGGCGGCAGCGGTTCTTCCATGCGGGCAAACAAAACCAGGCCGGCCACAAGGAGTCCGGCGGCTCCCAGCATCAACAGCAGAAAGCGGTTTTTCAGGAAAAAATCAGGGCGCCGCTTCTTCGAACGGCGCCGCTTGGTTGGTTTCGTCATAGACAGCTCTTCTCAGTGTGTTTGCTGCCGCAAGATTCAGGCTGCCTTCAACCCCTGGAAGATTCTCCAGCCTTTAAGCAGATCAAGGGCGCGCATCAGCTGAAAATCCTTGCGGGTCTCTTCGTCGAGGCTGGTGGCTTCGGCATGAGCGGACTGATCAGCCGTTGCTTTCCGTATTGAAGTGATTCTTCAAGTCCTTCTCGCGGAAGTGGTCGAATTCCTGGACTTCCTTGATTTCACTCTGCTGTACTTCAATATCAGGAACGATGCCACGAGCCTGAATCGAGGTGCCATTCGGCGTGTAATACTTGGCCGTGGTCAGACGCAGACCGGAATCGTCGCTGAGCGGAATGATTGTCTGTACCGAGCCTTTGCCGAAACTTTGTACCCCCATGATCACAGCACGGCCATGATCCTGCAGGGCCCCGGCAACAATCTCCGAAGCGCTGGCGCTGCCACCATTGATCAGCACGACCATCGGATAATCAGGCTCAGTGCCCCTTTGCACAGCGGAAAACTCCATTTGCGCATCAGCCTCGCGCCCCTGGGTGTAGACAATCAACCCCTGTGCGAGGAATGTGTCGGCAACTTCGACCGCTTGATCAAGAAGCCCGCCAGGATTATTACGCAAGTCAAGGACCAGCCCCTGCAAGGATCCGCCGTTTTCCTGGCGGAGCTGTTCGAGGGCCTTGGCCAGGTCATCGCCGGAGCGCTCCTGGAATTGAGCCAGGCGGACATAGCCAAAGCCGCTTTCGAGGGTTTTTGATTTCACGCTCTGCACCTTGATGACTTCACGTTCCAGGGTGAACGCTTGAGGCTTTTCAAAGTCCGGCCGCATGATGGTGATGGTAATCTTGGTTCCCGGGGCACCACGCATCAGCTGTACCGCTTCCATGATTTCCATATCCTTGGTGTATTCATCCTCGATTTTCAGGATATGATCGCCGGACTGCAGACCGGCGCGCGAAGCGGGAGTATCCTCAATCGGCGATACGATTGTCAGGACGCCATCACGTTGGGAGATTTCAATACCGAGGCCGCCAAATTCGCCGCGGGTATCGACTTTCATCTCCTTGTAAATTTCAGGGGACATAAAGCCGGAGTGTGGGTCAAGGGACGCCAGCATGCCCTCGATCGCACCGTAGACCAGATCCTTGATCGACACCTCCTCGACATAGCTGCGCTGAACAATGGTCAAAACGTCGGTAAAAAGTTGCAATTCCTGGTAATTCGAGGCCGCATCCACCTTTGCGACCTCAATGCGCCCCAAGGAAACCACTCCGAGCAGCAAGAAGACAATCAGGGTGACCAGGAATATCAACGACTTGTTTTTGTGCATAGAGCCTCCAGGATTGTCAGCGCGGCTTCAACCAGTCTGCAGGATCGAGAGGTTTGCCGCCTTGGCGAATTTCGAAATAGACTGCGTCACGCCCTTCATAACCTGAGTAGGCAATGACTTCATCACCTGCAGCGGAGTCTCCCACCTGCTTGGTAAAACGCGCTACGTGTGCGTAAAGGGTATAGTACTTGCTGCCATGATCTATAATTATCAACTTGCCATAACCACGCAGGCTGTTGGCGAAAATGATCTGGCCGTTCGCGGCGGCATGGACAGGAGTGCCAACTTCGGCTTCAATATCAAAACCGTGACTCTCTATGAGAGTGCCAAGATCACCGTGACGACTGGTACCGAAGCCGACCCTTAATTTGCCGGGGACGGGCCAGACCAGACGCCCCTTTAGGGGTACAAGTCCCTCGAGATTCTCAGTATAGGGTTGCGGTTGTTCCGTTTCAAGCTTTTTGACCAGGTCGTTGAGCCTGGCCGCCTTGGCACGCAAGTCCTGCAGCATCTTCTCGAGCAGTCTGGCGTCCTTGCGCACTTCCGCAAGAACTCGTTTTTTACTCTTGAGTGCCTGCTGCAGTGTCTCCTGCTCGAGGCGCTGGCGCTGGACAACAGCAGACTGCTTTTCGCGCAGGACTTCGAGTTCGTTTACTGCCGCGGCATGATCCTCTGACTGTTGACGATAAACACCAAGCAGTTCCCTGTCGTGACGCACCATCCTGGACAGGAAAGCATATTTCTCGGCAATATCACGGGGACTTTCCGCTTCCGAAAGCAACGCCTTGATCAGACCGACTTCGCCGGTTTTGTAGAGGATGATCAGCCGCTGGCGAATTTGTTGCTCGGTCTGTTCAAGCTGCTCTCTCGATGCTTTGCAGTGCCTGGCGCTGCGTTTTCAGCTGTTCAGTGAGACTGGATAACTGTTGGCTGCTGCTTTTCGTCACGACGCTCGAGGCGACGAGTTTCGGCATCAAGGCTGGCAAGCTCTTCGGCGAGAGCCCCGCTCGCAGATTCCTTACTGCGTAGCCCTTTGAGGGTCTGCGCAATCTGCTGTTCGATCTTGTCGAGGCGCTGTCGACTCGCATCCAGTTCGTCATCGGCAGCAGCGACAGCAGCAGTCGGGGCCGCCAGGCAAGCAAGCAGAAGCCAGCATAGCCCCCTGCCAATTATGGCCGGACGCTTGTTCATGAGGCTCCAAAACGGACAAACTTGCGCAAGGCGAAAAGGCTTCCCAACAAACCGATGAGGCCACCGCCGACCACCAGCAGCCCCTGCCAGAGCGGCGGCAGAAAGTGTATCGTATCGATCCCGGTAATCAGCAGCAGACTGCCCAGACTTTTTTGCAGAATCACCTGGAAGACCAGGAAGCTCAGCGCGAGAGCCGTCACCCCGCCGAGCACCCCCTGGAGAGTGCCTTCGACAAGATAGGGCAACTTGATGAACAGTGAGGTGCCACCGACCATGGTCATGGCCTCGAGTTCGTCCTGACGGGCGTACAGTGTCAACTTGATCGTGTTGGCAACGATCACCAGGGCGGCAAACACCAGGAATCCGCCAAGGGCAGCACCGGACGCTCGCAGCAGGAGCAGAAAGGCTTCCAGTTTTTCCAGCCAGCCCTGACCATACTGCAGGTCGCTGAAGCGATGGTCACGGCGCAGACGATCGACAACGGTTGTCAGTGCTGATTCGCTGCGCCAATCATCATCCAGAACAATTTCCAGCGACGCTGGCAATATGTCTTCACCAAGGCCTTCAACGAGTTCGGCATCGTCACCAAGGCGCTTGCGAAACCGTTCAAAAGCGGTCTTGCGTGAGACGAAAGTGACTCGTTGCAACCTCCGGATAACCTTCGATATCCTTGATCCAGCCGTTGATGATCTTGTCATCCGGCACATCATCTAGGTAAGCAACGATGGCCAGGTTCTCCCCCCAGGAGGCCGTCAACTGCTGGACATTCAGCACCGTGATGGCAAAGAACGCGAGCAGAGCCAGGGCAACCGCAACCGTGCCAATGGAGGCCAGGCTCAACACCGGACTTTGCCGCATGTTACGCAGGGCACGTCGCAGAAAATAACCGGCACGCAAGATCATCAGCTGTTTCCTGTCATTTCGGAAGGCCCTCTAAAGAGAGGCATATCATCCATGGCCAGACTGCCGGCTTCCAGGGACACCACACGCCGCGGGAACTGGCGAATCAGGTTGCGGTCGTGGGTCGCCATGACGATGGTTGTGCCACGCGCGTTGGCCGCCTTGAAGAGTTCCATGATGTCCAGAGTCACTTCCGGATCAAGGTTGCCGGTCGGTTCGTCCGCCAGCAGTATCAATGGATCGACCACCAGGGCACGCGCAACGGCAACACGCTGTTGCTCGCCTCCCGAGAGTTGCAGAGGGTGATGATTGAGGCGGTGTTCCAAGGCCGACACTCTTGAGGGTCTGATAAACTTTTTTGCTGATCTCAAAACGTTTGCGCCCCTGGATTTCGAGCGGGAAGGCAACATTTTCGTAGACGGTCCGCCGGGTCAGCAGCTTGAAATCCTGGAAGATGATACCAAGATTGCGACGCAGGTAAGGAATCTGCGAAGGGCCAAAACGCGTGATGTTGCGCCCATTCACCAGAATCTGGCCGCGGCTCGGGCGCTCTGCACAGTAAAGCAGCTTGAGCAGGGTCGACTTGCCTGCTCCAGAAGGCCCGGTCAGGTAAACGAACTCACCCTTTTCAATCTTGAGGGTGACATCGTTCAGAGCGTTCTGGTCACGCTGGTAAGCCTTGCAGACATTAAAAAGCTGGATCATGTTTCTACATCTGCGGGTAAAGGTCAAATAAAGAGTGAGAATGCTTGTGCGGGATGAGCCTTGCAAAAACTTGCGCTGCGCCCATCCGTTCCGCGGCGATTTCTGAAGTGCTGCGTCAATCGAACGGCAGGTTCTTACGGCCGTCGGTCCGGGGTCAGGTCTCTACCAGTCACGGTAGGGGATTCCGTTCAAGCCAATAAGATCACTGCCGCTGCGCACATCCTCTAGGCCGCCTTCGGCAAGCTCACCCTCCAAGGACGGCGTCGGCGGGATTTCCTCCCAGGTATCACTCTCCTTGGTAAAAGGGTCACGGGGGATGTCACGCAGGTACTTGCTGGCGACCAGGTCTTCTAGGGAATCGGGATAGCGGATATGGTCGGCAAAGTAGGTGTCGATGGCGCGCCGCATCTGGTAGAGGTCTTCCATCAGCACCGCTTCGCGGGCCTTGATCAGGTTGCGCTGGTAGCTCGGCACGACGATACTGGCCAAGATGCCGATAATCGACATGACGATCAGCAGTTCGATCAGGGTGAAGCCCCGCTGCTTGTTTTTTCTGAACTTCACGGTCATATTTTCACCAGCTATTGTAAGGCGTGCCGTCCAAAGCCATGCCCTGACTCTGGGAATAAACGTCGTAGATGTCATCGCCGCTGTAGAAGGTTGAATCAGGATCATCCTTGTACGAGCGCAGCCCCCACCCTTCATCATACTCGTCAAACGGGTCCTTCGGCAAACGTCGCAAATATTTGCGCTTGTACGGGTAGAGCCCGCCCCAGTCGCTGCCTTCCACCAGAATTTCAAGACTTTCCGGGTAGCCGGTCTCGTTGATGTCCGAGATAATTTTCTTTTGCTGCAACGGCCTTGTCGAAATCCGCCTTGTAATTATCGATCGCCGTACGAATTTCCCGCAGCGAGCGCCGCAGCTCCAGTTCCTTGCCACGTCGTCGCCGTCACTTCTGCCATCGGGATAACCACCGTGGCAAGAACCGCCAGGATGGCCATTGCCATGACCATCTCCAGAAGCGTGAGGCCACGCTGGCCATCGCGCTTCGCTATGTGAGGCAACAGTCTCAACGGACTTCGATCATGACCGCCTCAGGGACGACCTGAAGCCGGACACCTTCCGGATTGCGAAAATTGACACGATTGACTTCGAGCCGGGTCTGGCCTGCAGCTATCGACTTGAAGTTCATGCTGAAGAGGAGCCCGGAACCGGATGCGCCCTTGCCGCCCGTCCCCTGTTTGTAACCGACGATCACCTGCCCGGTAGTGCGGTTAGGGCTGCTGGAAAAGACCGTGGTTTGACCTTCCTGTTTGAGAAAGTCCCCTTCATTGATACTCACCAGTTCAAGCATCGCCGGATCGTAGCTGACAAAGAGCGGAGCGCTATAGAGCTTCTCGACTTCCTTGATTTGCACGGTAATCGTAAATTCTTCACCCACGTCAACCTGGCCCGGTGCTGTGAAATCGAGGGTCGCAGGTGCTTTTTTGGGCATCTCCAGAACGATCGGCACACTGCTCGGCTGTGCTTGGCTGAGCACCTCCGTCGGCACGGCAACTCCACCAGGTTGAGCTCCCTGCGGAGCGACAGTTTCGGCAGCAGCATCTGCAGGTGGAACCACCGCATGCGTGGAACGGCTGTCGACAACCTGCCCGTCCGCTGTTACCATCTCGGCGTCGGCAATACCCGCCGCCACCCCGGGCACCGCCTGTTCAGTATCAGCGTCAAGCGGGGAGGCTTCAAACGCCAGCGGTTTGGCGGCAGGGACGACATGCGGCTTAGTTCCCTCAACCTCGCTTACCAGTGGTTGTGCAAAAGATCCGAAATTCGGACCGACTTTCAAATTGTCCTCCCCGCCAGACCAGATGGTGGCAACGTCTATGCTCGGGACTTCCACCTGCTTGATGACATATGGGGTAATCGAAAGCAGGATTTCACGCTTTAAGCCCGAGTCATTTGTTTTACTTATCAATTCTCCAAGAAAAGGAATTTCCCCGAGCCAAGGGATGGTGGTTTTACCTTTTGAAGTTTCCTGTTCAAACAAACCACCGAGAATGGTCTGCACCCCATCCTTTATTGTGAGCACCGTTTGGGCATTGGTGGTCTGAATGGTCAAGGCGCTGGTATTGGCAACTGTGTCCCTGCCGATCACCCGGCTGACCTCAAGGGTCACTTTGGTTTCAACGGTATTATCCAGTTGAATAATCGGTTCGATATCAACCTTTACGCCGACATCCACATACTGGACGTTGGCAGTGGTTGAGGTATCGGTGGTGGTACTAGTAATGACAGGCTCGCGCGTTCCGATATGCACCTTGGCTTTTTCCCTGTTCCTCACACGAATTTTTGGGCTGGCCAGGACTTCCGTGTTGGTCAGGGTTTTTTTAAATTCAAAGGACGCCGACGGTACCGTGTAAAAAGTCCGCAAGTCGCTCAAACTTGACGCAAGGTTTGTATTGCTTCCGCCAGATGCCAAGCCATCATCAAGAATCTGGTCTGAACCTGGGTTCGAAAAACCCAAACCCACTCCATAGTTCGACAATTCCGGACCGAACTTCAAACTGTCGACATCGGCGACACTGACGATCTCCAAGGCAAAAAGCACCTCGGAGTTTTCCCGGTCCGCCGCATCAAGGACCTGTTCTGCAAGCCGGATTACCTGTGGTGTGTCGCGTATGACGAGAGCATTACGCTCCTCATGCACGTAAATCTTGCGCAACTGCAACATGGTGCGCAGCAGATTCACGGCCTTCTTGGCATCGATGTGGGAGAGATAGAAGGTTTGAATGATCTGGTCTTCGTATTGTTTGGATTTCTCTCTGTTCTGGGGATAAATGATGAGGGTCTTGCTGTTCAATACCTTTTTGTCCAGGCCGTTCATTTGCATGATGAGTTCCAGCGCCTGGGCGAAGCTAGCTTTTTCCAGAAGGACTGAAATCGTCTGACTGCGAATATCTTCGTCAAAAATAAAATTAATCCCGCTCAGCTTGGAAAGAATCCCGAACACTTCCTTGATATTGGCGTCCTTGAAACTCAGGGTAATGGGTTTCGTTGAGGCGACATCCAGTTCGATGCCGTCCATGGCGATGGTATGCTGGTCACGGGCAATCAGGTCCCTGACAGCCAGAGCGCGCGCGTTATTGGGATCCAACTGGAGTGCTTTGTCAATGGCCTTTTCCGCCAGGGCCAACTGCTTTTTGGCAAAAAAGTTGGCGCCTTCCTCAGCGAGGGTTTGCGCATTGATGCGCTTGAGCAGGATGTCCTGTTCCTGTCCCGCAATTTCAATGCTCGAATCAAACTCGAGAGCACGGCGATATTCGCTAACGGCTTCGACAAGGTTACCTTGATCAGCGAGGACACGCGCTTTCTTGACATGATTGGCCGCCGCTCGCGTTCGCGAAGAGATCATCTTCAGCTGGTATATTTTACTGCTAGGCTCCAGCTCAGATGCTTCCACATACTTCTCAATCGCCTGATCGAACTTTTCTTCGGCAGCAAGCTGCTCCGCTTCCTCAAAAGCCGCCTCAGCACGCTGCTTTTGCATGTATGCAGAACAACCACCCGTCCACAGTGCCGCCAAGAGCAAAACTGCCCACCCGGCAAAACGGATCTTATTGATTCGTGCCATTGACTTCTCCCTCTAAAACATCCCCTGCGACAGGCGGCTCTGATACCGGCTCTTCTGCAGGGCTGGTCTCTTCGTTCACTTCCGGAGGAAAGGGTTGTTCGCTTTCCTGGGACGCTGCGGGGCGCAGCATTCTTCGTTTCGGCGCTAGATTCTGCTCTCTTGCTTGGCCGGCCCCACCGGGCGCAGGTGTCCTGCGAGCCGGGGCACTGACAGACGCATTCAGCTTCTGCTTTTCGATCAGCGGGATTTCAACGATATCGGCACGACCAGCATGCTGAACTTTCAAAAGGTTCCCCTGAATGTCCGCGACCAGGAACTCATTATTGGCACCGAAGCTTTCGCCACTGGTGACCAGGAAGAGTTTACCGCCGCTGGAGAGGAAAACGGTTTTTTCACCTTCCTTATCCAAAAAGCCGAGGAAGGTGAATTGACTGAGGGCCTGCTGGACAACTGCGATCGGCATCACCGGCGGTGCGGGCTGCACGACCTCAACTACCGGAGGCGGTGCGATCGCAACCGGCTCGGCGCGGACCGGACGGCGCTGAACGAAACGGAAGATATCTCGCTGCGCACCAGCGAATTCCTGGGGTTCAATAGTCATGAAATCAAAGTTGATCCGCTCCGATGCCGTTTTGGCTTGCTGATCACCGGGCTCCCCGGCCTCGGGACTGACCCGCTGAGAGGTTGCCCTAGGTGGCGCTTTTTCGAGTCGCGGCGTCGCAAAATAGGCATACAGGAGACAAACGACCAAGGTCCCAAGCAGAATAGCAAGAATGACGCGTTTGCGATTCATGACTGACGACTCCCCGCCTGGAAAAACGTCTCTAGGTTCAAACGCAGGTTGACGCCTGTATCATCGGCGCTCTGCAGAGAGATTTGCTTGATCGTCAGCAGGCGAGTCGATTGCTCCAGCGAAAAGATAAACTTTTTGAGCTGCTCATATTCTCCCGTGACATTGAAACTCAGGCTGAACTTCAGCAGCGGCGCTTCTTTCAGCTCCTCAGAGCTATAACTGATCTGGGTAATATTCAAGCGTGCCCGGCTGGAAAGGACCAGCAGTTCCTCGATCAGTCCGGTGAATTCTTGGTAATCCGGCACAGCCTGTTGAAACCTGGAAACGTCCTGGCTGGCAAGGACGAAAAGTTGTTCCGGGGTTGCCGCACTACCCTGATTGTGGAGGATACTGCGGACCTCGGTCTGTCTTTGCAGAAAATGACTTTCCTGCTCGGCGACCCGGGGGACAAAAAACTGCTCTATGACGGCATAAGCCAGCAGGTTCATGAGCAGAAGCAGTGCAAGCAGCTGTAAAGTGCCGCGCTGCGATTTCCAGAGTTGTTCGGCCAGTTCCTTCCAGCGCATCAGAAAGCCTCCCTTATCACCAGAGAGAAGCCGATTTGTATCTGTACCATGTCACCCTGTTTTGACTCAACCTCGCCGTGACTCTTGAGGTAAGCCTGGTTGAGATCATCCGAGGCCAAGAGATTATCGATAAATTGCGTCATTGCCGTAACATCGCGGGCATTGCCGCTGATCTGCAGGGAATGCGATGTGAAGTCAGGCTGAATGGTCCGCAAACTGACATCAACCGGCACCAATTCTTCGAACCGGCTCAACAGACGCGTCCAGCGGAACTGGTCTGAGGCGATGATGTCGTTGGCCAGATCCACTTCACTTCTGACCACGGCATAGCGTTCAGGAGTATAACCCGTAGCGCCGTTCTGGACACCCGAGATCTGCCCTTCCATGTCCTGCAAACGACCTTCTAACAATCGCATCTGCCGGTAGTTCTGAAAACCGTAGAGACAGTTAAGCAGCAGCACCAACACCAGCAAAGTGCAGGCGAGCAGCAACCAGAGACGGACGGCCTGCCGGTTCAGGTAAGGTTTGCTGGCGAGATTGAGTTTAATTTCCATAGGCTTACATCATGCGTTCTGCTGCGCCCAGAGCAGCGACGACTGAACCGAAGGGCTGCAACCCACCGGTTTTCCCCTCGCCGCTAAAACGTCTCAGGCACGGATCCAGGCACTTGACCTCACGTTCGAATGCAGCTGACAGCAGCTTATCGATATCGCCGTCCAGACCGGGGTCGACATGGGCAAAGACGGCACATCGCTTCATGGCCGGGAACGCCTCATACGCTTCGACAAGAGTTCGGTTGATTTCATGGAAAGCCTTTTCCGGGCTCGCTTTGGCTTCCCTTACGCGCTGGTAGCAAAGACCGTGACCGACGACATACTGGATGCTCAAAAGATCGCGTTCAAGAACAACCAGAATGAATTCATCACCGATGTCGAGGCGCGGCCGGTAGTAATTGTACAGGTTCAGTGAATGGAAACCGACCTGAATCGCATGGCGACCAGCCTCATTGACAAGATCCTCATACTGTTCGAGAACGGACTGGGCAACGACTGCGACGACACAGTGCTGACGGCCATCTTCGCGCTTGGCGAGCACCTGGTAATCTAGTCTGACCTGGGCAGGAGGCACAGGCAGGCTCGACTTGAGCCGCCACTTGAGGATATCGATGCCTTCCTGGTGCGATTTGAACGACGCATCGACATCAGTCAGATAAATACGGCCGGCACGATCCGGAAGACTCAGGGCAATGCGCTCTTCCTGACCGGCCAGGGCATCGACGCCACGGCGCAAGCCTTGGATGAAGCGCCGTGCATCGCGAATGTTCGGCTGTCGACTGGAGACCTCCATGACACCATCCAGACTTTCAAAACGCAGGCCGACCAATCGGTTGCTCGGACGGTTGCGCTGCAAGGCGGCGAGGTAAAGACCTCCAGGCTGGATATCGACACCGACAAAGATCCTGCTCATCGCCCCCCTCCCAACTGATCTGCAAAGGTCACCCGGTTGATTTCCTCGAGAGTCGTCACACCGTTGAGCAGTTTCTCTACCGCGGCATCACGCAGGAAAGCAGTCCCGGCGGCTCGTGCCGCCTCCTTGAGCCGGCTGACCGAGGCTTTGTTGATGATCAGGTCGCGCAAGTCGTCGTCAAGGTCAAGGAGTTCAAGAATCGCCGTTCGACCATGGTAGCCCTGGCCGTTGCATGCCTTGCATCCTGCCCCTTCATAAAAGGGGTGGTCCTTGTACTGTTCGTAATTGAGCCCCGACTCCAGAAACGCCTGGCGATCATAACTCACTGGCCGTTTGCAGTGCACACAGATCTTGCGCACCAGGCGCTGGGCAGCAACACAGTTCAGACAGGAGACAAAATTGTAGGCATCGATCCCCATGTGCAGGAAACGCCCCAGCACGTCAAACACGTTGTTGGCATGCACCGTGGTAAACACCAGGTGTCCGGTCAAAGCTGACTGCACGGCAATCTGGGCGGTTTCCGGGTCACGGATCTCGCCGACCATGATCTTGTCCGGATCGTGGCGCAGGATGGAACGCAGACCGCGGGCAAAGGTCAATCCCTTCTTTTCGTTAACCGGAATCTGCACCACACCCTTGAGCTGATATTCGACCGGGTCTTCAATGGTGATGATCTTTTCCTGCTCGTTATAGATTTCCGTCAGTGCCGCATACAGCGTGGTGGTCTTGCCGCTGCCGGTCGGCCCGGTGACCAGCACCATGCCGTAAGGCTCGCGAATCATGCGCCGGAACCGCACCAGTTCGTGTCCTTCAATACCGAGCACATCAAGGGTCAGGCCGTGCAGGTCCTTGGCAATACTTTCCTTGTCGAGGATACGGATAACCGCGTCTTCACCGAAAATGCTCGGCATGATGGAGACACGAAAGTCGATTGACTTCCCGGCCATGCGCACTTTGAAACGGCCATCCTGGGGGATGCGCCGCTCGGAGATGTCGAGATCACTCATGACCTTGATACGCGAGATGATCGGCCCCTGGAAACGACCATCCAAAGGTTCTGTGGCACGAAACAAGACCCCATCGACGCGGTACTTGATCTGAACGCCGTCCAAGGCTGCTTTCAATGTGGATATCACTGGCGCGCTTGTTCAAGCGCATCAAAGAGGGTCGAGTCGATCAGGCGGATAATCGGGCTGCTGTCATCGGTCAGCTTCTCGATAGAGAGGACTTCTTCACCCTTGTCCGTCTCCTTGACCAGCTGCAGCTTGAAATCTTCGGAAACCTCCTGCAGGACCTGTTTCGATCCCTGTGTTTGTTCGAGCCGCGCGGCAATCTTGCTGCGGGCCGCCACCTGGTAGGTCAGCGGCATATCGAGCTGCATCTCGAGATTGTCCAGGGTTGCGACATCGGTCGGATCGGAGATCGCAATCATCAGTCCTTCTTCGGTTTTCTGCAGAGGGACGAAGCTGTAGCGGATCGGCAATTCAGTCGGCAGACTCGCCGCCAGTTCCGGATCGACGACTACCGCTGCCAGGTCGACATATTCCAGACCGAATTGCTGCGCCAGCGCCTGGGCGATCACGTCATCGGAGAGCAGGCCACTGGCCATGGCCATTTCACCGAAACGCTGCCCTGATTTCCCCTGTTGCTCGAGGACCAGGCGCACCTCTGCCGGAGCAAGAGCACCCATCTCGACCAGAATTTCACCGATTTTGCGATGTTCAAACGGCATTCTTCAACTCCAGGCTACTGTACCGTTCCAGCCAGCTGAAAAATCGGAATATACATTGCGACAACGATCCCGCCGATCAAAAGCCCCATAGTCATCATCATCAGCGGCTCAATCATGGTGGTCAAACGGTCGAGACGCCGCTCGACTTCGTTCTCGTAATATTCGGAGACATCGGTCAGCATATCAACCAGTGAACCACTGGTCTCGCCAACGCCGATCATGCGCAGGGCAATAACCGGGAAACTGACCGGTCTGCTCGAGGGCCTCGGAAATCCTGGCACCTTCCTGGATACGCGTGACGGCACCGGCAAGCCGTTGTTCCAGGACCCGGTTGTTCAGCGTGCCACGCGACATCTGCATCGCCTGGACAATCGGGATACCGCTGGCCAGCGTAGTCGCAAAGGTCCGGCAGAACGTCGAAAGAGCGTATTCACTCAGCAGGTCGCCGAAAAAAGGGAGCTTCAGCTTGGTCCGATCAACCAGGACGGCCCCCCTCTCCGTACGGGTGTACAGCCTCGAGCAAAAAAACCCCGACCAGCAAAGCCGGCAGCCAGAGCGGCAAGCCGGCGACCAGGCCGTTGGCCACCGCGATAACCAGCCGTGGTCAAGAACGGCAGCTGCACGTTGGCGTCAGCATAGACCTGGGTAAACTCGGGATCACGTACAACATGAGAAAGCCGAGAACCACGGTAACGGCCACGGCCAGAAGCGCCGGGTAAAAGGTTGCGCTGCGCACCTTCGCCTTGATGGCCTCGACACGCTTCTGGTATTCGATATAGCGTCCAAGTGTGATCGGCAGGTCCCCCGATTGCTCACCGGCCCGCAAGGACGCGACGTATAGCTGCGGGAACATCTTCGGGAAACGCTCGAAGGCATCGGACAGAGAGCTGCCCCCTTTGACATCGCGGCGAATATCCTGCAGGGCGTTGAGCAGCCCGCCCGCCTCCATGCGGTCAACCAGCGTGTCGAGAACCTGCAGAATCGGCAGCCCCGACCGGAGCAGAACCAGCATCTCCTGGTTGAAGCGTGAGAAATCTGCGGCCGCTTAAACTCCCGCCACCAACGCTCTTTGAAAACCACTGCAGCGAAGCCGCACGAATCTTGAAAACAAAGAAGCCCTGCTCCTCAAGACTCTCCTGAAGAGCCTCACGACTGTCCGCCTCGAACTCTTTTTCGAGGACCCGGCCGTCGGAAGTTCCAATTTTACAGCGATAGGTCGACATTAGCTTTGCAATGTATCACAATAACCCCGAAAATTGAATGAAAAACCCTGCGATGGCATGACCGGAAACACAAAATGGCCGGGGAAAAGACCGGCCATGCTGGTGCGTATATCCTGATTGGTTCAGTAATTCTTGCGATCGTGCCAACACCGCGGCAACCCAGGGAACAGGGACCATGTCGGGCTGCATACCCCTGGGCATCGTATTGCAGTTTACCGGCAGCATTCTGCGAGACAAGATTTCGTTGAACTTGATCCGATGCTGATACTGGCTGTTGCCATGGGCATCGTGGCAGGGGAAACACGACATGCCGTCCTGCCCACCCATGATCCCCTGGATGTGAAATGACTGAGAGGTAAAGCTTTCATTGAGAGCATGCTCGTGCTTGTTGGAAAAAACTCCTAGCGGGTTGTCACTCTCGGTATGGCAGCGGTAACAGAGTTCGTATTCCTGGGCAATATCGGCCATCAAGTTGCCGACCCGGTAACCTTTCAGCCCGCGATACGGGCTGTCCTATTCAACCACATTGACAACCGTGTACCGCCAGAATGGCAGATTTTCAATCCAGTAAACACATTAAATGATTTCTCCTTGAATCCCGCTGGCAATAACCTGGGCACGTGACTTAGAGTTGAAAAACTGATTGGCCCGTTCAAAGAGCAAAACCACCAAGGCAATCTCGCACAAAAAAGCCGAGGCGACTCCCACAAAAGGAATCGCCTCGACTGAATCTGGCGGGGCTGACGGGACTTGAACCCGCGACCTCCGGCGTGACAGGCCGGCGTTGTAACCGACTCTACTACAGCCCCGGGACAAAATATAATTGGTGGGCGAAACAGGGCTCGAACCTGTGACCCTCGGCTTGTAAGGCCGATGCTCTCCCAGCTGAGCTATTCGCCCAAAAGTTAAATGGCGGGGCTGACGGGACTTGAACCCGCGACCTCCGGCGTGACAGGCCGGCGTTGTAACCGACTCTACTACAGCCCCGCAACAGACAGAAAATAGGAAACGCCGTGCAGGGAAAACCCTTCTTAACGTTTCCTATTTTCAAATTTTCCACGGATGACATCGAGACTGACCCCGATGTGCCCGCAACTTTAGCTGTGCTTAGTTGATGGAGTCTTTCAACGCCTTGCCAGCCTTGAACTTAGGCACTTTTGCAGCAGCGATGTTGATCTTGGCGCCAGTCTGGGGATTCTGCCCTTGACGTGCTGCACGCTCGCCGACGCTGAAAGTACCAAATCCAACTAAAGAGACCTTTTCGCCTGCCTTCAGAGCTTCAGCAACAGCATCAGTGAATGCTTTCAGTGCCTTCTCTGCATCGGCCTTGCTCAGTCCCGCCTTCTCCGCAATTGAATTAACCAGATCGGCCTTTGTCACAACATACCTCCACACGTAAAAGAATGATTAAGCCCTGCTGAAAACGGATTTATTTATATCAGACGCGTCAAAATTTAGTCAAGCAATAATTGGCTGGAACACTCAGTGGTGCAGCGATTTCTCAGAATCCAGCTTATAGTCAGTCTTTTCAACCGGAACCTGTACCGGGAAGCTGCCCAGGATCGCTTCATCGAGGACCTCGTCCATATGTCCCACAGGGATGATTTTTAATGCTCTAAGGATGGTCGCGGGGACCTCCTCGAGGTTCTTTTCATTCTCCTGCGGGATCAGAACCCGGTGGATTCCGGCGCGTTTGGCCGCAAGCAATTTCTCCTTGAGTCCGCCAATGGCCAGCACCCGCCCACGCAGGGTAATTTCTCCGGTCATCGCCAGGTCCTGATCGACTGCAAGTCCGGTCAGTGCTGACGCCAGGGCCGTTGCCATGGTGATTCCTGCCGAGGGCCCGTCTTTGGGGATAGCGCCTTCAGGGACATGGATGTGAGCATCGATCCGGTTGTAAAAGTCTTTCTCCAGGCCCAACTCCATCCATCTGGAACGTACATAGCTGAGCGCGGCCTGGGCGGATTCACGCATGACCTCGCCGAGTTTGCCGGTCACCGTCAACTTGCCCTGCCCGGGCAAAACGGTCACTTCTACATTCAGCAGTTCACCGCCAACTTCGGTCCAGGCCAAGCCATTCACCAATCCGATTCTGTGTTCCTCTTCCCGAACACCAAAGCTGTAGCGTGGGACACCGAGATATTTCCTGATCTGCGGAGCGCCGACCTGGAAACGCTTGCCCAGTTTGTCGGCCTTGACCACATCACGGGCGATCTTGCGCAGCACATTGGCGATCTCACGTTCAAGACTGCGAACCCCGGCTTCGCGTGTGTAACGACGGATAATTTCCAGTAGCGCAGCACCGGAAAACTTGACTTGGTCATCTTTGAGCCCATGAGTCGTCAACTGCTTCGGCAACAGGTAACGTTCGGCAATATGCACCTTCTCTTCTTCGGTGTAGCCTTCGATCCTAATGATTTCCATGCGATCTCGCAATGGGCCCGGTATAGCAGGGAGCGTATTGGCCGTAGCGATAAACATCACCGAGGAGAGATCATAGTCGACATCGAGAAAATGGTCACCGAAGGTATTGTTCTGTTCGGGATCGAGGACTTCCAGCAGCGCCGAAGACGGGTCACCTCGAAAATCGGTGCTCATTTTGTCAACTTCATCGAGCAAAAAGACCGGGTTACGCACGGCGACCTTGCGTAAGCCCTGAATAACCTTGCCGGGCATGGCTCCGATGTAGGTGCGTCTATGTCCGCGGATTTCCGCCTCGTCACGAACCCCACCGAGTGAAACGCGGATAAACTTGCGTCCCATGGCGCGGGCCACAGAGCGACCCAGTGAGGTCTTGCCGACTCCGGGAGGGCCAACCAGGCAAAGGATCGGGCCCTTGATCTTTTTCACCAGGGCCTGGACAGCAAGGTATTCGAGGATTCTCTCTTTAACCTTTTCCAGGCCATAGTGATCCTCGTCAAGAATTTCTTCGGCCCTGGTCAGATCGATCTGGTCCTTGGTCCCCTTCTTCCAAGGGAGAGCCACCAGCCAGTCGATATAATTGCGCACCACCGTAGCCTCGGCAGACATGGGCGACATCATCTTGAGCTTGCGAAGTTCGGCCGCCGCCTTTTCTGTGGCCTCTTTCGACATGCGCGCTTTTTCGATCTTTTCTTCGAGTTCACGCAGCTCCTGCTTGAATTCGTCTTTTTCGCCAAGCTCTTTCTGGATGGCGCGCATCTGCTCGTTGAGATAGTACTCTTTCTGGCTGCGCTCCATCTGGCTCTTGACGCGATTGCGGATCTTCTTTTCGATCTGCAGGATCTCAACTTCACGCTCCATGAGCGACAGAAGTTTTTCCAGGCGCAGCAGGGTATCAATCTCTTCGAGGATCTCCTGCTTGTCAGAAATCTGCACGGTCAGGTGAGCGACGATGGTGTCGGCAAAGCGGCCTGATTCTTCGACGCTCGCTATCGAAGTAACCATCTCTGCGGGAATTTTTTTACTGAGGTTGGCGTAGGTTTCAAAGGTGTTGTTGACACTACGCATCAGAGCTTCCTGCTCGGGAGAATCACTTTCCTGATCAGGCAGTTGCAGCAAAGAGGCAAAGATGCAATCGTCGGTATATTCCAGGTCAAGCAAACGCGCCCTGACCTTCCCCTCGATAAGAACCTTGACTGTTCCATCCGGCAGTTTCAACATCTGCACGACCTGACCCAGAGTGCCCATGTCGAACATGTCCTCCGCCAGAGGATCGTCGGTCTTTGGGTCTTTCTGGGTAACGAGGAGCACATTACGTTCATGCTCCATCGCCCACTCCAGAGCCTGAATCGATCGTGGCCGCCCCACGAAGAGAGGCGTCACCATGTGCGGGAAAATCACGATATCGCGCAATGGCAAAACTGGAAAGGCCCCGGGATTTACTGATTCAGGCAGGGTATCTTGTGAGGGTTCCGTCATATCAATATCTTCCAGTGGAGCCTGGGTCCGACAAGAACTCTATCAGGCCGATTCGGCACATTCATAAATGACTAGGGGCTGAGTGCCCTTGAAAATCACATCTTCGTTGATGACAACTTCTCTGACGCGATCCTGCGAAGGGATGTCATACATCACGTCAAGCATAGCGTTCTCTAGGATGGACCGCAACCCGCGCGCACCCGTTTTGCGCTTGAGAGCCTCCTTGGCGACGGCAATCATAGCGCCGTCAGTGAATTTGAGGCTGACGTTTTCCATATCGAAGAGCTTCTGGTACTGCTTGATCAACGCGTTCTTGGGTTCACATAGAATCCTGACCAGAGCCTGCTCGTCCAACTCGTCAAGGGTCGCCACGATCGGAAGACGTCCGATAAACTCAGGAATCAGCCCGTACTTGAGTAGATCGCCCGGTTCAACCTGACAGAGGATCTCGCCAATCTGCTGATCTTTCCTTTTCACCACGTCAGCGCCGAAGCCGAGCCGCTTGGCGCCGACACGTTGACCGATGACGGTTTCCAGGCCAGAGAATGCCCCGCCACAGATGAACAGGATGTTGGTGGTGTCAACCTTGAGAAACTCCTGCTGCGGATGTTTGCGCCCCCCTTTCGGCGGCACGCTGGCTGTTGTCCCTTCGATAATCTTGAGCAGGGCCTGCTGTACACCTTCACCGGATACGTCCCGGGTAATCGAAGGAGAATCCGACTTGCGTGCGATCTTATCGACCTCATCGATATAGATAATCCCCTTCTGCGCCTTCTCCAGATCGTAATCTGCCGCCTGCAGCAGGTTCAGAATGATATTCTCGACATCTTCACCGACATAGCCGGCTTCGGTCAGATTGGTTGCGTCAGCGATGGCAAAGGGCACGTCAAGGACCCTGGCCAGCGTTTGCGCCAGCAAGGTTTTACCGCTACCGGTGGGGCCAAGCAGCAGGATATTACTTTTCTGAACTTCGACATCGCCAGCCTTTTCGGAAGCCTCGATGCGCTTGTAATGATTATAGACGGCAACCGCGAGCACCTTCTTGGCGCGTTCCTGGCCAATAACGAAATCATCCAGGACTTCCTTGATCTCGACCGGCTTAGGTAGTTTGCCGCTGCCCAGGGGCGCCTCATCGAGCTGCGCCTCTTCGGCAATGATATCCTTGCACAGCTCAATGCACTCGTCGCAGATATAGACTGCCGGTCCGGCAATCAGTTTTTTCACTTCCTCCTGCGCTTTACCGCAGAACGAACAGGTCAATTGGTCACCGTGGCCACTTTTTTGCGTCACTGCATCACCTCTTCGGAAACTCAGTTCTTCCTGGATATTATGTTGTCAATAATACCATACTCTTTTGCAGCCTCGCTACCCATGAAGAAATCACGCTCGGTGTCAGACGATAACTGGGCCAGATTCTTGCCGGTATGATCGGCCATGATGCGGTTGAGCGTGTCTTTCAAACGCAGGATCTCCTGGGCATGGATACTGATGTCCGTCGCTTGGCCCTGGAAACCGCCGAGGGGTTGATGAATCATGATCCGCGCATGCGGCAGGGCAAAACGCTTGCCGGCGGTACCGGCCGCCAGCAGCAGGGCTCCCATGCTGGCAGCCTGACCAACGCAGATAGTCGATACCGGGGCCTTAAGATACTGCATGGTATCATAGATCGCCAAACCGGCGGTAACAACGCCACCGGGAGAATTGATATAGAGATGGATATCCTTCTCGGCGTCCTCCGACTCGAGAAACAGCATTTGGGCAATGATCAGGTTAGCCAAATGATCGTCGATGCCGCCGCCCAGGAAAATAATCCGGTCCTTGAGCAGGCGAGAATAGATATCGTAGGCGCGTTCTCCGCGACCGGTCTGCTCCACGACCATCGGGATCAGGTTCATGCGTCCTCCTTCTCGGACTTTTTGCCAGCTTTCGATTTCGCTTTTGCGGTGGAGACCTCTTTAACCTTGGCGCTCCCCAGGAGGAATCGGATAACCTTTTCCTCAGCGATCTGCGCTAGCAAGCCGCTGCGGGCTTCTGCGCCAGCGTAGTATTTTTTTACCATATCCAAGGGGGCGTTGGCCATAGCCGCGATCTCTTCCAGCTTGGCATCGATTTCGGACTCCTCAGCGACTAGCTGCTCCTGGCGTCCTATCGCCTCTAGGATCAGTGTTCCGCTGACCTGCTCAATCGCCGTGTTGCGATAGTTCTCGCGAAAATTTTCCGGCGTAAGCCCTAACATTACCGGCGTCATCCCCTGCGACTGCATCCGGTTGGTGATATTTTGATACATGTAATCAAGCTGGCTGGCAATCATCGCTTCAGGCACTTCAATCGGGTTGCGCTTGATCAGCGTGCTGACCAGTTTCTCACGCAGATCATTTTCAACCCGGCTGATTTCCTGGGTTTCATAACTCTTCTGCAGCTGCTCCCTCAGATCTGCAAGGGATTCGGCGCCAAACCCCTTGGCAAAATCATCGTCAAGCTCCGGAACAACTTTTTCCTTGATCTCCTTGAGAACGACCTTGAAAACGGCCGGTTTTCCGGCCAGTTCCGCCTGGCCGTAATCAGCCGGGAACGCAATCTCAATATCCTTGGCCTCGGCGCGCTGCATACCAACCACCTGTTCTTCGAAACCGGGGATAAAGGAACCTGAGCCAAGTTCGAGCAGGTAATCCTCACCCTTACCGCCGTCAAAAGCGACGTCATCGATAAAACCTTCGAAATCTATCACCACCGAATAACCCTTGCGGGCTTTTTTGCTTTTGCTCACCTCGAGTTGCGCGCGGGAGGTGCGCATTTCTTCAAGGCGCGCTACCACAGCCTCGGGATCGGGGGCAAACTTTTCCTTCTCCAGCGTCAACTTGGTGTAATCCTTGGCAGTGACCTGCGGCTTGATTTCAACTTCGGCCTCGTAGGTGAAAGCAGCGCCTTTGCTGACGCCGCTGCTGTCGACGATACTCGGCTCACCAACCGCAGGGATATCATGGTCCTGCAATGCCTTGAAATAGGTATCATTGATCAGGCGACCAAGCACCTCCTGCTCCATCTGGGCACCGTAATATTTTTCCAGGACCGCTTCAGGGATCTTGCCTGCGCGAAAACCTTTGATCTTTGCGGTTTTGCCGATTTTCTTGAATGCCCGGCTGATTTCCTGGTCAACCCTTTCCGGGGCTACCTCGAAAATCAGTTTCTTCTTGATGCTGCTGACCTCTTCAACTTTGACATTCATGCGTTCTGTCCTCACTTCCTCTACCGGCTTCACCCGGACACAGCAGAGCTGCCGGCTCTATCTTCGCTTGAAAATTCGTTAGACGCGATAACTTGGTGCGGGTGGAGGGACTCGAACCCCCACACCTTGCGGCACTAGATCCTAAGTCTAGCGTGTCTACCAGTTCCACCACACCCGCAAGTCATCAACTTTCAGGGATACGCAAACAATTAAGGCCCGGCTTTTCCCGGAATAACCGCCACATGCTGAGGGGTTGACGGGGAAAAGGCAGGCCCGGAAAATTAATGGGGTGAGTGACGGGGGTTGAACCCGCGACAACTGGAGCCACAATCCAGTGCTCTACCGACTGAGCTACACCCACCACAAAAGAAGCAAATTCTAGCCAAGGCCGGGGAACATTGTCAACGGGAAACTGTGCTCCCCCGAATGCCAGGTGAAAGTGGCGCGCCAGGAAGGACTCGAACCCTCGACCCACGGCTTAGAAGGCCGTTGCTCTGTCCAGCTGAGCTACTGGCGCAAGTGGTCGGGGAGACAGGATTCGAACCTGCGACATCCAGTTCCCAAAACTGGCGCGCTACCAGACTGCGCCACTCCCCGAAGGGCGATTTTCTAGCATGGCGTGACCAAGAATGCAAGACTAAACTCGCGCTTATGATCATTAGGTCGCAAGAAAAACGCCTTTATCGAATTCTATCGTTCTTTAGCTATCTTCGAGACGGAAGCGAACGGGAATGCGCACCTGGCTTGCCGTCGGCTGTCCGGCCCGTTTGGCAGGAGTGAAGCGCCACCGGCTGACTGTTCGCGTGGCCGCCCGGTCCAACACATTATGACCGCAGGACCGTTCTACGACCAGGCCGTCCACCTCCCCCTGCATGGACACATCAACCAGCAGCCAGACCACTCCCTGCCAATGTTTCTGCCTGGCCAGGGTCGGGTATTCCGGCAGCGGGTTGCTGCTATAGTTGGGCACCGCGTCGACAAGGTCTTGCAATGCAGCAGCAATCCCACCGGCGATTTCTTTCGCGGCTACAGCCTGATGCGCTGCCGACGCCTCAACGGTTCCGGTACTGGGCATGGCAGAGGGGGTTTCAGCCAACACCACCGAGTCAGACCCGGTGGCCACCTCCTGTGGGACCATACAAACCATCTCTGCCGCCGGGGCTTCAGTACGCGGCTTTTCCGGCACAACCGAGGCCAGTGGTTTCTTTGGCAGGACTTTCGGAGTCGCAGCCACAGCTGCCGGTTCTACGGCTTTTGGTAATGGTCGAGGGCTCGTGGAAGTTCGGGCGGCTTTGCGGACGGACTGTAAATCTTGCTGCGGTAGCGGGCTCGGCACCATGGCAGGGGGAGCAATATCAGCCAGCGACAAGAGGGCGACGGACACCGGAGCGGTAGCCGGGTGGGCCTCGCCAGGCATCGTCATCCAGCCGTACAAAGCCATACCACCATGCGCACCTGTCGACAAAATCAGGCAGAAAAGCAGTCTCAGATAGGGTGGCAAATTATTAAACATGATCAAATTTTAAGTCTGCTCGAGAAACGTCATTATAAAGAGTGCGGATTAAGGTTTTTTAGGTTGACACTATTTTTGAAAAAACTCAAGAATAGTGCGCTTTATTTTAATTGAAATAATAACTTACAGAACAGATCAACTATATGAGAAGACGTTCTTACACGATCAGCAAAGTTTTTGTTGCTATCCTCGTGGCGACGTTTACCCCCTTCGCTTCGGCGGCGGACAACGTAACCGCCGGGAGCATGGCTGTCGCGCAGGACGAACCTGCCACCGAAACTGCAGCGGAAAGCATACCCACCTTAAAACAAGTGACGGTGGTCGGGCAAGCGGAAGATTTGCTGACCGGCCGTTCGGAACTATCGGGTGAGGTCCTCCAGCATCTGCCGCAGAAGAACAGTAGTCTCACGGAGACCATCACCGTCCTGCCCCGGGTCCAGATCGGCGAAGGACAGCGCACCTCGGAGAACGCCGGCGAGATTCTCCCCCCGCGGATATCGATTTCGGGCGGCCGTGCTTACGAAAATTACTATTCTGTCGACGGTGTCGGCTTGAACAGCCTCATCGATCCCCTAGCCGACAACCAGAATGCCATCGACCAAGTTCCCGGTCACCCGCAAAGAGCCTTCATCCACCAAGATCTGATCGACAGTGTCACCGTCTACGACAGCAACATCCCGGCCAGGTTCGGACGGTTTGTCGGCGGCGTGGTCGATGCCAGGACGCGCATGCCCGCCAGCGAGTTCGGCGGCAACATCAGCCTGCGGACCACCCGGGACAGCTGGACACAATTCCATATTGCAAATGAAAACAAAGATGATTTCGACAACTCCAACAGCTTCAGCCAACAACCTCGCTTTAAAAAATACGATGGCGGCATCGAACTCGATGTGCCCGTCACTGATGAGATGGGATTCCTCGGCTCATACAAAAGGATTCAGTCTCGGCTGGAACTGCAGGAGTTTGGAGACTGGAAAAATCAGGACAAAACCCTGGAAACCTACTTCCTGAAGTATGCCTGGACACCACCCACCCCGTACACTCTTGAGATGACGGCCTCATACACCCCGTCCAAAGAAGATTTCTTCATAACGGACACCAAGGACAGCGGCTTTACACTGAAACGCGGCGGATATGCCATCAACGGGATTTTCCACGGGGATGTTCAAGTCGGCAGCTATGAATTGACCGCGGCCTACCTCGAAAGCAAAAACACCCGCGATGCGCCATCCAATTTTTACACCTGGCGCAACACACCATCAAAAGACTGGGGGGAAGAAATCGGCATCTCTCGAAGCCGTGAAGGGGGCTTTGGCGATCTCGATAACACCGAGCAGAGCGTCCAGCTGCATGCCGACCTTGTTGCCAAAACGTTCAAGACCGGCGAGGTATCTCACCTGTTCAACCTCGGGGCAGAATACACCTGGGACCGGGGTGAATACGATCGTAAGGACACGTCATATGTCCATAACTCATCGACGTTAAGCTCAACCGTAGTTTGCGACCCAGAGGACTACGCCTGCGTGGACGGTGAACAGTATTTCGGCAGCAGGAATGTTTATCTCGCCCAAGACCAGGACGCGGACATCAACTATGTTGCCGCCTACCTCGAGAACCTGATGACGCTCGGCCCCGTGGAGCTGCGCCCCGGCGTCAGGGTTTCCCATGACGACTTCATGGACAACACCAATATCGCACACAGGCTGGCCGGTAGTTGGGACCTCCTGAACAACGGCCAGACCGTACTGATTGGCGGTTACAACAGGTACTATGGGGAGACCCTGTTAACCTACAAACTACGCGAAGCCATTGTCCCCTATCTCAAGGATGTGCGCTCGCTGGATGCCAGCACCAATCAATTGACGCCATGGGAATATGACGGCAGTTCAGCGACAACCCTTGATAAATTTTCATCGTTGGACACACCTTATTCAGACGAATGGACCGTCGGCATCGCCCAGCAGCTCCTGGGTGGAACACTGGAGCTCAACTACCTTAAGCGCAAAAACAAGGACCAGTTCGCCAAGGAGAGGATTACGGAAGTCATCGACGGAGAAAATCACGATTTCTATGTATTGAACAACAATGGCTCAAGTGAATATAAGGGCGTCAAGGTGGTCTGGGAAAGGCAATGGCTGAAGCACTACCTGAACATCAACTACACCTACAGTAAGCAAGACGCGAGTAACGAATCGTACGATGACCTTTTCGATACAGTGGACATGGATGAGCAGGTCTGGTATGACGGCGAGCTCATCGACAGCAACAATCTGCCGCGCACCGACTACAACCGCAAGCATCGGTTGAACATCATCTATACCGGCAGGCTCCCCTGGAATTTCACGTTTACCAATGTCACCCGCTACCTGGGTTCATACAAGGCCATAGACCAGTTATCCACTACCGAGAAAAGAGCGCAGGACATCCCGACCAGCCTGACGGCATACGATAAAACAACCCGCCCAGACTACTGGATTTTCGACTGGCGCCTCGACTGGCAGACGCCCATCTACCGGGACCAGAACCTCATGGTTTCCCTTGAGCTCGACAACGTCTTCGACCGCACGCCACCGGCCGGCGACTCTGTTGACACTTACGAACTCGGCCGCCAGTTTTGGCTCGGCATGACCTACAAGTTCTGATCCCTCACTGAACCTTGACCTTCGCCTTCGCGGTGGTTTGCTCATCGTAGAGGTAGACGTACTGCCTCTCCTCCACCTTGTCAACATCGGCCCGCGCCTCGCTGCGGTTGACGATCTTCAGATTCTGCAACCGATGTGGCAGCGGAAGCCTCATGGTGCCCCCGGAGGGATTGCTCACGATCACACTGTCACAGGTCACGGCAATCTTCGAAGCACGCAGCGGCACAGGCCAAGAACCGATAGGCAGAGCCTTATCGCGATCGCTCACGTCTACCATATAAACGCCTTCAACGCCGTCAGCAATCAGGAGCAGACCATCATAAATGACCATCTCCTTGGAAAAGCCTGGAGTCTCGATGATCTGCAGTAATTCAGGTTGCAACGGAGTGCTCATATCAACCACATAAACACCCTTGTCGGGCTGCGAGATAAAAACTTGCTGGCCATAGATCAGAAGATTCTGATAACTGATCCCCTTTGGCAAGTTTTGCGGGAAAGTCAGTCTTGCCAGCTGTACCGGCCGTGAGTGGTCGTGGATATCCACCACGACCAGGCCACCGTCGACTGAAGAGGCCAGCAGATATCCCGAATCAAGCAGAGCAAAATAGCCGGTTATCTCCGACAAAGGCAGTTCGCTCAGCTTGACCAGAACCTCGGGTTGGGCGGCTTCAAATATCCGCAGACCTTGTCGATTGAGAACATACAGGACCTCACCCCGAAACCTAGCATCTGTAACGTTTCTATCTCTCAGTATGGGTCCTCCCATGCTGATCGCTCCTTCTCTGGAGCGCTCGGCATAATTGATGCCCTCGGGAGTAGGAATAGCTAGCAACGGCTCCGTCACCCCATCCCCCTGAACACCGCTTTCGCCGAAATCGACCAGCTTGCGGTTGCCTTTGTTGTATCCATAGAGATGATCATTCCATGTCATCAGTTGATGATGAGCCATGTCCAGTACGGCATTCGGTGCCAGCATCGCGTCTTCACCATTGGCAATCATCTCGAGGGAAAAAGCCTGTAAACCTGACTGGGTTGCGCCAAAAATCCGCCCGGATTGGAGTTTCATGTCGTAGAGCGTCTGAGAAATCTTGAGATGACCGAGAAGGCGTGGAGCCGACCTCTGGCTGAGATCGACCAAGGCCACGCCGCCGGCAATCAAACTGGCAGCGACCCCTTCCCGGCCGGGAATGCATTCAAGGAGCAAAGGACGACCGGGCAGTTTGAATTTCACCCCTTGGCCCAGATTCGGCCAGGACGACAAATTAAATACCTGCAAGGTGCCATCGGCCAGCGCGACAGCCAGGCTTTCTGCAGTCAGCGCAACACCGCGGACATTCTGCGGGAAGTCAAGGCTCCCCGCCTCAATTAACGGACCCTTGTCAGGCCGGTTGAACAGATGGACCTTGCCCTTGATGGTGCCGACGGCCAGCCTTGCGCCCTGTAACGCCAGGCGCCATGGCTTTTCCAGCGTAACCAGCATTTCCGGAACAGGATGTTTTGCCGAAAGGTCAATTCTGCCAAGCCCATCAGCCAGGTTGGTAAAATACACGGTGTTTCGATCAACGATCATGTTTGACACCAGGCCAGCAAGGGGATAACGCGCGACCAGCTTCATGTCGCTCGGGTCGCGAATGTCGATCAAGGAGAAACCGGCATGGCGTTCCAGCGCCACCAAGGCGGTGTCACCAGAAATTTCGATTCCGGTAATGTTTGCGGGCAAATCAAGCGAACCGAGGAAGTGTGGTTCCCCTGCAGAAAGACTGATACTGATCAACTTTTGGCCGTCACACGAAACCAGAGCAATCTGTTTTGCAACATCGACGCTTCTGGTTGAGGTTGTCGCCAGCAACTGCCAAAGCCGTGCTTTTTCATTAACGAGATTGCTGGCCAAAACCCCCTTGAGGCCGGGAGAGAACTTTCCACCATGGATTGACAAGACCCCCACTTCCTGGTTCGTTGTGGCTGAAGAACCAGACAAGGTGAAGGGCTGAGCTTCGCGTCGGCGCTCATTGGTCAGCAGGGCGACCAGCAGCAGCAGCGCCAGCAGGTAGAGCAGGCAAAGCAGGTGCTTCAAGGAAAAAGTTCGTCTAATGTCCATCTTGGGCCGCACCCACAGTCTGGTTCTCGATCAGGGAGACGAAAGACATCACTCCGGGAATTGCCTGGACCTCATGGTCATTGAAAAGTTTGAGCCGATAGAGATGCTGCGAAGGTTCTTTTGCGGTTTTTTCGGCATGGGCAAGGAACTTAGCATCATCTGGAGACAACACGCGCGGCGCATGGAACACAGCCCAACCCGCATCCGGCACTAACCCGGCCCAGTACCCAGGTGCGGCAACAACCAAACGCGCCACGCCGGACAAGGAGATCTCTGCCAGGTTCTGTAATGAACGCTCATCCTTGATATCGACGACATGGATATCCTTTTCAGTCGCGGCCAGGCAAAATTGGTTCAAGACGGCAATTGCCCTGACCGGGTTGGGCAGATTGAGGATACCCCTTAGCTGGAATTGACCTTCATCATCTATCCGGCCGTCGAACAGACCGATCCGGCCCGCGGCAGCAAGAATCCGGTTGCCCCCGGGAGAGGCCAGCTGCCTGACTTCAGAACGTGAGGCAAGATAGGCCGGCAGCGTCAGAGGAGCTCTCGCCCGGGGTTTGTCGGGATGGTCGAGTGCGTAGCATAAAAGTCCTGCCTTGCCGGCGGCAATGCACAACGTCTGCTCGACGACCAGGCCATCCCAAGAGGCAGCCCCGGCAAGGTCAAGCTCTCCGGTCACGGCCAACGTCTGGCTCTCCTTGCCGTATGCCAGGATACTGACCTTTGCAGTACCGCCCACATAGAGGAAATCCCGACCTGCTGCCAACCAGCGCTGGCCACTTGGAAGTTGCAGGCTGGCCAGCAAGGCCGGCAAAGAGCTTTTGCTGCTACGAATAAACCGGACCAGGCCGTTCGCCTGTAATATGACCACCCCCCCATGCCACATCACCGTATCGACAACACCCGTCGCATCGGCTAGGGGAATGACGCTATCAACACCTTCAGGCAACACGCGCGGAGCGCTTCCCAGCAGGGTGAATCCTCCCGCCCCCGGAGCTGTAAACAGTTCTCCGGCAAGCCTACCCTCCCCTCTGGATGGGTTTACTGAACCCTCAGCGAGCGGGATATCAAAAACTTGCAGATATCCCTGCAGGGTAAAATAATAGGTGTAATCCCCGTAGTTGAGAAGAAAAGCCGGATATTCAGCCCCTTCCACGGTCTTTGAAAGCAGCGGATGCGCCGGATCATGCAAATCGACCACAAACACACGCTTGAGGTTGTCCAACGCAAACACCATATGACCATGCCGAACCATGTACCGGATCTTGCCAGGCAGATCGATGAAGGCCACGTCCCCAGGATGAAGCGGATCGCTGATATCATAGACATGCAGCCCGGCATTTGAATCCGGAGTCAGGAGATGGTCATCGTAGCGCAGGACGCCGTTGCCCAAAGACGGGCATGGGGCACTGCCTGCCAGAACAATCTGGTGGTTTTCGAGCAAATCATAAAGATAGACGAGGGAAGCTTTATTGCCTGGGCTCTCTCCATAGAGCACCAGCTGTCGGTCGGTGAGGTAAAAAGACAGGGTGTTGTCCGGTAATTTGATTCTGCTTAATTCACGAGGTCGGCGTGGATTTTCCAGATCGGCGATCACCAGGATACGGCTCTGGATCTCTGGATGACTGAGCAGGAGGTAGGCAATCTGCCCGCGCATCTCCATATGCATAACCCTGTCATAGGGTAGGTCGCCTAACAATTGAGGCTTTTGCGCTCTGTCACACGCGATGATCTGCACTCTGTTCTGGCTGTTGACGACCAGCAGATAGCTGCCCTGACGAAAAACTTGGGTGGCTTGCCCGGCAAGAGACAGCTCGGCAATAGCAGTTTTTGAGAAAGCTTTGGCCTCTTTCGCCGCCTGCAGGCCGTCAAATCCACCATCTTCGGCAGTAGCAATTTCAGTCTCAACGGGCTGGCGAAATTCATCCCAGAGAAGCGGAAACCCTGGCAAATAAGCGTCATTCGGCCCCAGCGGCACGAGGATTGCGGAGAGCCCGTCCGCTGCGCGTTTCCTTCCCAATACGGTACGCAGCGAGTCCAGGTCAAGATGTGCCTCTGCGACGAAAGTCGTCAAATCAGTGCCCTGTTTTTCCTGCAATGTATGCAGAAGAAGGGAAACTGCAACGAGCATTAACAGATAGACAGTAAGCCCACCCCAGAACAAAACAATTTTGCGGTGTTTTTTATTCATAAAAGATATCAAGACGCAGAATCGGCAACCGATGGCTGCAGAAGGAAATCATCTCCGAGCCAGCGGACCAGGGTATCTCTCAGTTCTGCCTGGCGGAAGGGTTTGCTGAGGAAGTCGTTCATGCCGGCCGCGAGGCAATGCCGTTCATCTTCAGCAAGCGCATAAGCAGTCAACGCAACAATCGGTGTCGTCAAACCCTGGGCTCGTAAATACGCGGTAGCCTCGAAACCGTCCATCTGGGGCATCTGACAATCCATTAAAACCAAGTCGACCGTATTCTCGGCAAGGAAATCGATAGCGGCCTGGCCGTTATCGACGATGTCCAGGACAATCCCCATCTGATGCAGCAGGATTGAGATCAGGTTCTGGGTCGTCGGATTGTCTTCGGCGAGCAGCACGCGCCGCCCACTGGAGGTTATGAGATCCTTGGCAAAACGGGAGTGCTGCACCGCAATGGCCCCTTGCGAGAGGCGTTGCTCTTTGAACAGATGTTGAGCAGTTGACAAGGGCAGCGTCAGGTGCACGGTAAACGTACTCCCAACGCCAGGTTCGCTGTCGACGAGAATCTCGCCGTCCATCAGGTTGACCAGTTCTTTGGTGATGGACAAGCCCAGACCTGTGCCCTGGAATTTCCGGGTCATACTGCTGTCGCCCTGGTCAAAAGAATCGAATATCCGCGCACGGTCGGCTGCCGCTATACCAAGCCCCGAATCCTTGACCTCAATGGTACAATCGCACAACTCCTCAGCGGGTCGCCTCGTGACTGCTAGCGACACAGACACCTTACCCTGATCGGTAAATTTGACGGCGTTGCCAACCAGGTTCAGCAGAATCTGGCGGATGCGCCCGGCATCACCCATCACAATCGGCAGGCCAGGAGTCGCCTCGAGCAGAACCTCGACCTCTTTGCCATGGGTATTCACAGCCATGAGCTGCGACACCTCTTCGGCAAGGCGGTAAAGATCCATCGGCTTAGACTCAAGTTCGAGACGGCCTGCTTCAATCTTCGAAAAATCCAGGACATCGTTGAGAATGATCAGCAGGGCTTCGCCCGAACGGTAGATAGTATCCACCAGAACCCGATCCTCCTCGGCGAAATCCTTTTGCCGCAACAGGTCAGCCATCCCTAGCACACCAATCATCGGTGTGCGAATCTCGTGACTCATATTTGCCAGGAAACGGGACTTGGCGAGTGTCGCCTGTTCCGCTTTTTCTTTTTCCGCCTCGAGGGCGCGGGTACGGACCTGCACTTCAATTTCGAGATTCTTGCGATGACACTCCAGCATCCGGTCGCGCTCCTTGAGAGCGCCGATCATTTCATCAAAACCACGGAAGAGGAGATTGAACTCGTCACCGGACTCTTCCGCCACAAAACTGACCAGGCGCTTCTCGCGAGAGATCTGTCCCATACGGGAGACAAGCTGCTCAACAGGTCGCGATATGTGTCTCTGCAAACGGCGACTCAACAGGTAAGTGACCAGTACCGCCGGCCCCATGACCAGAAGCCAGCCTAGCGCAAGAGACAGTTGCTGCGTGCGCATGTCGAGGAGTTCCATACTGATGTAGTAGTAACCGACATGGCCCCCCTCATACGCAATCGGAATGAAATAGGCGAGTCGATCGCCATCCTGCCAGAACTCTTCTTCTCCCCGAACAAGCCCTTCGGCAACCTGTTGAGACTCGACCCGGAGATATTTCATGTCTTCCGCTTTATTGATACGCGAGTTGCCCAACTGCGAACGTGAGTATCCGGCCAGCGATTTGCCGTTGGGTAAAAGCAGATAGGAAGAGACAACATCTTTGCGCGCAGCCAGGGACTTTAAGATATTTTCACTGCTGGGAATGTCTTTAATCGCCAAGGGGAACTGTGCGTTGGCGACTACCAGTCTGGCCAGCGACATGATGTCATCATGTGCGAGATCCTGCATCCTCTTCAGCTCAAAAAAAACGAACTGGACCGTCGTCAGAATCAGTACGAACATACTGACCAGGAATATGATCGCCGTCATTTTCTGCTGAACGGAGCGGGACTTGAGAAACGGCATAGATTTTCCGGACCCCCGTACCGGAATAACATTTAAAAACCGTCTGAGTTTACCAGCTAAGCCAGTGGATGAAAAGAGAAACTAATCCAGGAGAAAGCACTGGCGGCCATGAGCTAACCGCGACCCAATCTCTACACCACGTATAATTTTCGGATTGTTCCACTAGCGACATCACCCTAAGGATAATTTTAGGAAGTTTAAAACCTAAAAATATGTGCTTGATGCAATGGCCAATACGTGTTTACCTTAATGCACAAATCCAGGCCAGCGATGTTGCCCGCATCGACATAGCGCCGGTCTTGACGAAAAGGAGTCCGCAATGTCCGAGCAGTTCAAAGCGATGATTGTCGAGGAACACGAGGGGAAAAAATTCACCCGCCGGATTGGCCGCCGTGCGCTCAGCGACCTGCCCGTCGGGCCTCTGCTGATCAGGGTCCGCTACTCCTCCCTGAACTTCAAGGATGCCCTCTCCGCCACGGGCAACCCGGGTGTCACCAGAAAGTTTCCGCATACTCCGGGGATCGACGCCGCCGGCGAAGTTGTCGAAGACGCCAGTGGCACCTTCCAACCAGGCGACCAGGTCGTGGTCACCGGCTGGGATCTGGGGATGAATACCGCTGGGGGGTATGGCGAGTACATCCGCATCCCTGCGGAATGGGCGCTGGCGCTCCCCACCGGGCTTGCATTGCGCGACAGCATGATCCTCGGCACGGCAGGCTTCACCGCCGGCCTCTGCGTAGATGCCCTGGCCGAACGCGTCGCTCCCGGGGTGGGGGATATCCTTGTCACCGGGGCGACCGGCGGGGTTGGCTCCGTTGCCGTGGCCGTGCTCGCCAGGGCCGGCTACCGGGTGGTCGCCGTCACCGGCAAAGCCGATCAGGCTGAGTTTCTCAAGGGGCTCGGCGCCAGCGACGTCATCAGCAGGGATGCACTCATGGAGAATGCCAACCGGCCGATGATGAAAGAGCGTTGGGCAGGTGCCGTCGATGTGGTCGGTGGCGAAATGCTGGCCGCCGTCCTCAAATCGACCTGCTACGGCGGCACCGTTACCTGTTGTGGACTGGTCGGCTCGCCGGAGCTGCCGATCAATGTCTTTCCCTTTATCCTGCGCGGCGTCAGCCTCCTCGGCATCGATTCCGTACATTACCCGATGGCAGCCCGGCCGGCGGTGTGGAACAAGCTTGCCGGCGCATGGAATGTCGATCTCGAAGCCCTGGTACATGAAGTTGCTCTTGAAGAGCTGGAGGAGAACATACAGGCGATTCTCAAAGGCGGCCTGCGCGGGCGAGTGCTGGTGAAACTCTGAAACTGCCGCTAGCGTTGACCGAAAAACTGTGCCATTATCCGGCCCCGCTTTTCCGCGGGGTCTTTTATTTCCTGGCTGCGCTAGGAATCGGCAGCCAATACGCTAAGATTATTCATCACAATGACATTATAAAGTGGAGTAACTGATGAAAAACCGACTCCCCCTGCCAGACACGCGTCTTGGCAGTTTTCTCGTACAGCAGAGCCGACCGATACCGGAACTCAACCTGACAGCTGTTACTCTGCGGCATGAACCGACCGGCGCACGCCTGCTACACCTGGCCTGCGATGATCCGAACAACGTCTTCGCCGTCGGCTTCCGGACACCGCCGCCCGATTCTACCGGTGTTGCGCACATCCTCGAGCATACCGTGCTCTGCGGTTCGCAGAAATACCCGGTCCGCGACCCCTTTTTCGCTATGCTCAAGCGCAGCCTCAACACCTTCATGAACGCCATGACGGCCTCCGACTGGACCCTTTACCCGGTCGCCAGCATGAACCGCAAGGATTTCTACAATCTGATGGGGATCTACCTCGATGCCACCTTTTTCCCCCTTTTGCGCGAACAGGATTTTCTCCAGGAAGGGCACCGGCTCGATTTTTCCGATCCGAACGATCCGGACAGCCTGATGATCAAAGGGGTAGTATTCAACGAGATGAAAGGTGCCATGGCCGACCCGTCATCCTTGCTGGGACGACGCCTGAATGCCGCCCTCTTCCCGACCACCTGTTACGGCGAAAACTCCGGCGGCGAACCGCTGGTCATCCCGGAGCTGACCTGGGAGCAGCTGCGCACATTCCACAAGACGTATTATCATCCAAGCAACAGCTGGATTTTCACCTACGGCAACTTGCCCGTCGAGGAACATCTGCGGCACATTGACGAGCTGGCTTTGAGCCGTTTCCAACGCCAGGACGTGGCCAGCGAGATCCCCCTGGAACAACGGTGGACGGAGCCGACACATACCACGCAGACATTCCCGGTCGGACCCGATGAGAATTTACAGCAGCGCAGCATGCTGCAGGTGGCCTGGCTCACATGCCCGATCGAAGACACCTTCGAACGGGCGGCCATGGGTATCCTTGCCAACCTGCTTCTGGGCAACCCGGCGGCACCACTTTATCAGGCCCTGATCGAGTCTGGTCTGGGGCGCAACCTGGCCCCCGGCACCGGCTACCATGACGATTATCGCGACACGTTCCTGGCTGCCGGCCTGCAGGGGACGGACCCGGACAAGCTGCCGCAGATCGAAGCACTCATTCTCGACACTCTGGCCCGGGTGGCAGAGAAAGGCTTCCCACAGGAACGGATTGACGCTGCCCTGCACCAGTACGAGTTTGCCAGCCGCGAGGTGACCGGCGACCAGTATCCTTACGGTCTCGGCTTGATGATGCGCCTGTTCGGTCCCTGGCTGCACGCTGATGATCCGTTCAGCACGCTGATGATCAGCGAGATCCTTGCACGACTGAAAACCGCCGCCGCCGACCCGGAGTTTTTCCCGCAAATGATCCAACGTCGCCTGCTCGACAATCCGCACCGGGTCACCCTGCTGCTGCGCCCTGACCCCGACCACGGCCGGCGTGAGGAGCAGGCCTTTGCCGACCATCTGCGTAAGCTTCGTCAGAATCTCGACGCGGCGGCCATCGACGACCATCAAAGCGAAAGCGGCCGAGCTGCAGAACAGCCAGGAAGCTCACGATGATACGAGCTGCCTGCCGATCCTCAAATTGAGTGATATCGATGCAGAAGAGAAAGTCACGCCATTTCGTGAGACAACGACCAAGGGGGTTCAGACCCTCTGGTTCACCCAGCCGACCAACGGCATCACCTACCTGAGGCTGCAGTTCGACACCAACGGACTTGGGGATGCACTGCGTCCTTACCTGCCGATCTTCTGCGCCCTGCTACCGCAGATCGGCGCCGCCGGACATGACTATCTGGCCATGTCGCGCCGCATCACCGCCGCAACCGGCGGCATCCGCCTGGGTACCAACCTGCTGGAGAACCCCCTCGATCTCGACCAGATGCGCCCGGTCATGGAGGTCAAGGGCAAGGCCCTCGATCGCAACCAGAAAGCCCTCTGCGAAATACTGACCGACATGCTGACAGCTCCCGATTTTACTGACCTTGGCCGTTTGCGCACGGTGATCGGCCAGGTCAGGACTTCGATGGAGAACTCGATCCCCGGCGCCGGTCATTCCTTCGCTGCGCGGGCTGCGGCCGCATCGCTGACGCCCACCGCCGCCCTGCGCGAAGAATGGAGCGGCATGACCCAGACCCGCATCATCCAGAATACCAGCTCTCTTGATGATGCGGGGTTAGCTGCGTTGGCCGAGACCTTAAAGGAGATCGCGGCACACTTGCTTACCTCGACACGAGCAACCCTCGCCGTCACTGCCGAAGAGCCCGCTCAACAGAGCATGGCCGCGCCGCTGGCTGCGCTGCTGGCTGCGCTCCCAAACCAGGCAGCCGCGCCGGAGAACCGGCCCGCGCCCTTCACCAGCCAGGCAAGCGCGACCGGCTGGCACTACAATGTCCCGGTGGCCTATGTCTCGCAAGTCTTTCGTACTGTGCCCTACACCCACCCCGACGCCCCGTCCCTGATGGTTCTGGCCAAGCTGTTGCGCGCCGATTTTTTGCATCGCGAGATTCGCGAGAAAGGCGGCGCTTACGGCGGTATGGCCGGCTACAATGCGGACGGCGGCCTTTTCTCGATGCTTTCCTACCGCGACCCGCACCTGGAGCGCACCCTCGTCGTCTACCGTCAGGCCGTTGACTGGGCATGTCGGCAGCCATTCAGCGACCGAGGCGGTCAAAGAGTCGATCCTGACAGCTTTTGCCGAACTCGATCGCCCCCTGTCGCCCGGCGGCAGAGGCTCGCGTGAGTTTGTCCATCAGCAGCAGGGGGTGACCCATGAGATGCTGCAGAACTTCCGCAAAGGCATTCTTGCCGTCAACCGCAAGCAGTTGAACCATGTGGCGCAAACGTATCTGAAGCAGGGAGTTGCCGCCAGTTCGGTGGGCATTCTTGCCGGAGACGAGATGTTCAACAAAGCTCAGGCAACCTTGGCTCAGCTGAAGATGCAGATGAAACGCTTGGAACAACCTTGATTTCTGCAACAAAATGCAAAACGATAGGGGAAAGAGCCAGCTATTTAGCGCTGAATAATTGTAAACTTTGCCTCTTTACTGGCTTTTACGAGCATCTTTGCGTTAAATTTACGCATTGACCAAAGTCTCGCACGAACCAACCCCGGCAATCATACGACCACAGAGAGCAACCATGACAACCAGATCGACGAAAAACCAGTTCGCCAGCGACAATTACGCCGGCATCTGCCCGGAAGCCTGGCGGGCGCTGCAGGAAGCCGACAGCGGTTACGCAACCAGTTACGGCGACGACCCCTGGACGGCCAAAGCCTGCGACGCCCTGCGCAACTTCTTCGAAACGGACTGCGAGGTGTTCTTCGTCTTCAACGGGACCGCGGCCAACTCGCTGGCGCTGGCCTCACTCTGCCAGTCGTACCACAGCGTCATCTGCCACGAAACGGCTCACGTTGAGACCGATGAGTGCGGGGCCAGCGAATTCTTTTCCAACGGCACCAAGCTGCTCACCGTAGGCGGCGCCGACGGCAAGGTCGACCTGGCTGAAGTCGAGCACACCGTCAAGAAGCGCAGCGACATCCACTACCCCAAGCCGCAGGTCCTGTCGATTACCCAAACCACTGAGCTGGGAACACTCTATACACCCGAGGAGCTGGTCGCCATCCACGGCCTGACCAAGCGTCTCAAGCTCAAACTGCACATGGATGGGGCCCGCTTTGCCAACGCCGTCGCAGCCCTCAAGATTCACCCGAAGGAGTTGACCTGGCGGGCCGGGGTTGATGTCCTGACCTTCGGTGGCACCAAGAACGGCATGCCGATGGGTGAAGCGGTGGTCTTTTTCGACAAAAGCCTCGCCGGTGAATTCGACTACCGCTGCAAGCAGGCCGGACAGCTGGCCTCGAAAATGCGTTATCTTTCGGCGCCCTGGTTCGGGCTGCTCAAGGAGGATGCCCTGCTCAAGCATGCCGGCCACGCCAACAACTGCGCCTACAAGCTCGCCGGCAGGCTGGCTACCATTCCGGGAGTCAAGCTGGTCCACCCTACCGAGGCCAACGCCGTGTTCGCCCAGTTGCCGGAACAGGCCATCACCGCACTGCGCAGCAGAGGTTGGGTCTTTTACACCTTCATCGGTTCGGGGCATTGCCGCTTCATGTGTTCCTGGGCCACAACCGAAGACGATATCGCGGCCCTCGCGCAAGACCTCAAGGACATCATGGCATAGCGGCTGGCAAGCTTCTCAGTGCAGCCCTGCATAGCAACCACTCACTTTCAGGACGACCGAATCGGACAAAATGACAGAGACCCTTAAGCCGCATCCTTTCGAATCCTTGACCCCCAGTTTCATCATGGATGCCGTGGAAAGCTGCGGATACCTCTGTGACTGCCGGACCTTTGCCCTCAACAGCTACGAAAACCGAGTCTATCAGGTCGGTATCGAAGACGGCGAGCCGCTGATTGCCAAATTCTATCGACCGCAGCGCTGGAGCGAAGCACAGATTCTCGAAGAGCACCAATTCTGCTTTGAACTGGTGGAGCACGAATTGCCGGTGGTCGCCCCGCTGTGCAACGACCAGGGGGAAAGCCTGTTCCACCATGCCGGCTTTCGCTTTGCCCTCTATCCGCGCCAGGGTGGCCACGCCCCCGAATTCGACAACCTCGACAACCTGCTGATCATGGGCCGGACCTTGGGGCGCATGCACGCCATCGCCGCGACCAGGACTTTCGAACATCGTCCGCGCCTCGATTGCGCCAGCTTCGGCCACGCCTCCGTCGCCCTGATCAGTGAAAAGTTCATGATTCCTGAATACCAGGCCAACTACGACGCCCTGAGCCACGACCTGCTGCAGGCTCTCGATGAAGTGCTCGCCGAGGCCAGTAAAACGCCCATGATCCGCACCCACGGCGACTGCCATGCCGGCAACGTGCTGTGGCGCGACCAGGCTCCGCATTTCGTTGACTTTGACGATGCACGCACCGCCTGGGCCATCCAGGATATCTGGATGATGCTGTCGGGTGACCGCACACGCCAGACAGCGCAATTGGCAGAGATTGTCGAGGGCTACAACGAATTTTACGACTTCCGGCCGGGGGAATTGCGCCTGGTCGAAGCTTTGCGCAGCCTGCGCATCCTGCACTATTGCGCCTGGCTGGCCAGGCGCTGGGATGACCCGGCCTTCCCGCACCATTTCCCATGGTTCAATACCGTGCGCTACTGGGGAGAACATATCCTGATGCTGCGCGAACAGCTTGCTGCACTGCACGAGGCTCCCCTGCAGGCCCCTTAAGCTCAAGCCTTGCAAAGCATCTGCCGTCCAGGACCGGCACAAAAAAAGCGCTCCAGCGATAGCCGCAAGCGCTCTTGAGGAACGGATCGTGGGAATTTTCGGTTAGGACAACCTTTGTGTCGGCAGGGTCACACCATCGGCTCCGAGACCACCGGCAGCCGGATGGTTACGGTCGTTCCCCGACCAAGCGAGCTGGTGACATGCACCTTCCCTGACTGGGCTTCCACCAGGTGCTTGACAATCGTCATTCCTAGCCCGGTCCCGGAAATCGCGGTATTGGTCGCGTCGGCGCGGTAGAACTTGTCGTAAACCCGGGCCACCTGATCGGAGGTCATACCGATCCCCTGGTCGCTGATGGCAATCAGGCAGCTGCCGTTCTCAAGATGACAGGAGATGCGGACTTCCCCTCCCTGAGGGGAGTACTTCACCGCGTTGCTGAGGAGGTTTTCAATAACCTGCAGCATTGCGTAGCGGTCAACATTGACCGTAACCAGCGCAGCCGGCGGGAAGTCCAGAACGAAAGCGTGGTCAACTTCCTGCAGCCTGTAGCTCTTGACCACGTCCTCGCACAGTTTGTCCAACCTTGCCGGCTTCAGTTCTAGCCGCACCCCCTCGCCTGACTCGATCCGACTGATATCAAGCAGGTCGCTGACAATTTCACCCAGACGTTCCGCCTTCTTCTGGATCAGCCTAAGGTATTCGGCCTGCTGTTCCGGGCTGTACTCGTTATTCATCTGCAGCAGATCGGCGTAGCCGATAATGGTTGCCAATGGTGTGCGTAATTCATGGGCCGCGGTCGAAACGAATTCATCCTTCATGCGGTCGATCGCCCGCTGTTCGGTTACGTCGTGCAGCAGGGTGATGCAGCCGTTGAATTCGTCTTGTGCTGACTTGATCACCGTGATGCGCGCTTGACAGATGCACGGTGATTGTCCCGGCAGAAGGAAAGTAAGGTCTTCACTGAAAGAATCTTTCCCCCTTGGCGAGCCTGGTGCAGCATCTGGCTCAACCCGGCATGACGGAGTGTCTCGATCTTCATGGGGGCCGCCGGTTCAGACTTGATTAGATTGAGCAACTCCTCGGCCCGGCGATTGATCAAAACCACCGCTTCGCTGGCATCGGTCACCAGGATGCCATCGGCCGCCGAGCGCAGGATGCCGTTAATCTTGGTATTGGTTTCCTGGGTTTCTTGGAGAGCCGCAAGCAAGTCCTGCTGGGCGGCCTTGCGCACCGAGACATCGTGATAAACCAAGACGACATGGGTGATATTCATGACTTCATCGAACATCGGGCGGCCAATGACATCAAAGCTGCGCCCGTTGAAGTTCCAGTCGGTAAAGCGCTGTTCACGGCGATGCTGCATAACGCAGGCAAAAGCGCACCTGTCGTCTTCAGTATTTTCTGCGCAGACATGGTCGCGGCACTTCTTGCCGTGAATATCGATCTCGTCACCCAGCATCAGCTCGCGAATCTTTTGATTAAAGGCGACCACACGGCCTTGCGGATCCAAAACCATGACGCCGGCACCGACTGCTTCGAAAACAGTCTTTATTTCATCGTGAGCAAAGTTCAGCTTCTGATTGGTTTCCTGCAGGTTTTCCAGGATATGCTGAAAGGTCTGGGCGACGATGCCGATCGGATCAAATGCGATCAGGTTCTGGTCGTCGAGTTCTTCCGGATTCAGGCTGCGCGTACCTATGACCTCGAGCAGCGAGTTGACTTTAGAACGGATATAATTAAACGCATCGCGATTGAGCTTGGTCAGGTGCGCATTCTCTGCACGCAGCAATTCCAATTCGCTGCGCGGGTCAACGCCGCTGACGATCTCTTCGCTGCACGCTTGCATCATGCCGCCATCCTGCAATAGATCAGTCCCCCTGCTTGTGGATCGTGATGCGATAATATCCGTCCAGCTTTGCCACATTGGCGTTGATGCCCATGTTGCTGACAGCTTCCGGAATGGTTCCCGTGGCTGCGCGGTTATCCGTCAGGATCGTCATGCACAGTTGCCCCGCCTTCAACTCCCGGTGCAACCGGTTGACTTCACGCAGGACCAGAAGCAGGCTCGAAGGACAAATCTGCCCACGGATATCCATCTTCATGCTCTTCATGATCACGACCTCTGCGATGACGTTGCCGGGGCCAGAACCCGTTGCAGGATTTTCCCGCCCAGCCACGCCCCGGGTAGCAACCCGCCAACAAAGAGCAGGCTCTGCATGGTCAGTTGCGGCACGCCTCCCCACAGGTGCCAGACGTTGCACCCAGGGGACATACGCGAACCGAGCGCCATGATGATTCCGCCTGCAAAGGCCATGGACCCCTGGTTGAAAGGCACCTTCCAGACGACCCTGAATTCATCGAGCAGCTGTGCCGACAACCAGGACCCGCCGATAATGCCTAGAATCAGTGGTAGTTGCAGGATCGCCACGACATCGAAATTCGGCCCGGCTCCGCCGCTGCGCAATATACCGTCAAGGGGTAGGGTATACTGCACCGGTGTCGCTGTAAAATAAGGCAGAGTAGCCAGGTGCCCGGGGACAAGCCAAGACTCCAGCAGTGCAGCACCCTTGGCATAACTCGTCGTCACCCCCATGGGGATGCCACACAGCAGCACCGTCAGGACTCCCAGCACGGCAAGACCAGTGGCCGTGATCCACAGGGGGATGAACCCCTCCGCGGCATTCCGGTCGACCCAGAGCCCGTCCCGACGCCATCGCCAACAGCAGAGACCGCCGACAGCGGCCCCGGTCAAAACCAGCACAGTCGACGATCCGCCGAACAGTTGCGGCACGGTCACGGCACTGGTTGGAAAAGCTGTCAGCCTGAGCAGCGACAGCCACCAGCTGTGAATTTCCGCATAGAGGGCACTCCCGACCAGCAAGCCGAGTAAAAGCGATCAGCGCCAAAAGGTTGCCTGCACCCATCTTGTAAAGCACCCCAACGACACAACCGCCGGCCATCACCATGCCCAATCCAAACACCACGCCGCCGACGATATTGACCCCAGCAGGAGGAGCGAACCATGGAAACGGATATACAGGGAGCAGATCGGCGATGCGGCAAAGTTCGAAGAGCAAGGCGCTCAGGCTGGCAAGGAGAACGAGTGGCCGAATCAGCCGATAGCTTCTGAATAGAAAAACATCACGGAACGCACCGGCCATGCAAAAGTCGGAACGGTGCATCAGAAATCCGACCGCCATACCGATCATCATCAGCCCTGACATTACGACCCAGACGGAAAACCCCATGCATGCAACTCCTGTCACGGGGAATATTAACCCATCCCGATTAAATTTCACAAACAAAATTCCGTTGCAACATGGCATTGCCACGTTTTTTATGTGGATTTAATACAAAGCAGCTTTTGACGGTAGTTTCTTAATTTTAAGGAATAAAGACCGTGGTTCACCTGGCGAGGGCATTTTTGAAAAGGCCCGGTCTGGGGAGGGTAAAAACGGTCCGTTGTCACAACAATCCCATCAACAGCGAGCGCGTCAATTGCTCAAGTCGGAGGACAGTCGAGAAAAGGGCGTTTAAGTTGCTTGGCGAACGGCGGCGCGGTTCAAGCCTGACGGATGATTTCGACCAACAGTTCCGAGACATGCACCATGTCGGCAACCGCAACCGACTCGTCGTGGGTATGGACACCTTCCATGCCGGTCGCCAGAATAATCATTTCGATGCCGTGAGCATTGAAGATATTGGCATCACTGCCGCCACCACCTAAACGCACGCTGAGTTCGTGGCCCACTGCCGCAGCAGCGCTTCTGGCCAGCGTCACGATCGGCGCATCTTCGGCAACGGCCATGCTCGTGAAATCGGTCCGCACCTCGGCGTTGATGACCGGACGCACCCTTCTGCCATCGATCTCCCGGGCCATGCTGTCGGCAGCCTCTTCGAAGCAGGCGAGCATGTGTTCGGTCTGTCTCTGGAGCTTGTTCGGGTCATGGCTGCGGGCTTCACCTTCCAGCACCACTCTCTGGGGGACGATATTCGTCGCCACCCCGCCTTCAATGCGACCGAAATTGGCCGTGGTCTCGTCATCGATACGGCCGAGTTGCATGCGACAGAGAGCGATGGCGGCCGTCTGAATCGCCGAAAGCCCCAGTTCAGGGGCGAGCCCGGCATGTGCGGCAAGGCCGGTAATCTCCACTTTCATGCGGTTGGCTCCCGGTGCCTTGAGCACCATCTGGTCAACCCCCTTGGTATCGAGGGCAAAACCCCTGCGGGCCTTGAGCAGACCGTAATCAAGATGCTTCGCTCCGACCAGGCCGATCTCTTCAGCGATGGCAACGACGACCTCGATCGGGCCGTGGGCAATCCCCTGTTCGCGGGTCACTTCCAAGGCCTCGATCAGTTCGGCGATACCGGCCTTGTCATCGGCACCGAGCACCGTATTTCCGGCGCTGTAGAACACGCCATCGCGCAAAACCGGCTCGACCTGACCACCCGGCTCGACCGTATCCATGTGCACCGAGAACAGCAGCGGTTCCGACTCCTTGCCCGTCCCGGGGAAGTTCGCAATCAGGTTGCCGACTTCACCACCGGTCGTGGCTGCCGCGTTATCGAAACAGACCTGGCCGCCAAGACGCTGCAGACGCTCTTCCAGGTAGCGGGCGATAGCGCTCTCTTTCAACGGCGGGCTGTTGATGGCCGCCAGTCGGGCAAATTCATCGGTCAGACGCTGCCGGTTGATCATGGGACACTCCTCTATGCGTTGCATACATCAAGTTAGCTGTTAATCCGCAACACCGTCTTTATAGCCACCGGATTGCCGACGTAGTCTATCATCACTTTCCCTGACAAGTAAAACCGTTGAACGGCTGATGCGAACCGGTTTAAACTGTCAATAAGCGTACACAGACTTATGGACAAATCAATGACGACCCTGCTAGTATAAATAAATTTTGTTTTACGCGAAGTTAATGCATTCTCCCGCTAGGAAGAACTCCCTTGGATTTCGATTTTCAACCCCCAAACATGTTCCATGGCCAGTCAACGCCGGAAGACCCCGCGCTTGCGTATCTGGCTGCTTCTGCTCCTCGGCGTTCTGCTGCTGCTGCCGCTTTTCCTGCGCCCGACAGTTACCAGCACCGAAGCAAATATGACCGCACCGGCGACCCCGCAGCCACCGCCGGTCCCGGAAATCCGCAAGGAAATCATCCAGGGAACCATCGCCCAGGGGGATACGGCATCAGCCCTGCTGGGGGCCTTCTTCTCGGCCGCCGAAATCCACGAACTGGGCCAGCAGTGCAAACCGGTCTTTCCCCTCTCCAAGCTCAGCGCCGGACAACCTTACCGTCTCTGCCTGAGCGATGACAGCTTCGAGCGCTTCGAGTACGATATCGACCGTGATGAGCAGCTGATCATTTCCCGCGAGGCGGATAATTTCACCATCGAGAAGGTGCCGATCCCCTACACCACTGAAACCGTGCGCGTCCGGGGAACGATCGAAAGCAGCCTGTTCGAAGCGGTCACCAATACCGGCGAAAGCGATGTTCTGGCCATGAACCTTGCAGACATCTTTGCCTGGGATATCGACTTCATCCTCGACATCCGCCAGGGCGATTCCTTCCAGGCGCTGGTGGAAAAACGCTACCGTGAAGGGCAGCCGGCCGGGTACGGTCGCATCCTGGCCGCCGAGTTCACCAACCAGGGCACCACTTTCCAGGCGTTTTTGTACCAGGACGGTGACCGCCGCGCCGACTATTACGATGCCTCCGGCCAGAGCCTGCGCAAGGCGTTTCTCAAGGCGCCGCTCTCCTTCTCGCGCATTTCCTCAGGCTTCACCATGCACCGCTTTCACCCGATCACCAAGACCTGGAAAGCCCATCCAGCCATCGATTACGCCGCACCTCCCGGTACTCCGATCAAAAGTGTCGGTGACGGTGTCATCATCAAAAAGGGCTACACGCGCGGCAACGGCAATTACGTCAAGATCCGTCACAACAGCAGCTACGAAACCATGTACCTGCACATGAAGGGCTTTGCCAAAGGGATCGGTCAGGGCAAGCGGGTGTCCCAGGGACAGACGATCGGGTACGTCGGCAGCACCGGTCTGGCCACCGGCCCGCACCTGTGCTTCCGAATGTTCAAAAACGGGGCCCCGGTCAATCCGGGACAGGTCAAGGCAGCAGCAGCCCAACCGGTCACCAAGGCCAACATGGCAGATTTCAACACTGTGGCCGCAAAACCTTCAGGACCTCTTGACCGACCAGACGAAAACCCGAACCGCAAGCGCACAACCGGCAGGCAACAGCTCACCACAATAACAACTGCAGAGAATAGATCATGGCCATCAGACTAGGTGAATTGCTGATCAAGAAGAACTTGCTGACCCAGGCACAGCTCGAAGAGGCCCTGCAGGCCCAGGTCATATTCGGCGGAAAACTCGGCACTGTTCTCATCGAAATGGGGCTGATCAGCGAGAACACGCTGGCTGAAATCCTGACGCAACTCCTCTCCATCCCCTGTGCAAAACCGGGCGATTTGCAGAAAATCCCCGAGGATGTCATCAGCATCATCAGCCCGGAGCTGGCAGAAGAACATAAGGTCATTCCGGTTGCGGTCAGCGGCAAGAAGCTGACCCTGGCCATGGCCGAACCCCACAATCTGAAATCGATCGATGAAATCTCCTTCCGCACCGGCTATATCGTAAGACCGATCCTGGCTCTGGAAGTCCGCCTGGTGCTTGCCCTGGAAAAGTATTACGGCATCAAACGCACCATGCGCTATATCGCACCACCCAATCAGGTTCGCGAGGAGCAAAACCCGCTGCACGTCTTCCATACGCCGGACGGTCCAATTGCAGTCCCCGAATCGACGGAAGATCTGGGCGTGCCCGGCTCTGAATTTATCTACCAGAAGCATGAAGGGAAAGAGTCCGAAGCCGCGGAGCAAAAAGAGGTTGAAGTCATCGAGGAACTTGATGACGACGATTTGATCGAGGATCTCGAAGAGGAAGAGATCACCCTGGCGACCACGGCCGAGGCCCTGATCAGGATTACCGACCGCAACGATGTCGCCGACGCCGTCATCGCCTATCTCGGTGCGCATTACGCCCGGGCCGCCCTGTTCATGGTGGTCGCCGGGCAGGTCACCGGCTGGCGTTCTGTAAAAAGCGGCCAGCCGATCCCTGGATTCGACCAGTTACAGCTGCCGCTCTCCGAACCGTCCGTATTGAAAACCGCAGTGGAGAGCAACAGCTTTTTCCTCGGCCCGGTGCCGCAGAGCGGCGCCAACCTCGCCCTGACGACAGTCCTGGGCAAACCGGCGCCCAAAACGGCCCTGCTCCTGCCCATGAGCATGCTCGGGCGCGTGGTCGGCCTGATCTACGTTGATGACGCCAAAGCGGACCTCTCGCAAGCGTGGTCGATGTGCAGCAAGCTCGCCAGCAAGGCCTTGATGGCCTTCGAGATCCTCATCCTGCACAACAAGATTCTCAGGCGTTGAATTACCTGGTCCACCTCTACCTGGCCGGTGCAGACCCCGAGCTGCAACTTGGCGGCCTGATGGGTGACTTCGTCAAGGGGCCCATCTCTGTCGGACTACCCGGAGAAACTGGCCCTCGGCCTGCACCTGCACCGTCGCATCGACAGCCTCGCCCAAAACAGTCCACACACCAGGCAAAGTCGGCACAGACTCCACCCGAAATTCGGCCACGGCCGCGGCATCATCATCGACATCTTCTACGACCATTTTCTCGCCTCTGCCTGGGAAGACTTTTCACCGGAGCCGCTGGCAAACTATGCTGCTGGAGTTTATCAATTGCTGCGGGTCAACCATGAACAGCTACCGCCGGGCCTGCAGCGTGTCGCACCGCACATGATCGAGCACAACTGGCTGGTTTCGTATCAACACCGGGAAGTCGTCGGCAAGGCACTGCAGCGGATCGCACAGCGCCTGAGCAGGCCCCTACCGCTCGCCGAAGGCATCCATGATCTGACTGCCCATGAAGAGTCCTTCCGCAAGGATTTCAAATACTTCATGAGCGAAGCAACCGATTTTGTGCAGCAGGAGATGAAAAAGATATAGGGGTCAGGTCTACACATTTCACTTTTTTTGCATAGAATGCATTTTTTGTGAAATGTGTAGACCTGACCTCTAGTGCTGAAGGGTTTCCAGAGACTTGCCGAGTTTTATCAGGTGATGCCGTTCCTCGCTGGCCATGATTTCGAAAAGACGCTGGCTGTCGGGGTCCTTGCTGTTGCGCTGCAGGTGGAGATAGTGGTCGTAGGCGTTGAGTTCGAGGGCCATGGCGAAATCGAGAATTCTGCTGGGAGGGTTAAGCTCCGCCCAGGCAAGGGCTTCACTCAAGTGCAGTCCCCCTTCCATGACTTCGTTGCCAGAGCGCACAGCTGAAAAAGTCTCGCCGGCAGTGCGCCCGGCAAGCGCCTCCCAGAGAGCTTGCAGGGTTGCCTTGTGGTGGCTCTCCGCCGCGGCCAGTTCGGCAAACAAAGCTGCGACCTGAGGATTTTCGATGGTGTCGGCCATCTCCTCGTAGAACTGGCGCGTGGTTTCTTCGACCTGCCATGCAAGCAAGGCTTGCTCCTGGGCGCTGCCGGCCTCAGCCAGAGGGGCGGTGAGCTGCCCCGGCAGACCGTCAGCCGTTCCATAAAGCCAGGCATGCAGCCCCCCCTGGAGAACGTGAACATCCCGGATTCCAGCTTTGACAAGGACCTGCGCCGCCGCGCGGCTGAGTGAGCCATGAGAGCAGTAGACAATCGTGGTCTTTGCGGCATCAAGCTCAACCAGCCTACGGGGAAGATCGTCAGCAGGGATCCAGAGAGCGCCGGGCAGATGCTCGGCTCCATACTCCTGCAGTTGGCGGACATCGATCAGCTGGTAGTCTTCTGGGTGATGCTGCGTAAAATATCCACGCAGTTCATCGACAGACCATTCTACTGTTTCTCTGAACAGCTCGGCATAACTCATTGCAATCCCTCATCTGTTGAGACCATACCGCCAGTTTCATTGCAACTTCTTATGTTGAGAATACTTGCTGCGATCCCGACTGTCAACCGGCCATGATCTGACGAAGACCGTCAGTGATGAACTGGATCGAGAGTGCGGCGAGGATCACACCGAGCAGGCGACGCAGAATATCATCACCAGTCCGACCGATAACCTGCTTGACGCGGTTTGCCGAGGAGAGTGCGGCAAAGGTGCACGCATAGATGACGAGCACGGCCGCAACCAGAGCCAGGCTGCTGGACAAGGTCGGCGTCTGGGAAAAGAGCAGGATCGTCACGGTCAGACACCCCGGGCCGGAGAGGAGTGGAATCGACATGGGAAAGACCGAGATGTCAACCTCCGGGCCACTCGCCCAGCGCCTGCCTGTTTCCCCCTTGGTGACCATATTGAAGGCGGTAATGAACAGCAGTAGTCCGCCGGATACGCGCAACGCCTCGATGCTGATGCCCAGCTTGTTCAGCAAGGCCTCACCAAAGAAGGCAAAAACCAGAACAATCGCCGCCGAGATCATGGTCGAACGCATGGCCATCCGCCGTGCGTACCCCCGATCGCAATCGGCCGTTAAGCCGTGAAAGATCAGCGCAGTCCCGATCGGATCGATGATGACGAAATAGGAGGTGAGGGCGTGGAGAAAAATATCGGATGGCATAAGCGTCTCAATCCTTATCGTTGCAGAATCCTCAGGGCATTGTAAATCCAGCCGAGACGACGATTACAGCTGAATCGGCCACTCGGATTCAAAACCGGGCGGGAAAAATGTGTCGTGGGTGCGATTGAAATAGCCGTACTGCAATTGCGGGAAACGCGCCTTGTGGCGTTTGAGCATCTGGAGCATGCCGACCCCCTGCCCCGTCATCCCCAGAGAGGACAGGTAGAGCACGGGGTCGAGGCTCAGGTTGCGCATCTGTATCATATCGATGCCGATAGCATCCACCAGGCCGGCAAGGGCCTCGATTTCTTCGGGGCGGTCACTCACACCGGGGAAAACCAGGTAGTTGAGCATTGTATAGAGCCCGGCAGCCTTGGCCCGCCGCAGCGATTCGACGACGTCGGCAAAACGGTAGCCGCGCGGGCGATAATAGGCGTTATAAAGTGACTCCTGGGCTGAGTTGAGCGATACGCGGATCGACTCGACCCCGGCAGCCGCCAGCTTGTCGATGGCGTGCAGGTAGTGATGCATTGCTGTTGAAGTTGATCGTCCCTCGCCCCGTCTGTCGACGCATCTCGCGCACCGCCTCACAGATGACATCGGCCTGGAGAATCGGATCCCCTTCACACCCCTGGCCGAAGGAGACGATTGCATGCTCCGCTTCCTTGAGATGCGGCACAGCCACCTCGCAGAGCTCCTTGACCGTCGGCACGAAAGTCAGCCGTTCCTGGCTGGCCGGGCAGCAATCCGACTCCTGCAGGGAGATGCAGCCAATGCACCGGGAGTTGCAGACCGGCGACGTCGGCAGAGGGGCTTCCCAACGACGGAAGAACAGATTCTTGGCGGCAAAGCAGTGGTAGTCGAGGGCACAGCGGGAGAGCTGCTCGAGCAGGCGATTGGCCGGGTTGGCCAGAATCGCTTTTCTGACCAGCGGTTCAAGCTTGCGGTCGTCGAAGTGATCCGGCTGCCACTGGGTGTTGCGATCAACCTGGACGGCCGCGGTATAGAAACGTTCTTCCTCGACACACCAGCCGACCGCCGTATAGGACCAGAGCGGCAGGGTTATCCCTTTACGCTGGTAGTCAGCAGCCGGCAGCAGGGTCCGGGTGAATCCAGGGGTCAGGAAGGCCGAAACCGCCTGGATTGGCCCACCTCCCCACTGTCTGGGCAAGCGTTCGGTGGTCAGGCGCTGGCCGCTGCGGCGATCGAAGCCGATTGGCGGTGTCTGCGGAATAGTGAACAGGCGGCTGCCCTCAGGCATGGGAATCATTTCCTCCGCCAGCGGCCGCACGACTTCGGTGCCGTTCATGCCCGCCATCAGCAGATCCGGATGTTCGAAAACCTCGCCCTGCTCATCGGCGACCACCGCCAGTATGGTTCTGCTCTTTGCCACTTGCCGCTCCCTTGCACTGGACCTCCCGTCCCGACGATGTAACGGTTACCGGAGCCTATCACAGGCGGCCCATTGAAAACAATTTCTCCTTGATGTTGCGCTACAGACGCCAGCTAAATGGACGCTTCTATACTACATTATTTATATGTACTTTATATTTTATTAAAAATTATCTTGCAACCGTATTATCTAGATGCTATACACGATTTAAATAATCAACTTTAGGAGATGAACATGAACACTATTAAACGGTACATCCTGACAGCAGTCTTGCTCCTCGCCGGATTGCCCACATTCGCCAATGCAGCCCTGAGCGAATATTTCACTGAAACCGAATGGCTGGCCGAGAACCGCACGCAGGTCGTGGTCCTCGATGTCCGCCAGACCCCCCTCTTCCTGCTGGGACATATCGAGGGAGCCCATCACCTCCCCCAAAGCGAGTTTCTGGAAACGCGCAACGGCGTCAAGAGCCTGGTGCCGACCACCACCGCCTTCGAAGCCTTGATGGAGAAGTTCGGCATCACGCCGGAGACTATCGTCGTCACCTACGCCGAGCATGACAACCCCTATGCTGCACGCCTGGCCTGGACACTGCACTACTACGGTCACGCCAAGACACTGGTCCTCAACGGCGGCTACGAGAAATGGTCCGCCGAAGGCAGGCCGACCACACTGCTGCCGACAACAGCAGCGACACCGAGTCACTACCGCGTCTCCGCGCCGGGCCAGTCACGCGCCGAGGCTGATTACGTCCTGACCCAACTGGGTAATCCAGCGGTAGTCATCTGGGATACCCGTACCCCGGAAGAGTACAACGGCAGCAAGGTGCGCGCTGACCGTGGCGGGCACATCCCAGGGGCAACCCACCTCAACTGGACGGAACTGCAGAAAGAGGTTGATGACGTCAAGGTCCTGAAGAGCGAAGCCGAAATTCGCGCCCTGCTCGCCGAGCACGGCATTATCGACGGACGCGAGGTTATCGCCCATTGCCAGACCGGCATCCGCTCGTCTTACGCCACCCTGGTCCTGCAGGGGCTGGGTTACGACCAGGTGAAGAATTTCGATGGCTCATGGATCGAATGGGCGAACAACCCGACCCTGCCCATCGTCGACGGCGCACGCACCTCACCAAGCGATGAGATTGCGCTGTTGCGCAATTAGCCGCCAATTGACAGACCAAAGCTGAACAGCAAGAGGCCCATCCGGCTTAACGGATGGGCCTCTTGAATGCTGCCTGGCAACCTCGTTGCAGAATGTTGCGAATCATGAGAAACGCTGCAGCAGCCAAGAAAATGCGCGGCATCCTCACAGAATCAAGCTATAATTACAATAATTACCTTTACCGGAGAGGCCATGTCGATAACCAGCCGCCTGAAAAACCGTCTGATCGCCAAGCTGATCACCCGCTACCCGAGCCTTGCCAAGGGCTTCATCACAGCCTATGCACCATGGGAGTCGCACGAAGCCATTCCCTGGGAGCCGCCGACCAAGCCACTGAGCGAGTGTAAACTGGCGGTGGTCACCACCTCCGGCGTCCACCACCACGGCCAGGAGCCTTTCGACATGCAGGACAGCGATGGCGACCCGAGCTTCCGAGCCATCGACGGCACAACCATCGGCGGCGATTTCCGGATTACCCACGATTACTATGACCACAGCGACGCCGAGAAAGACCTCAATATCATCCTGCCCCTCGATCGCTTGCGGGAATTGCAGCAGGAGGGGGTCATCGGCCGCCTGGCCAACACGCACTATTCCTTCATGGGGCATATAGACGGCCGGCACATCGCCACCCTGATCGGTCACACGGCAAAGCAGGTGGCGGAAAAACTTCGCCAGGATCAAGTCGACGTCGTCCTGCTGACCCCGGCCTGAGGCATCTGCAATCAGTCCGTGGGACTGATCCAGAGAGAGATAGAAAAAGTCGGCATCGCCACCATCGGCGTGTCGATCGTGCGTGAGTACACCGAAAAAGTGCAACCGCCGCGCACCGTGTTCCTGCGTTGGCCCTTCGGCCACCCGCTGGGCGAACCGGGCAACGTCAAGCAGCAGCGGGCCGTGGTCCTGGAAGCCTTCCGGGCGCTGTACAGCATCACGACCCCCGGCGAGATCGTTGATCTGCCCTTCCGCTGGCGACGGCACGATTACGAAAGCTACGTGGAGCCTGGCCTCTTCGAGCCCTAGTCAGAAAGATTTTGCAAGAACAGTCTCGGTTGGTCTGATGAAACAGGGCTTTTATGCAGATTTCAGTGCAATGAATGGATCAAGGTTATGGATAAAAAGAAAAAAATTCTGCTGGCCGATGATGCCAAACTCTTCATAGAGCTCGAGAAGTCGTTTCTGCAACGGTCAAGTGTCGAGATTCTGACCGCAGGTGACGGTAGACAGGCACTGGAACTCGTTCGCCAGCATCACCCCGACGTCGCTTTCCTCGACCTGAATATGCCGGAAATGGATGGCGATGAGTGCTGCCGTGCCATCAAGCAGGATCCTGACTTAAAGGATACGTCGGTCGTGATGGTGACCACTAAGGGCCGCACACAAGACCAGGAGCGCTGTCGTGAGGCTGGCTGTGATGAGGTACTGCTTAAACCGATCAACCGTATTGAGTTCCTGGCGACAGCTGAAAAGTTTTTACATGTTCCCACGCGCAACAAGCGCTATAAGGTGAAAATTCAGGTTCAGTATGTTGATAATATCGCAACAACATTGACCGCATACAGCATTGACATCAGCTCGGGAGGTCTTTACATCCGCACCGAGAACCCGCTTGGGGTGGATGAATCGCTGGTCATTCGTTTTTCACTGGAGGATCCTAAAAGGGAAATTGTCTGCAAGTGTCGAGTCGCCTGGGTCAATTCGCCGCTGAACCTGAAAAAGTCAGACCTGCCTACCGGAATGGGAATCCAGTTTGAGGGTCTCTCACTGAAGGATCTGCATACCATCCGCAATTTCATAGAAAACAAACAACTCGAACCCGCTTGGTAGCCCCCCTAAATAAACCATCATGGCCACCGGTATCATTCCGAGTGGCCATGGTCTTACTGGCGCATACTATTGAAGAAACTGGCTTTTTTTCGTGTCACGTACCGTTACGTTCGCCAAGGCAATGCAGATTGCTAGAGGATTAATTTGTCCCTTATGAATAAATCCTGCCAGAAGCTGTGCCAACCGCCAGCTGTTTTTTTCGAGTAGCTGCCATTTGAGTTGGCAAGCATCGAGGCAAGCAGTTTAAGGCGGATTTCTTCTTTTTCAAGCTTTGAAAAAGCTTTATTGAAAGCCATTGCTACCTCCAATCTCCCACTCACAAAGATCAATGGATGGTCCTATTAACAAACCATATTTTTTCGAAATTGCAATCCGGTATTGATCCTCACCATCGACCAAAAATGCAAATCCTCGACCTGCGGACCGGGGATGACTGGCATTGCAGTGAAAGTAAGAGTTTTTCGTTCGACCACCCCCTTTCTCTTCAGGTCAATGCTGGCTGCCAAATAAGACGTTAGCGCTTGCCTTGAGACAATCATACAACGGTCCTGTCATGGGTCGGCTAATGATCTTAACAACAAGGCCCTTAAGCCTGGCTCTGAATCCGCACGGGCCAATCCTGGCAATTCGGGTTGCATTATCACTTCTTGTATGAGGCAAAAAAATGGGGGACAGGGGGCTCCTGGGTATCATCATAAGCTTCAAAGCCCTTTTCGCTTAGACCACATCGAATGAAACCATCTATCTCCTCTTTATCAAGGGGAAGGGGGATGTCATCTTCTTGTTCTCCCTTGAGGCGGCTTCGACATGAAACCAGAAGATATCCCTGCGGTGCTAGGAGTGAGATCATAGCATCGCGTGCTTGTAATCTGTATTTGCCTGGTAAAACTTGGATTGTGTTGCACTCATAAACCAGATCAAAACATTCTGTCCATTGAGGTGGGGAATTAAAAAGATCTGCGACCAGGTAGTTGACCGTGGTGTCTGGATAACGCTTTTTACAAAGTCGGATCGCTTCAGGAGCAATATCAAAAGCTGTCACCTCATATCCTGCTTCACACAGAGCTTCAGCATCATCACCAACCCCACAGCCAATAACGATAGCCTTGCGTCCAGCATGCTTAAAAGAACGGCTTTCCAACCATTTTAAGAGGTAAGGGTTCGGCTCAAGGTCTGCCCAGAAAACCGCGGTATGATCTCCCTGAGCATCAGTGTAGATACGATCAAACCAGCCAGTAGGATCATCCCTGTCCTGGTAAGATTTGACCATTTTTTTGTAAGCAACAGGATCAAACTCCTTCATACATAGTCACCTCTACTTGTGTTGTACGAATTGAATCGATTATCCTAGACGCTCACGATTTTGTCAAAATTGAGCCGTTATGAACAGTATCCTTCCTGATCGGCAGATCCACTTGCCTCGTTTCGCAAATCTCCCGTCAAAATAAGCTTTCATATATCCAAGGGGATTTTGACGAGACAGCAGGTGAATGCAAATCACCACCATCAGAAACGAAAGCCCCTGATCCTAAGATCGGGGACTGCTCTCGTTTACCTGGACATTAAAGACCTGAGTGAAAAAGCCAAGCAAAAAACCAGGGCTGAAACCAAAAACACTTTCAACCTTTATCTGTAAGAAATTGAGCGTTTGAACAGGGTGATCAAGAAAGGATGTGACTCTCTTTTTTGCATGGTTCTTCGCGGTCACAAGAGGGTTTTAAGTTCGCGATTGAAGATCAAGATGAATTTCGCAATTGTTTCAACCGACGTTAATTTTTCTTTTGAGTTATCGGTTAACCAGGTAACGAAGTCTTCATTGATAGAAGTGACGATCTTCTCTGTATCATAGTCCGTAAGGTGTTCGAGTACATACTTGGCAGTGGTGTTGATGCCCAGGGCTAGCCGGGTTTCCAGGAAGGTTCTGAAAATTAATCGCCCGATCGGGGAGCGATAGTATGTGGCGAGGGGGTCTGTGACCGTCCCACAGTTGCGGCAGACAATATCGAAGTATTGTTCGAACTGGGCCGAATCGATCGATACTTTGTTGTCATTTTTATTTGTGCTCGCAGGCTGCAGTGCTGAAGGGATCGGCAGCCCATGTTCTTTCAGCAGTTGAATAACAGCCTCGGGGTAGATAAATGTCCCTGTGAGGAACGGCTCTGATTCGCCACGATGATCCATAATATGAACAACCAAGGTGTGAAACATTTGCTCGAGGCTATCGTTTCGTTCGATGGCTGGTAAGGCGAATTTACGCAACGCGACTGAGAGGTTCTTCGGCAACCCGTAATACTTATCATGGCGGAGCACTGCCAAAAGGTCTGTCGTAAAGAAGAGATCTTTCATTTCGGCTTCCAAAAAAAGGGGTACGTGATTGTACCACCTTGTTGAGGTCTTTAAAAGGAGAGGACACCAGTGAAGCTATTCTGCCGCCCCTAACAATTTCCCTTTATATCCCGCCTGCCCTTGGTTATCCTTGCGGCATGCGCACCCTTCTGACCACCCTGCACAGCAAGTTCATCCACAACAGCCTGGCGCTTCCCTGCCTGGCCACTTACTGCGGCAGTGATTGCGGCGAGGTACTGATTCGTGAGTTCACCGTGCATGAACCGCGCGAATCGATCCTTGCCATGCTGCTCGCTGAAGAGCCCGACGTCGTCGCCCTCTCGGTCTATCTGTGGAACCGGCGGGAGACCCTCGACCTGGTCGATGCCCTGGCCGTCGCCCGGCCCGGATTGCGCATCGTGCTAGGCGGACCGGAAGTTTCCTTTGACGACCAGCAGGTGTTCGACCAGCATCCCGGGCTGACCGCGCTGATCCGCGGTGAAGGGGAAGAGCCGTTGCGTGCCCTGCTGCAGGCCTGGCGTGAAGCCCGGCCGCCGGGCATGATCGAACGCACAGTTCTGCGTCAGGATCAGGTGCTTGTCAGCGGCCCGGACACCCCGCCGATGACTGATCTGGACCGCATCCCCTCGCCTTTTGCACTGGGCCAGGCCGATCTCGAACGCGGCTTCGTCTACCTAGAGACCAGCCGTGGCTGCCCGTTCCGCTGTAGCTTCTGCCTCAGCGCCCGCGACAGCCAGGTGCGCTCCTTCTCGATGGAGCGCATCCGCAGCGACCTGCTCTTACTAATGCACAGCAGGGTCGCCAAGGTCAAACTGGTCGACCGCACTTTCAACTACGACGCCAGTCGGGCCAGGGAGATCTTCAGCTTCATCCTTGCGCACAACCAGGGGACTCATTTCCATTTCGAGATTGCCGCGCACCTGCTCGACGAAGCGACCCTGGAGCTGCTCGAGCAGGTGCCGGCAGAGACCTTCCAGTTTGAAATCGGCGTGCAGTCCACCCTGGAAAGCACCCTTGATGCCATCGACCGCAGGGTCAACCTCGCCAGGCTCGAGGAGAACGTGCGGCGCCTGCGCCAAAGCGGGCGCATCCATCTGCACCTCGACCTAGTGGCCGGCTTGCCGGGTGACAGTTATGAGGGGTTCCTCGCCTCGATCGACCGGGTCATTGCTCTTGAGCCCCATCATCTACAGATCGAGCCTGTTAAGCTGCTCCCCGGGTCGCCGTTGCGCGACCAGGCGGCGGGCTTGCAGATCCGTTTTGACCCGAACCCGCCCTACACGATCCTAACCAGCCGGGACCTGACCTTTGCCGAACTGCAGCAACTCCAGGAAATCGGCCGATTGATCGACCTGACCTACAACAGCGGCTGTTTCCCAACCTTCCTGCAGGAATTGAGCGCCACTACCGGTTCATTTGCCTCAGGGATCGAGTGGCTGGCCGGCGCATGGCGCCGACGGCGCCTGTTCCGCTTTCCGCTGAACCGCCAGGCGATTTTTAAAAATTTATTCGAGATTGTCCAAGAACGTGATCAGTGCGCATCCCGTACACGTCTGGTGGAAAGCATCGCTTACGATTATGCCCGCTGCGAACGCGTCGTCACCAACCGCATTCCACCCTTCTTCGAGACCGGGCTAACCTCAGGAGAGCAAGAGTGGGTCAAGCGGTTACTCGAGGAGAAGACGGAGAAGATCAGGGGACAGGGGATCAAGCTGCAGTACTTCGCAGCCATTTTCACAACCAGAGCCGCCGTGGAAGAACGGACCGTCCACCTCTTTTGCTACCTCACGGCAACGGGACAGAAGATGCAGATCGAGGAATACCTGCACCACTCAGAAACAACGCCATCTGTGCATCAGCAATAATCTTATTAAATGCTGGGCTGAGTCTATGGAGAGGCGCAGGCAGACCTCAGGCTGTCGCCACGCGCATGATCAGTCCACCGACGAAGCGTGGATCGATCTCCTCGAAATCGACCGAGCAGAACTCTTCCTCCCAGATATCCAGGCAATACTCGGCAAAATCACCCCCACCCGGCAACAGCGCTTCAAGCCACTTGACCGTCTCCTCGCGCAGGCGCGGTTGCAGCTCCCCCGCCTGTGAGACCATGCCGTGCAGCCCTGCCAGCTCTTCCTCGGCAATCGGCAGCGGTGCGAAATCGCGCCCCAGCAGCTTGTTGGCCAGGGAGGTCAGGAAGAATTCCACCAGGGTGACGTCCTCGGCGCTGTCGGGCTGACAGCCGGCAAGATCAAGCTCTGCCGGTTCCGGCATGGAGAAATGCAGGGCGTCCTCGAACAGGTGGCACTGCAGTTCGATCCTGGCCAGCCATTGCTCTGTGGCGCGTACCTCGCCGAGAGAAGCGAACAGGCGACTGCCACCCTTGGTGGGGTCGGCGATGCTTTCGAGAAAGGATGGCGGTTGCTGCGCAAGAGCGGCGAGACAGCCCCTGGCTTTGGCGTCGAGGTAAGGGGCGACGCTCGACTTGCCCAGAGCAGCAGCCCGGCGCTGCAGTTTCAGGGTCAGGCTGAAGCCAAGGCGGAACAAGTCTTCGCTGTAGCAGCCGGTCAGGCATGACCTGGCCGCCGCAACATCCTGGCCTGCCAGCCATTCCAGCGCCAGGTTGAGATAGGCATCGACTTTATTGAGCACGCCAGCGACCTCTTCGAGATCGCCCATGGCGATGCGATCGGCCATGATCACCTTGTTGACCACGTTGGCCATCTCCCAGGCAAGATTTTCGTCGATGCCGTCAGCCAGGGCTGCGGCCAGCAGCCCCTTGGGCCGGACCAGGGTCAGGGTAAACCCGGGGGCACTGCCATCGAAGGCACCGGGGGCGAGCTTGTACGGGCGCTGCTGACGGTACTGCTCTGGGTCGAGCCAGGCATAGATCTTTTGCGCGTGGAAAGGCTCTGGGATACCCATGTCCTGCAGGCGCCCGGAACGTTGCTGGTAGACACTTTCCTCGATCAGGCCTATGGTCTCGGCGCGCACGGCCTCTAGCAGGTAGACGAAGAACTCCGGCGAATAGCTCTGCAGGACATCGAGGATTTTGTTGAACAGCTTGGCGCTGTTTTCGGAGCGATAGACAATCTCGTAACCGCCATCGCGTTTGATGGCGTCAATACGGGCGTCGCTGTTCTCATCCGCCTCCGGTCCGGAGAGGATATCCAGTTCGGCCTTGAAAAGCAGGATCAGCTGCTCGAAGTTCATCTCGTTGAGTACGGTAAAGACGTTTTCTTCTTCACCCTGCAGCAACGCAATCAGCCAGCGATGGGTCTTGGCGGCATCAAAGTGGTCGCCATCCCAGCAGTCGAGATCGATGAAGCCACTCCACTGCTCAGGGCTGGCCAGGCTCAACAGTTCCGGAAGATGCTCGGGGCCGTGCTCCACGGCGAGCAGGTAAACCTCCTGGGTCGGCAACAGGGCCATGAGCTCGGCACCGTTTTCGGCATCGAGCAGGTACCGGGTCTTCTGCCGCGAGTCCAGGCTGCGCAGCACGTCAAGTTGAGCTGCGATGGGCAGCTCGGAAAAGTCATCCTGCGTGATTTCGGGCGGGGTCAGCTTGATGGACATGGTCACACTCCGCAAATGTTTGTGGGGTGCACACGTTAATCGATGTGTTCGTTAGGGTCAAGGGATCATAAAACCTTGCCGGCAGAAGAGCAAAGGAGTGGGCGCAGATCGGGGTCAATCAGTGCCATGCAAGGCGGTAAGCTCAACCCACGCTGCCCAGGCTGGCCAGAGCGACCATCGCGTTCAGATCGACAGCAGGAGAGGGACCCTTCACCATCAACCGGTTGCTGCCGGCAGGAGCGAATCTTGCTGCGGCCAGCAGTTGGCGCATCGGCGAGGAGGCCAAGATATCGGCAACGATCTCGACTGAGGGGTCAGCTGCAGCCAAGACCTGCTGCAGTAACCGGCGGTTGGCACGCGGGCAGAGGCTGCGGGAATACCAAGGGCCGAGAATCTGCACGTCTTGACCCTTCTGCAACAGCGCAAGCGCATCGTCGCACGCGAACACCTGGCCACTCTCCAGAAGATGGTCCAGTAATGCGTCACGATCCTCGCTCCAGGCGGATCGATCACACTCGCGCAAGGCTTGCCGTGCAAGAAGCTGTTCCTCCACGCGCTGTTCGGAACCCTTGCGCGGCGGGCAGACCCAACGCTCGACCTCATTAACCACGAAGAAGCCGGACTTTTCATAGATGGGTTGGCCCAGCTCCGATGCCGTCAACCAGCAAGTTGTCATGCCACGCTCGGCCAGATCGGTCAGAGCCCGCCGAAACAGCGTGACGCCGAAGCCACGACCGCGCAAAGCCTGCGGTACAATCAGGTTGCCGATCCAGCCGCTCTGCTCATGGGCTACGGCTGTGACCAGGCCGGCGAAAGCACCGTCCATGTCTAGAACATAGGCGCATTGCGACCAAGCCCCCTGCAACAGCTGCCGTTCAACCTGCGGCACCCGCCACCCCTCGGCAGCCGCCAAGCGATAGAATGCTTGCCAATCTGATGGCAGCGGCGTCCGGATCACCATTATGCCACTTTCTGTCGGTCATGATAGAGGCTGAGCAGTTCTATGTCGGAGAGTGGCCGCTTGCAGCGCTGGGCAGCACAACGCACCTGTTCAAGGAGGGCATCGAGTTCTCTTCGGCCAAGCTCCAGGCCCAGCTGACCAAGGCGCGCATGCAGGCCATGTCTGCCAGAATGCTTGCCGATTACCATATGCCGTGACAAGCCAACCTCGGCCGGGTCATAGCCTTCGTAGTTGCCCGCGAACTTGAGGATCCCGTCGGCGTGCAGGCCCGACTCGTGGGAGAAGACCTTCTCGCCGACCACGGCTTTCCATTCCGGCACCGGCCGACAGCTGGCCTGCCCGACCATTTTAGACAGCTCGACGAAGCGACTGGTGTCAATCTGCAGGTCGATGCCGCAGGCGTGCCTGAGGGCCATGACGACCTCTTCGAGGGCAGCGTTGCCGGCCCGCTCGCCGAGCCCGTTGACCGTCGTATTGACAAATTTCGCGCCAGCGCGGATGCCGGCGATAGCATTGGCCGTAGCCATGCCGAGATCGTTGTGGGTATGGACTTCCAGATCCAATGCGACCCGGTCGGCCAGGTAACGGACCTTGTCGTAAGTCGTGAAGGGGTCAAGGATCCCGAGCGTGTCGCAGAACCGGAAGCGATCGGCGCCCAGGCTGCGGGCGGTTTCCATCAGGTCAACGAGGAAACCGAGATCGGCGCGGCTGGCATCCTCGCCGCCGACAGAGACGTAAAGGTCATGCTCCTTGGCGAAGCCGAGCGCCGTTTTGAGCTGTTCCTTGACCCAGGCACGGCTTTTGCGCAGCTTGCGTTCGATATGGATGTCGGAAACCGACAGGGAGATATCGACCGCCTTGACGCCGCTGTCGATGGACGCCTGTATATCGGCAATCACGGCGCGATTCCAGGTGATCAGCCGAGCATTCAGCCCCAAATCGACCAGCGCCTTGACCGAGGCCTGCTCCTCCCGGCCCATGGCCGGGATGCCGCACTCCAACTCACCGACACCGATCGCGTCGAGTAAGGAGGCAATGTGCTTCTTTTCGTCGAGGCTGAAGACAACGCCGGCAGTCTGTTCGCCGTCGCGCAAAGTGGTGTCGTCGATGATGATCTCTGGTTTGCCTGATCCAGTCATGATGCACCTCGTTTAGACAAAAAAGCCCTGAACCTTTTAGAAGGTTCAGGGCTTCGTTGCCAGGGGACCGGCGACCTTGCCGGGGATATAATCTCCTTAGAAGGGATAGCAAGGACCATGCCCGCATCAAAGAGGTCCTTCGTAACCGGCATAAAAAACCTGATTAAAAGCGGAGAAACTGAAAGAGAAGAAGAGTTTGTTCCATTGTTGATTGATTCTCATCACTACACGTCTGTTAAATTTCTTCTCTGCGGCTGACACAATGCACAAAATTAAGGCAACACCGCTGGCCAGTGTCTGCTTCTCGGGCGAAAAATCATGATGTGTTTGCTGCAAAGGGCTGAATGCTAGGGCGGTCAACATCATGGCAAGACTCTTGCTATATTCAAAACACAGAACATCACCCCCTTTCCCGCCAGCGCCGCCGGAAAAGCCGGTTCCCTTCCCGAAGATGTGACGGGACTGATTTCTCATCCCTTTATGGAGTCAGCCCATCATGGCGAACAAACCGAAGATCAAGGAGCTGCTCGACGAAAGCTCCTGTACGCACAATCAGACCCGTAAGGTCGCCTGCAACGCACCGACACCCGGTGCGACCACGGGCGGCTGCGCCTTCGAGGGCGCTCAGATCTCCCTCTTCCCCTATGCCGACGCCGCCCACCTGGTGCACGGCCCGATGACTTGTCTCGGCTCTTCCTGGGAGACCCGCGCCACCGGCACCAGCTAGCCAGGGCGCGACCTCACCCAGATGGGCTTCACCACCGACATTTCCCTCAACGACGTGGTCTTCGGCGGCGAGGAGAAAGTGGCCGCCGCCATCGATTACATCATGGAACGCTACGCCCCGGAAGCTGTGTTCGTCTATGCCACCTGCGTCACGGCCATGATCGGCGACGATCTCGACCTGGTCTGCAGGCAGTCGGCGGAAAAACACGGCGTCCCGGTCGTGCCGGTCCACGCGCCCGGCTTCGTCGGCAGCAAGAACCTCGGCAGCCGACTCGGCGGTGAAGCCGCCCTGGCCCACCTGATCGGGACGCTGGAGCCAGAGGCTACCACCCCTTTCGATATCAACCTGATCGGCGAATACAACGTCACCGGCGACATGTGGCAGTACACGCCGCTGCTCGAAGAGCTCGGCATCCGCGTCCTCGCCACCCTGAGCGGCGATGGCCGCATCGCCCAGATCCGCACTGCCCACCGGGCCAAACTCAACGTCCTGGTCTGCGCCAAATCACTCGTCTCCCTGACCAGGAAAATGGAGGAGCGCTACGGCATCCCGTCGATCTCCCTCTCCTTCTACGGCAAACGCGACACCAGCAAGGGGCTGCGGGCAATCGCCGCAGCGTTGGGTGATGCTGGGCTGATCGAACGGACCGAAAGACTGGTCGCCCGCGAAGAGGCAAAGCTTGAAGAGAAGCTGGCGCCCTATCGGGCGTTTTTCAAGAGGCAAAAAAGCTGTGCTCAACACCGGCGGCAACAAGACCTGGTCAATCGCCGCGGCCTTGCAGGACCTCGGCATCGAAGTGGTGGCAACCGCCGTCAAGAAAGCCACCGAGGACGACCGTGAAAAGGCCCGGCAGTATCTCGGCGACAGGGGTGTCCTGATGATGAACCCCGGTGCCGAGCAGGCGAAGATCATCGACGAGACCGGTGCCGACCTGCTGCTGGCCGGCGGCCGCAGCCTCTACACGGCCATCAAGAAGGGGATCGCCTTCGCCGACGTCAACCAGGAGAAGAAAAAGAGCTACGGTGGCTACGACGGCCTTCTCAACTTGGCCGAAGATCTCAGAAACGCCCTGCAGAACCCGGTCTTCAAGAACGTCGCACGGAGAGCGCCATGGGAGAAGTGATCCATAAAAGGGTTAAGCCGCTGCAGGTCAACCCATTCAAACTCAGCCAGCCGATGGGGGCAACCCTGGCCTTTCTCGGCATCGACGGTTGCATGCCGCTGATGCACGGCGGCCAGGGTTGCACCAGCTTCACCAAGGTCTTCTTCACCCGGCATTTCTGCGAACCGATCGCCATCCAGACCAGCGCCGTCACCGATGCCATCGCGGTGCTCGACGGCGGCGACTACAGCATCATCGAGTCGGTCAAGAATATCACCAAAAAGGTCACACCGAGCCTGATCGGCCTGCACACCACCGGCTTGCCGGAGACCAAGGGGGACGACCTCCGCGGCGTCGCGGCACAAGTCGACTACCCACTGGTTTACGTCAACACCCCTGACTACGAAGGGGGATTTGAGAGCGGCTGGGCGTTGACTTGCAGGGCGCTGATCGAACAACTGGTCGTGCCGGTCGACGATATTGACGACAACAAGCTGGTGCTCTTACCACACGTCAGCCTGACGCCGATCGAAGTCGAGAAGATCAAGGAATTCATCGAAGATTTCGGCTTCAACGTGTTTGCCCTCCCCGATCTTTCGACTTCACTCGATGGTCATCTGGGCGAAAAACAGGCGACCCTTTCCAGCGGCGGGATCAAATTGGATGAAATCAGGAAATTGGCAGATGCCGGTGTGGTGATCAGTGTTGGCGATTCGATGCAGCTCTGCGCCTCTGCTCTCCGGCAAAAAAACCCCGCAATGCGGCACTGTCATTTTTCCCACCTGCAGGGAATCGAAGCAACCGACTCGCTGGTCGCGCTGCTGCTGGAGGAGACCGGCTTCAGCGGCCCGCCGCTCCCGGTTGCCCGTTGGCGCCAGCGCCTGCAGGACGCCATGCTCGACAGCCATTTTTCACTGGGTCAGACCCGCTTTCTGGTTGCTGCCGAAGCGGACCAACTCGCCGGGGTCTGCCAGTCGCTCCATGATGCAGGTGGCAGGGTGAATGTTGCGCTTGCCCCGGTCGATTCACCCCAGCTGGCCAAGATCAATGCCGACAAAGTGCTGGTCGGAGATCTCGAGGATGCCGAACAGCTTGCCGACCACTACGACCTGATCGTCGGCAACTGTCACTGTGAAGCGCTGGCACATCGACTGCAAAAAGGGCTGGTGCTGCAGAGGATTCCCCAACTGGGAGCAGGTCGGCAACCCGTTGAAGAACGATGTGCTGTACGAAGGCGGGGCTTATTTTCTTTTTGAAATAGCAAATACAAAGAAGCTGTAAGGCTGTAACGCTTTGATGATTTAAACCTTATGGCCCTATAGCATTACTACATTACGACTAGGATTTTTTCATGACCGTTTACACCGACACCATCCGCCGCTGGGCAACCGACAACCGCCGCACCGGCATATTGCCGGACGCCGACGGCACCGGGGAAGTCGGCCTCGATTCCAAAGAGCTCGGCAATCGTTTGGCCGTGCGCTTTACCATCAAGGTCGAACGAGGCCTTGTCACCGACGTCCGCTACCAGGTCTTCGGTTGCGGATTTTCCATGGCAGCCTGCGCCGTGGCCGCCGATCTGTCGGTCGGCTCCTCTCTCGATGAGGTCAAAGCGATCGATGCGCAACGTCTCGATTCCGCCCTGAAAGGGCTGCCGCCCGAACGGGACTACTGTGCCGAACTGGCCATCCAGGCTCTCCATGCTGCGGTCAGAAGCGCCCGCAACTGGCGCCAACCAGTCCAGGCCAGCCTGCCGCAAGAGTCCGATCACGGGGCTCGTGTTACAGCCTCAGACCCGGTTTACGCAGCTCTGACCAGCACGCCGAAGCCGGACCAGGTTAGGATTGAGGACCGGCACCTATTTGCCTGCCTTCTCGCCGTCGCTGCACAGGATCCATATGACACGGCAGCGGCGCTTGGACTGGATGATAGCGACCTGGACATCCTGTTCGCGGAGATCTTCCCCGGCGCTCGGCGATCGCTCCTCGAACAGCATGGGACATCGGTGAAGGATTCTCCGCCGGAGCGCAACCAGGAGATCCTTTCAATCCTGCTGTCCCATGTCCCCAACGAACCCTGCGATCACAATCGGCACAACGCCGAGCGACTAGCCCATGTCCTTGCGACCCGTGCAGCCCTCCCCGGTCATCTTTGGGTGGCCATGGGTTTATTCGAACGCCGGGAATTAAACGCAGCCATCCGCCGCCATCTCCCCTCCCTGGCAACAGCCAACGACCAGAACATGCGCTGGAAGCGCTACCTCTACAAACAGGTCTGTGACCGCAACGGCGGGACCATGTGCAAAGCGCCGAATTGCGGGGTATGCAGCGATTATACCCTCTGTTTTCCGGCATAATTGAACGACTCCGCCATATTGCTACGGCTTGCGTGGCCTCTGGGCCACCCACAAAATCTCCAGCCATCCATTAGAGCATTGCCATTTTTTTATTGACCTGTTAAAGACTCATCATTTACCGTTGTTTAAAATACCATCTCCGCAATTTGTACGATAATTTACGACGACATAAGATTTCAGTCGCACCCTTCGTCGTGCCAAATTCCATCCACACTGTCAGGAGAAGTCATGTTTATTACACGTTTCACAATTGTCTGCGCAATCGCATTCCTATCAAGCTCATCGCTACTCTTTGCCGCCGAAGCGATCCTGCTTGAAGAGATTGTCGTCAAAGGAACGGATCTCCCCTCGAATGAAGAGACTTTGACGATTCGCGAGGTGCGGGAGAGCCCGGCACGGGACATCGGTGAGGCGGTCGAGATGGTTCCTGGCCTCTCCAGTCTGCGCAAGGGAGCGATCGCCAACGACATCGTGCTGCGCGGTCTGCAGCGGGACAACATCAACGTGCTGATGGACGGGGTGCGTGTCCAGGGAGGGTGTCCATCGCGCATGGACCCGCCGGCGTTCCACTTCGACTTTGCCGAAGTCGAGTCCATCGAGGTCGTCAAAGGCCCATATGACCTGCGTTATGCCGGCAGCATGGGCGGGCTGGTCAATGCCGTCAGCAAGCAGCCGAAGCCGGGCCCCGGCCTCTCGGCAGTGCTGACCTACGGTTCATTCGAACAGTTGCAGACCTCGGTGACCGGTTCCTATGCCATGGACAGCTATTCTGCGCTGGCCGGGTACGCCTACAAGTACTCCAAGCCGCCGAAGGCCGGCAACGGCGACCGGATCACCGACATCTACCCGGCCACCAGCAAGAATCGCTATCGTGACAGCAAGATGGACTCCAGGGCCTATGACATCAATACCGTCTGGGCAAAAGGGGGTTACCAGTTGACGGGCAAAACCCATACCGAGCTCGACGTTGCCTACCAGGATGCTCAACATGTACTTTACCCGGCCCTGTACATGGACGCCGATCATGACCGGACACGCAGGCTGAACTGGACGACGACGGTCGACACCCCCGCCGACCTGCTTGACGATGTCAAATTTCAGCTCTACTGGACCGATGTCGACCACCTGATGCACGACGAATTTCGCGTCAGCTCGATGCCGAGCATGGTTGTAACCAGGGATTACAGCATGGAGACCGATGCTGACACGACCATGGTCGGCGGCAACCTGAGCGGCACCATGAGCGTCGGGCCGGGTCAATTGAACGGCGGCGTCGACATCTTCTATCGCAACTGGGATGCCACCAACAAAAGTGCCATGTACAAGGCTTACGAGTCGCAGGCGATGATTCCCGATGTCGATCATGACCAGTTTGGCGTGTTCGCGGAGTATACGCTGCCGGTCAGCGATCACGTGAAACTCAAGGGTGGCCTGCGCGTCGATTACGCTGACTCCGATGCAACCAAGCTCAACAGCAGTCGGCTTGACACCCTATACCAACCTTACCAACCCGGCCACCGCCTCGACAGCGACAACGACTTCTTCGAGCCCATCAGCCAACCTGCAACTGTTCTGGAACGCCGCCGAAGGGATTGACGTCTTCGCCGGACTGGCCTCTGCCAGCCGCATGCCGGACCCGCAGGAGCTCTACATCGGCCTGCAGCGGATCCCCACCATGATGATGCCCTCGGCAACTAGCTGGGTAGGCAACCCGGATCTCGATCCGTCGCGCAACAATCAGGCCGACCTCGGCGTCAAGTTCACCGGCGAGAGGTTTTTTCTCAACGGTTCGGTCTTTTACAGCCGCATCGACGACTACATCAATGTCGTCAGCGTCGACCCGGACGGCCCCGGGCTTGGCACTCTGCCGGCCGCCAAGACCTACCGCAACATTGACGCCAGGCTCTGGGGCGGCGAGCTTTCCTCCCAGATTTCCCTGCCGCTCGAACTCTACCTGATCGGCAGCCTGTCCTACACCGAAGGGAAAAATCTCGACACCCACGAGCCGCTCGCGGAGATTCCGCCCCTGAGCGGATCAGCCGCCCTGCGTTATGACAACGGCACCTGGTTCGTCGAAGTGCAGGAGCAGTTTGCCGACCACCAGAACAGGGTCGACGACGATCTCAACGAAGAGAAAACCAGCGGTTGGGGCGTCACCAACCTCAAGGCCGGGACCACTCTCGACAAGTGGTCGATCATCGCCGGTGTGGACAACCTGTTCGACAAGTTCTACTACACCCACCTGTCGTATCAACGCGATCCCTTCCGTACCGGTGAGAGAGTGCCGGAACCCGGTGCGTTCGGCTTTGTGACAGTCATGTACCAGTACTGAGCATGACTCTCTCCGCCAGTCACCAACCGGGAGACTTCCCGCAGGATTTACTCTGGAAGCAGACGCTGCTGGTCTCGCTGGTCATCCACGCCGTTGGACTATGGACCGCCACGACATGGTGGCAGAAGAGTGTACTGAATGCGGACCTGCAGCCACAGGTCATCGAGGTGGAAGTCGTTGAACGCGCCGTGTCGTCACCGGCTGTACCCTCTGTTGTTCCCCCGGCAGCCAAATCGCAGGCTGTGGTCCCGCCCCCGGCTGCACGCCGCGCAGCGCCTTCAGTTAAACCGCAGCCGATCAAAAAAGTTTCGCCCCCAGCAACGCGGCAAATGCAGGTACAGCAGCAATCACCAGCCGAGGCTCAAGTGGAACCGGTCCCGGCTGTGTTGTTGGCACCGCATGCAGAACAGGGCGATCAGCTGATTCAACGCCGTGAAGAGCAAAGGCGCGAACCAACGGCGATAGCAGCCGACGAGAGCGCTTCGGTCAATCTCGACCGCACCATCGATCTCAGAAGAGCCTACCAACAGCAGCTCAAGGAACTGATCGAAAAGCACAAGCAATATCCTTTGATGGCCCGCAAGGGGAGACAGCAGGGACGCGTTGTGATCGAGTTCAGTATCAACACGACCGGCACACTGGTCTCAGTTCAAGTAGCACAGTCATCTGGTCACACGCTGCTTGACCGGGCCGCTCTCAAAGCTGTGCGTGCCGTCGCTGTTTTCCCGGAACCGCCGGCAGCGCTCTCCGGGGACAGCCGTTTCCAGATCGCCATCAGCTTTACACTTGAATGAAGGAGATCCCCCTCACTCTTACGGGAGGACCACACAAGGACAATTTTTCGGGTCGCGTTCGCCAACCGATGCCAGCTCCAGACCGATCCAGTTATGGACTTCCTGGACATCAAATCCAGCCAACCTTTCTTCACCAACCTGCATCAACGGTCGCACGATCAGCAGCGGTTCTTCTACCATCATCTGCAGTGCAACGTCGACCTCCAGCATCTCCGGAACGATCTCGCCGGACTTGACCATCGGGTTGGATGGATTGAATCTCTCTGCAACCGGCCGCTCACCGAAAAAGTCGGCCAGCCGATGAATGGTCCAGGGTTCAGTCAGCAGATTGCGGACCTCGAGTTCATGACCCGATGCAAGCAGAATCTTTTTCTGCCTTGCATTCCCCCGGCAATCGGGTTTTTCCCAGAAAATCACTTTTGCCATAGCAGCTCCTCAGCCATGTTAATCATTGCTCCCAAAACGACTATCAGAACGAACGGTAACCACCTGGGCAGCAGACGACTCCAGCCAGCCGGTCTGGATCTCTCCCCGGGGATGATCAAACAACGGGACATAGGGCTTGATGTCAAGCAGGGGCGTTTCATCGAGCATGTCGACGCCTTCAACCTCGAGGATCAAGCCGTTGCTTTGGCACAGGCGCAGGACCGACAGGCCGATCGGATTCGGCCGGCATGGGGCACGGGTGGCAAACAGGCCATGGACACAGTCATCGAGAAACGGGGTGACGCTCAGACGGACATCGGTCTGACAATGGAAATGATAAATCACGATCACGTGTGAAAACCCATCGAGGGCCCTAAGCCCTTCGGCCAAATCAGGACGCAGTTCGATTCGACCGCAGGCGCTACCAGTGCCGGGGGGTTGGAACGGCATCTTGTCAAGGGCCTTGAAAGGAGTTCGAAGCCAGCCAATCGGCTGATAATTCATAGTATTTCAATCGTTTTCGCAACAGGGGCCAGCATCCCTAGCGAAGGAGCCTGGTCCCCTCATGATAGACGTTCGCTCAAATCAAAAACATCTTCCCGCCAGCCAATACCAGCATGATAGACATCGCCTTGAGAATGGTCGCCACCGGCAGATGACGGCTACCGCACAGGGCCCCAATCGAACCACCGATCAAGGCCATGCCTGCGAGCAGAGAGGCGTAATCTGGCAGATGGTGCAGGCTGCTCATATGCCCAAGCAGCCCTGAAATCGAGTTAACCAGAATAAAGAGTGCGGCAATCCCGGACACTTCACGGACACGTGCCCAGCGCAGCAGTATCATCAAGGGGCTCAGGAAGATACCGCCACCGACACCGATCAGACCCGAGACAAAACCAAGCACGGCACCGACCAGCATAGCCGTCGTGCGTGCCGGCGCTTGCGTCGCATAATCCACCTGGTCCTTGCGCACGAACAGCCGCCATGCTGCAAATAACAACACCATCCCGAGCGCCGGCCGGTAGATTTCCGGCGGCAGGCTGAATGTGCCGCCAAGAAAACTTGCCGGAATCGATGTTATGACAAACGGCCAGAACACCCGCCAGGAAAACTGCCGGGCACTGCAGTAGAGATAGGCGCCAACACCGGCAACGACAATATTGAGCAGTAACGCGGTAGGCTTGAGCGCCTCAGGGTGCAGACTGAAAAGCGCCATAACAGCGAGATATCCTGAGGCGCCGCCATGACCGACACTGGCGTAAAGCATGGCGACGATAAAGATGCAGACTGCGAGAAACGGGATCATTTCGGGTGTCATCGTTTAACTCCTTGAGGGGCCTCCCCGTCTAACTGGCCTGTGCGTGTAACGCTTCGAGATCGAGATCCATGCCGACCACGCCGGCCGCATCGGCCCGGCACTGTTTGCAATGACGTGCTTGGGAGAGGATCAGCTCCGCCTGATTGCGCAGCATTTCCATGGTCGCCTCCGTTGGCGGCTCGATCTCCTTGAATCGGCCGATCGGGATCACCGGGATGATATTCATCATGGTTGCGCCGAGTTCGCGGACCTTGACAGCCAGGTCGAGGGTTTCGTGATCGTTGACCCCGGGGATATAGACATGGTTGACCTTGATCAACATGCCGGCGGCCACAGCATAGCGCACACCATCGAGTTGGCGCTTGAGCAGCACCGCGGCCCCCTCTTCACCATCGAGTCGCTCGCCGTGGAATTTGACCCACTCATAGACCCTGGCCCCGGTCTGCGGCGTCAGGGCATTGATCGTCACCGTGATGCTGTGGACGCCGAGGCGAACCAGTTTATCCAGGTATTCGGTGAGCAGCAGGCCGTTGGTCGACAGGCAGAGGGTCATCTCCGGAAAAGACTCTTTGACCAGCTTGAAGGTCTCGAAAGTTTTCGGATTGGCCAGCGGGTCACCCGGGCCTGCGATGCCAACCACCTTGAGCCGGGCGCCACCCTTCATCTCCATGTGTCTCTTGACCAGGCGCACGCGCTCGACCGCCTGTTCCGGCGTCAGGACCCGGCTGGTCACGCCCGGCCGGCTCTCGTTGGCACAATCGAATTTCCGTTCACAAAATCCGCATTTTATATTGCAACCCGGGGCCACCGGCAGGTGGATCCGGCCCGCCTTGGCATGATCACCACCAAAACAGGGGTGATCAGTCTGGCGCTGCATTTTCATCATCGGGCAGCCTGTGGCCATAGTCTTTCTCCTTGTAAACGCAACAAGGCGCAATTCCTTGACAGGAAGAGCGCCTCTGCTCGTGTGACAGAAAAATAAAAGCCCCGCTGAGTGATCACTCTCGGGGCCTCTTTGCCGTCTCCAGGATGCGATACAACCTTGTATCACCGTATTAAATTTAGTTGTATTCAATATATAGCATCCGTTATGCCAATCATGGCGAATACCGGAATTTTTTTTCAACCATATGATTTTACGTGATTTTATTGATTCCTAAAACAAATCAATGCAAGAAAAATCTGGCAGGGTGCTCCTCCATCGAGCAACCCTGCCCAAGCCTTTGGCAATTACATCTCTGGAAAGGGCAATAATTCATCAGCGATGAACTATTGCACATCGTTTAATCCTCAGCCCTGAGTCCACACTTTTCAGCATTGCCCATGCATTTACTGCCATCACAGACGGCATCATGCGCGAGCTTGAGCGCAGGTTCGAGTGGCCCCTCGGCGCTGATGACCTTGAACCCGGCTTTTTCCATCTCCTGTTTCGGCAGCTCGCCGATCATGGCAGTGACAACGGCCTGGCAATCCTTGAGGGCCTCGACGATACTGTGCAATTGGGAGTGGCGAAACGGATGTTCAAGGTCAAAGGTGCAGTATTTCTGGACCTTGACTTCATCGACCTGGATCGGGTCCCCCTTGCGGTATTTGAAGATCCGGAACGACTCGGCGTGACCAAAGTGCTGGTCAACCGCGGTGCCGGTTTTCGAGGTGACGGCGATTAACATGATTTTCTCCGTAAATCGGCTTTAGGGCTTTAGAGACGTAAGGCTTTGAGGTTTAAACCTCATAACCCTAGAGCTTTATAGCCCGACAGCACGTTTTCAAATTTCCATCGTTTTAAAGGTGAAGCACTTCTTCGGGCAGGTCACACCACAGCCGGCGCAGCCGATGCAGTTATTAGCGGCGACGATCGACATGACCATCCGGGTCGAGTAGCTCTCTTCATCTTCGATATCCATGGGGCCGAGCACCTTGCGCGAGCAAGCCTTATAACAACGCCCACAGCCAATGCATTTTTCCGGATCGATCGCCTCGGCGAAGGTCGGGGTCCAGCTCTCGCCACCCCTGGTAATGCCAGTTAACAAAGCCATTGTCTTTTCTCCTTAAGTTTTTTTGGGTTTAAACCGTCGGGCGTTCGCCCTTGAGCATCGCTTTTCGCAGCCACGGCGGCGGGTTGCCTTTCAGCACCTGCTGTAGCTTCTCAACCACTACGGTAATCGGCTCACGCTCTTTGCTCTTGATCGGATGAATCTTCTTTGCCACCAGCCGCGCGGCCGCCGGACCGCCGATCTCGCCTACATAGACCAGGGCGCAATCGGCAAGGGCCGCGCCACGCGCTTCGATCTTGTCGTCGCTGTGCCCCGGAGCATCAGCGTCGGACTGGACCTGCACCACACCGCTGAACGCCGCCTGCTCGGGACCAATCTCCCAGATATAGAATTCCTCGGCCTGACCAAAGTGCTCATCGACGTGCACCTTGTCGGTGCTGGCGAATGCGACTTTCATATACAACCCTTTCGAACCTTGCGGTCTCACGATTTCAAATCTTCTGGTTGTTATCATAAGTTCGTGGCGCGTGGCGGGCAGCGCGTGGCGCGAAGATAAAAACTTTCCTCGCCACGCGCTACTCGCTCCTGGTTTCTATCTCATCATCTCAAACCACTGATCTTCACAAGTCTCGTCCTTGATATCGAGGAACTTGTTGGCGATCATGGACAACATGCTGATCGCACCGTTGTAACCGACCACCGGAGTGCGGTGCAGGTTGACCCGGTCGATGATCGGGAAACCGATGCGGAACAGCGGAATCTTGGCGTCGCGAGCCGCCCACTTGGCGTGAGTGTCGCCGATAATGCCGTCGACCGGATCGGTGACCAGCAGGCTGCGCATGTGCCAGAGGTCCTTGTTGATGTAGCAGGTGCAGCCTTCGCCGAAGGGCGAGGAAGCGAGCAGCACGTCAATTTCTTTCTGGAACTTCTTGGTCGCCCGCGAGCAGAGCACGTGCCAGGGACGGGCGCCCATCTCGAGCAGGAAGGAGACGATACCGAGCAGGTAGTCGGGGTCGCCGGCCACGGCGAATTTGCGGCCATGCAGGTACTGGTGGGCGTCGGTCATGGCGTCGACCGCCAGGGCGCGTTCCTTCTTCAGCACCTCGGGGACCGGCTTGTCGAAAAGCTCGCTCAGCTTGAGGATCAGCTCATCGGTCTTCTTGATGCCGAAGGGCATTGGAAGGACCACCTTTGCGCCGGTATACTCGGATTCGATCCACTTCATGGTATTGACGGTCGAGTACTTTTGGAAGGAGATGGTCGCCTTGCCGTTGACCGACTCGGCGGCGTCTTCGAGTTTGGTGCCGCCCGGGTAGAGCTTATATTCACCGTCGCAGCCCGAGTCGAACACATCGGAGACATCGGCAAGCATGGTGTAGGGGATACCCATCAATTCGCAGATGCGCTTGTATTCGCGCAGGTTGCCGACGTTGCCATCGAAACCGGGAATGATGTTGAGCTTTCCGGTGCACTTGCCTTCGATGCTCTTGCCCTCGGTCAAAGTCTGCAGGATGCTGTTGAGCATGGCATCGTAGCCATGGATATGGGTACCGTTGAAGCTCGGGGTGTTGGCGTAGGGAGTCGGCACCTCTTCCGGAAGATGCCCCTGCAGCTTGGCGTTCTTGATGAAAGCGGTCAGGTCGTCGCCGATGACCTCGGGCATACAAGTAGTGTAGACCGGGATCATCTTCGGCTTGTAGAGGGCATAGGCATTTTCGAGGCCCTCGAAGAGGTTGTTCTGACCGCCGAACACCGCGCCGTCCTCGGTCATGGCATCGCAAGTTGCCGCTGACGGCTCACGATAGTGACGGGAAAAGGTGCTGCGGAAATAGGAGGCACACCCCTGAGAGCCGTGCACGAACGGCAGGGCCCCTTCAAAGCCGGTCGCCACCATCTGCGCGCCGAGCGGCTGGCAGGCATGGGCCGGGTTGACCACCAGGGCGGTGCGTTCAAAGTTCTTTTCTTTATACTCTTCGGTATTGATCCATTCCTTGACCCGTGCGATCTCCTCCACCGGGGTTTCGGTAACGAATTTTGCAGCTGCCTCGCTCATCGTTTCACTCCTTGCGCAGATACCCGGAACGAGGTACGCGTGACGAGAAAACCCCACGTAGCCACAACCCGGACCTGCATATTCAGTGACATTCCGATTATCAACCGGTTTGTCTTTAGTTTCTGACTTTCGCGTCCCGCGTCCCGCGTTACGCATTCCGGCCAAAAGCCCTAAAATGGGCTTTTGACCAAACCCCAAGTAGGCGAGTTGATCGCCATATCGATATCCCGGGCAAAGATCTTGAAGCCCTCGTACCCATGATATGGCCCCGAGTAATCCCAGCTGTGCATCTGGCGGAAGGGGATGCCGGCTTTCTGGAAGACGTACTTTTCCTTGATGCCGGAACCGACCAGGTCGGGCTTGAGCTCTTCGACGAATTTTTCCAGTTCGAACTCGGAGACGTCATCGTAGATCAGCGTGCCCTTGGCCATCTCCGGGGCGGTGCGGTCGTAGTCGTCCTGGTGGGCGAATTCGTAGCCGGCGCCGGTGATCTGAATGCCGAGATCCTCGTAGGCGCCGATAGTGTGGCGCGGGCGCAGGCCACCGACAAAGAGCATGGCGGTTTTGCCGTCGAGGCGCGGCTTGTACTCGTCGATGACCGCCTGCATGATCGGCTTGTACTTCTTGATCACCTTCTCGACGTTCTTCCTGATCTTGTCGTCGAAGCGCTCGCCAATGGCGCGTAATGATTCCTCGATCTTGGTCGGGCCAAAGAAGTTGTACTCGAGCCAGGGGATGTCCCACTTCTCTTCCATGACCTTGCACATGTAGTTCATCGAGCGGTAACAGTGGATCAGGTTGAGCTTGACCGAGTGGGTCGCGCCGATCTTCTCGACTTCACCGTCGCCGGTCCAGACCGACTTGACGTTCAGACCGATCTCTTCGAGGATCGGCTTGGCGGCCCAAACGTCGCCGCCGATGTTGTAGTCGCCAATCAGAGCCACATCGTAGGGGCCGGCTTCTTCTTCGAACTTGAATTTGCCGATGATGTGGTCGCGGATCGAGTCGTTGGAGATGTGGTGACCAAGCGACTGGGAGACCCCGCGGAAACCTTCGCAGTTACAGGGCACGACCAGTTTGTCGAGTTCATTCTCCATTTTTTTGGCGACAGCGTTGATATCGTCGCCGATCAGGCCGACCGGACACTCGGAGAGCACCGAAAGACCCTTGTTTAAAGGGAACAGCTCGTCCGCTTCGCGGATCAACTTCTCCAGCTTGATGTCGCCGCCATAGACGATGTCGCGCTCCTGAAAATCGCTGGTGAAGTCCATCGGGAATGAAGTGACGCCGGGGATTCCCTGCATCAGATTACGCCGCGTTCCCCAGCTGTAGACGCCGCAGCCGATCGGGCCGTGGGAGACGTGGATCATGTCGCGGATCGGTCCCCAGACAACCCCCTTGGCACCAGCGTAGGCGCAGCCGCGCTGGCTCATCACGCCGGGGACGATCTTCTTGTTGGATTTGACCGCACAGCTCGAGACCGAGGGTTCGTTGGCGCCGAGGTGCGGGGCTCTCTTCTTCGCTGCCTTTTCAGGCATCTCCGCAAGAGTATCAGCGATCAGCTTCTCTGTATTTTCTATTGTGACGCCCTTGATGGGCTTACGCTCTGCCATGTTTAGCTCCTTGCCGCACAAGTAAAATTTCATATTTTGTATTTTAAATTCTATTCAAAATTAAGAATTTAAAATTGCCTCAAATGCTTAGGCGCTCTCAGCCACACCAACGATCGTCTCGTCTTCCGCTTCCATGATGCCGAACTCCATCAACAGTTCTTCGAGTTCTTCCATCTCCAGCGGAGTCGGCACAACGAACATCTTGTTGTCGGCGATCTTCTGGGCGAGTTGGCGATATTCTTCGGCCTGCTTGTGTTCCGGGGAATACTCGATGACGGTCATACGGCGCAGCTCGGCGCGCTGCACCTGATTGTCTCGTGGCACGAAGTGGATCATCTGGGTGCCGAGGCGTTTGGCCAGTGCTTCGATCAGGTCCGCCTCACGGTCTGTATTGCGGCTGTTGCAGATCAAGCCAGCCAGGCGGACGCTGCCTGATGATGCGTACTTGACAATCCCCTTGGAGATGTTGTTGGCGGCGTACATGGCCATCATCTCACCGGAAACGACGATGTAGATCTCCTGGGCCTTGTTCTCGCGGATCGGCATGGCGAAGCCACCGCAGACGACGTCGCCGAGGACGTCATAGAAGACGTAGTCGAGATCAGGGGTGTAGGCGCCCTCCTCTTCGAGGAAGTTGATGGCAGTAATAACCCCGCGGCCGGCGCAGCCAACGCCCGGCTCGGGACCACCCGACTCGACGCACATGACATCGCCATAGCCCTTTTTGAGGACATCTTCAAGCTCCAGGTCCTCGACGGTTCCGAGCTCGCGGACCTTGTCCATGACTGTCGCCTGGGCCTTGGCGTGCAGGATCAGACGGGTTGAATCCGCCTTGGGGTCGCAACCGATGATCAGGACTTTCTTCCCCAGGGAAGCCAGACCTGCCACCGTATTCTGGGTGGTGGTGGATTTGCCGATGCCGCCTTTACCGTAAATTGCAATTTGACGCAGTTTCTTTTCAGACATGGTTCTGTTCCTTTCTTGCAGACTTCATGATGAAGTCCCATGTATTTGTGTGCACCCCGTCAGTCCCCGCGGCGGCATCGCCTTTGATACGTCCGAGGAAAAACCAACTGCACGAAATAGACGGCGCCCTACCCGGCCAATCCGGATAGGGCGCCAATGCCCTGCAGCTCAATCGTTGCGCCGCACATATATCGAGTTATCAGACAGACTCCACCGTTACCAACCAGGTGGGCGTCATCGCCTGGGCAGCACCCTCACTGATGCCACCGGGAGATATCTTGCCTGGAAATAAAGAAGCCCACGAGTGCGGACAAACACTCTGTGGGCTTCTTTGCCTGAAGGAGGTACAACTGTGTACCATTGTTGCTACGTAATCATCTTTAGCATCAGCCGTGCCAAAAAAGCGATGTTCGTATTTTCAGGTAGTTGCGGTTGGGCTTCGTTAGAGTGCGTATTTTTTGTGCTCAGGGAATGTGCAGGGATTGGGCAGAAAATATTCAACCCGACACGGGGGCCGCTGTTATGAGCCGGCTTGCTGGAGGTCCCTGTCTGATGACAAAACCCAGGCTCAGCAGGCATTTCGACCTTTCTCATGAAAGAAATAACCGATATTATAATTTTTTCGTCGCGTTGACAGACGCCACAGAGACGTTAACATTAATTCAAACGGTGACGAAATAAGCCGACTAGGGAGCACGTAAAAAACCTGCGGGAAAACAAAGCAACGCCTTAAGGTGTCGCCAGACAACCCGGACAGGACCTGAATCAAGCAGCAAAACTACTCTAATAAGTAGCAGATGCAGCAAAGCTACCGTAAAAGGGAGTCGATTCAGGGATGCACCGGCGGCAATTTCGTCACTGTTGTATTTAGTGCTACAGCGTTTGCGAGAGGCGACCTAATGGTTGCCTTTTTTGTTGAGCGGTAATACACCTCACAGGAGGGACACCATGATCAGGTGTCCCTCCTGTGTTACTCGACATACATCATCTGCGTTCAGATGAGAGGGACGAACGGGCGGGTTTCGAAGCAGGCGGCCTTGACGTGCAACGATGAACTTTGCGGCACCAACTGCCAGATTTCCGGGAAAAGCCCTATCGGTTCTGAGACAACGGCACGAGCATTGACGCCGAAATGGGACCGGAGGTCCGGGTTCAGGTGGCAGACCGCTTCGATATCCTTGTTATGGTAGAGCGTCGGCGCATCGCCGTCGCTGGCATAGCGGACCGCATAAAGCTGCTTGCCGTCGCTGACCCCGACGGTCATCCACAGCGCCTCCTCGATCCCCTTTTTACGAGCGGTGTCCTCGACAAACCCCGCCATCCGGGCCAATCCCCGCAGCGGGTCGTGCTCGAGGCCGAAGGTCAGGGCAAGAAAGAACATGACCTCCGAATCGGTCGTACCGAGGACGTAAGGGAACAGCTCGGGGGCCACGGCCATGAGCAGGTCACGGCGAATTTTCTCGACTTCGAAGATTTCGCCGTTGTGTACGAACAGCCAGTTCTTGTAGCGGAACGGGTGACAGTTGGTTTCCTGCACTGTCGCCTGGGAGGTGGCCCGCACGTGGGCCATAAAGAGCGGCGAACGGATGTGCGCTGCCAGGTCATGCAGGTTGAAATCGTTCCAGGCGGGGCGAATGCTGCGGAAGATCCCCGGATACGGTGCCTCGGCGTACCAGCCGACGCCGAAGCCGTCGCCATTGGTGGGCGTTTCGGCCGATTTCGAACACATGCTCTGATCGATCAAATTGTGCTTGGCCTTGAATAACAGGTCTTCCAGCAGAATCGGCTGTCCGGTATAAGCCATCCATCGACACATGCTCTGAGGTCCCTCGCCGGTTGAAGTTGAAGATTTGCTTGCTTGCCGGTGACCAGTTCTTGCCAGACAGGAAAACTCTGGCCGCGAGAAAAAATCACCTTTCACAGTCATTATTATAGCTCATGATTCTGTTGTGCACTGGCACTTCTGTAATTAATTTTTACTCTATTCGTGTCCTGTGTTGATTTTCGGAGGATCAAATATTGAAGAACGTCCGCTGCACATGTGACAGGGAGGGGAGTTTTGTTCTAACTTCCTCGAGGCGCGATCTCTCAACTTGTGACGTGATTACAGATTCCCCCTCACCGGCCCCAGATAGCATCACACCGAAGGGATCAAAGATTGCGCTGCGAGCAGCAAAAGGAGGACCACAGAGATTTGCTCCGGCGACATAGAGGGTATTTTCAATGGCACGGGCTTGAAGAAGAGTCAGCCAGTGTTCTTCTTTCATTGGACCGGCGTACCAGGCCGAAGGCACAATCACGGCATCTGCTCCCCTCAAGGCCAAATTTCGAAAAAGCTCAGGGAATCGCAAATCATAGCAGATTGCCAATCCCAGTTGTATCCCGTTAAGTGAGAATAGCGGTGGAGGCGCGTTACCTCCTGTCATCGTGTCAGATTCTCGAATACTCAATGCGTCGAACAGGTGAATCTTGTTGTAGCGTGCGAGGAGTGTACCGTCAGGGCCAAGTGTGATAGCGATGTTGGCAGCACGATTTGATTCACCCGGGACTGATTCCCAAATGCCGCAGACGATTGCGATACCATGCTCTGAAGCCATGGCAGACAGAGTATGGACGAATGGCCCGTCGAGAGGTTCAGCTACTGCGGACAAGGGGACTCCTTCCTGCGGACGTGCCATAAACATCTCAGGGAATACGATTAAATCGGCACCCTGCGCCACAGCTTGCCGCAAACATTTTCTAGCCGTCTGGAGGTTCTCTTGCGGGTGACGTGAAACAGTGGTCTGGGCCAAGGCGACGGTCAATATAGAGTTCATGCAAGCATTCCTCAATAAAGGGCCAGGATGTACATCACATCAAAAAATTATTTAACTTCTAACAGGATTCAAAACACCAGCAAGCTATGCACCGTCTTGCCAATTATCCCGGTCGTAAAAAAATTTCAGCAATCGGTATGTCTGCCAAAATATCGGCTCTCGTACATCGAAATCAGCCGAAATTGATTCATCCAGATGTTCACAGAAACGAAATACGCATTCTTGCAGTTTATGACTGTACCCCTCACAGGGAGCTCTATCTACCAAGCGTCTGCTGCAGGGAGTCACGGACCAGGCACTGCATCTGCTGCCAGCTTTTTCCTCCCTGCAGCGGCCAGCGCTGGTTCAGCTCCAGTTCAAAACCGAGGTAGCGCTCCGCGGGGAAACGCCGGCGCAGCAGGGTGACGAAACCGTCCATAGTGCCGCGGTAAGGATAGTTGCGGCGCACCTTCCACCCTTCTGCAAGGCGGGTCAAATTGTCCTGCCAGAGCAGACAGAAGCTTTTTTCAGCTGGTCGTTGCGGATCGTAAAGCAGGCCGATATCGGCGTTACGCACCTCACCGTTTAACACTGGGGTGAACGTGTGCAGCGACAGATGGCAAACCCGACCGTGATCCGCCATAAGCTGCTCGATGTGCCGTACCACGGCTTGGCGATACGGATAGTAGTAAAGCTGGAGCAGCCTTTCGCGTGTTTGTCGGTCGAGCGAACGGCTGAATTCGGAGAAGAGCCGGGGATGACCCGGGGAGCGGTTGACTTCAACCAGCAGCCGGGTGACTTCGGCCAGATGCAACGGCGCGTGCAGCTGGTTGGCTAACCAGCGGGCAAAACCGGCGATACCGATATCATAGCCGAGGTGGCTGGTTAGGAGCTCTTCATGCCCATTGAAAAGGGAGTGCCAAGGCTCGGGCACCAGGTTGCCGCCATGTTCACAGCTGAGCAGCAGGGCACAGCCGTTTTTAACCATGATACAACTCTCCGCGCAGCAGGCAGTCAGCCAGCTGGCGATAAACACCGTCAATCTCCTGCCGCCCGAAACCCTTGGGAAAAGCGTCCAGAATGCGCTGCGCCAGAGGCCCCCGGCGCAGGATCAGTGCGAGCGGCGAGCGGTGTTCCAGTGCGACTTCTGGCTCGATTTGTTCATAAATGCGGCACCACAGATCGGCGACGCTGATCCGCTCATCGGAGACACCGAAACAGGCAAGATAGGCCGGGTCGTTGACCATGTCGGCGCCGCCCCCCTGCAGCGTGCGGCGGAAAAGCTCGGCCAGCGGTGCGACCGGGATCTCCCGCTGGTGATTCTGCGATTGCCAACGCTCGTTGCAGAGCGCACGAACCAGGGCGATGATCAGTGCGGCGATCGCGAGATCGGCCTTGGGGCATTCCTGAACGTCGAGGACCCGGATCTCGATAGCGTTGCGATCAAAGCGCGGTATCGCACCACGCGAGTTGAGCCATTCCTCCTGCAGCACCCCCTCTGGATCGAAAGGCGCAATCGCCCGGTAAGTGGCCGCCAGGATCTCTTGTTCGTAGGCCACACGGCTGAACACCGCTTCGGGGATGATCTGGCCGGCAATTTCCGGGACTTTCCGCTGGTTGGTACGATAGAACTCAAGGCGGTTATCGAGCAGTCCAGTGGCCTTGCCGTCAACGAGCGGCGAACTGGCGGCCAGCGCCGGCAGCAGCGGCAGCACCAGGCGGATTGCCGCATGCAGACGACCGAACTCCGCGTCATCGGCGAACGGCAGGTTGATGTGCATGCTCTGCACATTCGACCAGCCGTGGCCCTGGCAACCGAAAATCCGGTTGTAAGCATCATAAATCGGGCTGTTTTCATGGGGCCAGAGCACGGTCTCCCGGTGCGGGTCCATCCACGGGTGCATGGCGGTTCCCAGGAGCCTGCCATGCAGTGGGGCAAGCTGCTCATGCACCTGCAGGACGCCGGCCTGGAATTGGTCGGCCAGACCGGCCAGGCTGGCCGCCGGGCCGTTGGTCTTGAGCTCCAGGACGTGCAGAACCAGCTCGTTCGACCAGCAGAGAGGCCCGACCTCGATTTCGTTGACGATCTTGCCGGCAACCTGCTGCAGGACCCGGTCGGTCAGCGGCTTCACGGCCAGCGAGTCGCTGTCGACGATCATGTATTCGAGCTCGATGCCAATACCTTCGAAGAGGTGCAGCGGCGCCTTCTCACTCATACACCAAACCCCTCCTTGCGCTTCTGCACCCGCCGCAGCATCACCCGCATGATGCGCAGGTAGAGCTCGTCCTTGAGCACCTGGTCTTCGACGCCGCCATCGATGTTGGGGTTGTCGTTGACCTCGATGACATAGACCTTATTCCCCGACTGCTTCAAATCGACCCCGTAGAGGCCGTCGCCGATCAGGTTGGCGATTTTCAGCGCCACCTTGAGCACCGGTCCCGGGACATGCTCGACCGGCAGGGTGTCGAAACGCCCCTCGTCGTTCTTGGTGCCGCTGCTGTCGCGTTTGAGAATCTGCCAGTGCCCCTTGACCATGTAATAGCGACAGGCATAGATCGGCTGCCGGTCGAAGATGCCGATGCGCCAGTCGAAGTCGGTCGGCAGATATTCCTGGGCGATGATCAGATCGGACTTCTCCAGCAGCTTGTTGATCGTCGGTTTCAGAGCCTCCGGCTCGCTGACCTTGACAACCCCCTGGGAAAAGGAGCTGTCGGGTTGCTTGAGCACCACTGGCAGGCCGATCTTTTCGGCGACCTGGTCCCGATTGTCGCGATGCACGATCAGCGTTTTCGGGGCAGGAATGCCGTTACATTCCATCAGTTCGGCGAGAAAAACCTTGTTGGTGCATTTGAGAATTGATTCCGGATCATCGATCGCCACCAGCCCTTCAGCCACCGCCTTGCGGGCAAAGCGGTAGGTGTGGTGGTTGACGCTGGTCGTCTCGCGGATCAGCAGGGCGTCGAATTCGCCGAGCCGGGAAAAGTCGTCGCGGGTGATGAATTCAGTGGAGAACCCGACGCTTTCCGCCGCGCGCACGAAACGCTTCAAAGCCTTTTCGTTGGAAGGCGGTTCGGCATCGTGCGGGTCGGTCAGGATCGCCATATCGTAACGGCTGTTGGTCTTCTTGGCGATCCGCCGGCGCTTGCCGGAGAAATACTCCTGGGCAACCTCGACGACAAAGTCCTGGTGTTCTTCGGGGATATCGTTGGCGCTGATGGCCCTCAGGTTGGTCAACGACCACTTGCCGCTCTTTTCGCCGACGACAAAGTTAGCGCGCATCAGCGGTGCCTGGAAGAGCTTGAACAGCTGTGCGGTCAGTCGGTCATAGCGCTTGGCAAGGTTGCGGCCGAAGTAGATGCTGAGGATGAATTCCTTGGACTGGATGGGAGCCAGGCTTTTCTGGATCAGGTCCTGAAGATCATCGGAGGCGATACGCACGATGGTCTGTGATTTCAGGTCCTGCACGGCAGTGACGCTCGGGATCGGCTTGTGGCCGCGGGCGGCCGCCAGCAGAGAGACATAATAACCGATGCTCTGGTAGCGATAGGAACGGCAGAGGTTGTAAACTTCCGCACCTTTCAGTTCCAGGTAGCGGGGGTCGGTCAGATAGGATCGGGCCGGAACCCGCTCAACTCCGGGAATGTCCAGCGGCCATTGGCCGGGGTCATCGACGACGATCAGGGTCGGTCGAGGCATTTACCTTCTTCTCCTTGGCAGGCTGAATGATCAGCAGGTTGGCGTCGTAGGTCAGCACGCCGAGCAGGATCGCATTGATCACCCGGTCGATGCTGGCGGTGTAGTTCTGCGTCCCGGTCATAGGGTTGCTTTTGAGCGGGTCGGCGACATGGACAGTGCGCGCTTCCCGGTCATAGCCGTAGAGGACCACGAAGTGACCGGACGGCTCGCCGCGCACATCGTCATAATCGCAGTTAGAGCCGTATTCGCGGGCGCTGCGATAAAGGAAGGTGGCCGAAAGGCCGGTAATGATCGGCACCCCCTGGCTGAGGAAACCGCGCAGCAGAGCCCCGTTCAGGTCCTTGGCCCGCAGCTGGCCGCCAAGTTCGAGGAACTGCAGGTAGGCGTCAGTCGCAGTGAGCAGCTTCGGGTCCTTTTTACAAGCGGCCTGGAGGCGCAACTTGTCGGCCAGTGCCGCCGCCGGCAGATCGACCCAGGTCGGATCGAACAGCTGCAGCTTATAGGTGAAGATGGTCGCGCGGTAACCCCGCCGCAGGGCATGATTGGCGAGCAGCACTGCCAGGGTCCCGCCTCCTTCGAGCATCGGCACTTCGGCAATGGTCTGATCGAGACTGATCGGGTCATCGTAAAAGCTGTAAATCGCCTGAAGGCAGGTCGGCCCGCAGGTGATTTCGTCAGGTTGGGGGGCAATATCTAAAGGCAGCAGAGCTTTCATCGGGGACTCCGGAACTTAGCACAGATAATACCACCACTCCCCGGAGGATTTGGCAAATTTCTGAAAATTTTCGGGACGGGGAGGTTGCTGCAAAAGCAACAGGGGATAACGTCATTGAAAAAATATTGCGTGAGAGACAGCTCTTCGCTATTAATTTGTTAAAATTTAATTTAACATCTTTAACAAAGGTGGAGCGAACTATGTTTGAAGCATTGAGAGGTATCGCGTGTTTTGTGACGGCAACCGTAAGCTTCCTTTACGGGACCAGGATCGCCTGGGCTTGTGGCAAAAAATGCACTTTCCAGGAAAACCCTGAGGATAAGAAGCATGCCATTTCAGAGAGCATCCCGGCAGCGGCGCTGGTCTATTTTTTCGGTTTCCTGATTGTTTTCAGTCTGAGCGTCAGCGGTTTCGTGACGATTGTCGTCTCCTCGCTGACAAGTGCCATCCTCCTTGCAGGCATGGTGGTGACCATGACCATGCCGGAACTGAAACGCAGACCGCCAAGCAAGTAGCAACAGCCCGCCATCAAACGCTTACCAAGAAGCAAGGTCCTGCCGACGATCAAACCGGAGGGTCTACGAGACAGGAAAGCCTGAAGCAACGTCTCTTCGCCGTCTCAACAGCTGCAAACCAAGCCCATCAAGCAAATCGTTGCAAAGCACCGCTGAACCACCACCTGCGACAGCTCACTCCAACCAACAGGCATGCCCGCTGGTCGTGGCGGTGCGCACTCCTAGAGTGCATTGCTGGGGCTCTGTACGGGTTTGCTGGCATCGCTCACATTTAGCACGGTCGCATGCCAGGCATTCACACGGTTCCGGAAGACGTAGTCGGCGCCCTGGTAATAACTGATATCCCGTTGGACCAGAAGATCCGAGGTTTCTGCCGGATGTTCGATGACCGGTCCGGATGCCAGCCCTTCCTGCTGCCATATTTTCTGTTGCAAGCCAAGGATCGCCATGGCGTTGCCGTTAAACAGGCCAAGGTTCTGGTAATTGCCGATCAGGGCACGCCCCTGACCTGGCATCATCGCCAGGATGTCCTTGCCGAAAAAACACGAGCGATAACTCATGTTGAGCAGGCCGAGCAGTGTCGGTGCGAGGTCGATCTGGCTTGACAAGGTGTCCACCTGCGCCGGAGTGATCTGTCGTGGAGAATAGATCCAGAGCGGGATATGATAACGCTCTACCGGCAGGGCGCGCTTGCCGGCACTGCCGGCCTGATGGTCAGCGACGATCACGAACATGGTGTCGTCGAACCATGGCTGGCGCGCAGCATCGGCGAGAAACTCACTGATGGCGTAGTCCGTGTATTTGACCGCCCCGGAACGGTTCGTCCCCGATGGGATGTCGATCTTCCCCTCCGGATAGGTGTAAGGCCGGTGGTTGGAGGTTGTCATCAGGTGCAGGAAAAATGGTTGGCCCTGAGCACTGGTTTGTCCGGCGACCTTGATCGCCTGCCGGTAAAGATCCGCATCGGACATCCCCCAGGCGTTGGAGAACCCGACTTCGCTATCCGGCACGGTCGACTGGTCCACGACCTGGTAGCCATTGCCGCTAAAGAAAGCGCCCATATTGTCAAAATAGCTGCGCCCGCCGTAAAGGAAAAAAGACTGGTAGCCCTTGGTATTGAGCACGTTACCAAGGGACCATTGGTCCGTCTCCCGACCGAGCCGCTTGACGATAGAACGCCCCGGGGTCGGCGGGATCGACAGGGTCACCGCCTCCAGGCCGCGGGTCGTGCGGGTTCCGGTCGCGTAGAAATTCGTGAAGAACAGGCTCTGGCCGATCAGGGCATCGAGATGCGGCGTCAGCTGCTCGCCATTGCCAAAGAACGAGAGATAATCAGAGCTCAGGCTTTCCACCATCACCAGGACGATGTTCAGTCTTTTTTCCGGGCCCGTGCGTACGATGTCGCGCCTGATATCGAAAAGGTTCTCGTTGATGAAGGTCGCATTTGGCTCGGCGACTTCCTTTTTGAGCAGTGCCGAGGCCGCAGCGGGGGGCAGGCTGGCGTAGAACTGCAGGTAGTCGAGATCATTATTGCGAAAGGCCGCGACAAACTGGTAGGGGCCGTTGCTGGCAAGTTCGTTCTGGTAGACATTTTCGGCCAGCGCTCGCAACGACTGATCGAGCCCGGCATATGCTACGAGAGGAGATAGCAGCAGCAAACCGGCAATCATGCCGCGCCTGAGAAATCGCTCCTGGGCAGACAAAGCCCGGGCAACCGGGTGACGTAGACGGTAAAAGAGAATCGCCGTAAACACCAGCACCCCTGCCAGGATGGGGATGACCGGATAGGATTCAAAGATGTTGTTGGTGACTTCGCGCCGGTAAATCAGGTAATCAATGGCAATGAAATTGAATCGGACGCTGAATTCCTCCCAGAAAAAGTACTCGGCAATGGCGATGAAGACCAGGGCATAAATCGCCGTGAAAGTCAGCACCTTCATCCACAAGTGATGCAGCCGCGAGCGCCAGAGCCGCTCCGGGACCAGCCACAGATACAGGGCCGGTAAAATCAGGGCATACGCACAGAAGCCGGCATCAAAAAGCAGACCACGGCCAAAGACGGGCAGAACACTCCACAGGGCAAGATCCGTTTGCTGCCAGCTGATACAAAGCAGGGCCAGGCGGGTGAGGGAAAAGAAGGCCATGGCGACGAAGGCGACCATAGCCAGGAGATTAAAGCGTGAGGATTTCATTTTCGTCCTTTGAAGAACGTGGGGAATGCGCTGACAACATGCCGTTGATGTCGGCGCCGGGAGCATTAGCATAAAACAGCCGGGACCACAAGGCCGCACACATCCAGCAGATTCCCAGCGAGACTAAGTCATGACTCAAGAAGTGTGCTCCCCGCACCTGTTGGGCTGCCCCGAAGAACAATCCCAGGACCAGCGGCAGAATCAGGCTGAGCCGATACCCGGGAATGGCACGGCGTCGGAGGGCAAAGAAAACGCTGAACCAGGCAAAACCGCCGCTGGCATGCGCAGCGGGGAAAGCATGACCGACTGGTGAGTTGGCCGGCACGTGGTCAAAGATACGAATGTATGGCTGATTACCGCCAAACAGCTGCAAGGCCCAGGGTGAGTAGATATGGGTCAACGCTTTGAAGGTGCCGACGATGGCAGGGCCACTCAGCCCGGCAACCAGCACAAAGGCAAAATCCTTGCGGTAAGGCTTCAATCCTGGTCGAAAAAAAGATCCGATGAGCAAGAGGAACAACAAGATGGCCAAGGCTACGACCAGGTTGCGGCCCCCCCTGTGCAGCACGTCTTCCATCAACCAATGTCTGCGATAAGGCCAGACCCCAAGCCCCTGATCGTAAAAATGACGACTCAGCCAGACATCCAGGCCGCCATATTCGGAGTAGACTGCAAGCAGGAACGCTACGCATGGCACAGCGATATTTATACAAGAGGGACGTTTGAACATGCACATGCAACCATTGCCGGGCTGAATTCTGGCCGTCGGGAGAAGGCGGCGGAGACAGAGGCAATTTGTCCCGGCAGCCAGGCCCTGACTGTCAAAATAGCGCCGGTACCCTGACTTAAATTACAGTTTAGTAGCATAACATAGACATCGTCGCAAATGTTATCACCCGAACGTATCATGCTGGTCGAAGGCAAATATCTGCTGTTTTCCATATCAACCCGCCAGGGATGAATGAATGGTGAGGCTGCTCACCTGCTGACAATGCTTTGAGCTCAGACGGGTCGCGCTAGCCGATCTTCACCAGCTGCAAGGCAAAGGTCAGATCGCAGCCGGCCAGGTCATGATTTCCGTCGAGCACCACCTGCTGCTCGTCAATGTGTCGGATCCGCATGACCTGCTGTTCACTGCCGGCAAGCTCGACAAGCAGTTTCTGGCCAAGCCGCAAGTCCCGCTCTGCTGGGAACCTCTGCCGGGAAACTTGCAGCAGGTTCTCCTTGAGCCGCGGGCCATAAGCCTGTTCGGCCGGCAGATGGATATTTTTCACTTCGCCGACTTTCATGCCGACAATGTCTTGTTCCAGGGCAGGGAAAATCTCTCCGGATCCGATCGTAAAGACCAGCGGTTGATCGTCGTCGCGCTGATCGAAGATGCGGCCGTTGTCGAGGGTACCGATATAGTGGACTGTAACCTGGTCACCATGTTTCGCTCGTTGCATGGAGTTACTCCTGACTGGTAATGACATGGAACCGGTCATCGAAATGCTGTATGAGAATTTTGCGCACATCCGACCATTCCAGCCCGCCGCCACCGCATCCAGGACGGGGGACCACGACTTTTCCCCAGCCCTTGTAATCCACGAGCTCGACCAGTTCGCGGCACGATTGCTCGATCAGGCGCGGGTCTGGAACCTGGTAGGGGTCGTCCTCGATCGGGAAGCTGACGATGTGATGCCCGAGGTCAAAGACATGGTTGCCATGATGGCTGAGCAATGAGCCGAGCGTTTTCAGAATGTCAGGAAAACGCTCCCGTGCCTGGCGCGCACAACCGCGTAGCATCACGGCCCTGCCGACCTTGTTCACCATGCCGTTCGTGGTGATCGCCACGACCGTCCCATTGCCATGTTCTGCCCATAAGTCGCCGGAGATCTCGTGCATCATTCTTGCTGCGTAAACTTTTTTTGCTGTCATTCACAACCCTCGTCCAGCGTCCCGCTTCCCGGCGATTTACCGAGCATGTCGCCCATGACAGACACCAAAAAGTCGAACACCTCCTCGCGGCTGCGGATGAACTTCGGCATCTCGTCGCCGGCCAGTTCTTCCAGGCGGTGTAATACTTCAGCGTCGCGACAATGAAGCTCATCCATCACCGCGCCAAGCATCGCAATCACCTCGTAGAGGTTGTCCCGATCATAGGGGCGGGCATCCGGCTTGCCGGTAAACTCGGCGTCTTCTCGGCATTCCTTGTTACGGCGATATTTGAAATACAAATCAGACGGCTTGATCTCAATACCCATGTTAATGTCCTTTCCACTCAACTGCAGCCACCGCCGCAAGCGTGTTTCTTGGCACAGCTGCTGGCACAGACAGCGTCACCCTTGCTGCCGCCGGTTTTTGCCAACAGCGTTTCGATGCTCCTTGCATCGACCATCCAGGTACCATCGACTTCGACACCCTCGAGCAGATGACGCTTGATATGCATCAACACGTTCAAGGGCGTGGTGTTCAACATGCGGGCGGTGTCGTCGATGGACAGCAGTTTTTTTTCAGTCATTGTGTAGCTCCTCAACTGTTGTTTTTCCAATGATCCAAAATTTAACGTCCTTTTTTTTGACAGAATCGTCTTCTCTGCAGACATTACCGTTTCCAATAAAAATCCCGCACGGCTTCCTTCCGTACGGGCGTCATTGCTCCGTGATGACAGTCACGCCATTGTGACCGATATGTCAACAACATCTCGATTCAGCACTGCGAGTAGCCCAGGGGGAGAGGTTGAGCAGCCCCAAGGCCTGAATTTCAATTGCCACGCGCACATCCCGGTTCAACTTCTTCAGCCAGCGTGCCGGGATCTCTTCCGGGCCGTAGAAAGCACCGGCGATCATGCCGGCAATGGCACCGGTCGTATCGGCATCCCCCCCCTGATTGACGACACCGACCAAGCACTCTTCGAAACTGCCGGTGGTAAAAAGGTAGTGAAACACCGTCTGCAGGGTATCGACGACATAGGCCGATGTGTTCCCACGGTAATCATTAAATTGAAAACTTTTGTATTCTGTCACCAATTCACGAGTGATTTCGTGAAGCTCAAACCTGCTGCAACCAAGGAGAGCCTTTTGCACCATGCGGCCGATGACTAGGCAGGCGGCATCAGACAATGCATGGTTATGGGTCAGGTGGGCCTGTTCGATCGCATAACGGACCAGGGTCGCGTCATCGCCGAGAGTGAATAGGGCAACCGGTGCCATGCGCATCGCTGCGCCGTTGCCGGCATCCCACTCGTTATAAGGCGACTGCAGCTGTCCCTTGAGCATATAATCACGAATCCCCCGTCGACAGGTCGCGCCGATATCAATCGGCTTGCTTTTCATCCAGGCGAGGAAATTGTCGGCGATGCCTTTGAGGTCCCAGCCCCCGGCGTTGAGCAGCGCCCCACCCAAGGCCAACGACATCTCGGTGTCGTCGGTGACCTGGCCAGGTTTGAGGTAAAGCCACCCGCCACCGATGATTTTCTGATGCACCTTGTATTTGGCCTGGATCTCACCCGGCGTCATGAACTCGGTCGTCGCCCCCAGGGCGTCACCGATCGCCAAACCCAGGTATGAAGCACGCGCTCGTTCAAGCACGAGCACCTGTGACTCGGGGCAGAACGTCCGGAACGCGGTGCGCGGGACGAGGGAGGAGGAAACCTTAAAATTGTCCTCGTCTACTGTGTCGTCATCCGGCTTCATCATACCCAGGGGTCCACTGGTCACACTCTTTTTGTTATTGATTCTTCGCGTTCCGCGTTCCTGTAACGCATAACATGCGTTATCCGCCGCTAAGCACCTTGACCTCGAACTCGCCGCCGATCACCAGCACCTCCCCTTCCCCCTTGAAGAGCGACCGCGGCAGCAACCCGCCCATGAAGAAGATTTTGGTCAAAGGGACCTCGGTCTCGAGCACGCGATTGCCGAACTCCCAGGCCCGTTCGAAATCATCCGTAAAGGAATTCAGGTTGTTCAGCCTCAGGACGAACTGATTCTTTTCCAGCTGTTCGACAATCTGGTGCTCGGCAAAATCGTAGATGCCGCGGTACAAGGTCAAGTGCGTCCTGCCGGGATAGCGGCGCGCCAGTTCATACTGGACAAATTCATAGAGCTGGTCGAACTGAGGCAGAATGGCGCTGGTTCGGGCCGAACCTTTCATCCGCTCAACCGTGTAGCGGAAATAGGCTTCCGAGTGGATGTCGCCAATCGGTTCGCGGTGAAATGTCGGGGAGAGACCGAGGCGAGACTCCACCCAGCCCTTGAGGACCGCGCCTTCTATGGAGTTGCTGTCGAACAACCAGCCGCGCAGGAACCTCAGATAGCTGTTCTTCAGGCTCTTGCGGCTGTTCGGCGTCTCTTCCCGCTGCCACTGGTGCAGTTGAAAGCGAACGTCCATGAAATCGTGAAAGAGTGCACCACGCGCTTCTGCATCGTCCTGCGACTCCAGTTTCTCGAAGAGGGGTCGGCCATTGTGCGAGCCCCCCTGAATCTCAAGAACTTTGGGGTGGCGGTTGTAATGTCTTGATGCAATCGCCCAGGGTGGCAGGTTGCATCGGTTCATTGGCGTCGGATACATATTTTCCAATCAACCGACAGTAGAACGTCCGGTGTGTATAGAGACTGTTTATCTTTTAAAGGGTCAGCTGCCTGTTTTTTTGGCATTAGCGCCATAAACCCGCCTTCGCACAAAAGCTCTCAGGACACAATCTTAAAAATAAAACATAGAAATATTAGATACTTAAATTACATTCGATGAGGAGGGACCCATCGATTCCGGCACAGATAAGACTCACATATTCAATTTGACTGTTATAGATGTGCAGGGAGGGTGCCAGATTCCTCTGGCGACTTTGATCACTGGAATTATAGACTCTGTTGGCTGCTGGGTCTCTCAAACATCCAAAGGCCTTCGAGGAATCAGGGATGACACACTTACGGAACAAGTTTTGTCTTTCCATGGCCGAAAATCAGATACCGTGATTTCCAGGATTGGACATAAAGATGCGGAGAACCCGCAGCGATGTGAAGCTTCGGTTCACGACCGGAACTTTTTTTCATTTTGTGCAGACATATTTTCTGTCCGCGTTGATTTGATGGTTAGACCTCTGGCTTGACGGGTGAGTTCGCACCTTGACCAACAACAGTCGTCCATGGACGTACCCGATGGCTGGTTACGAGGCCATGCTTGACATATGGATCGGCAGCAGCAAACCGTTCAGCGATATCAGGAGTCGAACACTGAAACAAGAGAACAGCACCGTCAACTGGATCAGCAAGTGCCCCAGCAAGAATAAGTTCGCCACGTGCTTCTGCCTGCCAAGCCAGTTTGAGGTGTTCCGTCCGGTAATCACCTCTCCGGTCAAGGTAATCAGGTGCGTATTCATAAAACATCAAAAAGTGCATTAAATCTCCTGCAATCCAAGAATCTGGTGGCTGTCTTTTATCCCTCTTGGCAGCCTTAGTGTGTAATACATTGGTTACGATTCCAGCATCTCCGGTGCCACTTCCCTGATCCTGTCCAAAAAGAACTGCCAATCACTCTGCCGACTGTCACCAAGAGTTTGTTTGGCATTGGTTACCCTCTTTGAGGCGTTCTTAAAGCGGCCCCGGTTTGTGATTTTGAATGCGTCTGCGGGTTGGCGTTCCTCTTTGGTGGTGCAGTCACATTTACAATAGATATCGAAAGTCAAAATCTGATCTCTTTGCTCAACGGCCTGAACCCTGGCTCGGGCGAATAATTCAGGATGGAGATTATTCAAGTACTTGAGGCCCTTCATGGCGTTATTAAAATGATTTTCACATGGGTGGAAGAGATCTCTGTACTCACTGGCGGCCCTGCGAATGATTCTTTCCTCCCAACGTATATCTCTCGGCAACTTTAACGCTGTCTTGCGTCCCTTGGCTTTGGAATACTCGCTTTCATCGAACAGTTCTGGGGTGTTGTGGCCGAGATCTTCGAGAAGTTCGGGGGCGTGGAGATCGATATCTTCAAAAAGTTCGGGGTTCGCCTGCTCCATTGCTTCCAAAAACTGCTTTGCCCTGTGTTTCTCATGGAAGGCCCCTACTGTCAAAATAATGCGCTCCAAGGCTATCCTCTGGCGGATTCGATATACCCAGACGTACTCATGGGCTGTCAATTTTTCAAAGAGTTTTGTCATCGATCCACTCCAGTTTACATATTAGAGAATGGCGTTGTATCCGTATATAAGAGCTGTCGCTCTCGCTATTGCAAGAACAAGTCAAGCCACCTGCAGTCGAGCAGATGGCTTGTCGTAATCGTTCATATTCCTCCTGATTCTCATGCACCAAGCAATATAACACACTGACAATATACGGCATTCAGCTGAACAGGTCAAAGCTCAGATTGTCTCCAGAGTTATTGCAGAAGGTTGCACCAGTCAAAATCGGTTGAACTCTCCTGAGCACTGAATCCCCGGTAATGTGACACAAAGCGCGCAGTCTCAGCAAGGCCAGGCATTTTAAATATAATCGCCGGTAACACAGAATGCGAACAGGGCCCACCTGAAAGTGCAAAGCGGGTCGGCCAAGAAAAAAAAGGGGCGCCTCAAGAGGCGCCCCATTCTGCTTGCATTGTACAACTGGATCAGATGCCGGCAGCTTCTTCCAGCATCGCAGTGGTGACCGACTTCGGACGCTCGATGCCGTAGCCAAGAGCGCGGTCCCAGGTGATGTTGGCGAGGCAGCCAAGGGCACGGCCGATGCCGAACAGCACGGTGTAGAACTCGTACTGGGTAACACCGTAGTACCACTGGATAACGCCGGACTGCGCATCGACGTTCGGCCAGGGGTTCTTGGCTTTGCCATGCTCGGTCAGAACGCCCGGGGCAACTTCGAAGATCATCTTGACCAGCTGGAACAGCGGGTAGTCCTTCAGGCCAGGGGTCTTCATGCAGAACTCACGCTGCGAGGTGTAGCGCGGGTCGGTCTTGCGCAGAACGGCATGGCCGTAGCCCGGGATAACCTGACCACTGTTGAGGGTATCCCACAGGGCCTTCTTAAGGCCTTCCTCGGTCGGCACCTTGCCGCCAAGCTGCAGCATGAAGTTCTGGGTCCAGCGCAGCACTTCCTCGTTGGCCAGACCGTGCAGCGGGCCAGCGAGACCGTTGATGCCGGCGCTGTAGGCGTAGTAGGCATCGGACAGGGCCGAGGCGACCAGGTGAGTCGTGTGCGCGGAGACGTTGCCGGACTCGTGGTCGGAGTGCAGGACGAAGTACATACGTGCCACATCGTCATAAGGAGCCGGGATGCCCATCATGTGCGCAAAGTTGCCGCCCATGTCGAGTTTCGGGTCGGCAGCGATATGGGTGTCACCCATATACTTCATGCGGTAGATGTAAGCACCGATTGGGCCGAGTTTGGCCATCAGGTTGGTGCAATCCTCATACATATCTTCCCAGCAGGTCATCTTGTTGAACTTGCCGGCGGCGTAGTTGCCTGCAAAAACCGAGTCACGCTGCATGGCGATGATCGCCGAGGAGAACATGGCCATCGGGTGGGAGTCTCGGGGCAGGGCGCGCAACACGTCGATGACGTACTGGGGCACCTGGGAGCGCTTCTTCCAGTCTTCGACCACGTCCAGGGTCTGCTTCATAGTCGGCACGTCGCCGGTCAACAGCATGAACCAGAAGCCTTCGACATAAGGATAATCGCTGCCGGGAACTTTTGGCAGGGCAGCGAAGGTCTCGGGGATGGTCTTGCCGCGGAAGCGGATCCCTTCATAGGGATCAAGGTAGGAGATGTCGGTGACCAGGCACTTGATGCCACGGGCGCCGCCGATGGCCTGACTGATGGTTACGTCTCCCAGTTTGATATCGCCGAATTCTTTGACCAGGCGGGTGGTGCGGGGGCGATGCTCGTCGATTTTCTTACGCAGGATTTCCTTCAATGTCGGCATACTCTCTCTCCTTTGGTGGAATGAAATGGCGGCGAGGCAAAAAGCCCGCCTGTGAAACTGTCCCTTGCTTACCAAAAACAACTGTCACATGACAAAGCATCCCGCCGACATCCTGACCCTGTTGTGCGAAACACCCGCGAGAACATGGGAGCAAATGCGGCGGGAAAAAGAGATTCTGATCAAGAGTGAATCATCCTTGTGATTCTTTACTCTTTCTCATTTTCCAAATAACGTTCTAACAAGTCACCCCGAAACTGTCAAGCCGATTTTGTATACAGTATGCGATTTCTTTTTTCTGCGACACCGATTCTTTTCATTTGCATTACCAGGTGTTGATGATAATATGCTCAAAAAATAGGCATACTACACATGAATATCGGCGAACTAATACTCGAGAACCCAATCATTTCAGCACCGATGGCGGGGATTTCAGACCTGCCCTACCGGCTCATCATGAAGCGCCATGGTGCTGCCATGGTCTTCACGGAGATGATAAGCGCCAATGGGCTGTTCTTCAATGGTCAGGCCACCCGTGATCTGCTGAGGTCCCGCCCTGAAGAGCGGCCCCTGGCTGTACAGTTATTTGGCGAGTCACCGGAGCGTCTCGCCGATGCGGCCAAAAGCGTCGAGGAGTGTGGTGAGCTGATTGACCTAAATCTCGGCTGCCCGGTCCGCAAGGTCATCCGCTCGGGGGCCGGCAGCGCTCTGCTACGGGAACCGGCCAAGGTTGGCCGGATCATCTCTGCGGTACGCAGGGCAACCTCCCGGCCACTGACCATCAAATTCCGGTCGGGTTGGGATCACAACTCGGTTAACTTCCTGGAAATCGGTCGAATCGCCGCCGCAGAAGGGGTTGATGCGTTGACCCTGCACCCACGCACTCGTGCGCAGATGTTCGGTGGGCATGCCGACTGGCAGCAGATCAAAGACCTCAAGAAAGCACTGTCGATACCCGTCATCGGTAGTGGTGACCTGTTCAGCGCCGAGAGGATTAAAACTATGTTTGAGCAGACTGGCTGTGACGCTGTCATGATCGGGCGGGGCGGCTATGGCAACCCCTGGATCATCGGTCAGGCCCTTGATCTGCTGGCCGGACAACCCGTGACCCTACCGACACCGGCCGATCGCCTAGCTGCTGCCCGCAGCCACTTCGAGCTTTGCCTTGAGACCTTCGGCCCACGGAAAACGCTGGGCCAGATGCGCAAACACCTCTGCTGGTATGTGCGTGGCATGGAAAACGCTGCGGGATTCCGTGTAGAGGTCAATAGGACCACAACCACAGCGGCGCTGAGCACGCTGCTCGAGGATTTCTTCGCCGATGCCGCCTGAGCTGTTCAAACCAATCGACAAGGAGACCAGGTTGTCTCCCGGAACCGACTCAACGCTCTATGGCATGATCCTGGAGAACATCGACCGTTCCGTGATCGCCTTTGACCAGGAGGGGCGGATCACCCTTTTCAATCCTGCCGCAGAAGCCCTCATGGAGCGTTCATCGCGCCAGATGATTGGCAAACATTACCAGGAGCTCTTCAAAGACCAGGAGACCCTGCTCTACCTGGTCAAAGTCGCCCTGATGGAGAGCCGCTCCATCACCGACGATGAAGGCCTTTACCTGATCCGTGCAAACGCATCGCCTTTGCCGGTCAATGCATACGCGGCACCCATCTTTTCGAAACGGGGGAGCCAGGACGGTGCGGTGATGATCATCCGTGACCTGTCACGGATCAAGGACCTCGAAAGCACACTGCGCCGGGCCGACCGCCTGTCAATGCTGGGCACCCTGGCTGCCGGCCTCGCCCATGAGATCAAGAATCCGCTGGGCGGGATCAAAGGCGCCGCGCAACTGCTCTCCATGGAGTTGGCACATGAGAGCTCCCTGCAGGACTACACACAGATCATGATCAAGGAAGTCGAGCGTATCAACTTCATCATCGAGGAGCTGATGGACCTCGGCAATCCGCGCCCGCCGGAAATTGGCGACGTCGACCTGACCAAAATCCTTGATGATATCGTCCTGCTACAGAGAGAGGCCGCCCGTAGCCAGAACATCAGGTTCATTCTTAAGCTCGACCCGAGCATCCCGCCGGTCCAGGGGGACGAGAACCTTTTGACCCGGCTGTTTCTCAACCTCGTGAAGAATGCCCGAGAAGCGATCAACCATGACGGCGAGGTCCTGATCGAGACCAGGATCGCCTCCAATTACCACTTGACTGGTCCGGGCAGACGCTCATCTCCCATGGTGGACATTTCCATCAGCGACACCGGGTGCGGTATTGCACTGGACCAGATGGAGCGCATCTTCACCCCCTACTTCACCACCAAGAGCAAGGGGAGCGGTCTCGGCCTGGCCATTTCCCAGAAAATCATCGAAGACCACCATGGCCTGTTAAAGATCGAGAGCGCCCCGGGGGAGGGAACGACAATGCTCGTTTCATTACCGCTGCGGCGTTAAGGTACTTTTCGGATGTTCCTGCGAAGCGAAAGTTGACACAAAAAATCTTTTTAACTCAAGGGGCCAAGCATAAAGAAAGACGCAAAATCATGATTTAGAGGGTATTTCCGCACTACTTAGAGCAACCCCTTTGCATCTTTGCGTTAAAAGATTTGTTGAGTTTAAATGCCGTATCCACTTCTAAGTGGCGAACCTTTATTTCTGGCTATTTGCCCGTTTTTTATCGAGGAGGATCAAGAGATGTCGATCAAGCGGATTCTGGTTGCTGATGATGAAGAGAGCATTCGCTGGGTGCTTTCCAAATCGCTGACCAAGCAGGGCTACCAGGTTGACCTCGCCAGCAACGGCCAGGAAGCCCTGCTTATGAGCAGAAAGCAGAGTTACGACCTAGCGGTCCTTGATATCAAGATGCCGGGGTTGTCAGGGCTGGAGTTGCTCAGCAAGTTCCAGGAAGAGTGCCCACGCGCTCTGGTCGTCATCATGACCGCCGAGTCATCGATGAAAAACGCCGTCGAAGCCATGAAGCGCGGCGCCTACGACTACCTGACCAAACCCTTTGACCTAGACGCCTTGGACGCCATCATCTACAAGGCACAAAAAGCAGCGGACGTCACGGCGGAAGTGTCGCTGCTCAAGCAGGAAATCAAGCAGCACTACCAGCTGGAGCGCACGATTATCGGCCAGAGCCAACCAATGCAGAGGATTTACAAGATCCTCGGCAAGATTGCGCCCTCTGATGTCACGGTCCTGATTTACGGCGAGAGCGGCACCGGTAAGGAGCTGATCGCCCGTGCCATCCATTTCAACAGTTCCCGGCTCGGCAAACCGTTCATCGCGCTCAACTGCGCAGCGATTCCCAGGGAACTCCTCGAAAGTGAGCTCTTCGGCCATGAAAAAGGCGCCTTTACCGGGGCAACGGAAAAAAAGATCGGCAAGTTCGAGCAGGCCAAGGACGGCACGCTCTTCCTCGATGAAATCGGCGACATGCCTCTCGAGTTGCAGGCCAAGCTGCTGCGAGTATTACAGGAGAAGGAAGTGACCCGGACCGGCGGCAGTGCGACCATCCAGGTCAACACCCGCATCGTTGCCGCGACCAACCAGGACCTCAAGGAGAAAGTCCAGCGCAAGGAATTTCGTGAAGATCTTTACTACCGCCTCAACGTGGTCCCCCTGGAGCTCCCCTCCTTGCGCGAGCGTCGTGAAGATATTCCCAGCCTGGTAGACTACTTTTTGGCCAAGGCCAACGAAGAATACGGCACTTCGGCAACCGGGCTGAGCAAGGAGGCCATGACCCTGCTCTGCAACTACGCATGGCCCGGCAATGTCCGCGAGCTGGAAAACATCATCCAGCGCGCTGCCCTGCTCTCTCCTGATGCCTTGCTCAACGCAGCGGACTTCCCCAGCCTGACCATGGGGCAGACCAGCAACGGCAATAACGCTTCCCTCGAAGGGCTGATCAATCAGAAGCTGCAGAGTTCGCTAGCACAGATCGACCTGCAGGACATGAACAACCTTTACGACATGGTCCTCCACCAGATGGAGCGCCCGCTGATCAACATCGTGCTGGAGAAAACCCGCGGCAACCAGGTCAAGGCTGCGGAGGTGCTGGGGATCAACCGCAACACGCTGCGCAAGAAGATCCAGACCCTCAACATCACCGCCAAGCGCAGCTAGCTGTCTGCGGTTATCGTCGCCAATTCACAATAAGCGTTCACGCCCTGTCACACCACCCCTTGGCCAGCCTAGGCCAGGGGGGCGTGCCCCTTGGAATTCCATATATATCTAATGATTACACGTTATAAGGCATGTATTAGACCGACCTTGCCCGATTGAACCTGCGGACCACAAAACCTAGGACAACACAGCCTAGCAAAATAGTTGCAGCGGGATATTTGACACCGAACACCAGAGGAGTCAAGGCAACCCTGGTCGCGGCTCTCAAACCTTCGTCTTCGGAAATCAATGCAGCGATCGGCGGAGAGTGCGTGTAATAGAACTCCACCAAAACCTGCCCGACGGGATTTGTCAGCAGGACATCATCGCGAAAGTCTCTCAAAACCTGTACATGCGGGTCGAGATATGAACCGTAGGCCGCCGTCGCAATAAAGCACCCCGGAGCCACGGGAGCCATCTCCCCATACACCTTCGTACCGGCAGTCGGTGGCGCGGCAGAGTTAAAGACGGCGACACAGTATTTGTTGGTGTTCATGGCGATGACCCCGTCCTGGCAGTCCGGGTCGCCATCCCAGTAAGCGAAGTAGGAGTTGTGGTCCGGTGTTGCCGTCAAAAAGACGGCAGTGCCATTTTCGAAAGTGTCCTGGCACGAGGCGCCGCAGTTGATTGAACCCGGCGCAGAGCTGACGATGCCAATGCCGCCACCTGCTATTGCCACAGAGAGGGTGAAGCGACCGCCGATTTCCTCGCTGAAGCCGAAACTTGCATGGCTGACATATGCCCGCCTGCCATCAGGCGTGAAAGCCAGATGGACAGGATCGGGATACACCGATAGGCTACTCATCACCTGCGTAGTCCCAACCGGAATGATGTCAATCAGATTGCTAAACCGGCAGGCGATATAAACGTATTGCCCGTCGGGGCTGATGGCCAGACCGGTCGGCCCGGCACTGACCGGGATTGTCCAGGCAATCTGCTGGCTAAAGAGATCTATGACGTCGACCGTATTCTCCTGCTCATTGCTGACATAAAGGGTTCTGCCATCCGGTGTGACGGCAAGACCGATAGGCCCGTCTCCGACTTCGATGGCAGAAGCGACTTCTCCGCCGTCAACGTTGTAGACAAGAACCTGACCATTTTGGCCAACAGGTGCCGAGAAGGCAAAATAAGCCTCTTTGCCGTCGGGATTGGCAGTGACTCCTTGCGGGGTAACCCCGGGGCCTAAGTCAACGCTGGCGACAACCTGATAGTTGTCAGTATTAACGACCGCAACTGCGCCCCCGTCACGATTGTCAGCGACATATAGGAGCTGTCCGTCAGGACTCAATGCGAGCCCTTGCGGGTTTAGCTTCATTTCCTGCCCTGACCCTACCGGAATCTTCACTTTCAAGAGGTTATTGATGGCGTCAAAAACACACACACCGAAACCCTCGCAGGCGACATACACCCGGCGCCCGTCCGGACTAACGGCAACACCCTGCAAGGTGACATTTGTTGCAGTGTTCACCGGGGTTTCGCTGAGAATCTCCTGTGAGGCGGCATCAACCATCAGCAGACCACCAAGCCCAGGGTCACCGTGATTGGCCGCATAATAAATACGCCGTCCGTCCGGGTTGACGGCAAGACCCACCTGGCCGCGGCCCAGCGCGATCTGCTTACTGACGATATTGGTCGGAGAGGTTACGTCACTAATGAAAGCCCTGGGACTGATGGCAAGCCCATCCTGCGTTTTCAGGGTGATAGGACCATTCAACACCCCGCCGGGCACGGTTGTGGTAAGCCGGCTTGTTCCCTGCTCATTTAAGACGGCAGTCCCGACGCCGTTCAAAAGGACAAGGTTGTCTGTCGCCGTAGCAGCATAACGTTCCCCAACGATTGTCAAAATCGAGCCGGCCTTGCCTCCCGGTGGGTGGAAGTAGGCAATGCGCGGCCCTCCGGGAGTGGCGACCTGTATGCCGGTAAAGGTCCCTGAAGCCCCAGACCCAAGCTGGTCCCAAGCCCCGCTGGCAGAGCGTTCATCAAGGTTGACGGCGTTCAGTAGCCATCTGTTTTGTTGACAGGGCAAACGTAAAATAGTCCCACTGAACAGGTTGTCTTCGTCGACCGAACCGTCCAGATCACCTTCGGGACAGTCCACATCGCCACTCAAGACAAATGAACCGTTGACGGTCCTGTCATGCTGAGCCACCTCAGCCTCCCAATGACCTTGCACGTCGCCTTCTACCGGATCTTTTCCTGACCAGGTGCCCGCCCATAGGCCTGAAAGGTTGATTGAAATCTCGGGATTTGTGGCTGGAACGCTTGCGTTTCCGTCTCCGTCTCCGCCACCACCACATCCCACCAATAAAGCGACAACTCCTAAAACCGCAACGATTGCTTTCATGAGGACCTCCCTTGCAACGGGTGAAGCGTCGACGCCAAAGCCTATAGCGACGCACGAAGGAACCGGTCATCCAGACGTCAGGTTTCGCAAAGAAACGGTAACCACCCTTTTCTGCACTGCCACATTTATGAAAAAAAGCTGCCAAGGTATCGAATACTTCAGCAGCTCGGCTATCTTCTGGAGAAAAAGCAAGATCCGTAGCTTTCCGTCCCTGCCTCACGACAGGTTTGGCTTTGCCCGTGGATTCGTCGGCCAAAGGGCTCTGGCAAATCGCTCAAATTTTCGACAAGAATATTTAAAGGTACCCTTCCGTTTATGTGCCTGCATAGCTTGCAGGTTGCTGACCTGGCTCATCGCGAAAGTCACGGGTTCCCGGAATGACCCCGTCCCTGCCGATTTGACGAAAGAGTTGGAGCAGTAAACGTTCTGCCAATTCAGGGTCCGTCGCATAAGTGACCGGCGGGCAGTTGTCTATCCCTGACCCTCTTTTTGTCTCGGCGAAGCTATATTGCCTGAGTACCGTACCTTCGGCATCGTGGATTTCAGCGCTGAGAATCGTCTCGTATGCCGGGCAAAAACTGACCAAGCCAATGGTCGGAATGCTGGCCATACCACGAGCCAAGAGGGCGGATAAACTTTGTTCCTGCCTGACAGAGTCGAATTCGACAGTGAGCGTATAATTCACTGCCGTTTCCGTGGGAGGCGCAAAAGCAAAGTTTGAGAATGGCGCGTCCGTTTTGGCCACCTGCTCGACCAAATCTTGGGCGTTTCTTGCCGAGATGTGCACAAGAGGCAGATCGCTGGCCGAATCCGCCGTCAGCCCAGCGAGGGTCTCATCCTCTGCCATGCGGCGATATAAATCTTTGAGCATGCTTTTCGCAATTTTACGGACCGTTGAATCTGCGGGGTCCATACACTCATCACCCTGGAAAAACCAAAGGAACGCCGTATCCTGTTCATCAAGGCGCCAGCTCTTGAGCCGCCGTCCCGATCGCTCGTAGAGGTCGGCCGTGAGTTCGAAGTTGTACCGGGCGCAGCTTGAAGGATAGAACGTCAACATCATGAGGGTTGTCATTTGCCATATGCGCTCTGCATCCATCAGGTCTTTGTCATGTATCTGGAAATCGAGAGCCACCCTGAAATCCGCCTTAGCCGCTGCAGCCGGGTCCAGCGTCGAAGTGTACGGCGGCCAACCTGCCGCCCTGGCCTCTTCAACAGCTTCGCGAAACACCGGATCTGCAGCGACGTCTATCTGCTGATAGAGAATAATCGGCGGATTGTCAGCCAGCTTAGTGGTTGTACATCCCCATAGGGGCAGAAGGGTCAACAGGGATATTAAGGCAACTTCGGAGGCCGGTTTGAATCGAGCAGATTTTGTTTCAGGTGCCAACGTCACCTGGATGTCTTGGGCGCTTTTCATCCTGCCACTCAGGCCTCCAAGTTGATTAAAAATATTCAGGCTCGGTAACCGCTGCCAGTAATTAGAAGCCATGTTTGACCTGCCTCACCCCATAGATTCAGGTTATGAAAGGTACACCACTACGGTTCTAAAGCTTCTCTCAAGACGTGAATGAACTAGTTTGTATTGGCATTCCCCGCCGAGGCCATTTCTGTTGTTCTTTTTTCAATTTGCCCAACCAGGCAGCATGCAATGGTTGACAGGTTATCGTTCTCTGGCGTTTTGTACGCGAACGTAAATTCCCATCCGTCCAGTGAAGTCATGTCATCCGGAACTGCAAAGAAGACCATCCCCGTTGTGACGGCGCCGCCAGGCATGCTGCCGCTTTTCAACGATTTGGCATAATAGTCATCTTCAATCTTTTGGTTGGTATTGTTCACGTTGATCATGCTTGGAATGGCACCGAGGAGACCAAAGGCGACGCCCCAACCCGCGGTCCGCCAATAACTTTTCTTTGCTTTTGCGACAACCTCACTAACGGGAAGGATTGGATAAGTGTTATGTGATGGATCAGTTAAGCTGAGCCCTTCGGTAGACAGGTAGAAATCATTTGTGGAGTTGTTGGAGATAGAAACCTGAACAGGGAGGATCCCATATTTTAAAAGGTCTTGATCAAAAAAGGATTCAAGTTCTGATTTGTGGTGAATCGGTTTTGTCATCAGAACAACCCCGTCCTTAGTGACCTTGTTTTTCTGGGCTGCAAGGTCATAAGTCAAGTCTGGCTGATGACTCACTTTGTGAGAGGCACACGAAACGAGGAATACTGCAACGGTTAGAAAACAACTGGTCTTTTTCATGTCATCTCTCCCTTTCCACCTGCAATTTCGTTCAATAAGGGGCTACATCCCTTGTCACCTCCACATGCCATTTTCTGGTCGTCAATAAATTCACGTCGTTTCTCGTTAGACGTTGCCCCAAGGATCTCATCCGACGAGAAAGGTCACGGCCGGGACTCCCGGTCACTCATGACCATTTTTCCTGTACTTACATTAACAGCAGAAAATGTGCCACAAGTGAACACAGTCTATAACTATTTGATTTCTTGATGATCTTTAGAATAAGGGCTGATGCAGGCGAGGAATATTCATTTCGCCGGAAGGCATAATATGTAGAATGCATACATTTTATGTACATTCGGCGTGGTTCTGTGACGGAAGGACCGTACTGCAAAAAGACATTCAAATCGAGGCGCTTAGGGACTTGGCAATGACCTGTTGCAGGATCTTGCGATGCCTCAACAGGTCCCTTGAGTCAACACCACCTTATTATCCGGTGCAGTTATTCTGTTCGTGGGAGCAGTAGTTATTTTCTTAAAGGCAGCTGATTTATCGAAGGAGGTGTTCACTGCCACAGATCGGACAATAAACCCATGAGTCGCGTAAGGATGTTTGGCATGCGCAGCAAAAGCACCTTTCGGTCTTTTTGTCACTTCGCCGCTTGACCGCAAAAAGCACCACACCTGCGGCCAGGTTGGCAAGGATGATCGCCCAACCGATCGTGGGGATGCGCAGGAAATCGCTGAGCACGCAATGCCCGCAGCAGAGCAGCCAGGTGTTGCACGCAAGAATAGCGAGGATAGCCGCCAGGCAGAAGACGACGAACCATGAAACACGGATCTCTTTAAACGATATTTTCACGCGTTCGCCTTTTGGTTCAAGTGTCTGCACCACGGGCAGTATTTAACCCACCGGTCATGCGCCTTACCGCAATCGGGGCAGGCTTCACGCAACACAGTCCGACAATTGGGACAAACCAGCCAGCCGGACTGGACCCTTTCCAAACAGTCCGGGCATGAGCCGTAAAGTGGCGAATATGGTGGCACAGGCTTGTCGAATTCCATGCAGATGAAGTAAATGATAATCGAGAGGCTGATAATAAAAAGCAGGAACATAAGGCCTCACATCGCTTGCGCAAGATCTTCGCCGGAGCCGCAGACTTCTTTCGCAATCCGCCCGTCTCGCAGATGCACGGTACAATCGAACCACGCCATGTTGTCCTGGTTGTGAGTGACCATAACAATCGTCTGGCCCTCGCGGTGTAGTTCGTCAAGCAGGGACATCACCTGCTGGCTGGTTGCGGTATCAAGACTCCCGGTTGGTTCGTCGGCCAGCAGTAGCGGCGGGTTATTGACCAGGGAACGCGCTATTGCCACGCGCTCCTGCTCGCCGCCGGATAACTGCTGCGGCAAATGCAACAAGCGAGCCTCAAGGCCGACCCGTTCCAGCATGCTGGTGGCGCGTTGGCGCTTCTCAAGCGAGGAGAATTTTGACACCGCCAGCGGCAGCATGACGTTTTCCAGGGCATTCAGATAAGGAATCAGGTTGTGGGACTGGAAGATGAAACCCAGATATTCGCGCCGGAAATCCGCCTGTTTCTCCGTAGAGAGCCCGTATATGTCAATACCGTCAATCGTGACCTGCCCCGAAGAAGGGCAGGTCAAACACCCCAGGACACTCAGCAAAGTGCTTTTGCCACTCCCTGAAGGACCCATGACACCGAGGAAAGTCCCCTCGGCCACATGGAGATTCATTTCCTGCAGGGCAATCACACAATCTGCGCCGTTGACATAGCGCTTGGTGACCTGTTCAAGCTTTATCAGGCTCATAGCGTATCCATGATCAGAGGGCCCTGAGCGCTTCGCTCGGTTCAAGACGGCTGGCGCGCAAGGCCGGTTGCAATGATGCCAGCAGCCCGACCAGCACCGCGGCAAAGATGGCGATCAGCGCCAAGGACGGATTCCAGTGCCAGGGGGCCTTGCCGCCGCCCTCGAGCAAAGGCAGTGCTGTCAGGGTCGCCAGCACACCGGCCACATAACCCAGCACACCGGCCAGTGCGCTGACGATGGCCGCCTCCAGCAAAATCAGGTGGAGCACATGCCGGCGGCGGTAGCCGATGGCCCGAAAGATTCCTATCTCCCTGGTTCTTTCACTGATAGCGCCCATCATGGTGACGAACACCAATAATGCGCCTATAATCACCACCGTTACAGCAACTCCCCAGGCGAACATCCGGAACTGGTCGAGAGCATGCATACGGGTTTTGACGACCTGTTGAACGGCCTGAACATCGACACCAGGCAGCACCTGCTGCAGTTGGTTGACCATATCGGCAACCGGGCAATCATGGCAGAGCGCTGCGATTTCAACCATGCTGACTACACCCTGTTTGCTGAGCACGTCTTGGGCCACCAGTAAGGGCGTGATCAGAAGCTGATCGTCTTGGGAACCGGTTTTGGCCAACAGCCCGACCACGGTAAAATCCTGACCAGAGATCTGCACGGTATCGCCCATAACCAGCTGCAGACGCCGCGCGACGGCATCACCGACGAGCAGTTCTCGACCTTGCTGCACGGGACGGCCGGCAATCGACCACCAGCGCTTCAGCTTGAATTCCGCGAGCGGATCGACCCCCATCATCATGAGACGCTGACCTTCGATCTCGATCGTGCCGAGCACCTTGGGAGCGATCGTGGCAACGTTGCGCCGGTTGGGGATATCGTCGATCCTGGCCAGGCTGTCCTGGCGGATCTCCTCGGTGACCAGGTTGACACCGCCAAGCTGTACCCCACCGTAACTCAGGGCCATCTGATCGCTGTGCGGCGTGATAATAATGTTGGCGCCGAAATTCTCCAGCTCATGTTGAGCCCGTTGACTGAGTGCGTCCGTCAGCGACAGGAGAGTGACGACCGTGGCGACGCCGATCATCAGACCGACGACCAGAAAGATCGCCCGTCCTTTGCGCCGCCTGAGATTATGCAAAACGATATGTTCAAGGCGCACGGCAGAGCCCCTCAGTTGAGTGCAGTCTTGAAATAGCCGGCGCCCTGCTCGAGATCATTAACGGTGATCACGATCGCATCGCCGACCGCCTGGCGACTGCAACGGTGCCGGGTTGCAGCCGCCTTTGACCACGTTGACCAGGTCGGTGCGAAAATGCTGATCGCAGTTGTTGCAAACCATGTCGTTGCCCTCCTGGCGGTAACCCTTGCGTTCGCGGTAGCACACGTCGCAGGTATCGAACGCCGAGCGGATCACACCATCCTGGCTGCGCACGACAAAAAAATCGATCGGGCCGGACTGGCCGTTGAAGCGGAAGAACCTGGCCTTGCCATCGACAAAATCGGTTGTAGCCAAGCGGATCGTACCATCCTTGCCGGCCTGGACCATGGCATGGCCACCGGCAGGCTGTGGACCGAAAGACAACCAGCCACCGGCAGCGACAACTGCCAAGATCAACAAGACAACGGGAATCAGCAGCTTTTTCCCGGCAGGTTTTTGCGGATTGAATTGTTCACGTTTGGCATTACGTTCAGACATTGATCATTCTCCTGTTTAAACTTGGTTGTAAACGACGGATCTCAGCTGTTGCAGCAGGCACAGCCGCTGCCGCCCTGATTGAGGGCTTTGAGTTGTGGGTCGAATATAATCACTTCGGTATTCTTCTGCAGTCCGGCATACCACTCCTGCAAGCGGATCTGCCGCTCGCGGGGATCGCTGATACCGGCATAGACATGGTCTTCGAGATTGCGATTGATGATCATGTCTTCGCGCAGGCGCTGACGAAATTCAGCCATGCTGACATAACGCTGCGTGACGATCTGCTCCAGCCCAGCGTGCTCCTGCCGCAATTTATCCAACCGGGCATCAACTTCCCCGTCCTGAATGACGACCCGGTTCTGCTCTGCGGCCACGAGCAGCAGTTCGTGCTGCAGGGTGTCCTGCCAGACGGCTCTCCAGACCTGGTCATCCGGCTTCTGCTGCGCAACCCCTTCGGAGCGTTGCCGGACAAGTTGCTCAAAATCACTGCGGGCAAGCAGGCGATCGCCGACCCGCGCCAGATACTTCTGCCCGAGTTCAGTCTGCTCCTGCTGCAGGGCGGCGAATTCACGCGGGTCAAGCTCCAGGCGCAGGCTCGCCGGATAGCCGGCTCCGGTAATGGTCTCGGCAATCGCCTTGCTGTCAACGGTGTCTGGGTCGAAAGTAACGCGGCCGCGATTGCTGGTCAGATTGACCTCGACGGAACCGACGCCATCCACCTTCAACAGAGCCTTTTCAATATTGTTGACGCAGGAGCCACAGGTCATTTTATCGATCTGATACTCGGCCATGGCCGCATTGGCAAGAGTCGAACCGGACGGATAAAACAACCAGACAACTGGGATCAAAGCGACCAGGGCCAAGCAGGTCGACACATAAAGCTTCGGGCGTTTAAGCATTGGTCTCCTCGTTTGTTGATGGTTACAGTGTGCGGACGGAAAACATAATGCCGACAAAGATAATCAACATTCGTGCCAAACCGTACACAAGCATCTAACATGCTTATATCATTAGCTTAAGCCATGAATCTTGCCAACCAAGCATAATCCGCTGAGCACGTTATGTAGTATATTCTACAGAAGAGAGCAGATTATTCTGCAGCATTCTACCTGGTCGCTGAGTAAGCGAACATTCGCTTTCACCAACAAAAAAGCCCCCCCGAATAACGGGGAGGCCTGCCGATCACCCTGATGCGCAATTTCTTAGAGCACGATCAGGTCCTGATTGGAAAAAGTCAAATGCTTGAGTCCGTCCTTAGCAACCCAAAAGGTGTTTTCAACGCCGACGGCACCCAGCCCTGGAAAAACCGCTTTCGGTTCGAAGGCAAAGGTCATCTTTTCCTGTAGCTGGTAGTCGTTGAACCCCCTGGCGATAAACGGGTATTCATCCAGTTCGACACCAGTGCCGTGACCGATGAAAGACACTTGGGCACCCTTGGAGCCCATGAAATGATCCCGGTAACCCATGGTATTGGCCATCTCCAAGCATTCGTCGTACAAACCACCCCAACTGACCCCCGGCTTGGCGGTTTTTTTGGCATGCTCCTGAATGGCCACCATATCGACATAGGCCTTGGTGAGCTTTGTCGGCAGTTCACCGATGCTGAACATGCGCGTCTGGTCAACGATGTAGCCGTCGAAGATCCCTGAAAAATCGACGGTGATCGGTTCATGCCGGCGAATCTTCTTGTAGCTCGCACCCTGGGGGAAAGACGGGTTCAGGCCAACCCCTCCCAGCGGCGTGTCCGAATAGGTCGGTACGGCGCTGTCGTTACCTGAGAACACATGGGCATAGAACAACTCATTGTTGAATCCGCGCATCCGGACCAGCCCCTGATGACCGGCTTTCCTGGCGGTAAACTCCAACTCTGCGGCCAAGTCAAGATCGGTCATCCCCTCGCGGATCACCTCTGCGGCACGCTTGCAGACCTTGTCGACAATCAACGCGGCATCTTTCATGATGTTGATTTCATAGTCTGACTTGATCGCGCGTACAGTGCGGATCAGCGGGGTGGCATCACTGATGACCGCGTCTCCCAGCACGCCCTTGAAACGGTTCATCACTGAAACCGGGACGACGTCCAACTCCATAGCGACGGTTTTCGGCATGACCCTGCCGAAATCAGCCAGCACTCCCGGGATGTCACGCGGGCTCTTGAACGGGACCAAATCCTTCAGCCCCGATTCCATGCGGGCACGCGCATAATCCTTGCGGACAAGGTAGAGGGGGTCCCCCTCGATGGGAACGTAAAGAGCTCCCTGCTGGATGGCCCCGGTGAAATAAAAAAGATCTGCGTTCTGCAACAGAAGAATTGCATCCAAGCTGTGGATAGCCATTTCCTTCTGCAGCTTTTCGATGCGGTTTTTCAGTTCCGTTTGTGGGGTCAGCCGCATTGACCGGTCTCCTTTAGTAAGGTGTTGCAGGCATCAGGTGTTCAATGCCGATCCCATACATTAAGTGCAATGCAAAACCTATTGATTTACAACGCACAATTCTTAGAGGGAGGCACATCCGTCGACAATCCGGCACACTCACGGCGCCGGGGACGATCCCAAGAGCAATCAATAACTCATTGTTATAAAAGAGTTTTTACATAGAACAACGACCATGTCAAGGCAAACAAATAGAGTAAAAGCCGGCGCGACACAGCAACACCAGCATCAACCAAAAATTTGCTTATCCCGAATATTGAAAATTTAAGCAACCCGACTTGGTCATGATTGTTTTCTGTGCAAATTGCTAAAGATGCAGACCTTGCAAGCGGTTTAGCTCTCAACTTTGCCGCTTTACACATAGCTATCCACAGGCACCTGTGGACTGGATACAATCACTCAAAAAAATCTTACAAAAAAAACCGGCCGGGCAATTGCCCGGCCGGTTGTCCTGCAAAGGAAAAGGAGGCGGATTATTTCACTTCCTGTTTGTAGCGCTCCAGGTAGTACGACTTCATCTGTTCGACCTGTTTCGGATTGAAACCTTTGATGTACCACTCATGCTCGGGGCGGCCCTCGATGTACTTGGCGAGGATCTGCTCGTACACTTCCGGCTTGCCGGCCTTCTCACAGGCCTCCTTGGCTTCCGGCAGCATCTCGGTATAGAAATTCTTGGCCACATCGTAAATGCCGTGCCACCAGGCGTAATCCGGACCGCTCATCGAGGCACCGTGACGGGCACGGCGACCTTCATGATGCCAGAGTTCCCAGTAGATCCAGTCAATCTTGTCATCGAAGTCCTGCTTGGTCAGGATACCTTCTTCGATCAGCAGGGCACGGATCTCCTTGGCCGGGATGGCGAATTTGTCATTGTAGAGACCGACGAAGGAATCGAGTTGCTGGTAGAAACCAGTGATAAAGGGCGCGCCATGGCAGGCCGAGCAGACATCCTGCATGTCGGCGCGCTTCTTGTCAGTGTCCTTGGTCTTGCCGGAAACCGGCGAGCGCAGGTCCCAGGAGAGACGGGTACCGACGTCGTGGGTCGTGGCCTGGGTCCGGGTGGCGCTCATGTGGCAGGTGGCGCAGGTCGGCGCATCGTAGTAATCCTCACCGGCAACCCACTTCGGATGATCCATGTTCAGGTCGTCCTTGAACGCCTGGTAGAGGATGCCGTGCTTGGATTCCTCATAGACTTCCTTCTGCGGATGATCGGGGCCGAGATGACACTTGCCACAGGTCTCCGGTTGGCGGGCCTGAGCCTTGCTGAAGCGATGACGGGTGTGGCAAGCCGAACAGGTCCCTTTAGAGCCATCGGGGTTGACACGGCCGATGCCAGTGTTTGGCCAGGTATTGGTGTCAAGCGAACCGTCTTTGTTCACCTTGACGATGGAGCCGTGGCATTGACGGCAACCGACCGCCACGGCGGGCTCGCCGCCCACGGTCTGGCCAAGCAGGCCATCCTTAGTATTCAGGATGTCTCCCGCCTGGGCGTGGTGGCTGGCTTCCTGCTCTGTCGTTTCCTTGGGGTGACACTGGCCACAGTCGCGCGGCGAAACAATGATCGCGATGGAAAAACCATTGTGTTCGATGGCATCCGCATCACCCTTGGCAGCCTTGTGACACTCATAGCAACCGACCCCGGCGTTCCAGTGCGCACTGTCTTCCCACTGGCTGACGATGCCGGGCATTTCACTGTGACAGCCCAAGCACTCCTGGGTTTCAGCTGACAGCCGATCAGTCATCGCCAGGCCGAGACCGGCGGTCAACAGTAGCAGTGCCGTTATCATAAACCCCTGCAAAAAAAATCTTCTTCTCATGTTCGCTACCTCCTTCTGAGAGCTATGGCCGCAAACGACCGTGAGAGAAACCCGTCAGCAATCCAACTATCAGCGGTATTGCAGTCATTGCCTAACAGATATAACGCTATCTTAGATGTAGATTTTCACAAGCCTACGAAATGGCTCATCGAAAATATTTGACGCACGTCAAAGAACGGGCACAAAAAAGCTCAGACAGGCTGACCGGACTGGGTGACAAAGGAGATTTTGGCTAGCAGGAGAGTTCCTACTCGTTATGTTCGAGGACCGGTAAAGCGATTCGACATCTTCCAGGCAAAGTTCGTCGAGTTGGAGTACTATACCTGCAGGCAGATCAGGCTTGCGCGGGTTCTCTTTGAGATTGAGCGGGGGGGGATTCTCCTTATGTAAATTCGCACAAACGCGTCAGGAGGCTTGCCCTGAACAGGCTTCGTATCTATACTGCCTCTTTAATTAGCCCTGGGAGAATCTGAAATGTCGGAACAATGGTGGCAGGTCCTGTTTGCCGGAAGTTTTGCGGGAGCCGCAACGTTTGCCGGCATGTTTCTGGTCCTTGCCAAAGAGGATTGGAGCCGTCGCTATTCTGCCGTTCTTGTCTCCTTCTCGGCCGGGGTCCTGCTCGGCGTCGGATTTTTTCACATCCTTCCGGAATCAATGGAGCTGACGACACGGGCGCCACTTTTTATCGTCCTGGCCTTTATCCTCTTTTATTTCTTTGAACACCACCTGCTGATCCATGCCGGCCATGAAGAACAACACCATGTCAATCTCGAGATCGCGGACTGCCACGGTGACTGCTGTACTCGTCCCCACCCCATGGGTTGGGTGGCTTTCCTCGGCATGGGGCTGCATTCGCTGATCGACGGCGTGATCATAGGCACCGGCTTTGAAGTCAGCCAGGATCTTGGCTTGCTGGCGGCCCTGGGGGTCATCGCCCATGAAGTCCCGGAAGGCATTGCCATGATCGCCATCTTGCTGCATTACGGCTGGGCGCGCAGCAAGGCCATACAACTGACCTCCTTTGTCGCGCTGGCGACCCCGGGGGCCGCTATCCTGACTTTTGCTCTGGTCAACAACCTGTCCAAGCCCATGCTCGGCGACCTGCTCGCTGCAGCAGGAGGCTCCTTCATCTATATCGCCGCCTCAGACCTGATCCCCGAGTCCCATCGCAGCCGCGGCCTGTCCGCGACGGTGGCCCTTTGCGGCGGCATCCTGATCGCCTGGCTGGCCGGACACCTCGCCCACTAACATCGTAATAACGAACCCGGAGAACGTTGCTCGCCTGCTCTCATGGCCCCTTGCAGCGTTCGCTGTTCACTGACTCCCGCAATCGCTTGGATCACCGGCCAGTTTGGCCAGAGCATGCGGCAAGGCCGGCAGCACGGCCTGCAGATTTTCCCTGGCCGCCTTGGGGCTGCCGGGCAGGTTGATGATCATCGTCCGATTCCTGACGCCGACGACCGCCCGCGACAGCATAGCATGGTGCGTTTTGCTGACGCTCTGCATGCGCATGAACTCGGCCATCCCCGGGATTTCGTAATCGAACTACCTGCAAGGTTGCCTGGGGCGTCACGTCACGGGGGGTCAGACCGGTACCACCAGTGGTCACGATCAGGTCGAGCCGTTCCCGGTCAGTCCATTGCTTGAGAAGATCGGCAATCGCATTGATATCGTCAGGGAGGATTGCGACATGGGTCACTTCTCCGCAAGCACCCAGCATCTCGCCAACCACCGGACCGCTTTCATCGATCCGTTGCCCCCGTGCGCTTTTATCCGACAGGGTCAGGACCCCGATGCGATATGCCCCAGACTCTTTCACTGGGCACTCCGGTCAGCACCAGGCTCCAGGACTGCTACCCGATCGCCGGCTTTCACCGGACCGCTTTTCAGGACAATGGCAAACACCCCTTCGCGCGGCATGACGCAGTCTCCGACCTGGTGATAAATCGCGCAACGATCGTGGCAGACCTTGCCGATCTGGGTGATTTCGAGCAGCGCACGCTTGCCAACCTGCAGCCTGGTTCCGATCGGCAGGGAGTACAAGTCAATCCCCCGCGTGGTGAGATTCTCGGCAAAATCTCCCGGACCGACATCAAGGCCGGCGTCGCGCATCTTGTCGATGCTCTCAATGGCCAGCAGGCTGACCTGGCGGTGCCAGTCGCCGCCGTGAGCGTCCCCGGTCAGACCAAACCCTTGCTGCAGTTCCCCCTGGCCAACATCGGTCTTGCGTTCGCCTTTCGCTTTACTGGTACAGACCGCGATAACTTCTTTGCTTATGACAGCCATTCAACCACCCATCTTCTTGAGTCGCAGTTCAAGCTCCTTGCGTGCAGCGGTAGCCACGATATTGGAGACTTGGCGGCTGCGCGCCAGGTCTTTGAGATCCTTGGTTGTCAGGGCGTTGATAAAACGCAAAGCCTTGGGGATGGGCGTCTTCGGATGGGTCACCAGCGCCTTTTTGATGTCGTAATTTTTCATCCAGTCCTTGTTGAGCAGGATGATGCGTACCATCTCGTCGCTGGAGGTCTTGTTCTTGGCGACCATCAGGACCTCTCCGTCGGTGATCCTAGGGTTTTTCATGACAGCACCCTGAATCAGCTTGTTCGATTCCTTAATCAGGATGGAGCGCCATTCTTTGTCGCCGGTCAAGCCCATCTTGATCTTTTCAGCCACCTTGAGCTCGAGAGCGATCTGGTATTTGGACAACCCCTCGTGGTCGGCTTCTTCCATCAAAGCCTCTATCTCCGTCTGGCTGCGCCCCTCATCCATATCGACGTCTTCATCTTCATCGCAAGCGGACAACTGCGCCGCAACAACCGTGCCGGTCTGCACCGGATCCTGCCAACCGAGCTTGTCCTTCAATTTTTTTTCTGCACAGGGGTTGGCAATAATCGCCTCGACGACTAGCGGGTGCCGAGACAACAAGTTCTGATGGCCAGCCAGCCGTTCCAGAACGTCCGCGGAGGCCCGCTCGGCAACTGCGACAAGCGTCTTCTCAGTGGTTGCTGGGTGCATGATGACCGCCCTCATTAATTCGGCATCAGCACTCCTGGCCCTGACCAACAGGTCGAGCAGCTGCGGGTGAACAGACGCGTCGCGGAGAGTTGTCACCAGGACATTTGCCGGCAGCTCGCGCAAGGTTGTGACCGCAGCCTTCTTGAGCTCGGCGTCCTTACTGCTGCAGAGGAAAAAAAGCACGGTCAGGAGATCCTTGACAGCAAGGGGAAGAGCCCCGCGCGCTGCCGCCATCTGGACATCGCGGGGGGCTCCCGGTTTAACGATACGCGCTATCTCGGGCGAAACCTTCAAACGCACGGTGGTTGAATCCGTTTGTGACATGAAACAACGAGACTCCTTAGCAGTTGCACTTCTTTGTAAAATGACGATAGTTGCTCATTTCGATTTAACCACGGCAGCCTTTAACCCGTTCTGAGAGACCTGATGGGCTGCGGCTGTGGCGTCTTCCTTGCTCGCGAAACTGCCAAAAAGGACCCGGCTGAGGGTTCTCACGACCTGCACCGGCTCGGGATGGACAACAATCCCTTCCGCGAGGAAACGCTGGGTTAGCTTGTCGACATTGCCTGACTTCATGAAAGTCCCGGCATAGATGACATAAAGGTCGCCAGCTGGGGCGCTGTACGATCCGGGCTCAATGGTCCGGGCAAAAGCAAGCGCCTCCTGAACCTCATCCTTGCTAAACGTTCCAAGGCGCAGACGCGTCATATCCAGAGTCGCGTCAACCGGAGTGACCAGAGGCTCATAACCAAGCTTCTTGATTTTCTTGACAAGCTGATCCCTGTTCGATTCCAGCAGATACGAGCCGGCATCCAGCGCATAAGCTCCGCCTTCGACCTGTTTTGGCGACGGCGCGGGCATCTCCGCCTTTGCAGTGTCGGCCGGGAGACTGGCGGCAACAGCAGCCGCCTGCTCCTGGGTGGCTGTCTCTGGGGCCGGAGAAGGCACAACAGCCTCGACCGCAGCGGGCTTGGCGGCTTCAGCCGCTGGCTGCTCAGCAACCACTTTCTCGGCAGGCTGCTGAACAGAAGCCTGTTGGGCGGCCGGTTCAGATGGTGGTGGAGGCACGGCCACGGTCACCGGCGTTGTGACCTGCTCCGTCGGAACCGGAGTTGCCGGTTCCGAGGCTGGCGGTGGTGGCAAAGCAACGGATTTCGAGGCGGTCTGGGCTGGCACCGCCACCGTCGGAACAGCAGGGCTTGTCCCGCCAAGGTCCATGAAATAATAAGCCCCTGCGCCTCCGGCGATCACCAGCAGCAAGATCAGCAGCATTCGCATCCTGGAATTGCCACCATCTTGTTCTGACATAGCCGGAACCTCATCATGCATGTCTTCTGCAGAGTGCTCCCCTTCTGAGAAGGCTGTACTCAAATCGTTTTCCGGAAATTCGTCATCGTTCAATTCTGCTTCTGGCGACAGCTTGCGGTCTCCCAAGTCAGTTTCCGGGAATTCTTTAGCGTTCAATTCAGCTTCTGGCAACGGCGCGCTCTCTCCAAGGTCGGTTTCCGGAAAATCATCATCGTCGTCAAAAGTGAACTGGTCCTTATCAGTCATTGGTATCCTCCCGTAAGGGTTATGTAATCACTCGCGAATCGCCATGATTAATAACTGGGGCACTAGCCTTCCTGGTTCTTGAACCCCTCCAAAAGCTTCGCCATCAGGTGTGAGGGGACTTCTTCGTAATGCGAGAACTCCATAGTAAACAGACCGCGGTCAGAGGTCATGGAGCGGAGTTCCGGAGCGTACTTGAGCACCTCGGCCATTGGCACCTGGGCCTTGACCACTTGGCTGCCCGCTTGGGGATCCATGCCGAGGACCTTGCCGCGCCGGGAATTCATGTCGCCGATCACGTCACCGACACACTCGTCGGGAATCGTGATCTCCATGTCCATGACCGGCTCGAGCAGAACCGGGCTAGCGGCTTCAAGTGCTTTCTTGAAAGCCATTGAGCCTGCAATCTTGAAGGCCATCTCTGAGGAGTCGACCGAATGGTGGGAGCCATCGAACAGCGTGATCTGGAAATCCTGAACCGGGAACCCCGCCAGAACGCCCTTGCGCATCGAGTCCTGGATCCCCTTGTCGACCGCAGGGATGAACTGCCGCGGGATGACCCCGCCGACGATTTTGTCGACGAACTCGTAGCCAGCGCCCCGCGCCAGCGGCTTGAGCTTGATCGACACGTCGGCAAACTGCCCCTTGCCTCCCGACTGTTTCTTGTGGCGGTAGGCCTGCTCGACGCTTTTCTTAATAGTCTCCCGGTAAGGAACCTTTGGCTCCTTGAGAATAACGTCGGCGCCGAACTTGCGCTTGAGCTTCTCGATGGCCACTTCGACATGGACCTGGCCCATACCGGAGATGATCATCTCCTTGGTCTCCACGTCGCGCTGGATCTGCAGCGCCGGGTCCTCTTCGGTCAGACGAGTCAGTCCGGAGAAGATCTTCTCCTCATCCCCCTTGCTCTTCGGTTCGAGGGCGAAGGAGATGACCGGCTTCATGCTCACCGGGCTCTCGTAGACGATCGGTTTGCCCGAATCGCAGAGGGTGTCGCCGGTCTCGGTCTCCTTGAGCTTGGCAACGGCGACAATGTCCCCGGCAACCGCCTCGGGAACCGGCTTCTGCTTCTTGCCTTCGGGAAGCAGGATCTGACCGATGCGCTCGCTGACTTCCTTAGTCGAATTGTAAATATTGCTGTCGGACTTGACCGTCCCGGAGTAGACCCGGAACAGGCTAAGCTTGCCGGTGAAGGGATCGCTGACGGTCTTGAAGACCATCGCTGAGAAGGGCGCTGCCGGATCGGGATCACGCGTTTCTTCTGCTCCGGTCTTCGGGTTGGTCCCGTACTGGGTGCCCTTGTCGATCGGTGAAGGCGTGCTGATGACAATATAGTCGAGCAGTTGGCGGATGCCGATGTTGGCCGTGGCGCTACCGCAAAGAACCGGGATAAAGACACCGGTCAGGACCCCTTCGCGCAGTCCCTGCAGAATCTCCTGCTCGCTCAATGCCTCGGTCTCGAGATATTTCTCCATCAACTCATCGTCGGCCTCGGCACAGGCTTCGATCAGCATGACATGCAGCCGCTGGGCTTCGTCCTGGTACTCGGCTGGGATCGGGCTCTCATCGTAGGACCCTTTGTCATCGAACTTGAAAAAGCGGGCTTTCATCTTGATCAGGTCGATCACGCCCTTGAACTCCTCGGCCTCACCGATCGGCATGTTGACCGCGACCGGGCGGCAGCCAAGGGCCTTCTCCATATCGTCAACGGCCTTGAGATAATCGGAACGCTCGCGATCGAGCTTGTTGACAAAGGCGATCCGCGGAATCTCGAACTCTTCGGCCCATTTCCAGAGGGTCTGGGTCTGGGCCTTGACGCCGTCGACCGCCGAGATCACCAAGACCGCACCGCCGAGCACGCGCATGCAGCCGCGGGTGTCGTGCAGGAAGTTGGTGTAGCCGGGGGTATCGACGATGTGCAGGTCGTGGCCGTTCCATTCACAGTGATGCAGCTTCGAAGAGATCGTAATCTTGCGCTTGGTCTCCTCCGGCTCGAAGTCCATATTGGATGACCCGTCATCGACCTTGCCGAGGCGATCGGTCATGCCGGTATTGAACAGGATCGCCTCGACCAGGGATGTCTTGCCCGCGTCCCCTTGTCCGACGATGCCCAGGTTACGTAACTTTTGAGTTTCGAACTTTGCCATGATCTCTCCTTTCAGTACTCCTCTAAGTTTCCCAATAGTCAGATAATCGTAATGATTATGAGCTTATTGAATCCCGTTACGCAACATGATTGCGCTCGTAGATGATCCGCAAACCATCCAGGGTGAGACAATTATCTACCTCATCGATGGCCTGGCTGTAAGGCGCAATCAGGGTCGCCAGTCCCCCGGTGGCAATGACGTAAGGGTTATCACGCGACTCTTGCTTCATGCGGCCAACGATACCGTCCACCAGACCCACATAACCGTAAAACAGCCCGGCCTGCATGCTGTTGACCGTGTTCTTGGCAATCACTTGTGGCGGGCAGCAGATCTCGACTCTCGGCAATTTGCTGGCTCGCTCGTAAAGAGCTTCCGCAGAAATGCTCAATCCCGGAGCAATTGCGCCACCCTGATATTCGCCCCGTTTCGAGAGATAGTCGAAGGTTGTTGCCGTACCAAAGTCGACCACGATCAGACTGGTTGTCTTTTTGGCATAGGCCGCCACGGCATTGACGATACGGTCAGCGCCGACTTCACGGGGATTGTCGTAATGAATTGGCATGCCGGTTTTGATCCCCGGGCCAACAACCAGAGGCTGCAACTTGAAATAGGTGTCACAAAGCGTCTCCAAGGTGTTCAGCAGCGGCGGCACGACACAGGAGATGATCACAGCGCTGATATCCGGAAAATGCAGCCCACTGAGGCTGAACAGCTCATGAATCACCATGGCCCATTCATCCGCCGTTCTCGCCTTGTCTGTGGTCAGGCGCCAACTGCGAACAAGGTCCTTGCCGCGATATAAGCCGAGGACCGTATTGGTGTTACCGACATCTACGACGAGCAGCATTCGAACCCCCGGGATGCGGTACGCGGTACGCGGTCCGCGGTAAATTCAAAATCAGACCAGCAGACCCTCTTTTTCATCACTCGTTTCTCGTCCCGCGTCCAGGCATTCAAACCGGTCGTACATCGCCAGCATAAACGCTCTCCATTTTACCAGTCGCCGTCCGCACCAGCAATGCACCATCCTCGCCAAGGCCGATCATAGTGCCTTCGATCTGTCGATCGTTGCAATCGGCATGCACCGGTTGACCGATCAGATCACAGAATTCGGTCCATGCAGAAAAGATTGGTTCACTGCCCTGATGCAGGAAGACTTGGTAGAGAGCATCAATTTCCTGCAAAAGCGTGCGGGTGAAATCGAGCCGCGAGACCGTCTCACCGCTCACCAGAGCCAGGGAGGTTGCCGGGTAGCGCAGCTCGGCAGGGAACTGGTCTGCCCGCATGTTCAGGTTAACACCAACCCCCAGTACGACATAGTGGACTTGGTCGGTTTCCGAGCTCATTTCATTGAGGAGTCCGGCAACTTTGGCACCGTTCAAGAGAATATCATTCGGCCACTTGGCGGTCGGTTGCAGACCAGTGCAACGGATAATGGCACGGCAGACGGCAACCGCCGAAAGAAAGGTCAAGCGAGGGGCTTCATAAGGTGGAATCGTCGGCCGCAGCAGAATCGACGCATAGAGGTTGACGCCTCCGGGAGATTCCCATTGACGCCCCAAGCGGCCCTTGCCGGCAGTCTGGCGGTCGGAAATCACCACCGTCCCTTCCGCGCCCCCCTCGTCTCCCAGGCGGCAAGCCTGCAGGTTGGTGGAATCGGTCTCAGCGAAGCAACGCACATAAGAACCAATCCTCCGGCATTCGAGCCCGGCCTGAATCGCTTCCGGCATGAGAATGTCGGGTGATTGCCGTAATTGATAACCGCGCGAGGGGATTGCTTCGATCTGGTAACCCGCTTGGCGCAGGTTGCGGATGTGCTTCCAGACCGCGGCCCGTGAGATCCCCAATTCCGAACTGATCCATTCACCGGAGACAAAACCGTCAGTGGTCTGGCTGAAAAGGGACAGGATGGTTTCGCGCGGCGCGGATTTCTTCATGGATGCAGGCAAAACACCTTATTAAGTAAAGAGCATGGAGATATCAACAGCACGATAAGAGTGGGTCAGTGCACCGACGGAAACCAAGCGGACACCGGTCTCGGCAATGTCACGCGCAGTTTCCAGACTGACGCCGCCGGAGGCTTCCGTGATGGCGCGGTCTCCGACCAACTCGACCGCAGCGCTCAACTCATCCAATGACATGTTGTCGAGGAGCAGGATGTCGGCGCCGGCGGCTAAGGCCTCGGCCACTTCCTCCTGGTTGCGAACCTCGACTTCAATTTTCTGGGTGTGAGGCACGCGTTGCTGGGCACGGCGGACTGCCGCCGTAATGCCGCCGGCAGCAGCCACGTGGTTCTCCTTGATCAGGACAGCATCATAAAGGGCCATGCGATGGTTGCCGCCACCGCCCATACGCACGGCATATTTTTCCAGCACCCGCAACCCGGGAGTGGTTTTGCGAGTATCAACCACGACGGCGCGCGTGCCTGCCACTTCCCGCACAAATGCCGCGGTCAGGGTGGCCACACCGCTCATGCGCTGCAAGAGGTTCAAGGCCACCCGCTCCCCCTGCAGCAGGACAGCGGCATCGCCCTTGATCCATGCGAGCACATCCCCCCGCTTGACGGATTGTCCATCAGACATCAGCTTCTCGAATGCCGTATCTTCGGCAAGCAGCAGGAATACCCGTCTAGCAACATCAATACCGGCCAGCACAAAATCTTCCTTGGCAACCAGTTCGGCGCTCGCCTGGGTACCGGGCTCGATCGTTGCCAAGGTTGTCACATCCCCGGTGCCGATATCCTCTTCGAGAGCACGGCGCAGGATAGGGTCGAGAATCAATGGATTCATAAGCTCAGATTTCCAGGGGGGCCAGGTTTTCACAAACCGCTTTAGGTTGAGTTTTTATAACATACCGAAACACCGACAGGCAACTGAAAACCCTGTAACAATGCCTATTTCCGGACCTTTACATTTATGCTAGAATCACCAACAATGAGCGTGGGAACTAAGCCCATCTTTAGCACAGTTAAGGAGATCGTTGTGAAATTCTACTACAAATTCAGCCTAGTTCTGATCCTGTCGGCCGCCCTGTCCGCCTGCGTCAGCGAAACCGTCCACCAGCAGAAGATTGATGAGAACCAGCATCTCGAAGCGGTCATCAAAAGTCTCGAGACCGATTACGAGCGGCTCAAGGTGGACAAGAACCAGCTGGCGGAACGCAACGACAGCCTTAACCAGCGCCTGCTGGAAGCAATCGAGCGCAACAAACTGCTGCAGGAAGACCTTATGCGTGCCCGGTCGGATCTTGACCGGGTCGAGAAAGTCCTTGCCGATCGCAGTGCGGAAGCCGGCGCGGCCATGACCGAAATGCGCCAGGAGGTCGACCGCCTGACCGAAGCCAGCAATCTCCTGCAACAGCAACTCGAAGCCGAACGTCAGGCCCGCGAGGCCCGGCTGGCAGAAGTCCAGGGGACTTACGATGAACTGGTTGGCAAACTCGAGGAGGAGATTCAGAGAGGCGAGGTCAAGATATCCGAACTCAAGGGAAAGCTGACTGTGAACGTAGTCGACAAGATCCTCTTCGACTCCGGTCAAGCGGCTCTCAAGCCGGCCGGCATCAAGGTTCTGCAACAGATTGGTGACATTCTCAAAGCGGCCGTGGACAAGGACATCCAGGTTGAAGGGCACACCGACAACGTACCAATCCGCGGTACTCTGACCCAGGTCTATCCGAGCAACTGGGAGCTTTCCACAGCACGGGCCACCACGGTCCTGCACTTCCTCCAGGAGGATGTCGGCATCCCCGGCGAGCGCCTCTCCGCAGTTGGCTACGGTGAATACCGCCCCATAGGCAGCAACGGCTCTGCAGAAGGCCGGGCCCTGAATCGCCGCATCCAGATCGTGCTGACATCGACCAAGGACCGGTAACAAAAACAGCCGTAGCGTTTATCGGCAATCCGAGACAAACCATCCTAGCTGGCACGCTTTGGCTCGGGCGATGACAAGACGTTCTGACAATACGACAAGTCGCGGCTAAAATATCCAGCGCCTGCGCACAAATCCGGAGGACCCCATGCAGAACGAGTTGGACACAATCCAGCAGATTTACAATGTCGTCGTTGAATTCACCATCACCTACAGCTTCCAGATTGTTGGCGCCCTCATCATCCTGGTCATCGGCATCAAACTGGCCAGTTGGCTGGGACGGCTGGTATCTAGGCTGTGTGAAAAGAAAGGGGTCGATATCACCCTGTCGCGCTTCCTTGGCAGCGTGGTCAAAATCCTTGTGCTGGCCTTCGTCATCATTATTGCCATCGGCAAGTTCGGCATCTCCATCGCACCCTTTGTGGCGGCTCTCGGCGCCCTCGCTTTCGGCTCCAGCTTTGCTATCGCCGGACCGGTCTCCAACTATGGCGCCGGCCTAGTCATCGTCCTGACGCGGCCCTTTGTGATCGGCAACACAATCACCATCAACAATGTGAGTGGCATCGTCGACGAAATCCACCTAGCGGTGACGATCCTGACCACCGAGGACAATGAAAAGATCACGATTCCCAACAAACATATCGTCGGGGAGATCCTATCGAACTCTTTTGCCAACAAAGTCGTCGAGGGGAGTGTCGGAATCAGCTACGCAGACGCCCCTGCAAAGGCCGTCGCCGCCATACACGGGGCTCTGGCAAGCATTGACGATATTTGCTCGGACCCGCCGCCACAGGTCGGCATCGAGGCCTTTGGCGAGTCGTCCATCAACCTGGGCATGCGCTATTGGGTGCCGACCAAAAAGTATTACCAGACACTTTATCGCGGCAACATGGCCGTGCACAAGGCGCTCCACGATGCCGGGATCACCATTCCTTTCCCGCAAATGGATGTCCACCTCAGCAAAACCGAGAGCTGACATCATTCAATGTTCGGGGCGCTGGTCTTCCAAGGCTGAGGAGTATTGAACCGGTTGAGGTTCGTTCGCTACAGGTCCAGAAACAAAAAAGCGGGGCCTCGAAAGGGGACCCCACCCTGTTTTCTCATGTTAACGAGTGACTTAAGGCTACCTAGAAGTTTTCCCAAGAAGAGGAACGTCCTGCCAACCGAGAGACGAACGAAAAAGTTGCCGATCTTTACGCACCATAAGGAGATATCGTAGTAGATCGGGTAAACTTTCTTGATCCGGCTAAGGATGATCACGTCGATGTACAGCTGCCTGCGTCTTCCAGAGGAGGAAGTAGAATGCAAAACCGCCATGAAGGCGACGAAGCCGCTGCTGATCTGCGTATCCTTGTTATTCAGGTAGATCTTGCGGAGCAGGTCGATATTGATCAGAGGAAAGAAGACCCAGTTGGTTTTCTCGACAACGACGTTTCAACCTCCGGTCATTCACATCAGGCTCGGGATTAACGAGAAGATGCAGTGATGACACAGAGGACTACGAGATAAAAATGGACCTTGCACCGTCAAATAACCCGGGCAGGTTGCCCCGACATGCAAACGACATCTCGCCGCCCGACGCAATCTCAACCGGGACTATTTGAACAGGCCCTTGGCACCCTTCTTCAGCTCCTCGAGCATTTACTGCGTTCTAATCGCAGCGTTTTCGTTCTTTTCACGCAAGAGGCGATGCTCTGCGACCGCACTGTTCCACAACTCGGCGATATCGGCGGTTTCCATGAGATCCGCCAACGACTTTTCTACATCGCCTCGAGTGACCAGGACGTCTACCTTGGCGCCGGGTTCCTTGGCCACCGACTTGGAGATGTCTGCCGTCGTCTCGATGTCTTCCGAGCCGTCGTGAAAGAAGCCGAGAGGGCTGCCACCACGGTAGAAGATCAGAGCAATATGTGCTTTGGAATAGATGCGCAGACAACCGGTGCGTTTCTCTTCGCGCATGCGCACCAGGAGGGATTTGATGTCAATCAGCTTCAAATCCTGTGCCTTGTGCAGCATTTCTCCATGCAGCAGGGTATGAATACAGTAAGCCAATTCCGACGAGAGGAGATAGATGTTCAGGACTCCGGCGCCGGCCAGGGCGTCACGGAAGGTGCGGGCGATGGCATCGTAGGCGATCAGTTTATCCTGCTCGCTCTCGTAGAGCACACTGATCAGGCGTCCTTCCTGGTAGATAAAGATGCTGGTCCCATCGGGAAAATCAAATCGCAGGTATCCGGTAAACTTCCCCTGGCGCATTTTTCTCAGGGCATCGGCCAGATTGACTTTGCCCGGGTTGATATTTTCCTTAACGGGATTACCACGCGGCAGCAAAATCATAACTCAAAGCCCCATACTTGTTAACTGAAGGATTAGACTGTAACTTTTTAAAATATTGAACATTTCTTGTCAAGAAAGTTGCTCTTTGCCATTAAAATGACCCGGCAAGACGGAGTTCACGAACAATTCGTCGCCTCCGGAGCGCAAAGCTACGTAACGTGTCATCGGCAAGTTGTATCTCAACGGCACAGACCACGGTATTAATCAGGATAAGTTCCCGGTAGGCCTGGTCAAGAAGGCGGCCGGTCATAATGGCCATCGCATAACCCACCCCCCCCGGGGAGGGCATAAGCACTAGCTCCGTGCTGCCGATCAGACAGCCTTCTTCATCGCAAAGGTGTGCTGTTAACCGGCAATCTGGCCCGATCAGACCGGGGCCGTCCAGAGCCAGGGCAATCGTGGCCCCGGGGGTGTCAATCCCCTCCAGATTGAAGTCATCCTTTATCCGTTCAAAACAATCGGGGTGGATAAAGCCGCGGCGACGACTGCGCAGGTCGAAATAAAAATGTCCCGGAGAGGCAAGGGCCTGGCGAGCGCAGAAAGGACACTCGCGCACCAGGCGGCGATGCCCGGCAGTGATGTCAGCCACATCAGATTGCGCCAATTCGTCGTGGCAAGCAGCCGGGCCGCCAGCTTGCGCATCGAAACGCGCCAGGACAAACTCGGCCAGCGCCTTTAACTGGCCATGTACGGCCGTATTGCGCGCGTGGGTGAGGACCGGACGAATAGCAGCTGGAAAAGCCGGAGGCAAGGCTCTCCACCTTGGGGCTCTTGCTGATGCAGATATCAAGCACCTGGTAGTCGCGTTCGCGAGCCGCATAAGCGAGGAACTCGTGCACCCGCACCTCGGCACTGAGCCGGGCACGGATATCGACTAGGCTGGGGATCAGCCAGAGACGCCTTTCACGCCCGGCGGCGGCAAGAATTTTCCGCAGGGCATCAGCATTGACCAGCGCCGCACGATCCTTGACCGGCACCAGCACCAGATCGGCAGCCAAGCAGAGCCGCCTCGGTAAACCAATCGAGGATCGGCCGGGTATCAAGCACAATGATGCCGTCGAAGTCTGCGGAATGTAGTGCACTCTGTAGCCACACCGGAGCATGCGGTGGCGGAGTCAAGCGCCGGGACGACGCGATGTACTGCACGCCGTACTGGCCGAGTGTTACCAGATCAGCCGGCGCAACCCCCGCGAGCAGCGCAGCAATGTTTTTCTCCGGCCGTGGCCCGAGGACAAACATTTGGTCGACGCTGAAATGGTTGTCAAAGGAGGCAATCGTGACCGGCAGGTCCTCGCGCAGAGCCTTGAGATAAACCGCGAGATTGGTGGCGATCGTCGTCTTGCCCACGCCACCCTTTTCGCTGGCGATCGTGATTACAAATGGGCGCTTCACGACTCGCCCCCCGCCGCCAGCAACTCCTGGAGAGTTTCCCAGCGCGTCATACACTCATCCAGCTCAGCTTGCAGTTCGGCATGCTTGTCCAGCAGTTTGCCGAGCCGGGCGTGGTCAACGGCCATGGCCGGGTCCTGCATTTCACTGACCAGTTCTGCCAGTTGCTGCTCGAGCACGGTGATCCTCTCTTCAACCTCGGCCAGCTGTTTCTGACGTTTCTGCTCTTCCCGCCGCGCCGCCTTGCGCTCGGCGTGTGAAACGTTCGCTGCCTTGCCTGCATCGGATGCTGAGAGCGGCTTCGCCTGCGCCTGTTCAACCCGCAGCGACGAATGCGTTGCATCTCCTTCGCCGCTTTTGGCGCGCAGAAAATCTTCATAGTTCCCCAGGTAGGAGGTGGCCCGGTGCCCGGCAACCTCGACCACCCGGCTGGCCAGGGCATCGACAAAGTAGCGGTCGTGGGAGACGAACACCAGCGTCCCCTGGTAGCCTTTCAGGGCCTCCAGCAGGACTTCCTTGGAGGCCAGGTCGAGGTGGTTGGTCGGCTCGTCGAGGAGCAGCAGGTTAGCGGGCCGTAGCAGCAGGATCGCCAGGGCCAGGCGGTTGCGTTCCCCCCCGGAGAGGACGGCAACCTTCTTGTGCACATCATCGCCGTGAAAAAGGAAGGCGCCGAGCAGGTTTCGAACCTTGGGGACCATATCGAAGGGCGCAACCCGCGTGATCTGCTCGAGCACGGTCAAGCTCTGGTCGAGGGTGCGTGCTTGATCCTGTGCAAAGTAGGCCATGACCAGGTTGTGGCCCTCTTCGCGCGTGCCCGCAAGTGGCGTCTCCACGCCGGCCAGCAGCCGCATTATGGTCGACTTGCCGGCGCCGTTCGCCCCTACCAGCGCGATGCGCTCGCCACGCTCAACGGCTAGCTCAACCTCTTGGATAACCGAGACCTCGCCGTAACCATGCGACACGCCTTGCAAACTGACCGTCAGCCGCCCGCTTTTCGGCGGAGCGGGGAATGAAAAGCCGATTTTTTTTCGCTCCGGGGGGAGTTCTATGCGTTCGATCTTTTCCAGCTGCTTGACCCGGCTCTGTACCAGTGACGCTTTGTTAGCGTTGTAGCGAAACTTGTTGATAAAGGCCTCGAGGCGGGCGACCTCTTCGTCCTGGCGTGTCTTGGCGTCGCGCAGGGCCGTGATCCGTTCATCCCTGGCGAACAGGTAGCGAGAATAATTGCCCGGGTAATCGGTCAGCTGGGCATGCCAGATCTCGACAATGCGCGTCACCACCTGGTCGAGGAAGAAACGATCATGGGAGACCAGGATCACCGCGTGGGGATAAGCGGCCAAGTAGCCCTCGAGCCAGTCGCGGGCTGGCAGGTCGAGATGGTTGGTCGGCTCATCCAGTAGCAGCAGGTTGGGCCTCTGCAGCAGCAACTTGGCCAGGGCGATGCGCATCTGCCAGCCACCGGAGAAGTGCTCGCAGGGCTTGTCCCAGTCGCTTTCGGCAAAACCCAGACCTTTGAGGACACGCCCGATCTCAGCCTCCATCATGTAGCCGCCGCGCTGGCGAAAAAACTCCTGCAGCTCCGAGTAGCGATCGAGTGCGGCCTCGTCGGCACTGCTGCTGATCTGCGTCTCAAGCTGCTGCAGCTCGGTTTCCACTGCGAGCAGTTCCGTAAGGGCGGAGCGCACCTCGATAAACAGGCTTCTGCCACCGTGTTCGAGCCCTTCCTGGGGGAGGTAACCGATGGTGGTTCCCCGGGCCAGCTGAACCTTGCCGGCATCGACCTCCGACTGCCCGGCCAGAAGTCGCAGCAAGGTAGTCTTGCCGGCGCCGTTCTCACCGCAAAGGCCGATACGGTCGGTCGGCCGGACATGCCAGTCGACATGGCGCAAGACCACCTGGTCGGCAAACTGTTTGACAACATCCTTGAGCTGTAGCATGGCGCCTGTTATAGCACATCTGCAGGCCGGCGAGAATCTTCATTGTGTTGGACAACTTTCAGAATAGACAGAATCCTTAGCAGCAGGCTAGAACGCTACGATATCTAAAGTGAATCTATGTCTGCGGGCTTCGACCCGAGGCCAAAATATCTTCTGGGGTTTCAGGAATAAGTTGCGGCAGGATTACGTCTGAACAGGCAAACATGTCGTTAACACAGCAACATGCAGGATGGTCCTCCTTAGAAAGGAGCGGCCATTTCTTTATCTGATTGATGGTCAATGATCAGGATGAATGCCGAGATTACTTCCCACGGAGCGTTGGCGCAAATCCTTTACAGCGCGATCGATTGCGCTAGTATTGCTATGCAATTACACATTTTCAAAACTCATACGCAGGAGGAAGTATGGAAAAGTACACTGACAAGGTCATCGAATTAACGATTTCCTACGCCCCAAAAGTCGCGCTGGCTATCGTCACTCTGTTTGTAGGCCTGTGGGTCATCCGCATCATGGTTTCGATGATGCGCAAACTTCTTGAAAAGTCGCAAGCCGATCCAACCCTAACTCCTTTTATCTGCAGCCTGATCTCCTGGGCCTTAAAGGCCTTGTTGCTCATCAGCGTTGCATCGATGATTGGCGTTGCGACGACGTCTTTCATTGCTGTTTTGGGTGCGGCTGGTTTAGCTGTCGGTTTGGCACTGCAGGGAAGCCTGGCAAATTTCGCCGGCGGCGTCCTGATCCTTATGTTCAAACCTTATGTCGTCGGTGACCTGATTGAAGCACAGGGCCACATCGGCGTAGTAAAGGAGGTGCAGATTTTCAACACTATTCTACTGACTCCGAACAACCGGCGGGTGGTCATCCCCAACGGTGCCATGTCAAATGGCAGCGTAGAAAATTATACGGCCGAAGGGCAATTACGGGTGGATTTGAAAATCGGAATTTCATATGCCTCAAACATACCGAAAGCAAAACAGGCTTTATTGGAGATGATGCAGAAAGACCCAAGGATTCTGCAGGAGCCTTCACCGCTGGTAGCTGTCTCAGAATTGGCCGACAGCTCGGTCAATCTGGTGGTGCGCCCCTGGTGTAAGGTGGAAGACTACTGGAATGTATATTTTGAAACCACAGAGATGGCCAAAAAGGTCCTCGAAGAGAATGGCATCCAAATCCCCTTCCCGCAGAGGGACGTGCATCTATATCAGGCTTCTGCCGGATAGGTAGGGCCGGAGTGTTTAACTAACCCAGACCGTCGTGGATGAAACACCTGCGGCAGTGACTCACGTGAAAATGGCCACCCGGTAAAGAACCGGGTGGCCATAAATACACTATTTTGTCTTTGTCCTCTATGTGCCTATCAACAACACACCGGTTTTCGTTTCGGCAGGCGTGGTTTTTCGCCGCATTAGCAAGTACCGCTATGTCGTCAGATCTATCACCTCTGCATTCATCAGATGTTTTTTCATGTATTCAAGGCCAGCCTTCATGGCCGATTCGTGTTCGTACATCGTGCTCTGACCAATTGGATATTTTTTTTTAAGTTTAAAGATAAAGTGGGTTCGTTCAGGGACAGTCGCCTCAAAAAGATAATATTCATTGATTGCAGAGTGCCTCTGGATAGTCTCTATGGCGGCTGTAACCTCTGCAATGCTCTCGAAAAATATACTTATGAACATCCCATCGCTGGGCAACCTAAAGACAAAGTAGAACTCCTTGCTGCCTGCTCGTCGTATTTCTACTTGTGGAGCATTTTTTTTCGCCAATACCCTCACTTGCATCTCCCCGCGTCAAGCGTCAAGCGTCAATACAGTGATAATAACGAAAGCTTCTCACATTTCTCTGACAGAACAGCAAGCAACAACGGTCACCCGTTTACAGGTGGCCGTAAATTTGCCGATTAATATGCAGCTCAACATCTCACGCCCACTTTCATCTCGGCAGCACTGTTTTTGGCGGAGATCGTGCCATGAGAGCATGATTGGCGTGTCGCAAACCTTAGACACATCAATGGTGTGATTGTGGACATGTCATGTTGAATACTTTTTTCAGAGGGAAAAACAATCACAGTCTCAGACAAGCCATTTCATGGATGATAATCCCTACCGGCACACCCCTGTGCTGTCTTCTTGATTGACACGCTCACAGAACCCTCGCAAAATGAGACAGTCTTCATCCATGACCTGCAGACCACAGAATCAATCACAGAGGGCACGAACATGGCACGTAAAATCTTCATAGCGGCGACCGGCCAGGACTGCGGCAAGACCACCACCAGCCTCTCCCTGATCCACCTGGCACGCAAGAAATACCGCAGAGTCGGTTTCATCAAACCGGTCGGGCCAAAACCGTCCCTGATAGGCGATACCTGGGTCGACAAGGATGCCGCACTGGTCGCCAAGGTCTACGGCCTTGAGGATGATCTCCGCCTGATGTCGCCGGTGGTTGTTCAGCCGGGGGATACGCGCGATGTCATCGATGGTGTGATCACCAGGGCCCAACTCGAAAAACAGCTGGTCGACGCCTGCGCAGAGCTCGAAAAGCACTGTGATTTCCTGATCATCGAAGGTGCCGGCCACAGCGGCGTCGGCTCGGTGCTCGGCCTGAGCAACGCCCGGGTGGCACGGCTTCTCGATGCCCCGGTGCTGCTGGTCAGCGGCGGCGGCATCGGCCACGTGATCGACGATGTCAGCATGAACCTGGCCCTGTACAAGATGGAGGGGGCGCAGGTCCGTATCGTCATGCCGAACAAGCTGATTGCCGAGAAACGCGCCCGGACCCTCGAATACATGAGCAAGGCCTTTGCCGACCAGGACTTCATCGTGCATGGCGGCTTCAACTATTCGCCGATCCTCGCGGGACCGACCCTGCAGCATGTCGCCAAGCTCTTCAACCTGCCGCTGCGGGCCACCAGTGAATCAGGCGCGGCGCATCATCCAGCATATCCAGCTCGGCGCAGCCTCGACGGAAAAGGTCGTCGAAATCCTCAAGTACTCGACCCTGCTGCTGGTCAACAGCAGCCGCGACGAGCTGCTGGTGATGCTCGCTACGCTCTACCATATCCCCGAATACCACGAAAAGCTCGCCGGCGTGCTGATCTCCGGGGCCAGCCCGGTCACCATGCTGACTCAGAAGGTCCTCGACGACAGCGATCTGCCCTTCATGCGCACCGAGCAACTGACCTCGTCAGTCTTCCAGACGGTGACCCGGGATGTATCCAAGATCACGGCGGATGACCAGGAGAAGATCAACCTGGTCAAAGAGCTAGCCGAGCAGGATCTCGATTTCGACCTGATCGACCGCATGCTGGGGTAGAGAAACACAACCCCTTGCATTATTTATATGCAAAATCTGTATTTTTTGTTATAGTTCGCACGTATCCACCTTTTTTTAAAAGGTTTTTTTGACCTTCGCAGGGCCTTACGGCCCGCTGGATACAAAGTTTCGGCATTCGTCCTGTTCCTGAGCGAGCTCCCAATTCCGGTCGAGCCAGAGATCTCGGTGCAGGGTTTATGCCCCCAACAGTTTATGGTTGTCGCCTGCGGCAACCGGAAAGATTTACATGTCCAAGAAAATCCTGATTAATGCCACCCATCCCGAAGAGAACCGGGTGGCCATCGTCGAAAACGGCGTCCTCACCGAACTTGACATCGAGGTCGCAGGACGGGAACCCACCAAGGGGAACATTTACAAAGCGGTTGTGGTCCGGGTCGAAACCGGGCTGCAGGCCGCTTTCGTCGATTATGGCGCCGAACGCCTCGGCTTTCTGCAGATCGACGAGATCAATTACAGCACGGTCAAACCCGACTACAACACCGACGACAACCGCCGGCCACGCATCAACGACCTGCTGCATCGCGGCCAGGAAGTTCTGGTGCAGATCACCAAGGAAGAGCGTGGCACCAAGGGCGCGGCCCTGACCACCTATCTCTCCCTGGCCGGCCGCTACATGGTGCTCATGCCCGGCAGCCAGACCCGGGGCGTCTCCCGCAAAGCCGAAAGCGATTCCCAGCGCAAAGAGCTGAAGAAGGCCATGTCGTCCATCGACCTCGCCGAAGGAATCGGCTATATCGTGCGCACCGCAGCGCTCGACCAGAGCCGCGAAGAGCTGGAGCGCGACTACCGTTACCTGATCCGCCTGTTCGAAAGCATCAAGGAGCTGGAACAGAAGGTCAAGGCCCCGGCCCTGATCTACAAGGAATCCAACCTGATGATCCGGTCGATCCGGGATTACTTCACCACCGACATGGACGAAGTCCTGATCGACGATCCCCAGGTTTTCAAGGAAGCCAAGGATTTCTTCCAGATGGTCATGCCCGACCACGTCCACCTGGTGAAACTGCACCAGGAGCGCCGGCCGATCTTCTCGCGCTACCAGATCGAAGACCAGATCGAGACGTTGAGCCGCAACAAGGTCACCCTCCCCTCCGGCGGCTCGATCGTCATCGACCCCACCGAGGCCCTGGTGGCCATCGATGTCAACAGCGGCAAGATGGCCTCCGAACAAAATGTTGAGGCCACGGCGACCAAAACCAACCTAGAAGCCGCTGAAGAAGTCGGCCGACAGCTGCGCCTGCGCGACCTCGGTGGCCTGATCGTTATCGACTTCATCGACATGCGTGAACGCAAGCACATGCGCCAGGTCGAGAACCAGCTCAAGAAATCGCTGGAAAACGACAAGGCCCGGGTCAGCGTGGGACGCATCAGCCAGTTCGGTCTGCTGGAGATGAGCCGGCAGCGCATCAAAGCTGCCTTGACCGAGGGCTCCTACCTGACCTGCCCGCACTGCAACGGTTCCGGCCACCTGAAGAGTCCGGAAACCCAGGCGGTCGCTCTGTTGAGAAAAATTCACGCCAGCGCAGCCAAGGGTCAGGTCAGCCGGGTTGATGCCCAAATGCCGATGGACGTTACCAGCTACCTTCTGAATAACAAGCGTGAAGAGCTCGTTGATATGGAGCGGCGCTACCAACTGCAGATTCATATCCATGGCAACCGCGATTTTACCGCCGACCAGATAGAGATCGAGATTCAGAAGAAAGAAAAAGAAAAATCCAGCCAGCCGGAATACATCGCGGCCGGCGTGGTCTCCCAAGGATCGGATGAGCTCGTCAAGAAGGAGCAACCCAAGAAAAAAGAAGACCCCAAACTTGCTGAGCCCAAGCTGGAAACGATTCAAAAAGAGCCCTCCGAGCAAGAGACAACCCAACAGGATGGCGTAGAGTCCGCGCCAACTGAAGCCGCATCGAGCGAGGCAGAACCTGCCAAGAAGCGCAGACGCAGGAGACGGCGTAAACCGGCCGCTGCGGCTGCTGAAGGGCTCCTGTCCGAGCTGAGCACGGACACAGGGAAAAACTGGACCGAAAGCACAAACGACTCCCTGGACATGCCTTTAGCGAGTCCTGTCTTGAGCCCCACCAGGAGAGTTTCAGACTTCTCCCCATGTATTTACGGAAGAGCCATCTGCCGCCCAGGCGGTTGAAGCGGCCAAGCCGAAACGCCGCAGAAGTCGCCGCAAACCTAAAACTGCGGCAAGCAGCTCTGCGCAGGACACGGTGGCAACGGAGGTAAACAAGGAGCAACTCGACTCAGCGCCCAAACCGGCGGCAGAACCTATGCAAAAGCAGACGGAGGCGACGATAGCAACCATCGAGCCCAAACCGAAGCCCCGCCGCCCGCGCCGACCGGCGAAGAAACCGGGCGCGGTGACTGCAGAAGCCACTGCATCGACAGACAGGCCTGCTCCGCAGCCCGTCCAGCAGCAAGCAGAAAAGCCCATGGCCGCCAACGCCGCAGGAGCACCTCCGAAAAGCAGCAGCACCAGCCGCGCCAGAGCACAATCAAAAGCGGCCCGCAGCAAAGCAGATCAGGCGCCTGAGCTAAGAGACAAGGCTGAGCAGGCCAAAGAAGACGAGAAGAGACCTGCAAAGAAAGCGCCTGCCCGGCGCACCGGCGGCAAGGCAGCTGCCAAAGAGCCCGCTCCGGAAAGCCTCAATGACGTCGCTACTGCCAAGCAAGACAAGACGGTGACCATCTCTGCGGCTGCAACGCCCAAGCCCAAAAGCCGCCGTCCCGTCAAAAAGAAGCCGACGACAGTGGAGCCAGCTTCGCAGGATTGATTCCCTTGTGTGACCATAAACAGCCAGAGAGGCCGACGCTGCAAAGCGCCGGCCTCTCTGGCTTGGTGCTTTCAGGGCTGGCCACCGCAGGATTACTAACCGCAATGTCCAGGCCCGGCCTCTGTTCCCTGGGACTCGCGCCGCAAGGCGCTTCTCGCTTTTATCCGCTGTGCTGTTAATGTTATCTTGCTACAATGCAAGCACAGGAGCAGGATACCCCGCAAGGGAGCATGCCGCAGCTGGCAATTATCGTGGCCATGACCAGAGACCGGGTCATCGGTTCAGGGGGCTGCCCTCCCCTGGCGTCTGCCCGGGGAGCTCAAGCTGTTCAAACGAATCACCATGGATGGCACGGTGATCATGGGGCGCAAAACCCATGCGTCCATTGGCCGCCCCCTGCCGGGTCGTCACAACATTGTCCTGAGCCGCACAAAGAGGGATCTGCCCGGCGTACAGGTTTGCGCCACGTTCCTGGCGGGCCTGGTCGCAGCAGCGCAACTTGGCCGTCTGGTCTTCGTCATCGGCGGAGCAGGACTCTATCGCCAGGCGCTGCCCCTCGCTGCAGAGCTCCACATCTCCTGGGTAGAAGAGGATTACGAGGGGGATGTATATTTCCCATCATTCGCTCACACCAGCTGGGTATGCTGCGAGGAAGAAGATTTCCCGGGTTTTCACTACGCCCGCTATCGCCGCAAAGAGCGCGGATAGCGTCTGTTGCCGCGGCGTGTCAAATCTTGCCGGCGCGAATGTTGCTGTCTGAACCCCGGTGAACATGGTTAACCTTTGACGACCTCTGCCTGACCGGTAGATTTTTGACGAGAGATGCACATGCCCGACCACCAGTTTCTTCTCGACCTGCTGATCCTGCTCGCCCTGGCCCTGAGCAGTGCCCTAGTCTTTACCCGGCTGCGCCTGTCGCCGATCATCGGCTATCTGGTCTCAGGCATGATTGCCGGACCATACGGCCTGCACCTGATCAGGAGCATCAACGAAGTCGAGGTTATCGCCGAGTTCGGCGTCATCCTGCTGCTCTTTACCATCGGCCTGGAATTCTCGGTATCACGACTGCTGCGCCTCAAACGGCTGCTGGCGAGAGGTGGTCTGGCGCAGATGCTGCTCTGCGGCGCGGTATTCACCGGTCTGGGCAGCGTGTACGGGCTCGACCTCAGGACCGCCATTCCCCTCGCCATGGCCCTGGCGCTCTCATCAACGGCAATCGTTCTTAAACTCCTCAGCGAGCGGGGCGAGATCGATACTGCCCACGGGCGCATGTCGTTGGGCATCCTGCTGGCGCAGGACCTGGCGGTGGTGTTTTTCCTGGTGGCCCTGCCGCTTGCTCGCCGGACAGGATTTGACCTTTTCGATCTGGAAAATCATCAAGGTCGTGCTGCTGCTCGGCGGCTTGCTGGTTTTTTCCCGCTACCTCCTGCAACCGATGTTGCTCAGCATTCTCAAGGCCCGCTCCCAGGAACTGTTCCGACTCACCATTCTGGCGCTGATCCTGGTGACCGCCTGGTTGACCGGCGAAGCAGGGCTCTCCCTCGAACTGGGTGCATTTCTCGCCGGCCTGGCCCTGGCCGAGTCGCCCTACGCCCACCAGGCGCTGTCGGACATTCTCCCCTTTCGCGACACCTTTTTGGCTATTTTCTTCGTCTCCATCGGCATGCTGGTCGATCTCGACCTAGTCGTCGCCCAGTGGCCTCTGGTGACAGGTGTAACGCTGACCGTTGCCCTGGTGAAATTTGTTGCAGCGGCCCTCGCTACAACCCTGTGCCGCTACCCGTTGCGGATCGCCGTGCTGAGCGGCCTGCTGCTCTTCCAGGCGGGGGAATTCTCCTTCGTATTTCTCAAAGAAGCCACCGTTCTGGGGCTGTTGCCGACCAGCGCCTACCAGGTGACGCTGGCGGTCATCGCCCTGACCATGATCGCCACGCCGCTGATCGCCGGGCGCGCAGAAAGCTGGGCAGCGGCTCTGGCCAGGCTGCTCGGCAAACCCGCCAAGGACATGCACCCGGAGCTGCAGGAGCGGACAGCCAACCTCACCGGCCACGTGCTGATCGCCGGCTATGGCCTGTCGGGACGCAACGTCGGGCGCGTCTTGCGCCGCTTTGACATCCCTCACCTGTACATTGAGCTCAACGCCGAGAATGTCGCAAGAGGCCGCCGCGATGGCGAGTTCGTCGTTTACGGTGACATCGCCTCAGGCATGGTCCTCCACGAACTCGGTGTCGAGCGTGCCCGCGCTCTGGTCCTTGCTATCAATGACCCTGCCGCATTGGCGCGCACCATCAGTATCGCCCGCCAGAGCAACCCCGACCTCTATATCCTGGCGCGTACCCGTTACGTGGCCGAGCTCGAGCATCTCTGTCAGCTCGGTGCTGACGAGGTCATTCCCGATGAATTTGAGGCCAGCCTGCAACTCGGAGCCAACCTGATGCGCCGCTTCAATCTCAACGAGGGGCGCATCCTGCACGTACTCGCCGAACTGCGTAAAAAACATTACGCCACGATGATGCGTGGAGATGCGCCAATGCATGGTCTGTCAATTCTCGAAGGGGGGCGTCTTGATTACCTGGCCGTACCCGACGATTCACCATACCTCGGCAACAGCCTTGTCGAAATCGACCTGCGCAAGCTCACCGGGGTCACCGTGGTCGGGGTCATTCGCCAGGAACGAACCGTCTATAGCCCCGCCGGGTCATTCCGCATCGAACAGGGCGATACCCTGATGCTGCTTGGCAGCAGCGAAGATGTCATGCGGGCCGGGGAGCTCCTGCACGGCCACCCGCTCGAGTGATCTTGCGACGAAAGGGAGCGTTTTGGGAGCCAAGCTCAGGACCTGATGATTCGGCATGAATGACCAACAGCACTCCACCCTGCGCAAAACCGCCTTCATCGGCCTGTTCCTGCTGACAGCCCTCCCTTGGGTTACCGCGCCGACTGCCCTGGTCGCCGGCTTTTCCTTCTGCTTTTTGTGCGGCAACCCCCTGCCTCAGGCAACAGCCAAAACTGGCAAAAGCCTCTTGAAGCTTTCCGTCATAGGGCTCGGGTTCGGGGTCAATTTCAGCGAAGTGCTTGAGGTCGGCAAGAGCTCGCTGCTATTGACCCTAGTCAGCATAACCGCGACCCTTGTGTTGGGGGAAGTCCTTGGCCGATCGTTAAAGATTGCAGTCAACACCCGCCGGCTCGTGTCGTTCGGAACCGCAATCTGCGGCGGCAGCGCCATCGCCGCGATGGCGCCCGTGATCAAGGCCAGGGATGATGAGATTGCCGTATCTTTGGCCACGGTCTTCTCACTCAATGCCCTCGCCCTGATCATTTTCCCGCCGGTGGGGCAGCTTGTGGAACTCAACCAGCACCAATTCGGCCTCTGGGCAGCTCTGGCCATCCATGATACCAGCAGTGTCGTTGGGGCTTCGGCCGCATTCGGCGCCGTTGCCCTCAGTGTCGGCACGACTGTCAAGCTCGCCAGGGCCCTCTGGATCGCCCCCTGCACCCTGGTCGCCGGGGTTCTCTGGAAATCGCAGGAAAGAGTAGGCATTCCTCTCTTCATCCTCGGATTCATCGCCGCGGCCTTTATCAACTCCTCGCTGCCGGCTTTCGACCTGCTCTGGCATGGGCTTTATACGCTGGCCAGGCAGACTCTGGTGATGACCCTGTTCCTGATCGGTGCCGGCCTGACGAAGCGGGTCCTCAAACAGGTTGGAGCAAAACCTCTGCTGTTGGGCGGCTTACTCTGGATAATTGTTAGCGCTACGACCTTGGCGCTGATCCTGGCGAATTATATCCGCTAAGTCTCAGGCAAAGCATGGGATGCAGAACAAAAAACCATTGACCACAACCGGTAACACGGTTATTGTTCACCAAAATTACAAGCTATGACCCTCTGATTGCATCCCCTCCATAGTATGCTCAGAGGTTTCGCCCTGCTCCCATCCCCTCCGGTGAGCGGGGCATTTTTTATTTATGGACGCAACAGGGGTTGGCCACCAAGGAATGGCGCTCAGCATTCAATATCCACGTTGACGATCAACCAGATTGGTGAGTTGCCTGCCAGTTATGGCCCGGTGGTAATTTTCGACAATCTGCAGTGCCGCAGAGTGAGGGTTGGTCACACTCGCCACGTGCGGCGTGAGCCTGATCTTGGGGTGCGCCCAGAAGGGGTGCTCTCGTGGCAGCGGCTCTTCTCTGAAAACGTCGAGCAACGCCCCGGACAGCTGCCCGGCATCGAGCGCCGCCAGCAGATCAGCATCAACCAAGTGGGCACCCCTGGCGACGTTGATCAAGAAGGCCTTCGGCGGCAGCTGACTGAACGTCTGCATATTGAGGATATTCTCGGTTTCCGCCGTCAAAGGCAACAGGCAGACCAAGATATCGGCCTGCTTGAGAAAATCCCCCAGCCCGGCCTCCCCTGAAAAAACCGGCATCCTGGCACCCTGTTTCGGCGTGCGGCTCCAGGCAGATACGCTGAAGCCGAAATCCGCCAGCTTACCTGCAACATAACTGCCCAGCGCGCCACATCCCATCACACCGATACCCACTTCGGCAAGATGGGGACCGTTTTGCAAAGCCCACTGACCAAGCGCCTGCTGGTGGCGATAGTCGTCGAACCGACGGACATGCTCAAGGACCCCGTGCAGGACATATTCGGCCATGGACTGCATCAGATCGATATCGACCAGTCGAACCAAAGGGATCCCTGGCGGACAGGTGCTGTCATTCAGCAGGTGGTTCACTCCTGCACCGAGCGAAGAAATGCACTTCAGCTTCGGGAACTGCCGCAGGAGGCCGGCCGGGTGATTCCAGGTGAGAACGAACTCGACCTCTCCTGGCTTGCTGATCCCGGGCCAGACTTCAACAGTTAATGTCGGGTCATGAGCATGCAAGGCGGTGACCCAGTCACTGACATCCCGATTCGGGCAGATGATTGCGATAGACATAACGTATCTCCCTAGATAGGATACTATCCTCGGGTCAAGGTCAGAAGAAAGATATTTTACTGGCGGCAAGAATCTGCCAAGCTAAGATCACGGCAACGACTCCCAGTGCACCTCAAATTGCAGGAGGACTCAAGGCATGAGGCAGTTATCGTCATATGCTACCTGTTTTTCTCTGTTCCTGATGCTTGTGGCCTGTGCAACGACACCCGCCCAGTTGGATCGCGTCCTGCTGGATCGCGTCCTAGTGCAAAACGCCACAGACAGCGACATCACCGATGTAAAAGTGCGCCACGAGCCAACCAATAAGTTCGGCGCAGTCAATACCATTTTGTCACATAAGGCGTTGGATATCGGTTTTCCGGAACAGCCAATGTTAGCCATCAGGGCTGTTGTCAGCTGGCGGGACGGTGATGGCCGGGAGTGGACGGAGACAGTCGCCCTGCCTCAGGACCACAGCGCGGCCAAATCAGGACGGCCGATGAGCCTGATTTATACTATCTATCCATCAGGGCAGATCACGGTCGCTTTGCAGCCAGGTGCGGCAAGCCAGTAATCGATCTCACCTTGCGGGCATGACAATCAGCATTGTTGATCGCAACAACGGCCACCCGGCACTCAAACCGGGTGGCCGTTGCCACAGAACAGGCCCACACAGCAAATTGTCGGGGCGCCTCATGGTCAGAGCTTACACTCTTTAGTTTAGTTTTTTTTGGCAACGATGCCGGCGAATTTTTCCCTGTTGATGGTGAACCTCTCGTGGGTCCCTTCGCCGATCACCTCCCGTTCATCGCGGGCGATAATCGACCACTTAGTCCTCGACCCCGAGACTTCCAGCAATGTGACATCAACTTCAACCTGCATGCCTGGCGGTGTCGCCGCCGAGTGGGAAACGCAGATATTGGTCCCCAGGCTGATCTCACCATCAACCATGTAAGGGCGCAAGGCCTCCATGCAGGCCCATTCCATCAGGCCGACCATAAATGCGGTGGCGAAGACCGCGGGCATTGCCTGGAAAAGATCTGATTCCGGGAATACGTAAGAGACGGTTTTGTCCTTGGGGACTGTGTAGCGGTGGGTAAAGGTCAAACCGCTTTGCAATGTTTCCTTCATCGGCAGTTCCTCCGTGCTATGCAAACAGATCTTTTGTTCGCCAGTAATTTTAACGTGTTTTCGATGGCAATCAATAGTCGGCAGGGATTGTCTGTCATGCAGCGGGGAGGTTCCCGCAGCATCAATTTTTGCCCGCGCAGAACAGAACAAAAAAAAGCCGTCCATCTCTGGCCGGCTTTAAGCTGCGTAATCATCGTCGCGCCGCGATTGACTCTCGAAGCGCGTATACTCGCCTAGGAAGGTCAGCTGCTCCACCCCGAGCGGACCGTTACGCTGCTTGCCGACGATCACCTCGGCTTTGCGTTCGTGCCCCTTGTCACAGCTGTTGTCACGTTTTTTACACGCATCGCAGTATACCGCCTCGCGGTAGAGGAACATAATCACGTCCGCGTCCTGTTCGATGGCTCCCGATTCGCGCAGATCGGCGAGAATGGGTCTTTTGTCGGTGCGACTTTCCAGGGAGCGGTTGAGCTGCGAGAGGGCAATGACCGGAACCTTGAGTTCCTTGGCCAGGGCTTTGAGCGAGCGTGAAATCTCGGAGATTTCCTGCTGGCGACTTTCCGGGTTGGAGCCCTGCATCAGCTGAAGATAATCTACGACGATCAGGCCGAGATTTTTTTCCTGCTTGAGACGGCGTGCCTTGGCACGCAGCTCGAGAATCGAAATGGCAGGAGTATCATCGATGTAGATCGGCGCTTCGGCAATCACACCGGCAGCCGTCACCAGGGTCGGGAACTCGGACTGTGCCAGTTTGCCGTTACGCACCCGGCTGGCATCAATCCTGGCAACCGAACAGAGCATGCGTTGGACGAGCTGCTCCTTGCTCATTTCCAGCGAGAAGATCAAGGAAGCAACCGGCGTGCTGGCGTGCATCGAGGCATATTCGATCAGATTGAGACAGAAGGCCGTTTTGCCCATGGATGGGCGACCGGCGATAATCACCAGGTCTCCTCCCTGCAATCCCGACGTCATGTTGTCAAGATCAGTAAAGCCGGTCGGCACGCCGGTTATCTGCTCCTTGCGATCGTATAGACGCTCAATCGTCTTGATCGTTTCCTTGACGATGTCCTTGGTCGCATAATAGGATTGGCGGGTTTTCATGTTGGCAATCTTGAAAATCTCGCTTTCAGCCCAATCGAGCGAAGCCTCAACATCGCCCCCCTGATAGCCGCGGCCGGCAATTTCCGTGGCGACCTTGATCAGTTCACGGGAAATGGCCTTCTCTTTGACCAGCTTGCAGTAATAACTGATGTTAGCGGCGGTGGGCACGTAATCGACCAGGGTGGCCAGGTAGGAACTGCCACCAATCTCCTCAAGCATCCCCCTTTCTTTGAGAACGGCGGTCAGGGTCACCAGGTCAGCAGGTTCGTTGCGATCGGAAAGGGTGGTCAGGCCAGCAAAGATCTTGCGGTGCGCTTCACGGTAGAAATCTTCAGGACGCAGTGCTTCCAATGCCCTGTTGATGGCATCGTTGTCCAAAAGAATCCCTCCCAGGACAGACATTTCTGCTTCCAGGTTCTGGGGGGGCAGGCGATGTTCGGTGCGATCTGGCACGTTCGCCCTCGAGGGAAAGGAGGGGCCTGCGGTACAGGCCCCTGGAATCATTTACTGGTGATGTCTTGGCAGCGGTTAAGCCTAGGCCTCTTCGCTGCTGACGGTCACCTTGATCACAGCATTGACGCCGGCATTCAGCTTGATATCAATCTCGTGCATGCCGAGTTCCTTGATCGGCTGATCAAGGAGAATCTTGCGACGGTCGACTTCGATCCCCTTGGCAGCCAGAGCCTCGGCAATTTCCTTGGAGGTGACCGAACCGAAGAGCTTGCCTTCCTCGCTGGCCTTGTGCACAAACGAGCACTCTACGGCCTCGATACGAGCCTTGACGTCAGCGGCCTCTTTACTCAGCTTTTCAGCCTTGCGGGCCAGCTGGCGCTGGTGATGCTCGAGTTCCTTGACATTGCGGGCACTCGCTTCCACGGCCAGACCCTGTGGAACCAGGAAATTACGCCCGTAACCGGGCTTGACTTTGACCATCTCACCAATGGTACCCAGTCCTTTGACATTTTCCGTAAGAATGACATCCATCTTTTTATCCTCCAAAATCTTTATGATTCAGGTTCTCTAGGTTTACGAAAATCAGCCCATAAGTCAAACACGCCGATACCGGTGACCACCATGGGCAACGGGTTGACCAATGTGAGCAGCAAATAGCCAATCGCCCGAAGCAGTGGCGAAAAAGCCTTGCGGCGGAAAAAACAGTCGATGACCGCCAACCCCTGCAGAAAATAGACAGGCAGGAGAATGACCAGCAGGTTCAAGGCAAAGGTCCCGGGCAGGCCGTTGACAAAAACCACCAGGAAACCAGCCACAATCAACACCCAGACCAGAGCTTCGGGAGCCTTCCATGCCGTGAAAGCCCTGCCGGGGACAGTATACCTGCCGCGCGTAAGAACTGACAGCAGAAAGACCAGACCGAGAATCATAACGCCGGCTACGGTGATGGCGATCCCGGGATAAGCTTTCTGCAGAAAGGCCGCCATATTTTCAAGTGCAAGTGCGGCGTCTTTCTTCTGGTCGGCCGGCAGGTCCGCCATGGCAAACATGTCCTGCATGGTTGCTGTCGTCTGCGCGATCTCCTTACCGATCAAATCGCCGGCCATCGCAACCGGCGACTGTCCGGCGACTGTCGAAACCACCAGCAAACCGCCAAGGCTGACAGCAATCATGATCCAGAGAACCGCGACCGTTGCCTTGTCCCAGGCCATACCGCGGTTGAGCAACCACGGCAGAGCAGCGCCCGGGAGACCGAACTGAACCAGATACATCAACGCTGTGGCCTGGCCAGCGGTCAGCAATACCAGCAGGCCGGTCAGGATGACGGTAACAGCGCCCATTGCCGAACCACAGCGCATACCCACATAAGCTGCAGGCAACGGTGTGAACAGATTGACTGCTACCGCGGCAAAGCCGAGAGCGGCAAAGGTGCCAAACAGCGCATACCCGGCCAAGGCCGCGAGTACGACATAAAGTCCTCGCTGCATCATCATGACGCGCTAGCTGGTTTAACCTCTCTCGAGAGAGTGCCCCGCCGTGAAAGGCAGCAGCGCGATATTGCGGGCGCGTTTGATAGCTTCCGTCAGTTTGCGTTGATGGTCAGCACAGGTGCCGGAAATCCGCCGCGGGGTGATCTTGCCGCGCTCGGAAATAAAATAACGCAGGGAGCGGATATCTTTGTAATCGATTGTTGCTTTCTTGTCGGCGCAGAAACGGCACACTTTGCGACGGCCAAAACGCCGGCGAGGGCCACCTGTTGAGGGTCGACTTCCACCAAATGCCATGATTATATCTCCTTACTTCATCATCTCAGGTTATTACGGGACTCAGGCTTCTTCCGTCGTCTCTTCGTCATCCGCGGCGGTCTCATCCGACATCTCGGCAGCATCCTCGTCGGTTTCAGCAGCATCCTGAGGAGAAGCCTCAACGACGGCAGGGGGTTGGTAGCCACCTTCCATGAGGACTGTCTGGAACTTGATGACCTTCTCGTCGATGCGCATGCGGCGCTCGAATTCGGCGATCACTTTGGGTTCGGCGTCAAAGATGAACAGAACATAGCAGCCCTTGGCCTGCTTTTTGACCGTGTAGGCCAGAGTCCTGGTACCCCAGTTTTCAGCCTTGAGGACATTTGCACCCTGTTCCGTCAGAATCGTCTTATACTTCTCGATGATTGCGGTCAGGTCGTCCCCGATAACCTCCGGGTGTACGATGAAGATTGCTTCGTAGGTTCGCATTAATAGCCTCCTCTTGAGTTGTTAGCCCCGGCTAGGCGGAGCAAGGAGCGAAAGCATCCTGTATGCTTCCGTCGAAAGAACTTTGTTTTCTACCACACCCCGCAGTGCGAGGCAACGATTTTCATAAGAATCCGGTGAACATCAACCAGAATAGCGCAGCAGCTGACCTGTCACCCGAGTCCGGACGTTTCAGAGGTTAAATCGAAAGTGCATGACATCACCGTCATGAACCAGATATTCCTTGCCTTCCAGGCGCATCAAACCCATTTCCTTGGCGCCGGATTCACCTCTGGCCTTGATGTAATCAGCATAACCGATGACTTCAGCGCGAATAAAACCTTTCTCGAAATCGGTATGTATCACTCCGGCGGCCTGGGGCGCCCGGACCCCGGCGCTGACGGTCCAGGCCCTGACTTCCTTGACCCCTGCGGTGAAGTAAGTGATCAGACCGAGCAACCGGTAGCCGGCATGAATCATCCGGTCGAGCCCTGCTTCGTCGAGGCTGAGTTCCTTTAGAAAATCGAACTGCTCGTCATCGGAAAGCTCGGCGATCTCAGCTTCGATTTTGCCGCAGATGATGACCAGCTCGGCACCTTCAACGGCTGCATGTGCCCTCAGCTGGGCGACAAAGGGGTGCGACCCTGCCAGGTCATTTTCTGCAACGTTGGCAACATAGAGAACCGGCTTTGCGGTGATCAGGCAGAGCTCGCGCAACAGGTTCCATTGCCCGGCGGCCAGGTCGGCATTGCGGGCGGGGCGACCGCTGTTGAGGCATTCCTGCACCTTCTCAAGCAGCGCCAACTCTTCCTGCATCTTCTTGTCACCGCTTTTCGCCTGTTTGCTGACGCGACTGATCCGCTTGTCTACCGTGTCCAGATCGGCCAGGTTGAGTTCTGTCTGGATCACTTCGACATCACGCAGCGGATCAATGCTGCCATCGACATGCACGACTTTATCATCATCGAAACAGCGCACGATGTGGGCGATGGCGTCGACCTGGCGGATATGGCCAAGGAACTGGTTGCCAAGGCCCTCGCCACGACTGGCGCCCTTAACGAGACCGGCGATGTCGACAAATTCCATGGCCGTCGGCAAAACCTGCTGCGGCTTGACAATCTCAGCCAGCTCGTCGAGACGTGCGTCGGGCACCGCAACAATCCCGACATTCGGCTCGATGGTGCAGAAAGGGTAATTGGCCGACTCCGCACCGGCAGAGGTGATGGCGTTGAAAATGGTCGACTTGCCGACATTGGGCAGGCCGACGATACCGCATTTGAATCCCATGACCGTTTCATCCATTAAAGAACGATAGCCGGGGAAAACCCCGGCTATCGATTGGTGCACTATTATCTGCCAACCTCGATCAGACCAGCAGGGGAGCAATCACCAGCGCAACAACGCTCATCAACTTGATGAGGATGTTCATGGCCGGGCCGGAAGTGTCCTTGAAGGGGTCGCCGACGGTGTCGCCGATAACCGCAGCAGCATGCGCGCTGCCGCCTTTCTTTTCACCCTCAAGCTTACCCTGTTCGATGAACTTCTTGGCGTTGTCCCAAGCGCCGCCACCGTTGGACATCATCAGCGCCAGCAGCACGCCGGCCAGGGTGGCGCCGGCGAGCATGCCGCCGAGAGATTCTTTACCAAGAACGAAACCGACCAGAACCGGCGCAACGACAGCGATGACACCAGGCAGGACCATTTCACGCAGAGCCGCTTTGGCGGAGATATCAACACACTTCGCTGAATCAGGTTTAACCCCTTCCTTGCCTTCGAGAAGACCCGGGATTTCACGGAACTGGCGGCGAATTTCTTCGACCATCTGGCCAGCAGCACGTCCAACGCTGGTCATGGTCAATGCGCCGATAAAAAACGGCAGAGCGCCGCCAATGAGCAGGCCGATGACAACTTTTGGATCGATTAGATTGATACTTTCGAGCTTAACCGTCGTCGCGTATGCAGAGAAAAGAGCAAGAGCGGTCAACGCTGCGGAACCAATAGCGAAACCCTTGCCAATAGCGGCAGTGGTATTGCCGATGGAGTCGAGACCGTCTGTAATCTTACGCACATCAGGACCAAGACCGGCCATTTCGGAAATTCCGCCGGCATTGTCGGCAATCGGACCGTAGGCATCAACTGTCATGGTGACACCAACCGTAGCCAGCATCCCAACGGCCGCAATTCCAATGCCGTAGAGACCGGCAAAATTATTGGCCACAGCAATGGCAACGCAGATAATCAGGATCGGAGCCGCACAGCTTTCGAGACCGACAGCAAGGCCTGTGATTATATTTGTCGCCGGGCCGGTTTTACTTGCTTCAGCAATACGGAAAACCGGTTTATGTGCCGTGTAGTATTCCGTGATCTGGCCAATCGCCACACCAGCCAGACAACCGATCAAAACAGCCAGGAAAACGCCAAACGTGAGGCCCATGCCCCAAATAACCAGGATCGAAGCCACCAGGAAACCACCGGCAGCAACAAAAGTTGTGTAATGCAACGCCTTGGCTGGATCTTGGTTGCAAAGCATTTTCATCGACCAGATGCCGACAAAGGAGAAGAGCAGACCGACTACGGCCAAAGCAATCGGCAGGTACATGGCCGCCGCTTGGACACCTTCACCTGTACCCAGCTTAGCGAGCAGTTCAGGACTAGCTGCGGCAGCAATAGCGATCGTTGCGATGATTGAGCCAACATAGGATTCAAAGATGTCAGCGCCCATCCCAGCAGTGTCACCGACACAGTCGCCGACGTTATCAGCAATAACGCCCGGGTTACGTGGGTCATCTTCAGGGATTCCTGCTTCCACCTTACCGACCAGGTCAGCACCAACGTCAGCAGCCTTGGTGTAGATACCACCACCAACGCGGGCGAACAGTGCGATGGACGAAGCGCCCATAGCGAAACCGTTTATATATTGAACCGTTTTGGGATCTCCGCCGTAAGCCATGTAGGCAATACCGACACCAACCAGGCCCAGAGAGGCAACGGCAAGGCCCATGACTGCGCCACCATTGAAGGACACCATGAGGGCTTCAGCCTGGCCCGACTTGCGAGCAGCTTCGCAGGTCCGAACGTTGGCCCGGGTAGCCGCCTTCATGCCGATGAAACCACAGGTCATGGAACAAAGCGCACCACCAAGAAAAGCTAAGGCGGTCTGATAGTTCATCGCGATTGAAATGATCACAAAGACCAAAGTGATAAAGACGGCCAGGACCCGATATTCACGGCCAAGAAACGCCATGGCGCCGTTATGGATCTCCTCGGAGATGTCTCTCATCTTGTCGTTACCGACCGGGTAGCCTTTGACCTTGTTGTACAGGACAATGGCTATCACGAAACCGATGACGCCTAAAACTGGTGCTAAAGCTTGCATGTCTGTCTCCCTTTAACCTTTCTTGCGTTTTATTTTGTCAACAAATCACGATTATTATATCTGCTCATAGCGTCCTGCACCCCGTTGCGAATAAGGTCTTCCAGGGCATCGGTCGCCGTTTCTAGATATTTTGCCAACAAGACTCGTTCGGCGGCATTGAAGCGGCTCAAAACATGTGCGGAGACATCGCCACCCTCTGGTGGACGGCCAATGCCCATACGCAGCCGCTGATATCCCGTATCACCAAGTTCAGCACCAATGCTGCGCAGACCGTTATGTCCTCCATGTCCGCCATCGACCTTGATGCGCAGGCAACCGAAGGCCAGGTCAATATCATCGTGAACCACAATCAAATCCCCCGGTGCAACACCGAGGGATTGACAGGCAGAGGCAACGCTTGTGCCACTGCGGTTCATATATGTCTGCGGCAAGAGGATGGTGGCCTCTTCGCCAGCCACGCGCCCGACACCGTAATGGCCTTGATAGCCTTTGCGCTTGAGGGCGACCCCGTTCCGTTCTGCCAAACGGGACGCGACCATGAAACCGATATTGTGGCGAGTTTCGGCATATTCAATGCCGGGGTTGCCCAACCCTACGAGCAGCTTCAAAAGCGACCTGCCTAGTCTTCTTCTGTTTCTTCCGCCTCGGCTACAACCTCTCCGACCTCTTCGCCCTCTTCAGCCTCAACCTCTTCCACTTTACGAGCCATGATGGTCAGGACCGTGAAGTTGAGGTCTTGAGGGATCTCGACCTCTTCCGGCAGGGTGACGTCCGCGAGGTGGACGACATCGCCGATTTTCAGCGCCGTCACATCGATCTCAATTGCAGTCGGGATATCGCGTCGGCAGGCAGAGGACTTCCAGCTCATGGCGAACCAGCTGCAAAGTCCCGCCCTCTTTCTCACCCAGCGATTTGCCGAGCGGGTGCACAGGCACCATGACGGAGATCTTCTTGTTCAGGTCGATCGCCAGGAAATCGACATGCTGGACCTCACGACGAATCGAATCCAGCTGCATGTCTTTAAGGATAACGACCTTGCCGTCAAAGGCGCCGTCACCCTTGAGAGTGATCAGGGTGTTCCAACCAGCGTCAGTGGCAATCGCCTGCTTCAGGGCTTTCGGGTCGACCCGGAGATTGAGAGCATCCATCCCCTTGCCATAGACCACTGCCGGCACCAAGCCGTCACGGCGGACTTTTCGAGAGCCGCCCTTGCCGATGCGAACCCGCTGTTCTACGTTCAGTACCGATTTAGCCATTTATCTGTTCCTCCATCCTTGAAAACGTTGTGTAGGTATATTTTTCTGCAGCGACTCAGACAAAGAGGGAACTGACAGATTCATCACCATGGATACGGCGGATCGCCTCCGCCAACAGGTTAGCAACGGAAATAATCCGCAGCCGCGAGCAATGCTTGACCTTCTCTGCCGTCGGAATCGTATTGCAGACCAGAACTTCTTTCAGTGAACTCTCGTTGATCCGGTTGAGCGCCGGGCCGGAGAGAACTGCGTGGGTGGCCGTAGCGTAAATATCACCGGCACCATGCGCTTTGAGGGCTGCCGCCGCCTGGCAAAGGGTTCCGGCCGTGTCGATCATGTCGTCGACGATGATGCATGTACGGCCGTCAACATCGCCGATGATATGCATGACTTCAGAAACATTGGCGGCACTGCGGCGTTTGTCGATAATGGCCAGGCCGGCATTCAGGCGCTTGGCAAAAGCCCGGGCACGCTCGGTCCCCCCGGCATCAGGCGAGACAACGACCAGATCCCCGCTGAAGCGGGACTTGATGTCCTCAAGGACCACGGGTGCAGCATAGAGATGATCGACCGGAATATTGAAAAAGCCCTGGATCTGGCCGGCATGTAGGTCAACACAGAGAACTCGCTGGGCCCCCGCTGTTGTGATCAGGTCAGCAACCAGTTTGCTGGTGATCGGCGTCCGCGGCGCGACTTTGCGATCTTGACGAGCATAACCGAAATAAGGGATGACGGCGGTAATGCGGTCGGCCGACGCACGCTTGAGGGCATCGATCATAACCAGCAGTTCCATAATGTTCTGGTTAGCCGGTTGACAGGTCGGTTGAACGACGAAAACGTCGCGACCACGGACGTTCTCGTTCACTTCCACCATAATTTCGCCGTCGGAAAAGGTCTTGACAGTTGCTCTGGCCAATGGGACAGACAGGTGATCGCAGATTTCCTGCGCCAGGGCGGGGTTTGCATTGCCGGTAGAAGATCTTTAGTTCTTTAAGCACAATAGATCACCTGTGTTTGGAAACTTCAGGCCATGTCTAATGCATGGCCTGTGCAACATGCGTAGATTTTCAAAACACCCGGGCACTCTCCGGGCTTACAGATACTGACAAGTGGCAGGGGCGCCAGGGATCGAACCTGGGAATGCCGGAATCAAAATCCGGTGCCTTACCGCTTGGCGACGCCCCTATATCAACTTGTCAGTGAAGCAACAGTTACAACGGGTTGACCACTTCAACCCACCAGCCGGTTTCCGCAGACAAGAGTCTGTGCCGCCTGTCGCAGCGCGAAAGCGCTCTGCGAAGAGGCCAAATACAGTCGCCCCGCTGCCAGTCATGAGCGCGCCGTTGGCCCCGCAGGCAAGCAGACGTTCCTTGATAGTAGTGATCACAGGATGACGTTGGCAGGTGACAACTTCAAGATCATTGTGCAGCAGGCGAACCAAAGCACTGATTCCCTCGGGAAACCTCGGAATTCTAGCGACAGGTCTCGGGCGTGTCAACCCCAAATTTTGGAAAACCCAAGCCGTGGAAACGGCAATGCCCGGGTTGACCAGAACCAGAGTTACCGGCGGCAAACCCGGCCAGGCTTCAAACCGGTCGCCAATCCCGGTTGCCCAGGCGGTCTGCCGGTAAAGGAAGAATGGCACGTCGGCACCTAAACCGCGCCCCAAAGCCATCAATTCAGCACGCGGCAAATCAAGGCCAAGTAGCTCATTGAGCGCCTCCAGGACCGCCGCGGCATCTGATGAACCGCCGCCGAGACCGGCAGCGACGGGGATATTTTTGTCTACCCGGATCGAGACCCCGCACTTCATGCCAACGTGCGACAACAGCAAGCGTGCTGCTCTTTCGACAATATTCTGTTCGCCGCGCGGCAGGTCAAGACCCGGGCAGGAAACGGTAACATCATGACCGGCAACCATCTCTACCTCAAGCCGGTCGAACAGGGCAATTCGCTGCATGAGCATTGCCAGTTCATGATAGTTATCGGGGCGCCGGCCAAGGACATGTAGGCATAGATTCACCTTGGCCGGTGCGAACACCGTTTTTATCGCGTTCATAACGGTTGCAACCTAACTAGAATTATCGGACCCTGTTTGCATCATAACGACTAAGGCACCTGCAGCGTCAAGCAGAAACATGCGACATCGCCTGCAAGCTCGATAAGGTCGGTCCAAAGAACTCGAAAGAGCTAGCTTGAGCAGATTCGCGGCAGGCACGGATAACTTTGTTTTAACGTCAAAAGCACCCCGAACAGCTGGTGGCTAATTTCAGCCACATGAGCAAGCGAACGGCCAAATTCAGCCAAAATCTGACCGCACCCATGACTGTCGCACGCCTACAGCAACCATTCTGCAATTATAGAATGGTTTTATATAAACTTCTTTGACAGGCCTCTTCCCCGGCAGCATTGAAAGTCTCTGCGCCATGCAATTTTAATCACATAGTTTCAACGGTTTAGAAAAAAATTCAGCCTCTGTCAGAGTCGTTTTTACGGTTCCAGCATGGGCTCGCAGTGGCAGCAAGATCGAGTTTCCATCGTTAACGGCCACAGCTAAAATCGAGAAAATTTTATATCGTCAAAGCAGCCACAAATACCTGACTTTTCATGGTAATTCTCCATTAAAAATCATTTTTTCAAAATTCTGTTTTATATCAAGCAATCAAGTGGCACCTAATTTGCTCATATACTTCTGTTAGCTCGAAAACAGCGCTTGCTGCAAGTGCAGTGACCGAGCGGGCAGAGTTCACCCGCTTTCATGTTGAACCCGGCCGCATTGAGGCAGCATAGACAATCAATCTTGAAGTGTTGCTTTGGTGGCAACATAGAACAAACCCTTTAATGTATGTAAGGAGTCTCAAAAATGGCAAAGAACAAGATCCTGCTGGTAAGTCTGATGCTCGCGGTGACTTTCGTCGCTTCGGCAACGGTCGCAATGGCCGCCCCCATCGTCATCAAGTTCTCTCATGTTGTTGCCGAGAACACCCCTAAAGGCCAGATGGCCAACAAGTTCAAAGAGCTGGTCGACCAACGCCTCGCCGGCAAGGTTGTCGTTGAAGTGTTCCCCAACTCCCAGCTGTTCGGTGACGACAAGGTGCTCGAAGCTATGGCCCTCGGCGATGTCCAGTTAGCGGCACCGTCGCTTTCCAAATTCGAGAAGTACACCCCCTCACTGCAGATTTTCGACCTGCCCTTCCTGTTCAAGGACATGGCTGCAGTGGAAAAATTCCAGCAGGGCCCGGTCGGCCAGGAAATGCTGTCCTCGATGGCGAGCAAGGGCTACATCGGCCTCGGCTACCTGCATAACGGCATGAAGCAAATTTCTGCCAGCAATCCGTTGCGGGTTCCGGCTGACGCCAAGGGCAAGAAGTTCCGCATCATGACCTCCGACGTCCTCGCCGCTCAGTACGAAGCCGTTGGTGCCATGCCGCTGAAGAAACCCTTCTCCGAGGTCTTCACCCTGCTGCAGACCAAGGCGATCGACGGCCAGGAGAACACCTGGTCAAACATCTATTCCCAGAAATATTACGAAATTCAGCCTTACATCACCCAAACCGATCATGGCGTCCTTGATTACCTGATCGTCACCTCCACCGAGTTCTGGATGGGCCTGCCTGACGACATCCGTGCCGAAGTCAAGAAGTGCCTTGACGAGGCGACCGCATTCGGCAACAAGGTCTCCGAAGACAAGGCCATCGAAGACCGTCAGAAGATCATCGATTCCAAGCGCACCGAAATCATCATGCTGACCGACGCCGAGCGTCAGCAGTGGGTCGAAGCGATGAAGCCGGTCTGGAAACAGTTCGAGGAGAAAATCGGCGCAGACAAGATCGACGCCGCCGTCAAATCCAACATGTAAAACGGCAGTCTCTCCATTCGCGGGCTCCGGCAGTCAAGGGGCCCGCGAAGTTCAATCCAACTCAATCAGACTGTTTTCTCGTAAGGATGAACTATGCTCGGGATGATTAACAAGCTGGAGGAGCTCATCATTTGCCTCCTTCTGGCAACCATGACCTTGCTGGTCTTTGTTGAAGTGGTGCTGCGCTTTGGCTTCGGCATCGGTTTGATGTGGTCCCAGGAACTGACCCTGCACCTCTCGGCCTGGATGGTGCTGTTCGGCGTCTCTTACGGGATCAAGGTCGGTTCCCATATCGGCGTCGATGCCCTGGTCAAGATCATGCCGCCGACCCCACGCAAGGTGATCGGCTTTCTTGCTGTCAGCGCCTGCCTCGTCTATTGCGGCCTGTTTGCCAGCGGCGCCTGGGTCTATCTGAGCAAAATGCACAAGATCGGCATCGAGCTCGACGATATGCCGATACAGAAATGGGTTGCGCACAGCATCCTGCTGATCGGCATGATTTTGATGGCCATCCGCCTGCTCATGCTCCTGCGGGGAATTATCACCGGCAAGAACGACGGCTTTCAGCTGGCCGACGAAGCCAAGGAGAGTCTGCATCTGGCCGAGGAAACCAAGGCCGCTTCCCGGGGAGGAGATTCAGCATGACCACCGCTGCCCTGTTTTTACTACTGCTGCTCTGCCTTCTGACGGGCATGCCGATCGCGTTCGCCCTGGGTCTTTCCAGCATCACCACGATCCTGCTCTTTTCCAACGACTCGTTGGCCTCAATCGCACTGAAACTGCTGGAGGCCGAATCGGCACACTACACCCTGCTGGCGATCCCCTTCTTCATCCTGTCGTCGACCTTTTTGTCGACCGGCGGCGTCGCCACCCGGATCATCAATTTCGCCATTGACTGTGTCGGCTGGATTCGCGGCGGCCTGGCAATGGCCTCGGTCCTGGCCTGCATGATCTTTGCCGCGGTCTCCGGCTCCTCGCCGGCGACGGTCGCCGCCATCGGCTCGATTGTCATCGCCGGCATGGTCCAGGCCGGCTATCCCAAAAGCATGGCCGCCGGCGTCATCACCAATGCCGGGACCCTCGGCATCCTGATCCCCCCCTCGATCGTCATGCTGGTCTACGCGGCGGCGACCCAGGAATCTGCGGCGCGGCTCTTCATGGCCGGCTTCCTGCCGGGCCTGCTGATGGGCACCATGCTGATGATCGTCATCTACATCGTCGCCCGGGTCAAAGGCCTGCCGGCACAACCCTGGGTCGGCTTCAAGACCCTGGTGAAATCGAGTTTCAGCGCAAGCTGGGGGCTGATGCTGATCGTCATCGTGCTCGGCTCGATCTACGGCGGCATCTGCAGCCCGACCGAAGCCGCGGCCATTTCCGCAGTTTACGCGTTCTTCATCGCCATCTTCGTGTATCGCGACATGGGGCCGCTCAAAGGGGTGAAATGGCGTGAAACTGCAGAGGACGGGGTCCCCAAGATCCTTGTCCGCAACCTGTTACTGACCGCCAAGGCGCTCCCCCTGTCGATGGTCCACAAGGACACCAAGAAAGTGCTGATGGATTCCGCCAAGGTCTCCATCATGCTGCTCTTCATCATCGGCAACGCCATGCTGTTCGCACACGTTCTCACCACCGAGCGGATTCCGCATCATATCGCCGAAACCATCGTCGGCTGGGGACTGCCCGCCTGGGGATTCCTGATCGTCGTCAACATTCTGCTGCTGATTGCAGGCAACTTCATGGAGCCGTCGGCGATTCTGCTGATCATGGCGCCGATTCTCTTCCCCATCGCGATGAAGCTCGGCATCGACCCGATCCACCTCGGCGTCATCATGGTCGTCAACATGGAGATCGGCATGATTACGCCACCGGTGGGACTCAACCTGTTTGTCACCGCCGGCATAACCGGAGAGAACCTCACCTGGGTTCTTAAGGCCGCGCTCCCCTGGCTGCTGATCCTGCTGGTCTTCCTGGTCATGATCACCTATATCCCGCAGATCTCGCTGTGGCTGCCTGAATATATCGATCATCTCAAAGGATATTGATCGGGCCCGACCTTCCAGGCGTGGGGAGAACTTCTCCCCACGCCTGTTTGCATCAATGGCAATAACCAGTAGAATTATTGAAGACAACCACGATAAATGCAAAGCTGCCGTCTTTTCCGGGAGAAGAACCATGCTGCCCTACTACAAGAATATCCTTTATGCAACCGACCTGACCCCAAACTCGGAATACGCATTCAAGCACGCCGTCCTGCTGGCCAGAAAATCACAGGCAAAAATCCACTTGCTGCATGTCATCCCTGAGATCGACGCAGGCTTTCGCAGCTATGTCTCCTCGGTTATGGGGCAAGGGATGCTGGAATCTTTCGAAGCAAAGAACGAAGAGCAGGCCCGCGAGGACATGAAGAGCAAGCTGGAGAAGTTCACACGCGAAGAGTTGACCGATCACCCGGAAGACCTGAAAAACATTGCGGGGATCGAAGTCGTGCACGGCCACGCGGCGTCCCAGATTCTTCATGCCGCAGATCGTCATGCCGTTGACGTGATCGTGCTTGGAGCCCATGGCAAAGGGGCCCTGGCGCACACCTTTCTCGGCAGCGTGACGGAAAAAGTCTTGCGCAGATCGAAAAGACCGGTCTTCGTCATTCCCATCCCGGACTAGAGCACTTTTCAAATTTCTTACCTTTTAGGGAGTCGTCGCAAACGGCTCCCTTTTTCTTTCTTGCCTCCCCTCGGTCCTCTTCACATGCTTCCTACAATCTTTTTGTTATCAAAAACGGCAAGAGGGTTAAAATTAAGATGGGATTTAGAACCTTGCAAAAATAGAACATTGTGTTTAATTTGAATTGATACTTTCAAATATTCACGGCAAACTTCTGTTTAGCGGAGGCAATGACGCCTTGATGCTTGATGAAGGTGTTCATGGCAAGATCGTGGACACACAACCAAAAGGAGGCAAAACCATGAAGAGAACCACTCATTTCCTGTCACTGATCAGCGCTTTTGCTCTGGTCGCAACCTTCGCCATGCCCGGTACGGGTCTTGCCGAAAAAACCCGCCTCGGTTTTGGTGGCGGCCCCGAAGGCGGCACTTTCCAGTACTTCTCCAATGGCATCGCATCCCGTCTTTCCAAGATGCTGCCCGATGTCGAAGTATCCAACATGGCTTCGGCTGGTTCGGTTGAGAACCTCCGTCGCGTCAACTCCGGCGAGATCGACTTCGGCATCTCCTACTCCGGCGACACATACCTGGGACGCAACGGTCGTCTGACCAACGATACCAACAAGTATCCCAATGTTTACGCCATGGCTTTCCTCTACGGCGCTCCGGCTCACTTGGTCGTACTCGAGAAGAGCGGGATTAACCAGGTTGCCGATTTAGAGGGCAAGCGTATTGCCGTTGGCGGGGCAGGTTCGGGTGCTGCCGCTGCCGCGCAGCGTTATTTCAGCGCCATCGGCCTGTGGGACAAGATGAATGTTGAATTTATCGGCTACAGCAAGGCCGCTGCAGCGATCGGCGACGGCCTGATCGATGCTATGTGGGTCTTTGCCGGCTTCCCCAACAGCTCGGTCATCCAGGCGGCCGCCAGCAACAAGATCAAGATTCTTTCCACCTGGGACGCCGGGGAGAAAGGCGGTGCGTTCAAAGAGTATCCCTTCTATGCTTCTCTTACCATTCCTGCCGGCACCTACAGCGGCGTTGACTACGAGGTCAAGTCGTTCCAGGATTCCGCTCTTTGGGTGGCTGGCAAGCATGTTGACCCCAAGCATGTTTACGATGCCTTGGCAAACATTTACACCAAGGAAGGGCTCTCCTATATGGTCAAGGTCAAGAGCACCGCGAAATCCATGTCGGTTGCCAACGCTTTGACCGGCATCGTGACCCCGGTCCATCCCGGTGCGCAGAAATTCTGGAAAGAACAGGGGCTGACCCTGACAGACGCCCAGATGGCAGAATAATCTTTTTTCGTATCGGTTGATCAAGAAGCGGGGCTTAACAGCCCCGCTTCTGTAAATTCTGCAATTTTTTGTAATGCAGGGCAGCATCCACCTCTTACCATGGCAAGCAGGTAGTCATATGGCTGAAGAACTCCAAGAAGACCTCAAGGACCTTTCTCCGGAAGAACAGGAGAAGCTCAGGAAATTGATGGAAAAGGACGCCAAGTCCTACCGTTCACCGACCGGGCTCTTCAAGTGGCTGGTCGCTGTGCTCGGTGCCGGCATGGTCCTGTTCTATTTCTACACTGCCGGACTGGCCGCCGTGGCGACCCAGTATCACCGGGGGGTGTATGTTTTTGCGACGTACGTGCTTGTCTTTTTGCTCTACCCGGCCGGCAAGAACTGGATGCGCTTTCCTCTTTCGTTGGTTATCGGCGGAATCTTCTCCTGCGCGATTGCAGCACTCGGCTTCTTCGAGACCGTCGATACTTTCCATGCGGCAATGGTCGGCGGCAACATGGCCACGATCGGCGCTATTATTGTTGGCGGGGCCATCATCGGTGTTGCTGCATTCATTATCGACAGCTGGCTGATGCAGAAATGGCCGAAGAACCCGACCCTTTCGGATATCATGTTCGCTCTTGCGTCAGCCGCTGTGATCTATTATTGGATTCACGAATTCGAAGTGCTCAATTACCGGGCCGGAGCGGAAACCAATCTTGATGCCATGATCAGCATCATCGGCGTCATTCTCTCCCTCGAAGTCTGCCGCCGGGTTCTCGGCTGGTCGATGACCTTTATCGGCATCGCCATGTTCCTTTACGGTTATCTCGGGCCGATTTTCCCCGACATCATCGCCCACCGCGGTTTCGGTATTGAGCGCCTGTGCACAGCCCTTTACCTGACGACCAACGGGGTGTTCGGGGTCATGGCCAATGTGTTGGCGACCTACGTCATTCTGTTTATATTTTTCGGCGCTTTCCTGCACAAATCGGGTGCAGGCAAGTTCTTTATCGACTTCCCTCTGGCCCTGGCAGGACGCACGACCGGTGGCCCTGCCAAGGTGGCCGTTATCGCCTCGGCTTTCTTCGGTTCAGTGTCCGGAAGCGCCATCGCCAACACCGTTTCCACCGGCGCCTTTACCATCCCGCTCATGAAACGCGCCGGCTTCAAGCCACATGTCGCCGGCGCCATAGAGCCTGCCGCCTCAATCGGCGGCATGTTCCTGCCACCGGTTATGGGTGCCGGCGGCTTCCTCATGGCAGAACTGACTGAAACCTCATATGCCTACATCATGATGATCGCGGTCTTCCCGGCCCTGCTCTACTTCTTCTCGGTTTTCTGCATGATCCATTTCGAAGCCAAGAAATTGGGTTTGAAGGGGATTGCAGATGAAGAGTTTCCACACTGGAAGGAAGTTCTTAAAAAGCAGTGGTACTTCTCGCTGCCACTAGTTGTTATTACGGTCCTGATGATCATGGGCAAATCCCCGGGTTTCGCCGCCTTCTGGGCGACCCTTTCCTGCATAGGGGTCAGCTGGGTCAAGAAAGAAACCCGCATGGGGCCGAAGGAGATCTGGGAGGCCATCCTCACCGGGGCCAACAACACCCTGATCATCGGCGCGACCCTCGGGGTTATCGGCATCATCGTCGGCACCATCTCGCTGACTGGAATCGGCCTCAAGTTTTCCGACATCATCATCTCCCTGGCCAGCGGCAACCTGCTTGCCGCCATATTCCTGATCGCCCTCGCTTCCCTGGTCCTTGGCATGGGCGTTCCAGTGACCGCCGCCTACCTGATCACCGCGGTGCTGGCGGTTCCACCGCTGATGGAAATGGGTGTACCGATTCTCTGCGCCCACATGATCGTCTACTGGTTCAGCCAGGACTCAAATATCACACCACCAGTCTGCGTGGCTGCTTATGCCGGGGCTGCCATTGCCGGCTCAGACCCCTGGAAAACCGGCTGGACCAGCTTCAAGTTTGCCAAGCTGCTGTACGTCTGCCCGCTGCTGTTTGCCTTCACCCCGGCGATCCTGTTCCAGCCGCACTCGGCGAATGTCAAGGTTCCGTACCTGGAAGACGACATACCGTTCGCTTCGGTCTTGTCGATGGATGCCAAGATCGGGCAAAGCTTTGCGGAAGGTGACGTGGTCTGCCAAGATTATGGTCGGTGACGAGATCATCGACATAAAAGCTGAGCGCGGCGGCAACATCACTGAGGTGAAAGCCTTTGCCGGCGGCATGGTTAACCCCGGGAGAGACGATCATTGAAGCCTCAGACCCGGCGACCGCGTTACAGACGATATCCTCCTTCATCTCGGCCATTCTCGGCACTATCGCGTTCTCGGCCACGACCATGTTCTTCTGGTTCCGGCGGACCACCCCCGTGGAATGGCTGGTTCTCGCTGTCGGCACAGTCTTTCTCTACTGGCCGACAGTCATTACCGACACAATCGGCCTAGCCCTTGTCGGCCTGGTGATTTTCTCCCAGATTGCAAAAAACAAGAAGGATCATGGTTCGATCATCGCCCCGGCATGATCTTGAGAGAGTCTGGATATGCGAGACATCAAAAAAATTCTTTTCGCCACCGACTTCTCCGAATCCTCACTGCCGGCGGCTGATTATGCTATCACCTTGGCAAAACTAACCGGGGCACACCTGCATATCCTCCATGTTATCAATGAACTGGAGGAACACCAGCGGGTCATGATCCCCATTGAAGCATTCCAGGTTCTGGAGAAGAAAGTCGAACTTCACGCCGTTGCAGAGTTGGAGAGCTTCTGCACAAATCAGGCTCTGGGTCTGCCGACCACGACCCATGCCGTGGTCGGCGTTCCATTCGCAAAGATTCTAGAAATTGCCGAGGCCGTGGCTGCCGACTTGGTGGTCATGGGCACGCATGGCCGAGCCGGCATCGAGCACATCCTGGTCGGCAGCACGGCGGAGAGGGTCGTCAGGCACTCGAGGATTCCAGTGCTCACCGTACGCAGCTAGAAATGACTATCCGGTTTAAACGACAAAAGGCGAGGCCTTGCGGCTTCGCCTTTCATTTATTGTGGCAGCAGGCGCCGGCGGCGCATTTCGTCGCGCACCCTGTTACGTTGATTTTCCAATTCCAGGGTATTGCTGTTGCTACTGCCACCGCCCAGCCATTTATCGGCTTGAACACCATATCCGCTGCCACCACTCCACGAGCCGAAGCCAACTCCAACACTGACATCGCCGCTATTGCCGGAGCGACTGGAACGAACAAGTGCGTCACTCAACTCCTGCTCATAAGCAATCAGCTCGGCATCACTCATTTTCAAGTAGTCCTGCTCGAAGCAAAAGAGCCGTATCAGATCCCGGTGTCGATAGACAACCGACCAAAACGTGGGCGAGGAGAATCAGCAGGGGGAGATGTTTTACATCAAGGAATTTGTTCATCCACAGCCTCCGTCGAACGAACAACTCTGGCACAACCACAGGGTAAAGGAATCAGCCCCCTTCATCCCCTCCCATCAATAGGCAGTGAATATGCAACATCAGTTGCTCTCCGGACAGACTAACGGTAGACGGAGGGAGAACCTGGTCCCCGATTGCGTCCTTGAGGACAAAGTTGACCTCACCGGAAAGGAAATGCCCAAGGATTTTCATGCTGTAGGTGCCAAGTCCACGACCCGAGCCTTTGGTGGAGAAATCACGCTGAAAGATTCTCTGCTGGTAGGATGTGGGGATCACTGTCGAGTTGTGGACCCAGAAGTGGCACTGTGTTCCATCGCACTCCGCGCCAATGGTTACAATCTCCCCCGCCGGCGTCGCCTCCAGGGCGTTTTTGACCATATTGCCGAGAATCCGCCTGATCAAGGTGACGTCACTGACAAAGGGAAAGACCGCCGCCGCCTCGTCAATCTTCAGCAAACGCTTGCGAGCGACTTCCTGCCCTTCATAAAGGTCAACAATATCAGCAAGGACCTCCCTGCTGACCAGCATGTGATTGTCGACCTTCAGTTCACCTTTTTCAACCGCCAGGAGCACTCGCTGGGCATCAATTTCATCAATGACTCTTTGCGAAGCCAGCTGGATGCGGCGGCTAATTTCCAGGGGATTGGCATTTTCATCGATCTCCATGAGCTCTGCGAAACCACGAATACTGCCGACCAGGTTGAGAATGTCATGAAAAAAAGTCCGTTCCAATGCCAGGCGGCGCCGTTCATGACTGATGTCCATACCAGCCAGCACGATAAACATCTCACTGTGATAATCCAGTGGAGCAGACCATACTCTCAAAGTCAGGTTCTGAACGGCAACGCCAAGCTGTCGTGTCAGCGTGCACTCCTGGACATTCTCTTCGCCTTCCAGACCCGACATCATTGCCATCAGGGCTCCGCAGGTTTCGCAGGAATCCCCAGTACCGCACCCACCGACTGAGCCAAGCGCGACGTGGCATAAAAGGACATCCCCGACGAACTGTCCGACCGGGCTTTCCGGACCTGACCAACCGGCAATCTGGTAGAAAGCACGGTTGGCAAAAACGATCTGGCGATACTGATTAAGGACCAGGACCATGCCCGGCATGACATCCAGCAGATGTCGTGTCATGAGCGCATCGGCAAAAAAATCCGACTGGCGCTTCAATTCTTCCGGCGAAGCGCAGGGCTTGCCGTCAACCGGGGTTTTGTTATTGGCAGGATGGTTCAGCTGCATCTTTTCCGGGCACTCCTTAAGCGTCATGTTGGCGAGAAATACATGACGTGCTAAGAGGCTCATCTATCCGACAAGGGCATCAAGCCTCATCAAAACAGGTTCCGGCAACCAGGGTTACAGGGGCTTCGAGATAACTTTTCAGGGAATCGAGAAACTCGGCAGCATCCGCACCATCGAGAATACGGTGATCTGCCGAAAGGGTCAAGCGCACCATAGGCGCAACCACCAGCTCTTCATGCTCGTCGACCACCACTTCCCCTTTGACTGTCCCAACAGCTAAAACTGCGGCCTGCGGAGGGGTGACAAGTGCGGCAAATGATTCTACTCCGAGCATCCCCATGTTACTGACAGTGAAGGTACCACCTTCCTGATCTTCGTCTGAAAGTTGACCGAGGTGTGCCTTTTCCGCCAAATCAGCGGCATAATGGCTGATTTGCTTCAGGGCAAGCCGCTCAACATGATGAATGACCGGATAGTAAAGACCACTCTCGGTGGCGACAGCCATTGCCAGGTTAATCTGTGGCTGCTCGACAGCCTCGCCGTCGATCCAATGACTGTTGACCCAGGGATGTTCTTTTATCGCAGCTGCCGTTGCAGAGAGGATAAAGTCGTTGATAGTGATGCCGAGATCCTTGCGAAAACGTATGATATCCGTCATATCGACAGCGATGGTGACGAAAAAATGCGGTGTGTTCTGCCAGCTATCGACCATTTTGCGCTCAATCAGGCGCCGTATACGCACCGTTTTACGGCCACCCGTGTCAGCATTAGCACCCTGGCTGGATTGATTCTCTTTTCCTGGCATGACAGCAATCCTTTCAGATCTTCATTCCTTCGAGAAAAACTCCGCTTTGGCTCTTATTGATTCAAGACGAATCTGTCTGGCTGAATGCATCTCAGTATCATTTAATTTGTCAGCTATTGTAAAGGAGGTATCCTTTAATTACGACCCAAAACAAGGATTTGGAGGAGATATAATGAGTACACAACATGTCACGTGGCACATCGACAACTCGATTGCCATTGTCACTATTGATTGCCCGAACGCCAAGGTCAATACCCTCGACGGAGCGTTGCTCGTCGCCCTGGAAGAGGTTGCCCACGCTCTTGCAGCGGAAACATCCCTGACCGCAGCTGTCGTTTTGAGCGGCAAAACCAAGGGGTTCATTGCCGGCGCAGACATCAAACTTATCGAAAGTGTCACCGACCAAGCGGTCGCCGAAGCGATGGCGCGACGCGGCCAACAGGTTTTTCAAACATGGGCTGACCTAAAAATCCCAGTGATCGCCGCCATCAACGGCCATTGCCTGGGAGGCGGTATGGAGTTCGCCCTGGCTTGCAACGCGCGCATTGGCACCCCCGATGCCCAGTTGGGCTTGCCTGAAGTCAAACTCGGCATTCTGCCGGGCTTCGGTGGCACCCAGCGCCTGCCGCACCTGATCGGCCTGGAAAAATCGTTGGAGATGATCCTTACCGGTCGGACCCTCAACGCTGAAAAATCGTGCCGACTCGGCCTGCTTGACAAGATTTCAGATAAAAATGACCTGCGCGAGCAGGCACTGACCTTTGCCAAAGGATATCCCCACGCACCACCACGAACACGGCAAATAGGGTGGCGTCGCTGGCTTCTCGAAGGCAACCCGCTAGGACGCGCCCTGCTGTTCAAAAAATCCAGGGAGATGTTGGCAAAACGCACAGCAGGGCATTATCCTGCACCCGTGCGGGCCCTCGAAGTCATTGCCCGCACATGGACCATGTCGATGGCAGAAGGACTTGCTATTGAGGCAAAAGCCCTCGGGGAACTGGCCGTCAGCCCTGTGTCAAAAAACCTGATTCATGTTTACAAATTATCCCAGCGCTCTAAGCATATCCCCGATCTGACTGAACAACCTTTGGAGATCACTCAGGCGACCGTTCTGGGAGCCGGCACAATGGGGTCAGGCATCGCCTGGTTGTTGGCGCGCAAAGGTTTCCAGGTTGTGCTCAAGGACATTGCCGAAGAGGCCGTCACAGGTGGTCTCGAAAGGATCAGGGGATGGGCTGGGAAAACAGGTTCCGAAGAAGACACGACAGCTTTTGCGAACATCCGTGGCACCATTGACAACCATGACATAGGCGATTCCGGCATGGTCTTAGAGGCGATCCTCGAAAATATGTCGATCAAGCAGAAGGTGCTGCAAGAGACGGAGCATTACATAGGCGCCGAAACCATTTTTGCCAGCAACACCTCATCACTCTCCATCACCGAGCTACAATCGGCCGCCGAGCGCCCCCACAACGTGGTCGGTTTGCACTTTTTCAACCCGGTTGAACATATGCCCCTGGTTGAAATTATCCGCGGTGAAGGAAGCGGCGACCGGGCCATCGCAACGGCATACTCCGTGTCGCAGCGTCTCGGCAAGGTTCCTATACTGGTTTCCGACAGCCCTGGATTTTTGGTCAACCGACTCCTCGTTGCGTATCTCAACGAAGCATGCCTGCTGGTTGAAGAAGGCGCTGACTGGCAAAGCATTGACCATCTGGCCAGCGATTTCGGCATGCCCATGGGCCCGTTCCGGCTGATTGACGAGGTCGGCATCGACATCGCCCACGAGGTCGGTAAAATTCTGTGTGGCGCCTTTCCATATCTCCGGGAAAGCGTGCTGTTAAAGCAAGTCGAACAAGCGGGTTTTCTTGGCAAAAAGAACCGGCAAGGTTTTTATCAATATCCGGAGGGAGACAAACCAACGATTAATTCGGCCATCAACGAAACATTACCCAGAATGCAACGTAAGGCCGGTCCCGCAGACTGGCATCGCCTGATCATGCTGATGGTTGCCGAGGCGTCCCGTTGCCTGGCAGACAAGGTCGTGGCGACGGCAGCAGATATCGACACGGGCATGGTTTTCGGCACAGGCTTCCCGCCTTTCCGGGGAGGGCTCTGCCGCTGGGCAGACCAGTTGCCTTTGAGCGAACGGCAGTCAGCTGTCATGGACCTGGCCAAAATACATGGAGAACGTTTCGAATTTTCGATCGGATACCAGGAAACTTTAAGATTTTATTCAACCTAGACCGGATAGGGGCAAACAAGAAAGGCCCGGGAACATCTGTTTCCGGGCCTTATTCTTTTTATATCCATTCCTCAACCGAGGAAGACATTATGGTTACGGGCACGATTGGCCAGAATCGTCGGATCGATTACTTCGCCACAGGAACAACACTTCCAGGCATCGAATGCGCGGACAAAATCATAATACTTCTCAGCATACATGCGGCCTTTACACTTGGGGCATCTCATGGGCACTTTCTCCTTAACTAGGTATCACGCAACGTCGCATTTTTTTCAAAATGTACATAAAGGATATTACACAAGGCGTGCCAATTCCTCATTAATCCAAGAGGACGCAAAGGCGGCATCTTTTTATTGAAATTATTTAATCGATAAAACAGATACTTACATCGATTTTAAAAAATATTTTCCAATTCTCAAGGCGTTTTTTCCCTATCCCTTTCACCCTGACCAGAGCCTCAAGGCTGCCGAATTCGCCATTTTTTTGACGGTCTATTTCGATCCGTTCGGCTAAAGCAGCACCGACACCCGGCAACGCAAGCCAGTCCTCACGGCTCATACGATCCGGATGCAACGGTATACCCAATGCAATCCGGTGACTCGCTCGACATCCAGCTCCGCTGGAGTACGGCAATTTCCCGATCTTTTTTGATGATTCGGAGCCTATCCCCGTTGCATATGGTCTGAGACCAGTCAGGATCAACCGGAAAATTTTCAGGAGGCAAAGCGCCCGTCAATTTTATGACGTCATACGGGACCAAACCGTCATTAAATTGATACACGCCAGGGGCCAAGTCGACGCCGGCCAGTTCTACTAGAACAAAACCTTGTTCGGGAGGCAAAAAAACCGGGAGGTCTTCCGTCATGGAAGCCTCCCGGCCCAAAAGGATGCCTAAGAAAAACCAGCACGACCAGCACGCTGAGAGCCGGCGGTGCTTGCGCGTAGAGATTACCGCTTATGATCTCGCATCAACTTATACTGTATGGCATCAACCAGAGCGTGATAGGAAGCATCGATAATATTGTCGCTGACACCGACCGTACCCCAGCGGCCCGTTTTGTCTCCAGACTCAATCAATACCCGAGTCACGGAAGCCGTGCCTTTCCCGGCCGGCAGCACGCGGACCTTGTAGTCATAGAGCTTCATCTCTTTCAACTGAGGGTAAAACTGCTCAAGGGCCTTACGCAGGGCATGATCCAGCGCGTTGACCGGTCCGTTGCCTTCAGCGGCCGTATGTTCAATGCGCCCGCCGACCTTGATCTGGATGGTTGCCTCCGAAGTCGGCATATCATCTTCATGGCGCTTGGTATCAATGACGCGAAAACCGATAACCGAAAAGAAATTGCGTAGTTCACCCATGGCACGCCGCATCAGCAGTTCAAAAGACGCCTCCGCACCTTCAAACTGGAAACCCTGATTCTCGAGGTTCTTGATATCCTCGAGGATTTCCAGGGTAACCGGGTCCTTGCTGTCCAGGTTGATATTGAACTGTTCCGCTTTAGCCAGGATGTTGGAACGGCCCGAAAGATCTGAAACCAGGACCCGTGTCGTATTGCCGACGATCTCCGGGCGGATATGCTCATAGGTTTCCGGGTGCCGCTGGATGGCCGAGACATGGACACCGCCTTTGTGGGCAAAGGCGGAATTCCCCACGTAGGGCTGATGCTTGTTCGGCACCAGGTTGGCGAGTTCGTAGATATAACGGGACGTCACACGCAGATTTTGCAGCTGTGCGTCGGAAACACATTCGCGCCCCATCTTCAACCTGAGCGCAGGGATAATTGAGCAGAGGTTGGCATTGCCGCAGCGTTCGCCAAAGCCGTTGATCGTGCCCTGCACATGGACCGCGCCCTGTTCGACAGCCACTAACGAGTTGGCGACAGCGCATTCGCTGTCATTATGAGCATGGATGCCCAGCGGCGTCTTGATGCTTTTCTTGACCTGCTTGATGATGGCAGAAACCTCGTAGGGCAGGGTTCCGCCATTGGTGTCGCAAAGCACGATGCAGTCGACGCCGGCCTGTTGGGCGGCTTCGAGAGTTTTAATTGCGTACTCGGGGTTCGCCTTGTAGCCATCGAAGAAATGCTCGGCGTCATACACAACTTCCGGAACGTTTTTCTTCAGGTAGGCCAGGGAGTCGTAGATCAGTTCGAGGTTTTCTTCCAGGCTGATGCGCAGGGCCTCACGGACGTGAAAATCCCAGGTTTTACCGAAGATCGTCACGGTGTCCGGTTCAGCCTGGATCAATGTCTGGATATTATTGTCCTTGGCCGGTGTCACTTTGGCGCGCCGGGTTGACCCGAAGGCGGCAATCTTGGCATGCGAAAGGGTGATCTTCTTGATATCTTTGAAAAAGGCGATGTCCTTGGGGTTTGAGCCTGGCCACCCCCCCTCGATATAATCGATGCCGAGGTCATCAAGTTTCTGGGCGATGCGGATCTTGTCTGCGACCAGAAAGGACACGTCTTCAGCCTGCGTGCCGTCACGCAGGGTTGTATCGTACAGGAAAACTCTACTCATCATCTTCTCCCGATTCTATGTTCAGGAGGCAACCCTTCTCTTTTCCTGGGCAACCTATTTCTTGTCCAGCCCGAATGCCGCATGCAATACACGGATTGCGAGTTCAGTGTACTTGTCATCGATAACACAGGAGACCTTGATCTCGCTGGTCGAAATCATCTGGATGTTGATTCCTTCGGCGGACAGCGTCTCGAACATCTTGCTGGCGATACCGGAGTGTGAGCGCATCCCCACCCCGACGACCGACACCTTGGCGATCGTCTGGTTGCTTTCCACCCCGGCAGCGCCGATCTTGACAGCCGTTTCCTCGACGATCTTGAGTGCTTTCTTGAAATCCGCCCTGGGCACCGTGAACGTCATGTCGGTCAGCCCTTCGTGCGAGATATTCTGGATAATCATGTCCACGCTGATATTGGCGGCGGAAAGCGGCGAAAAAAGCAGGGCGGCGATCCCCGGCTTATCGGGAACACGCATCACGGAGATCTTTGCTTCATCTTTGTTGTATGTGATTCCTGAGACCAGGACCGTTTCCATATCTGCATCCTCCTTTGTTACCAGGGTTCCTGGATTGTCGTTTAAGCTGGAACGTACATGAACCACGACGTCGTACTTCTTGGCGAACTCAACCGAGCGTATCTGCAGCACCTTGGAGCCGAGCGAGGCCATCTCAAGCATTTCGTCGTAGGAGACCTTCTCCATCTTGGTCGCCTCGGGCACAATGCGCGGGTCCGTGGTATAGACGCCGTCGACGTCGGTCAAGATTTCGCAGACATCCGCCTTCAATGCTGCCGCGACGGCGACGGCCGAGGTATCGGAACCTCCGCGCCCCAGGGTGGTGATATTGTTATCACGATCAATGCCCTGGAACCCTGCCACGATGACAATCGTACCTTTGCGCAGATCCTCACGGATATTCGCGTCCTTGATTTCCTCAATGCGCGCCTTCGAAAAGGCACTGTCAGTGTAGATCGGGATCTGCCAGCCGAGATAGCTCTTGGCCTTGTATCCCATCGACTGCAGAGCCATCGACAGCAACGCAATTGAGACCTGTTCCCCTGCAGCGACCAGAACGTCATACTCACGCTCGCTCGGGAACTCACACATCCCCTCGGCCAGGGCAACCAGCTTGTTGGTCTCTCCGGCCATGGCCGAGACCACGACGACCATGTCGTTGCCCTCATCGTAAGTACGTGCAACCCTTCGGGCTACATTCTGTATCTTTTCGATGGTTCCTACCGAGGTGCCTCCATACTTTTGAACCACCAGTGCCATCTGCGGTTGATCCTTCCTGATGCGTTTCATAACAAACACACCGATATTGAGATATCCCCAATGGGGTCAAATGCTTTTAATAACAGTATTCATGACGTCCGTCAAAGGTTTTCGCGGGATATTAGGTGGGTTGGCCCGTGCGCAGCCCAGCGCATTGCAAGCCGTTGCAAAAGTTTCTGCCCGCAAGCGTCAATCGCTTCAAAACGCAACAGGCGTTGCTGCGCAGGGAGGGATTCGAAATGCACAACAATGGACGCCGCGAGCGCATCGCTCATGCGATCCGCCCATTCAACCAGTGTCAGGCCGTCACCTTCGGCAAATTCATCGTAGCCGAGATCGGCAAGATCGTCGACCCGCGACAGGCGATAGAGATCGAAATGATGCAGTGGCATGCGCCCGTGGTGGATATTCAACAAGGTATAGCTTGGGCTGGTCACCGGTGTGCCTACGGGGATATCCAACCCGGCAGCCACCCCCTGGGCAAAGCAGGTCTTCCCCGCCCCCAGGTCACCATTCAAGAGCACGACCAGTCCGGCTTCGGCAAGTTCGCCAAGCAGTCGCCCCAGAAGGCGCGTTTCTTCCGGACCACCGGTTACCGCCTGCCAAGATTCCAAGCTCACGCACCCATACTGCGGATGATATCAAGGCGGGCAACGACACCGACCAACTGGCCATCAGACAGGACCGGCACTAGGTAGGCCTTGTTGTCGACCATCAGGCTGGCCACAGTGGAAACCGGGGTGTCCGGTGCGCAGGTGACCACATTTTGCGAGCAGATTTCGCCAACCTTGCGTGCGGTTACCTTACGCACCGCTTCAGTGAATTTTTTCGGACTTTCCAGGTAGATGACCCAGTCAAACAAGGAGATCACCGTTGGGATATGCAGCGGCTTATCCTGTTCCACAAGGTCCGTCTGCGTGACAATACCAACCAGTGCGCCATCGTCATCGACAACCGGCATGGCGTTGACATTGTGCTCGACAAATATCTTTGCCAGGGCTGTGATCTCGGTATCCGGGTGAACTGAATGGATTTTCGTTGTCATGATATCGCCAGCTGTGAGCATTTAAGCCTCCTGGGACAAAGCCTGCCGTGCGGCAGGGAGTTCGTGCATAACGTCGGTGGCCAGCAAACCGGCCTCACCGAAGCTTGTCAAAAGTCGGTCCGCAGCCAGGCCATGCAGATAGACACCAAGGGTTGCGGCATCCTGTGCGGCGAGCCCCTGGGCCAGCAGGCTGCCGATCAGCCCGGTGAGAACGTCGCCCATACCACCGCTGGCCAGGCCGGCATGACCGCTGCTGTTGATGTTAACCATGCCGTCCGGCGAGGCCGTCAAGGTCCTGGCGCCTTTGAGCACCAGCACCACGTGGTGGCGCATGGCAAAGTCGCGGGCCACGTTGAAGCGATCAGCCTGGATTTCGGCAATCGACAAACCTGTCAGGCGGGCCATTTCCCCCGGGTGGGGGGTCAGGACAATCCGGCGGCCCTGCTGTCGTTCGAGTATGTGCGTGTGTCCACACAGGGCGTTCAGGCCATCGGCGTCAATGACCACAGGCAGGTCGGAATCCTGCACCAGTCGGACGGATCAGAGCAGCTTACCTCGTCACCGATACCCAAGCCAGGGCCGATGGCCAAGGCCTGCTTTCCTGCCGTCAAGGCCATCAACTCCCCCAGAGACTGCTAGGCTGAGTTCACCGTTGCAATCAGCCAGCGGAGCGGTCATAACTTCAGAGACCTTGGAAGCAATCACCGGCTGCACGCTGAGCGGGCATGCCAGCGTCACCAAACCGGCACCCCCACGCAAACCGGATTCGGCAGCCATGACCGCAGCGCCACTTTTCCCCGTGGATCCAGCCACCACCAGCAGGTGTCCGAACGTCCCCTTATGTCCGTCACGGCAGCGCACTGGCAGCAGACATCGGCCTTCTGCGGCATCGATGAGCGTGCAGTTTGAGTCAGTCTCTGGCGGCAGATTTGGCTCGGGATGCCGATATCCACTGTCACCAGTTCGCCAACCAGACCGGCCCCCGGATAACTGACCTGACCGATCTTGGCAAAAGCAAAAGAGACGGTCAGCCTTGCTTTGACAGCGGTGCCAAGAACCCGTCCGGACGACGCATCAATACCGGAAGGAATGTCGACGGCAACCACTGCAGACGACTGGTCGGTTAAGCCATTCGATGGCCTGCAGGAAAGAGCCTTCGACCGGCTTGGTAAGTCCGGTGCCGAAGAGAGCGTCAACGAGCACCGTAAATTCACCGGCCCCCGCAAGCCTTGCCCCCAGAGCGCTGCCCGCCCAGACAAAATCAACCTGCCCGCCGCAATTTTCCAAGGCCGCCAGATGTACGGCGGCATCACCCTTGATGGTGCTGCGTTTCGCCAACACCAAGGTTTGTACAAACCAGCCCCGGTTCATGAGATGCCTAGCGATCACATAGCCGTCGCCGCCGTTATTGCCTTTGCCAGCCAGAATCAGTGCCCGAGGCAAACCGGGCGCAGAAAACCGCCGCATGATTTCTTCGGCAACTCCGCGACCGGCATTCTCCATCAGCACAACCCCGGGGATGCCGATCTCGTCGATGGTACGGCGGTCAACCGCCTGCATTTGCGCAGCTGTCAGAACTTTCATAGGCGTTCCAGAATCACAGTGGCGACAGCATAGTCACCATCGTGGCTGTAGGACAAGTGTACCATCTCAACGTGTTTTGCGGCGGCAATCTCAGCGGCACGTCCGGAAAGAACCAGATCAGGCCGCCCCAATTCATCGGGGACAACTTCCATGTCGTGCCAGCTGATCCCCTCTCGCCAGCCAAGCCCGAAGGCTTTCAGGCAGGATTCCTTGGCCGCAAAACGTGCCGCCAGATGCGGCGCCGGATCCTTTTTCGCCAAAGCGTATTCGCGCTCGCCAAGGGTAAAAAGCCGCCCCAGCAGGGCGGCTTTATTTTCTCTGACAAAGGAACGGAAACGCTCGACCCTGGCCAGATCTGTGCCCATGCCGACAATCGACATCCTCAGCTCCCGTGCACCAGTTCAGCCATCTCCCGCACCGCCCGGTCGAGACCGACCAGGACGGCACGAGCAATGATGCTGTGTCCAATATTATATTCTTCGACACCGCCAAGGGCGAGTACCGGCCGAATGTTCTGATAGTTGAGACCATGCCCGGCATTGACACCCAGACCAAGCTTCCGGCCGGCCTTGATCGCCTCCTCCAGCTTGGACAATTCAGCGCCTTTGGCCTTCCCTTTTGCATCACAATAGGCACCGGTGTGAATTTCAACATAATCCGCCTTGACTCTGACGCAAGCCTTCAGTTGCTCGAGATCAGGATCGACAAAAAGGCTGACCATGATGCCGGCCTGATGCAGCAGGTCGATCTTCCCGGCGAGTTTCTGCGTCTGCCTGACCACGTCAAGACCGCCCTCGGTGGTCAATTCCTGGCGCTTTTCCGGGACCAGCGTTACGTAATCCGGAACGACCTTCATGGCGATCGCCACCATTTCATCGGTCGCCGCCATCTCGAGGTTCAGATGGGTCTGTACCGTCCGCCGCAGGAGCATGACATCGCGATCCTGGATGTGCCGACGGTCTTCACGCAGGTGAACGGTGATGCCGTCGGCGCCGGCCAACTCCGCCATGGCCGCTGCGGTGACCGGGTCCGGTTCGTTGCCGCCCCGCGCCTGGCGTAGAGTTGCGACATGATCGATATTGACTCCCAACTTGGCCATGGTTACTCTCCTGACCTCTCCGCACCGATTAAACTTGCCACGAGCGTGGCAATCTCATTGGCCATGCCGGATATTTCACCCTGGTCCTGCCCTTCAAGCATGATCCGTCAGCAACGGTTCCGTACCCGAATAGCGGATCAACACCCGCCCGGTATCACCCAGCGTTTTTTCGACATCGGCAATGAGCCTGGCCACTTCCGGCAGTTCCTCAATTTTACGCCGTTCACGCACCCGGACATTCACCAGGACCTGGGGGAGTGCGGTCATGACCGATGCAAGCGCGGAAAGGGGTTTGCCACTTTGCTGCAAGATCGCCAGAACCTGCAGAGCCGTAAGCAGGCCGTCACCGGTGGTATTGTGATCGAGAAAAATCATATGGCCGGATTGCTCACCACCAAACCGGTAACCGCTGCGGCGCATCTCCTCAACCACATAACGGTCGCCGACATCGGTTTTGACCACGTGGCCGCCAACCTGGCGCAGGGCTATATCGAGGCCCATATTTGACATCACGGTCGCAACCAATGTGCGCTGAGGCAGCGCATCTCGCTTGAGCATATCGATTCCGCAAATGGCCATGATATGGTCACCATCGACCTCATTGCCATGCTCATCGACAAAGATGCAGCGGTCGGCGTCACCATCGAGGGCAATGCCCAGATCGGCACCATGCTCACAGACTGCTGCGGCAATCACTTCTGGGTGAGTGGATCCGCACCCGGCGTTGATGTTGATGCCGTTGGGCTTGACCCCATAGGTATAGACTTCTGCCCCCAGTTCTTCGAGAACTGCAGGCGCCACTCGGTAGGCAGCACCATGTGCACAGTCCAGAACAATCTTCAGACCGGTCAGATCGAGCTCCTTGGGAAAGGTGTTTTTGAGGAAGACAATATAGCGACCGATGGCGTCGTCAACCCGGAAAGCTTTGCCGACCTCGTCAGCCGTTGGCCGCAGCGAATCGATCCGGTCAGAATCGATCAGCTCTTCAATCTGCAGTTCCACTTCATCGGGCAGTTTGAAACCATCGCGGGCAAAAAACTTGATGCCATTGTCCTGGTAAGGATTATGCGAAGCCGAGATCACCACACCGGCATCGGCACGCATCGAAGATGTAATGAAAGCGATGCCGGGCGTCGGCAGGGGCCCGACCAGAGGACATCCACACCCATGGAACAGATTCCGGCTGCCAGGGCATTTTCAATCATGTAGCCTGACAGCCGGGTATCCTTGCCGATCACGATCCGGCTGCGACGGTCTTCATGCTTGAAGACGTACGCAGCAGCACGCCCCAACTGCATCGCCATTTCCGTTGTCATCGGGTGTATATTGGCAATGCCGCGCACCCCGTCCGTACCAAAAAGCTGCTTGGTCATTATTGCGTCTTCTCCCCCCCTGGATTGACTGCTTCATTTGCCGAATGCGCAGGCTGCGACGGCTCATATTTCGGATCAGGCTGCAGGACAACCTTGACCTCAACAGTTTTCGTCTCTTTCAAATCGGTGTAGTTGCCGATATAGCTGATCGCGACGGTCTGCGAAAAGCTCTCTTGAACATGGGTCAGATCGATCCCTTCGGTAACGACCTCGGACACGCCTTTGAGTTCACTCTCCGCGCCTGAAACAAGGACTTTATCCGGTGTCGCGAGCACCGACTGGACCATAAAGCCCGGCGCCGGATCCCCGGAGAGAACGACGCGCACCGGCACGCTCCGTTCGCGCACACGCTCCAGTTTAACATCCACATAGGAAGGGGATATCCGGGTGATTTTCAACCCACTCGGGATATTGAGGCTCTCTTCAAGGCGCCTGAACGAGGTGACGCCGGCCGAGAGGCCTTTCAGGTCTACACCGAGCCGGATATCACCGGGACTGAGGTTCACCTGCAAGGCGCGCGGTCCGCTGATTCTAAGCGCCACGGACGTCGGAATCTCGTTGGCGATCATCAGGCCGGCAGGTAGGTTTTCATATTCAAGCGGCACGATATAGTTGACCTCCATGCGGCTTTCGCCCATGACGAAAAACCAGAGGACCACTGCGAATGCCAGGGAGACGAGTTTCAACAACCAATTTTCGAAAAGCTTTTCGATCATGTTCAACTCTTCTTGCCGCGCAGTCGGCGCGGTTCAAGCAAACGGTTGAGAACTTTCTTCAGCGTGGCCATTTCCAGATCGCGGGTAATTTTCCCGCCGATAACCACGGAAACTCGTCTGGTCTCCTCGGAAACCACAATGACAACAGCATCGACCAGCTCGGTCAAACCGATCGCGGCACGGTGGCGAGTGCCATACCTCGGGCTGATATCAGGATTCTGCGTCAGCGGCAGGAAGCAACCCGCCCGGGTGATCCGGCCGCGCTGGATGATAACTGCGCCATCATGGATTGGTGAGGAATGATGAAAAATCGCCTGGATCAAATCGCTGGAAGGCTTGGCATCCAGTTCGATGCCGACTTCGAGGAATTCATTGATGCCAGTTTCCCGTTCAATCACAATCAGGGCTCCCAGCTGTTTCTGGGAAAGGGCTGCGCACCCCTTGCAAAGTTCGTCTATAACGCGGGTTTCTTCCCGAAACGAGAGATCGGCAAAAAACGGGTTGCGTCCGACATGAATCAGGGCGCGTCGGATATCGTGTTGGAACAGCACGACTATAACCAAGATGATCGAGGAGAGGAAGTTATTGAGAATCCAGTTGAGGGTATAGAGACCGCCAATTTGGGAAGCCACGTAAATGATCAGCAGGACAGCCAGACCGACCAGCATCTGCACCGCCCGGGTCCCCTTGATAAGCAGGATGATCCGGTAAATGATGAAAGCGACCAGCAGGATGTCGAGCAGATCCAGAAGCCACCGGAAATTTGTCAACATCTCGAGCATCCGACTTATCCCTTGCAGAAAAAATCAACTTAGTTGGGATTCCACCCTGCTCCATTGCAGACAGCCTGCGCCATCATGGCGGCCTGGCAGGCGGCAGCGACATCATGTACCCGGAAAAGCCGGGCTCCTCCTGCATAGCCGAGCGCGATCGTTGCCAGGGTCCCTGCGAGCCGTTCACCCGGATTCGTCTGCCGCACAACCGTGCCGATAAAACTCTTTCGCGATGTCCCCAACATGATCGGCCGACCCAGTTCGGTCAGGGCCGCCGTCCGGCGCAACAACTCAAGATTGCCGAAGACGTCCTTACCGAAACCGATCCCCGGGTCGATGGCAATTTTCTCCCTTGCGACCCCATGCCTTTCGGCGATTTCGATGCTCATCCGCAAAGAGGTAAGAACGTCCGCGACGATGTCATCGTAACGTGTGTCCTGTTGCATGATGTGTGGCCGGCCGCGGGTATGCATGACAAACAACCCGGCGCCGGTAGCCGCCACGACCCCGGCCATCTTCTCGTCAAAATTCAAACCGCTGATGTCATTGATAAATTCTACGCCTGCGGCAACCGCTTCCCGGGCGACGATGCTTTTCGTGGTATCAATCGACAGCGGCGAATCCAACTCACGGCTGAGAGCTTCGACGACCGGGATGACCCGGTCCAGCTCCTCCTGCTCAGAGACTTGGGCGGCATCAGGACGCGTACTCTCACCACCGACATCAATCCAGTCGACACCCTCAGCAGCCATCTGACGGGCTTGGCGGAGAGCGTCCGCCAGGGCCGTAAAGCGGCCACCATCGGAAAACGAGTCTGGTGTCACGTTGAGGATGCCGACGATGTACGGCCGGTCGATAACGAATGAGCGACTGCGCCCGTTAAGGATCAGACTTTTGCCTTCAGGACAACTGACCAGACCGGACATCAGGCATTATCGACACAGGGACCTTCGCCGGGAGAAACCGTTTTATTCGGCACGGTGACCTCCTCGGTGGCAGCATCTGTCCCGGTCTCTGCACCAAAGATCATCGCTTTGATTTCGCTGCCGTCCATATTTTCGCGTTCAAGCAAGGCCTCGGAGACGGTCACCAGGGCCTCTTTGTGCCGGGCAAGGATATCACGCGTGCGCGAGTAATTTTCCTCGACAATCCTGCGGATTTCCTCATCGATAACGACCGCAGTTGATTCACTGTAATTTTTCATGTGACCATAGTCACGTCCGAGGAAAACTTCGCCCTCTTTTTCACCGAACGCCAGCGGTCCAAGGCGGTCACTCATCCCCCACTCGCACACCATCTTGCGGGCAATCGCAGTGGCCCTCTCCAGATCGTTCGACGCACCACTGGTGACGCTCTCAAAGATCAGCTCTTCGGCAACCCGGCCGCCCAGCAGTGTACAGATCTTGATATTCAGTCCGGACTTGGTCTCGTTGTACTTTTCCTCCGTGGGCAAGTACATGGTGACGCCCATGGCCCGGCCGCGCGGAATAATTGACACCTTGTGTACGGGATCGGCACCAGGGATATACATCGCCACCAAGGCATGCCCGGCCTCGTGGTAGGCCGTCACTTTCTTTTCCTCTTCGGTGATCACCATGGAGCGTCGTTCGGCACCCATCATGACCTTATCCTTGGCACTGTCCAGATCCTGCCGGTTGACTTCGTTCTTACTGGCGCGAGCCGCCAGCAGTGCGGCCTCGTTGACCAGGTTTTCGAGATCAGCCCCCGAGAACCCAGGCGTCCCCTTGGCAACAACTTCAAGATCGACATCCTTGCCAAGAGGAACCTTGCGGGCATGCACCTGAAGAATTTTGAGGCGGCCGCGGACGTCCGGCCGCGGCACGACAACCTGGCGGTCGAAGCGTCCGGGACGCAGCAGCGCCGGGTCGAGGACATCGGGGCGGTTGGTTGCGGCGATCAGGATGACGCCTTCATTCGATTCGAAACCATCCATTTCGACCAGCAGCTGGTTGAGGGTCTGCTCACGTTCGTCATGACCTCCCCCCATGCCGGCTCCGCGATGACGACCGACCGCATCGATCTCATCGATAAAGATAATGCAGGGTGCGTTCTTCTTCCCCTGGACGAATAGGTCGCGGACACGGCTGGCGCCGACACCAACGAACATTTCGACAAAATCCGAGCCGGAAATGGAGAAGAACGGCACCCCTGCTTCGCCGGCGATTGCCCTGGCCAGCAAAGTTTTCCCGGTCCCCGGCGAACCAACCAGCAGCACACCTTTCGGGATGCGGCCGCCGAGTCGCGAGAACTTCTTCGGATCCTTCAGAAACGAAACGATTTCCTCGAGTTCATCCTTGGCCTCGTCGATACCGGCCACGTCTTTAAAGGTGATCTTGGTCTGCGACTCGTTGAGCAGCTTGGCGCGGCTCTTGCCAAAGCTCATCGCCTTGCCGCCACCGGACTGCATCTGGCGCATGAAAAAGATCCATACAGCAATCAGGAGAAGGATCGGCCCCCAGGAGACCATCATGGACATCCAGAAGCTATTCGTCTCGTCAGGTTCTGCCTCGATGGCGACACCTTTCTGACGCAACATACTGATTAGGTCCGGGTCATTCGGGGCATAGGTCTTGAAGGCCGTACCATCCTTGTATTTCCCTTCAAGGTTCGACCCTTTGATCGTAACGTTGACAACCTCGCCCTCGTCAAGCGCAGTCAGAAAGGTTGTATAGGGCACCGGTTTAAGTTCGCGACCCTGCTGGGTCATCATATTGAACAACATGATCATCACCAGCGAGATGACCAGCCAGAGCGCCAGATTCTTATAAAACTGATTCACATTACCCCCTAAGGCTGAAAACACCAGGAAAATGCGGTGTTTGGCGTTAAAAAATCAAAGAAAACTTTACCATATCAGGCCTGTTATAACAAGCCGATTATAGCGCTCTTTTGTGCTTCAATCACAATTCGCAACACCTGCTCACCAGTGACGGGCCGCCGCCCTTCAGACCGGCGCAATCCCAGGACCCAAAGCACTTCGTCGTCCTTGAGCAGCAGCAGTGCAGCTTGCCGCTGCTCCTTGGTCATCTTCAGATCGACAAAGAGATTCTGAAGTTTTTTAGTCCCATCCATTCCGGACGGACGCAGACGATCTCCGGGGTGGTAGTGCCGCAACCGCAACGGAAAGGGTGCAGAGGCCGCTGCAAATTCCACAGCGTCGACATCTTCTCCGCGGGGCTGCTTTTCCAGCGACACTCGCAGCAACCGATCACCTGGCAACAGGTAAATGCCTGGGCCGGACAACTCCACAGCAAAGGGTTCAACGGCTGCTGGCTTCTGCTTGTACAGCAGAAGCTTCTCGTAACGTCGAGCCAACCAGGCGCCCGGCAAGAACAGTTCCCCCTGTGGCGGGCCATTGTCGACCAGTTTGAGGGTGTCGTCGACATGGGCGGCCGTCAGGCCACGCAGGTCACCCCGGACTTGCTGCAGGGCAGCTCTGATCACGCGCCCGGCGAGTGCCGGTGACAGCGCGAGGAGCCGAGTGCGATCCAGGACGATTGCGTCCTCCTGCCGGCTGCCACAGCGCACCATTTCCTGAGCGACCACTTCTGCCCAGAACGCATTATCCTCAGCCAACTGCTCGCAGAGGCCGGCAAGCTGGTTATTGATATTCGGGTTAAAACTCTCCATCAGCGGCAAGAGTTGATGTCGAATACGGTTGCGCGTGAACGCCAGATCACGATTGCTCAGATCCTCTCGCCAGGGGATCTGTTCCTGCTGCAGATAGGCAATCAGGTCGGCGCGACGGAAAGGCAGAAGAGGCCGTACCACATGGGCGTCGATCGGGCACATGCCGGCAAGACCTGCAGCGCTGCTACCGCGCAGCAAACGCATCATAAAGGTTTCCGCCTGATCATCGGCATGGTGGCCAAGGGCGATCAGCTGGCAGCCCCGGGAGCGTGCTGTCGTGAGCAAATAATCGCGGCGGACGTCCCTCGCGACCTCTTCCAGATTGCCTTTACGCTGCCTGGCGATTTCCGCCACATCGCGGCGCTCAGAAGACAAAGGGACATTCAAAGAAAGGCACAAACGCTCGACAGAACGTACATCCTCGCAACTTTCCAGGCGCAAAGCGTGATCAAGGTGTGCGGCTTCCAGTGTAAGGTTCAGTTGCCCGGCGACTTGATGCAGGAGTGAGAGAAGTGCGACCGAATCGGCCCCGCCGGAGACGGCAACGAGCACACGGCTACCCACCGGAATATTACCGGATTTCACGAGGGCGTTATGGAAACGGCTCTGCAGAGACATAAACGCTCGCCTGAAACACAGAACCCCCTTCCGGTGCTGGAAGGGGGTTCTGTCAGTGTGGTGGCGGTGCAGAGATTCGAACTCCGGACACTGCGGATATGAGCCGCATGCTCTAACCAACTGAGCTACACCGCCTAAAACCAGCCGGCCGCCAGACGCGGCGGCCATATATTAATATTGGTAGCGGGGGCAGGATTTGAACCTGCGACCTTCGGGTTATGAGCCCGACGAGCTACCTGACTGCTCCACCCCGCATCAGGGATTTTGGAATTTACCCGTACCCCTCAACGATGTCAAGCAAAAACTACCAGTTAACGCTGGCGAACAATGGCGGACAGGCGCTCCTTTTCCCGCAGCAGACTGGCCGCCTGATCGGCACTTTCGCGACTTGCGTAGGGGCCGGCCAGCACCCGGTGCCAGACGCCCTTATTACCGAGGTTCACGGACTCGACATAAGTTTTCAGACGATAGCTATCAAGACGACCGGCCAGCTTTTTTGCATCTGCGCTGGTCCGGAAGGAAGCGATCTGCACAATGAAGGCGCCGTCAGGCGAAACTGCCGGGACAGCGACGGGTTTCGACGGAGGCGGCGACATAGCGGCCTCCTTGGCTTCCTTTTTCGGCTTGCTTGCCGCGACCGGCTTTTGCTCATCGGGAGGCAGGTTGATACCGCTGCCCAGAGGGGCCTGATTGCCTTTCGGTAAATTTTCGTAAAAAGTCAGCTGGTCGTCCGGTTTCTCTGGAGGGGGCTCAGCTGCCGATGCCGGTGGCGGTGGCGGGGCAACCTGGATCACCATTGGCAGCTTGGGTTTTTCTGCATCAGAGGTCATGCCGGGCAATGAGCCGCCCCGCTGGCCGAACACGACACCGAGGACAAAGCTGACTCCGGAAACAGCAAAGATCATAACCGCGATCAGGACAACCTGCTTGCTCTCGATTCTCCGCTGCGTACGTGTCACTACTGGTTGCGCCATAATTCCAGTCTCCCGCAATTTTCGGCTACATCTGTTCCGGCGCTTCAACTCCGAGCAGAGTCAATGCGCCTGCCAAAACCGTCCGGACGCCGTTGACCAGGTAAAGTCTTGCCCGGGTGGTCGCAGGGTCGTCGACCAAGACACGCTGCCGGTTATAATAACTGTGAAATTGGGCTGCCAGATCCTGCAGGTAATAGACAATCCGATGTGGTTCGCAGCTATGGGCCGCACTGACAACCGTCTCAGGATAGCGTGCCAGATGCTTGGCCAGGGCCAGTTCTTCGTTCAACGTCAGGCTGGAAAGATCGCTTATGTCGGACGTCGGCAGGACAATCCCCTGCTCGGCAGCGTTGCGATTGATGCTGCAGACGCGGGCATGGGCATATTGCACGTAATAAACGGGGTTGTCATTGCTCTGGCGCTTAGCCAGCTCCAGATCGAAGTCAAGCTGGCTGTCGGAGCGGCGCATCAGGAAATAAAATCGGCAAGCATCACTGCCAACTTCCTCAAGCACCTCGCGCAGGGTAATAAAATTCCCGGACCGCTTGCCCATGGTGAATGGCTGGCCGTCGCGCAGCAGGTTGACCATCTGGATCAGCAATACTTCCAGGTCTTCCGGAGGGTGACCGAGCCCAGCCACGACAGCTTTCATACGCGGCACATAGCCATGGTGATCGGCACCCCAGACGTCGATCAACCGTTCGAAGCCACGGTCGAACTTCTCCATATGGTAAGCGACATCGGAAGCAAAATAGGTTGGACTGCCGTCCGACTTGATCAGCACACGATCCTTGTCGTCGCCGTAGTCGGTCGTCCGCAGCCAAAGCGCGCCGTCCTGCTCGTAGGACAGCCCTTTCTCAGCCAACTTGGCCAGCTCGACGACAACCATGTTCCGATCGTAGAGGCTCCGCTCGCTAAACCAGCTGTCGAAAGTGACACCAAAAGCCTTGAGATCTGCGGCAATCCAGTCAAGCACCTTGCTGATGCCAAAGGCCGTGCAACGCTTGACAGCCACATGTTCTTGAAGATCGGCAACCGCGGGGTCTTCTTCCTGCATTTTTGCAGCAAGGTCACGGATATATTCGCCCTGGTAGCCATCCTCAGGGAAGACAACCGTCTCACCTTTTAGCTCGCGCAAACGCATCCATATGGAACGCCCGAGGGTCGCCACCTGATTGCCAGCATCGTTGACATAGTATTCGCGCTGCACGTCAAAGCCCGCTGCCTGCAGTATTGCGGCCACCGCGTCGCCGACAGCAGCACCACGGCCATGACCAATGTGTAGTGGACCGGTTGGGTTGGCACTAACGAATTCAACCTGGACTTTGCGTCCCTGGCCAACCTGTGAGCAACCGTACTGGTTACCCTTTGCGGCGATGTCATGCAGCACCTCGTACCAACAAAGTGGTGTCAAGGTGAAATTAATAAAGCCCGGACCGGCAATTTCAACCTTGCTGAGGAAATCGCAGTCATCAAGGGCCGCAACCAGGGCTTCAGCAATCTGGCGGGGTGACTTCTTCTCGGCACGGGCCATGGCCATTGCCAGGTTAGAGGCAAAATCACCATGCTCCGGGTTGCCCGGTACTTCGATCTGCAGATCGGGAATAACACCGGAATGCAAAGTGTTATTATCAAAACATGCTTGCAGAGCCTTGCCAATCTGCTCTCTTAAGCGGTCCTTCATGATATCGTCAATCCTTCTCTACAACAGAGGCATCCTGTTCCAGCTTGGCTTTGCGCAGAGTAACGTCTTCAGAATAATCAGGGCAGTGCAGTGTGGCGCTGCCTTCCATTGAGAATCGCTTGGCGCAATTAGCGCGCCAAGCACAGTTCAGGCAGTGTTTTCGTCTATCCTCAGTCATTTTCGCAGCTCGCAAGAGACTTAAAAAGTAGTGTATGTTAGCCTTGCCATCTTAACCTGTCAAGCGCTCACAAAGGACATAAAATCCGGGGAATCCAACGTCGCATCTGGCCACGCCAGACATAGAAAAGGCCCATTCTGCCTCGGCGAAATGGGCCTGACATGTTGACTAATTTAAAACAGGATCACCTTTTTCCGGAGAACTGAAAAACCAGCTCGTCGTCACGCACCATCCCCAATTCTGTACGTGCAATCCGTTCTATGTAGTGGCGATCACTGCGCAAGGCTGATATTTCGCCGCGCAGTTCTTCGTTCTGAGCTTCAGTCTCGGCAATCTTCTGAGCCAAAGTCGCCTTATGACCGGACAGTTTCAACATATGAAGAATCCCCCGTTCGCCGAAAACGGCAAAACCGAGGATAAGCACAACCAGCGCCAGCGGCCAAAAATTGAGTCGCCCCCCATCAGGGCGTGAAGCTTGAGCAGGGCTTCCCGCCATAACAAACCTCTACGCAGATAATCTGCCGATTTAAAAAAACCCCGTTAAGTATTGGATTCTTCCATCAAATCATATTAAAAATCAAGGTTTTTCGCAAACATCCTCATAATATACGTGTGCATCTCTGCGAGATGCCACAAAGGGTGGCTCATGGCAACAAGAAAAGGCCTGCCAACGGCAGGCCTTTTGCTTTGGTTTACTCTACGGTCAGCTGCTTTCTGAACTTCGCTAACTTGGCCTGACCGACCCCCTTGACTTCTTCCAGCGGGTCAACAGTGCGGAAGGGGCCGTGCTCGGTTCGATAAAGCAGAATATGTTCCGACAGAGCCGGACCAACACCCGGCAGAGTCTGCACCTGTTCAGCCGTTGCCTGGTTAAGGTGAATGATTTCGACAGTTGTATCAGCAGCGGGATTTTCAGCTACAAGAGAGGAAACCGGAGACAAGCCGGTCATGGCGACAACAACCAACAGGCACAATATTGCAAGATAACGTTTCATTACATTTCCCTCCATAACATAAAAATGAAAGAACCCGATGCGGGCATAACATCCTGCAACCCCTCCTTAAATCACACCTCCCTCCCGGATCAGTATCGCCGCCCAACCCGGCTCACCTTGAGCCCCATCGGATGGTTGGCAAGGTCAAGTGAAATTATCAGATTTTACGTCTTTGTTAATTTGTCCTGGCGATTTCTTGTCGAATTAAAAACCGCTTCCGAAACCCTGGTTCATCCCAATGCCTGCCAGCACGAAAGTCACCATCACTTCCTGGTCGTCCTGTTCGTTTTCCCGATATCTATTGCGATATGACAACAGAATGCTCCAGCACTTAGAGCGGTACTCAAGCCCAACCAACTTCTCAAGTTCCCGTTTGTCACGAAAATCATAGCGTTCTTCAAAACGTGCATAAACTGGCTTCAGAAGAGAGGTGTCCAGTTGAACCTTGAGATAGTCCGTTGCGACAGCGTAAAAATCCACGTTTTTGTAGGAGTAATCGACATTAACAGAATTCCCCGCATTGTCCCTGGCAGACGCACCGATCGTGAGGGTACGCAAGAGGGAATTGCCATAGACGGGGACCAGGCTTTCCGCATGCAAAGAAATTTTTCTGGTAGGCTGGACATCCAGCTCAACCCGGACATCCGAGAATGGCCGATTTTCCCCTGAACGGTTGTTTTTTGCTTCATCGATATTGTAATTCTGGGAAAGACGCAGGTTGAAGATTTCACGGTAGATCCTTGAACCATCCGCAGCCGTACTGCGTGCGGTCAACCGATTTACCAAAGCATAGGAAATATCATTCTGGAGTTCATTGCGGTCATAAAGGTCAAACAACGGCAGGTCATCCTGGGAGACCTCGGGAACATAGGTATATACCACCTTCGGTTCGACGCTGTGCTGGATTCTCTGAATGCCCCACCGATCGACCGCAAAATCTTTCTCCAGATGGGTGGCAAGCCCCAGAGAGAACTCAGGGACAGCTTGCTCGTTATCCTTATCATCGACATTGTAGAGTCGCTGGTAAAGCGCAACTTGCGGGACGACTTCAAGCCAGGACCCGGGTTTGAATACGGCAGAAACAGAAGGCTTCAAGAAGAGCCGTTCGCCATCCTCACCCTGCTTACGATAGAAATGCGTCGCATAACTTTCCAGGCCGGCATAAAGAGGCGTGTTACCTAGACGATAGCGCGCCACACTGAAACCCAACTCCGGAAGGCGTTGCAAGGTTTCATCGGTATCACCTTCCAGGTCCTTGATATAGCGTGAATAACCGACCAGATTAAGTTTCTGCCAATTGCGCTGCAGCATTATCGTCGAAACCGTCTTATCACGATTATAATCCGCCGAAGATTCTCCGAACTCTTCGAAGAACAACTGGTCATCGGCATACTCAGCATCAGCCATCAAACGCCAACCGCCTGCCAAATTGCCACGATGGCCCCACTTCAGATAATAGAGGTTAGGATTCCCTTTGAGTCCCGTGACGTTATAGTATAGGGCCTTACCGTTGTTCTGGTGGGCCAGGGCATAACGGTATTCAAGGCCCTTGCCAAGACCAAGTTCAGAAAGGTAGTCAAGGTAGATCGTTGCATCCATGCTGCGGTCTATGACCTGGTACCAAGATAAAGAGGCCATTGCCCCCTTGTAGTTCGAATAACCGAAAGAAGGGGTCAGAAAACCCGACTCACGCTCCGACTTCACCGGGAACGCCATATACGGGGTATAAAGGACTGGGACATCATTGATATGGAACCAGACATGCTTGGCCCGGGCATACCCCTCGAGGGTAACGTCAACCTCGCTCGCGGAAAATTTCCAGTCAGGGACTTCACCGTCACACGTCGTGAAGCTGCCATGTTGAACATAATAATCTGCCTGGCTACGCTTCTCGATCTGCTCACCGGAGATATGGAAGTTGCCCTGATGTACGAACATCCGCCCATCTCGAACCTGTCCCTGTCCGGTTGCCATGTTGTACTGCATGCTTTCCCCTGAGACTTCGGTACCGTCATCATTGAGCTGGACATTCCCCTTGGCCGCGACATCCTGAGTCACCGCCTGCCAAAGCAGCTCTTCTGACTTCAACTCGACGCCCTTCTGCCTGAGGATGACATCACCTCGAGCCTCGTAGCTGTCGTCTTCGGAGCTGTAAGCAAGGTAATCGGCAACCAGGACAATCTGCTCCTTCCGGTCACTTTCTGCGGCTGGGCTAGCAGCTATCTCCTTGTCGCTTGCCTGCTCAACGGCAGTCTCAGCAAGTTCTTCTATCGCCGCGGCGACGGGCTCGGCAACCAGGGCATCATTCGAGACCGTCGTGCTTGGCGAGAGCGTTTGATCGGAACGCCTTGCAGGATTCTCAGCCATAGGAGCAAGTTCGTGGTTTTCAGGCTCGGTGGTTTTTACCCTGCCCTGTGCAGTCGAGACCAGTGCCCGCGATTCCACTGCGCTCTGAGCGAGAGAGGAGTTATCCTGTTGGGAGAGGGGAGACTCAGTGGCAACTTGTGACTCGGCTATTACCGGGCCTTGCCCAGGAGAGAAGAAACGACTGGTTCCGAGTCCGGACAACAGCAGTCGCCCGGAAGAGTTTTCATGCATGCCCAGCAATGCCGCCCTCATCTGCTGGAGCAATACGGCATTCAACCCCTGTCTGGCGACAAATTCGCCAGGCAAGCATTCGGGAGAATGATCCAGATTTGTCGCCAGGGGAGAAAAATCTTCGGCGGGCACCTCGCTCAAAAAGCCTTTACTGAGCCAGGCGGCATCGACTTCGTGAAAATGGATCAACCCGTCGTAAAGATTTTCCTCGGCAGTAAAGTTGTGCACCTTGACCGGGATTGAGAGCTGGCTTTCCAGGTAGTTGCCAAGCGCTTCTGCCTGTTCAGCAGAGGACACTAGGCCAGAGCCATCCAGCGCGAAACCGACCGTGATCCCCGGCTGGGCAACAGCAGGCTGGCTCAAAGGCCCCCAGAGAAGCATGCCGATGATGAGCAACATGGACAGCGTCGCCCCCACAGATAAATTTCGCATTGCATTTATCCGTCATAAAAATTCAAGGATGATCAACCGCGCATTGCGCCACGGCAGCCCCCCCCTCCTTAAACTCATGGCGTAATTCGGCAACCAGGTAAAGTGAACCGCAGACGACAACCGCGGCCCGCGACCCGGCATTTGCAAGAGCAGCAGAAAAACCTTCGACGGCGCTGGCATATTCCTGAACCGCCACGCCCTGGGCCACAGCCCAGGCAACGATCTTTGCGGGGGGCACGGTCTGCCCGCATGAGACCGGCACAGCATATACTGCAGCAGTAAATTTTACCAGCGGCATCAGTGCTTCGACAGGATTACGCTGGCCGCTCATGCCGACCACGAGGTGAATGCCTGACACCTCTTGTGCGGCGAGATAATCGGCCAGACAGGTAATCCCTGCCAGATTATGCGAAACATCCAGGAGCACCCGGCGAGGGTTGCCCTGCCACTCAAGACGCCCTGGCCAGGAGACCGACTCGCAGGCGGTGCGTATGGCTTGATCAGTTATGGCAACACCCTGTTTACGCAGTTGCATGGCCCCGGCAACAGCCTGCGCGAGGTTGTCAAGCTGATGAACCCCGCCCAGCGCACAAGACAGGCCATGAAGTTGGTCTTGGCCAGAGAGGAAGGTCAAATTTTCGTGATCGCCCTGCCACGAAAAATCACGGCCGGCCAACTGCACTTCAGCGCCGAGATCGGCCGCCGACCGCGAGGATGACCGCGACGGCCTCGGGGTCCTGCTTGCCAACGACAACCGGGATACCGGCTTTAATGATACCGGCTTTTTCAGAAGCAATTTGCGCCAGTCGTGAGCCGAGATATTCGCAGTGGTCCAGGCTGACCGGGGTGATCAGGCACAGCTGTGGCTCGACGATATTGGTCGCATCAAGGCGTCCGCCAAGGCCGGTTTCAAATACCGCAATATCAACCTGGTGCTCCTTGAAGGCCAGCAGGGCCATTGCCGTCGTTGCCTCAAAGAAGGTCACCGGGAGTAGCCCCGGCGGCCGCACGAACGGTTTCTGCGAGGGACGCAGCCTCACTGCGACTGATCGGCACACCATCCACACGGATACGTTCAGTGAAACAGTGCAGATGTGGCGAGGTGTAAAGCCCGACCCGCAATCCCGAATGCTTGAGCATTTCAGCCAGCATGACACTGACCGAACCTTTACCATTGGTTCCGGCGACATGGACACACGGCAGAGGCTCCCGCAGGCGTGGCAAGCGGGCTTTCAGAGCCTGCATATTCTCCAGTCCAAGCTTGACCCCGAAGAGTTGCAGCCCGTAAAGGTAGTCCAGGCTGGTCTGATAATCCACCGGCTAGCGTCCTGTGTGACTGGAACTTCTGGGCACTAGGAAACAGCTGCCTGTCTGGTAAAGATGCGCAGGACCTGCGAGAGTTTGGCCTTCATCTCCTGACGGGAAACAATCATATCCACCATGCCGTGTTCAAGGAGATATTCCGAGCGCTGGAAACCTTCCGGAAGCTTCTGGCGGATGGTCTGTTCGATAACGCGGGGGCCGGCGAAACCGATCAAAGCTTTCGGCTCGGCAATGTTCAGGTCGCCAAGCATGGCAAAGCTGGCAGTCACGCCACCGGTGGTCGGATCGGTGAGCACCGAGATAAAGGGAAGCCCGGCCTTTTTAAGCTTGGCAAGTGCGGCACTGCTTTTCGCCATCTGCATCAGGGAGAGGATACTCTCCTGCATGCGCGCTCCGCCCGAAGAGGAGAAAACCAGAACCGGAGCCTTCTTCTCCAGGCCCAACTCGATCGCCCTGGTCACCTTTTCACCGACGACCGAACCCATGCTGCCACCAAGGAAACCAAAATCAAAAACCGCCATCACCACTTCCTGGCCATTCATCAAGCCGGAGCCGGTGATAATGGCATCGCCGCCGCCGCTCTTTTTCACGGCAGCCTTGATCCGCTCGCTGTATTTCTTGGAATCCTTGAACTTCAGGAAATCGACCGAGGACATTCCGGCGTCGGTCTCGGTAAAGGTCCCCTCGTCAATGACGAGCGCGATCCTCTCCCTGGCACTGATGCGGAAGTGATAGTCACACTTGGGACAGACATTGAGATTACGCTCGATCTCCTTGGAATAGATGATCTCCTCGCAATTTTTACACTTTGTCCAGAGCCCTTCGGGCATGTGCACTGTCTTGGTTGACACCTGTGCAATCGGCGCTTTTGATTTTTTAAACCAGGCCATGATTTACCTCGCGATTCAGACGGTTGCTGTTCTAGAACTCGAACCGTTCGTTGCCATCCAATACCCTGTAGCACTCCTGGCAGCATGCCAGTTCCGCACGGATCTCATCAAGATACTGGGGCTTCATATGAAATATTTTGACCGGTACTTCCGATTTGTCCAGTTTGGCAAGCTCCCGGGCCAGCAGTGAATCAGATCGCCGCTTTGAGTTGACGAACAAATTTCCGGACCTCGTCAAGCAGATTCGGCGAATCGCTGAACTCAGCAATCAGTTTCACCAGGGCGCTTCCCACCACAACCGCATCGGCAATGCTGGCAACCGCCCTGGCATCATCCGGCGTGGAGATGCCAAAACCAACGGCCACAGGGACCGGGCTCAACGCTTTCAGGTCATTGACGGCAGTGGCAATCGCCCCGGCATCCACCTGTTTACTGCCGGTCACTCCGGTCATGGAAACGTAGTAGAGGAAACCTTCGCCAGCCGAGGCCAGCCGGGCGCTGCGTGCAGCATCTGAGGTCGGCGCCAGAAGAGTGATCAGGTCAATTCCGGCCTTATGCAGAAAAGGATGCAATTCTCCTGCTTCTTCAGGGGGAAGATCAACCAGCAGTAAGCCGTCGACACCAGCGGTTGCCGCGTCGCGGGCAAACAGTTCAAGGCCGTAACAGAAGACCGGGTTGTAATAACCCATGAGCACGATCGGCACATTGCTGTGCTGGCGCACCCTGCGCGACCATATCCAGCACGCCGCGCAGCGTGGTACCGGCCGCCAGAGCCCTTTCCGAGGAAAGCTGGATGGTCGGCCCGTCGGCCATCGGGTCGGAGAAGGGGACCCCGAGCTCGATCAGGTCGACGCCGCCTTCAATGAGCGTGTGGACGATCTGCTCGCTGGTCGCCAAGTCCGGGTCACCGGCCGTGATAAAGGTAATGAGAGCTTTTTCGTTGCGTTCTTTGAGCGCAGCTCAATGTGGCAGTAATATTCGACATGTATAGACTTCCCAAAATTTTAATATTATCGGAACGCCACGAATGATATCAACCGTTTTTTCCCTGCGCCAGGGATTTGACCTGATCAAGCAGGTCGACAAACATCCCGGCGTTCATCCGGCCGGTCTGAACATTGTAACGGCTGGTATGGTAGCAACCAACCAACCACAAGCCGTTAGGCAGCTTGACGCTGCTGCCGTGGCTGAATGGCGCATCTGCAAGGCGCTTAAGCAGCCCCTGCGACTGGAACAGCCGCAGACAGGCTGCTGTGCGCACCGTGACCGAGGGCAATGATCACGCGCAGCCGCGGCAGGGCCTGCAGCTCAGTTTCAAGGTACGGCCGGCAGGCGGCAAACTCTTCGGCATTCGGACGATTCTCAGGAGGCAGGCATTTGACCGCATTGGTGATATAGAGGTCGCGCAGCTCCAGTCCATCATTTGCAGCCACTGCGTCCACCTTATTGGACAATCCGCACTGATGCAGCAACGGATACATGAAGTCTCCGGCACCGTCACCGGTAAAGGGGCGACCGGTCCGATTCGCACCATGGGCTCCGGGAGCCAGGCCGACCAGGCAGAGCCGCGCTTGCAGATCGCCGAAACCGTTAACCGGCGCGTTGTGGTAATCAGCGCGCAGTCGCCTTTTGACCGGGGCGAGCTGTGCCATAAAAGCACCAAGCCGTGCACACTTTCGGCAGCCATCAAGACCATGCAGATCAATTGCGGCCACCTGTCTAGCCCTTCTTCGGTCCGGACCTGCCACCGGGGCGGCGTCTGCCAACCGGGCGCGACTTGCCCCCGCCGCTTCTTTTCTCCGGAACCGGAACCGGCGACTTCTTATGCGGAACCCCACGCTTGTAATCGTGGCAGAGGTCTTCCTCATGGGGAATGGTACTCGGAATCTTCTGGCCGATATACTCTTCAATGTCGGGCAGGAAATAGGCAAGGTCTTCGTCCGCAAAGCTGATCGACTTGCCACCGGCTCCCGCCCGGGCCGTTCTGCCGATGCGATGGACATAATCTTCGGCATCCTGCGGCAGGTCATAGTTGACCACGTGCGTCACAGCATCGATATGCAGCCCGCGCGAAGCAACATCGGTGGCCACCAGGAAGTTGATCTTGCCGGCCTTGAAATCTTCAAGGATGCGCATACGCCGCTTCTGGGGGATATCCCCGGACAGAACGGCCACCTTGAAATCATTCTGCTGCAGGCGCCCGGAGAGGTGCTCCCCCTCCCGCTTGGTGTTGACAAAGACAAGGACCCTGACTTCGCCGGGCTCTTTTTTAAGCAGCCCGAGCAGCAGGGGGAATTTTTCGCGGCGCGCTACGTGGTAGACAATCTGCTCGACCCGCTCGGCGGTCACCTGCTCCGGCTCGATCCGCACCTTCTCGGCGAGGTTCATGAACTCGTAGGCCAGCTCCATGACCCGCTGTGAGAGAGTGGCGGAGAACAGCATCGTCTGGCGTTTTTCAAAGGGCGGCAGCTTGCGCAGGATAAAACGCAGATCGCGGATGAACCCCATGTCGAACATGCGGTCCGCTTCATCGATGACCAGAGCTTCGACGTCCTTGAGGGAGAAGACATTCTGCTTGGCATAATCGATCAGTCGACCGGGAGTGGCGACGATGACATCGACGCCGTCCTGGAGGGCGCGCCGTTGCTTTTCGTAGTCGACACCACCAAAGATCGCCTGCACTTTGAACGGGCAGCAGGCGCCGAGGCCGTTGGCATCTGCACAAATCTGCACCACCAGCTCGCGGGTCGGCGCCAGCACCAGGGCGCGCGGCCCCTGTTTCGAGGCCGGCGGGTTTCGCAGCAGCCGGGTAAAGAGAGCAATGAGGAATGCTGCCGTTTTGCCGGTGCCGGTCTGAGCTTGCGCAGCGACATCAAACCCCTGCAGCGCCAGCGGGATGGATTCTTCCTGGACGGGAGTCAGGTCGGTAAAACCGATCTGTTCAATCCCGCGCAGGACCTGGCTGGGTAAATCGAGTTCAGTGAATTTCATGCAATATGACGCATCGACCGGTACAGACCGCGAAGGGCTTATTCCCTTCTCGTCCCGCGTCCCGCGTCCCGCGTTCCTGATTTATAGTTCAAATCCCATGGCTTCGGCTACGGTGTGGATATCCTTGTCGCCACGACCGGAAAGGCAAACGAGGATGATCGCCTCAGGAGACAACTCCGGGGCAAGCTTGGCAAGATGAGCAATGGCATGGGCGCTTTCCAGGGCCGGGATGATCCCTTCCATTTCCGTCAACATCCGGAACGCCGCCAAAGCCTGATCATCGGTCACCGAGACATACTCTGCCCGGCCGATGTCCTTGAGATAAGCATGTTCAGGGCCGACCCCCGGGTAGTCAAGACCGGCCGAAATCGAATGCGCGTGCTGGATCTGGCCATCACTATCCTGCAGCAGGTAGGTTTTGTTGCCGTGCAGGACACCAACCTGGCCGGCTGAGATACTGGCGGCATGCTTGCCGGTGGCGACGCCGAAACCGGCGGCCTCGACCCCGACCAGGCGCACCGACATATCGCCCACAAACGGGTAAAACAGGCCCATGGCATTTGACCCACCACCGATACAGGCTACGGCCACATCAGGGAGGCGCCCTTCCGCCTCGCGCATCTGCACTTTGGCTTCCTGCCCGATAACCGACTGAAAATCGCGCACCATCTCTGGATAAGGGTGCGGCCCGGCAACCGTACCGATCACGTAAAAGGTATCACGCACATGCGTGACCCAGTAACGCAGGGCCTCGTTCATGGCATCCTTGAGAGTCGAGGTGCCGCTGGTCACCTCGTGGACACGTGCACCGAGCAGTTTCATGCGAAACACGTTCAGGGACTGGCGGCGGATATCCTCTGCCCCCATGAAAACATCGCATTCCATGCCGAATAACGCGGCTACGGTAGCTGTGGCGACACCGTGTTGTCCGGCACCGGTTTCGGCGATCACCTTGCGCTTGCCCATGCGGCGGGCGAGCAGAATTTGCCCGACCGTGTTGTTGACCTTGTGGGCCCCTGTGTGATTCAGATCCTCGCGTTTCAGGTAAATTTTGGCTCCGCCCAGGTGTTCCGTGATTCGCCTGGCAAAATAGAGCGGGCTCGGACGACCGACATAATTCTTGAGATATGCATCGAATTCAGACCGGAACGCGGGGTCGGCCTGGCACTGTCGATAGCCCTCTTCCAGTTCCAGCAGAGCCGGCATCAGGGTTTCCGCAACGTAGCGGCCGCCGAACTGGCCGAAATGCCCCCGGGGATCTGGCTGTTGATAGCTCATGCAAATGACTCCTTGGCCAGACGGATAAACCGGGCCACTTTTTCCGGGTCCTTAACCCCTGGTAGTTTCTCAACGCCGCTGGACACATCCACTCCGTAAGGGTGGACCCGGCGCACAGCTTCAGCGACATTCTCGGGATTGAGGCCGCCAGCCAGAATGACCGGATGCTCTTTGGCCACGACCGCTGCCTGTTCCCAGTCGCAACGATGACCGGTGCCGCCGAACTGGTTCGGGACATAAGCGTCAAGCAACAGAGCGGCGACCGGGTAGGCAGCAAAGGCACCTGCGGCCATCGACCCCCGCAGGCGAAAGGCCTTGATCACCCGGCAGGGGGGATAGCTGCACTGGTCGGGCGCCTCGTCCCCATGCAATTGTACCGTATCCAGTCCGCATAACACCACTATCTCACGGATGCGAGCCGGGGCTTCATTGACGAAAAGGCCGACTGTCGTGATCAGGGGAGGTAGCTCGGCAATGATCTGCCTGGCCGCGTCCGGAGCAATGCAGCGCGGGCTGCCGGGATAAAAGACGAAACCGAGGGCGTCCGCCCCGCACGCTACCGCATACCGTGCATCTTGCGGATTGGTGATGCCACATATTTTCACCCGCGGCACACCGTATTCATCCATTACTCAACCGACCTTGGGTAAATGCAACAACGATTCTCTGATGGCCGCTTCCGGATATTCATAATCCTGCAGTTCGTTGTTGAAGTAGGCATCGTAAGCGGCCATATCGACATGGCCATGTCCGGACAGGTTGAAGAGGATGACCCTCTCCTTGCCTTCTTCCTTGGCCAGCAGCGCTTCGTCAATCGCGCCACGGATCGCGTGGGACGATTCGGGGGCCGGGATGATCGACTCGGTGCGGGCAAAGAGAACGGCCGCTTCAAAGCAGGCAATCTGGGGCACCGCCTTGGTTTCAATGACACCCTCATGTACCAGCTGTGACACCAGCGGAGCAGCGCCATGGTAGCGCAGGCCACCGGCATGAATGCCGGGTGGCATGAAATCATGGCCGAGGGTGTACATCCGGGAGATCGGTGCCATCTTCGCCGTATCACCATAGTCGAAGGCGTAGACCCCTTTGGTCAGGGTCGGGCAGCTGGCCGGTTCAACCGCGAGGAGACGGACATTTTTGCCGTTTGCCTTGTCCGAAACGAAGGGGAAGGCAATCCCGGCGAAGTTGGAGCCGCCACCATGGCAGCCGATGACCACGTCAGGGTAGTCGCCGGCAATCTTGAGCTGTTCCTTGGCTTCGAGTCCGATAATCGTCTGATGCATGCAGACATGATTCAGCACGCTGCCGAGGGAGTAACGGGTGTCCTCATGTGTGGCCGCGTCTTCAACCGCCTCACTGATGGCAATGCCCAGAGAACCCTGGTTGTCGGGATCCTTGGCGAGAATCGCCCGACCGGCATTGGTTTGGTTCGATGGCGAGGGAAAAACCTCCGCACCCCACAGCTGCATCATGCTTTTGCGGTAAGGCTTTTGGCCGTAAGAGACCTTGACCATGTAAACCGTGCATTCCAGACCGAAGAGCTGGCAGGCCATGGCAATGGATGAACCCCACTGTCCGGCGCCGGTTTCCGAGGCAATCCGCTTGGTGCCGGCAATCTTGTTGTAATAGGCCTGCGGCACGGCAGTGTTCGGCTTGTGCGATCCGGCCGGGGAAACCCCCTCGTACTTGTAATAGATCTTAGCCGGGGTGCCGAGGGCTTTTTCCAGCTTGTGCGCCCGGAACATCGGCGAGGGGCGCCACGTCTTGTAAATCTCCCGGACCGGTTCGGGGATATCGATCCAGCGCTGCGACGAGACCTCCTGCTCGATGAGGCCCATGGGGAAGAGCGGCAGCAGGTCGTCCGGGGTCACCGGCTGCAGGGTGCCGGGATGGATGACCGGCGCCATCTGTCCAGGCATATCGGGGATGATATTGTACCACTGCTTGGGAATCTGGTCTTCGCTAAGAAGTATTTTAGTTTGCATGAGACAACTCCTTGAGATTAAAGGTTATGAGCCCCAGTAAAAGGAAATCAGTCCGTCGCGCCCTGCAGTTCCCGCAGCTTGGCGCCGATATCGTTTTCGCGCATGAGTGACTCTCCGACCAGGAACCCTCGGGCTCCGGCCCGTTGTAGACGCAGGACATCTGCACGACTGGCGATGCCGCTCTCGGCAACGACAAAATGGCCGGCAGGGATCAACGGCAGCAAGCGTTCTGTCGTCGCCAGGTCGGTTGTGAAGGTCTGCAGGTTGCGATTGTTGATGCCGATCAGTTCACAGCCAGTGGTCAGGGCCATCACCAGCTCCGCCTCGTCATGCACTTCCAGCAGCACGTCGAGATGGAGTTCGACCGCCAAGGCATTGTACTCTGCCAGTTGCGCAGCATCAAGGATGGCGGCAATCAGCAATATGGCATCGGCGCCGGCGACCCGGGCTTCGTAAATCTGGTAAGGATCACAGATAAAGTCCTTGCGCAAAAGGGGCAGGTTGACAATTTCGCGAATCTTGCCAAGGTAGAGCAGATGGCCCATGAAGAAGTGCTCGTCGGTCAATACCGACAAACAGGTGGCGCCGTTATCCTGGTAAATTTCGGCAATTTCCAGGGGGTCGAAATCAGCGCGGATCACACCTTTGCTGGGCGAGCCCTTCTTGACTTCCGCGATCATTGCCGGCCAACTGGAATCTGCCGTTGCGCGCAGCGCCCTCAGGAAACCACGGGGCTGGTCTTCAAGTTCGCTGATCCCTCTCTGCAAAGAGGCAAGTGAACGGCGGGCCTTGGCCAGGGCGACTTCCTGACGCTTATATTCGGCAATCTTATCAAGTATCATGGTTTTGACCGGTTAACAGAGACAGGAGCTGTGTCATTGTCTCAGGCATTCGTCAATTTAATCAGGCCCTCAAGCTTGCCCATGGCCAAGCCGTCATCGATTGCGTCACGGGCCTTTTCGAGACCATTCTCGACATCTTTAGCAAGTCCAGCCGCGACCAGAGCAAAAGCGGTATTGAGCAGGACAACATCACGCTTCGGCCCGGGTTTCCCCGCCAGGACATCTCTAACAATCGTGGCATTGGTGACGGCATCACCACCCTGAAGGTCAGCCAGGACACAGCGGCGCAGGCCAAAATCCTCCGGCTCAATCGTCGATAACGTCACGGATCCGTCACGAATTTCGCCGATACGGGTCGGACCGGTAAGGGTCACCTCGTCCATGCCATCCAGGCCATGGACAACAAAACCACGACTGCAGCCAAGCTTGACCAGGACCTTGGCCAAGATTTCAACCAGTTCCTCGGCGTAAACGCCGAGCACTTGACGGTCGGCACCGGCGGGGTTGGTCAAGGGCCCGAGAATGTTGAAGATCGTCCGGATACCGATTTCCCGGCGCGGTCCGATCGCGTATTTCATTGCACCATGTAGTGCCGGGGCAAAGAGGAAACCGACTCCTACTTGGTGGATGCATGACTCCACTTGCTGTGGTGTAACATTCAGGTTGACACCCAGCGCCTCCAGCACATCAGCACTGCCGCACGCTGACGAAATACTGCGATTGCCATGCTTGGCGACCTTGATGCCACAAGCGGAGACAACAAAAGCGACGGAGGTGGAAATATTAAAGCTCTTTGTGCCACTGCCACCAGTACCGCAGGTATCAAGGATCGTTTCCCGATCGAGGTTGATCTCTTCCCGGTCGATATCAAGCGCCTTACCGACCCTGATTGGAGTCGCATGATCACGCATGACCCTGGCGGCCCCGGTTATTTCATCGATCGTCTCACCCTTCATGCGCAGGGCAGTGATGAACGCGCCGACCTGGGCCGGTGTGGCTTCACCGCCCATGACCTGGTTCATCACCTCGATCATCTCAGTCTCTGTTAGGTCTTGCCCGAGGACAACTTTAGCAATCGCTTCTTTGATCATGGCAACTCCAAAAGCTGAATACAGATAGAGAGTATAGAGAAAATAGAAGGACCCATGTTACAAATGATTCGTTTCTATCCTACATTCTGTATTCTGTCTTCTACGCCGTCATCTCCAGGAAGTTTCGCAACATATCCATGCCGGTTACCGTCAGAATTGATTCAGGATGGAACTGCACGCCCCAGACCGGCAGTTCCCGGTGTCGCAATCCCATGATTTCCCCTTCCTCGGTCCAGGCGGTAACCTCGAGACATACTGGGAAAGAACTTCGTTCAACCAGCAGCGAGTGATAGCGTGTCGCATCGAAAGGGTTCGGCAAGCCGGCAAAGAGCTCGCGACCGTCGTGAAAAACCGGGCTGGTCTTGCCGTGCATCAGCCGTCCTGCACGCACGATCCGGCCGCCAAAGGCCTGGCCGATCGACTGATGCCCGAGGCAAACACCGAGAATCGGCAGCCGGCCGGCAAAATGGGTGATTGCCGCAACCGAAATTCCTGCTTCATTGGGCGTACAGGGCCCTGGCGAGACGACCAGCCTATCAGGTTGAAGCTGCGCGATTTCAGCCAGTGTAATCTTGTCGTTGCGATAAACGAGGACCTCTTCGCCCAGTTCGCGCAGGTATTGCACCAGGTTATAAGTGAAGGAGTCGTAGTTGTCGATCATCAGCAGCATTTCAGTCCAACCCCTGACGCGCCAGTTCGATAGCCAGTTTGACGCCCATCGCCTTGTTGACGGTTTCCTCATACTCCAATGCCGGATCCGAATCGGCGACGATGCCGGCACCGGCCTGCAGGTGAATGCGGTTCTGGTGAGCCACCAGGGTTCTGATGGCGATGGCCAGGTCCATATTGCCGTCGAAAGAGATGTAGCCGACCGCACCACCGTAAATTTCACGGCGCACCGATTCGAGCTCCTCGATAATCTCCATGGCACGGATCTTCGGGGCACCGCTCAAGGTTCCGGCCGGGAATGTCGCCGCGAACACGTCCAACGCATCATGGCCGGGGAGGAGCCGCCCGCTGACATTGGAAACGATGTGCATGACATGGGAGTAACGTTCAATCACCATCAATTCGTCGACTTTCACTGAACCGGTGACGCAAACCCTGCCGAGGTCGTTGCGGCCGAGATCAACCAGCATGATGTGCTCCGCCCGCTCTTTCGGGTCGGCCAGTAACTCCTGTTCGAGATGCTGGTCGGCCTCGGGGCTGATCCCACGCGGCCGGGTTCCGGCAATCGGGCGGACCTCGACATGATCTCCCTCTTTGCGGACCAGGACTTCAGGGGAGGCACCGATAACACGGGTGTCGTTGAATTGCAGGTAAAACATGTATGGTGACGGGTTGATCGTACGCAGAGCCCGGTAAACATCGAACGGAGCAGCGTTTAGGTCGCCGGAAAATCTTTGCGACAGCACCACCTGGATGACATCACCGGCGCGGATATAATCCTTGCAACGCTCGACGGCGGCTTCGAAATCCGGGCGGCTGAAATTGGATTGCAACTCCCTAGCGGTCACCGCCCAACGCTGCGCGGTGCGCTCAGGCAAGGGCTTGCGCAACAGAGCAATCATATTGTCAATCCGCTGTACTGCAAGAGCGTAGGAATCTACCGGGTTGTCACCGTCAAGCAGATGGACATTGCTGATAACCTTGATCTTCTGCTGCATGTTGTCGAAGATCAACAGGGTCTCGGTGATCAGGAACCAGCTGTCGTAGGCACCTATTTCAGCTTCGTTGAGAGCGGGTAGGTCCTCGATGTGGCGAACCATGTCATAGCCGAGATAGCCGACGGCGCCCCCGTAAAAACGTGGTAATTCGGGCAGGGATACGGGCTGATAAGGAGATAGGAATTTTTTCAGTTCAAGCAGGGGGGCTGCGGTCACACCCGAGGTGACCGACTGGCCGTTTTCCAGAATCTCAAAATACTCACCTCGGCAGCGAAACGCGCGGCCTGAGCCGACCCCAAGGAAAGAATAACGTGCCCACTTCTCGCCTCCGGCAACACTTTCCAACAAAAAGGCACTTTGCCGGTCATCAATCTTGCAGAAGGCCGAAACAGGGGTCTCCATGTCTGCGAGGATTTCCCTGTAGACCGGAATCAGATTACCCTTGCGCGCCAGCTTTATAAACTCTTCACGGGATGGGGAATACATGCCATTTCCTTACGGGATTAACCGAGTTAAAGTAGCATGAAGACTCGTAAATGGCAAGGAAAGCGGAGTGTATCGGCCAATAAATGATTGACCGAAAATTGCTGGCTTGGTATGCATACCCTAATCAAGACCTTACAGTAGAGGTCACATGGTTTTGTCAACCTGTAGCCAAGGAGAGCAAATGATACGCGCAGCAAAAACGGATACGGTCAAGGTCCATTACATCGGACGATTGAGTGACGGCACGGTTTTCGACAAATCGCCCGACGACCGCCCCTTGCATTTCATACTCGGTCGTCAAGAAGTGATCGCCGGTTTTGACGATGCGGTTGAAGGGATGTATCAGGGTGAGACGAAGACGGTGATCATCCCCTGCGAACAGGCCTACGGGCGCAGCAACCCGAAACTGCTTGAACAGGTCGACCGCAGTGTCGTCGGTGAAGATGTGGAACTCCAAGTTGGTGGACAACTTGAAGTCACCAACCATGACGGCAGCGTCTTCTACGTGATGGTCAAGGAGATCATCGACAATCAGGTCACCCTCGACGCCAACCACCCTCTGGCCGACAAAGAGCTGACCTTCGAGATCAAGCTGCTCGAAGTCGAGAAATCCGCGAACAAGTAAACACAAAGAACAAACAGAAGAAGGGCGGGATATCATATCCCGCCCTTCTTGTTTATACCTTATTTATCGCTGAAGAACTACTTCTCTTCAGGGGTCTCTACGGCAGGTGCGTCCTCTGCGACGGGAGCGTCCTCTGCAGCAGGGGCTTCTACAACCGGTGCGGCTACGGCAGGCTTCGCCGCCACTTTTACCGGGACCTTTTTCTTCTTCGGCTTGGCGGTAAACGACTCTTCAACCAACTCGATAATCGAGAGGGCGGCGTTGTCACCGGCACGATGACCCAGCTTGATAATTCGCGTGTAACCACCAGGGCGTTCAGCGTAGCGCGGGGCAATGGTTTCAAACAGCTTGTCAACCGTTTTCTTGTCACGCACCACCTGAAGCACTAGACGACGGGAATGAAGATCACCACGGCTTGCAATCGTGATCAGCTTCTCGGCCATTTTTCGCAGTTCCTTGGCGCGAGCATCCGTAGTGGTGATTTTCTCGGTATCAAAAAAAGAGGTCACCATGTTGCGCATCATGGCTGTACGGTGACTGGTGTTGCGGCCCAGCCGCTTACCGGATTTTCTATGGCGCATCGATATCAGGTCCTTTCTCTAAAAAACATTCCGGCAGGGGCAGCACCCTAGATTTCTTCATCGCTCTTTTCGATCATCTTCAGATATTCAGGATCCGGGAAGCCATCGAATGACAGCCCAAGGGTCAGCCCCATTTCGGAAAGAATGTCTTTGATCTCGTTAAGTGATTTACGACCGAAATTCTGTGTTTTCAACATTTCCGCCTCGGATTTCTGCACGAGTTCACCGATCAGACGGATATTGGCGTTTTTCAAGCAATTTGCACTACGCACCGACAGTTCAAGCTCATCGACACGGCGGTAAAGGTTTTCATTGATTGGCTGCCGGGCACCTTCGGTCTCATCACTGGCCTGCGGTTCGAGCGCTTCGTCGAAGTTGATGAAGAGCTGCACCTGCTCCTTGACGATCTTGGCGGCATAGGCCAAGGCGTCATCAGGCTTGACACTACCGTCAGTGTGGAGTTCCAGAACCAGCTTGTCGTAATCAGTTACCTGTCCCACGCGGGCGTTGCTCACCGTGAAATTCACCTTCTTGATCGGTGAGAACAGGGCATCGATAGGGATAGTCCCGACGGGCGCTTTTTCGTCACGATTGCGCTCTGCCGGGCCGTAACCTTTACCCATGGCAACCACCATATCCATTTCGATGTCGGCTTCCTTGCCACAGGTCGCGATGTAATGCTCCGGGTTCAAAATCTCAACATTCGAATCAGTAATGATATCACCAGCCTTAATGACACCGGCACCTTTTTTGACGATTCGGATATTACGAGATTCATGACCATGCAGTTTGATCAGGACACCCTTCAAATTAAGGATTATGTCCGTCACATCTTCCGTCACCCCGGGCACAGTGGAAAATTCATGTAGAACACCCTTGATGCGAATCGAGGTTATTGCCGCCCCCTGCAGCGAGGAGAGCAGAACCCGGCGCAGGGCATTGCCCATGGTTGTACCGAAGCCACGTTCAAATGGTTCCGCTGTATACTTGCCGTAAGTGGCTGTCAGCGAATCGGTATCAACCTGGAGGCGCTTGGGCTTGATCAGTTCTCTCCAGTTTTTATACATGCGAATCCTCCGTCATGAGGTTGCTTTGTAAAATATAAACCGCCGGAATGGCCGGTTACTTCGAATACAGTTCGACGATCAGGTGTTCCTGGAAGCTCGGCGTCGTCATCTCGGCGCGGACCGGCAAGGTCTTGACTGTCCCTTGGAATGCATCGCGGGTCAATTCCACCCAGGACGGGAGACCACGACGCATCACACCATCGAGAGCTTCATTGATGCGGACAATCTTGCGGCTCTTTTCGCGCAGTTCGACAACATCGCCGGGGCGTACGAGGTACGACGGGATGTTCACCTTGCGGCCGTTGACCACAAAATGATTGTGGCGAACCAGTTGACGCGCTTCGTTGCGTGACGTTGCAAAGCCCATCCGGTAGACCATACTGTCAAGACGACGCTCAAGCAGAATCAGCAGATTTTCACCGGTCACACCCTTCATACGGTCAGCTCTGACGAAATAGTCGCGGAATTGCTTCTCAAGCAGGCCATAGGTCCGCTTGACTCTCTGTTTCTCGCGCAACTGAGTGCCGTAATCGGAAACCTTGATACGACCCTGGCCATGCTGACCGGGGGCATAGTTACGACGTTCAAGGGCACATTTGTCCGTGTAGCAACGGTCACCCTTGAGGAACAGCTTCATATTTTCCCGCCGGCACATACGGCAAACGGGTCCAGTGTGTCTCGCCAACGCTCGTCCTCCTTATAACTGGTTAGACTCTTCTACGCTTGGGTGGACGGCACCCGTTATGCGGTATCGGAGTGACATCCTTGATCATGGTGATGGTCAGGCCGACCGCTTGCAGGGCTCGCAGCGCAGACTCACGTCCTGAGCCGGGCCCTTTGACCCAAACTTCAACACTGCGCAAACCGTGCTCCTGGGCCTTCTTCGCGGCATCTTCAGCAGCCATCTGGGCAGCAAAAGGGGTGCTTTTGCGGCTGCCCTTGAAACCCTTGGAGCCCGAGGTGCACCAGGAAATTACGTTGCCGGCCACATCTGTGATCGTAACGATCGTGTTGTTGAACGTCGCCTGAATATGGGCAATGCCATTCGGCACATTCTTCTTCTCAACTTTTTTGCGTACGCGTTTACCAGGCTTGGCCATGGTTCCTCCTGTTACTTCTTCTTACCGGCGACGGTTTTGCGCGGGCCCTTGCGGGTTCTGGCATTCGTCTTGGTTTTCTGTCCACGCACCGGCAAACCACGACGGTGACGCAGACCACGATAACAGCCGAGGTCCATGAGTCGCTTGATGTTCATAGTCACATCGCGACGCAGGTCACCCTCAACCTTGAATTCGCTGTCAATAACCTTACGGATCTTGGCTACTTCTTCCTCAGTCAAGTCATCCGAACGGGTATTGAAATCAACACCGGCCTTAGACAGGATCACCTGAGAGCTAGAGCGCCCGACACCGTAGATGTAGGTCAGGGCAACTTCAATCCGTTTGTTCCTAGGTAAATCAATACCAGCAATACGAGCCAATGTCCGGTCCTCCTAAAATGCTTAACCTTGTCTCTGTTTATGCTTGGGATTTTCACAGATAATTCTGAGAACACCCTTGCGCTTGATTACTTTGCACTTGTCACAAATGGCTTTAACTGATGCGCGGACTTTCATGTTTCTTTCCTTTAAACCTTGCCGATAAAGAACCGACGGGGTTCGCCTCGACTTTCAGACCCTGGTCAGAATTTCCGGGCCGTTATCAGTGATGGCTACTGTATGTTCGAAATGGGCCGACCGCCTGCCATCCTGCGTTACTGCAGTCCACCCGTCTTCCAGTATTTTGACACCGGGCAGTCCGGCGTTGATCATCGGCTCTATGGCCAGGGTCATGCCGGGTTTCAGACGCGGACCCTGCCCTGCTTGCCCGTAATTCGGTATCTGTGGCGCCTCATGCAGGTTACGGCCGATGCCATGTCCGACGAATTCGCGGACCACGCTGAAACCTAGCGGTTCTACCCAAGACTGAACAGCGTGCGAAATATCTGACAAGCGGCCGTTCGGAACTGACTTTTCTATGGCTCGCTGCAGTGATTCGCGCGTTGCCGTAACGAGTCGCTGCGTTTCATCATCCAACCCGCCTACGGCGACGGTAATTGCTGAATCTCCATAATACCCCTTATAGAGGACACCAAAGTCTATGCTGAGGATGTCACCCTCCTGCAAGGGGGTGTTATCGGGGAAACCGTGAACAATCCGATCGTTCGGCGAGGAACAGATGGCATACGGAAAACCACCATATCCTTTGAATGCCGGCTTGCCGCCCTGGCGCTGGCATTCTTTCTCAGCCAAGCGATCCAGTTCCGCCGTAGTCACGCCGGGGAGGATCCGGCTTTCGAGCAGGGCCAGCGTTTCCGCGACAATTCGCCCCGCAGCGCGCATTTTGTCGAGCTCTGCCGGGCTTTTAAGTACTATCACTTTAGCTCGCCTGTAGCAGCGACAGCATTTTTTCCTGAACCTGCGGAATCGGCTGCATCCCGTCAAGCTCCATCAGTACACCGGTTCCCCGATAGTAGCTGATCAAAGGGGCTGTCTGTTCTGCATAGACCTGCAATCGCCTGCGAATCGTCTCTTCCTGGTCATCATCACGCTGGAACAGCTCACCACCGCAGGCATCACAAACCCCGGCTTGCAACGAGGGGTCGAAAATCACGTGATAGCCACGGCCACAGTTCCTGCAGGTGCGCCGTCCTGTCAAACGCTCGATCAGTGCTTCCGCGTCCACCTTGAGCGAGATAACCCGATCGAGGTCTTTGCCCATCTCCTGAAGACTCGCCTGCAGAGCATCAGCCTGGGCAACCGTGCGCGGGAAACCGTCCAGGATAAACCCTTTGTTGCAATCAGTTTGCTGCAGACGGTCCCTGACAATCCCGACCACAACCTCATCGGGAACCAGCCCACCGGCATCCATGAATGCCTTGGCCTTCTGCCCCATCGGGGTGCCGTCTTTGACTGCAGCCCGCAGGATGTCGCCAGTGGAGATTTGCGGAATCGAAAACTTTTCCGTCAACATCTTGGCCTGGGTTCCCTTGCCGGCTCCAGGAGGTCCGAGAAGAATCAGTTTCATCAGAACTGCCCTCGATTATCCGCGACGGCCCTTGATGCTCACACCCTTCATGAAGCCTTCATAGGAGCGCGAAATCAAGTGGGCTTCAATCTGCGAAGCCGTGTCCAGACCAACGCCGACAACGATCAGCAGCGACGTCCCGCCAAAGAAGAAGGGGACATTGAACTGGCCAATCAGAAGCGTCGGCAGAACGCAGACTGCTGATATGTAAATCGCACCGGCAAAAGTCAGGCGGCCCAAAACGGTGTCAAGATAATCGGAAGTTGCCTTACCAGGACGAACACCGGGGACATACCCCCCCTGGCGCTTGATATTATCGGCCACATCAACCGGGTTAAAGGTTACAGCCGTGTAGAAGTAGCAGAAGAAGACAATAAAAGCGACATAAAAAACGTTATACAGCCAGTGCGCCGGTGTCATCATCGAGGCAAAGGTCTGGACCCACGGCACATCGACAAAGTTGGCGACCGTGCTGGGGAACATGATGATCGAACTGGCGAAGATCGGCGGGATGACGCCGCTCATATTGATCTTCAGCGGCAGATGACTGCTCTGACCGCCCATATTGCGGGCACCGACTACACGTTTTGCATAATGAATCGGCACGCGGCGCTGGGCACGTTCAATGAAGATAATGGCCATGACGACAGCAACCATAACGATCATGATAATCAACATAACGGTGAACGACATCGCGCCCGTTTTCAGCAGACGGATACTGTTGACCAATGCAGCAGGCATGTTGGCAACAATACCGGCAAAGATGATCAACGAGATGCCGTTGCCGATTCCTCTCTCGGTGATCTGCTCGCCCAGCCACATGATAAATGCAGTGCCCGCAGTCAGAGTAATAACCGTCAGGAGAATGAACCCGACCCCTTGCACGGCGACCACCGGTTCACCCGCCGGGCCACGCATAGTCTGCAAACCGACAGCAATGCCGGCACCCTGAACGATCGACAGGAGGACCGTGCCGTAGCGCGTCCACTTGGTCATGGTCTTGCGACCTTGCTCGCCTTCTTTCGATAAGCGCTCGACCGGTTCGAATACAACCGTCAGCAGCTGCATGATGATCGAGGCGCTGATGTAAGGCATGATGCCCAAGGCAAAGACCGTCATGCGCTCCAGGGCGCCACCGGTGAAGGCACTGACCAAACCGAGCAACGTTCCCTGGGCCCCTTCGAAAAACTGGGCGAGAACGGCGCGATCGACACCCGGGATCGGTACATGACAACCGACCCGGTAGACGACGAGCATGCCGAGGGTAAAGAGAATCCTACGGCGCAGCTCAGGGATGCTGAAGATATTTTGGATTTTGGCTAGCAACTTAAAGAACCTCGACAGTACCGCCGGCGGCCTCGATCTTGGCCTGGGCAGATTTACTGAATTTGTGTGCTTTAACCGTCAGGGCTTTGGACAGGTCGCCATCGCCGAGAATTTTGATGCCATCCTTAAGCTGGCCAACCAGGCCGGCTTTGCCAAGCGTTTCGAGATCAACGACGCTGCCGGCATCGAACAGCTCCAGGTCACGAAGATTGACCAGAGAATAGACCTTGCGGCTCAGCGGCGTAAATCCACGCTTGGGCAAGCGTCTCTGCAGTGGCATCTGTCCACCTTCGAAGCCGGGCTTGATGCTGCCGCCGGAACGGGCCTTCTGACCCTTGTGCCCTTTGCCGGAGGTCTTGCCGAGTCCGGAACCGTGACCGCGACCTAACCGTTTTCTACTATGCGTCGAACCGTATGACGGTTGCAGATTACTTAAATCCATGGTTGATTTCCTTGCGATTAATCTTCAACAGTGACCATGTGGTTGACCTTGTTGATCATACCGCGAATCTCGGGCGTATCCTTCAGTACCACCGTCTGGTGAAGACGACGCAGACCCAGCCCATTGAGCACCTTGGTGAAATATTTGTTGCGGCCGATGCCGCTACGCTTAAGAGTTACCTTGATTTCAGACATTTTTCGCTCCCGTCTCAGGCCTTATCTTCCGAGCTGTTTTCCCCAAGACCACGTCTGGCACGCATCTCTTCCGGGCTGCGCAGCTGCTGCAGCGCCCGGATAGTTGCCTTGACAACATTGTGCGGGTTATTCGAGCCAAGACACTTCGAGAGGATGTCGCTGATCCCGGCGACCTCGAGAATGGCACGGGCGGCACCACCGGCGATGACTCCGGTACCGGCAGACGCCGGCTTGAGCAGGACCTTGCCTGCGCCGAACTTGCCGAGAACGTCGTAAGGGATGGTCGTTCCCTGAATAGGCACAGAGATCATGCTCTTCTTGGCCTTTTCGACACCCTTGCGGATTGCCTCGGGAACCTCTTTGGCCTTGCCAAGACCGTATCCAACCTTGCCACTGCCGTCACCAACCACAACCAGGGCAGAAAAGCTGAATCGACGACCACCTTTAACAACCTTGGCCGTACGATTGATATGGATAACGCGATCGATTAAATTCGTTTCGTTGTTGTCAACGCGTTGCAACGCTCTTCTCCTTTGCCGCTCAGAAAGTCAGACCAGCTTCGCGAGCCGCATCGGCCAGGGCCTTGACACGGCCATGATACAAAAAGCCGTTGCGGTCGAAAACTACCTGTTTGATATCCTTGGCCAAAGCCTTTTCGGCAATCTGCTTACCGACCGCCTTGGCCGCTTCCACATTGCCGGTGTATTTGACGCTGTCAGCCGTACCCTTTACAGCGGTCGATGCCGCGACCAGGGTCTTGCCGGTAACATCTTCAATAATCTGGGCATAGATATGCTTGGAACTACGAAATACGCACAAGCGCGGACGCTCGATACTGCCAGCAACCTTTTTACGCACTCTCACCTGACGCTTTTTGCGGGCAACCCGCCGTTCTTTCGAGACATTCACGGTTCTCACCTCATCCTATTCAGCTTACTTCTTACCAGTCTTGCCAGCTTTGCGCAGGATACGCTCTTCAGCATACTTGATGCCTTTGCCCTTATAAGGTTCGGGCTCGCGGAAAGAACGGATCTTGGCGGCTGTGGCACCAACCAGCTCCTTGTCGATACCGGAAACGGTAATGCGGTTGGCCTTCGTATCGACTTCAGCAGTGATTCCCTTGGGCAGAGGATACTCAACCGGGTGCGAGTAGCCGAGCGACAGGTTCAGTGTTGTCCCTTTGAGTTCGGCACGATAACCAACCCCGTTGATCTCCAGAACCCTGGAGAAACCTTTGGTCACACCATCCACCATATTGGCAACCAGAGTACGCGACAGACCTTGCAATGCACTTCCCGACTGCTCCGAGCGAGGTTTCATGGTCACCTGATCAGCGTCCATCTTGACCTCAATCTGGTCGTGGATGGTTCGCTCAAGGCGTCCTTTGGGCCCTTCGACCTTGACGGTCTGGCCTGCAACAGTCACCTTGACTCCCGATACTATATTTATAGGTTTCTTGCCGATGCGCGACATCTTAATCGACTCCTTAAATCAACTTTTTTATCAATGGTTACCAGATAGTGCAGATGACTTCGCCGCCGATTTTGGCTTCGCGGGCCGCGACATCATCCATAACACCTTTGGAAGTCGACAGAATCGCTGCACCCAGACCATTCTTGATGCGGGGGATCTCATCCTGTCCCACGTACACCCGGCGACCAGGCTTCGACACGCGGGTAATTTCGTGGATGACGGCGCTATTCTGCTCATCGTATTTCAGGTACACTCGCAGAACCCCCTGCAGGTCATCAGAGACCACTTTGAAGTTCTTAATGTAACCGAGCTCTTTCAACACTTCAGCAATGGCAACCTTCACATTGGACGAAGGGATGTCCAACTTGGGGTGCTGCGCCATGCCTGCATTGCGGATGCGGGTCAACATGTCCGCGATCGGATCCGTCATTGCCATGAATACTGCTCCTTATCGACCGATTACCAGCTGGACTTGGTTACGCCCGGCAGTTTACCTGCAGACGCCAGCTTGCGCAGACAGATTCTGCACATGTCAAATTTACGATAGTATGCGCGAGGCCGACCACAGATCGGACAGCGGTTATACTTTCTCACCTGGAACTTCTGAGGCCCTGCGGCCTTATTGCGCATCGATTTCTTTGCCACGAGATTCCTCCGCTATGCTGCTACATTCTGCTTCCGGAAAGGCATTCCCATCCCGGCAAGCAGGGCACGACCTTCTTCATCGGTGCGCGCCGTGGTGACAATCGTCACATTCATACCCTTGATCTTGTCGATTTTTTCAATGTCGATCTCGGGGAAAATTAACTGCTCGCGAATACCCAAGGTATAGTTGCCGCGGCCGTCAAATGCCTTCGCCGAAACGCCTTTGAAGTCCCGGACGCGGGGCAGGGCGACATTGATCAGACGATCAAGAAATTCGTAAGCCCGGTCACGGCGCAGGGTCACCATGACGCCGATCGGCATATCTTCGCGCAGCTTGAACTGGGCGATCGATTTCTTGGCACGGGTGATAACGGCCTTTTGACCGGTGATACGGGACATTTCCTCGACTGCCGACTCCAGAATCTTGACATTCTGGATCGCCTCACCGAGACCCATATTAACGACCACCTTCTCAACGCGCGGCACTTCCATCACGTTCTTGAGCTGCAATTCCTGCATCAACTTCGGAACCAGCTCGTTCTGATATAATTCCTTGAGCCTTGCCATGAAAAACTCCGTTAATTATTCACGATCTCGTTGCACTTCTTGCAGAAGCGGACCTTGCTGCCGTCCTCGAGAGCCCTGATGCCGGTGCGGACCGGCTTTTTGCAGCCCTCGCACAACAGTTGGACGTTGGAGATTGCGATCGGCGCTTCCTTTTCAATGATCCCGCCCTCGTTATTGGTACGAGAGGGGCGCGTATGACGCTTGATCAGGTTGAGGTTTTCCACCAGAACCCGGCCTTTATCGGGGATAACGCGCAAGATCTTGCCGCTTTTACCCTTGTCTTTCCCGGCCACGATCATGACCAGGTCATCTTTTTTTACATGGAGTTTTGTGACTGCCATGGCTCTTTACTCCCAGCGCTTAAAGGACCTCAGGGGCCAGTGAAACAATTTTCATAAACCGCTTGGCACGCAATTCACGAGCAACGGGCCCGAAGATACGTGTGCCGACCGGTTCTCCGGCAGCGTTGACAACAACTGCGGAGTTAGAGTCAAAACGGATATAAGAACCATCGGGGCGGTTCACCTCTTTTGCGGTACGCACGATCACAGCCCGCACGACATCACCCTTCTTTACCTTCGAATTGGGCATCGCCTCTTTTACGGAACAGATGATAATGTCACCGATACCTGCATATTTGCGCTTGGACCCGCCAAGGACCTTAATGCAGCAGAGTTTCCGGGCTCCGGAATTGTCTGCGACAGTAAGTGTTGTCTGCATCTGAATCATTGCCAGTTTCTCCTAAACGCTGACGTGCTTCTCGAGAATTTCACGAACCCGCCACCGCTTGTCCTTTGACAGAGGCCGCGATTCAACAATCAACACCTTGTCCCCTGCAGCACATGCATTCTGCTCATCATGGGCCTTACAGGTAACGCGACGCTTGATATATTTCTTGTAAACCGGGTGTTTAACGATGTCGTCGACCTTGACAACCACGGTCTTGTCCATCTTGTCGCTTACCACGACCCCGACACGTACTTTCCTGTTACCACGTTCTTTCGTCATTGCCGTCCTCGTTCGATCTGATTAGCTGCGCTTCTGTTGCAGCGCAGTTTTGATCCTGGCAATTTCCTTGCGTACCTTGGGGATACGCGAGGTGTTTTCCAGATGACCGGTGTGCAGTTGAAACTTCAGGTTGAACAGTTCCTGGTTCAGGCCTGCAACCGCTTCGTTAAGTTCTTCGACTGTCTTGTTGCGCATTTCCTCAGGCTTCATGACCGACCTCCTCACGAACCACGAGCTTGGTCTTCATTGGCAGCTTGTGAGCGGCCAAGCGAAATGCCTCGCGTGCGGTGTCCTCGTCAACACCCTGCATTTCATACAGCATCATACCCGGACGCACTACACAGACCCAGCTGTCAGGAGAGCCCTTGCCTTTACCCATACGAGTCTCGGCCGGCTTGCGGGTCAGCGACTTGTCGGGGAAAGCACGAATCCAGATCTGCCCGCCACGTTTGATGTAACGCGTCATGGCACGACGGGCGGCTTCAATCTGCCGCGCGGACAGCCAGCCGCACTCCAGAGCCTGCAGACCGAAATCTCCAAAGTTCAGGTCCGTACCGCCACGCGCGGCACCTTTCATGCGACCTTTGAACTGTTTTCTATGCTTAACCTTTTTAGGCATCAACATGGCGAATAAACTCCTGATCGGTTACTTATTGCTGCTGGCGATCCTTGTTACCCAGGATCTCGCCCTTGAAAATAAGGACCTTAACGCCGATGATGCCGTACGTCGTTTTGGCTTCGGCGAATCCGTAATCAATATCGGCACGCAGGGTGTGCAACGGCACGCGACCTTCCCGGTACCATTCGCGGCGACTCATCTCGGCGCCGCCGAGACGACCGGAACATTCGATCTTGATCCCCTCGGCGCCAAACTTCAGCGCCTGGCTGACGGCCTTCTTCATTGCCCGGCGGAAAGCAACGCGGCGAACCAGCTGCAGAGCCACATTCTCAGCAACCAACTGGGCATCAATCTCAGGCTTGCGAACTTCCTGGATATTGATGAAGACCTCTTTATCAGTCAGCTTGGCCAGCTCCTTTTTCAGGACTTCTACTTCGGAGCCTTTCTTGCCGATGATAATGCCGGGGCGGGCAGCAAAGATATTGATCTTGGCCTTACCGGCGGCACGCTCGATCTCGACCTTGGAGATGCCGGCATGGTGCAGACGCTCTTTCAGGTAATGACGCAGCTTGATGTCCTCGTGGAGCAGCTGAGCATAATCTTTTTCAGCGTACCAGTTGGATTCCCATGTACGAATTACGCCTAGGCGAAACCCTATTGGATGAACTTTCTGACCCAAAACAACACCTCCTCAGGTGGTTACTTCTCGTCCAGAACCACCGTAATGTGGCTGGTCGGCTTACGAATTTTCGTCGCCCGGCCTTGAGCGCGCGGCATGAAGCGCTTGAGGGCAGGACCCTGATCAACAAACACCGCTTTGACAAAGAGCCGGTCAACATCCGATACGCCCTTCTGCTCGGCATTGGCAACCGCCGAACGCACCAGCTTGGCAACGACATCTGCCGGGCGCTGAGGCGAAAACTTCAAGATGTTAAGGGCTTCCTGAACCGCCTTGCCGCGGACCATATCCACAACCAGGCGGGTTTTTCGAGGCGACAGGCGAGCAAATTTTAGTTTCGCACTAGCTTCCATGTGCTGGTACTCCCTCAGCTAACGATTACTTCTTCTTTTTCTTGTCCGAACCATGGCCATAGTAAGTTCTGGTCGGAGCAAATTCACCAAGTTTATGGCCGACCATGTTCTCGGACACAAACACCGGGATGAACTTTTTGCCATTGTGCACGGCAAAGGTCATACCAACAAAATCAGGCAGGATCGTGGACCGCCGCGACCAGGTCTTGATGACCTTGTGGGCTCCACTATCGCCAATATTTTCGACTTTGCGCAACAGGCTCCCCTCAATGTAGGGCCCCTTTTTAACTGATCTCGCCACGGTCGTCTCCTCTTCTCATTACTTGGTGCGACGGCGGACAATAAAGCGATCCGTCCGCTTGTTTGAACGCGTCTTGTAACCCTTGGTCGGGATACCCCAGGGGGTTACAGGGTGACGGCCACCCGAACTCTTGCCTTCACCACCGCCATGGGGATGATCAACCGGGTTCATAGCAACACCGCGAGATTGCGGACGCTTGCCAAGCCAGCGGTTACGGCCGGCCTTGCCGATCTTGACGTTCTCGTGGTCGGTATTGCCTACCTGGCCGATCGTTGCGCAACAGTCTTGCAGGACCAGCCGAACCTCACCGGAAGGCAGGCGCAGCTGAGCGTACTTGCCATCCTTGGCTGCGAGCATGGCGTAGGTCCCTGCGCTGCGTGCCAACTGACCGCCTTTGCCGATTCTGAGCTCCACATTATGAATCCAGGTACCAAGAGGAATCGAGCGAATCGGCAGGGCATTGCCGGGAACGATGTCGGCGGTCTCGCTAGCGATAATGACATCACCAACCTTAATGCCCACCGGGGCCAGGATATAACGCTTCTCGCCGTCTACATAGTTCAGCAGGGCAATGCGTGCAGAGCGGTTCGGGTCGTATTCGACCGTCACGACCTTGGCCGAGATTTCACGCTTGTCACGCTTGAAATCTATGATCCGGTACTTGCGCTTGTGGCCACCACCGGTATGCCGTTTCGTGATCCGGCCCGAGTTGTTACGACCACCAGACTTCGTCAACGGTGCCAGAAGAGACTTTTCCGGAGTTGAAGTCGTGATTTCCTCGAAAGTCGAGGCGGTCATATGACGGCGACCCGCCGATGTCGGTTTAAACTTTTTGATCCCCATTATTGCTACTCCGTCAGATGGATATCAATCTTACTACACACCAAAGAAATCGATGGTGCCTTTCGCCAAGGTCACATACGCTTTTTTGACATTGGAACGTTTGCCAAAATTGCGACCCGAGCGCTTAACTTTGCCGGCGACAACCATGGTGCGCACATCCTGCACCTTGACGTCGAAAGCGCGTTCAATAGCCTGTTTGATCTCAACCTTGTTGCTGTTCATGGCAACTTCGAAAGAAACGACGTTGCCGGTCTCTTTCATCAGGTTGGATTTTTCCGTAACCAGGGGCTTCCTGATAATCTGATGTATAGGCTTCATTTTGTCAGGGCTCCTTCAATCTGGTCGATGGCGGCTTCAGTCATAACCAGGTTAGGATACTTCAGGATGTCGTAAACATTGACACCTTCGGCACGCAGGACTTTAACAAAAGGCAGATTGCGCGCGGAAAGCTCTAGGTTGGTGTTTACGCCATCAACCACGATCAGAGCCTTCTTCAGCTCGAAGCGGTCCAGGACTGCCGCAAAATTCTTGGTGCTGATCTGCTCGAGATCCAAGGCATTGACGACTGTCATGCTCTCGTTCTTGAAACGAACCGACAGGGCGCTGCGCAGTGCGGACTGCTTGACCTTGCGATTCAGCTTGAATTTGTAGTCACGCGGGGCAGGCCCGTGGACCACACCGCCGCCAACGTGGTTGGGTGCAGTCGGCGTACCCTGACGAGCGTTGCCTGTACCCTTCTGCTTGTAAGGCTTCCTACCACCACCGCGAACTTCACCACGGCCCTTGATTTTGGCAGTCCCCTGGCGACGGGCCGCCAACTGGTAACGGACCATATCGTGCAGCAGGTAACTCTTGACATCGGCGTTGAACACCTCGTCAACCAATTCCCGCTCAGAAACCTGCTTGCGGTTCATATCAAATACAGCAATCTTTGCCATAACTAAACTCCGGCACTCAATCTTGTATTAATCACTTAGCCTTGATGCACTTGCGAATCAGCAACAGGCTCTGGTTTGCCCCGGGAACAGCACCCTTGATCAGGATGAGATTTTCCGCGGGACGCACTTCAACGATTTCCAGATTCTGCAGGGTGACACGGGCGTTGCCCATCTGACCCGGCATTTTTTTGCCCTTAAAGACGCGTGAGGGCCAGGCGCTGCAACCGATGGAGCCAGGGGCACGGTGGAATTTAGAACCGTGCGTTGCACGACCACCCGAGAAGCCCCAGCGCTTGATGACGCCCTGGAAGCCTTTGCCTTTGCTGGACCCGGTAACATCGATGATATCGCCAGCCTTGAAAACCGCATCGCAGGTGATCTGGTCGCCAACGTTGTAATCATCAACGTTCTCGGTTGCCAACTCACGCAGATGAGCAAAGGCACCCTGATCAGCTTTCTTGAAATGGCCCATCATCGGCTTGTTGACCCGGGGGGTCTTCTTGGCCGAGAAGCCAACCTGCAAAGCATTATAGCCATCAGTGGATTCCGTCTTCTTCTGCACGACGGTACAGGGGCCTGCCTCCACCACGGTCACCGGAACACGGCGTCCATCGGCAACGAAGACCTGGGTCATACCCAGTTTTTTACCCAAAATTCCCTGAATCATTACTTTACCCTTACTTCGCTATTACAGCTTGATCTCGACATCAACACCAGCTGACAGGTCGAGCTTCATCAAAGCATCGACGGTCTGCTGGGTAGGTTCGACGATATCTAGCAGTCGCTTGTGTGTGCGCATCTCGAACTGCTCGCGGCTCTTCTTGTCAACATGGGGTCCACGCAGCACGCAGTACTTGTTGATCACTGTCGGCAGCGGGATCGGTCCGGCAATGCGGGCTCCCGTACGCTTGGCGGTATCAACGATTTCGTTGACCGACTGGTCGAGAAGCTTGTGATCATAGGCCTTGAGGCGGATGCGGATCTTTTGGTTCTGCATGATCTCGTCCTTTTTATTCGATAATATCGCTGACGACACCGGCGCCGACGGTACGGCCACCTTCGCGGATGGCGAAGCGCAGCTCTTTGTCCATGGCGATCGGGGTGATCAGATCCACGGTGACGGCAACGTTGTCACCAGGCATGACCATCTCGGTCCCTTCCGGAAGCTCCACGATCCCCGTCACGTCCGTCGTGCGGAAGTAGAACTGCGGACGGTAGCCTTTGAAGAACGGCGTATGACGGCCGCCCTCTTCCTTGGTCAGAATATAGGCTTCGGCCTTGAACTTGGTGTGCGGGGTGATGCTGCCCGGCTTCGCCAGGACCTGACCACGCTCGATGTCTTCACGCTTCACACCGCGCAGCAGGATACCGCAGTTGTCGCCCGCCTGACCCTGGTCCAGAAGCTTGCGGAACATCTCGACACCGGTCACGACCGACTTCGCCGTGGCTTTCATGCCGACGATCTCGATGTCGTCGCCAACCTTGATGATGCCGCGCTCCACACGACCCGTGGCAACCGTGCCGCGGCCGGAAATCGAGAACACGTCTTCCACCGGCATCAGGAACGGACGGTCGATCGCACGCTCCGGCTCGGGGATGTAGGAGTCACACTGGCGCATCAGCTCCAGGATCGGCTCGCAGGCGGGACAACCGTCGTTGCCGCAACCACACTCCAGGGCCTTCAGCGCGCTGCCGGGGATGATCGGAATATCGTCGCCGGGAAAATCGTAGGAGGAGAGCAGTTCGCGAATCTCCAGCTCAACCAGCTCCATCAACTCCTCGTCGTCGACCATGTCGGCCTTGTTCAAAAAAACCACCATCGAGGGCACGCCAACCTGACGGGAGAGCAGGATGTGCTCGCGGGTCTGTGGCATCGGGCCGTCAGCGGCGGAAACCACCAGGATCGCGCCGTCCATCTGCGCTGCACCGGTGATCATGTTCTTGACGTAGTCGGCATGGCCCGGGCAGTCAACGTGAGCGTAGTGACGGTTGGCCGTCTCATACTCAACGTGAGCCGTGGCGATCGTGATGCCGCGCTCACGCTCCTCGGGGGCGTTGTCGATCTGATCGAACGCCTTGAACACTGCGCCGCCTTTCGTCGACAGCACTTTCGTGATGGCTGCCGTCAGGGTCGTCTTGCCGTGGTCAACGTGACCGATCGTCCCGATGTTGACATGGGGCTTAGTCCGTTCAAACTTGGCTTTGGCCATGGTCGTGTCTCCTTATATTCTTTTTACTCTAAAAGTTAATTCATCAACCCTTGGTTTTGCTGATAATCTCTTCAGCAATCGCCTTGGGAACCTGGTCATAATGGTCAAACGTCATCGTGTAAGTGGCACGGCCCTGGGTCGAACTGCGCAGGTCCGTCGAATACCCGAACATACAGGACAGGGGCACATGGGCGCTGACGACCTGGGCACCACCGCGTGCTTCCATACCGGAGACACGACCGCGACGGCTGTTCAGGTCACCCATGACCTCACCGAGATATTCTTCCGGCAGGACAACTTCGACGGCCATGATCGGTTCGAGCAGAACCGGTTTGGCTTTAGCAGCACCTTCCTTAAGGCCCATCGAACCGGCAATCTTGAACGCCATCTCGGAAGAGTCGACATCGTGATAGGAACCGTCGAAACAGGTCACCCGGAGGTCAACCAGAGGGAAGCCGGCCAGTATGCCGTTTTGGGCGGCCTGCTCGGCGCCTGCACCAACGGCCGGAATATACTCGCGGGGGATAACACCGCCCTTGATAGCATCGACGTACTCGAAACCGCTACCCGGCTCGAGAGGCTCGATGCGCAGCCAACAGTCGCCATACTGGCCACGACCACCGGACTGACGTACGAACTTGCCCTGCACTTCGACCGACTTGGTGATGGTTTCACGGTAGGCAACCTGCGGCGCACCGATGTTGGCCTCGACCTTGAACTCACGCTTCATGCGGTCAACGATAATTTCCAGATGCAACTCACCCATCCCGGAGATGATGACCTGACCGGTCTCTTCATCGGTACGCACGCGCAGCGAGGGGTCCTCCTGGACCAGTTTGCCAAGGGCCAGGCCCATGCTCTGCTGATCAGTCTTGGTCTTCGGCTCGATGGCAATGTGAATAACCGGCTCCGGAAATTCCATCGCCTCAAGCAGGCAGGTAACCTTATCATCGCAGAGGGTATCGCCGGTCGTGGTGTGCTTCAGGCCAACAGCGGCGGCAATATCACCGGAATAAACCAGTTTAATCTCTTCGCGCTTGTTCGCATGCATCTTGAGCAGACGGCCGAAACGCTCTTTTTTGCCCTTGGTGGAGTTCAGAACATGAGCACCTGACTCGGCAAACCCGGAGTACACACGGAAGAAGGTCAGCTGGCCGACAAAGGGGTCGGTCATAACCTTGAATGCCAGGGCGGAAAAGGGCCCCTTGTCATCGGCGGGACGGGTCAGTTCTTCCTTAGTGTCGGGATGAATCCCCTTGATTGGAGGAACATCCAGTGGCGACGGCATGTAGTCGATGACTGCATCCAGCAGCGTCTGCACACCTTTGTTCTTGAAGGCAGAACCGCACAGCACCGGGTTGATCAGCAGGCGACTGGTGGCCTTCCGGATACCAGCCTTAACCTCTGCAATGCTTAACTCTTCGCCACCGAGGTACTTGTCCATCAGTTCTTCATCGTGCGAACTGATCTCCTCGAGCATGGCTTCACGGGCCGCCTCAGCATCTGCCAGCAGTTCAGCCGGAATGTCCGACAGCGTGTAATTGGCGCCGAGGGACTCGTCATCCCAGATAATCGCTTGCATCTGTACGAGATCGATAACACCGCGGAAAAGATCTTCCTGGCCAATCGGCAGCTGGATAGGCACGGGGTTGGCGCCAAGGCGATCGCGCATCATCTTGAGACCGCGATTGAAATCGGCACCGACACGGTCCATCTTGTTGATGAATGCAATCCGGGGGACGCCGTACTTGTCGGCCTGGCGCCAGACGGTTTCCGACTGGGGCTCAACGCCGCCAACCGAACAGAACACGGCGACGGCGCCGTCAAGCACGCGCAGGGACCGCTCTACTTCAATGGTAAAATCAACGTGACCGGGGGTATCAATAATGTTGACGCGGTGTTCTTTCCAGAAACAGGTGGTGGCAGCAGAGGTGATGGTGATACCACGCTCTTGCTCCTGCTCCATCCAGTCCATGGTGGCAGCGCCGTCATGAACTTCACCGATCTTGTGGGAAACGCCAGTGTAATAAAGAATACGCTCGGTGGTCGTGGTTTTGCCGGCATCAATATGTGCCATAATGCCGATATTACGGGTTTTTTCAAGTGCTACTTTGCGGGCCACAGCAGTACGTCCTCCGAGCTTTACCAGCGATAATGCGCGAAGGCCTTGTTAGCCTCGGCCATACGATGAGTATCTTCACGCTTCTTGACAGCAGCGCCGCGATTCCCAGCAGCATCCATAAATTCAGCCGCGAGACGCTCCTGCATGGTTTTTTCACCACGGCCACGCGCATAGCTTACGATCCAGCGGATCGCCAGGGCATTGCGGCGCTCGGAACGAACTTCTACCGGAACCTGATAGGTAGAACCACCTACACGACGGGATTTGACTTCGACAGTCGGACGAACATTCTCAATAGCCTTCTTGAAAACCTCGACCGGTTCGCCGCCAGTACGTGCTTCGATAAGATCGAAAGCGCCGTAAACAATCTGCTCCGCGGTGCTCTTTTTGCCATCAAGCATCAAGCCATTGATGAACTTGGCCACCAGTCGGTCGTGGAATTTCGGATCAGGCAGAATAACCCGCTTGGCTACTTCTCTTCTTCTCGGCATAACGTCCTCTTCGTACCTCTCGTTTACTTGGGCCGCTTGGCACCGTACCTGGAGCGTGACTGCTTGCGGTTTTTAACCCCCGCCAGGTCAAGAGCTCCACGGACGATGGTGTAACGAACACCCGGCAAGTCCTTAACGCGACCGCCACGGACCAGGACCACTGAGTGCTCCTGGAGGTTATGGCCGACACCCGGGATGTACGAGGTTACCACCATGCCGTTGGTCAAACGGACACGAGCGACCTTACGAAGCGCCGAGTTTGGCTTCTTCGGGGTCGTGGTGTACACGCGGGTGCAGACACCACGCTTTTGGGGGTTGCCCCTCAGCGCAGGTGCTGTCGACTTGTCTTTCTTGTTTTCACGACCCATACGGATCAACTGATTGATCGTCGGCATCGAATCACTCCCGATTTTGCGTATTCATGACGTTAAAAGAACAGATTTTCCCGTAGGGGAAAACTCGCCGAATCTACCAAAGCGAGTCTCCCCTGTCAAGCACTTTTAAAGCGAACTGCTATTTTTTGCAAACTAGCGTGAAAGTTATTCCGAATCAGTATCTTCGACCTCTTCAGCAGGGGTCGCAACCAGTAACTCGGCGAAGTCCTCGTCATAATTATCAGCATCCTCATCGATGACTTCAGGCTCCGGCAGCTTCTCTTCCGGGTCTTCAATCAAGAGGTTGACACTCCGGTACTTGGAGACGCCGGTACCGGCCGGAATCAGGCGGCCCATAATGACGTTTTCCTTCAGCCCACGCAGACAATCGACCTTGCCTTCAATCGCCGCCTGGGTGAGCACCTTGGTGGTCTCCTGGAAAGATGCGGCCGAGATGAAGGATTCCGTCGACAGCGACGCCTTGGTGATGCCGAGCATTAACGGCTCACCGACTGCCGGCTTGCCACCATCAGCCAGAACACGCTGGTTCTCTTCATCGAACTGCCACCGCTCTACCGAGTCGTCAGCCAGGAAGCGTGTCTCGCCGACTTCCTTGATCTTGACACGACGAAGCATTTGGCGAACGATGACCTCGATGTGCTTGTCGTTGATCTTGACGCCCTGCAGGCGATAAACCTCCTGGACTTCGTCGACCAGGTACTTGGCCAATTCCTTTTCGCCAAGGACGCGCAGGATGTCGTGCGGATTGCTCGAACCATCCATAAGCGGCTCACCGGCACGCACAAAATCACCTTCATGCACGCTGATATGCTTGCCCTTGGGAATCAGATATTCCTTGGGCTCGCCGATCTCCGGGGTTACGACCACCTTACGCTTGCCTTTGGAATCCTTGCCAAAGGCGATCACACCATCAATCTCGGTAATGACCGCGAACTCTTTCGGCTTGCGGGCTTCGAAGAGTTCGGCAACGCGAGGCAGACCACCTGTGATGTCCTTGGTCTTGGTGGTTTCGCGCGGGATCTTGGCCAGGATGTCGCCGGAACTGACCATGGAGTCTTCCTGAATCAGAATATTGGCACCGACAGGCATCATGCAGCGCTGCAGCGTCTTATTGCTCTCATCCTTGATCGAAACACGCGGGCGTTTGTCGGCGGCCCTGGATTCGATGATGACCTTGCGCGACAGGCCGGTCACGTCATCGACCTGCTCTTCCACAGTCAGGCCTTCAATCAGGTCGCCGAAGCGGACCTTACCCGACGCTTCAGAAAGGATCGGCATGGTGAAGGGGTCCCATTCGGCGAGGACCAGCCCCTTGGTAACAACGCCACCTTCACCGACCATCAGCCGGGCACCGTAGACAACACCGTAACGCTCGCGCTCGCGGCCGGTTTCATCAACGACTGCGATCTCTGCGTTCCGGTTCATGACAATCAGGGCTTTTTCGCTGTTCTTGGCGGTCGTCAGGTTGATGAATTTGAGCGTACCTTCGGACCTCGCCTCGAGCGCGGTCTGTTCCGCCTGACGCGAAGCGGTACCACCGATATGAAAGGTCCGCATGGTGAGCTGAGTGCCGGGCTCTCCGATCGACTGCGCAGCGATAACGCCGACCGCTTCGCCGAGGTTGACGACATGACCGCGGGCTAGGTCGCGACCATAGCAGGAGGCGCAGATGCCGCGCCGACTCTGGCAGGTCAGCACCGAACGGATCTTGATCTTCTCGATACCCGCGTCTTCGATCTTCTGCACCAAGGCTTCATCGATCTCATCGTTGGCCTCGACAAGAACTTCGTCCGTGACTGGATCGACAATGTCCTCCAGCGCCGTCCGACCGAGGATCCGGTCGCCAAGCTGTTCGATAACCTCGCCACCCTCGATGAGGGAGCTGATATTGATACCGTCAAGAGTGCCGCAATCATCTTCCATGATGATCGCATCCTGGGCCACATCGACCAGGCGCCGGGTCAGATAACCGGAGTTAGCCGTCTTCAGCGCGGTGTCGGCGAGACCTTTACGGGCACCGTGGGTCGAGATGAAGTACTGCAACACGGTGAGACCTTCTCGGAAGTTTGCCGTGATCGGGGTCTCGATAATCGAGCCGTCCGGCTTGGCCATCAGGCCACGCATACCGGCCAGCTGGCGAATCTGCTGGTGGCTGCCTCGGGCACCGGAGTCGGCCATCATGTGGATCGGGTTAAAGGACGGCACCTTGACCTGCTCGCCGTCGGGAGACGTCACCGTCTCGACTGCCAGTTTGGAAAGCATCGTCTGGGCAATATCCTCGGTACACTTGGCCCAGATGTCGATGACCTTGTTGTATCGCTCGCCGTCGGTGATCAAACCCTCGGTGTACTGGCCCTGGATCTCCTTGACCTCATTGACCGCCGCCGTGATAAATTCCTCCTTCGACTCAGGGATGACCATGTTGTCGAGGCAGATGGAGATCCCTGCCAGGGAGGAGAAGCGAAAGCCGGTTTCCTTGAGCTTGTCGGCCAGGATGACGGTTTCCTTGTTCCCGGCAAGACGGAAGCAGATATCGATCAGTTCACCGACATGCTTCTTGTTCATGACCCGGTTGATATAGGAGAAGGGGATGATTTCGGGTACAACTTCGCGCAGCAGCACGCGGCCGACCGTCGATTCGACCACTTCCGGCGCCTGGCCGACGGCAGGTTCTATACGTACCTTGATTTTCGCCTGCAAGGCTGCTTCATCGGCATCGTAAGCCATGCGCACTTCATCCGGAGAGGCAAAAATCTTGTTTTCCCCTTTGGAGAAAGTTCGCTCGCGGGTCATGTAGTAGAGCCCCAGGACCATGTCCTGAGAAGGAACGATAATCGGTTTGCCATGAGCCGGCGAGAGGATGTTGTTGGTCGACATCATCAGCACGCGGGTTTCGATCTGGCTCTCCACCGAAAGAGGCAGGTGGACCGCCATCTGGTCACCGTCGAAGTCGGCGTTGAACGCCGTACAGACCAGCGGGTGCAGCTGGATGGCCTTGCCCTCGATCAGCACCGGCTCGAACGCCTGGATGCCGAGGCGGTGCAGGGTGGGCGCACGGTTGAGCATCACCGGATGCTCCTTGATGACTTCTTCGAGCACGTCCCATACTTCGGGGCGCTCACGCTCAACCAGCTTCTTGGCGCTCTTGATCGTCGTACAGAACCCACGCTCTTCGAGCTTGTTGTAGATAAACGGCTTGAACAATTCGAGAGCCATCTTTTTCGGCAGACCGCACTGGTGCAGTTTCAACTCGGGGCCGACGACGATAACCGAACGACCGGAGTAGTCGACGCGCTTGCCGAGCAGGTTCTGGCGGAAACGGCCGCCCTTGCCCTTGAGCATGTCGGAGAGCGACTTGAGCGGACGCTTGTTCGGTCCGGTAATCGCGCGACCGCGGCGACCATTGTCGAACAGTGCGTCAACAGCTTCCTGCAACATCCGCTTTTCGTTGCGGATAATAACCTCCGGCGCGCGCAGCTCCATGAGGCGCTTGAGCCGGTTGTTGCGGTTGATCACCCGGCGATAGAGGTCATTGAGGTCCGAGGTCGCAAAACGTCCGCCGTCCAGGGGCACCAGGGGGCGCAGCTCCGGGGGGAGGACCGGGATGGTTTCCAGGATCATCCATTCAGGACGATTGCCGCTCTGGATGAAAGCATCGGCGACCTTAAGCCGCTTGGAGACCTTCTTGCGCTTGGCTTCGCTGGTTGCGTCGATCATTTCGGCGCGCAAGGAAGTTGTCAGCTCATCCAACTCCAGTCCTGCCAGAAGTTCGCGGACCGCTTCCGCGCCCATGCCGACGGTAAACTGGCCGGCACTCGCTTCCATCGCCTCGCGATATTTCTCTTCCGAGAGGATCTGTCCGGCTTCAAGATCGCTCTCCCCCTTGTCGAGCACGATATAAGCCTCGAAATAAAGGATGCGCTCGAGCTCCTTGAGGGTCAGGTCGAGGAGCGTGGCAATCCGGCTGGGCAGCGACTTGAGGAACCAGATATGGGCGACCGGACAGGCCAGGTCAATGTGCCCGAGACGCTCGCGGCGCACCTTGCTCGGGATAACTTCGACACCGCACTTTTCACAGACGATGCCACGGTGCTTCATGCGCTTGTACTTGCCGCAATTGCACTCATAATCCTTAGTCGGGCCAAAGATCTTGGCACAGAACAGGCCGTCGCGTTCCGGCTTGAAGGTCCGGTAGTTGATGGTTTCTGGCTTCTTAACCTCGCCGAAAGACCGTTCCCTGATCTTTTCCGGAGAAGCGACAGAGAGACGAATGGCGTTAAAATTCAGTGGGTCTTTCGGTCGTTCAAACAGGCTGTAAATATCTTCCAAGACACATCCTCCTTTTTCAGGATGAGAGGTTCGAAGCAGTATCAGTCCTCAGCTTCTTCGAGCAGCTCCACGTCGAGACAGAGAGCCTGAAGTTCTTTGATAAGGACGTTGAACGATTCCGGCAAACCGGCTTCAAGGGTATGTTTCCCCTTGACGATTGCCTCGTAAATCCTGGTACGCCCGGCCACGTCATCGGACTTGACCGTCAGGAATTCCTGCAGCGCATGCGATGCACCGTAGGCTTCCATGGCCCAGACTTCCATCTCACCGAGACGCTGACCGCCGAACTGTGCTTTACCGCCCAGCGGCTGCTGGGTGACCAAGCTGTAGGGGCCGATACTCCGGGCATGGATCTTATCGTCGACCAGATGGTGCAGCTTGAGCATATACATGATACCAACGGTGACCTTCTCCTTGAAGGCTTCACCGGTGCGGCCGTCATGCAGGATCATCTGCCCATCCAGAGGCATTCCGGCACGGGCCAACTCGCTCTTGATCTGATCCTCATGGACACCCTCGAAAACCGGAGAAGCCATGGGCACGCCATTGCTCAGGCGTCTTGCCAGGCTGAACACATCCTCATCACTCAACTCATCGATGAAGGTGTTCAACTCCTTGTCACCATAGACATCTTTGATTTGCTTGCGCAGCTTCTTCGGATCGGCCATCTTGTCGATGGCATCCTGGATCTGCTGGCCCAGGCCGTGAGAAGCCAGGCCCAGATGCGTCTCCAGAATCTGACCGACGTTCATACGGGACGGAACGCCCAGCGGGTTGAGTACGATTTCAACCGGCGAACCGTCTTCGAGGTAAGGCATATCCTCTTCGGGAAGAATGCGCGACAGAACACCTTTATTGCCGTGACGACCGGCCATTTTGTCACCGACCGACAGCTTGCGCTTGATGGCAATATAGACCTTGACCATCTTGATCACACCCGGAGGCAGGTCATCGCCACGCTTGAGTTTTTCTATCTTGTCGGCAAAGACCGTCTTGATGATTTCTTCGCGATCACTGAGTCTCCGTGCGGTTTCAGCCAACTTGCTTTCAGCGGCCTCATCGGCGAGAGAGAGCTCGCTCCAGAGACTGAAAGGGATCGCCTCAAGCGCCTTGGGCGTGATCTTGTGTCCCTTTGGCAGCAGTGTCTTGCCGTCACGGTCCTTGACCGGGGCGGACACTTTCTGGTCGTTCAGCAGAGCAGTCAGTTTGCGCCGGGCAGACTCGCGAATAATACGGATTTCATCGTTCTGGTCCTTGAGCAGCTTGTCGATTTCGGTCTGCTCGATGAACTCGGTGCGGGCGTCCTTGTCCAGCCCCTTGCGGGAGAAGACCCGGGCGCCTATGACCACGCCCTCAACTCCCGGCGGCACACGCAGCGAAGTGTCACGCACATCGCCAGCCTTCTCGCCGAAGATGGCGCGGAGAAGTTTTTCCTCCGGCGACAACTGGGTTTCCCCTTTCGGCGTGATCTTGCCGACCAGGATGTCCGTCGGCTTGACTTCCGCACCGATGCGGATAATGCCGCTTTCGTCAAGGTTGCGCAGAGCATCTTCACCGAGGTTGGGAATATCGTCGGTGATCTCTTCCTTGCCCAACTTGGTGTCGCGGGCAACGCACTCGAACTCCTCGACGTGGATCGAGGTGTAGCGGTCTTCCTTGACCAGCTTCTCGGAGATCAGGATCGAGTCCTCGAAGTTGTAGCCTCCCCAAGGCATAAAGGCGACCAGCACGTTCTGGCCAAGCGCCAGTTCACCCCACTGGGTGGAGGGCCCATCGGCGATAATCTCACCGCGCTTGACCTTGTCGCCGACCTTGACGATCGGTTTCTGGTTGAGGCAGGTATTCTGGTTGGATCGAATGAACTTGATCAGATTGTAAATATCAACACCGGTGCCGGTCTCGTCGACTTCATGGTCGTCGATCTTGACAACGATACGGCCCGCGTCAACACTTTCGACCATACCGTCATGCCGGGCGACCACAGCGGAGCCCGAGTCATGGGCAACGATGCGCTCCATGCCGGTCCCGACCAATGGTGCATCGGCCCGCAGCAGCGGCACAGCCTGACGCTGCATGTTGGAGCCCATGAGGGCGCGGTTAGCGTCGTCGTTCTCGAGGAACGGGATGAGGGCCGCGGCCACCGAAACCAGCTGCTTCGGTGAAACGTCCATCAATTCGATCTCCTCGCGGTTGATCAGCATGAACTCGCCGTTTTTCCGGGCGTTGACCAGATCGTTAACAAAGCAGTTCTTCTTGTCGAGGGGGGCGTTCGCCTGGGCGATGGCATGACCCTCCTCTTCGAGCGCCGAAAAGTACTGGATCTCGTTCGACACCTTGCCGTTCTTGACGATCCGGTAGGGCGTTTCCACGAAACCGTGGATATTGATCCGCGCGTAGGTCGAAAGCGACGCGATCAGGCCGATGTTCGGGCCCTCAGGGGTCTCGATCGGGCAGACGCGCCCGTAGTGGGTCGGATGCACGTCACGCACTTCGAAACCGGCGCGCTCGCGAGTCAGACCGCCAGGCCCGAGGGCCGAGAGGCGTCGCTTGTGGGTAATCTCCGAAAGCGGGTTGGTCTGGTCCATGAACTGGGAGAGCTGACTGGAACCGAAGAACTCCTTGACCACAGCCGAAACCGGCTTGGAGTTGATCAGGTCGTGGGGCATCAGGCTGTCCACTTCCTGTAGGCTCATGCGCTCCTTGATGGCACGTTCCATGCGCACCAGGCCGACCCGGTACTGGTTCTCGAGCAGTTCGCCGACCGCACGCACGCGCCGGTTGCCGAGATGGTCGATGTCATCGATCTTGACGGGTAGCTTGCGCACGCTGCCTTTGTCATCTTCAACGGCCCATTCATGGACGCCGTTTCGCAGATCGATCAGGTAGCGCACCACCTCGAGGATGTCATCCTTGGTCAGGGTGGTCACCTCGAGAGGCAGCTTCAGCCCCAGTTTGTGATTCAGCTTGAGGCGGCCGACCGTGGACAGGTCATAGCGCTCTTCATTGAAGAAAAGGCTTGAGAAGAGCGCATCAGAGCTCTTGATCGTCGGCGGGTCACCAGGACGCAGTCGACGGTAGATTTCAACTTTGGCCTCTTCCGGCGAGCCGACCTTGTCCTGCAGCAGGGTTTCGCGCAGATAAGGCCCGACAAACAGGTTATCGATAAAGAGAACCTTGAAAATATTAATACTGCGTTTGGCAAGGTCTTCGAGCTTAGCCGCCGTGATCTCTTCATTGCACTCGACGACGACTTCGCCGGTCGACTCATCGATAATGTCCGTCGAAGAGATCTTACCGAGAACTTCTTCCTCGGGAATCTGGATGAATTCGAGTTTCTTTTCCTCGATCTTGCGGATAGACGCCTTGGTGAACTTGCGGTTGGCCTTGACCAGAACCTCGCCGTCGTCATCGAGCACCTCAAATGTGGCGCGTTGACCGAGCAGCAGTTTGGTATCGACTTTTTTGCGATATACACCGTTCTGGACAAAAATTTCTTCGGTGTCGTAGTAGCGGTTCAACAACTCCTCGGCAGAGAAGCCGAGGGCCTTGAGAAGCACGGTTGCCGGCAGTTTGCGACGCCGGTCAATCCGTACAAAAAGGATATCTTTATGATCAAAGTCAAAATCGAGCCAGGATCCCCGATAAGGGATGACCCGGGCGCTGTAGAGCACCTTGCCGCTCGAATGCGTCTTGCCCTTGTCATGGTCGAAAAAGACCCCGGGCGAACGATGCAGCTGACTGACGATGACACGTTCTGTGCCGTTGATGATGAACGTACCATTCTCGGTCATCAACGGAATTTCACCGAAATAAACTTCCTGTTCCTTGATGTCGCGAATCGATTGAACGCCCGATTCTTTATCGACATCCCACGAAACCAGCCGCACCTTGACCTTCATCGGTGCAGCAAAGGTCATCCCCCGCTGATGGCATTCCTCAACGTCATATTTCGGCGTTCCCAGCGCGTATTCGACATACTCAAGGGAGCAGGTCTCGCTGAAATCCTTGATCGGGAAGACCGAACGGAAAACCGCCTCAACACCGATGTTCTGGCGGGCGGAAGCAGGCAGGTCCGCCTGCAGGAAACGCTGATAGGAATTCTTCTGGATATCAATCAGGTTTGGGATATCGATAATCCGCTTGATTTCCTGAAAGTGTTTCCTAAGAAGCTGGTTATTCGCAATCGAATAAGCCATGGTGTCTCCTTTTGCTAACTAAAGTATAATAGCCAAGGCCACACGAGGCGGCCTTGGCTAGGATGGGATTATCCGAGACGGGCTGCTATTTGAGCTCCACGCTGGCGCCGGCTTCCTCCAGCTGTGCTTTGATGCCGTTGGCCTCTTCCTTGGAAGCGGCTTCTTTGACAGTGTTGGGGGCGCCGTCAACCAGGTCCTTGGCTTCTTTCAAGCCCAGACCGGTGATGGCACGCACGACCTTGATGACGTTGATTTTCTTCTCGCCGGCAGCGGTGAGAACGACGTCGAACTCATCCTTCTCTTCGACGGCAGCGGCTTCGCCGCCAGCGGCAGGACCGGCAGCAGCAACAGCTACAGGAGCTGCAGCGGAGACGCCGAATTTCTCTTCCAGTTCCTTGACCATTTCAGCCAGTTCAAGGACGCTCATCTTTTCGATGAATTCAATAACTTGCGCTTTGGTGATTTCAGCCATTGTTCTTATCCTCCGTAAATTCTTTATCGATAGATTTGTCGTTTGTGAATGGTTTCAGCCGGAGAGAACTCAGGCTGCGTCTTTCTGGTCCTTGATGGCGGCCAGAACCTGCACGAGCGCACGCGGGACAGCGGCCAATACGCCGACGAAATTGCTTGCCGGAGCGCTCATCGAGCCCAGCATCTTGGCCAGCAGTTCTTCGCGGCTCGGCAGTTCAGCCAAAGCCTTGATGTCAGCAGCGCCAAGCAGCTTGCCGTCAAGCATGCCGGCCTTCAATTCGAAGGCGTTATGCAGCTTGGCAAACTCGATCAGGGCCTTGGCAGGCGCGACCGGGTCCCCAGTGACCAGGGCAATGGCGTTCGGGCCGGCCAGATGCTCCTCGAGACAAGCGACACCGGTATCCTTGGCAGCCAGGCGCAGCAGGGTATTCTTAACAACCCGGTACTCGACATCGACAGCCTGGAGTTTGCGTCGCAGGGCATTGGCCTGCTCGACATTCAGCCCGCGGTAATCGGCCAAGAACGCGGCCTTGGTGGCCTTGAGCTTTTCTGCCAGTTCCGCAACCAGAGCTTCTTTGTTTTGTTTATTCAACGTCTCTCCTCCTTTCCTTGTAGATTTCCGAGCTTTTGCAAGCTCTTCATCCCAGCCTTCAAGAAGGTGAAGAAGAGACCCAATGTCTCGTACACCATCCATCTCGCCTCGGCAGGTGGTGGTACCATTAAACCGCGAGGTACCTGCTGTCTGTGGCCAGGATCTGCTTTATCCTGAAACATCCGTCATTGCCGCACAATGACGGGGTAAATCTTGTATTACTTGACCAGCGCCTGCAAATCGGGGACGTCAATATTGACGCCGGGGCCCATGGTTGCAGAGATGGTGACTTTCTTCAAATAGGTTCCCTTCGCAGTCGACGGCTTGGCCTTGATCAGGGCATCCATCAGGGTCACCAAGTTCCCCTTGAGTTTTTCAACATCAAACGAAACCTTGCCAACAGGGGCATGCACGATACCGGCTTTTTCAACACGGTATTCGATCTTGCCGGACTTGGCTTCATCGACGGCGCGCGCGATCTCGAAAGTGACCGTGCCGACCTTCGGATTGGGCATCAGGCCGCGGGGGCCCAGCAGCTTGCCGATTTTACCAACGGTTCCCATCATGTCCGGAGTGGCAATGGCGGTGTCAAAGTCGAACCAGCCGCCCTTAATCTTTTCGACCAAGTCGTCGCCGCCGACATGATCGGCACCCGCCTGCTGGGCTTCCAAGGCTTTCTCGCCCTTGGCAAAGACCAAGACCCGAATCGTCTTACCCAGGCCGTTCGGCAGAACAACGGCGCCGCGCACCATCTGATCCGCCTTACGGGGATCAACCCCGAGCTTTACCGAAACGTCGACAGATTCGTCGAACCTGGCAAATGCCGTTTCCTTAACCAGTGCCAACGCCTCGTCAACCTGATAGGTCTTGTTACGGTCGACTTTTTCCTTGGACCCTTTGAGCTGTTTTCCTGTTGCCATTGTCTATCTTCTCCGCATTCAGCGTGTAGTAATTAAGCTTCAACCTCAAGGCCCATGCTGCGCGCAGTTCCTTCAATGATGCGCATGGCTCCCTCGATGTTACAAGCATTCAGGTCGGGCATCTTGAGCTTGGCGATTTCCTCAACCTGAGCCTTGGTGACCTTGCCAACCTTGGTCTTGTTCGGGACACCAGAGCCCTTGGGAATCTTTGCCGCCTTCAGAAGCAGCACGGAAGCCGGAGGGGTCTTGGTGATGAAAGTGAAGGAACGGTCAGCGTAGACCGTGATAATGACAGGGATAACCAGCCCTTCCTGGTCCTGTGTTCTGGCATTGTAAGCCTTGCAGAACTCCATAATGTTGACACCGTGCTGACCCAGGGCCGGGCCGATCGGTGGCGAAGGGTTCGCCTTGCCGGCGGTGATCTGCAGCTTTATCTGTCCAACTACCTTTTTAGCCATGAAATGACTCCTTAAAAACTATATTCCGCCAGAAACTCAGCTGGTCTTTTCAACCTGGATAAACTCAAGCTCCACCGGGGTTACCCGGCCGAAGATACTGACCATAACCTTGAGTTTCGCCTTGTCAGGCTTGACGTCCTCAACAATGCCGGTGAAGTTCAGGAACGGACCATCGATGACCCTTACCGTTTCACCAACCTCAAATTCAACTTTTGGTTTCGGCCGCTCCACGCCCTCTTCCATCCGCGCGGTGATCTTGGCCACTTCTTCGTCCGGAATCGGCGGAGGCGTTGTGCCGCCACCAACAAACCCGGTGACCTTAGGCGTATCCTTGACGATATGCCAAGTCTCATTATTCAGCTCGACATGGATCAGGATATAGCCGGGGAAAAACTTGCGGGTGGACGTTTTGCGCTCGCCGTTCTTCAACTCCACCACGGTTTCCGAGGGGATCAGGACTTCACCGAAGAATTCTTCTGCACCCAACGAACGGATGCGCTCTTCAAGGTTGAGTTTGACCTTGTTCTCGTAACCGGAGTAGGTATGAACTCCGTACCACTTCTTCTCGCCCATTGGATTCACCAGGTCTCTCAGTTGAGCAAGGTCTTTATCAAGGCCGACAACGCCGAATCAACGACCCATAAGAAAACTGCCACCATCAGGACAAGCACGATGACAACCATCGTTGATCCGTAAGTTTCCTTGCGGGTTGGCCATGTAACCTTTTGCAGTTCGGCTTTGACCTGCTGGAGAAATTCGGTAACCTTGAGATTCACTATTGCAACCTATGCTTTAGGACTATCGTTAAATTATCTGGCAGGCCAGGAGGGATTCGAACCCCCAACACCCGGTTTTGGAGACCGGTGCTCTAGCCATTAGAGCTACTGGCCTGCAACCTCAAACAATCTGATCCGTTGGCTGTCAGTTTTACTTGGTCTCACGATGAGCCGTGTGCTTCCGACAAAAACGGCAGTACTTCTTGAACTCCAACTTGTCAGGAGTATTCTTCTTGTTTTTAGTGGTCGTGTAGTTGCGCTGCTTGCACTCTGTGCAGGCAAGAGTCACTATATCGCGCATTGATTAATCCTCGGCGCCCTTTCCCGGAGGGAAGGGCGCCTGTTCATGTTGAAAATTCAGGTAACAGCGAAATTATTCAATAATATCGCTGACGACACCGGCGCCGACGGTACGGCCACCTTCGCGGATGGCGAAGCGCAGCTCTTTGTCCATGGCGATCGGGGTGATCAGATCCACGGTGACGGCCACGTTGTCACCAGGCATGACCATCTCGGTCCCTTCCGGAAGCTCCACGATCCCCGTCACGTCCGTCGTGCGGAAGTAGAACTGCGGACGGTAGCCTTTGAAGAACGGCGTATGACGGCCGCCCTCTTCCTTGGTCAGAATATAGGCTTCGGCCTTGAACTTGGTGTGCGGGGTGATGCTGCCCGGCTTCGCCAGGACCTGACCACGCTCGATGTCTTCACGCTTCACACCGCGCAGCAGGATACCGCAGTTGTCGCCCGCCTGACCCTGGTCCAGAAGCTTGCGGAACATCTCGACACCGGTCACGACCGACTTCGCCGTGGCTTTCATGCCGACGATCTCGATGTCGTCGCCAACCTTGATGATGCCGCGCTCCACACGACCCGTGGCAACCGTGCCGCGGCCGGAAATCGAGAACACGTCTTCCACCGGCATCAGGAACGGACGGTCGATCGCACGCTCCGGCTCGGGGATGTAGGAGTCACACTGGCGCATCAGCTCCAGGATCGGCTCGCAGGCGGGACAACCGTCGTTGCCGCAACCGCACTCCAGGGCCTTCAGCGCGCTGCCGGGGATGATCGGAATATCGTCGCCGGGAAAATCGTAGGAGGAGAGCAGTTCGCGAATCTCCAGCTCAACCAGCTCCATCAACTCCTCGTCGTCGACCATGTCGGCCTTGTTCAAAAAAACCACCATCGAGGGCACGCCAACCTGACGGGAGAGCAGGATGTGCTCGCGGGTCTGTGGCATCGGGCCGTCAGCGGCGGAAACCACCAGGATCGCGCCGTCCATCTGCGCTGCACCGGTGATCATGTTCTTGACGTAGTCGGCATGGCCCGGGCAGTCAACGTGAGCGTAGTGACGGTTGGCCGTCTCATACTCAACGTGAGCCGTGGCGATCGTGATGCCGCGCTCACGCTCCTCGGGGGCGTTGTCGATCTGATCGAACGCCTTGAACACTGCGCCGCCTTTCGTCGACAGCACTTTCGTGATGGCTGCCGTCAGGGTCGTCTTGCCGTGGTCAACGTGACCGATCGTCCCGATGTTGACATGGGGCTTAGTCCGTTCAAACTTGGCTTTGGCCATTGCGTTATCCTCCCTTGTTGTGTCTTCTCTTGAATAATGTCTGCGTATTTTGCCGGCGGACTGCTTGCAGAGGTGACCGCCGGGCCCACATGAAACGAATCAATTACCTCGAACTGCCTCTTGCCTGCCTGACGGCGACTGGAGCCCACAATCGGACTTGAACCGATGACCTCATCCTTACCAAGGATGTGCTCTACCTGCTGAGCTATGTGGGCTTGTTACATCGTCCTGTTCTGAGACAGCTAAGAAATTGGAGCGGGAAACGGGATTCGAACCCGCGACCCTCAGCTTGGAAGGCTGATGCTCTAGCCAACTGAGCTACTCCCGCATAAATCGTTTCTTTCTGGGCTTATGCCTAAACCTTATGAAGTCTTCTTTGTGGAGTCGTGCATGGCCATTCTCGCAGTTGCTACGGTTAACAACCTCCTGCGTCAAACAGTTCCGCTTTTCTCCGGCAAGTCTTTAATTGGTGGAGGGGGGAGGATTCGAACCTCCGAAGTCTTCGACGTCAGATTTACAGTCTGATCCCTTTGGCCGCTCGGGAACCCCTCCAGGGGACATCGGTATTATTTTTTAAGGGAGCCGAGCCCCCTTGCAGCTCAATGGAGCTGGCGACAGGAATTGAACCCGCAACCTGCTGATTACAAGTCAGCTGCTCTACCTATTGAGCTACGCCAGCACAGGGGGCGTTATATACATCAGCAGCAGGCAAATTGCAAGAAAAAATTCGCCCCATACTGAGTACGTCGCCATAAGTGCGCAGTTATAACTAAAATCCATGCCCATGTCAAACAACAAAACTTATTTTCTTGGTAAATCCGCGAGTGGGCAGAGTCCGCCATTGTCAATTATGATGATTTTGGTTTTAAATGGAGTCGCCATAGAAACCCGTTTATGGGAGTATCCCCCTTCCCTTCCGAGGACACACTATTTTTTATCTTCGCATTCTACCCGCCACCGGCGTTATTCGCCATTCTCCAAAGAGGTCACAGCCTTTTCCGAAACTAGGCTGACGCGCGGCGTACCTGACAAAGGGTTCTGATCGACAATCAGGTTGCAGCCATAACTTCGGGTGAGATGCTCACGGGTCAGGACCTGCCGCGGGGTTCCCGTCTTTGCAACTGCGCCGTCTTTCAGAAGCATCATACGGTCAGCGTATGCGGAAGCCAGGTTGAGATCGTGGGACACCATGACGATGGTAATCTTTTCCTGCTGTCTGAGGCGCTCCATAAGGTCCATGATGCGTAGCTGATGGGCCGGGTCAAGCGAGGCGGTCGGTTCATCCAGCAGCAGGATTTCCGATTGCTGGCAAATGGCACGGGCGATGATGACCCGCTGTCGTTCACCGCCACTAAGCTGCCCGAGTCGCCGGGTGGCGAGGTGGCTCACCTCGGTAAATTCCATGGCCTGTTCAGACAGCTCAAGGTCACGCTTGCGTTCCACGGCAAACAACCCCAGATGCGGATAACGCCCCATCAGTACGGTTTCAGCAACCGTAAACGGGAATTCAGCATTGATATGTTGCGGAACCAGCGCCAGACAACGTGCCAACTCTTTCCTGGTGTAATCTCCAACCGACCGCTGACGGACCAGGATGTCCCCTGCAGTCAATGGCTGCAAACCGGCCAGGGATTTCAGCAGCGTGGTCTTGCCAGCCCCATTCGGCCCGATGATGACGAAAAACTCACCGGTCGCAATATGTACAGAGACATTGTTGATCACCACACGTGGACCGTATTGTAAGTTGACGTTGCGAATTTCTATTAAGCTGCTCATCGCCGCTCCTTCCAAAGCAAGCAGATAAACAGCGGCGCGCCGATCAGTGCCGTCACAATACCTACGGACATTTCACCCTGGCTGGGCAGACTGCGGGCAAGCAGGTCACAAACAACCAGGTAGGAAGCGCCGGTCAGGACAGAGGCAGGAATCAAAACGCGATGATCCGGTCCGACCGTCATGCGCAGGGCATGTGGGATCGTCAATCCTACAAAACCGATCAAACCGGAATGACAGACGGTCAGGCTGACCATGAGTGACGTAGTCACCAGAAGAACCAGCATCACCAGCTTGACGTTGACGCCCATTGCCGAGGCGCTTTCCTGGCCGGTCAACAGTAGGTTGAGGGGCTGGGCCAGCATAAAGATTACCAGGAAACATGGCAGGACACCGAGCAGCAACGGCAGGTTGTCGACACCGGCGGTCGAAAGATCCCCCATGAGCCAGAAGATGATTTTATGCATCTGGCCAGCCTGGCTGATGGAAATCAGGAACATGATGATCGCACCGCAAAAGGCGTTCACCATCACCCCGCCCAGCAATAGAGAGTCACTGGAACCTTCCTTGCGCCCGGTCAGCAGCAGGACCAGCAACAAAACGACAAGCGAACCGGCGAAAGAGCTCAGCGCCAGGCCGGGGAAGAAACTAAAGCCAGCCAGGATGCCGAGGATCGCCCCGACCGCCGAGCCACCGGAGATGCCGAGGATATAAGGCTCCGCCAGAGGATTGCGCAACAGGGCCTGGAACACCAGGCCACCAAGAGAAAGGGCCGCACCGACGGTTGCCGCCAGAACGACCCGCGGCCAGCGCAGCTGCCAAATGATCACTTCAAGAGTTGCATTCGGCTCACCCTGCCCCAGCAAAACATCCCAGGCATCTCTGACATTCCCCGACGAACCGATGGTTAACCCGAGCAGAACGGAGCCGACTCAGTACCGGCACGAGAGCCAGCACCACAGCAAGCAGCTTTATGTAGACGCGGCGATAACCTGCCATATCAGGGCCGTTGCTCAATCAAGCGCGTGTGCTGCAACTCCGGGTGCAAGAGACCGACCAGATACTCCAGGGCATCGATCAGTCGCGGCGTCGGGCGATCAAACAGGTCCGCTTCGACAACATGCAGCCGCTGGTTGCGCACGGCCGAAATCTGCGGCCATTCTTCCCAGCGGGAGCGAAGCTCCTGGTCCGTGTACCCGCCTCCCATTGACGCCAAAAGAACCACTTCCGGGTCGAGCACCAGGAGCTCTTCCCAGGTGTAACGAGGATAACCGGACCGGTCGGCAGCCAGATTAACGGCTCCCGACCGGGTCAACAACTGGTGCAGGAAAGTATTGGCACCGGCAGAAATCACCGGCTGTGCATCGATCTGAAAAAACACCCTGGGACGAGCACTGACCGTTTCGACCTGCCGGTCAACCCAATCGAGGCGCTGTCGATAGCCTGCCGCCAGCGCCTCTGCATGGGCTTCGGCCCGGTATATCGTACCCAGCCGCTCGACGGTATCGATAATCTCTTCAAGGTTTTGAGGATCGAAGACATAGACAGGGATGCCCAGAGCCTCGAGCCTGTCAACCGCGGCCTTCGGGTTGCCGTCCCTGATCGCCAGGCAGAGTTGCGGCTTCAGACTGACAATCTTTTCAATGTCCAGCGCCACGTAAGTACCGACCTTCGGTAATTTCGCAGCAGCTTCAGGGACGTTGGCGAAACGCGTCGCGCCGACCAGGGTTCCGCCACCCCCTGTAGCGTAGCTTATTTCAGTGAGGTTTGGGGCCAGGGATACGACCCGCGTCAAAGGCTCGGCAACTTCGACTTTGCGGCCGACCTGGTCAACCAGCTCGCGGCCATAAACAGGTATGGTCAAAGCAAAAGATGTCAGCAGAAACAGCAACGCCCTTTTCATAGGCAACAACTAAAACCTGAAATCGACGCCCGCCAAAAAATTGATTTTCGGCGAGGGGTAAAGATACTCTGCGCCGTAATCGACACCATATTCCTCGTATTCCTTGTTGAGGAGATTATTGACCGCGATGTAGGCCGATCCGCTCTTCAGCAGATAGGCGATCTTGCCGGACAGGTTGAAATAGTCGTCCTGATAACCAAGGCTGTTATCGAAATCCGAGATAAACCGCCGTTTACCTACATAAGTGCCGTCAAGGCCCACCTGGATACGTTCGAAGAAGGTCTTCTGTACCCCCACTGTGAACTGATGCTCAGGGACATTCGGCAAGTCATTGCCGTCATATTGTCCACCATCGATATCAGTGTTTCTGTAGGTATAACTGCCACTCAAAAGAATATCATAGATGTTTTTGCTGGCAGACAACTCGACGCCCTGGCGGATACTGTCGCCGTCGAGATTTTCATTGGCGAAGGTCGTTGGGTTGTAGAAGATCTCGTCCTTAGTGACAACCCGGAACAGGTTTATGTTAACGGCAAGGCCCGAGTCGAGCTGGAGCCGCAGGCCCGCTTCAAAATCATCGGAGGTCTGAGCGGTCAGCGTATCGTTGACGGTATTGTAATAAAAGTTGAAGAACTCATCGATCACAGGATATCTGAAACTTTTGGCATAGCTGGCATAAGCTGACGAGCCTTGCTATAAACCGGTAATTCACGCCCAGAGTATAAAGGCTCTCGTCGAGGTTTTTTGAATCTGAAGACCCTTCGTCATTCGACTTGAAATCGAATTCCGCCCGATCTTTTCTGGCCCCGCCAGAGACGGCGAGGGCTTCGGTGACAGAGACTTCCGCGTGGGTAAAATAGCCATAACTCTTACGGCGCATGTCATATGAGGCGACACTGTATGAAGATTCGTTGCGGATGTCCTCTTTGTTCTTCTCGTAATCAAAGCCCAATAGAATCTTCGTGCCGTAACCGAACAGCGGCTTCTGTAAAACCAGCTGGGGGAAAAAGCTTCCGTTTTGATCTCCGTGTCGCCGGCATAGTTACCGTACGTCGAGAAATAGTAGAACTTTGCTTTACGATTACGCTTCGAAAGGCCCAAATCCAGGTAACTGTCGTCTGTCAAATAGTATTGCAGACCACCCTGCAGGTACCAATCCTTGGTGTCCGCATAGTCATCCGGTGACATGGTGGCTTTTCGCGACAAACCGTTGTCCAGGTCACTCTTGTACAAACCACCGGGCATACTCGTATCATCTTTGTGATAGCCGCCGTCGAAGCGCAGGAACAGCCGATCGGATACCTCGTAGCCCAAGCTGAGTCCGGCATCTTTGGCCAGGGTGTCACTGTTGTCGCGATAGCCATCAGAATCACGGTAGTTGGCGTTAACGGCAATCGACAGGTCTTTGATCGATCCACTGGCGAGGGCATTCCCCTGCAACGTCTCATAGCTGCCGACGAAGAGGTTCCCGGAACCGGTCAACTCGCGGGTCCCTTTTTTGGTAATGATGTTAATCACCCCGCCGGAGGCATTGTCTCCATAAAGGACACTGCCCCTGCCTCCACGGACGATCTCGATTCTTTCAACCCGGTCTTTGGGAATCAGGGTCCAATCCACACCGCTCAAATCGGCCTGGTTGATACGCCGGCCATCGACCAGCACCAAGGTGTTCAAGGAGGCCGTCTCGCCGAAGCCTCTCAGGTCGACCGTGTAGGTCCGTCCATTGCCGGCGATATCGTTGACCAACACACCGGGCACGTTTCGCAACAGTTCGGGGATAGACTGCGCTGGAGAACGCGCAATTTCGTCTCCAGTCACGACCGTGATATTGGCGGGAACCGCAGACAACTCCTCCGTCCTGTCGTGTCGCCGTCACCACGACTTCATCCATCACCACCGCCGGCGACTCTGCCTCTGCAGCAAGAGACTGGCCGCAAGCCAGCAAACCCATTAAGAACAACCAACAAAATCCGGAACATACTCCTGCTCCCATCACACCAGGGACCGGGGACCGTGCAATACAAAAATCCCCGGTCAATTCGAAATTGATCCGGGGATTCCCTGTAATATCCACGAATTTTCAGCAACTGCCCCTTGACCGCGGGGACAGCAGCTCCACATCATTCAGACAGGTCTTCTGACTCCCGGATCATCCTCTGGTCTGCGCCTTCCCCCGTATAGGCAGTGGCTTTATGCAGCGTTCGTCCCCGGTTACAGCGGCGGGCCCGTCCCGGATTCACACCGGGTTCCCTATTAAGCTCGGTTAAGAGCATCTGAAAATTAATGCGTCACCATATCACAAGAGAAGTGATTAAAGTCAAGCACAGGAAACCAGTCTTAGCTCAACATGTGTGTAGGCATAAAGATGAGCGAAGCTTGAACCCTGCAGATTGAGGCACATTAGGCAGATGTCCAGGTTAACCCAGCTGACACTAAAAGCAGAGAGCTTTGGCTCCGCAGGCCTTTTAAACGTTGCAATAGCATCAGCACTTGCTGTCGATCAACAGGCCGTGGTCGTCGTGCTCTAGGACCACCCGTCGGGCCACCTGCAGGTTGCGCAGGTGATCGACATCGATCTGGAATTGCTTGGCCAGAGCTTCGACCCCGACCGGTTCCGGCTGGTGCGTACGTTTCTCGTGTCGACCGTAGTGAAGCAGGTTGTAAAGCGCCCATCCTTCCAGGACCAGGCCCATGAGAACGATGACGCCGACGTACCAGACCAGCAGCTCGAGCAGCGCCTCGTAGCCTCCCTGGACGATCATGATGTCGGTGAACAGCTGAAAACCGAAGAACCAGCCGACCATGCCGATCAATGGGCGCATGAAGAAGAAGAACAGCACCCAGAACAGTACGGTTATGACGCTTGGCCGTATTTCTGCTGGAAGCTTTGCAGGTCGGGGCGGTTGATGATCGGCTGATTCATGATGCCCCCCGCGCACTTCCTGGATGGATACCGCGGTTTACGGTCCGCCAGCGGGCGCGCTCACCGCGTTGCTTGATGATCGCCTTCGGCAGTGCGACGACGGAGGTAAACATGTTGATCAGCCAGTAGGCAAGCGGGTACCAAATCATCACAAAGAAGTACTTGAACAGCCCTTTCTCGTAGCGGGTGTCGAGAGCGAAACTGATGGCGAACTGCAACAGGCAGGTGATCCCGAGCACCACGCCCGGCCACGTGGGATGATCGACTCAACCCGGAAACCTGGTGGCAAAGGGACGGCCAGGCCGACAAAGTAGAGGATGATCACGGTCAGCATGGCGTAGCCCCAGACGATGCTGGCGAAGTACTCGATATAGACCGGCCACATTCGGCGTTTCTTCCAGTGCTGCAGGTTGCCGGCGTAACGCATCAGCACCTCGTCCCCACCCTGGGCCCAGCGCAGGCGTTGCTTCCAGAGGCCGCGCAGGGTCTCGGGCATGAGGATCCAGCAGAGGGCGTGCGGTTCATAACGGATATCCCAATAGTTCATCTGCAGTTTCCAGCTGATGTCGATATCCTCGGTGACCATGTCAAGGCTCCAGTAGTCGACCTGGTGCAGGGCCGCTTTGCGAAACGCCGAGACCACTCCCGACATGGTGAAGACCCGACCGTAGATGCGCTGAGCACGCTTTATCAGGCCGAGTATCGCCGAGAACTCACCGACCTGGATCTTGCCGAGCAGGGTCGAGCGGGTACGGATACGCGGGTTGCCAGTGACCCCTGCGACCCGGGGGCTGCTAATAAAGTGCTGCATCATCCAGGTGACGGCATGCTGGTCGAGCAGGGCGTCGCCGTCGATGCAGACCAGGAACTCGGCCTGGCTGAGCATGCTCCCCATGCGCAGCGCCATAGCCTTGCCCTGGTTGTTGGCCAGATGCACGACCCTGAGTCTTGTCATGCCTTCGGCCAGTGCATCGAGAATCTCGCCGGTGTTGTCGCTGCTGCCGTCGTTGATGGCGACGATGTCGTAGTCGGGGTAGCTCAGCTCTGTCAGCACCTGAAGGGTTTCGCGGATGTTGTCGGCCTCGTTGAAACAGGGGACGAGTACCGAGACCGCCGGGTAGTGGTCGAGCCGGGGCGGGTCGTCCCAGTTGTTGAGGCGGTGCTCCCAGCGGAAGTAGTAGTAGATCGCGCCGATCATCCACAGGTATGCCATGAACAATGGGTAGTAGTATGCGAAGTTCAGCAGGGCATTACCAATTGTCGTGGACATTTCCATCATGATTATGGCCTGTAGGGATACGTCTGCATTGACATTGCCGGTGCAGTTCCTCAGCGTGTGGCTGGTTGCCGATGAAGTCGTCCGGGTAGTAGCCGAAATTCACCGCGCCAAGCCGCTGCAGCAAGCGCATCTGCCGGGCCATGGTCGCCGTGGGGATCGGCCGGTTGTTTTGGTGCCAGTCGACGCTCTGCAGCTCGAAGATGGTCCGCTCGAGCCCTTCGGGCTGGCGCTTGACGACATCGACCAGATTTTCCAGCCAGGCATCCGGATCCGCGGCCTGTTCCAGATACGGCATGGCCATGACCGCGGCGAAGTCGTTGTGTTTGAGCGTCTCGGCCAGGCTCTGTGCATACCAGGCCTCGCTCGCCGGATTCAGCACGCTCTCGGCATAAAGGTTGCGGGCGGTCTTGATCGCCGGCCGCCAGACTCTGACCCGGTCTGCCAGTTCGTCGGTCCAGTTCGCCAGGGCCGTGGTCTTGGCCGCAGTCCAGCGCGGCATCAGTTCCAGATCGCTGCGGATGGCCGCAATGTCGGCCGGCAGCTGCCACTTCTCGCGGTACCAGGCCAAGGCCGCCGGGTTGGCGTCCTCGAAATCGGTGAGATAACCGTCGTCGTGGAACAGCAGCCCTTCGAATTCGGCGAAACGCCCCAGGTCCTCGTAGATCTCCAGGATGGCCTGACTGGCCTGCGGATGGAACGGTGATAGCCGGCGGTAGCCTTCGTCCTCGACCGCCCCGCCGGCCTGCTGCACTGTCATGGTCGCATCGCCCAGATCGAAAGCGAGCATCGGCAGCCAGGCGTAGACATTCACCCCGGCGCGGGTCTTGAGCTGCCAGGCGACCCGGTTGAACAGGTCGGCACGAACCGGCAGGTGACGGTTGGGGAAGTAGAGTTCCTCGGCTGTGCCGTTGCCGTCCGGATCGGCAAAGGCCTGCAGGAAGACGGTGTTTATCTGGAGGGCTTTGATGCGGTCGAGCAGCCGGTCGAGGTTCTGCGACTGCTGGACGGGGTCAGCATCATAGACATAGTCGAGGTCGACCTGAACCACGCGACGCGGATCAATGCGGTCGGGATGGTAGAGTTCCCAAACCAGTCCATCGAGCTTCTGGTCGCCTGGGATCAGGAAGCGGCGGATCCGGTCAAGTTCATCAAGTCGGTTGGGTCCGCTTTCCAGGGTCAGGGTCACCGGCATGCCGAGCTCCCTGGCGATGTCGAGAGCAGGCAGGTTGTAGCGCCCGAAGGGCCAGACCATGACCCGGGGGCTTACACCCAGCCGTTTCACGAGCAGGTCACGGTTACGTTCAAGGTCGACACGAATGCGCGCGAGCTGTGCGGCGTCGTTCTCGTATTCGCCACTCGCCGGATCATAGCGGCGGCTGGTCAGGGCCGGCTCGAGATTGCCCTGCGGATTGGCGATGATCCCCTGATGCAGGCCGTAGCTGTGCGAGGCAATCTCCACCAGGCCGGAGCTGGCCACTTCGCGCAACTGCTCCCAGGTCATGAAGTTGCGACGCGGCACCGGCTGGTCGCCGTAGATCACCGTGGAGTCCTCCGGGGCATCGAGCCAGCTGCCGACCAGGGCGAGCACGGCCGGGTAGTCGAAGGCCTTGAGCAGGGGATAGACGTGGGTGTAGAAGCTGGCATAGCCGTCATCGAAGGTGAGCAGTACCGCCTTGTCTGGCAGCGGCCGATCGCCGCGCTGCGCCGCCAGCAGGTCGTCGATGCTGATCACGCTGAAGCCGTTGGCGCGCAACCAGCTGAAATGCTGGATCAGGCGGTCGGCGGAGATGGCGTTGCCGTCGGTGTCATTGACGCTTTCAGCCACATCATGGTAGCAGAGAACGGTAAACGCGCGGGCCGGTAGCGGCAAGGCCAGCAGGCTCAGCAGGACGAGACCAATTGTCAACAAGAGCGGACGGTACGGCATCAGAACCTCCAGTTGATTCGGGTGTAATAGTAATTCTGGAACTCGGGATCACCGTCATAGACCCGACGGAAACGGCTGTAGCCATAGACCAGTTCGAAACGCTCGGCGGCCGCCCAGATATGTTCGTAGCTGAAACCGGCGATGTAACGATCGTCGTAACCCTTCTGCCAGTAGTTGCCGATGGTCAGGGATAGCCTATGGCTGAAACTCCGGTCGTAGCGGCGATAGAGCCGTTGCAGGTTGACCAGGGTCAGAGCCGCCGAAAAGTCGCGGTCGGGATTGAAGTAGATGGTGTCGTTGCGACTGTTCGCCGAGGCGTAGAGATCGACAACCCCGGTCAGCTTGTACTTGGGCAGGGTCACCAAGCGCTGTTCCAGGCTGCCGGCCAGGCTGCGCCGGAAGTTGCCGTCGCTGAAGTCCATGACCTGGGACCGCAGGCTGACGCTGCGCAGGTCGCTGGCTCTATAGACGACGCCGAGGTCGGCCGAGTCGGCAGTGATACTCTGCTTAAGGGCGCGCAGCGGGGTGTCGCGACTGAAGATTTCGATATTGAACGGGATCGACCAGTGGTCGTCGAGTTCATAGAGCAGTGACAGCCGACCGCCGAGTTCGTGACCACCGTCGACGTTATAAGTCATTTCGGCCGCCGCCTCGAGGTCGGGCTGACGGTATTCAACGCCGACCCCGTAGCGCCGCAAGCTCTCGTCTCCCTCGGGGAAGTCGGCGTAGGCATAGCGACCGCTGACGAATATGCGGTAGTTGTAGTCAAGTGGCCGGGAGAACAGCGTCCCCTCGAACAGCATATCCCGGCTCCCCTCGACCGAACCGCTATTGTCACCATAGCCGGCCTCCAGGCGCAGTTCGCGCAGGTTGTGACTTTCCCACTGGCGCTGCAGACTGCGCACATGGACATCCTCCGGATAGAGTTCATAAAGCCGGTTGATGGCCTGTTCGGCGAGACGGTATCTGCGCCGATCGAGATAACTCTGCGCCAGACCAAGCTGCAGGTCCTTGTGGCGGTGGTTGAGCCTTAACCCCAGTTCATAGGTCAGCTGGGCCTGACGCGGCCAGCCACGGGCAGCATAGACGTTGCCCAATTCACGGGTGATATCGAGGTTCGCCGGTGCTTGATCATGCAGGGCCAGGAGTCGCGACTGCGCTATCCGGCAGACTGCTCGCCGTAGAAGCGCGCCATGGCGGCGGTGGTGGCAGTGGTAACTTTATCAGGATTGGGCCGGAGGCTGCGGCGGTCACCGGGGCGACTGATCTCCAGCCATCGCAACTTATTTTGGTCAAGCTGGTCGATCAGTTTATAAGCGGCATCGAATTGCTCGAGTTCTATCAGGGTGTAGAAAAGGCCAATATTGACATTGAGATCGCTCGGCTGAGTGATGAGGATATGGCGGTAGAGGGGTTCGGCCTGCTCCGGTTTATGCAGGTAAAGGTAGGCGTCCGCCGCTGCTGACATGACATAATTGGGGATGATTACTCCCTCTGCAACCAGTTCCTCGTATCCTCTGGTGACGTCCGCCATCTGGTAGCGGTTGTGCAGGTTATCAGCCGGTCGAACCGGCCGCGCAAAGCAAAGGGGGAATTTGGGCTGGGCAGAATCGAGCTCTGCGCGATTCCTCTCGAGCATGGCCAGGGACCGGTCGGTCTGAGCAAAGCGCAGGGTGTCGTCTGCCGCCGGCAGATTACCCCGAGCGCACGGCGAAGGCCGCCTGGTTACTACGAATGCGCTGCCAGTCGTCGCGAGAGAGCAGCCCACTGTCCTTGCTGGCCAGGGCAACGGCCAGGTCTGAGGCCCCCAGTCGGTCAAGCACCAGGATGCGTCTCGCTCTTGCCGCGCTATTCCCTGGGTCACGGTCGAGAATCCGAGTGTAGTTATGCAGCGCGGCGAAAAAACTCCCGGCGCGCCTCCAGGACGTAACCTTTGGCCAGTTGCAGGGCAGAGTCCTGCGGGTACTTTTGCTCCAACTGCGCCGCCAATTCCAGCGCTGCCTGGCTGCGATCGGCATCGACCATGGTCAGGATCAATCCGACAGGGAAATCAAGGTCCTCGGGAAATCTCTGCAGGCCGGTACGATAGAAACTCTCAGCCATAATGTAGTCGCCGCGGCGGCGGGCGGATAGAGCCGCCGCCTCCAGAGCGTAACCCGGCGCCGCCTGCGGTGACAGTGCGAGTACTCAGTTCGGCGACCCGGGCATCCTGTCCGGCCCAGTTCAGAACCGTCAGATAATCGTGGAACACCGATAAGTCTTCTGGGTGTCAGCGTAGCAAGCAGCGAGGACTTCGATGGCCTCGGCCGTCTGCCCGGCGCGGGCCATGGCAATCGCCTGATCGGAGCCGGCCTTCATCCCAGCCCAGTTCCTCCGCCATGAGGGCCAAAACCCTGGGCGCAGCCTGACGTGCAGCCGTGGTATCGAGCAGTGCCAGCGGCATGCGCCGGGCCAGGACGTCGATGACCCGTTCGGCCAGCTCAAGGCGGACCGCGTGGAGGACTTCCGCTTCCAGAAACGGGTGATCTTCGACCAGCCGCGCAGCGTAGCCCGTCACGGCCAGAGCGGCAACCTGACCGGCCTGGTCACCGTAATTCCGGTTCAGGTATGCGGCAACGTCCGCAGGCAAGTGATAGTTTTCCATCAGGACAAGGTCACCCTTTGGCGTCATAGGCGGCGCCGCCGAGCAAGCGGCAGGTGCTCGGTCTGGCACAACGGCTGCGGGGCCGTGAGGTGTGAATTGTGCGATCGCATGGTCGACCGTATCCTCGGCCATCAGCCGGTAGGTTGTCCACTTGCCGCCGGCGATGGTCAACAGACCGTCCCGGCTCACCTCGATGACATGGTCGCGGGCCAGGTGGGCCGTGTCCGCGGCCTTGGGGTCGGAGACCAGCGGCCTCAGCCCTGACCAGACCGCCTTGATGTCGGCCACTTCGACCTGCAGGTTGAAATAGCGTGTGACATGGCGCAGCAGGTAGGCGATTTCTGTATCCAGAGGCCGTGGATGTTCGGTGATGTCGGCCGGTTCGTCCGTGGTGCCGACCAGGGCATGATCTTCCCAGGGCAGTACGAACAGAACCCGGCCATCTTCCGTTTCCGGGATCATCAGGCCGGTATCGGGCGGAGCGAAGCGTTTATCCAGCACGATGTGGATTCCCGAACTGGCCGAGAGGATCCTGGGTGCCGAGGGGTTGTCCATCAGCCTGAGCTGGTCGGCAAAAGGCCCGGTTGCGTTGATCACCCCCCGGCTTCTGACCGTCCAGCTCTCGCCGTTCAGAGAATCCGTCAGCTGCGCACCGACGATTTTTTCTTCCGCCTTGATGAGCCCGGAAACCGCCACATGGTTGACGACCACCGCGCCCTGCTGCTCTGCCGTCAAGGCCAGGGACAGGGCCATGCGCGCATCGTGGAACTGGCCGTCGTAATAGAGGACTCCGGCTTTCAGTCCCTGCGCTTTCAGGGTCGGGAATCGGCGCAGGGCTTCCCTGCGGCTGAGCAGGCGGCTGTGGCCGATATTGCGCTTGCCGGCCAGGAGATCGTACAGCTTGAGCCCGGAGAACACATACGGGATGTCGATCCAGCGGTAGAGGGGAGTGACCAGGGCCAGTCGATTTGACAGGTGAGGGGCATTCTGCAGGAGGTTGTAGCGTTCCCGAAGGCCATCTTTCACCAGGTTGTACTGCACCCGGTCGAGTTTCTTGACCGCCATCTCCAGGTAGCGCACGCCCCCGTGCACCAGCTTGGTGCTGCGGCTGCTGGTCCCTTCGGCAAAATCATTTTTTTCGATGAGCGCCACCTGCAAACCACGGCTGGCCGCATCGAGGGCAACCCCGCAGCCGGTTGCGCCACCGCCAACGACGAGCAGGTCAAAGACCCGGTCATCTTTCAACTGCTGCAAGTGCTGCTCTCTGCCCATGCTCACCCTCCTGACCACAGTCGTCAACCGGAATGGTCGTAATTCAGGGGCCAGGGCTTGTTACCCTGGCCCCTGAAGGTTGTGTTTGAACATTGACCTCTGCTGGTGAGGTCTCGATGTTCAGTTGTGCCCTATGGGGCTATTTCACGCGTCCTTCACGCCAGGCTTTGATGAGATCATCATAATTGACGGTCTCGCCCTTGGGCTTCTCGTTGGCCAGTTTGGCTTTTGGAGCTCCCGGTTTACCCAGCCAGTCGGACTCAGGACGCTCCTCGTTCATGACCGGGCCATTGTCTCCCTGAGCCTTGCTCCGGGCGATACGATGAGACCTTGTCCTGCTGCGCGCCAGGTTGTCCATCGCCGTGTCCACAGTCACTTCACCGGCAACCGCATCGCCGATGTTCTGCCACCAGAGCTGGGCCAGTTTCGGGTAGTCAGGTACATTGGTGCCGGTCGGGGTCCAGGGACCCGGGCCGGGCTGCGGTAGAATTCGACCAGACCGCCAAGTTCGGGGCGCGCTCGGTGAAGGACTCATCGCTGGATGTCGCTGTCGCGAATCGGGGTCAGGCCAACATGGGTCTTCTTCAGAGATGACGGTTTTGGAAATGACGAACTGGGCATACAGCCAGGCGGCCTTGCGGCGATCAACGGGGTGATCTTCATCAGGGTCCAGGAACCGGCAGTCCTGATAGCCGAGTTTCATGCCCTCTTCCCAGTAGGGACCGTGCGGGGAAGGAGCCATGCGCCATTTCGGGGTGTCATCATCGTTAACAACCGGGGTGCCCGTTCTCGACCATATCCGCGGTAAACGCGGTGTACCAGAAGATCTGCTGGGCAATTGCCCTTGGCCAGGCCGGCAGCGACTGCGTAAAAGTTCATGCCGGCGCGTCGGGCGGTGCATATTTCTTCAGCCATTCAATGTATTTGGTAAGGGCGTAAATGGCAGCCGGGCCGTTGGTTGCCCCACCCCGGGACACGGAAGCAACCGGGCGGTTCTGTCATCAACCCGAATACCCCACTCATCAACCGGCAGACCATTCGGCAGGCCCTTGTCGCCGGCACCAGCCATGGAGAACCAGGCATCGGTAAAACGCCAGCCAAGAGTAAGGATCCTTCTTGCCGTAATCCATGTGGCCGTAAACTGCGTTGCCGTCAATTTCCTTTACATTCTCGGTGAAGAACTCGGCGATGTCCTCATAGGCCGACCAGTTCACCGGTACGCCAAGTTCATAGCCGTAAATCTCTTTGAATTTTTCTTTCAGGTCTGGACGTTTGAACCAGTCGTAGCGGAACCAGTAGAGGTTGGCAAACTGCTGATCGGGAATCTGGTAGAGTTTACCGTCCGGGCCAGTGGTGAATGATCTTGCCGATGAAGTCGTCGACATCGAGGGTCGGCATGGTCACGTCCTTGCCTTCGCCGGCCATCCAGTCGGTCAGATTGACAACGTGCCATAGCGGAAATGGGTGCCGATGAGGTCGGAGTCGTTGATGTAGGCATCATAGATGTTTTTGCCTGACTGCATTTGGGTCTGCAGTTTTTCAATGACGTCGCCTTCCTGATCAGGTCGTGGGTCACCTTGATACCGGTGATTTCCTGGAAACGCCTTGGCGAGAACTTTTGATTCGTACTCATGGGTCGGAATTGTCTCCGAAACCACCTTGATTTCCATGCCTTTAAACGGTTCAGCGGCTTTGATGAACCATTCCATTTCCTTCATCTGGTCGGCCTTGGAGAGTGTCGACGGCTGGAATTCACTGTCGACCCATTTCTTGGCAGCGGCCATGTCGGCACTGGCGGATGTTGCGAACAACATCGCCAATGCCCACCGTGAGACTGGCCAAGAGCCCCACACGCGTGTTTTTCCTGCGGATTGCATCTTTCATCATCGACTCTCCTTCTGTGGGCCTCTCGTTGATTTGCCCGGTTATCCGGGTCTCTTCGTCGGGGCAAAGGCCCTCAACACCGATCAAAGAGGAACTCCCGATTGAGTTCTGGTTATCCCCATCGCATCACTATCACCATCCAGATCAGCGCGATCGCAAACGCGCTCCAGAGGGTTAAGGTGGTCAAGCCGATCCAGAGCAGGTGGATATAGGCACTGCCGAGCAGACCGATGAACAGACGATCACCCGGGGTGGTCGAGATAGGCAGAAAGCCCTTGCGTTCTCCGCTTGGGGCCTTGACCTGCCAGACCGTCATGACCACCAGGATGCAGACGATGGTAATGAAGAAAATTGCTGTTGGCATGGTCCATGCCATCCATTCCAAGGTCATGGTCTTACCTCGTTAAACCCGGCCGAGGGCAAAGCCCTTGGCCAAATGGTTACGCACAAACCAGATCACCAGAGCACCCGGCACGATGGTCAGCACGCCAGCCGCTGCCAGCAGTCCCCAATCAAGCCCTGAGGCGCTGACTGTCCGTGTCATGGTTGCAGCAATCGGCTTTGCCACCGTGGTCGTCAAGGTTCTGGCCAGCAACAGTTCGACCCAGGAGAACATGAAGCAGAAAAACGCCGTGACTCCGATTCCGGTACGAATCAATGGCATAAAAATAGTCAGAAAAAACCTCGGGAAGCTGTAACCGTCGATATAGGCCATCTCGTCAATTTCCCTCGGCACCCCCGACATGAAACCTTCTAAGACCCAGACCGCCAGGGGCACGTTGAACAGGCAGTGGGAAAGCGCCACGGCAAAATGGGTGTCAATCAGGCCAAATGTCGAGTAGAGCTGGAAAAACGGCAGCAGGAAAACCGCCGGGGGGGCCATACGGTTGGTCAGCAGCCAGAAGAACAGGTGCTTGTCGCCGAGGAACTTGTAACGTGAAAAGGCATAGGCTGCGGGCAGCGCAGTCACCAGGGAGATGACAACGTTCATGCTGACGTAGTAGATGGTGTTCAGATACCCCGAGTACCATGATTTGTCGGTAAAAATTTTCAGATAGTTATCGAGAGTCGGGTTTTGCGGATAGAAGGAAAAGACTCTGAGGATATCCGCATTGGTCCGCAGCGACATGTTCAACATCCAGTAAATCGGCAGCAGTAGGAGGATGAAATAGAGGATCAGGCCGAGGGTTCTTTTCTGGAATTTCATGGCTTGTCTCCAGTGCCGACTTTCAGGAGGACTTGGTAGAACAGCCAGCAGAACAGCAGCACGATCAGAAAATAGATGATCGAAAAGGCGGCCGCCGGGCCCAGGTCGAACTGACCGACCGCCAGCTTGACGAGATAAATCGACAGGAAGGTGGTCGAGTTGCCGGGGCCACCACCAGTCAGGACAAAAGGCTCGGCATAGATCAGGAAGCTGTCCATGAAGCGCAACAGGATGGCTATGGTCAGAACTCCGCGCATTTTAGGGAGTTGAATGTAACGGAAGGTGGCCCAGGTGGACGCCCCGTCGATTCGGGCCGCTTGAAAATAGGCTTCGGGGATGGCCTGCAGGCCGGCATAGGCCAAGAGCACAACCAGCGGCGTCCAATGCCAGACCTCCATCAGCATGACGGTTATCCAGGCGTCCAGAGGCGCTGCGGTATGATCGAAGGCAATCCCCAGGCTATTGATCGCCGCACCGAACAGACCGATATCCGGGCGCGTAAAGATGATCCAGATGGTGCCGATGACGTTCCACGGAATGAGCAGTGGAAGAGCAACCAGAACCAGACTGAGAGATGCGCCCCACCCCCGTTTCGGCATCATCAGGGCAATCAGAATGCCCAGTGGGATTTCGATCAACAGGACCAGGCTGGAAAACAGGAGTTGGCGGTTGAGTGCGTCGTGCAGCCGCTGGTCAGTCAGCACCTCCCTGTACCAGTCAGTGCCGACAAAGACCCGCTGGCCAGGACCGAAGATGTCCTGCAGCGAGTAATTGACCACCGTCATCAGCGGCAGGATGGCCGAGACGGCAACCACCAGGAATACCGGAATGACCATAAACCAGGCTTTATTGTCTTCCCATTTGTTCATGGTGCAGCCTCCTGACCTAGCTGGGTTTGCAAGCGGGTCGCGATCAATTTACCGTCTGCGTAAACCCTGAGCCATTCAGGCGGGAAACTCAGGAAGCCAACGTCCTGAGGAGCCTCCTGGCCTTCCGGAATCTTGACCTTGAGAGTCTGCCCGGCAAACCGAACCGTCACGATCATGCAATTGCCAAGGTCTTCCACAGCACTGACTGCAACCTGATGTGAACCTGGGATACGCCTGGTATGCAGCTGCAGAAATTCGGGGCGGATCCCCAGCTGCAGAGACCCCTGCAGCGTTTCGGCAGCGCCGTTGACCTGAACCTGCAGATCGCCCGCGGCGAGCGAGCCATTCTGTACCCGGCAGGGCAGGAAATTCATCCCGGGGCTGCCGATGAAATAGCCGACGAAAGTATGTTGCGGGTTTTCGAACAGGTCCTGCGGCGTACCGATCTGCAAGACCTGGCCTTCATTCATCACAACCACCTGGTCGGCAAAAGTGAGCGCCTCGAGCTGGTCATGAGTGACGTAAACCATGGTCAACTTGAAGCGGGCGTGGATCTGCTTCAGCTTGCGCCGCAGCAGCAGCTTAAGATGCGGATCGATCACCGTGAGCGGCTCGTCGAACAGGATCGCCGCGACATCTCTGCGCACCAGGCCACGGCCTAGAGAAATCTTCTGCTTGGCATCGGCACTCAGGTTGGCAGCCCGTTTACCGAGCACATCCTGGAGGTCCAGCATCTCGGCAACTTCTTCAACCCGTGCACGGATATCCGCTTCGGCAAGTTTGCGGTTGCGCAACGGGAAAGCCAGGTTATCGTAAACGCTCATGGTGTCGTAGATCACCGGGAACTGGAAGACCTGGGCAATGTTGCGCCCTTGGGGAGGCCGCGCGGTGACATCCGTGCCGTCGAAAAGAACCTGCCCCTGTGAAGGCTGCAGCAATCCGGAGATGATGTTCAAGAGCGTGGTCTTGCCACATCCGGACGGACCGAGCAAAGCATAGGCTTTGCCGTCCTCCCAGATATGATCAGTTTTACTCAGCGCGTAATCGGCCTCACCCTTTGGGTGCTGTAGATAAGAATGCGCCAGGTTGCGAAGATCTATTCGAGCCATTATCGCTGCCTTTACCTGAGGTCTTGTGGATCTTTGCGTGGAGAAGCGATCAGGCCGCCCGCTAGGTCAAAAACATACAGCCGGGTCGGATCAACGTACACCCGGGCATGATCGCCCATCCGGTAGTTATAGATGCCTTGCTGCTGGACCGTCCAGGTCGCACTGTCATGAAAAACGTGCACGAAGGTTTCCGAACCGCTGATTTCCGCAAGGTCTATGGTAACCGGGAATTCGACATCCGCTGCACTGCTGCGCTGCAGTTGCAGATGGCTGGCACGCATGCCGAACTGGTAGTCACCGGGCGTGAGCCCCCTGAACTGTTGCTGGAGTGGTACGGGCCTGGCATCGCCCAGTTGAAGGTGACCGGCCTCGACTTTTCCGACGACGACATTCATGGCTGGGTCACTGAAGGCCTGGGCAATGCGGATCGTCTGCGGATGCTGGTAAACATCGACGGTCGCACCGAACTGTTCGAGCATGCCTTCATATAAAACGGCGGTGTTGCCACCGAGAGCCAGTGGCTTCAAGCGGTTCGGCGGTGGCATAGACAACGATCGATTCTCGGCGTTTGAATATCTCACGCATCTCGGTGCGCAACTCTTCACGCAACTTGTAGTCGAGGTTCACCAGCGGTTCATCCAGCAGCAGCAACTCGGCGTCTTTGACCAGTGCCCGGGCGATCGCGGTACGCTGCTGCTGCCCTCCCGAGAGCTCCACCGGCAATCGGTCGAGCAGTGCTTCGATGTGCAGCATTTCGGCGACTTCACGAACCCTGCGGTCAATCTCGGCCTTGGCGACGTTGGCCAGCCGTAAGGGCGAAGCGATATTCTTATAAACAGTCATCGAGGGGTAATTGATAAACTGCTGGTAGACCATGGCCACATCGCGCTTGCGTACCGAGAGCCCGGTCAAGTCCTGGCCGTTCATCAGAACGCGGCCCTTGCTCGGTTTGTCCAGACCGGCCATTAGTCGCATCAGGGTGGTTTTGCCGGACAGCGTGCGACCCAACAAGATATTGAAGGTCCCAGGTTCGAGTTCCATGGAGATGTCTTTGATGTGGCATTCTCCGGCGACCTGCTTGGTTATATTTTCTAGAACCATTGCCATGAAACAGTTCCCTCGATTAGCATTTCTCTACAGGTGACGGCATTGCATCGCCTGCCGGGTTTGCAATATACAAAGCAACGTTTGATTCCGTCAGGATTGTCACGATGTGCGCAGGGGGCGACTGATCGGTGAAGAGGGCATCGACCTGGGCGATGCTGCCTAGCCGGACCATTGCGCAACGGTCGAATTTACTGTGGTCTGCGACCAGGAAAACCTTACGGGAATTCTCCATTATGGCCTGCGCCACCCGGACCTCGTGGTAGTCGAAGTCAAGCAGGGTGCCATCCTCGTCGATACTGGAAATGCCGATGACACCGAAGTCGACCTTGAACTGGCGGATGAAGTCGATGGTTGCTTCGCCGGTAATGCCGCCGTCACGTTGGCGGACTTCACCGCCGGCGATGATGATTTCAAAGCTGGTGTTGCTGCGCAGGATCGCCGCCACATTCAGGTTGTTGGTGATAATCCGTAGTCCAGCATGATTTTGCAGGGCCCTGGCAACCTCTTCGGTGGTCGTGCCGATATTGATAAAGATGGACGCCCGGTCAGGAATGTGGCTCGCCGTCAACGCGGCGATGCGGCGTTTTTCTTCCAGGAGCATCACCTTGCGTGCGGCATATTCAACATTTTCCACGCTTGAAGAAAGGCCGGCACCACCATGGTAGCGGGTGAGGAGCTGCTGGTCGCAAAGGGCGTTGATGTCACGGCGAATCGTTTGCGACGTGACATTGAAGCTCTGCGCCAGGGTTTCTATCGAAACAAACCCTTTTTGCTGAACGAGGGCCAGAATTTCTTTCTGCCTTTGGTTCATGTTGATTCCAAGCCAAGCCTGGCTCGTTGGGTAACATTCGATTTGTGTCAACAACAAGTTTCATATAGCAGACTCCCTTTGATTTGCAAATAAAACCCCCAATATAATTTTCACTTATGAACATTTCACTGCTTGACAATTTTCGGTACTAACGGATTATGAACAAGTAAAGATAAATATAGACGCTACGAGGAGGCTTCCATGAGCGGACAACATGTTCTGGCGATTGACCAGGGGACCACCAGTTCACGGGCCATGATCTTTGACGAGCACGGGCAGAGTGTCGCGAACGCTCAGCAGGAATTTCGCCAGATTTACCCACAGGACGGTTGGGTGGAACATGATCCTGAAGACATCTGGCAGTCGGTACTCAGCGTGTGTCGCCAGGCCTTGCGGCAAGCTTTGGAATCGGGCATTGAGGTGGCCGGGATCGGGATCACCAACCAACGTGAGACCACCCTGGTATGGGACCGCCAGACTGGCAAGCCGGTCTGCAACGCTATTGTCTGGCAGGATCGCCGCACGGCGGGGCTCTGCTCGCAGCTCAAAGCGGCCGGCCACGAAGAACGGGTCGCCGCATCAACCGGATTACTCCTTGACCCCTACTTTTCCGCAACCAAGCTGGCCTGGATTCTTGATAATGTTGCCGGGGTACGGGAGCGGGCGGAACGAGGCCAACTGGCGTTTGGCACGGTTGACTCCTTTTTGCTCTGGAGGCTGACCGGCGGCAAGGTGCATGCCACTGACGCAACCAACGCCTCGCGCACAATGCTGTTCAACATTCATACGCAGCGGTGGGATGAAACACTGCTGAAACTGTTCCGTATACCAGAGGCCCTGTTGCCGGAAGTCAAGGACTGCAGCGCCGACTTCGGCACGACCGACACCAGCCTGTTCGGTGTCGCTTTGCCTATCGGCGGGGTCGCCGGTGACCAGCAGGCGGCAGCGATCGGCCAAGCCTGCTTTGAACCGGGCATGATCAAAAGCACCTATGGCACCGGCTGCTTTGTCCTGATCAACACCGGGAAAAAGGCTTTCCGCTCGAACAACCGTCTGTTGACGACGGTCGCTTATCGCTTTGCGGGACAGACCAGTTATGCCATCGAAGGCTCGATTTTCATCGCCGGAGCTGCCATTCAGTGGATTCGCGATGGCATCAAGCTGATCAGCACGGCCGGCGAGTCCGAAAGTCTGGCGAAGGGCCTCGAATCCAATCGTGGCGTCTACATGGTGCCTGCATTCACAGGCCTTGGGGCCCCTCATTGGGATCCGCATGCACGCGGCGCCATCTTTGGGCTGACCCGCAATACCGGGATTGCCGAAATTGTCCGGGCCACCCTGGAATCGGTCGGTTACCAGACCCGCGACCTCATGGAAGCCATCAAGGGGGACAGCGCCACCGCGCCCAAGGCGCTGCGCGTAGACGGCGGCATGGTAGTCAATGACTGGTTCCTGCAATTTTTAGCCGACCTTCTCGACCTGCCGGTCGAGCGCCCACGGGTGATCGAAACCACCGCCCTGGGCGCCGCTTACCTGGCCGGGGTACAACTCGGGCTGTTCAGCTCGCTTGCGGAGGTCCGCGAGCATTGGCAGCGGGATGCGATCTTTACCCCGCAAATCAGCCCCGCTGAACGGACCGTCCAGTTGCAGGGATGGGACAAAGCGGTTGCTCGGGTTCTGGAGGGCGGACAATGAACGGGAAGAGTATTATCCCTGTAGAGCGGACCGACGGGCTGCGTGCAGACATCTGCGGCAAAGCCGTTCTGGTCACCGGCGGCGGCAGTGGCATCGGCGCTGCCGCAGCAGAAGCGTTTGGCCGCTACGGCGCAAAGGTGGGGATTCACTACCACAGCAGCGATGCGCAGGCTGTTGCAGAAATGATCGCCAGGATTCATCTGGCCGGCGGTGACGCGGTGCCATTACAGGCCGACTTCTCTTCGAGCGAGGCCGTCATGGAGACCGTCAACCGTGCCATCGCGGCCTTCGGCCGCCTGGATATCCTGCTCAACAATGCCGGCAGCATGGTGGCGAGACGTCAACTCTCAGAAGTTGATGATGCCTTCATAGACCAGGTTTTCGATCTCAACGCGCGCTCCGTTGTAACTGCATGTCGTGCCGCCTTACCCGCCTTCACAGCACTAGGGGGTGGCTGCATCATCAATGTCAGCTCGATTTCCGCCCGAACCGGCGGCAGCCCGGGTTCTTCCATCTACAGTGCCTCCAAAGCGTTCGTCAGCACCCTAACCCGCGCTCTTGCCCGAGAACTGGCAGACAGGAACATCCGGGTCAATGCGATCTCCCCTGGCACCATAGACACGGCGTTCCACGCACAATTTTCCACCCGCGAGAAGCTGGAAAGGACCCGACTTGGCATTCCCCTGCTACGCCTCGGCCACGCCGATGATTGCGCCGGGACAGCCCTTTTCCTGGCTTGCGACAGTTTGAGCGGTTATGTGACCGGGCAAGTGATCGAGGTCAATGGTGGACAATTGATGGCCTGACAAGCGGAGAGGAAGGCCAGGCAACGGAATGAAGCGGTCGAGGATTCCGCTCGTACCGTGCATAAGACGCCCCCCTGCCGCCTTTTCCACGGCGACTCCTGTGACGTTTCGAGCAATGCCGCGACTAACCTGCGACGGCCTTTCGTGATAGGACTATGTCCAGGGGGTCGACTGATCAGGCTTGGCTGGCCAGTCTTTGCCGCACTACTTCGAAAAGCGCCACTGCACTCGCCGAAGCGGCATTCAGCGACGCCACCCCGCCGATCATCGGGATCTCCAGCAGCCCGTCGCAGAGCTCCCGGGTACGATGGCGCAGCCCCTCCCCCTCGCTGCCGACTACCAGGGCAAGATTCCCGGACAGGCTTGTGACAAAGAGCGGCTGCGCCGCCTCCCCGGCCGCCAGTCCGTAGATCCAGAAACCGCTCTTCTGCAGCAGCTCCATGGTCCGGGCCAGGTTCGTCACCTGGCAGACCGCCAGGTGCTCCACCGCGCCGGCCGAGGCGCGATCGACCACGTTGGTGATGCCGCAGCTGCGATCCTTGGTGATGACCACCCCCTGGCAGCCGGCGGCATCGGCGTTGCGCAGGATGGCCCCCAGGTTGTGCGGGTCGGTGATGCCGTCCAGCAGCAGGAAGAACCCGGCTTCGCCGGAAGCCTGCCAGGTCGATAGCAGATCCTCGATCGCCGTGTAGGGGAATGGCTCCATGCTCAACACCGCCCCCTGGTGATGAGGCTGGCCGGCCAGACGGTCCAGCTCCTGACGCTTTCTCTGCCGTACCGGCACACCGCGCTCGCGGGCCAGGACGAGCAGCTCATCGATGCGCGGACCGCCGCCTTTTTCATCGATAAAGAGTTCGAGGGCCTGACGACGGCCACGCAACCCTTCTTTGACCGGGTTGATCCCGTAAATATAATCAGTCATAGCGCCTCGACTGTCAGGGGATGACCCCCAATGCTCGCTGCTAGATATTTATGACCAAACAGGCTTTTCCCTCTGCGCAGCTCCGGTACAAACACCGTTTCCCCCGCAGAGGCGCAAACCGTCGGCCTCAGTGAACGTGTCCCACCTTGCCGAGAAAGTCCTTCAACCGTGGATTTTTCGGGTTATCAAAAACTTCGGCCGGCGGTCCATCCTCCTGGATGACCCCTTTGTCGATAAAGATCACCCGGTCGGCAACCTCTCGGGCAAAGTCCATTTCATGAGTCACCACGACCATGGTCATCCCCTCGTTGGCTAATTTCTTCATGACCTCGAGAACCTCGCCGACCAACTCCGGGTCCAGGGCGGAGGTCGGCTCGTCGAACAGAATGACCTTCGGCTTGAGGGCCAGTGCCCGGGCGATGGCGACACGCTGTTTCTGCCCGCCGGAGAGCTGCTCGGGGTAGTTCTTGGCCTTCTCCTGCAAACCGACTTTTTTGAGCAACTCGACGCCCAGCTTGTTCGCCTCGTGCCTGGACATGCCGCGCACCTTGATCGGACCGAGGGTAACATTCTCCAAGACGCTCATGTGCGGGAATAGGTTGAACTGCTGGAAGACCATGCCGGCCTCGGTGCGCACATAGTTGATATCGGTGTCGGCGGCGTAGAGATCGTGACCATCGACCACGATCTGTCCCGAGGTAAGCTCCTCGAGACGGTTGATGCAGCGCAGCACGGTGGATTTCCCTGAACCGGACGGGCCGATGATGCAGACAACCTGTCCCGCCTCGATCGACAGGTCAATGCCCTTGATGACTTCTAGGGCGCCGAAATTCTTGTGCAGGTTCTTGATAGTAATCATGGTTCCTCTCAGCGCGCCCCGCGGCGTTCGATGCGATTTTCAACGGTTTTCAGGACCCGACTGATGGTCAGAGTCATCATCAGGTAGACCAGCCCAACCGTGAGCCAGACCTCGAACGCCCTGAAGTTGACCGCGATAATTTCCTGGCCGACCCGGGTCAGCTCGGCCACGCCGATCACTACCAGCAGCGAGGTATCCTTGAGGCTGATGATAAACTGGTTGCCAAGGGGTGGAATCATGCGCCGAAAGGCTTGCGGCCAGATGATATAGAGCATGGTCTGTGCCTGGGTCAGACCGATCGAGCGGCCCGCCTCACGTTGCCCGAAATCGATCGACTGCACCGAGCCGCGGACGATCTCGGCAATATACGCGCCCGAATTGACGGCAATGGCGATCACACCGGCAGTCAGGGGTGGAATGCGCAGACCGCTGGCCATGGGGATGCCAAAATAGAGGAACATGACCTGGACGATCAACGGCGTGCCGCGAATGAGCTCGACATAGGCTCCGGCAAGCTTGCGGAGCACCGGGTTTTTGGAGAGTTTCATCAAGCCGCACAGCACACCGATGACGAAGCCGATCAGCAACCCGCATAGGGTGATGATGATGGTCAGCTTTACGCCGCTGAGCAGCATCGGGAAGGTTTCAACCATCACATCCGGTTCAAATTTAAATGCCATGGGCTCCTCTTTGCCAGTTGAGTGCAGATATTACCGAGGCAGGGACGCGTGCTGACGCCCCTGCCTCCTGATGTTATTGACGGGATTGCGGGTTTACTTCGGATCGGTATTGAACCACTTGCGATAGAGAGCGAGGTAGGTGCCGTCATCACGCAGTGCCTTCAGGGCGGCGTTGACCTTGGCGACCAGTTCGCTCCCCTTCGGGAAGGCGATCCCGTAGGACTGGCCCATGTAAAGCGGTCCGGCGACCTTGACCTGGCCCTTGCCTGCGGTCCGCATGAACTCCGCGATAACCGGCGAATCGAAGATCACGGCATCGGCGCCGCCCGAGAGCAGCTCAAGGAACATGGCGTCGTTGTTGGGGAAAAGCTTGACTTCGGCGGCGCCGGTTTCGGCCTTGGCGAAGTCGGCGCTGGTCGTACCGAGTTTGGTCGAGACCACTTTGCCTTTGAGATCCTTGATGTCGTTGACGTCTTTATTGTCGACCTTGACCAGGATCAGCAGGCCGGCGTTGTAGTAGGGGTCGGAAAAATCGACGACCTCAGCCCGCTCCGGCTTGATGGTCATGCCGGCGATGCCGACATCGATCTGACCGGTCTGTAGGCCGGGGATAATGCCATTGAAATCCATCGGCTGCAGTTTGTACGCGACGCCGACTTTCTTGGCCAAAGCATCCCACAACTCCACATCGAAACCAGTGTGCTTGCCGGACTTGTCCTTGAATTCGAACGGCGGGAAGTTGGTGTCAGTGGCGACGACCAAGTCTGCCGCAAAAAGGTTTCCGCAGAAGGTCAGGGCCAACATGGTTGCTGTGATCAGCAAAAGGAAACGCTTCATGATTTTTTTCTCCTCAGTTAGGGGGTGGTCAACAGCCATGGGATACGCCCTAGACTGTTGCAGAGTACATACACATTCGACGTTTGGAAAGCAAAACCAATAGAAACTTTAGCAGGTAAAAAATAAATTGCGAATGATGCTGGCGAGATCCGGAACACGACAGAATTTTCTGCGACCCTGACAGGTTAGGGTCATCAGAGCATCAGCAACGCAGCGCCGGGATTCCGTCATTTTGATGCGAGAGGAGGCGGAAGCTTAAAAAGTATGCGACTTTCAGCGCCTATGATCGGCAAGGCCCATGGCCTGCGTACCTAATGCTTTTCTTGCAGCGACAGAGTTAAATCTCATGCAGCGCGGGGCTGCTTTCAGACCCCCAGGAAACGGGCTTTCAAGGCCTCATTGTGGGCAATGTCAGCAGTGGCGCCTGACCAGACCACGCACCCCTTCTCCATCACATAGTGACGATCCGCCAGGCGCATCAAGGCATCCAGGTTTTTGTCGATCACCAGGATGGACTGGCCATACTCCTTGAGAACCGTCAGCCCCCGCCAAATTTCTTGACGCACCATGGGGGCCAAGCCTTCGGTGGCTTCGTCGAGAATCAGTAATTTCGGGTTGGTCATCAGCGCTCGAACCAACGCCAGCATCTGTTGCTCTCCACCCGACAGCTGATCGCCGTAATGATCCAGTCGCTCGGCGAGACGGGGGAAAAGCTTGAGCACCCCGCGCAGGTTGTAGGGCTCCTGCTCGCCAAGGCGATTGGCCGCCGTCGCCATGATGTTTTCGTAAACGGTTAGGTTGGGAAAGATCTGCCGGCCTTCGGGAACCAGGCCGATGCCCATGCGGGCAATGGCGTAGCTGGGCAACCGGTGGATGGCTTTGCCGTCAAAGAATATTTCCCCATGGGTCACGGGTGTCAGTCCCATGATCGACTTGACCGTGGTGCTTTTGCCCATGCCGTTGCGTCCCAAAAGGGTCACAACCTCGCCTTCGGCGACTTGCAGGCTGACCCCGAAAAGCGCCTGGCTGCTGCCGTAGAAAGTTTCGATCTGTTCGACAGCCAGCATTATTGGACCTCATCTCCCAGATACGCCTGGCGAACGGCAGGATCCGTCCGAATCTCTTCCGGGGGACCACTCGCAATCACCTCGCCGTAAACGAGCACGGTAATGCGGTCGGCCAGGGCAAAGATCGCTTTCATGTCATGTTCAACCAGCAGGATGGTCATGTGCTGTTTAAGTTTCATGATCAGGTTGGACATCTCAACGGTGCCGCCCGGCCCCATGCCGGCCATCGGTTCGTCCAGAAGCAGAAGCTTCGGGTTGCAGGCCAGCGCCATACCGACTTCCAGCTGTTTTTTCTCCCCGTGTGAGAGGGTTGCCGCCTGAATCTTGGCCCGTTCTGTCAGCCCGACCTGTGCCAGGGCCGGGGCAAGAGCAGCACGCAGCTGAGGTTCTTCGCCGGCCTTTTGCCAGAAGTGGAAACTGTGCCCGCAATGGGCCTGAATGGCAAGCAGCAGGTTCTCCTCCACCGTAAGCTGCGGAAAGATCGAGGTGATCTGGTAAGAGCGGGCCAGGCCGAGGTGAGCCCTTTTGTAAAGGGGCAGCCGGGTTATCTCCCGACCGGAGAAAAAGATGCGTCCGGCGTCCGGCATGAGATCACCGGACAGTTGGTTGAGCAGGGTGGTTTTGCCTGCGCCGTTCGGACCGATGAGTGCATGGACCTCGCCGGCAACCACCTCCAGCGCAAGGTTGTTGCAAGCCTGCACGGCCCCAAAGCTTTTGCATAACCCTTCGGTACGGAGCAGTATCTCAGCCATTGTCTCGCTCACGACCGACGAGGATGCCATAAAGGCCATGCCGGGCAAAAAGCACCACCACGATCAAAAAAGGGCCGAGGTAGAGCATCCAATGTTCGGTATAGATGGGCAAGAACTCCTCGAGGAGTAAAAAAGTGGCGGCGCCCAAAACGGGGCCGAACAGCGTTCCGGTCCCTCCCAGCAGGACCATGATCAGAATGACCCCGGAGCGGGACCAGTGCATCAGCCCCGGGCTGACATATTCGGTTTGATTGGCAACCAGAGCTCCCGCCAGCCCTGCCGCGGCACCGGCGATGACAAAACAGGCCAGCTTGTAGCGGAAGGTGGGGAAGCCCAAAGCCTGCATACGTTTTTCATTTTCGCGGCAGCCGCGGATAACCATGCCGAAGCGGGAATGTACCAAACGATAGGCGATCACCAGGAACACGCTCATCAGGGCCAGGCACAGATAGTAAAAATGCGTATCCTTGGACAGGTCCAAACCCGGCAGGGCGTTGCGCGAAAACAGGCTCAGACCGTCATCGCCGCCATAGGCTTCGAGGGAGACAAAAAAGTAATAGAGCATCTGCGAGAAGGCCAGGGTGATCATAATGAAGTGCATGCCGCTGGTTCTCAGGCTCAAGGCTCCGATCAAGGCCGCCAGCAGGGCCGCGATCATCATCGCGAGCGGCCATGCGACCAGGGCGCTGGCGTGGCCGGCCAGCGTTATCGGCCAGGGCAGGATCGCTATGCCTTCATAGTTATGGGAGGAAAGAATTGCGGTCACATAGGCGCCGATGCCGAAAAATGCGGCATGGCCAAGGCTGACCATGCCGCCATAACCCAAAATCAGGTCGAGGCTGACGGCCGCCAGAGCATAAATGAGGATACGGCTGAACAGGGAGATCAGGTAGGGTTCACCGCTCAGATGGGCGATCGGCGGCAAACATAGCAACAGGAGGCCGCCGGCGACAAGGGACAGAGATTTTCGGGTTGGTGTTCTGAACATGGGTAATCTGTCGGCTGGCCTTCGCAGAGGGGGCAAGCATTCGTCAGGCGTGAGCGGGAAGCAGCCCGCGCGGTCGCCAGACCAGTATTGCTGCCATCAATATATAGATGGACATGGAGGCCAGTGAGGCACCCACGCCATCGGCATATGCAGCAGAGAGAAAAAGTCGGAAGAACCCCGGCAGGAACGCCCGCCCCAAGGTATCGACCATACCGACCAGCAGAGCCCCGACGAAAGCGCCGCGTACGGAACCGATTCCACCTATGACAATGACGACGAAGGTCAGAATCAAGATGCTTTCACCCATGCCGACTTCGACCGCCAGAATCGGTCCGGCCATGACCCCGGCCAATCCGGCAAGCAAAGTTCCCAGGCCAAAGACCAGGGTGTACAACCTCTTGATGTTTATCCCCAGCGCCCCGGCCATATCCCGGTTGCTGGCCCCGGCCCTGATCTGCATGCCGATGCGCGAATGGGCGAAGAGAAAGTAAAGGAACAATGCGACCAGCGCGCCGACTCCGATCACTGCGATGCGATAGCTCGGGTAGGGAATCCCGGGGATAATTTCAATGCTGCCCGAGAGCCAGTGAGGAACATCCATGAACAGTGGTTGGCGACCCCAGACAATCCGGGTCAGTTCGTTGAAGAACATGATCAGGCCAAAGGTGGCCAACACCTGGTCGACATGGTCTTTTTTGTACAGGCGCCGCAGCACCAGGCTTTCGGTCAGCATGCCGGCCAGGGCCGCAGCCGAAAGGGCGGCCGCGATGCCCAGGGGGAAAGAGCCGCTGCGGGCGGTCACGGTGGCGCCGACATAGGCCCCGATCATATAGAATGAACCGTGCGCCAGGTTAATCACCTGCATGATACCGAACACCAAGGTCAAGCCGGCGGACATTAAAAAAAGCGTGATGCCGAGTTGCAGGCCGTTAAGTAGCTGTTCAATGACTAAGAGCATAGTCCCGCATTCGTAAAGAGAAATTCCAGGAGAGCCCGGAAGTCAGCACACCCATAGCGATAAAAAACGGCACCTGGCGGACAGGTGCCGTTTTCATCCGAGCCTTAATTCATTTCACATTCTTCGCCGTAGGCGTTGCCATGATCCTTGAAAACCGCTTTCAACGTCTTGTTGGTATAGTTGCCATCGGCATCTTTGACCACTTCGCGAATGTAGAGATCCTGTATCGGATGCTGGTTGGCTGTGAATGAGAATTTACCGCGCACCGAATCAAAGTCAGCCTTACGGAGTGCTTCACGCAGCGCATCCAGTTTGCTGACATCGCCAGCGACGCTCTTCAAGGCACTGGCGATCAAGCGGGCAGCATCGTAGCCCTGGCTCGCATACAAGGTGGGAGTGCGCCCGTAGGCCTGGCGAAAAGCATCGACAAACTGCTTGTTCGCCGGGTTGTCGAGATCGTGCGTCCATTGCGAGCCATTTTTGACGCCCAGCGCCGCCGGCCCGACCGCTTTGAGCAAGCGCTCATCAAAGGAAAAAGCGGGGCCGAAAACCGGTATGGTTTGATTCAGGCCAGCCTGGGAATACTGCTTGAGAAAGTTGATGCCCATGCCACCGGGGAGGAAGAAGAACACGGCATCCGGCTTGGCCGCGCGCAATGCTGCAATTTCCGCCGCATAATCGGACTGGCCGAGCTTGGTGTACACTTCTCCAGCCAACGGGCCCTGATAATACCTTTTGAACCCGGCCAAGTGATCTTTCCCGGCGGGATAATTGGGGGCCAGTAGATAGACATTCTTGTACCCGGCCTCGGTGACATATTGGCCGACCACTTCGTCCAGGTTGTCATTCTGGTAGGCGACGTTGAAATAGTTTTTATTGCAACCTTTCCCGGCCAGGTCCGAGGGTCCGGCGTTGGGGCTGATGTAGAGGACGTCGCTTTTGACCACCTTCGGCACCACGGCGATGGCGACGTTGGAGAAGATGATGCCGGTCATGATTTTAACGTCGTCGCGTTTCATGAATCTTTCGGCAATCTGCTTGGCTTTTTCAGGCTCAAGACCGTCATCCTCGACGAGCAGTTCCACAGGCACGCCGCCAAGCTTGCCCCCTTCCTGATCAATGGCCAGCTTGAAGCCATCTCGAACCTCTTCACCCAGGTAGCCGGCTTTCGTCGACAAGGTGGTCACCATGCCGATTTTGACCGGGTCTGTGGCCCAGGCCGATGTCGCGGAGAACAAAGCTACCAGCAGCACGACAAAAAACACTCTTTTCATAAGTCTCTCCTTCATAGGGTTGTCGGGGCGGGCCCAAGCATCATGTTTGCGACCTTAATTGAACCTGAAATTAACCGGAAAGAAGGTTGTGACAACAGGCCTATTTAAGGCTAAGACGCAATGAATAAAGTAAGGCGCAATGGATCATTCTCTCATCAAGAATATTTTTCTTCGCGTCTTGAGCTAACCTTTTGCGTCTTTGCGTAAAAAATTTGTGGGTTAGACAGCTTCCACATTTTAGTCACAGTCCTCTGTTTTGGTATCAGAGCCGCCAGGAAAAAGGGGAGCCATACCTTGGCCGATGTGGACAAAACTTAACGGTCCATGTCCTGCAGAGAGCTAAGCGTTCAGCGCCGCCTGCATCTCGTCGAGAATCAGCTGCGCCGCAGCGGCTGGATCGGCAGCCGCCGAAATCGGCCGACCGATGACCAGGTAGTCAGCTCCGGCCCGCAACGCTTCACCCGGGGTCATGACTCGCTTCTGGTCGTCCTGGGAAGCGAATGTCGGCCGGACCCCCGGGGTTACGGTCAGGAAGTCGTTACCACAGGCCGCGCGAATCAGCGCAACCTCTTTCGGCGACGCCACCACGCCGTCCATGCCGGCATCCTGGGCCAACTTGGCCAGCTTCGGCACCATGACCTCGACCGGCCGATCGATGCCCACGCCTCGCAGGGTGTCCTCATTTGACGAGGTCAGAATCGTGACCGCCAGAAGAATGGGACGTTCAGGGTTGCCACGCGGGCAGACATTGTCAATCTCGGCGACCAGCTTGGCCATCATTTCGAAACCGCCCAATGCGTGGACGTTGAACATCCTGACTCCAAGGCGAAAAGCCTCGAGCCCCGCCATGGCCACGGTGTTGGGGATGTCGTGGTACTTGAGGTCAAGAAATACGTCAGCGCCGCCGGCATGAACCTGCCTGACAATGTCCGGCCCACACTTGGTAAAGAGCTGCTTGCCAATCTTGAACACCCCGACCTGACCCTGCAATTGCTCGACCCAGCGGCGGGCCTCTTCCAGAGTGTCGACATCCAGGGCAAAAATCAATCTCTGTTTGGCATCATTCATCATCGCGTTTCCCTATCAGGACCTGAACCCGGGTTGACACGTCCTGGACCCGCTTGATCAGTTCCGCAGAATCGGCCGCCCCCAGCTCGCGTCGGGCGGCAATGCACTCCATGTAGATCAGTTCACTGAGAGAATCTGAGAGCAGGCGCAGCTTGTCACCTTCTTCAAGCCCGGCGAGGTTGGCCAGGATGCGCCCGCCGTCCACCGAGCCATCTTCCTTGAGGATGGTCTGGCGGAAGACGTAAGAAAAGGGTTGTGGCAGGTCGCGCAGAAAGCAGGAGACTTCCTCGCGGAACTGGGGGTTCTTGGCGGAGACGACACGGTGCATGGCAATGAGGACACCGTTGAAGATAGTCACGACCTCGCCGAGGACGCCCTCAACAGCCACGGTCGGCGCCTCCTCCATCTTGACGATGCCACGCTCAACCATCTGGCTGAGCAGGCGCAGGGCATCGAACTCACCGGAACCGGAGCGGCGCAGCAGCTCCTTGACGTCGCCGACCCCCGCCTGGATCAGGGCGACCATCTTCTGCGAGACGCTGTCGAGGTCGTTGGGGACATTGCCGGCGGTCACCGGGATGGCGTCGAGAGACTTGACCTTCTGCATGTAGACTGCCCGCTCGTCGACCCGGCGCAGACCTTCCATGATCAGGTTCTGGGTGTTCATGGAGAGGCTTACCAGCTGGTCGTCGGCCAGCACAGTGTCGACGAAAGCGAAGGAGCCCTCATGGAAGGCGAACAGGTTGTAGACGATGGTTTCGACCTGGTTGCGATTTGCCGCCCAGAGATCCTTGGAGGAGATAATATCCTGGTCGACGAGGATCTTGCCGAGGGGCAGTTCACCGTTGGCGAACTGGCGGGCGCCCTGCAGAGTCTCCCGGTCAAATTTACCGAGGCTGTAGAGGATTTCGCCGATCTCTTCTTCCGGGAAGGTGCTGGTTGCATGAGCAAGCTCGCCGTTCTTGAAATAAAGTGTCTTGCTGCCGCCGGACAGGTTGAAATGCAGCACACCGGATTTGCGGAACATGTTGAAGAAGGAGAGCAGATCGACAACGCCGACATCACCGATCAGGCCGGCCATCTGCACCTTGCCGCCGTTGGCCGCAGATTCCAGCAGGAGATGGTGGCGGAGCATGACGACATGCGCAGCGGATGCTCACCAAGGATTCTCGCCGCGCTCGGTGGCAGAGTCAGCCGACCGCCCTTTTCGATACGGATTTCATTCATAAACATCTATTCCCGGCCCTGCCTAAAGGGCGGCGCGCACCTGTGCGGCGATTTTGTCTGCAGCGCCCTCGATGGGCAGCATGATCCGCTCGCCGCTGCGCCGCTCCTGAAGCTCGAAGGACTGTTCTTTCAAACCACGGGCACCGACATTGACGCGCAGCGGGATGCCGAGCAGGTCAGCATCCTTGAACTTGCTCCCCGGGCGCTCGTCGCGATCGTCGAGCAGCACTTCGATGCCCGCTTCGAGCAGCTGGGCGTAAAGAGCCTCCCCGGCCGTGCGGACCTCTTCATCGTTGGGGTTGAGCAGCGTGACGATCACCTGGAAAGGCGCCAGCGGCATCGGCCAGATGATGCCGTTCTCGTCGTGGTTCTGTTCGATCGAGGCCGCGGCGGTGCGTCCGATGCCGATGCCGTAGCAGCCCATGACCAGGGTCCGCTCCTGCCCCTGGTCATCCAGTACGGTGGCGTGCATGGCTTCGGAGTACTTGGTGCCGAGCTTGAAGACATGCCCGACTTCGATACCGCGCCAGGCTTCCAGCTTGCCGGAGCAGCGCGGGCAGGCATCGCCCGCCTCGGCCTGGCGCAGGTCGACAAAGGCCTCGACCTGGAAATCACGGCCATGATTGGCCCCGGTGAGGTGGTAGTTCTCTTCGTTGGCCCCCAGGCCGAAATCGCTCATAGCAGCGATTTCCAGGTCGGCGAGCACGCGGCAGGACAGCCCGATCGGCCCGGAGAAGCCGGTCGGCGCACCGGTGATCTTTCTGACGACGGCTTCATCGGCAAGCTGCACATGGTTGCAGTCGAGGAGATGGCAGAGTTTGATCTCGTTGAGGGTTCGGTCCCCACGCAGCAGCACCGCGACCACCTCGTCGCGCTCGTTCTGCATGACCAGGGTTTTGATCATTTTGCTGGGCTTTTCCTTGAGGAATGCGGCGACATCCTCGATGCTTTTCAGATTCGGCGTCAGACACCCGCTCCAGCGACTGCGTCGGCGCTGGAGCCTTCCCGCCAGGAGCAGCGCAGTTCGGCCTTTTCGACGTTCGCCGCGTACTCGCAGGCATCGCAGGACACGATGGCGTCTTCACCGGTGTCGGCGAGGACCATGAATTCATGGGAGAAGCTGCCGCCGATCGCCCCGGAATCAGCCTCCACGGCACGGAACTCGAGACCGCAGCGCTTGAAGATGCGGCGGTAGGCCTGATACATCTTGTCATAGGAGAGGTCTGCCCCGGCATCATCGATGATCGAAGGAGTAGGCGTCCTTCATGATGAATTCGCGGCCGCGCATCAGGCCGAAGCGCGGGCGGATCTCGTCGCGGAACTTGGTCTGGATCTGGTAGAGGTTGAACGGCAGCTGGCGATAGGAGCGCACCGTGCCGCGCACGATTTCGGTGACCACTTCCTCGTGGGTGGGTCCGATGCAGAAGTTCGTCTCCTTGCGGTCCTTGAGCCGCAGCAGTTCCTTGCCGTACTGCTGCCAGCGCCCGGACTCCTCCCAGAGGTCGGCCGGCACCACGGCCGGCATCAGGATCTCGATGGCACCGGCCCGGTCCATCTCTTCACGGACGATATTCTCGACCTTGCGGATCACCTTGAGCCCAAGGGGCAGGTAATCGTAGATGCCGGCGGCAACCTTGCGGATCATCCCCGCACGGGCCATCAACTGGTGACTGACGACTTCGGCGTCGCCAGGAGTCTCTTTCAACGTCGGCAAAAAGTACTGGGTATAACGCATCTGGCAACCTCTGGATAAGATAATGGCCCGCTTCGTTGCCGAAGAGGGCCTTTGAAATTAGCGTATTTCCGGGGCGATTGCAAGGAGTGATGATGTCTCAAGGGCAGCGTTCTGCAGCAAGCCGCAGGGCTTCTGCGACCAGGGCGTCAGCAAGCTGCTCCTGCGGCACCTTGCGCACCACCTCACCTTTGCGGAACAGCAGCCCCTGCCCTTTGCCGCCGGCGATGCCGAGATCGGCCTCGCGTGCTTCGCCGGGGCCGTTGACCACGCAGCCCATCACCGCGATGGTGATACGGCAGGGCAAATCGTGCAGGCGCTGCTCAACTTCCTCGGCAACTCCGATCAGGTCGATCTGGCAGCGGCCGCAGGTCGGGCAGCTGATAAACACCGGGCCGCGTTCGCGCAGTTCGAGGCTCTTGAGAATCTCCCAACCGACCCGCACCTCTTCGACCGGGTCACCGGTGAGGGAGACCCGCAGGGTGTCGCCGATGCCGTCATAGAGCAGGGCACCAAGCCCGACCGCACTCTTGATCGTGCCGCTCCAGGTGGTGCCGGCCTCGGTCACGCCGATATGCAGCGGGTAGTCGACCCGCTCGGCGAGCAGACGGTAGGCGGCCACCGTCCGGCGCACATCCGAGGACTTGAGACTGACCTTGATCTCCCGGTAGTCGAGCTCCTCCAGGATGCGGATGTGGCCGAGGGCGCTGTCTACCATGGCCTCGGCGGTCGGGTGGCCATACTTGGCCAACAGCTCTTTTTCGAGGGAACCGGAATTAACGCCGATGCGGATCGGTACAGACCGTTCGGCACACGCCTTGACTACCTCTTCGACTTTCCAGCGTGCGCCGATATTGCCCGGGTTGAGCCGCAACCCCGCCACCCCGGCGTCGAGAGAAAGCAGCGCCAGGCGATAGTCGAAGTGGATATCGGCGATCAGCGGCAGGCGGCTTTGCGCGCAGATGGGCGCCAGCGCCAGGGCCGCGTCTTCATCGGGGACGGCACAGCGCACGATCTCGCAACCCGCCTCGGCCAGGGCGGTGATCTGTGCCACCGTCGCCGCGACATCCCGGGTGTCGGTATTGCACATCGACTGCACCGAAATCGGCGCATCGCCACCGACCGCCACACCGCCAACCTGAATTTTACGTGTCTGACGCCTCATCTCATCTCCGCTCGGCAAGCTGAAGGACTCAATTGCCGCGAGTTTACGGACGTCCTTGACAACATGTCAAGCAGAGCCTTCTTGCCAACATGAAGAATTCCATATATAGTGTGTCAACTTTAATATCGAGGATCACATGAAAATCATCGACTGCCGCGGCCAACAGTGCCCGCAACCCGTCATCCAGACCCGGCAACTCATGTTGGCGAACCCCGCACTGGTCTTGCAGGTTTTAGTCGATGATCAGGCCTGTAAGGAGAACGTTTCACGCCTGGCCAAGACCCTCGGTTACAGCATAAAGGTCGGGAAAAGCGGCGAAACGATCCAGCTCGAACTGACCCCGGGCGAGAATCCGGTGACGTCCGGACCAGCTGCGGGCAGCACCGGACCGACCATCATCTTCATCGGCTCCGACCAGATGGGGCATGGCGATGCCAAGCTTGGCCAGATTCTGATGAAAAACTTCATCTTCACCCTGACCGAATCCGACACCACCCCTGCCGCCATCTACTGCGTCAACAGCGGCATCAAGCTGACAATCGGCGGCTCCGACGTCATCGAACCCCTCGTGGAGCTCGCCAACCGCGGTGTCGATATCGCTTCCTGCGGGCTCTGCCTGGAGTTTTTCGGCGCCAAGGACGCGCTGGCGGTCGGCAGGATTTCCAACATGCTGGAGCTGGTCAACGCCCTGCAGGGGGCAGGCAACATCATTCGACTATAATTCGAGGGAGTAGCTCGTAGCCTGGTGGCGCGCTCGGTCTTCAAAACCGATGGGGGGCGTATCCCGTCCCTGGTGGGTTCGATTCCCATCTACTCCCGCCAAATCGTGCGGTGCACCTCTAGAAAGACGCGCACAGATTGCTGGCACAGAGCCTTCCTGGAGCATCCGTACGCGGCTTTCGCAAAGCCTGGTTTCACAACACGAGTCGATTGATCTGGCCCAAAGGTGCTCAGGGCTTCATCACCTGCAGTCAGCCGTTGTGGTGAACTTAATTGGCCCACACAAACCCGGGCCAAGAACCTCTTGCAGGAGGGTCACATGCTTAGACTGATTACTGCTCTGCTGGCCTTCGGCCTGTTATTGTCAACTTCAAGCCCTGGCAGCATCACCGGACATCAACGATCTCGAGAAACGGCTGCAGCAGCAGGAACGCCGCATCGATCGTCTCGAGCGGACCGTCGAATCACTGCAGAGCCATCTCATGGACGCACAGTACGACACCCCCAGCGACGATGGACAGTCCCGTGCCCAGGACCGTAACGCCGTCGACCCACTGGTCGGCAGCTGGGAGTGCACCAACAATGTTTTCAATTACGACATCACCTTCTTCGACGACGGCCGCATCATCCAGGAAGAGCCCTTCTTCAGCACGGCAAGGAACAGTCGCTGGACGCGCATGAGCGATAACCGCTTCGTGACCGACCAGGGGATGTCGTTCGAAGCGGTCTTCCACGCCAATGGTTCGCTGACGGTAACGAATATGTCCAACCAGGGTGTCTGGGAATGTTCCCGTAAATAGGGGATTGCGTCCCCTGACTTATTATTTCAGAGAGGTCTGTACGATATCATGCTGCCACCGAAACAACATACAGCCTACTGCAACTTCTACGATGCCGTCCGCTGCGCCGAACAGCTCGATGACCGGACCACGGCCATGATCGGTCTGGCTGCGGCCATGGCCAGGGAATGCCAGCCATGAATCGAGCACTACCTTGGCGTGGCCAGGGAACAGAACATATCGAACGAAGAAGTCGGTGCCATCCAGGGAATCGTCATGGCGGTTGCTGCCGGCAAGATCAACGTCATGATGCGCGAGGCCGCATCTCCAGCCGAAGACTGAGCCACAACTGTCATGGCCTGAGAGTCACTGCTTCGGGGGTGCTCCATGTCTGATCGCCGCGCCCTATTGCGCACCCTGCCCGCCATCGACCGGCTATTGGGCACTGCCCTGCTCAGCAAGCTGGAATCGGCACAGCCGCACATCCTGATCCGCGAGGCGGCCCAGAAGGTCGTCGAAGAGCTGCGCCGGCAGATCCTGGACGAGCAGGCCCCCCTGCCCGATCTCGACCTCGAACGCGTCGCCACCCTGGTCGCCGCAGAGGTGGCACGCATGGCCAGGCCGTCGCTGCGCAAAGTCATCAACGTCACCGGCACCCTGCTGCACACCAACCTCGGCCGGGCACCGCTCTGCAGCGACGCGCTGCAGGCGATCAACGAGGTTGCCCAGGGTTATTCCAATCTCGAGTACAACCTCGACGAAGGCCAGCGCGGCAAGCGCTTCACACATGTAGAAGAGCTGCTGTGCAAGCTGACCGGCGGCGAAGCCGCTACGGTCGTCAACAACAATGCCGGGGCCGTCATGCTCGCCCTGGCGGCCCTGGCCGGCGGACGCAGCGCCCTGGTCTCACGCGGTGAATTGATCGAGATCGGTGGTTCCTTCCGCATCCCCGATATCATGGCCGCCAGCGGCGTGACCCTGGTCGAAGTCGGCACCACCAACAAGACCCACCTCAAAGATTATGCGGATGCGCTCAACAGTGAGACGGCGCTGATCCTCAAGGTCCACACCAGCAACTACCGCATCCTCGGCTTCACCCAGGCCGTGAGCGGTGAAGAGCTGGCCGGACTGGCTCACCAGCACGACATCCCGGTGCTCGAAGATCTCGGCAGCGGACTGCTGATCGACCTGACGTCTTACGGCCTGCCGCGCGAGCCAACCGTGCGGGAAGCCTTGCAGACTGGTATCGATCTGGTCACCTTCAGCGGCGACAAGCTGCTCGGCGGCCCCCAGGCCGGGATCATCGTCGGCAAGCGTGAGGTACTCGACAAGCTGCGCAAGCACCCGATGGCCCGCGCCCTGCGGATCGACAAGCTGACCCTGGCGGCTCTCGAAGCAACCCTCCGGCTGTACCTCGACCCAAACAAGGCCTTGGCGCAAATACCCACACTGCAAATGCTCTCACAACCGGCGTCGGCACTGCGCGAACGCTGCGAGGCCTTGCTGCCAGCTTTGCACGCAATGCTCGCCGACGCGGCAGATTGTGCCATCATCGAAGCGACCGCGACCGTCGGCGGCGGCGCCCTGCCCCTGGCTGAGCTGCCCGGCTGGGTCATTGCCCTGACGCCAAAGGGGTTGTCACTGAACGAAATGACCACCAGGCTGCGCAGCTGTGAGCCGCCGGTTGTCGGCCGCATCCAGGACGACCGTTTCCTGATCGACCCGCGCACCCTCGGCACCGCTGACGAGGGGTTGCTACTGGAGGCCTTGCAGCAGGTTTTCAAGCAATGAACCGAAAGTTTTTTGCATTTTTTGGGACAGTGAAGCATGAGCAAATCCACCCGCTATCACATCATCGGCACCGCCGGGCATGTCGACCACGGCAAAACCGTGCTGATCAACAAGCTGACCGGGATCAACACGGACCGCCTCAAGGAGGAACAGGAGCGCGGCATCTCCATCGAACTCGGCTTCGCACCCTTCAAGCTGGACGACGGCAGCATGGTCGGCGTGGTCGACGTCCCTGGTCACGAGAAGTTCATCCACAACATGCTCGCCGGAATCGGCGGCATCGATCTGGTCCTGCTGGTGGTCGATGTCAACGAAGGGGTCATGCCGCAGACCCGTGAACATCTGCAGATCCTGCAGCTGCTGCAGATACCCAAAGGCATCCTGGTGCTGACCAAGTGCGACCTGGCCGAAGAAGACTGGATCGATATCGTCGAGGAGGAAGTGCGCGAAACCCTCGCCGGGACCTTCCTCGCCAAGGCCCCCTGCTGCCGGGTTTCGGCCATCAGGGGCGACGGCATCGCTGCGTTAAAGCAGACCATCCAGGAGATTCTCGCCCAGCTGCCGCCGCGCGACGAGGACGGCCCCACCCGCCTGCCGATCGACCGCCACTTCACGATCAGCGGCTTCGGTACCGTGGTCACCGGGACCCTCCTCTCGGGGCGCATCAAGATCGGCGATACGGTTGAAGTTATCCCCCCCGCCGAGACGGTCAGAGTTCGCGAAGTCCAGGTGCACGGTCACAAGGCCGACGTGGCCTGTGCCGGGCAGCGGGTCGCCCTCAACCTGGCCGGACTGGAACGCAGCAACCTGATGCGCGGGGCGGTGGTCGCCACACCCGGCTTCTTCACCATGACCGAACGCTTCGACGCTCGGCTCAACCTGTTGCCGGAGGCACCGCGGCCGCTCAAGTTTCGCGACCCGGTGCACCTGCACATGGGCACGGCCAAGGTCACGGCGCGGGTCGCCCTGCTCGACCGCGACGAGATGCTGCCGGGAGAGAGCGTTCTGGCCCAGTTCCACCTCGACAACCCGCTGGTCGCGCACCGCCAGGACCGATTCATCATCCGCTCCTATTCACCGATGACGACCATCGGCGGCGGGCAGATCATCGATCCGGCCCCGGTCAAGCACAAGCGCTTTCGCCAGGAGGTCATGCTGGCGCTTAAAGAGTTGGAATCCGGTGAAGGCTCGTTTATCGTGCAAAAGCTGGCCGAGCTCGGCTGCGTCAAGCAGAAGGACCTGGAGCAGGCTTCGGGGTTGGGCCGTGAGCGGGTCGCGGCGCTGCTGGAGAACCTGGTCGCGGTCGAGCAGGTCTACCGCATCGGCGACCAGTGGGTCACGGTCGAGACCGCCCGCGCCTGGCAGCGTGTTCTGGTGGAAGCGGTCAACAATTACCATGGTGACCATCCCCTGCAACCCGGCATCCCTCATGCCACCCTCAAGGGAACCCTGCCAACCAAGGTCGCGCCCAAGGCCTTTGACCAACTCCTCGCCGACCTGGTCACCGACGGGCAACTGGAACAGCGCGGGGAATGGGTCGCCTGTCCCGACTTCGTACCGCGACCGACTGAAGAGCAGGCCGAATTGCTGCAGAAGCTGGAAAAAGTTTACCTTGACGCCGGCGTCGAAGCGAAAGGCCGGGTCGATATGCTGGCCCTGGCCAGGATTCCGGAATCCCAGGTCGAGTCTCTGCTCGCCTTTCTCTTTGCCAACGGCACCCTGGTTCGCCTCAATGATGACTCGTACATGCACCGGCAGGCTTACCAACAAGCTGTCGCGGCCCTCAAAGCGCACTTTGCCGGCAAGCAAACGCTGACCCTGGCTGAATTTCGCGACCTGATCGGCAGCGCCCGCAAACAGACCCAGGCCATCCTGGAACTCTTCGACAGCCTCAAGTACACTATGCGCAAGGGTGACGAGCGGGTGGCATGGCAACTTCCCGAGAACCCGTAGCGCGCGGCAAGCAGCGCGTGGCGGGAAAATCCTTAGTGGGTTGTCCGCGCTACACGTTACGCGCCACTAAATTGGAGCGAATGGCATGAGCGTAAAGCTGACGCATTTATCAAAATCCAGCGGTTGAGCCGCCAAGATGGCCCCCGGGCCATTGGCGCAGGTGCTGCGCCAGCTGCCGACCGTTACAGATGAAAATCTCCTGACCGCCGCGATCCCCTTCGCCGATGCCGGGGTTTATCGTATTTCTGCCGATTGCGCCCTGGTGCAGTCGGTCGATTTCTTCACGCCGATCGTCAACGATCCGCGCACGTTCGGTCGGATTGCCGCGGCCAATGCCCTCTCCGACGTCTATGCCATGGGCGCCAGACCGCTCACGGTCATGAACCTGGTCGGTTTTCCGGCCTGCCTGGAGCACGATATCCTGGTTGACATACTCAAGGGGGGAGCTGAGAAAGTTCATGAAGCCGGGGCGGTAATCGTCGGCGGACACACAGTTGAGGATGACGAACCGAAATACGGGCTGGCCGTCACCGGCCTGGTCGATCCGGCCCAGCTGGTTTCGACTCTCGGCGCGCGGCCAGGCGACCAACTGGTCCTGACCAAGCCCCTCGGCTGTGGCATCCTGGCCACGGCCTTAAAGGGCGAAGTGATCGACGACAGTCAGATGCTCGAAGCGATCCACAGCATGGAAACCTTGAATCGTTCTGCCGCACAGGTCATGCTCGAAGTTGGCATAAACGCCTGCACCGACATCACCGGCTTCGGCCTGCTCGGCCACGCCCTGGAACTGGCGGAAGCCAGCCAGGTCGGCCTCGAGATCGACTCTGCCTCCCTGCATATCTTCCCGCAGGTCATGGAACTCGCCGCGATCGGACTGGTGCCGGTCGGCAGCTATCGCAACCGCGAGCACTACCTGCCGAAAGTGGTCAACCGTCACCAGATTCCCCCGGAGATCGTCGACGTCCTCGCCGACCCCCAGACTTCGGGCGGTCTGTTGATAGCAGTCTCGGCAGACAAACTGCCAACCTTGGCAACCCGCCTAGAAGCCGCAGGGTGCAACGCTTTTCTGGTCGGACGGGTGGTCGCCGCACATCCAGGGCGTATGGTCGTCAAATAACTTGGTTTGTTGCCATGCAAGCCTTTCGCCACAGATGATGAAACGGCCCCCTGGCGATTGAACCTGGAGGCCGTTGTTATTCACACAATTTTTTCACTTGACATACATGACTATTTAAGTAAGATATTCATCAAGAACAGAGTTCTTCATGTTTTTCTCCTCCTAAGAAAAACCCACAAACCCGTTGCCCCACAGTCGCCCTCATGACTGTGGGGTTTTTTTCGCGACTCCGATACTTTAGAAAAGCCCGCTGTCCGCCAGGGATTTGCTGATCGTAGCGAGGTAGGATGCTATGGCCTTGGGGACTTCATTCTCCCGTGTTTCGGTGATCGTCGACCAAAGGACCTGCTCCGTGGCGATATCGTATATTGCTGTCTCAACCGTGGAGGTATAGTTCTCGGTGACATACCCGGGAGCCATGAAAGCGTTATAGCCGCCCCGGTAATAATTGTACCACCCTCCCCGGTAGCGGTTCCCATAGAACCTATCATAATATGCTGGCCCGCCGGAATAGACCTTTTCTACACGCCGGTCGACCAGACGAATCAACAGGACGCCATCGATGCCGTACTCCCTGGCCATTTCAGCGGCCAGGGTTTTGTCTATCTCGTCAATATTCGGGAATGAGTCGAGGGTTGGGATCGCCCGGAGATGGTCGCCGTTCAGGATGTTGGCAATGCCGTACTCAACCGAGTCGCGGTTGGTGGGATCCTTGAGAACCGCCAGAACAAAGACCTTGTTGAGCTTGCCTGTGCGCGTTTCATCTTTCCAGACGCTCTCGACATCAGTCGTGGCACAGGCAGCTATCAACAGTGCGATCACGCAGTACAACCATAAAAACCGCTTCATCAACCGAACTCCTCAATAAAAAAGATCTGCTTAAGCGCAGGCATCAGAACCTGCGCAACACTTTAAGCCTTTACCGCATAAATCACCACTCATTATGCTCAATATCTAAATCGTTCTCAATAAAAGCAAGATCAGATATCGCCAGTAAGCTTCTGCAGTTTGAACAACTTGGGATTGAGGCTCTTGACACAGGCCACGATTTTTCTCAAGCCGCCTTCGTCAACCCCGGTCTCCTCATCCTTGCCCTGGAACCAGGCATACCCCTTTGGTAGTTCGGAATAGGTTCCATCTCGCAGCAGGGTAACATCGACCACCTCGTTGACCCGGCCTGTTGCTTCCCAGGGGTCCCGGTAGTCGTACTGGCGAGCGACGACATGCAGCACCAACCCGTTCGGGAAGGCTCCTTTGACTTCAAAGGAGAATTCCCGCGGAGCGCTGTAATTCTCGGTCCGGCCGCCGCGCGACATCACTCGCGCACCGGCATCTGCCAATATTTCCCTGACCGACTCCTCGGTCATCGGTTTCGTGTGTTCCATGACATTTCCTTTTTCCAGCAATGACGTGGCAAACGCAGAAGAACAGGGCCGCAACGCGCCACACTGTTATCCCCCACCGGAAGTTCATTTTACCAGGCGACTTTATACTCCATTACTTTAGTAGTGTATCCCCAATAAAATAACCGCAAAAAGAAGAATAATCTACACTGCATGTCGAATTTTCTACTAAATAGAGACGTTAATTATCACAAATTGCCTTGCAAATAATACACTATTCAATATATCCAGCAGGTTACGACCATCTGCCAAACTTGGCATGCACTATGCTACTTAATCTTAGTACAAGTTATATAAGCTTACAGGTTCTACCTGGTAAGCTGACGACTTGATACTCCCACGAAAGATATGGAGAGTAAAATTTTTACAACGTGAAAGGAGTTTCACCATGTTTAGGAAAGAATACATTGTTGTCATATTGTCTGTACTGTTGAGCATTGGCCTGGCCGGAACGGTTTTCGCAGGTGACAATGATATGGTAAGAGCAAGCGACATAGGCAGCGAAGCAGGAAACTTGCAATATCATTCCAGTTCTTCAAACATGAATCATAACCAAGCGGCGAGAACCACCGATCACAACGACGGTTCAATGGCGAATGTTGGCTCCGAAGCTGGAGACTGGGAATACCGGTTCGATGCACCTGAAACCAAAGCTGACGTAGCAGCAAGCCGTCACGATTACAACCATGACTCCTTGTCAGCGGTTGGCACCGAAGCAGGTGACAGCGGATTCAACTTCGGCAGCGCTGATAGAGACAGCACGAAGACGCTCTGCAGCAACTGCTGACCACCAGGCGTTCTGATCAGAACAGCTGAGACCGTGAGTTTAAGAACTCCCGTCTGCAACACAAATCGGCTTCCCTTCATGAAGGGGAGCCGATTCATTTCCACGTAGCAAAAACCATCAGGGAAGCTGCCATTGGCAAAGAGAATCAAGCTGCTACCGCTACAGCGGCAGCAGATAAAAGGAATTCATGGATTCCCAGTCCATCACTTTACCGGAGTAACCAAAAGAGATTCCCGTCGTTCCGGGGGGAATCTTGTAATATTTGGCGAACTTCAGAATATCATCCGGGCTGCCACCCAGATTGTCAACGAAGTCGATGGTCTCCAGGACACGCGCAGTCTCATCAACAAAGAAGAGGTACACAATCAGATAGCGGACACGGTCATAAACTATTTGATAGTGTTGGCTGAGAACAGCCTGACCTTTAATTTCCAGGACATCGCCATCGCGAATGGCCTCATAGTCGATAATGAGATCGAAGGTCTCCCAGCGCCCGTCAACGGGAGCGTTCTCCTGTAAGGTCACGACATACACGGGTGAAACCGCGTTGCCATGGTACATGACCGCAGTTTCAACGCAGCCCGCAGCCGGCAGGACAGCCAGTCCAGTCAAACAAAACCAGAGAATTTTCTTTGCCCAGGGCATTTGTTACCTCCCGTTCAGGATGAACAGATTATAACAAAAATGCGGCGCTGGCTTTCGGCCAGGCCGCATTGCAGGGTCCGCTATGACTCGTTACTGAGCCTGAGTTCCACCCCCCACTCTGCAGGCTTCTGCCCCTCCGGGGTCAGGACCCAGAGGGTCGGGAAGGTCATCTCCTCCGGAGCCGGGCCGTAACCGTCGGTCAGGTAGATGATCGCCGCCGGCAGCGGGTGCATCTCTTTAGCATAAGCAAAAACCGGGCGCAGGTCCGTGAAACCGCCGCCGTGGACAATTTCGGCAACGGCCTGGCTGCTACGGAAATGATCAATGCGCCGGATGCGGCTGTGCGCGTAGAGCACCGTGATCCGGCTGTCACGCCCCCTGGCGATCTGCAGCAGCTCCCGGGCGAAGGCCTCGCGCAACGGACCCTCATCGGTCGACTCGCTGACATCGATGGCAACCAACAGCTTCAGCTGTCGGCGTTTGCGAGTTCCCGGGGTACTGTATTGAAATCGCCGATGCTGACGCAGCCAGGTGCTTTGCCGGCCGATACGACCGGCCGTGCCAATAAACTGGCGCAGGACCCGCCGCCATGGGATCGTCGGTGAGGCCAACCAGCCCTGCACAACCTCCCTGATATCGTCCGGCACATCACCGTGCACCTTGCGATACGCCTCGCGCACCAGGTCACGCACCGCCTGCTCCGCTAGGCATTCGGGGGTACTGTCAGCCTCTCGCCAGATCGTATGGTCGTCAATCGGTGCCACCGCCTGCTGTGGCAAAGAGTCATCACCTCCGCCCCCTCGCAAACCGCCGCTATACCGATCTGCATTGCCGACTCCTGCACCATCCTGGTTACCGGTATCGAAGAGCGGTGCCAGAAGCCGGGCATATTCCTCGGCAGCCAACCCCGCTTCCAGCCTGTACAGATGCGGGCGCGGCGCCGCAAGGGGCATGTTTTCTATGGCAGGATTGATCGCCATATCGCAGGCCAGGTCCCAGGTCAGGCGGTGCACACTCCGGCCGCGCACCGGGTGCATGTGTAACAGGTGTTTGATACCATGTTCGAGCAGGGCTTGCTGTTCTTCAGCAGGATAGCCCGGGAAAAGATCGGGGCTGATCGAAAGGACCGGCGTACCGTTGGCGACGGTTACACCGACAGCATGCTGCCCCGCCGCGACGCGCCGCCGGAAACCGAGGAGCAGGTGGCCGTAGAAGGGCTTGTGCTTAAGCAGACGCACGACCGCATTCTCGAGCACCCGCTGCGGATCATCAACGGGTTTCTGTTTAGGCGTTAATTTCAGAAGTTCGGCATGCATAAAATCACATAACACGTGGCGATGTGCACGGGAAAGACTTCGATTCTTCTCGCCGCGCGCTACGCGCAACACATCGCGAAATCAAGACGCTTCCCGGCTGATTGCGGCGATCGCGTCGAAGACGACATGGTCGTATTCGTCCTTGCAGAGCACATCGGCAATCCTGGGGATCTTCACCAGAGATTTGACCAGACCAAATCTCAGGTCACGCGGTAGGGTAGCGATATAGGCAACCAGGTTGAGCTCCTGCGCAGGCGAGAGCGCCGGGTCAAGCTCGAGGGTGGTGACAAGATCGTTGAGGGTCACTGCCTGCAGGTCGTCACGCTGCCGGGTCACCTGCTCTGCAACGTCCGCCCATTGGTCGAGGAGCTGTCGACCCGTAACAGGTCGATCCTTCTGCTCCCGCGACCAGCGCAGAAAGCTGACAGCGGCCTCCTGGCCAACGATCCCGGCGTAAATCTCCATCTCCAAGGCAGCAGGAAAGCGGCAGGCACGGCGCAGGGTACTCACCATCTCCCAGGCCCGTTCAGTCGGCTCCATCTGCATATCCAGAGGTGCACCGGGTTTTGCGAGCAGGTTCGGATAGGCCGAGAGGAACTGTTGGACCGTCTCGTCGAACTGCTGTTCCCTGGCATAACGCGCCCAGCAGAGGTAATCGGTTTCAACGTAGACCATCACCATGCGATCGAGCAGCGCCCGGTCGAGGGTCGCCACCTGGTAGCTGCCATCGGGCGGATTGATGGAGACGACCACCTTGTGCTTCGGGTGCAGCCGATGCGTGTGGAGACGGCGCTCTTGTCCCTCGACCGGCGGTTCGACGAACTGGAAGATCGCCTGCAGTGTGTCCTCCTGCTGGGCGCGGTTCAGTTCATCGCAATGGACGATGGTCTCGGGGGCATCATCGGCCGGCCACCAGGATGGTTGCGACCAGTGCATGACCGTCTCTTCACGGTAGGGGATGCCGACCAGGTCGCCGACCTCCATCTGACCAAGCCGTAAAGCAACGTACTCGCGGCCGATTTGACGACAGACCTGAACGACCCCGGCACTCTTGCCAACGCCGCGATGACCGACCACGCATGGGGTCAGGTTGGTCTTGGTGAGGATTTCAGCGAGCACCTGCTTCATCTGGGAGATATTCATAATAACCTCATTTAAACCGGGAGACCCTGTAGGCGGTTATCTTAAAACCTTGCCTCGGCAAATCACTACCAATTCAGTCACTGATCGTCAAGATACCGCAAACTGCGATTTGATGTCCATATCGCCCGTTCAGACAGACTCACTAGTTTCCATTAAAAAACTGTTGATCGCACAGGCAGCAAGAACACAGCAAAGCGCAAAGGGATGGTTTTTATAAAAGCAGCTTCGCATTTGCTCCGCAGTGACCAGAGCGTTGAAATACTCGCTTGGCAATCCATACTTTTTGTCGCTTATCCTTCGTTTGAGATGGGCCCGAATTAACAAGGGCCGCAGGAAACGTTGCGGCCCTTGTTAACGGGAACCTCTCTGCCTGATTGTTCACTCTTCAGCCCATGGGCAACACGTCCACGGAAACCTTCAACTCGTGCTCGCCGCCACCGAAAGCCACGCCTTTGAGCGGGGTCACATCGGTGTAGTCACGCCCCCAAGCGACGGTGATGTGCCGTTCACCAGGTCTCTGGTTGTTGGTCGGGTCGAAATCGAACCAGCCGGCCCCTGGGTGGAACACCGAGAACCAGGCGTGTGAGGCATCGGCACCGACCAGCCGCTCCTTGCCGGGCGGCGGCGCGGTCTCGATATAGCCGCTGATGTAGCGCGCCGCCAAGCCCATCGAACGCAGGCAACCGATAGCTAGGTGGGCAAAGTCCTGACAGACACCGCTACGATGCTCCATGACCTCTTTCAGCGGCGTTGCGAGGGTTGAGAACTCAGGATCATATTTGAACTCATGGTAGATCCTCTGCATCAGGTCATTGACGGCCTCCAGAAGCGGTCGCCCTGCGGTGAACGAAGTCCGGGCATAATCGGTCAGCAGGTCGTCGACAGTGATCGTCGGCGAATCGAGGGTAAACTGCGCGGCCTCGATAACGTCCGGGGACCGTTCGCTATGGATTCGCTCCCGAACCAGCTCCCAAGAGAGATGATAGAGCGTGTCGAATTGTCTCGATGGTTCAGTCAACACCTCGCTGATGGCAGTTACGACCAATTGCTCATGGGGCTTCTCGATAGAGAAATAAGCCGTCCGGTTGCCGAAATAATCGTAGCGCTCATAATGATCGTCCGGCGCTGGATCAAGCTGCAACGAAGCAGAGAGGACTTTTTGATGCGGCAGCTCGCGCGGCAGCAGACGGGCCTCGTTGTAGCAGAGACCAACCTGCGCTTCGTAAACAAACTTAGTTGTGTGGGTCACGCGGTATTTCATACGTCGTCTTCGTCGTCCTGCAGCTGCGGCGCCAACTGGTGAGGGGGTTGCGCATGGCTGAAATAGGTTCTGGTAATCACATCGGAGAGCTGCCACAGACTTTCGGCCTGCCTGGCCAGAAGGGCATCCAGAGCCTCGCGGACACCATCCGTTTCCTCAATTTTCGATAACTGCACGGCATCGGCCAGGCGCAGCTCGGTATAGGATTCGAGCAGGCATCTCTCGTCATCACCGAGCCGATGCACACGCTGGTCGCGCGGCAGTTCAGCAATATGCCCCTGGAGGGCGTTGAGCTGATAGGCAAGTGACCTAGGATGATCCTGGTCCATCAAAATCAGCTCGAGGACTGTCGGCAGATGCATGTAGGAGCGATAGCGACGGCGAAAGGTATTCAGACTGTCACAGATGACCAGCACCGTTTCCATCAGCTGGCGATGCAAGACCTGATCCATCTGGGAGACTAGGGTGGCACGCAGCAGGGCGATCAGACCCAAGGCACGCTCCAGCCGGCGACCAATGTCGAGCAGCATCCACCCGGCTTCCCGGGGCATGCTTTCTGCAGATAAACCGCTGAAGGCGACCAGCTGCATGACCAGGTGGTCGAGGCGGTCCTGCATGCGGTGCTTGTCGGAGCCTGGCGCTTCGTCATCGTCGGCCCAGTCAAGCCGGATCGCGTCGATGATTCGCCAGATCTCCGCTGGCCAGTGATCCCTGACTGACATTGCGACCTGGCCGAAGGACCGCAGGGTGTTGGCCAGGCTACCGGAACGATCGGCGTTCTGCAGCAGGGAATGAAGCTCGGCCCGGGGCTTTTCGAGCAGCGCCTCTCCCTCTTCACCGACAAAACCGGGATAAGTCGAGGTTACATGGGTCAACGCGCGCAACAGACTGTGCATGTAAGGTTTGTACAGCTCGCCATTGGCATCTCGTTGCTGACGCCTGAGTAACAGGATAGCGCGCAGCAGGCGGGCAGCGCCTTCGGCGCGTTCCACGTAGCGACCGGCCCAGAAGAGATTGTCCGCGGCGCGGCTGGTCAAAGGCTCGGTACGGAACGGCAGGACCTGGTCTTGTTTTGGCTGTCGCCACAAGCTGACGTAACGAACCGGATCCTTCGACAAGACCCAGGTGTCCTTGCTCGGCACACCGGACTTGTTGGAGACCACCAGCTCCCCTGCCTGTGCAGCAATACGCGTCAGCCCGCCAGGCATGGCAATATAACTGTCGTCGCTGGCGACCAGGAAAGAGCGCAGGATCGCGTGACGCGGCTCAACCCAGCCGTCAACCAGTGAAGGCGCCGTCGAGAAGCTGACCATTTCTTGGCCAATATAGAGATGCGGCCGATGCAGAATGCGCGCACGTAGTTCGGCCTGTTCACTGGCCGTCAATTGGGCACCGAAGATCGCCCGGTAACCACGCGTACGATGGATCGTCTTGATGACCAGCTTGTCAAGATTCTCCAGGACGAAGTTGCACTCGCGCGGTTGACCGCACCACCAGGTCGCCACCGAAGGCAGCTTGAGGTCTTCACCGAGGAAATGTCGGGCGATACTCGGCAGGAAAGGCATCAGGCCGGGGTTCTCGAGGATGCTGCTGCCAATCGGATTTGCTATTGCCACATGCCCGAGCCGCGCGGCCTGCAACAGGCCGGTCACACCAAGCCGGGAATCTTCGCGCAGCTCTAGGGGATCGCAGTAGGCATCGTCGATCCGGCGCAGGATGACATCGACTTGGTGTAGCCCTTCCAGGGATTTCAGCCAGACCCGCCCATCGCGGACGCTCAGGTCATCGCCCTGGACCAGTGCATAGCCGAGATAATCGGCGAGATAAGCGTGCTCGAAATAACTTGGGCTGTAGGGACCGGCAGTCAGCACGACAATCCGGGGATCTTCGCGGTTCTGCGGGGCGAGACGGGCCAGGCGGTCACGCATCGGCTGGAAGAAACTGGCGAGGCGCTTGACGTGGCAGTCCCGGAACAGCTCCGGGGCGATGCGCGTCATGACCATGCGGTTTTCCAGCGCATAGCCGGCACCAGTCGGGGCCTGCGCCCGGTCGTCAATCACCCACATGCGTCCATCGGGACCGCGAGCGAGGTTGGAGGAGGAGATGACCAGGGGTCGGCCGCCGGGGGCGCGGATACCCACACAGGACCGCTGGAAGCCGGCATGGCTGAAGACCAGCTCAGGCGGCATCAACCCTTGCTTAAGCAAGGACTGGGAACCGTAGAGATCCGCCAGGACGAGGTTGAGCACTTCGGCACGCTGCACCAGGCCGGCTTCAATCACCGTCCATTCATCATCGCTTATGAACAGTGGAATCGGATCAAGCTGCCAGGGCGTCGCAGCACCGCGCAAGCCATCGTGGACGTTGAAGGTGACGCCATTCTCGCGCAGCAGCCGTTGCGCTTCCAAACGCCGGCGCTCCAACCCTTCACTGCCGAGCTGGTCGAGCTCCTGCATCAACGCCTGCCAGTGAGGGAGCAGCTGCCCCTCACCGGCATACATCTCATCGTAGTCTCCCAGCCTGGTTGCGTAGAATTGGGTAATCGACCTGGGGGTCGTCTCAGCGGCTTGCTGCACGGTTGGATCCTTGTCCCACTATCATGAAATCGTTCAATATCGGCGTGATTATATTCCAGGCAGCCGGCGTAAATCTACGGTATAAGCGAACTCCTCGTTGGGATCCTCCTCAGGGGGCGTCATCGGCTCAAGCGGACCGGTGTTCGGGGTGAAGACGCCGAGCCCGGCGATGGTGGTCGGTGGCAGCGTCTGCACCTCACCGGGAGCCGCCCCAAGATCCCAGAAACGAGTGATGCGGCGAGCCTCGGCCTCGAGGGCGTTGACAGGAAAGATGTCATAACCGCGGCCGCCCGGATGGGAAACATGGTAGGTACAACCGCCGATCGCCAGACCGCTCCAGGTGTCGATGACGTTGAAGACTAACGGCGAATGCGGCTTAATGGTCGGGTGCAGAGCCGAAGGCGGCTGCCAGGCCCGGTAGCGGACTCCGACCACGAACTCACCCTTACGCCCGGTGCTGCGCAAAGCCAGGCGCCGGCCGTTGCAGACCACCGCATGACGCGGCTCGGTCAGACCGTTGATGCGCAGCTGCAAGCGCTCCACCGAAGAGTCGACGAAACGGGCGGTCCCCTGGCTGCCCATCTCCTCGCCAAGCACGTGCCACGGTTCGATGGCAAAGCGCAACTCGAGTTCCATTGCGTCGATATTCACCGTACCGAAATGCGGGAAGCGGAACTCGAGGAACGGCTCGAACCAATCCAGCTCAAACGGGTAGCCGACGCGGTTGAGGTCGGTCACCACTTGCCGCATGTCCTCGCGAACGAAGTGTGGCAGCAGGAAGCGGTCGTGCAGTTCGGTCCCCCAGCGCACCAGGTCATGCTCGTAGGGCTTTTTCCAGAACCAGGCGATCAGGGTGCGCAGCAGCAGATTCTGCACCAAGCTCATGCGGGCGTGAGGAGGCATCTCGAAGGCCCGCAGCTCGACCAGTCCGAGCCGCCCGGAGGGGCTGTCCGGTGAGTAGAGCTTGTCGATGCAGAACTCGGCGCGGTGGGTGTTGCCAGTCATGTCGATCAACAGGTTGCGCAGCAGGCGGTCGACCAGCCAGGGGGCCGGCACCTCCCCTTTCGGCATCTGCTGGAAGGCAATCTCGAGTTCATACAGTGCGTCGTTACGCGCCTCGTCGACCCGGGGTGCCTGGCTGGTCGGGCCGATGAACATCCCGGAGAAGAGGTACGAGAGTCCTGGGTGGTGCTGCCAGTAAGTGATCAGGCTACGTAGCAGGTCCGGTCGACGCAACACCGGGCTGTCTGATGGAGTGGCACCGCCGATGGTGATGTGGTTGCCGCCGCCGGTGCCGGCATGGCGGCCGTCGAGCATGAACTTCTCCGTACCGAGACGGCTCAGGCGTGCCTCGGCATAAAGCGTCGTGGTGTTCTCCTCCAACTCGCGCCAGCTGGTCGCAGGGTGGATATTGACCTCGATGACACCCGGGTCAGGGGTCACCAGCAGCCGCTCCAGGCGGTAGTCTCGCGGCGGCTCGTAGCCTTCGAGGACCACCGGCATCGCCAGATCGGCGGCGGTCGCTTCAATGGCAGCGACTAGGTCCAGATAGTGCTCAAGCATGGTCAGCGGGGCCATAAAAACGTGCAGCCGACCATCCCGGGCTTCGACGCAGAGCGCCGTGTGCGGCACCACGTCCAAAGCAGCTGCGCGTGGGTCATCAGCCGCAGGCTGCTCCTGCAGTTCCGGATGAGCGGGAAGGGTCTCCTCGATATGGCTGAACCTTTTGGCGACCTCGCCGTGGTAATCCTCCAGGGGTGGCAATTCGCCGAACTGGTTGTTCTCCGGTTGGGTTTGGCGCTTCTCGGGCGCCACCCAGGGGAGGGAATCTAGGGGCAGGCGCAACCCCATCGATGACCCACCGGGGATCAAAAACATCTGGTCACGACGGAACTCCCAAGAACTGCTGCACCAGCCGCCGCAGTTCATATCCCAGTACAACGGCAGAGCGTAACCGGTCGGCTTGTCGAGACCCTTGTCGAGCAGTTTGGCCAGGTATTGGCGTTCGAGAGGATCCTTGAGATCGACCTTGAGCGGGTCGACATTCTCCGGGATGGTCCCCTCTTTCCAGAGATAATAGAAGATGTCCTCGTAACCCGGCACCACCCGCTGCGGGTCGACACCAAGCCGCCTGGCCAGCTGCGCTGCGAACTGTTCAGCATGTTCGTAATTCATGCCGTAGTCTTTGGCGACATCCGCGAGCAGTTCCGGGTCACGCCATACGGCGAGACCATCCTTGCGCCAGAAACAGCCGTAGGCCCAGCGCGGCAACTGCTCACCGGGGTACCATTTGCCCTGGCCAAAATGTAGCAGCCCGCCGCGGCTGAAAGATTCGCGCAGGCGACGGATCAGCGTGTTAGCCAGCTGCCTTTTGTGAGCGCCGTCGGCCTTGGTGTTCCACTCGGCCCCCTCCATGTCGTCGATCGAAACGAAGGTCGGCTCGCCACCCATGGTAAGGCGGACGTCTCCGGCCACCAAGTCGGCATCAACCTGCTCGCCGAGGGCGTCGATACGCTTCCACTGCTCATCGCTATAAGGTTTGGTGACCCTGGGATCTTCATGGATGCGCTCGACACGGTTGGCGAACTCGAAGGTCACCTCGCACTTGTCGGTGGCCCCGGTAACCGGCGCGGCGCTGGAGGGGTGGGGAGTACAGGCCAGCGGGATGTGCCCTTCACCGGCAAACAAGCCGGACGTCGGATCGAGACCGACCCAACCGGCACCAGGGATGTAAACTTCAGCCCAGGCATGCAGGTCGGTGAAATCTGCCTCCGGACCGGAGGGCCCGTCGAGGGATTTCTCGTCGGCGGTCAGCTGGATCAGATAGCCGGAGACAAAACGTGCCGCCAGGCCAAGGTGCCTCAGGATTTGCACCAGCAGCCAGCCGGAATCGCGGCACGAGCCGACCGCCCGTCCAAGAGTCTCCTCGCAGCTCTGCACCCCCGGTTCCATGCGTACCGAGTAGTTGACCGTTTCACGTACCCGCTGGTTCAGGCCGACCAGGAAATCGACGGTCGGGGTCGCTGTACGATCGATCTTCTCCAGCCAGGTGCTCAGTAAGGGCCCACTTTCATCCAATTCGAAATAAGGCGCCAGCTCCTTGCGCAGCTGTGGCTCATAGCTGAAAGGAATCTTCTCGGCAGAGTCTTCAATGAAGAAGTCGAAGGGGTTGATGACGGTCATGTCGACGACCACCTCGACCTCAAACCGCAATTCCCGGGTCTTCTCCGGGAAAACCAGGCGAGCCATGTAGTTGCCGAAGGGGTCCTGCTGCCAGTTGATGAAGTGCTTGTCCGGGGCGATGCGCAGGGCATAGGAGCGGATCGGCGTCCGCGAGTGCGGTGCCGGCCGCAGTCTCAGAACATGGGGAGAGAGGTTGACCGGCCGATCGAAGTGATAATGCGTAAGGTGCCTGCAGGAAACGCGAATGGACATGTAAGTTATATACCTTTGTTTAAATTCTGGGATTGATCTTGCACGGCCGAGGTTGCCGCCGAGACGGAGAAGAAGGTTTCGAAAACCACCTGGCTGACATTGTTCATGCGGGTCTGCAGATCATCGATGAACTCGTGCAGGCCGATCGCCTTGATATCATCGATCGTCGTGTAGTCAATATCCGACAGTAGGCGGCCAAGAGCCTTTTCGGCACGGTTGGTAAAGCGCCCGCGCATGGTCCCGGAGATGTTGCGCAAAGAGAGCTCCGCCATGATCAGGCAATGATGGATTGCCCTCGGGAACTCGGAGTCTAGCACCAGGAACTCGATAATCTGGTCGGGCACGATCTGGCCGTAGTCCTTGCGGTACATCTCGAAAGCACTCGCCGAACGCAGGATCGACGCCCAGAGGATATGATCGAAGGGCGTGCCGATATAATCTACCGAAGGGAGCAGGATGAAATACTTGACGTCGATGATCCGTGCAGCCTTGTCGGCCCTCTCCAGCATCCGACCAAGTCGGGCGAACTGCCAGCCTTCGCCGTGGGTCATGGTGTTTTGCGACAGCCCGGTAAAGAGATGACTGGCCATCATGATCTCGACGAAGAACTCGTGGGGAAGTTCGAGCCCGCCGGTCTTGCGTGAAGCGTCCTTGATCAACAGGTAGAATGTGTTGACCTGCTGCCACATCTCCGAGCTGATCCATTCGCGCACCGAGCGGGCATTCTCGCGGGCCGAGTGCAGGCAGGAGAGGATCGAGTTCGGGTTGCGGGTATCGAAGACTAGGAAATGTACCACGTTCTCGCGGTTGAAGTCGTCGTAGAGCTCCTTGAACCGATCCTCGTCACCGGTGGTCACAACCAGCGGCTCCCACTGCTCGCCGACCCCGACCGGCAGATCGAGGATCATGTGGTAGTTGGCGTCCATGATGCGAGCCACGTTCTCGGCCCGCTCGATGTAACGGGCCATCCAGTAGATTGATTCGGCAACGCGGCTCAGCATGGAGTGCCTCCTTTCGGCAGGGAGCAGGCTTCGACCACCCAGGTGTCCTTGCTGCCTCCACCCTGACTGGAATTGACGACCAGCGAGCCTTTCTTGAGGGCGACCCGCGTCAAGCCACCGGGCATGACATAGATCTCCTCACCGTAGAGGATGTAGGGACGCAAATCGACATGCCGCCCCTCGAAGTGGTCGTTGATCAGGGTCGGCACTCGGGAGAGCGCCAGGGTCGGCTGGGCGATGAAGTTGCGCGGGTTGGCCCTGACCTGCTCGCCGTATTCGGCCCGTTCCTTGGCGCTGGCATGGGGGCCCACCAGCATACCGTAACCACCTGATTCGCCGACCTTCTTGACCACCAGCTTGTCGAGGTTGGCGAGCACATGCTGCAGATCCTTGTCGCGCCAGCAGAGATAGGTCTCGACGTTGTTGAGTATGGAATCTTGTTCGAGGTAGTACTTGATCATCTCCGGCACATAGGCGTAGACGGCCTTGTCATCGGCCACACCGGTTCCCGGGGCGTTGGCCAGAGCGACGCGGCCGGCACGGTAAGCACGCATCAGTCCGGGCACACCGAGCATCGAATCGGCTCGGAACACCTCCGGGTCGATGAAATCATCGTCGATGCGCCGATAGAGCACATCGACCGCTTTCAGCCCGGTGGTAGTACGCATCATGACACGGTCCTCGACCACCACCAGGTCACTTCCCTCGACCAGTTCAATCCCCATCTGCTGTGCCAGGAAGGAATGCTCGAAATAAGCCGAGTTGTAAATACCCGGCGTCCAGACCGCCACCACGGGCTTGTCACGCCGAGGCGGAGCTAACCCTTGCAGGAGTTCCAGCAGTCGGTTCGGGTAGTCGGCGACGGGAACCACGCGTGCCGCATCGAAAGCGCGCGGGAAGCTGCGCTTCATGACCACGCGGTTCTGCAGCACATAGGAGACCCCGGAAGGACAGCGCAGATTGTCTTCAAGGACATAGAAGAGGCCATCGGCGCCCCTCACCAGGTCGGTTCCGGTGATGTGGCACCAGACCCCACCGGGTGGATCGAGGCCGATGCATTCTGGACGGTAACCGCTCGCAGAGAGCACCAACTCCTTGGGGATAATGCCATCCTTGAGAATCTTCTGCTCGTGGTAGAGGTCATCGATGAACATGTTGATCGCCTGAACGCGCTGCTTCAGCCCGGCTTCGATCTGCTCCCATTCGTTCTGCGGGATGATGCGCGGCACGATATCGAAGGGGAAGATCCGCTCCGTCCCCTGCTCGTCACCGTAAACACTGAATGTGATTCCCATCTGCAGCAGGGCCTTCTCCGCGGACTGCTGACGTCGGTGGAGTTCCTCGAGAGGCAGTTCATTGAAGCGCTCGACCACAGCCTCGGAACCAGGGCGCGGGCGCAACTGCTCATCGAACATTTCATCGTAGAAGCCATCGGTCTGGTAGTCTTTAAAACGCATGGGCAGCCTTTCGTTTGAAATGTGCAGTGATTAGAATCTCACGGTTTATGTCCACAGTTTTCAGGATATGGTCAAACAAGAGGAACACATCTCCGGGAGAGTCTGCAAATTTAATCGCAACCATTCATAGCCGAGCCCACGCAGCTGCGGGCTGTCATTGCAGCGCTTTGTCGACCACGACATAATAGGCTAAATAATAGCATACATGCGGAGTTAATTCCTAGGCAGCTTAAGTTCTTATAACTTTACATTCCTTGGAAAAACCTTTATCTATTGTGCCCCGGAATCCTCCGGACACCAACGGAAGACGTGTATGTCAGCAAAAATCCCCACCGCAGGAGATATCATCGACGCCTATTGCACCAGTTGCCGGACGGTCATGAACCACACCATCGTATCGATGGTTGCGACGCGCCCGGCCCGAGTCCAGTGCAACACCTGTAATGGCGTGCATAATTACCGCAAAGAGAAGGCTGCGACAACCGTGGCAAAAGCTGCGACGCCGAAGGGATCGGCGCGTCTCCCAAGGAAAGACGCGGGCGAAACAGCTCGCAAGGAGTGGACTGCTCTGCAGTTGGGCCAAAACGGTTCACGGGCAGTCCCCTACGACATGAAAGCGAGCTACGAGGTTGGCAGCCTAATCAGTCATCCCAAGTTCGGCGTAGGCGTGGTCAAACAACTGCTCGGACCCAACAAAATTGAGATTCTTTTTGAGGACGGGTTGAAACTGTTGCGGTGCGGCTGAAAGAGTGCCCAACCTGCAGAGACAAAAAGCCCCGACCTGTTGATCGGGGCTTTTTTTGTCGATGAACTTGCCATGAGCTACTTGTTGCCGACACCCAGGATACCGCATAGCGCGATCGGCAGATCCGCCGGGATCAGCACGGTAATGGCGTTGGGTAAATTGGCCATATCCTGGATCGACTTGATGTATTTCTCCCCGAGCAGGTACATGGCCGGAAGCTCCTGGCCTGTGATCGTCGAGTTCCCCTCGGTGACCGCAATTGAAGACAACCATTTTAAAACGTGCCAAAGGAAGATCAGCTCTCATGGGTGAGTGATCTCAAATATCTCTCTAAACTGAAGGTTATGCTTAGGCTTGGATGATTAGATCCGGCCCCTTCTTCTTGGCCTGATACATTGCCTCGTCTGCAAGTCTGACAAGTTGATCATAGGATTGGATGCTTTGCCCAACAACAGTTGAGGTGCCTGAACTGACGGTGATACATTCGTCATGCAGATTTTCAAATTGGTGCTCCCGGATCATTGTGCATAACCGCTTTGCCAAATCAAGAGCTCCTGCAGCGGCTGTATTCGGGAGGAGGAGTGCAAACTCTTCCCCTCCATACCGTGCAGCGATATCACTCTCCCTGGCCACAGTCTTCATGAAATGCCCAATTTGCTTAAGAACGTTATCACCCTCGGTGTGGCCATAAGTGTCGTTAATCCGCTTAAAACCATCTATATCAAAAAAAACAAGAGAAAGCGGCATGTTATAGCGATGCGCTCTCCCGAATTCTTCTTCCAGCCGGTTGTAAAAATGACGGTGGTTGTAAAGTGTCGTCAAACCATCGCGGATGGACATCTCCTCAAAATATTCTTGCGCGGTTTTCATTGACTCGAAAAGGATCGCATTCTCCAGGGCATTAGCCGAAATGTTTGCTACCAGCTGACAAAGCTTTTGAATCCTTTCAGTGATCCCCTCGATTGATGAAGACGCTGTCCTCAAGAAAAAAGTCCCGATGACACTCCCTTTTCTAATGATCGGAATGACCATGATTGAATTGTAATCAAGCTCGTGGATGTAATCCCTGACTGAATCCATTAACGGATCGTTTTTTACGTCGTTGATTATTACAATTTGCTTGGATTCAAGGGATTTTCTGATTTCCGGATACTTGTTTAATTCCAACTTTATTTCGCCATTTTTCTTTAAGTCGTTGCTCGCCTTGACAAAAACTTCTTCCTTATCATTGATACTGATAATTGAACATCGAGCAACATCGACAATCTCAGTCATCTTTTCAACAATTATTCGAAGTATCGCCATGGGACTTCGTATAGCAAAAAGGTCTTCCGAAAGTTCCAGAAGAAACAACAGATCCCTATACTCCAATTGGGAATAATCATCTTTTGTGCGGAGATGGGCATCCACTCTTGCAATCATTTCAGGGAGGCTGATTGGCTTCGTGATGTAATCATCAGCACCAGCCTTCAAACCAAGAATAAGATCCTCTTTTTTAGAACGGGAGGTGAACAAAATAACAGGAAGATGACTTGTCTCAGCCATGCCTTTAAGGACCCTGCAAGCATCAACACCGCTTCTGCCGGGCATTGCGACATCCAAGATGATAAGATTGGGCTTGTGCGCAAGAGCAAGAGAGATGGCTTCGTCACCATTTACTCCTTCGATGACCTCATAATATTCCTTCAGGGCATTTTTTAAAATTTCCCTAAAGAAGGACTCGTCATCTACAATAAGTATTTTTTTCTTTTGTGGCATATCTGCATCTTCTATGGAAGAGATCATTCTAAGCATAGGCATTGGTGAATAAAATGCCCGCTTTAATGATGACAAATAGTGAAAGTTGGCGAGCGAACAGTCCTTCAAACAGACAGATTATTCCTCCCGGCCAGGGGGCTAAATTGAGACCAAACTAGTTAATGATAACTGTTATCGCCTGAATATTCTATAATTTTGTCAATGATTCCAGTGATAATACACTCCATAGATGATTTGTTAAAGGGAGAGCCTCACTGCAGTATATGAATGCTGTCTTTTTTCCCTCGTGACCGTAGTTGTGTTTTTGAGCCACTTATACTTCACCCGCGATTTTCCCGTAACAGTTGTCTGGTGGAGGTGTACCGCGTTTTTCAACGGACACATCTACTTTGTCAGGAGATGGATGCCCTGTGCGATTCCGTCCGATCAGGACCTGCACACAATGCCAATCGAGTGCGCCTGTTTCTGCAATCTGAGTGAGTTCTTCCAATGCCGATCGATTGTCGTAATTGACCGGACGATATGGCCTGGACGAAACCAAGGCATCATATACGTCACAGGTGGCAACCAGTTCGACCAGTAAATCCGAGTTGGAGATTCCTCGCGGGTATCCTGAACCATCTCTTCTTTCATGATGATTGAGAGCGACTTGGGCCGCCGGATGACAATGGTCACCCAAGTAATAACTGAGCAGAACGTAGCCAGCAATAGTATGAAATTCCAGAAGGATACGCTCTTGTCTGGTAAGTGGGGTTGTCTTGTGAAGAATATCTTTCGGAATAAACCGCTTGCCATAATCGTGGATTGGCCCGACCAGCAACATTTTTTTCGTCGTTTTGCTTAAATGATCGGTTTGTTCCAAAAGCAAACTGGTCAGGGCAAAAACAACAAGAGAATGGCGGTAAGTATAGAAATCATTTTCTCTGAACTCAGTGAGAATTCGGAGTAAAGAAACGGGGGTTAGGAGTTCTCCGATTTGCTCGATATGCGCATCAATGCCTTCGGTACCGCCAAAAATGACCTCATAAGAGCCAGAGTTCAAGAATTTTTTCAGATCAGATCGAGTATGACCATATCGAAGGAGACATTCCTGCTTTTGCTCAAGCTGGCGCCCTTTAGTTGCGATTGCTATCATACGCCTTTCATCCAACGGAGTCCCGGCAGCAAGCAGTTCTCTTCCTTCAAGGTCTTTGATTGCAAAGGGGAGCGTCGTGTTCAACATAAAAATTCCTTTTGTAGTGTTATCCAATATAAAAAAATCATGGCTGAAACAGCGCTTGCATAAAAATTTAACTGCAAGCATCTGCACAGGAACCTTGAATTGATGAGATCTGATCTGGCTCTTTTCTTATGATTACTGATTTCTCACCCAAGCCTGAATAGCCAGGATGTCCAACTTCGGAATATCAATGAACTCAATGCCCATCCCCGTTGAAGCGTAATCTTTTTTTAGGCTTCCCCTCTGATTAACCCAGGCCACCCGGCCTTTACATTTTTTAAATGTTGCGTCTTGACTTAGCTGAAAATCAATATGAAGCTCTGTGTCAATTGGAAAGAGTTTGTCTGTTTCCAAGAAAACCCCGCCCACAGAAATGTCCGACAGGGCACCTGTTATCATCTCGTCTGGATCAATCCCGAATTTTGCAGGGGTTTTGATCTTCGATCTTTTCCCTGACCAGACAGGTAATTTGAGATATTTTCTGCTTGCTTCTAGAAATTGTTCCCGGTTTAGGGGTTTGTGAATAATTTCATTGCAGCCTGCATTAAAGCAACGCTCTATATCTTTTGGGTTGTTGCTACTGGTGACCATGATGATCGGTATTGATTTCAATCGGATGTTACTTTTAATCTCTTTGCAGGCTTTATCCCCATCGCCACCAAGCATATAAAGGTCCATGAACACCAAGTCCGGTTCTTCATTTTTGACAGCGGTCACAGCTTCCGGCCCATTGCTAGCGGTTAAAATATTAACCTGCTCACGACGAAAAAAATCCTTTGCCAACTTGATAAAGAGGGGCGTGTCGTCAACCAACAATATCGTTTTTGAAAACATAAAAAGTATATCTTTAGTAATCATGATAACGCTCTTTCTCTGGGCATAAAAAAACCACTGGCTTCAGTTTAATTCTTGCCAGTGGCATACCTTGTAATTTTTTGGCGTTTGCAATTTTGATTACCATCTCTCCCCCGAAGGCTGGTTATCAATTATAGTTTTATATGTTCTTGAAGGTAGATGGAAAGACAAGGTTTGTAAAGTTTTTTTGTAATTGAGCTTGTGGAGCGTCAGGATGCGGCAGGAATCAAAATTGGAACTAATCATGAAGAGCGACAGAAGGGGTCGCGAGTTCAACAGCCAAAGCCCTGAAGTTCCGTTGTTCAGTCCCGCAGCAGCTCCCCATGATCTTAAGTTGCAGTTCGAGGTGCAACGCAAGCGACTGTCTTTCCGAAACATCCAGGGGATCCACAACGAGACTGCTGCTGCCAGCGAGTTTTTGCGAGCTGAGCGCTGCGGTATTGGCAAGGAGGAAAACGATCCGTTGCTACACGAGGGTGGATGAGTTGGTTGGGTTCGGGAGCGCCGCCCGGACAAATGAGGCATGGGTACAGTTGATCATGTAAACAAACGGCTGCGGGGTAACAGTTGCATCGATAGCAGCGATCGCCATATACAACGGCGGACCATCAAGGAACGTCTCTTCCGAGCGAACCACGAAACGGAGCAGATAAGGCTTTGCAGTAGCCGCTAAGGTCAAGCCCGAGGCCTCGCTTATAGCAGGGTGTAGAGAGGCAAGGATCTCATCGACCCCCGCTTCGGCCAATCTCTTCGCCTGCCAAAAATGAAATCGTCGGACTGCGGCAATATCCAATGCCTCGGTAGAGGAATAAGCGTTGCAACAACAGCTCATCAGACCGCTGATAATCACCTGCGCTGCAAAATTGCAGTAATTGCTACGAAGGGTAGCGAGAAACTTACATTATCGTCGTTCACATCGACACCATCGCAACCGGCTGTGGCAATCCGTTTCCGGCTGGCCCTCAAGGTCGAAGTGGGGACCAAAAGCGGCAGCCCGCAAGCTCTTCCGATCTCTAGGTACTGACGACAAATTGATATTAATTGTTGACCAACTGTTTCGCTGACCCCGCTTTCATGTAGAATAAATAATTGTTTTCAATCAAATTATTTTTCCGGCCGCAGGTGTAAAGCCATGGCATATGAAAACGAGCGTTTCAAAAAGATGGTCGAAAGCTCTCAGGATTGGTTTTGGGAATTTGATGAGCATGCAAATTTTACCTATGTGAGCCCGGGAATCAGGGCCTTACTCGGTTATGAACCGGAAGAGTTGATTGGCCTCAATGCCTTCGACTTGATGACCGCTGATGAAGCAGAGCGTGTGCGCAGACATTTTGATCCAATCGCAAAAAAATACCTTCCATTCCAGAATTTGGAGAACATCAACGTTCACAAAGACGGCCATGAGGTCGTCATTGAATCGAGTGGAACTCCAATCTTTAACGAAGAAGGGCGATTCATCGGCTATCGGGGCATCGACCGCGACGTAACCCTGAGCAAAAAAGCGGCAGAGGAATTAAAGGCCAGTAGTGAAAAGCTCCAAAACATCCTTGATACGACTTCTGAGTGGATCTGGGAAATTGATCTATACGGACGACATACCTACTCAAACCACGCCGTCTTTGAGTTGTTGGGATACCATCCAGAGGAATTTATAGGGGAGGATGCCTTTCCTCTTCTGCATGAAGAAGATTTGCAGGAGGTCAAAGAAAAACTTCCTCGACTGATTGCTGAGAACCGTGGTTGGGACGAATGGGTCTTGCGTTGGCGACATAAGAACGGAAGTTATCGCTTTCTCGAGAGTAATGGGAGGCCGATTTTTGACGCCGCAAACGAGATTGTCGGTTATAGCGGTGCGAACCACGACATCACTGAGCGCAGACAAGCGGAAATGATGTTGAAGGAGAGCGAGGAGCGATTCAGGACTATCACCGAAATGCTGCCAGCGGTGGTCTTTGAGCTCGATCTGAACGGCAATGTTAGATTCGCCAACAGGAGGGCTTTTGAGCTGTTCGGTTTCTCTGCCGATGACCTTCTGCAAGGCTTGAACGCTTTAGAATTCGTTGTTCCCGAGGAAAGAGACCTCGCCCAGGAAAGATTACGCCAACGTTTGGCAGGTGAGGTAGTTGGCAAGGTGGAATATACCGCCATGTGCAAGGATGGCTCAACCTTCCCGGTGATTTTGAATGCAATCCCCATGATGAAGGGGACTGACCCGGTTGGTTTTCTCGGGGTGATGACAGATATCACCGAACGCAAGAAGAACGAGGTTGCATTAATTGAGGCCAAGCAGTTAGCCGAGCATGCCAACCGCGCCAAGAGCGAATTCCTCGCCAATATGAGCCATGAAATCCGCACGCCCATGATCGGCATCATCGGTTACAGCGAATTATTGGCATCGACCGAACTCACCGATGAACAGAAACAATACCTTGCAACGATATGTATCTCTGGTAACAACTTGATGTCGTTGATCGACGATATCCTTGACCTGTCCAAGATCGAAGCGGGGAAGTTTGACATCACCCTGAAAGTCTTCAGCCTGCGAAAGTGCATCACGGAACTGGTCACGATGCAACAAACACAACTCTCGAGCAAGGGCCTCTCGTGCAAAATCGTCATACCTGACGATTTGCCTGATGTCCTGATGGGCGACCCTTTGCGGATCAAGCAGATACTGCTTAATCTGCTCGGCAACGCCATCAAGTTCACCGAAAAGGGTGAGATCACCATTGCCGCCGCAGTGGCGCAACGCAGCGGCGGCAAAGTCCTTCTGGACATTGCTGTGGAGGACACCGGAATCGGCATCCCTGCCGAAGCATTGGCTCGGATCTTCGAGCCGTTTTCCCAAGCCGACGGCAGCACGAGCCGTCGCTTTGGTGGGTCCGGTTTGGGCTTAAACATTTGTCAACGCCTGACAGACCTGATGGGGGGCAGCCTGCGGGTAAAGAGTCGAGAAGGCATTGGCAGTCACTTTTCCCTGCGGCTTCCCCTGGCGATTCCGGCTCTCAGCAAAACAGCGGAGCATCCCCCGGCACATTCGCTACATGTATGGCAGGGGCCGGACTTAAAAATTCTGTTGGTAGAAGATAACCTGACCAGCATCCATTACACCACCTCGGTATTGGAAATGATGGGGTGCTCTGTCGTGGTTGCTAAGGACGGCAAGGCGGGCCTTGAACATTTGCACACGACCCCTGTTGATTTGGTATTGATGGATATCCAGATGCCGGAGATGGGCGGTGACGATGCGTTGCGCATTCTCCGCGAGCGGGAGCAGAAGGATGGCAGTCACCTTCCGGTGATCGCTCTGACCGCATATGCCCTTAAGGGTGATAAAGAAAAATACCTGCAGATGGGTTTTGACGGCTACCTGAGTAAACCCGTCCTGATCAAGGAGATGGCAGATGAGATCACGCGAGTATGGTCAGGCTTTCAATAGTCAATTCCATCGCGGGGCAAAAGTCGGTATATAACATATGACCACTACAGTCGAAGTCCCTCACATATCAGAATTTGTGCTACGCACATTAGCCAGAATCGGCGGCCAACCTCCGGAAACCAGCTTGTCGAACCTCCTGGCAAGCAAGAGAAAGTCACCAAGGAGCGAGCCTTGGTGGCGATGTTTTGGCGTGTCAACCTGTTTCATGACGTTACTTTTCTGGTTCACTCATGGATTCAACCCCCTCATCTTTAAGCAGGTTTTGAATTGACGTCAGGTATTCTATCGAAAGGTCCATGAACTGGAGCCCTACGCCAGCCGGAAACTCTGGCTTCCTTGGATCGTCTTGCAAATTCACCCAGGCGACCTTTGCACTGCAATTCACTACTTTTTTAACATCCGGCAGGGTGAAACTGAGCATGACTTTTTCATTGACCGAAAATGGGGTTTCGGTTTTGAGGAAAAGTCCGCCAGTGCTCATATCCACACTGAAGCCATAAAGAATCTTATTTTGAGATGGCCCATAGTAGACACGCAGCTCAGCTGTCAAGTGCTTTCTCGGCTGTTCCGTGCTCTTTAGGCCTGAAGTTGTCTCCATCTAATCGCTCCAAAGGGCAGAAAAACAATATTTTGTATTGTACCCCAGTCAATGTGTAAGTCCAATTGTGACAGGTATCTTATTTACCCGCTCACACTGTTTTTGGATGCTCCTGTTGACATTTTTGCGCATTGACTAGAAAAACAAGGCCTCAAGATGCCCCCCGGACAATTCAAGTCACCAGGGCGCAGCCCCCCACCGTAATGGTGTCAGAATCAACCCCCGGAAAATTCTTGGGTGCAGGTCCCAATGTTGTAAGTCAAACTGAGACACAACTGCCGACTGATCGGGAGGCCTAAACTGAACGCCCAGCCCAGGTTCAGCTTGCGGTCGTCTTTTTTACACCATCGACGGTGGAAATGCCACCATAGAGGTTGATCGCAAAGCGCAGCCACGTGTCAGTGCAGCCTCGCCGCCGAACCTCCTTGTGAACACCATTGAGGAGACCGGAATGCAGGGCACGGCCCCACATGGGAATTTTGTCACGCGTTGATCAAACCAAGCGCCTTTTTTGAGGGACAAAAAGGGTTGTCTTCAAAGTGGCGCAAGATCCACTACGCTTGCCGAAGTATCGATTGCGCTCTCCGCAACCCCGCCAATGACCGGGACGCAACCGACAATTTCTCCGGCGACTCGCATCGGCACAGTGACGACCTTGGTTGCCAGACAACCTGTCAGGATTATTGGCAACACCAGCATCACGAAAACCACGAAGATTCTCATAGCATCCTGCCCTCGTTTATAATCATTTAATGGCATGTCCTGTTCATTCGACATGAGCAACCCTTGCCAATTTATTCAAGAACGATGGTCAGGTCAAACCTATAAGGTTCTTTCTGCGCGTCGCACAAAAAAAGGCTCACCTAAAAAAGTGTGAGTATGACCATATCTCTGCACCCACCCGGAACCATATCGTTACAAAAGCTTATGGGTTATAGGGGCAATCGAGAAAACGGCCTACACACTCTCGGAATGATATCTATGCAGAAACTTGAGAAGTTTAATTGGCTATTTGGAATCTACTGTTGAAATGATCGGACTTTATGTTTCGTTCAAATTCCCGACCAATGTTGAAAATTGCGTGTTAAATATCTTTAGGTGATCTAGAAACGACTTGCAGTAATATTTATAATAAATCCCAACCCAGACAATTGGGTAGGGGTTTATTTTTACTAGGAATTGTGACATTTAAGAAAACTTTTGATCGGGACACCTACCTGAAAGTATCACCTGCTGGAATTAAGTCGCAGGCCACGGTATGCTTCAAAATAATGTGATGACTTCTTCTCAAATAAAACTCAAGCTAATCAATCCGGTACTTCGCTGGATGCTACTGCTTTCAGGCTTTCTTTCCACGGCCTTGGGAGTCATCGGCATTTTCCTGCCCGTACTGCCAACCGTCCCTTTTCTTCTGCTAGCTCTAGCCTGCTTCGCCCGCAGTTCTGAACGGTTCTACAATTGGCTGCTAGAACACGCGCATTTCGGACCAATCATTCGTCCTTACATCAATGGGCAAGGAATGACACGTGCCAGCAAAGTCAAAGCAATCACCTTGGTCTGGGCCAGCATTTCTCTCTCGGCATTTTATCTAGTTGAATTAGACTGGGTTCGGTGGCTGCTCTTACTCATTTCCTGCGGCGTGACTCTCTACCTCCTGAAACTTCCCGGCATAGAGGTTAAGGACTGATTCGGAACACGTACACGTAAATCTCCTCATGACGGGTTCTAATTTAAAAATATTTTGTTCGTTCTGATAAATATGAATGGCCACCAGTTTCCAGGTGGCCATAATTTTGTCGTCTTAAGTGGATCTATGTATAAGAAGTCGATTTTCGTCTTAGAAGTCGTGACATATAGGAATATTTTAAGAAATAGAAGCAGAAAGAGGCCGAGCTTATTCATTAACCAGAAATAATTTTAAAATGAATAGACAGACATGTCTGGCTATGATAGGCTCGAACCATGACAAAAACACACGGTTACATAGCTCCACGTGAGCGTATCTTGGAAACAGCGGCAGAGCTCTTTTTCTACCAGGGGTATCGTGCCACGGGGATTAATGAAGTCATCGCCAAATCAGGTGTTGCCAAGGCGACCTTCTACAACCATTTTCCTACGAAAGAAGATCTGTGTCTGGCTTACCTTCAAGACCGTAATACCTCTGAATATGACACTATCTTCAATTATGTCGACGAACAGAAGACCCCACGGGCCAAGTTCCTGGCCGTTATAGAAGCGATTGGACCTTGGCTAGAAGCCAACGCCATGCGGGGGTGCTGTTTTCTGAACATGGTTGCCGAGATCCCCGATCCCGAGAATCGTTTACGTCGCCTAGGGGATCAACACTACAATATGGTACGTGCCCTGATCCATAGCTTGGCACAGAAGCTCATCGAATCAGACGAAAAGCGTTATGGTGGCTTGAATGCAAAAGAATTGGCAAACGACTATATGATTATCCTCATCGGAGCCATAGCCATGACCGAGGTTTACCATGATCTCTGGCCAGCTCGTCAGGCCGTTGCCATGGTGAAACGCTTAATCGAATAGCCCAATATATTTTTTGGGCTCAATGAAGACAGACATGTCTGTACTTATGAAAGGAGCACAGCTATGCATGAGAAAAAACAAAGAATAGGGAATGATGTCAAAATGATCCAAAGCACAAACGATATATACACGAACATGTCAACACAGAAGCATGTGAGGAATAATGTTTGGACAATATTAAGGGTCTGGCGAGAGTTTTCCAGGCAGCGCCGAGAACTAAGAGCGCTGAGTGACCATATGCTGAAAGACATTGGCATCAGTCGATCTGATGCGATACGAGAAGCAAATCGTGCCTTTTGGGACAACAAACCGAACTTCGACGTCACCCTGTGGGAACGCGGAGGATCAAACCCTAAGGTTGACAACACTAAAAGCAACTTCACGTGTTGCGTGCAATCTTGAATTGTTAACAGGAAATGTGACAAGACTCATGACAGCAATCACAGACTATGGTGTTACAAGGCAGTAAGAATCGATTGGTTATTTAAAAATCGACATCTGAGCATATTGCATGAAAATATCACAAGCGACAAAAGGAGACAACAATGGAAACCAAAGAACAAAGAACAGTAAACGGTGTCAACGTGACCCAACTCGGTGAGAACATTAACGCAATAAAGGAGACGCCGGAGCTTTCCCAGTTCAAGTTCCGCGTTACCAATCGATGGATTGAAGGGACTTACAACCAGGCAATCGTGAATGATTTTTATGGTGTGAAGCAAGAGCACGGAGGACGTAAACCAATGGTCTACGATATTGACGAACCGCCGGTTCTGCTTGGTGGTGATAAAGGCCCCAATCCTGTTGAGTATCTACTCGTTGGTCTGTCCGGATGTGTTACCACTGCTATGGTTGCTCATGCAGCAGCCCGCGGGATTGAAATCAAATCTCTCGAAACGTTTCTCGAAGGGAATCTCGATGTCCAAGGTTTCCTTGGTCTCTCTGATACAATCCCTGTTGGATACCAAGGGATTACAGTAAGCTTCAAAATCGATGCGGAGCTGTCAGATGAAGAGAAACAGGAGCTTATCCAACTGGCACAACAGTACTCTCCAGTGCTTTCATCACTGATCAATCCTGTGCCTGTCAATTTGAAACTGTACAAAGAACAATAATAAGGGTAAGGGAAATGAGAATCGAGCTGCTTGGCGATAATTGCAAAAAGTGCCAATTGTTTAAGAATAACATTGAGATGGTTCTCAAAAGAACCAACAAAAATATGGAATTTCAGTTTATTAGTGAACCGAAAAAATTTGCTGAATACGGGCTGTTGTCATTACCTGGTTTAGCCATTGATGGTGAAATCAAATCAACAGGTAGTTTGCTTTCGTTTAAGGAAATCACAACGATCATGAAAACCAAATCACAAAAGCAAACACCTTTCAAATAACGCGCGACTTATTATGGCCACCTTGACCACCGGGTGGCCATAAATTTTTAGTTAATGAGCGTCCTAAATATGCCTATCAATAACACGCCCGTTTTCGTCTCGGCAGTGGTGACTTATCAAAATTGAATCAAGTATACAATTGAACAATTTATGCTTTTTAATAACGTTTATTGGCGAAACATCAATAATCGACCTACCCTCATTCAATGTAAAATGACGGAAAAATGTTCGGCCAAGTATGGCACTAAACTTGCTTTATACATATTAACTGACATTTTTAGGAGATTATTGTAGCTAGATAGACACATAGCTTCATTTTAAAAAACGATTTGACCTTGCTTATGTAGCATCGAGTCATATTGACATTCCCATCAGGTTTCTTGAAAGGTATTACATGATGAAGTTAAAAATCTTAAAAAAGCTCAACGCTTTCTTGCTCTGTTTATTATTTGCACTCTCTCTGGCGGCATGCGGAGGAAGTGGGGGGTCAGATAGCGGGAGTGTTAGTTCCGATGGTGGGGTGGGAACCCTGTCAACCTCTCTGACGGACAGTTCGACGAATGAGTATCAGGCCGTCTACGTGACCATCGCCCGTGTGGAAGTCCACCATGACGGTAACGGCAGTTGGCAGACTGTTGCCGAGCCCAACAAGACCTATAATCTGCTGGATCTGGTCAATGGGGTGCGCGAAGACCTCGGTTTAGCCTCTCTGGATGCTGGCCACTATACGCAGATGCGCCTGATCATTGGAGAGACCGCAGAGGTGGGCGGCCTGAATAAATTCAGCGTATTGCATCCGTTCGCCAACTACGTCATCGACCTGGACGACAATGTCCATGAATTGAAGGTGCCGAGTGGGACCAATACCGGCTTAAAAATCGTCAACGGTTTTAACATTAACGAAAATCAGACCACCGAGTTGATTCTTGATTTCGATGCCATGCGCTCAGTGGTCAAGGCCGGGAAAAGCGGGAAGTACCTGCTCAAGCCAACAGTCAAGGTCCTCAATACTGTCGAATATGCCATCGTTTCCGGACAGGTTACGGACTCGGACACGACCCCCGCAACCACTCTGGAAGGAGCTCTGGTGACGGCTCAGGTCACTGATGCTGCCCAACCTGATGCGAAATATCAGGTGGTCATCGAAGCCGGGACTTTGGCCGATGTGAACGGCGACTATGCCCTATTCCTGGCCCCTGGGGACTATAACCTGGTTGCCACTCAAGCCGGCTACCTTCCAGACTGTCTTGCGATCAACCTGATCGCAGACGACACTAAAACCATGACAGACTTCTCCCTCAGCACCCCAATGGACGCCTTGGGAAGTATCTCCGGAACCGTGGCCATCGCTAATGCTCAGCCGGACCAGTATGCAACCATCGATTTCCGGCAGAACATCACCTGCCTCGATGCTTTAGTGGCAACGTCGATCACCGTCAAATCCATCAACATTGCCGATGGCGGACTCTATTCAGTCGATCTGCCCGCAGGAACTTATCATGTTGTTGCTTCGACGTTCGGAAAGGTGACCGTCACAGCGGACGTCACTGTCTCCTCAGGATTGACTGCGACCCAAGATATCGTGCTTGACATGACGCAATAATTGGCAGTTTATTATCCACTCCAATGCTTAATGGATTGGATAGATCGTAGGCCCTTCGGTATTGTGAACGAGGGGCCTTTCTTTCATCCGTCCAATAAATCCTGCAATCTTAGAAAATGGACTACCCCTTTAATCCGTGCTATCAGTCGTGATATATGAGAGCCCTGCAGGTTTGTTAAAGTCACCGCAGGGCTCAGGCTCATTTTCACAATCGGAGGTAGAAGACCTACTTCCACGCAATCATCAAATCCCACGCTATCAAATTGTCTTCATTTGTCAAAGAATAAAACCACCGAGGATCGAACTCCGGTGGCCATTATTTTGTTGCTCTAAATACCTCTAACAATAGGTCTGTCCCAAACGCCTTGGAGACCATGGTGCGGGTACCCATCAGACAAAGAGTGGTCGCGCACTATGTGCCCTACACGGATACGGGAGTGATGAAACAAGACGTCGCGGCCACTAGCTTGCGCACGACGGTGCTCTTCAAGGTTACGCCACTTTGATACAGATTCTTCATCTTCCCAGAAGGAAAGAGAAAGCAGCTTGTTGGGATCTGTCAGGCTCTGAAAATGTTCTATAGATTTAAAGCCTGGCGTGTTTATTAGCCTTTCTTTCAAGATGCCAGCAATACTTAAATACTCTGTCTTTTCTTCATCATTAGGGATCACTTCAAAAATTATAGCAACCATTCGTTCCTCCACTATTAAACTGGATGCGTCCCAAATGCTTTGGTGGCCAGAACAAAAAAGTTCATGTTCCAGGGACGTGGTGAATGTGACTATCCTTAAGCTTTGATTCCGTGCTTTGATTGAACATTGCAAATGCTGGAGCTAATATTGAAACGAGTAACTTTTTACATCTTCCCTAAAAAACCCCGCCGATTTACAGCAACAAAGAGGTGAGCCAAAGGAGAGAGTTCCATATTTGTGTTCCTACATTACTCTAGTGTGGCCAGATTGACAGAAATGCAAAGCTCAAACGCCTTAATTGGATAGAAAGTAATACTTTATTTGCAGTCTTCGTAAGCCCAGACTTCGGTGGCATTTCCTACCTGGACGACCAGCTTGTTTTCTGTCACATCGACAACAATTCCTTCTATTCCTGACTTGTGGTTTGTGACTTGACGCATATCTCCGTGTTTAACCGCTTGACAGACATTGATCAACTCTTCTGTACCCATTCGTTCCGAGCCTCCTGTGGATTAGGTTCGTCAATTAAGTCAGATGCTGACAAGTTATATTTTCAAGCCTTGGACCTTTGTCTTGCTTTCGCTCGCGATCAGAAGTCGGCCAATAGAAACGGTTGAATTATCTACATAAACACTAGTTTCAATGAGTTTATGTTTAATCTCTATTAACGTAAATACAATTATGTTACATATAAAATGCCTATTAAAAATAGGTATTTTGTCAAATGTACTGAGAGGCTGAATATGAAACAAAATAATGAATGTTCTATTGGAGGCTGTGAAGAACTGTCATTACTGCGGGCTCAACTTATGTCATTACAGCAAGAACATCAACAGCGAGAACTTCAACTACGGGAACGGATCAAAGAATTAGACTGTCTCTATAACCTGACAAAATTGATTGAAAAAAAAGAGGATTCGCTCGAAAAAATTCTGCAAGGAGCGATCAACTTATTGCTGGTGTCCTGGCAATATCCTAAAATTACCTGCGCTAGAATTCGCTACAGAGAGCGGACTTTCCAGTCAAGTAATTTTAAAATGACCCGGTGGAAACAGAGCGCCTCTATAGTCATCTCTGACATTAAGGAAGGGGTAGTTGAGGTTTACTATTTGAAAAAAAGTCCACGTCTAGACGAGGGCCCGTTTCTTAAAGAAGAGCGTTTGCTGATCGACGCTGTCAGCAATCGCATTGCAAAAGCTGCTGAGAGAATTAACACACGACGACAACTACAGGTAGAGCGCCAGGCCTTACAAGACGCCAATGCGGCACTCCATGATTCTTTGGTTCAGAGTCAGCGGGAAAAGAAGATGGTTGGGGTGTCAATCCAAGCCAAGGTCGATAAAATCGTCATCCCAATTCTCTATGCATTGCAAGCGGAAATGAGTTCAAACCAAATTGAATACTTGGAACTACTGAAAAAAAACCTTAAAAACATCGTTTCTCCCTTTATTGAGAAGGGTCAAATGTTCATGTCTAAGCTAAGTCCGATCGAGATTCAAATCTGCAATATGATTAAACACGGCTTATCAACAAAGGAAATCGCCAGAATGAGAGGGATATCGCCTGCTACAGTGGATCGGCATAGAGAAAGTATTCGGCGTAAACTCGACATAACCAATCGTAAGGTGAATTTGACTTCTTACCTTAACAATATTGTGGATGAGTAGGGTTTAGAAATTATTCAAAAGCAGTTCAGACGGCCAAAGTAAGCCAACCATTGCAATTTCTTAAACCCTGCAATCTATGAACCTGACCCCGCCGCTAATCATCACCGTGGGATTCCGAAAAAGTGGTGTCTTATCAGTGCTGCTGCACGTTGTGGAGTGCTCATCTTGGCCGAAATACGAAATTCTTACAGCCCCTGCAATCTAAGAATATGTTTAAGGGTCACAGGCATGTTCAACCTCTTGCTGCTCAGTATTGAGCACTTGGATCGACCAACCACTTGCCTTCGGTATAAAGCACAATCTTTCGATCTAAAAAGGTTTCAGAGATCTCTTTCTTGAAATCAAAAGTCCATTGAATAATTAGAGAGCTAACGTCAGTGCTTGTATATGTACCTATTGGTTTTATGATTACACTTATAATCTCATTTTGTTGACAACTGAACGCTGTCGAACTTCCACCTTTTAAATAAGGGTATGCAGTTGAAACTTCTAGCGTATGTTCACCTGAAGAAACCTGATGGATTACAATCGGTGTTCGGAATGTGATCATTTGACCTGCACTTTTAACCATTTTCTCAGGAGTTATTGCCGTCTCTTCGTTCGTATATGGGCGTGAGGGCAGATAAAAAGTTGCCCCACCATCAAAGGATAAATCTGCTCTGCAAATTTCAGGCTCCTCCAGCATACTCATACCATCAAAGTTGCAGCCTAAAACAACGAGGCATTTATTGTCGTTTTTAAGGAGGTTGATGTATGTGTTTAGCAGGTCAGGATCTGCCAAGATTATTACCTGATCATCATTTTCATCAATTCTTAGCTGGTACTTTCCCACAAACAATTCGAGATCAAGATAATAGTTCTCAAGCGGCGGTCTCCAGCCAGAGGACAAACGATACAGACCGCTATCAATCGCGATAGCGATATTGATGTTATCATAAGCTACAAGGGTGTATCGATAGATATCATCCCGAAACAATCCAACTGGGACCAAACCGATTGGGATCTCGATCTGTGAATTCGCTTCACTGCGGAAGAGATCAAGTTTCCAATAATCACTTGTGACAGCAGGTTCACCAAGAAGAGTTCTGACGTTTTCACGTTTGGTTTGCCCAACTATTATGGAGATCTTTTGATCGGGGAGTTTTTGACCTTCATCGAACTTTTCAAGATATGCACCACACCCACCTGTAATTATCAAACAACAAGCAATGAATATTTTTAAACCCGAAAGAAAGGATAACCTTTCAATTGAAAAAATTAAGCCACCCCTGGCGTCCAATGATGGCCTATTTGCACTCATATCCCCTCCGCCCTTACAGCCTGTGCACTGAATGCTAAGTAAAACTTGATGTCGCTCTTCTCAATATTTAGATTTGTATTACCCCACGAAATCTTTGCAAATCGTTGCACTTTCTTCTGGTGCTCTACTCGTCCCATTTATACTCCTGCATTGTTCTGGAGTGATCAGATTGGCCGAAATACAAAATTCATACTGACCCTGAATTATCGGACATCTCTGACAAATTGAAGCCAGACTGTAAACTATAATTGTGAAGCTCCGTCTAATTCACAACGCCAAGAAAGTACATATCCATAACGAAAGGAGTTTGACCATGAAGAGGAAGCTAGCAATCTTTGTTGCATTGATATGTTCACTCTTATTGCCATCGTCTTTTACCTTGGCTGCTAACCAAGCAAACGAGCAGGGAAGAATACAATCACAAGAGCAGGAACAGATCTACGGCAGCCAAATGATGACAGAGCAGGAACGAAATGAGTATCGCACCAGAATGCAAGCAGCAAAAACTAATGAGGAACGAGAGCAAATACGCATGGAGCACCACGAGCGCATGAGAGAGAGGGCCAAGTCACAAGGCCTTAGCATGCCGGATACCCCACCCCCAAAAGGCAGCGGCATGGGTGGTGGCATGGGTGGTGGCATGGGTGGTGGCATGGGCGGTGGCAAAGGGAAAAAACAGTAATCAAAAGAAAAGGGAATGGCCACTTGGTACGATGCCGGGTGGCCATAAATTTACGGATTAATGATCGCCCTAAATATGCCTATCAATAACACGCCCGTTTTGTCTCAGAAGTCGTGACTTCTAGGAACGAAGGGTTAGCGACTATAACCAGCAAGTTTTTGCGAATGTAAATATGACCGTTTAAGCACTTTGTCGTGTCGTCGTCCTTGCTACTGGTCCAATACTGTTATTGCTATCAACTTACCGATTTCAGCAATCGCTGCATTGCGGGCATCAAAAGAAGCCTCTGTCTCGGCTATGTAAACAGTTGCTATGATCGGCTCGCGTTTCGGGGGCCACATAATCGCGGCAATTGAACGCGAACCGTTTCCACCAGCACCTGTTCTATCACCAACTATCCAGTCACTAGGAACTCCAATACGAAACAGGGCGTCTCCAACTTTGTTACCTTTGAGCCATTCGGCAAGTTGTTCTCGTGATTGCTCTGATAATGCGTCACCAAGCACCAATGTTCTAAGCGTTATCGCCATGGCGTTTGGTGTCGTGGTATCGCGTTCATCGCCTGGCGCTGCTTCGTTTAGATCAGGTTCCCTACGGTCTAACCGGGTAACTTCATCTCCAATAGAACGAGTGAATGCCGTTATCGCTGCCGGCCCTCCGATTGTATCTAAAATAAGGTTTGCCGCTGTATTGTCGCTCATAAACATTGTTGCTTCACAAAGTTCGGAAAGCGACATGCCATTTGTGCCAACACGTGCTTTGGTGATAGGCGAATATGTTACAAGAGTGCTCTCCTCAAACGTCAAAATTCGGTCGAGTTGCTCCTGTTCAGCATCAACACGTGAAAGCAGTGTCGCACATGCTAGGGTTTTAAAGGTACTCGTTATTGGAAACCGATCATCAGCGTGGTATTGCCAATTTCGACCAGTCTCCTCATCGTAAACGGCAATTCCAATTCTTGCCCCAAGTTTTTCTTCAATTCGTTTTACCGCTTCGATCAATTCGTCATTTTCTTGTGACTGCGCCGGGGATGACAACGCAAGAATGACAAACGTAATCAAAGTGCCAACAATAAATGGGTAGAATTTTTGTTGCTTCTTCAACCTATTTCTCCTGTATTGAAAAAACCAGATAAGACTTCATCAATCTACTTTAAAATTATAGTTGGGTAAAGACTGCCGCCTTATTTATCCTCCTACATCATTTTTAAAGGGAGTCTCTGGCATAAATACGAAATTCTTGCTGACCCTGACTTATAGTGATATTCGACAAACAGCAGTTCGGCTTTTAAAATTGAATCTTCTGACAATGCTCAAGCTAAGAGATTTTGCCTGCGCGAAGAGGATGGTTTTGTCTGAGCGCATTTCATTTGGAGCCAACTAACAGTTATGAACCAAATAGCCGGTACCGTTTGGCTAACGCTAAGGTTGGCTGTTAGCCTAATCATCTTCTCCCTGTCCGCCGCAGCAGCACGGGCCGAGGAAACAAATGAACCTCAACTCCTCCCACGTGAAGTATACACGCCAACACAGGTAACTATCCAACAGCAGACCTCTGATGGTGTTACCCCATTCGCTACCAGATACCATGTATCTCTCGGCGACTGTTCCATCATCTGGATTGCATATGACACTGAGTTTGACCGAGGTGTCGTCAAAAACCAGACAGACTGTAATGTGTCACTGGCGGAACAAATGCCTATCTTGAACATAATTTGCAGCAAATTCCTGAATGAGGACAGGAATGCGCCAGTCTTTCGTACTCTCTTTTGGGGCACACTCTTTCCTGAAAGGGCAGCCGGTGCCCGGGAGATGTCGTACCGACTTGCTCTTGCTGCATCCCGGTCTCCCGAATGGGACAAAGCTAAAGGAAAACCAAAACAGGGTGACCTCAACCGGTTTACCAGAGAACTTGCCAACCAAGCCAAGATATATCCCGAGCTAACTGAACTGTTCGCAACCTTTAACAGGACTGTCACCCTTGGCCATGTCGAAAAAGTCCGGGTGTTGAACGCGGGGCAACTTCCTTTCTTTCCCCAACTGGAAAGACAGGGCGTCAAGGCAATCGATCGGCTGCCATTTGACTGCATGTCATGGTTTTCCATAAGTAAAAAAGTGAGGGATTGAAGCGGCAAAGAGCCTATTTATCATCTCACTTTGTTTAGGAGGTCCCCGATTGGCAGAAATGAGTGATTCTTACTTCCCCTGCAATCTAGGAATCTGTTCCCGGCGTTAATCCGTCCTGGCAGTCGTGATAAATGAGAAAGACCTCGGTCTGAAGATCGAGAGCTTTCTTTTTTATAAATGGTCAGACATCATCCTCCGTAAGAGTGCAATCCAGAGAGGACCAAATTGACGCCAAGATAGCAGAAGATCGTTGCGGCAAAGCCGAAGATCGACAGCCAGGCAGCGCGCTTGCCAACCCAGCCGCGCGTGAAACGAGCATGCAGGAAGGCCGCGTAGATGAACCACACGATCAGGCTCCAGGTCTCTTTCGGGTCCCAACTCCAATAGGTACCCCAGGCATAGTTGGCCCAGGCCGCACCGGTTATAATACCGAGTGTCAGCATCGGGAACCCGACCATGATCGCCTTGTAGTTGAGGTCGTCGAGCACCTTGACGCTCGGGAAGAGCCCAAGCAGGCCACCCGCCGGCGACTGCTCGGCGGACTTCTCTTCCTTGCCGATCTTGATCAGGTACATGATCGACACCCCGCAGGCCATGGCGAAGGCTGCATAACCGATGAAACAAGTGATGACGTGGTAGGTCAGCCAGTTGCTCTGCAGCGCCGGCACCAGCGGCGCGATGGTTGCGTCAAGACTCCACTGCGCCCAGATCATGCCCCCGAAGGCGAAGGGGATGACGAAGGCACCGATCGCCCGCTGTTTGTACTTCAGATCGAACAACAGGTAAATCAGCAGGATTGACCAGGCAAAAAAGACGACTGACTCATACAGGTTGGAGAGCGGTGCCTGCTCATAGCCCATGGCATAAGCCTCGTACCAGCGCATGCCGATGGCGATCGTATTGGCGATGAAGCCGACCCAGCAGATCAGGGTCGCAACCAGACCAACGGCCTTGTTCCGGGAGGTCAAGAAGACGATGAAGACCACCATGGCCGCAAAATAAGAGATCGTCGTAATGTTAAACAGAAGTGAACTGGTCATGCCGTATTCCTCCGTCAGGACGAGAGTGCGTCGTCGAAATCTTTTTTCAATTCATCGAAGAACAGCGCGAAAGCCGGTTGGTTGCGATGCGCGGCACCGCCGAGTTTGACACCGATGCCATTGTCCAGGGGCTGGATGCTGACCCAGATGCGCCGGTGAGACAGGAAAAACGCGCCGCAAGAGCCCAGCACCAGCAACAGACAACCGAGCCAGACCACCCAGACGCCGGGGTCCTTGGCTACCTGCAGTCCGGTATAATAGCTTTGCTCGACACCGAGCAGGGTGATGGCATAGGTTCCGCCGCGCTTCTCATCGAATTGCGGAAAGTTTTTCAAGACGATGAAGGGCGTCCCGTGCTTGTGATCGCCGGCATCGATATTCACCTGCGCCGCCGGACCGAAGCTCTGGTAATTCTCGGCATACCCCATGGGGATCAGCGACGCACCGCCCGGCAGGGGCAGATGCTTGCCCTGCGCACCCGAGACGTCGACGGTCTCGCCGGTGTCGCGGTTCTTGACGCGGAACTGGTAGATCGGGTCGCCGGCCGGGCCGTAGCTCGACTGGTAAAAAGTTAGTCCTTTGTATGAGAGTGGGTCGTTGACCTCAATGGTTTTTTTGAGGATTTCCTTGCCGTTTTCCAGCACCACCAGGTCGCTGGCAAACTCCTTCGGTCGGCCGCCGCCTTCGTAGAAAGTGACTTCGAAATTGTCACAGCGCACCTCAAAACCGAGAGGGATCGGTTCTTTGCCGGCCCGCGGCCAGACCTGGCTGACCGACGTCCCCTCGACGATGTTGACGTACGCCTTGTAGCCCCAGACGTTACCGATCATGGCACCGAGAAAAATGATCAGAATCGAGGTGTGTGTCACGTAAACACCGAACCGCGAGTAGGCCCCCTTTTGTGCAAAGAGATAGACCTTGCCGTCCTGCTCGGTGACCACCGGTGACGCGAACTTCTTGCCGAGCAGCGCCACGACCTTGTCGCGCACGCTTGCGACGCTGCCCTTGGCGATGACCTCCTCCTTGTTGGAAAAGGTCCGGAAGAGGCCGTCATCGGCAACCAGCACCGGTTCGCGCACGGTCTTGATGATGCGCGGCAGGCGTTTGATCGAGCAGCAGATCAGGTTGACGGCAAAGATTCCCAGCAGCGAGAGGAACCAGTAGGAATGGTACATGTTGAAGAACTGCAGCGCGTCGAGAGCCTTGTAGGTCGACTCGCTCATTCCGTACTTCTGCATGTACTCCTGGGGTGCAAGATTCTGCTCGATGACCGTACCGATAATCGAGGTTGTTGCCAGTAGAATCAGGGTAACAATCGCCAGCTTCAGGGAGCAGAAAAAATCCCATAACTGGTCGGTAAAGCTCTGTTCTTTATTCAAGATTTTTCTCCTGAATTTATAAGTTAGTAAGAGATTCCCTGGTTGTTGGTGATTGCGAAAGTGTACGCAATCACTTTTAATTGGGTCTTTCTGACCCAACTAAACTGAAGAATGTTGATGACTATAATCGGGATAAATCAGAAAACGGGGTGAACCCAAGTAGAAACTTATGAAATTTCAGTCGGTTCCGAAAAGGTGAAGGATCAATTCAGAAGAACTACTGTTCGGTGGGCAAGGATGGTTTGGGAAATTCTTGGCGGATGCTGTGTAATAAGGTTACCAGCAAGCAGTTTTGCTCTTTGGATGGTGTTTCGCGGAAAAACATTCAGACTTACAACATCATTGGGGGCAACTGAGACTCTTTTAAGTCGTTTTACAATGTAGGCTTCATTCGGTATGGACAGATCCAGACACGGGCCACAACACTCATAATTTGCCCCTGGAATAATTGGAGCGGCATTTCTGCCAAAATTCTCGTCGTCGCAATCATGGCCGGTACCGCGCTCAAGCTCAAAATGTCCGTCATTACCGACACACCAGGAAAGCCCAAACACCTCGCTAGCGGAAGTCAGAATGAATGCCGGCAAAAGGAGGAGAACAATTATTCTTGTAACGATTAGCCTCATGGGCGCGCATCATAATTCAATCAATGACAAAAATGCAATACTGTGAAATGTTTTCCTCTTTGGTTTCGGTGTCTATGATTTTGTGGATTAGTCTTAATTTATATTCTTACATTGTTCTGAGGTACTCAGATTGTCCGAAATGCGAAATTCTTGCTGCCCCTGCAATCCAGTAATCTGTTCCCTGCCTTTAATCCTTCCTGACAGTAGTGACTAAGTAGAAATTTTCTTAGAACGTGAACATCCAATTCTTAAATTCTAATACTGAGTGCACTGTATTATCAGGAGTCGAGTAAGCAAGGAAGATCCCTTTCCGCCTCAGAGTAATATCGTACCTCGATCGTATTTCCTTCCGGATCGTTAAAATAAATTGACGTACCAGACCCATGTGCACCCCACCGTTTGACTGGTCCTTCCTCAATAACAACTCCTAGCTCTTTAAGTCTTGTCTCAAGAGCTTTTGAGCCAGCCTCGTCGGTTGCAAAACAGAAATGATTGAGGTTAGGACGACATACTTCATTTGGATTGGTTTTCTCCCACATCTTTTTCGGGAAAAGATCGATGATGCTGTCGGCAGAAAGCCTTACAGAAGGAAACGGGACATGCCCCGCAGTAAACTCCTCAAGTCTCTCACCCTGCAATTGAAGAATCTCTGTATAGAACTTGACCATTTTATCGATGTCGACAACGTTAATTACTATATGGTCGAATTTGAACTCCATGCCAATTCCTCCAATTCCCTTGATTGTCTAAAATCCTAATATGAAAATTATAGTCATTCATGGGTTGAGGTAAAGTAAAGGAATCTTATTTATCATCCTGCATTGTTTTGATGTGCTCAGATTTGCCGAAATGCGAAATTCTTGCGACCCCTTCATTCCAGTAACTTTGAAAGCTTCCTAGGAGTCGTGAGTTATGGGAATAATTTCTTTGCGACATATACGCCATAGCTGAAGTAAGTTTTGTATTTTTCGTAAAGTTCAATTTCGTGGCATTCTGCCTTTACGATTGCTTGTGCCTCTTCACTGTTTTTGTTCCGGTTGAGGAAAGCCTGAAAGTTGTAACGCATTGGTTCATAATAATTATCGAGCCAACAATTCTCTGGAAGAACAAAGTAGCCAACTGGCGAATACCCATTGTCTTCAATTGCCTTTATCTTGGATGACGCAGTACCGATTTCGGGGTATTCGCTGTCCCAATGACTTTGGAGCTCCGAAGGACGAGAGCTTGTAGTCCAGGTGATCTCTGACACAACAAGCAACCCACCTGGTTTCAAGTAGCGCCTCCAATCTGAGATACCTTTGTTAAAACCAATGTTGTAAATAGCCCCCTCAGACCAAATCACATCAAACTGCTCATCCTCAAAAGGCAACTCTTCCATTGAGGCGCAAAGGGGTGTAATTTTTTCCTCAAGTCCTAGGCTACGAGTTCTGCTTTCAAGAACATCAAGAAAGTCTTGGAGAAAGTCCACAGCAGTAATCTTGGCATTGAGCACGCGAGCCAAAATTAACGTTGAAGCGCCAGTTCCGCAGCCAATGTCGAGTATATTCAACGGCACATTTCGATTTAAACCGGCAAGGTCAATAGCCATTTCTGTTTCAGCATCCCCTCCCGGCCCTTGACGAAATGCATTTTTATGTAGATCTATAAGTAACTCAAGTTCTTCCAACAGATGTCTCCTCAATAGTTGTGCTCATAATGAAAACTGTGGAACTCGAATATAGTTCGACCCCTTTGGACGATCAAGAGTCTGAATGTCTTATTAGTCCTGCAATCTAAGAATCTGGATGCTGCTTTAATCCGTCCTGGCAGTCGTGACTTTTAGGGATGTGGATTTTCTACTGCCTCACCGCTAAGTTCTAGCTGCTTGCCATTTTGTTAGTCCTATCTCCGATCGGGATGAGCAAGATTGTGGGACCGTCGCCGAGGAAGGCATCGTCGGCCTGCTGGAGCATGTTCACCTTTATCAGGCAACGTAGTGAGTCCACATACGCCAGACCCCGCTCGGAATACTTTGTCAACGTGCTCGCAAGATCCCATCCGGTTACCTTGGCACCAGCTTTCCGTAACTCGGCTCGCCGCTCTCGTAGCTTTTTGTATGCTTGATGGGTGTTAAGATTGTGCATATAGGCTATAATTGATTGCAGTGGCGTTTCGTAGGTAGCTATCTTGTAGTTACCTAGATCGGAGCGCTGCTTCAACGGCTTAACACCCTCGCCACCCCAGGTCCACATGCCGAACAGCGCATTGCCCTCGATGGCAAATCGGGAGGTTCCCCAACCGCTTTCTTCAGCGGCTTGTGCCAGCACGAGAGATGGTGGCACGGTATCGACACGACGGAGCAGTTTATCCTGAAGTGAGTGATCAGTAAGGGCGGTCCTGCCGACGGACACCTTGTATTCCTCTGCGATCTTACACAGAAAGGCTTGGTCGTCTTCGCTAACAGATGCACCCGCGCGTAGCGCTTCGACAATAGATGAGACTCGATCCCGATTAATCTGAATAAGCTCGTTAGAGTACAGGACCAAGGGGCCAAGGAATTGGAAGAAAACTTGCTTCTTGGTCACTACATCTAGCTCTTTGGAGCTGTTGTCGCGCCAGTCCGAAGGGATGTCGGTGATGTACACTCTAGGCACCTCTCGGTTGCCAGCCTGCCAATCCTCAGGTTTGTAGTTGATGTCGTTGATTAGTTGCTCAAGCTGAGATCTAGAACTAAACTCGAAGCGCTCGACCCGTCTGTCAGACTGCTCTAAGTACTTGCAAGAGACAAGGCTCCCGAGAAGGCCGACCATTGCGATTATTATCAACATCAAACGCACTATTACTGCCATCATAAATTGATCTTCCCCGTGCTGTACTTACTTTCTATCGATCTACTTGCATTCTTTGTCGTCCGACAAATTTCCCCCTGTATTACAAAAAATACCCCACAGTCTGGAGGGACTGCGGGGCCAGGTTCTGTCTTCAGGAGGTTTTGAAGAAAGTTTCTTAGACCTGCCACTCACAGCAAGTCTTCAATGGGCATAAGATATCGGGTTGTTCTATAAATATAAACGTTGATGTTCGTAAATTTTAAGGTGATACATCACGAAATATAACTGTGCTATGACACACTTCAACATTCTAGGCACTGTGTACCAATCAGATATTCTAACCGTATTACAAAAAAGCCACTGAGAAGCAAACCCAGGTGGCCATGAATTTCGAATTAAATGGAGGCCTAAATACCTCTATCAATAAGAAGCCGTTTTCCCTCTCATAAGTCGTGATTAAAAGTATTGCTTAAAACTATGGTCGGATGCCCGACAACTCTAACCTTGCCGATGCGATCTGTAAGCTGTAATAATGACCCCATGAATATTAACGACCCTTTCGGCCGATTACAGTCCAAACGTCAGAAAGAATATGAATCTTTACGCGATTCATTAAAAAAACTTGGCCTTAACAATCTTGATGATGCTCATGCACTGCTGGAAAAAGTGCAAAGGCGAGGCATCTGGGGGTTGGCTATAATCGTTCCAGTCACCATACTCCTTGCGCTGGTTTTGCCGGGGCTGCGTGCCTTCATCATGATATGTGGTGCATTAGCCGTCTTCTGGTTATTCAAAACCACGCTGAATAGCCGAGAATATGTTAAACGTTATGTGCAGGAGGAGTTGGCCGATCATAACGATTAATCATAATTGACGAGGGACCTATTTTGACGGTCCCCTGCTTATGTCGACTATTTTTGAAAACTCACCTTTCACTACTCACAAACACTGCAATGTAAGAAAAAACCCCCGGTCCGGAGATCGAGGGTTTTTGTGTCTGATATGTGGTGATTTATGATGAAACGGTCTCCCCCCGCTACCCAAATCGGCGTCTATGCGCCATGATGGAAGTATCACCAACCATCAACGGAGTGCAAGAGGAGACCACGATGAATATTACCACTGTCGGCTTGGACCTGGCAAAGAACGTTTTTCACGTCGTCTGTCTGAATGAGCACAACAAAGAGGTTAAGAAACGAATGCTCCGACGCAACCAGGTCCGCCAGTTCTTTGCTCAATTGCCGGCATGCACTGTTGCCATGGAAGCCTGTGCCACGTCCCACTACTGGGGTCGAGAACTGATTGCGCTGGGCCATACTGTGAAGTTGATACCACCCCAGCACGTCAAGCCGATGGTCCAGGGCAATAAGAACGATTACAACGATGCTTGCGCGATTGCTGAAACGGTCAAGCGACCGAAGATAACGTTTGCCGCCGTCAAAACGGTCGAAGAACATGACATGCAGGCGATTCACCGGATGCGTACGCAGTGCATTCGGGACCGTACCGCATTGAGCAATTCAACTCGGGGTCTGCTCGGTGAATATGGCATCAGTTTTTCAAAGGGGCTGGCAACCCTTCGCAGGAAGATCCCGGAACTCCTGGAAGATGCGGAGAATGGGTTAAGCATGCGGTTCCGTCATCTTCTGGCACGACGTTATGAGCAGCTCGTTGAGTTGGACGAGTACCTTGCGTTCTATACGAAGGAGTTGGAGCTGTTGAGTCAACAGGACGAGGCCTGTCAGCGGCTGCAAACGATTCCGGGGTTCGGACCAATCGTCGCAAGCACCTTTCGCAGCACCATCGGTGATGGCAGTGTTTATACGCGTGGCCGAAATTCCGCCGCGTCCCTTGGCTTAGTACCCAGACAGTACAGCAGCGGTGGTAAGAATGTCTTGCTGGGGATCAGTAAACGCGGGGATCGATATCTTCGAAAGCTCTTGGTCCATGGTGCACGCACCGTCGTTCTTCATGCGGCCAACAGAGACGACCCCTTGAGCCGATGGATCAATCGTATTCGTGAAAGAAGAGGATATAACAGAGCTGCTGTAGCGATGGCAAACAAGATGACACGTATGGGCGGGGCTATTTTGAGGCACAATACAAGTTATGGACCGACCCTGGCATAAATGTCGTATCGACCAAGAATCTTTGATGTAAGGAAGGGAAAATTCCCAGCGGAAATTGCGAAGGCGGTGTGATCAGTAATGACGAAACAGGTCAGACCGGCGCATTGAAAACCTGACTTTCTTATCGGTTACTAAAAACCGAACAAATGTTTAGGACGATGCGCGCGTAATTCATTAAGGCCCGGCAGCCCTTAATTGCCATGATGAGGCCGGATATATGCTAGCAACCTTGTCCCTCGTCATTCGTCATGAAGTCATTGCAAGAAGGGGGGAGACCATATATAAGAAACGACCCCTAGAGCCAATCCCTAGGGGCCGCTTCAGCCTGGCCAGGAATCTTGGGATCTCGCGCACCGAATCGATGATGCAGATCTGCGTAACATCGAGGCCGGCAATCTCTACGGCGAAATTGTTGAACAGGATCATCTCGCACTGCAGGCCGACAACCGATGCGGCAGTCTGCACGATCAGAAAACGCAGCATGGGCTGCTGCTCATTTGTCACCATTGTCGCGGCCTTTCTAGACCGGGGCAAATAATCTCATGAGAAGACAGTCTGGGTCAGTTCCGGGCAAAAGAAAAAGGGAAAAACGTCATTATCCTTTTGGAGAAGACAAGGGTAACTCCCTGAGATCATGAGGTACCCATAGTTTGTTTTGACTTGACTCGACGCCGGGGGCATTAAGGAGGGGCACTCTACTTTAAGTGCCCTTCCTTCGCAAAGCTATTTCATCAACAGATTCGGCAGCCACAGGGAGATGGACGGTACGTAAGTGATCAGGAGCAGGTAGAGCAGCATCACCAGGATCCAGGGCGCACATGCCTTGGTGGTCTCAGTCAGCCCCAGTCGCGAGATTCCTGAGGCCACATACAGATTGAGCCCTACCGGCGGGGTAATCATGCCGATTTCCATGTTCACCGTCATGAGTACGCCCAGGTGGATTGGATCGATCCCCAGGTGCATGGCCATGGGAAAAAGCAGTGGTGCGGTGATCAGCAGTATCGATGAGGGCTCCATGAAGTTCCCCGCCGCCAGCAGAAGCAGGTTGACCATGATCAGGAAGCCAACCTGGCCGAAGCCCATATCGGTGATCCAGGCGGTCAGTTGCTGGGGAATCTGCTCGGAGGTAAGCAGAAATGAGAAGAGCACCGCATTGGTAATAATATACAGGATCATCGCTGACATGTTCGCTGAAGCGAGCAGAGTCTTCGGTATATCCTTGAGCCCCATGTCGCGATAAACGAAGACCGAAACAATGAAAGCATAGACGGCGCTCATCGCTGCGGCTTCCGTCGCAGTGAAGATCCCTGAGTAGATGCCGCCTATGACCACCACGATCAGCAGCAGGCCCCAGATGCTATCGCGTAGCGTGCGCATCACTGTGCCGAAGCTGGCCTTTTTCAGGCGCGGGTAGTTGCGCTTGTAGGCCACGGCCCAAGTTGTCGTCAGTAGTATGGCCGCAAGCAAGATCCCGGGGATAATTCCGGCAATGAAAAGCTTGCCGATCGAAGCATTGGTCGAAACTGCATAAATGACCATAACGATCGATGGCGGGATGAGAATGCCCAAGCCGCCGGCGGTGCCGATCACGCCGACTCCGAACTTCATCGGGTAACCCTGCTTGACCATCGCCGGCAGCATGATCGAACCTATCGCTACCACCGTCGCCGGGCTCGACCCTGAGACTGCGGCAAACAGTGCGCATGCGACCACGCCGCCCAGCGCCAGGCCGCCGTGCAGGTGGCCGACCAAGGCGGTGGCGAACTTGATCATGCGTTTGGCCACTCCGCCGTGGGTTAAAAAGTTGCCGGCCAGGATAAAGAACGGGATAGCCATGATCTCGAACTTCTCGATGCCGGTAAAGAGCTTCATGGCCACCGCCTCGATCGGTACGCTGGTCATGGTGAAGAGGAAGGTGAGCACCGTCAAGCCGAGGGCGATGGAGATCGGCATGCCGGTGAGCATGAGTGCGGCCAGCAGACCGAAGATGATGGCGCCGGTCATTTGTCACCCCCGTGCATCCCGGCTGGGTGCAGACCGCAAGCTTCGTCGATGTTCAGCTCTTCATCGAGACCGTCGACGTGGCCAGCATCGTGGTGCGGCAGGTTGCCGCTGCGGATGAAGCCCCAGGTTACCTGCAGGAAACGGAAGCACATCAGGTAGGAACCGAGGGGGACTGCTGAATAAAAGATCCACACCGGCCATTCGAGATCCGGCGAGGTTGGCCCTGAGGTCAGATCCGGCCAGTCAAAGCCGAAGGTGGTCGCCACCGCATAACGCAATCCTACCTCCCAGACGAACTTGACGCCGAGGCTTCCGATGATGCCGGTAAAGAGCGCGCCACCGAGCAGGCCGATGACCACGAATTTGGCGCGGGTCTTGTCTTTGAGGCGGTTGATGAAAACATCGACGCCGACATGGATACCTGTGCGCACCCCGTAGGCGGCGCCGAACTTGGCCATCCAGATGAACATGTAGATACAGGCTTCCTGGGCCCAGCTCATGTTCTGCTTGAGCATCCAGTCCTGCACGACGGGGATCGCCCAACCTGAAGCGTAGCGATGCACGACGGAGATGAAGATAACCACTGTCGCTGCCGCGAGCAGCGAGGCGACGATCAGCTCTTCAAGGCGATCGAGAATCTTTAACAGCAATCGGATCATGAGGTGAACGTCTCTCGTCTATACGTGCCCTGGTAAATGAAGGCCGCTGCACCCCGTGTGCAGCGGCCCATTGCCGCTCTCGCTATTTTTTGAAGCCGGTCGCCTGATAAACCTCTTGGATCAGCTCCTTGCCGATGCGTTCGGACATCTCGTCGTGCACCTTGACCAGCGCGCTTTTCCATGCCTGGCGCTCGGCCGGCGTCAGCTCGAGGATCTCGCTCTTGCCCGAAGCCTTCACCGCAGCCAGGTCTTCATCGTTCTTTTGCTTGGCGATGTCGTTGGCAAAGTTGGTGGCATCGACGATGCACCCTTCAAGGATGGTGCGGATGTCGGCCGGCAGACCGTCCCAGAACTTCTTGTTGGTGATCAATGCGTAGCCGAGATAGCCGTGATAGGTGGTGGCGACATACTTCTGCACTTCGAACATCTTCTGCGTGTAGAGGTTCGACGGAGGATTTTCGGTGCCGTCGACCACGCCGGTCTGCAGCGCTTGGTAGACTTCGGAGAAGGCCATGACCTGGGGAATTGCATTCAAAGCCCGCATCTGGGCATCAAGGATCTTCGATGACTGGATGCGCACCTTGAGTCCCTTCATCCCTTCGGGTTTGCGGATGTCTGTGTTGGCGCTCATGACCTTGAAACCGTTGTCCCAGAAGGCCAGGCCGTGAATCCCTTTAACCTCCAGCTTGTCCATCAGCCGCTTGCCGACCGGGCCCTCAGTGATCGTATGCAGAGTGTCGTAGCTGTCGAAGATATACGGCAGGTCGAACAATTCAAATTCCTTGACGCCGAGCGGGCCGAACTTGGCCAGTGACGGTGCCAGCATCTGTACCGAGCCGATCTGCAGAGCCTCGGTCTCTTCTTTATCCTTGTAGAGTTGGCTGTTCGGGTAAACCTCGACCTTGACCGCACCCTTGGTGCGCTCTTCTGCCAGTTTTTTGAAATACTCGGCGGCTTGTCCTTTCGGGGTGTCGACCGCGACCACATGGCTGAACTTGATCACGATCGGCTCGGCCAGCGCCGGCGCTGCAACAGCAAGCATCAGGGTAGCAGCCAACAACAGTCTCAGCTTCATCACTTTTACTCCTTCTTATGTATGGGTTTTATGGAACCGCCTGATGATCGAACGATTTTTCCACCAGCAGGCAAACAAAACATCTCGCGATGGCAACTGAGACAACAACAGCCAAGGTCCCTGCACAGGGGGCGCTCAGGGGCGGATTTTCAAAATTGACGTGACAGGTGTCGGCCACTGAAAAAGGACACCCCTGTTTGAGTGCCCCTATCCCTTACCAATGTATATGGCGACCGAGTGTTCGCCACTTCTCATATAAAGCATATGGCGTCCTTGCCAACTGTCAATACGGCGAAAAAATTACCGTATCTGTAAGAAAAAATATAAAGCCAACGGTTGAGACTCAATCTTGACCTCGGAGGAGAAGAGCTTCGGGGGAGGAGATGCCAGTTATAGTTCAAGACCACACTGAGTCAGTGGATAACTCATGCAGAAGACAAAGGGAAAAACATCCTTATCCATTTGGGGATGAAAACGCAACTTACTGATATCATGACGTAAACATTGTCTTTTTGACTTGACTCGGCGGCGGGGGCAATAAGGATAGGGACTCAACATCTAGACTAACCCCCGCGAACTCAAATCGTCCTTCAGGTAGGCATAAAAAACCGGCGCGGCAATCAGTTCTCGAAAACCAAAGGTCGCTTCCATCACCGTCTGCTGGATCAAATGGAGAAAGGCCACATGACGCCGGAGGAAGTTCTTTCCCTAGAAACCGTCGCCCGCGAGGCCATTGCACTAATGCTTGATCGAGGGTGGCTTAAGTTGTGTGCCCCAGAAGATTTTTCAAGAAAGCCACCTGAGCCTTGATGAGGGCTTTTATAAAACTGCTTTTAAACGCAATCGCACAAAGTCAACATTGCGCGGTATGGTTTGTTTTTTTAGAGGCACTGTCTTGATGCACTAACGAATTATTTCCAGCTTTCGCGATTCATTATCAATAAATCAAAATAATTCATTCCCCATAGAATCGCTCATGACTTTCACTTGCGGCAGCACGCTTAAAACTACAATTGTTGCGGCGAGAGCCAAAAAAGTCACTACAATGTAATAAAAACCAGCAAAACAAAAAAACCTTCATAAGGTTACTACATCTGATAATTTTTGGCCAAACGTGGTAAGATGAACTGCCATTAGTTATCAATGCACTTTTTGAATACAAAAAAAACCGGACAGCACGAAGCTGATAACAGCGGTAAAATTGTTCTTTCAGTATTGTCCTGCATACCTGCAATTCATATTCATCCCCCAATGGAATAAATCAAAATAAAACAAATTTAATATGTACCAGATTGTCAGCCTAGTTAAAAATTTTCTTCCTAAATGTCCTCCGGCCTTGTTCTAGAGCTCTCAGATTGCAGAATTTCGAGATTCTTACGGCCCCTAAAATGTAAGAAAGCCATCGCCATTGGCCTGAAGATCGCGGGCTTTCGTGTCTGATAGTTACTCAAAAAAACTCTCTCGAATCTCAGTGATGTATGTCAGCGAGGAAAGACCACGCAAGACGTCGCGCCAGCGAAGTTGGTGTGTTTCCCCGATGCACAAGGTCTGATTTGTTGAACAACCGATGCGGCCAGGTGATATAAGATGGATTTGGAGACTGGGGTCAATCTGCTGTACGTCCTCATACGCCTGCTCGTTCGCGGGAACACAAAACTCATACGACACCGCAACCAAACCGTTCGGGGAACCTCGCAATCCATCGGGACGGATGTTATCGAACCGGAACTTTATCTTTGCTACCTCTGGCCATTGGGAGCCCCCTGGCTCAGTCGAGGGATGACATCCTGCCACAGAGGCGGCAACGAGGATTACCATCATGATTCTCAAGAATGAGGTGCTCATGCTCATAGAATGTGACCTAACCTACCGAACTAAGAGGGCTGGATCTTGGCTTTTTCAAATATGGATAAACCTTTACGCGAGCTGCCACTGTATCTTTCAGTCCGATTGAGCATTTGGCTAGGATGCGGGCTACAGACAACCTTCTACGTACTCTACCGAAGGCTCTATTCCTGCCCTAATATAAGTAACCTTATCGTCAACCACTTCCATTACTATCGCGTTCTTTCCGTTCACAGTTTTGGAAACCAAGTAAAAGCCATTACTGACGTACTTGTGCGGCTTAACTATTATATTGGGATGAGCTTTTTTGATTTGTTCTAAAGGAGAACCGACTTCAATATTGAGTGTATTTGGAACATCTGTATTTACTTCCGCTCGGGTGACCATACCTTTTTCTATCATAAACCTGACGCCCGGATATTTGGGGAACTGGGCGTAGTAGCAAAAGGGGTCTTCATGCTCTTGAGAGGTCTTCACGTTCAGCATACGCTCAACATCGTCAAGTCGAGAGCCAAAGACAATAGGGCCATATGCTTCGGCAGAAAGAACTGTTTCTTCGTGACACGCGAGAAGTGAAAAGAAGAAAGTCAGGGCGAGTAAAGAAGCTGTTTTTTTTGACATGTGTGCACCCTAACTCGAGAATACACGGAAAACTTTGCATATATTATTCCCGACGATTTGCCGGAGAATTGTTGTTTTATCTTGGGGAATTATGGCGTTTCAGGAGGAGTTCAGGAATATTAAATTTGCAATTTCCGCCAAATCTTAATTCCTAGACCGGTGCCTCTCCCGAGTCAATTTTAAGAAATCCGGCCAAATGTCTGACGCCATTAAATCTATATCATTTTACCGCCGAAAATTGGAAGGAATATCAGGTAGCACAGGCGATAGCTGAGCTGTTTCGGATAATATCCGATATTGTTTTGCGGTCAAAATCGTTGGAAAGCAGGTTGTTCCTTCAATACGAGGCGGTAAGGCTCGGGGTATTTTCTGGGAGAGGTGTCTTATTAATCGTCTTGCATTCTTCCGGGGTTGTGAATTAGCAGAAAAGCGAAATTTTTGCTGATCCTGACTTATAACAAAAAAAGCCCCACAGTCATAAGTGTGACTGTGGGGCAACGGGTTTGTGGGTTTTTCTTAGGAGGGTAGAACATGAAGATGTATGTTCTGGCTGATATATTACTGATTTCGTCAGGTATGTCAAGCAATAAATAGAAATAATAATGGCCTCCGGAGTGCATCCTTGGAGGCCATGAATTTAGGTATTAAAGGGCGTTCTAAATATGCCTATCAATAACACACCCGTTTTCGTCTCGGAAGTCGTGATAAACAAGAAAACCCCTATGTCTTAAAGTTTACGTCAGCCTCCAATTCAGACCCTAAATAGGTCAGACACGGTGAGGCAGAGCGAGTTGACTATGCTTAAAAAAAAGTTAAACTCCAAAAATAATATAGCCTTAATACTCCATGGCTTATTTTGATCGTTTAATGATCAGGTTCGCATGAAGATCCTTTGGTCCGTTTTTATCTCTCTCCTATCGGCCAGCGGTTAGTCTTGTGTCCCCAGTATTTAACGAACCCTCACATGATTGCTTTCAAAGGGAGTTTGCTCATGACCCGCCAAGAGATAATGGAAATCATCAAGGAACAGAATGTCAACTTCTTCCGCCTGCAATTTGTCGACATTTTTGGTTTCATGAAAAATGTTGCGATTCCTCTCAGCCAGATTGAAAAGGCTCTGGACGGCCAGATGATGTTTGACGGGTCATCGATTGACGGTTTTGTGCGAATCAATGAATCGGACATGTATCTTAAACCGGATTTTAACACCTTCGTCGTCCTGCCCTGGCGAAGCAAGAATGGGGTCAATGCTGCCCGCATCATCTGTGATGTCTACAAGTCCGACGGAACGCCCTTCAAGGGATGCCCAAGGGTGAATTTGCAGAGGGTCCTTGCCGAGGCAAAGAATCTCGGCTACACCATGAATGTTGGAACCGAGTGTGAATTTTTCCTTTTCCTCAAAGATGAGAAGGGAAACCTAATTACGGGGACAAATGATGTCGCCGGATATTTCGACGTTGATCCGGACGACACGGGTATCGGATGCAGACGCGAGATCATTGAAACCCTGGAGGCCATGCGCTTTGAGATCGAGGCCTCTCATCACGAAGTGGCTGAGGGGCAGCATGAAATCAACTTCAAATATGCTGATGCTCTCAAGGCAGCTGACAATACAGTGACTTTCAAGTGGGTGGTCCGCTCAATAGCCGCGAAATACGGCTTTCACGCCACATTTATGCCTAAGCCGGTATATGGCATCAACGGTTCTGGCATGCATACCAATCAGTCGCTCTTCAAACTGGACGGCAGCAATGCGTTTTATGATGAAAAAGGCCCTCTGCAGCTAAGCGATACGGCCTATCATTATATCGCCGGTATTATTAAAAACGCGCGCGGGTTTACTGCCGTGACCAATCCCCTAGTCAACTCCTATAAGCGTCTTGTGCCAGGCTATGAAGCTCCGGTTTACATCGCCTGGTCGGCCTCCAACCGGTCGGCCATGATCCGCATCCCTGCGTCTCGAGGACTGAGTACCCGAACAGAAGTCCGTTGCCCGGATCCTGCCTGCAATCCGTACCTAGCTCTGGCGATGATGCTGAGTTCGGGTCTTGACGGTGTTAAGAACAAACTTACCGCTCCGCCTTCGATTAACGTTGATATTTTCAAAATGACGCTGGATGAAAAAACAGCTTCCGGCATCGAAAGTTTGCCTGCCAATCTCAAAGAGGCGATTGATGCGTTCAAGGAGAACCCGATCTCCAGAGAGGCCCTTGGCGAGCATATTTTCAACAAGTATATCGAGGGGAAAGAGAAAGAATGGGATTCATATCGAACGGCAGTCACAGACTGGGAGGTTAAGACATATCTGAAAAACTACTAGTAAACTGGAAAATTCTTACAAATACTTGATAAACAATAAATGGCCATTCGGAATTGATCCAAGTGGCCATAATTTTGCGATTAATGAGCGTCTTAAATATATCTATCAATAACGCGCCCATTTTCGTCTCGGCAGTCATTATTCATAAGTAGCTATTCTAATATGATCAGTCGCATCAATGGTTTTCCCTGGGACATTCAAGCATTTCTTAGGTGCCCCAGTATTACTGCTGTGAGCTTCTCAACAGGGCCAGAAAATCGGTGTAACTTGAGGACTGCAAAGCCCGTTCGCTTAACCCATCAGTGCGAAAGGTTGCCGCAATGTCAGCGAGGATCTCCAATTGTGCGCCGTTGTCGTGTAACGGCGCGAGAATCATGCAGATGATGCGGACTGGGATGCCGTCCGGAGCATCAAAATCTACCCCTTGATGTGCTAAGCCGACAGCTACCAACGGCCGGTCGAGTCCATCAAGTCGCGCATGCGGCACCGCCACTCCCATACCGATACCAGTCGCCATGAGCTGCTCACGGGTAAGAACAGCATCCGCGACAGTCGTAGGAGGTAGTCCGGCCAGCGCGGCAAGACGCTGGCTCAGTTCACGAATTACCGCCTCGCGGTCTCCAGCTTTGAGCTTTTTGAAAAATGCATCCGCCGCAAGGTAGTCGATCATGCGGCGTGGTCGCTTGAGATGCAGGATATGCTGAAGCACCGGTCCGCTTAGAGTCGAAGTGGCCAGCGCCATGACCACCAGTGAGACAAATACAGTCGAAGATATCAGACCGATCTGCAACGCCAGCACACCGAGAATGATCCCCATGGTTCCCTGAGCGCTCATTCCAAAGCCAACAGCCCAAACTTCACGCTTCGGCAGCCCTCCCCAGTAACCGCCCAGAGAACTCCCCACCACTTTACCGGTTATGGCCAGGCCCATCAGCATCAGAGTCAACTGCAAGTTGAAGTGGGCCAAGAAATCGACCCGTAGACCGATGCTGGCAAAAAACAATGGCGCAAAAATGAAAGAAATAAATTGGTCAATCGTGGTGCGGGTCTGTTCGCGCAGGTGGCGTGACTGGCCGAGGGCCACACCAGCCAGAAACGAACCGAAGATTGCATGAATGCCGATCCACTCGGTGAAAGCGGCAGAGAACAGACAAAAGGAAAGCGCAAAGCCAAGCACGACTCCAGGGCCACTGGTATATGCCAGAGCAAATGCCAGCAGGTGGTTGATGACCCACGGAACTAGAGTCAGCATTATGAGGGAGAAGCCGACCACTAGGCCGATAGTCGTGCCGATCGGCAACCCTTGCCCCTGGATGATGCCCATCTGGCCAAGGATGACTGCGAACACCAACCAACCGAGCAGGTCGTTAAGCACAGCGGCAGCAACCATGGTGACTCCAAGTTCGCTGCGATAGATGTTGAGATCCATGAGAATCTTGACGATAATCGGTAGCGCCGAAATTGACAGCACTGTAGCTATAAATAAGGAAAACGCCAATTGGTCGGTGTTCACCTGCCAGCCAAACAGAGCCGGCAACCACCAAGCCCCGGCAAAGCCGAGCCCAAAAGGCAGAAGCATGCCGCAAAACGCCACTGATAAAGCAGCGCGCCCTCTACGCCAGACCATGGCCAAATTGATTTCTATGCCCGCCACCAGCAAAAATAGGGCAATGGCCAGCGTGGTCAAACCATCCAGTATCAGTGCCCCGTTGCCCTGGGCTGGGAAAAGCACTTTGTTCAGTCCGGGAGCCAGGTGGCCAAGCACGGTCGGTCCGAGCAAAATGCCAGCCAAAATCTCACCGATCACTGAAGGCAGGCTGAGTTTCCGCGCAATTTCGCCCAGTATCCGGGCGCTCAGCAGCAAAGTGCCGAGTGCCAGGAACATGGTGGTGACTTCGTGAGGTTGTAAGCTTTCCACGGTTGAAGTTCGACAGGGGATTCCTGCCCAAGGGTGGACTGACCTGTCCAAGGAGGTTCGAACCGACTAACTACAATTTGATAAATTGATAATATCGAATTTTATCGGCTGAGCCAGTGCAAACCATTAAAGAAAGATAAAATGCGTTGTTTTGGAACACGATCTCTACCTGCGTCCGATCTATAGCGTTCAATACGACTGCTATTTTCATCCCATGAGTTATGGCTAATGTTGAGTATGGCCAGTGGAGGGCAAGGAGGCCTATTTATACTCTTACATTACTTCGGGGTGCTCAGATTGGCCGAAATGCGAAATTCTTACTACCCCTGACAAATAGGAAAAGCCCCCAGTCCGAAGATCGAGGGCTTTGGTGTCGTATGGATAGTTGAAGCTGAGACACAGGGTCTCAATAAAAACATTATGGATTACTCCGAAATTTTCCACCCGAGATAAACACAAAAAATTGCAATTACCATAAGAATGTTGAGAGTTGCCATTATCTTGTTATCCGCCCAGGGTCAATGTTGGTTGTGAAAATCCTATCCACATAACCAAATAATACTTAAAACATTCTAATAAGCAATAGATTCTAATTTATTTTTTGATCGCACACAAGCAAGCAAGTGCAGCGCATCGGTGGCAGTGCCGGAAGATGAGTACGATTTCTTATAATTAGTATCGCAATGCCTCACAGGTGGTTTTCAGCTGAAAAGCGAAATTCTTACAGCTCCTGATAAACGAGAAAACCCCCAGTCCGAAGATCAAGGGTTTTCGTGTTTTAAAAGTGGTGCCAACCAAGACACTTTACTGGTCGGCGGTTCTATTCGTCTATGTCAACCTGAATGTCTTGCTAGAAGCTGCCATTAACTTTCCCGAAAATCTGTGCTGTTTCACATTTTTCCGTATAAATTCCTGAGGGATGAACTAGGCCGTCCCTGATTTGCACCGTCCTCTGGGCGCGGGCTGCAAGTTCGGTATTATGAGTAATCATGATGATAGCCAGCCCATTCTGACTGAGCGAATGCAGAAGCGCGTAGATCTTGTCACTGTTTTCACTGTCAAGGTTGCCGGTCGGTTCATCCGCCAGCAGAATCTCGGGATCGTTGACCAGTCCTCGAGCAATGGCAGCCCGCTGCATCTCACCTCCACTGAGTTGTGCAGGGGCATGGTCAAGTCGGTGTTCGAGCCCCACCATTTCGGCCAAGGCCATGATTTTGCTCCTGTTTGCCTTCTTTTTGCTGAAGAGTAGCGGCAAGGCAATATTGTCAAAGACGCTCAGCCCCGGGATCAGGTAGAACTGTTGAAAAACAAAGCCAATCTTTTCACGCCTTAATTGTACCAGATCCGACTCAGGCATATTAGAGGTGTTCACTCCATCAAACAGCACCTCTCCTTTGGTCGGCTGGTCGAGACAACCAAGGATATGCAGCAGGGTGGTTTTTCCCGCCCCCGACGGTCCGATAATGGCGAGCAGTTCCCCAGCCGCAATGCTGAGATCGACTCCACGCAACGCCCGTACCTCTTCAGCCCCTCTACGATAGTTTTTTTCAATCTGTTTAAGTTCAATCATCCTTTAATCGCCTCGACGGGGTTAATTTTCGATGCCTTCAAGGCCGGATAAATCCCGGCACATAGGCCTATAATAAAAATGAACAAGACGCTGCCTGCGGCAACCCCCGGATCAAAGCTGATCAGATTCCCGGACGGCACAAACGGCATCACCGAGCGAACAAAAGCTTCGATCATGCGCGAACCGAAGATCGAGATGAGGATGCCGACCAAGCCGCCACTGAGTGAAAGAATCGTGGTTTCTTCTAGGATAATCCGGAAAATATCCCGGCGTGAGGCACCGACGGCGCGCATCATGCCTATCTCCTGAGTACGTTCGAAGACTGCCATGAGAATGGAATTCATCACCCCCACGGCACTGATCAGAATTGCGATTAAAACAATCGCGAGGCTTAGCGCCCGGGCGGAAGCGGCAAGATTGGAAATGGAGTTCATCACCTCGCCCATGGTCACGATCTGGATGCCCGGCACAGCAGCCGTAAGCGCATCGGTAATCTCCACCATGCGCGTCGGGTCTGTTACCTTGACCCCGACAGCTGTTGCCGCAGCAGGATAATCGAGCAGTTTCTGTGCGGTTTTGATGGGAAGATAGACAAAAGCGTCATCCTGACTGCCAGTGAGACCAACGATCCCGGCAACCTGCAGATTTATTCCGGCACCGGAGGAGAAATGGTCACCGGGCTGCAGATTCTCATGTTGGGCGACCTCGTAACCAAGCAGGATTTCATTGTCCTGCTCAGGGATTTTGCCGGTAATCTCCCAACCTGGCTTGATCGCCGACAGAACAGACATATCGACACCATAGATCAGATCAATTTTGCCGCGCTGCCGATCAGGAAGCTGGGCCACCAGAATCGGCGTCGCCAGATCGATGCCAGCCGTGGCTGTGACATGCTCCATGACCTTGGTGTCGAGAAATTTAGGAATAACCGCGCCGTGCAGAACCAGTGCCGCAACCTCGTGGGCGCAACCCGAAGGAACAACCATAAAGTGCAACCCGGTTCGCTCCAATTCGACCGTGAGACCCTCGGTAAAGCCCTTGTTAAAAGAGAGCACTGAAAACAGAACGCCAACCGAAGCGGCAATCCCAAGCATCGTCAAAGCACTGCGTGTACGGTGACGCAGAAGATTCTTGCCGGCTAGCTTCAGGTAGCCGCTCATTTGACTTCAACCCCGGTGGCAACAAGCAAGTAGCTTTGTTTCGATCTGGCCACTGTGCCGCTGGCAAGAGCCAGCTTGCCTGGCCGGGCCGGAAGGGTTAATTGGCTCTTGGCAAGGTCAATATAGATCTGCCCTGTTTCGTCCTGCAGATAGAACCAGCAGCCGTTTGATTGGCATTGCGATACGATCTTGCCCTCCAAGGTAACCTTTTTGCCCATGAGTTCCTGCTTCAGGAAAATATCCTTGACCAGAACTTTTGGTGCCTCCGGGTCGACGCCGGAACCATATGTTTCGCCACCGCAGCCAGCGAGAACAAGGGAGACCAGGAGAAATGTTGTCAGTAAAAGATTTTTCATATGTAATAACCTCGATTAAATTGTTTGTGGATAATCGCATTCGTGCCTTCTATCTGATCTCACGCTGGCGCTGAACCTGGGCTCAAGGGCACATAGCTCTCAGCCTCTGGCGGCGAATGAAATGATGCACCTGACTTACGAACGATGTCTTTTTGGACAAGAAAAAACGATCGTTTGACAGACTTTCTCCTCAGCTCGCCCAGCACAATGCCCAGCTTCGATCAAGGCTTCGAAATATACGAGAGCCCTCCCTTGCACATGTCTGAGATGTGCATCAAGGACTCCGTCATCCTTGAGTTCGCGGTAAAGGTTTGGATGCTGCTCCTTCAAATAGGTTTTTCGCAATTGCCCGATTTGAGACCTGTTCAACATGGCACCTCCTCAACTTCCCGTCTCAGAGACATGAAAGAGCTGTAAATTCCAACACCCATTAACCCTGCCCCGAGGCCATGAGCTCAAGTCTGGCAACGCGCTCCTCCATGGGGGGATGGGTAGAGAAGAGCTTAAGCACTGATCCGCCTGTCAGAGGATTGACAATAAACATATGCGAGGTCGCGGGGGTCGCCTCAGTCATAGGTACCGCCTGTGCGCCCATCTGTAACTTGCGCAGGGCATTGGCCAGGGCCAAAGGTTTACCGCAAATCCTTGCTCCTGAGGCGTCTGCCAGATATTCACGGGAGCGGGAGACCGCCATCTGAATCAGCATGGCCGCCATAGGTGCAATAAATGCGAGCGCCAAGCTTCCGAAAATATTGCCGCCACCCTCTTCGTCATTGTTGCCACCACCAAAAATAGCAGCCCATTGCAGCATGTTTCCAAGCATTGCAATTGCCCCGGCAAAAGTCGCTGCAATAGTGCCAATCAAGGTGTCTCGATTCTGCACATGAGCTAACTCATGGGCCATCACTCCTTCAAGCTCTTCATCCGAAAGAAGTCTCATAATCCCTTCTGTCGCTGCGACAGCCGCATTCTCGGGGTTGCGTCCGGTAGCAAAAGCATTCGGCCCATCGGAAGGGATAATGTAAACCTTCGGCATCGGCATATTCGCCTGGCGGGCAAGCCGGCTTACCATATTGTAAAAAGATGGATACTCAGACTCAGAGACTTCCTTGGCCTTGTACATCTTGAGGACAATTTTGTCCGAGTAACAGTAAGAGAAAAAGTTCATTCCGCCGGCAATGAGAAAGGCTATGATCATGCCGGACTGGCCACCAATAGCGCTGCCCATGGCGACAAACATCAGGGTGAGGCAGGTGAGCAGGAAAGTGGTCTTGAGAGTGTTCATTTCATTCATCTCCGTAAGCTTTGTTTGCGCCGTAAGCAAAAGAAAAGATCTTTACGGCTCGATATGATTATGTTTTTTAAAAAAATCCACTACCCGCCATAAGAATGTAGCCCGGAAAGTAGTAGGTTTACCCCCAGGTAACAGAAGATCGTGGACGCAAAACCGAAGATCGAGAGCCAGGCAACTCTTCTTCCCACCCAGCCACGAGTAAAACGGGCATGCAGGAAAGCCGCATAGATGAACCACACGATCAGGCTCCAAGTCTCCTTCGGATCCCAGCTCCAGTAAGTACCCCAAGCGTAGTTGGCCCAAGCTGCGCCAGTAATGATGCCGATCGTCAGCATCGGAAAGCCGACCATGATCGCCTTGTAGTTCAAATCATCTAAAACCTTGGCGCTCGGGAACATCCCAAGGATGCCGACAATTGGGGCCTCTTCAGTCGACTTTTTTTCCTTACCGACCTTGATCAGGTACATAATCGAGACTCCACACGCCAGGGCAAAAGCCGCATAACCGATAAAGCAGGTAATAACGTGATAGGTGAGCCAGTTGCTCTGCAACGCCGGCACCAATGGGGCGATCGTCGCATCAAGACTCCACTGCGCCCAGATCATGCCACCGAAGGCAAACGGGATAACGAAAGCACCGATCGCACGCTGCTTGTATTTCAGATCAAAGACCAGGTAGATGAGCAGAATCGACCAGGCAAAAAAGACCACGGATTCGTAAAGGTTGGAAAGAGGTGCTTGTTCATACCCCATCGCATAGGCCTCGTACCAACGCATGCCAATCGCACCGGTGTTGGCAATAAAACCGGCCCAGCAAACCAAGGTAGCGAAGAAACCAACATTCTCATTTTTAGCAGTCAGATAAACTATAAAGACCACCATCGCAACAAAGTAAGCGATTGTTGTAACATTGAATAAAAGTGAACTGGTCATGATGTACCCCTTCATCAGGATGACAATGCGTCATCGAAAACTTTTAACTCATCAAAGAAAACGCAAAAGCTGGGTGGTTACGATGTGCGTTATCACCACCCTTGGCGCCAACCCCGGCCAAGACAACATATGCACCAACGGCTACGGAAAGCACATGAAGCTTTTGATTTGATGGATATAGCCTGTTAAACATCCGCTCTCAGGAGAGAAGGACGCTTGTTGTTAAATGTGGATTTAGTCAGAAATCAGGGCGAAACCACATTGAAGGAGTGAACCTTCCGACGGTTTCAAGAGAAGGGTGAATCAATTGAGGAGGACAACTGTCCGATGAGCACGAAGAGTTTGTGACGTTTTAGTAGGCGGTTGCGGTGCAAGGTTGCCAACAACCAGTTTGACACTTGTGGCGACGGTCAGCGGGATGCCGCTTGAGACTATAGCAATACTGGCGGCAGCTGGAATTCTTTGGGTTCGTTTTGAGAAAACAGCCGAGCCCTGCTGTGTGGAGCAGTCGGGACATGAACCATGCTGTTCATCACCGAATTGATGGAGAGCATGGTCATTATGACTATCAACATGGTTGTATATTAGCACATCAGTGCCACACTCCTTATCCTCGGAGGTGTTGACTGTTTGTGACCTTTTATCGCCCGCACACTCAGTGCAACCGAATACATTCCCCGCTGTACTTGTTGACAGGAATGCAGAAAGGAGGAGTAGAGCTAATGACTTTTGGAATTTGAGTCTCATGGAATTAAATTAACACGAGCAGTCTCAAGGATGCAATGGGAATGGATTTTCGAGTGAGCAGTAAACCCCTCTTCATTTTAACCCCCTTAAAAGAGGCAGAAAAAGCCCACCGCAACCTTTACGGATGGCTTGTAATCCTCTGTTGACGTACCCTATGCATTCTCAGATCCCTACAAAAAAAGACGTTACAAATCTAAACCTGTCATCGGGGGTTATCAAAATGATGTGTTTCTTATTTATATCGTATTGCTTAGTGGATGTGAATTTGGCCAGCGGAGGAGATTCTTACTAATCCTGACTTACAATAAAAAAAGCCCCACAGTCATAAGGGTGACTGTGGGGCAACGGGTTTGTGGGTTTTTCTTAGGAGGTAGAACATGAAGAGTGTTCTGTTGTAAATATCTTACTTGTTTGGTCAGATATGTCAAGCAGAAAAATACAGATAAAAATGGCCACCCAGAATTGATCCAGGTGGCCATCATTTTGTCGTCCTAAATATGCCTATCAATAGCACGCCCGTTTTCGTCTCAGAAGTCGTAACCTACAAGAAACAAAATCATGGATTTGCAATAACATATTTTTAGGGAGCCAGGTTGCCTTCGCGGAATGGAAGCCACCTCCACAACTTATTGTAGGGGACTTTATACCAATAACAAGACTGATCTAGAACACAGAATTTTATAAATAATTTTAAAGATTTACTCTGACACGTGCAAAAAAGATGGACTGTTTAATCTTCAATCAGCGGGCAAAAGAAATCATACGGTTCTGGTATAATGATCATTAAATATTTTACAAGCCCTGTTTCTAGCCTGCATATTTTCCAGATTCAAATTGATGGACTTAGAATAATCAATGAAATCTTGTCAAACACTTAACACAAGCGCTGATGACATCCCAATCCAGTCCGGCTGGTGACCTCGTCGACCGGATATCCTGGCGGGGATATGTCTTGATCGGCCTTCTGATCCTTGGTATCGGCTTGCTCCGTCTGGTGCCGCAGAGGATTAACCTTCGTCGCGATACTGAGTAATAAAGGTGAGTCATATCCTGTAAAATACCTTTCGAGACGATAGATAATGGATTGTTAGAGAGGCTTCTTCACCATGACCTTTCAAGTCAAAATAGCCATAGTTTTATCCCTCATTTTGTGGGCACTGTCTGGTTGTGCAGCCTTGAAGACCCCCGCTTCATTTGATCCACCCTCGATCAATGAAGTCCATTTCCGGGATCGAATACAATCAAAAGCCGACCAGGACATCAGGGTGTCTGTCGCCGTGCCAACAGCGGAGGAGGCCAAACAACTCTTCCAGGCCGACCTGGTCGGGAAAGAGATCCAGCCTGTGTGGGTGAAAGTCGAGAATCACAGCAATTATGATTACTATCTCATTTCGACCGCGACAGATCCGAATCATTACTCACCCTTGGAAGCAGCATACGCGGTTGGTAGTGGCTTCTTCGAATCCTATCGCTATAAGATGCAAGATTATTATCGCTCGATGGGCTTCAAAAACCCGATACTGCCCAATACGGCTGTATCGGGTTTCATTTTTACGAATTTCGATGAAGGGGAAAAGGTGGTGCAGGTCGACCTTGTGGCAGAGGAACGGGTGAAGGCTTTCACCTTTTTCGTACAGATCCCCGGTATGCGGGTCGATTATCGCATCGTGGATTTCGACAGTCTGTATCCGGAGGATCAGATTGTGAACCTGAACGAAGAGGAACTGAAAGCTGCACTGGAGAACCTGCCATGTTGCACCACGGACCAGGGAGGTCTCCACACTGGTGATCCGGCGAATCTCGTGATCATCGGGGATTTCAGGGATATCGCCGCTGCTTTTGCTCGCCAGGGCTGGCTTCCGGCAGAAGAGACCTACTCAACGGCCGTTTGGAAAACGATCAAATCGTTCCTTTTCGGTTCGCGATACCGTTATTCCCCCGTCAGCCCGCTCTATTACTTTGGACGACACCAGGATCTTGCCCGTCAGAAGCCGCGTCACGACATCCACGAACGTAACCATTTGCGCCTGTGGCAAAGCCCGTTTCGCTACGACGGCAAGCCGGTCTTTCTCGGCCAGATCAGTCGGGATATCGGTGTGCGATTTACCCTGAAAGCCCATCCCCCGGTTACTCACAAGATCGACCCCGATATCGACGAGGCAAGACATTCACTCGTCGAGGACCTGTTGTTCTCACAGATGCTAGCCAAAGTCGGCTGGGTCAAAGGGGTTGGGATGGCCAGATCTTCCAAGCCGAGGGAAAATCTAACAGGGGATCCTTATTTCACGGATGGTTATAGAGTTGTGCTGTTTCTCGAGCAAGGCCCGATAGCTCTGGACCAGATCAAGGCCCTTAACTGGGAGACACCCAAGACCTTCCACATGGGGTCTTCAAAGAGTGATTGAAATGGATCTGAGCCTGAATCGGATTGAAGGATGCTCATGTCCTCAGAGATATTAATGGTAACAAAAGACCAAAGGTAAATTGGACCGAAGTGTCCGATTCGGTCCGTTGCTGCGAGCAGAGGGTGAGATGAAGATAAAGCTTATGACCATCCCGGTCATTTGTCTCGTTGCTTTGGCGTTCATCTTGGTCGGGCCATCCATGGTCCGTGCCGAAGAGATCTTTGTCAGTATCGGTGGTGGAGACATCTCCGGGGTTTACTTCCCCACGGGGCTGGCGATCGCCAGGATGATCAACGCCGATCGCCAGAATTACGAGATCCGGGCTACGGTCGAAGCGACACCAGGGTCGACCTTCAACCTGAACGCGATCATGGCCGGCTACATGGATTTCGGCCTGTCTCAGGCCGACAAACAATATCACGCTGTCAAGGGAGTGGCCGAATGGGCAGAAAAGGGCCCCCAGAAGGAACTGAGAGCCGTATTCAGCATTTACCCTGAATCTGTCACCTTGGTCGCGGCTGACGATGCCGGAATCAACACCATAGAAGACCTCAAGGGGAAAAGGGTCAGTCTCGGCAACCCGGGGTCGAGCCAACATCGGGTCATCATCAACATCCTGGAAGCGTTCGGCATCAATCCAGAAACGGATATCGAGGCGCAGACCGTCTATGCGTCCGATGCACCGGACCTGCTCCAGGATGGTCTCATCGATGCGTATTTCTTCACGGTCGGACATCCGAACGAAACCGTCAAGAGGGGTCTTTCCGGTACTCGCAAGGCCCACATCGTTGCGATTTCGGGGCCCGCCGTTGACAAGCTCATGACTGAGAAGGTGTATTACACCAGGTACAGGATCCCGATGCAGAGACTATATCCTGAACTGCCGGGTCTGCTCAAATATGTCGATACGCTGGCCGTATTGGCTACGTTCTGTACTTCTTCCGAGGTGCCTGAGCAGATCGTTTACATCGTAACTAAAGAAGTTTTCGAAAACCTCGATTATTTTCGACAGCAGCATCCCGCTCTTGCCGTATTAACGAAGGAAGGGATGATCGAGGGGCTCCATGCTCCTTTGCATCCCGGAGCAATTAAGTATTACCGGGAAGCAGGATTGATGAAGTGATGTAACGATTTCTTCTTCAACTCATATGAGACAGCAGCGCATCCGCAGAACACTTTGGGCAAGGATAGTTGCGGTTTTGAGCTATGAATGTTTGTATCCGTTTCGAATAATACTTTTGCTATATATGCGGCAACAAGGGATTGAATTATGTGCAAATATCGCCAATTTATCTTTGAAGTCATGATCGTGCTGGTTTTATCAGGATGCATGTCACATAGTGTTCCTCCTCCTGCCAAAAACCTTGCCAATGTACTTTCGATGCCGCAGTTAAGTGTTCCCGATAATAGGAGGCAGTTGGCTTCCGTCTTCGGTCCAGTTGAGGAGTATTCCGGTAGTCCTCAAGAGGAGGTCGGCCGCAAGGGCCTTTTCGAAACCTATGCTCCGGAGTCGAATCAGTTCGCGTTGCTGAGAAACGGTGACATCTCTTTCACTGTCCGTGCGCAACTTTTGGAGCAGGCCGAAAAATCCATACGGATCCAAGCATTGATCTTCTCCGGCGATGAATCGGGTTTGTATCTCGCCGAGATCCTGAAGAGGAAAAAAGCCGATGGCTTGGATGTCCGGGTGATCGTCGATGCAACAGCAAACCTCGGTTTGCAGACTCAGTGGATGTATTTTGATTTAAAGCAGCACGGCATCGAGGTGCAGGGATACGAATCTCTCTACCTGGAATGGCTCAACGAAGTGCCAATACCGTTCCTTTCACCTGCAAAAGATCCTGAGGCACCGAATTCCAGGTATCACGAGAAAATGTGGATTGTGGATGGGGAAACGGAGAATGGGGTCGCGGTTGTCGGCGGACTGAACATTGCGAATGAATATTTTAGAGTAGACCCGTCAGACCCGGGTGATTACTGGCGAGACCAGGATGTCGTCGTCAAAGGACACATCGTCACGGACATGGTCACGGCATTCGAGCGCAATTACCAACACTTTGTCGACATCAAGGAAAGTCGGGGCATACTGGATACAGACTATTATTGGCAGGCAACTCGGGATTTCCTAGATACGGTCGGTCAACTGAATATCCCCTATGTGAAGGATTCTGATCTAGAAGAACGCGTTTTGCAGATGGCGCAGGCTAAGCCTGACCTGAGATTTATAAACGCACGAAGCAGATTCTTTCAAAACCGCGCCCGCCTTGGAGAATCTTTCATTTTTCAGGCCTATCAGAAACTAATCGAAAATGCCCAGCGGGAGATCATTATCTGCAATGCTTACTTCATCCCGTCAGCAGAATTTATCAATTCGATCAGAGATGCGGTCCACCGTGGCGTCCAAGTGATCATACTGACGAACAGTCCAGATACGAATGATCTACCTGAATTGACTATGGTCGGGCGCAGTTATTACAAGAATCTTTTGATGATTAATGATGAAGAGACAACTTTAATTAGCGGGGGAAATGTCCAGATTTGGGAATGGTATGGTTGGCGTTACGATGATGACCGCCAGACCGAAGGAACCATCCATGCCAAATACGCCGTCTTTGATCGACGCTACTCGCTCGTCGGGTCATATAATCTAGACCCAAGAAGTGAGCAGCTCAACAGCGAGACTGCTGTGGTTTTTGAAAGCAAGGAACTGTCTACTGATCTTGCAAGAATATTTTATGAGAGTGATCTGGCCTACAGTCGGAAAGTCTCTACACAAGCAGCAAATGAATTCAACGAACCGAGCGATGCGCTTTATAAACTCAGAAAAGATTTTGGAAGCTTGTTCGAGCCGATGCTTTAACATGAAGTTCGTAAAAGGCAAACCGCATAAAATAACCATCAGCCTTATCGTCTGTCTGTCCGTTTTGCTGTTATTAACACCTTGCGCGTTCAGCTCAGAAGCAGAATCCGTAATTCTCTTACATGGCTATGGTAGAACACCTTTTTCCATGCGTCCCCTCCAGACTCGCCTGGAAGAAGCCGGCTTTTTAGTCCATAATATCGGCTACCCTTCAATGCGCCGCTCCCCTCCGGAACTGGTCAAAATTCTAGATGAACAGATCAAGTTCTGTTGTAGCACTTCGCCGCGCGTCCATTTCGTGACCCATTCATTAGGAGGGATTCTGGCTCGGGCCTACCTGTCCGAGAACCATTTGAAAAACATGGGGAGGGTGGTCATGCTTGCACCACCCAATCAGGGTAGTGAGTTAGCAGATATAGTAAATGGCTCAACCCTTCTACGCGCAATTCTAGGCCCAACGGTCGTTCAGTTAGGGACAGGAAAAAATAGTCTCCCAAATCGCCTGCCACCTCCCTGGTACGAGTTTGGAATCATCGCGGGAATCGATGATATCAACCCGATTGGCAGTTTTTTCGTGCCTGATCCGAGTGATGGTACTGTTCCCGTAGCCAGCACACGTCTTGAAGGTATGCGTGATTTCGTGACCGTGCATAAATCCCACACATTTATCATGCGTTCTGCTGACGTTGCAGATTATGTTATCCAGTTTTTACGCACTGGTCGTTTTATTGCTCCAACAATACCGATTGAGAAATAATGAGCTGTCTAAGCGTTTTTTCAATAATTAAATATGTTGTTCAACTAAAAACCGTTTTTAGTCTAGAAAAATGTAATCTGAAAATTGCATTGAATATTTCAATGAGGATTCTTTGAATGGTTGAAAGATTAACAGGACACAAACAGGCATGTATTCCCAGGTGTCTGTTCATATTGATCACTGCTGCCATCACCTTGCTAGGCGCATGTACTCCAAAACCGATGTTGCCATACTCGGAAGAGACGGCTCCACTTGTCTTATTACCTCTCTCGCAGGCAGGGATACACGATGAGAGAGGACGCTTCCGGGAGGTTTTCTGCGCTGTTCTTGAAGAACGTGGCCTTTCACTTCCAGATTATCGCCCATGCGAGGACGCACTTGTTCGAGTCGGCAGGGAACCCATGGGCACTGGCGAAGCTGTTGAACTTAAGCCCGCCAATCGCAAGCTGACCGCACTGCTCGTGCCCGGTGTTGGTTGGGATTGTTTTGCTGACTGGCTGGACATGGATGACAGTATTCCGGAACATTTGCGCCGGTTAGGTTATGACTTGATAACGATAAAGGTCGATGGCCTGTCGAGTACGACCAACAATGCCCGACAGATCCGCGATTCAATTATGGAGATGGGGCCGATCAATAGGGAGCCAGACCTTGTCCTTATCGGTTATTCGAAAGGGGCGTCTGATATACTTGAAACTTTGGTCTCCTACCCGGAAATTCACGAGCGGATCGCCGCCGTGGTCAGTATCGCTGGAGCCGTCGGCGGTTCACCCCTTGCAAATGACGCGTCGCAGTCTCAACTGGCGCTTATGAGGTTTTGGCCGGATGCCAAGTGTGAGGAGGGAGATAGTGGTGCGATAGAAAGCTTGCGCCCGTCTGTTCGCAAGTCCTGGCTCGCTGAAAACCCTCTGCCAGTGAACTTTCCCTATTTCTCTCTGGTAACTTATCCGAAGCCAGAAAGTATTTCGTCGGTTCTGTATTCCAGTTATAAAAAACTGAGCCAAATCGATGCCCGAAATGATAGCCAGATGTTGTTTTACGACCAAGTGATCCCATCAAGCACCCTCCTAGGTTTTGCCAATGCAGATCACTGGGCGTTAGCTGTACCGATCGCCCGAACACATTCGACAATCGGTTCTATTTTCGTAGACAAAAACCAATACCCTCGTGAAGCGATGTTTGAGGCTTTGTTACGTTTCATTGAAGAACAACTGGCAATCCTTCCACGATAAGTATTGCCCTAAAAACAAAACAAGATGACTCCCTTAGATTTGGATAGTTCACTGATATCCTATCTTTTTTGTAACCCCTTCTAAAAAACCCAGCCTGGGAAGGTCTAGGTGCCAACATTTTGTGTTAAGAGTCCTATTTATATTGCTACATTGCTTTGATATACCTAGATAGGCGGAAATGCGAAATTCTTACTGCCCCTGCAAAATAAGAAAAACCCTCGATCTCCGGATCGGGGGTTTTTAGTCTTATAGGTGGTGATTTATGGGAGTTAAAGAAGCGACCCCTGGAGCCAATCCCCAGGGGCCTTTTCAGCAGGGCCTGTTTTTGTAAACACAGGTTAAATTAACACTAACCTCTACAGGTGTTTTTTCAAGACTTAAATGGGCTGACATATAAGAAAAAGCCCCACAGCCTGTAGGGGGGAGGTTGTGGGGTCATTGTTAAGGGTTTTTCTTCTATCTGACCCCTGTCTTGACCCGTGCAGTGATAGTCACTTCGCTCATGAGTTCTGCGCTAGCGAGTTCAAACCGGAGCCAGTCTATTGACATTACGATATCGTCCTTCTCCTCGGCGAAAGAGCTTGCGAACGAGCTTTGGTCGATCTGGTAACCAAGTTTCTCGACCATTCGGCGTGAGGCAACGTTCGTCGGGACTATTGAGGCGTAGACACGCTCAAGCCCAAGTACGCGAAAGGCTGCAACGTGCATCATCGCCGCGTAGCGCGTACCTAGACCTCGACTCTGCTGGGTACGTGAACCGACCAGTATGGCAAATTCAGCCGTGCTTCCAGAAATATTCCGAAAATCAGCATCTCCCATCAGGACGCCCTCCTGTTCCAGCAAAAAGGGGCGACCATTGTTCGTCCGCAGAAACTCATAGCTCTCCACAATTTTAGAGGCAGTCATTTCCTGCGTATTTGTCAACATCGCAGAGTTGTGTCGGTCATTGTTGAAAATCGCGAGCTCGGGTGCAGCAACCAGCACTTCAGTTTCGGTGGGTTCAAAAACAAGCAGTTTTCCCTGCTCGCTAGGGGCCTCAATGGACCATAGTGTTTCTGCGCGCATGTTGATCTCCTGCATGCTGAAGCATTTGTCTGATCTTGCCTGCTTTTAGTGGGCATATCGTTAAACGACTCTTCTCAGATACCAACAGAAATAAGAATTGCCAATCTATAGCAATCGAATGGCAAGTTCAAAGAGATGTGCGTCTTATTTATATTACTGCATTGGCTGAACGGTGTGGAAATTGGCTGAAATGCGAAATTCCTGCTAACCCTGATCTGTAAGAAAATAGCCGCCTGGAGATTCAATCAAGGTGGCCATAAATTTACGGATTAAAGAGCATTCTAAATATCTAGATTAGCAACACTCTTGTTTTTTATCTCTACAGTCTAAAGACCTAAGACATTTTGCCAATCAAATTTTTCATCTGATCCGCAGAGAATCCACGCATTGTCTGTGTGCGAACGTTGCCTAGTGAGCCAAGCTTTAAGGCTGTAGTCATTACTGCCTCCTCGGTACCTTCCACGATAAATACCACGTCGTAACTACCGAGAGTCCAGTAGGCGCTCTTTACTTTTCCACCTTGAGCTTCAAGCAATGTCTTAAATGCCTCAAAGCGTGTCAGTGTATCCTTCACGTTCCGAATTCCCTGATCAGTGAAGTTCATAAGTAAAATAAACGTTGCCATAGTATTCCTCCGTCAGTAGTAGGTGCGTTCTGGTGGTTGCTATATATCGCCACCTGTGTTCGAGACACTCCCATGTTTGTCATTCTTCTTTTGATATCACCTCCTTCTGAATATGGTCGAAGGACCAAACAAAAAGGCCGACTCCACCATAAGGAACAATATCCTTCGGCAGCTCGGCCATCTTCATGTTGTTTTGAGGAGTAAAGATCCGCCGCTTTCCGTCCCTCTCTTGCGAGAAGGTTGGCTTTATCGGGAAATCTTTTGCATTTTTCAGTCTATCTTAACTCTAGAAGCAGGTCTGTCAAGGTGTCCTATTAATCATCTCGCATTGTTTGGAAGGTGGAGAATGGGCCAAACCGCGAAATTCTTACTCACCCTGACTTATGGGAAACCATTTTCAAAAATATGTCGCAGCCAGAGGGGGATAATCATATAAAGATAAGTTTTGTCAAAAAGGGTAGTTTTCTATCATTTTCCGACCCAATGGCCTTACTGTAGCCTTACAGAAAAAACATCAACAAAAAAGGCTAGCCGAAACAAGGCTAACCTATTGAAATAATTGGCGCGCGATACAGGATTCGAACCTGTGACCTCTGCCTCCGGAGGGCAGCGCTCTATCCAGCTGAGCTAATCGCGCACAGGGATTGCTTTATACCCCAATTCATAGGCTTTTGCAACCGCTAAACAAGACGTTGCAAGACAGTTGCCATCACTGGTCCAGTCCCTGCTATCATGCCCTTCATATGTGGCATTCTCGTGATCCTTGTGATCTTTTTATATGGTATAACGACGCCTCCCAAACGGCCGACCACAGCAAAGAACAGCCGCTTATCGCACCTACGGTTGCCGTTGTCTCAGTCCAGGACAGCTTCCAGATCGAGCCGCTGGCCGCTGGGGTCTTTGCAGCCATCGCTAAAACCGGCAGCAAGGCAAGGACCAATACCCTCTTTGTGATCGGCAAGGATTATGTCATCGCTGCCGGTGCGCATATGTCCAAGCCGGTTATCGACGACCTTTACAAAGCCATTGCAGCGCGCACCAAAAAACCGGTGCGGTATTTTATCCTAGCCCACCATCACACCGGTTACACCTACGTCGACTTCGACTTCCCCCCTGACCAGGATGTCCTGATGAGCTGGCAGACCTAGAAGAATATCGATGCGAAATCCGCAAACCGGATTTCACGACTATGTTTTTCAACGAAGGGCTTACATTGAAACAGGGAGGGGTTTCGGTCGTTTTGACCAATATCGGCAAAGGGCACACCAATGGCGACTTCATTGTCTACATCCCGGAGATTGACGTGCTCTTTGCCAGCGATCAACTGTACATCAACAGTGTCGGCTACATGGGCAGCGGTTACATGACCGACTGGCTGCTTGCCCTAGATTTCATGGAGCAGATTGGCGTTAAGCAGATCATCCCCGACTATGGTCCGATCAGCAGTTCGGATGAACGTTTATGAATTCGGTCAGTTCTTCCGTGACTTTCTGACCGCCGTTTTAAAGCACGTTGAGCGCGGCGACACCCTTAAGCAGACTCTCGCCAGCTTCGATCTTCCCCAGTACCACGACATGGACGGTTACGACCAGTTGATCAAGCTCAACATGAAGCAGGCTTATGAAGATCTCAGCAACCGCTTTACACCCTGACTTGTTCCGCCGCATCCGCTAAAGATAAAAAAGGGCACTGCCAACCGGCAGTGCCCTTGATGCTTTTCGACTGGGGTCTGAATCACCCCTTCTCCTCTTCCTCGTAGGCCTTCCTCACCAACAGAAAGATCACGCCAACCAGGATGAAAAGACCGATCACGACGCTCCCCCAGAGCTTGCGTTCACCCAGAGTGCTATCGATCGCCGCCACCTGCTTGGAGATCTTGCCAAGTTCGCTTTGCACGCCGGCCGTCTCCTGGCGGACGCGTTCCACATCAACCTCATGGAAGATGCTGTGGAACCGATTGCGCTGATTGAAAAGGCTCCCCTTCATCTCGTCGACGGCGAAGCCGAGCCGGTATAACCGGTCGATATCCTGCTCAACTCCCTTGACGATCGTATCTGTTTCAACCAGAGACAACTTGATCAGGGCGGCGCGCTCATAGGGGTGACAACGAGAGCAGCTTTCTTCATTGATCAGGCTCAGGCTGGCACGCTGTACCGCATGGTTGCCATGGCAGACAACACATTGCGCCCCACCTTTCTCGATCGCCTTGCCGTGAGCTCCGGCCTTGTACTCCGCGGCGACCCCGACATGGCAGCGACCACAGAAATCAGGCACTTCAGTATACTCAGGGACCCCGATAAAACCTCGCTCAGGGCTCATCGCCATCGCGAAGTCGGTGGGATCGCCACCATGACAATCGTGGCAGGAGATGCTGTTGGCGGCATGGATGCTGGTACGCCATTCAGCAACCGGTGCAGCGAGACGGCCATCTAGACCACCATGGCACTGGATGCACACCGTATCATCGGCGGCCAGCAGAGTGGCAGGGACAGACCAACAGGCAGCAATCATCAGGACGAACATACAGCAGAGTGAACGAATCATGAGTAATGCCCCCAGATGGAAATGGCCACAAACAGGAGGATCCCGAGAACGTAGCAGGTTACAAACAGCGGCCGCTTGGCGGGTCGCCTTTCCGGTCCCCGGTCAATGAATGGCAACAGCGCCAGGAAGGTCATGAAAGCCCCCTGCACACCCAGGCCGATAATCTCACTGGGGAAGATCTTCAATGTCTGGTAGGCCCAGAGGAAATACCATTCCGGCTTGATGTGCGGTGGGGTCAGAAACGGATCCGCCGGCTGGAATGCGGCCTCGGGGAAGAACATCCCGGGGGCATAAAAGATGATCGCGAGCATGAAGGCGAGGAAAAAGCAGATGACCGCAGCGTCCTTGACGAAGTAGTTCGGGAAGAAGGGAATCCCGCCAGGATGCTTTTCATGCTCAAAAAACGGCAGTTCCTCAGAGATACGATAGTCAGTGCCAAATGGCGGCGAAGAAATGCCGCGGCGCTTGACGCAGAACAGATGCACACCGATCAGTCCGAGCAGGACCAGCGGCATACCGACGACATGCAACGCGAAGAAACGACCCAGCGTCTGATTGCCGACGGTCGGACCGCCACGCAGGAATTCAACCAGGTAGTCGCCGACCACCGGAATCGCGCCCGCGGCATCGGTTGCTACGGTTGTCGCCCAGAACGAGAGCTGACTCCAGGGGAGCAGGTACCCCGTCAGGCAGAGTCCCATGGTCAGGTTGAAAATGATAAAGCCGGTGAGCCAGGTGAACTCGCGCCGGCCTTTGTAGCTGCCCATGAACAACACCGAGAGCATATGCATCAGGAGTGCGATGACAATCACGTTGGCCCCGATTGCATGCAGCATACGGAACAGCCAGCCGTAGGGGACATCATTGACAATGTACTGGACGCTGGCAAAAGCCTTCTCGGAATCCGGCACATAGAACATCAGCAGCAGGATTCCGGTGAGGATCTGCAGGCTGAAAAGCGCCATGAGGACGGCGCCCAGTGTATACCAGACGTTGACATTGCGCGGCAGCAGGTAGCCCTGCAATTCCCGGGTGAAGAGGTCTTTGACCCCAAGGCGGACATCGATGAAATCGACCAGCCATTTTATCGGTTGCATATCAGTCTCCTATCCGATTTTGAGCTGGTCGCCATCGAGCACGACGCCGAGGGTTTCAAGCGGTTTGGGTGGCGGGCCGCCGAGCACCTTGCCTTCGGCAGAGAAGCGGCCGCCGTGACATGGACACTGGAACTCGCCAGCCTGTTCCTGCCAAGCAACGACACAACCGAGGTGGGTACAGACCGCCGAGAGAGCGACAAAATTGCCAGGCGAAGGCTGCAAGGCAACCGCCGGTTTCCCCCGGTATTGGAAAAAGTGGGCTTTCCCAGCAACCACCTCGCTGCGGGGGAGAACAACCTGGCTGCTTCCGCCCCCGGTATCTACCGGGGAAAGAAAGCGAAAAACTGGCCAGGCAGACGCTGCTCCGAGCAAAGCACCCAGCCCGCCAAGCATGGTAAAGAGAAATTTCCGCCGTTGCGGCGGTGGGACCTGAGTCGACATGCAAGCTCCTTAGAAACTATTTTGAGAAAGCCCATTAGATGGGAAAAGACACTAAACCCGAATAATTATAAAGCATCGAGAAACTCTTTCAACCGCAAGAAGACTGAATTCCCGAAGTTCGATCATCACTCACCACTGATCGTGGCGTAGACAGGGATGCGCAGCTCATTTTTCGGCACCCCTTCTACCGGCACCAGCACATAGGCGCTGAAGCGCATTTGTCCTGGTTTGGGAGTCAATTGCAGTTCAAGCGTTACGGCATCACCTGCGGCAAAGGCCGTTTGCGGCAATTTGATCTTGAGTTCAGCGGCTGTTGTATGGGGGACACCGAGGGTCAACGGTTTGCCTCCCAGGTTGCGCAGTACAACTGTGGACGTAACCGTTTTTTCCGTTTTCACCTGGCCAAAATTGACCTGGGTGGGCTCAACAGCAACGGACTGGAGCACCTTCCCCAGAATATGTAGCTGCATAACCGGGCGTACCGGGTCATTGGTGTAGAGATAGATGGTTTTCGAGACGCTGCCATTGAAACGGCTGCTGTCAAAGTTCGCCTGAATCTCCCCCTTGCTTCCTGGCGCCAGGTTCTTTTCAGACACCAACACGGCAGTACATCCGCAGGAACTGGTGACCCGATCAACCAGCAGAGGTTCATCCCCCTGGTTGACAAACTCAAACACATGCAGGACTTTGTCCCCCTGGAAGACTTCACCGAAATTGAACGTCGGCTCAGTGACCTGCAGATTCGGCGCAGCGAAAGCCATGGAGCCGCCCAAAAAACTCAAAAGGATCATAGCAAGGTAAAATAATTTACGCATAGCGCTTCTCCTGACATTATCCCGCATTGTCAGCCGGGATTGTTTCATGTTCTCATGCAAGCATATTCTGCCGCAGGTCATAGTACAGGATTTCCCTGTTCCGGCCAAGCAACTTGAGACCGTGAAAGAATTGACATAAAACCGCCGCTTTGCTATAGAATAGCCGCATTATGACCACCTCCAACTCCCCAAACATAAGGCTGTCGCTGACGCCCCTTTTTTCTGCGGAAGCGATTGCAGCAAGGGTTAAAGCACTCGCCACGCAGATAGACAGCGATTATAATGGCCGAGAGATATTGATGGTCGCTGTTCTCAAGGGGTCTTTTCTCTTTATTGCTGATCTGGTACGCGCTGTCAAGACCCCGACAGTGATCGATTTTGTGCGCTTGGCCAGTTACGGGTCAGCGACCCAATCCTCCGGAATCATAGAAGTCCGCAAGGATCTGGAAATGTCGGTCAAGGACAAGCATGTGCTCGTGGTTGAAGATATCGTGGACAGCGGCCTGACACTGGAATCATTGCGCAACATGCTACTTAACCGGCAACCCGCCAGTTTGCGCATATGTACCTTGATCGATAAGCAGGCACAGCGGATCACCAACGTGCCGGTCGACTATATAGGGTTTTCCATGGACGATGGCTTCATTGTCGGCTATGGATTAGACCTTGACGAAAGGTATCGCGACCTGCCTGACATCCGCGTGGTTGAGGGCGCCTAAATTTAATGCGAGGGAGAAACTGAATGATCGTTCAGTGCGAATCATGCCAGACCCGTTTCCGTTTAGCCGACGAGAAGGTCAAGCCCGGCGGCACCAAGGTACGCTGCTCCAAGTGCAAGGAAGTCTTTACCGTGATGCCTCCAGAGCCTGAACCTGCTGAGGAAGCTGTCGAGTTCGGCTCTTTCAACATGGAGAAAGTCACCGAAGACACCCCCGGTGGGGCAGTTCAGGACTCAGCAAGTAACGAGGCTGACGCTCATGAACCTGAACAGCAACCGCCAACGTCATCAGCTTTTGAAACCACTGGTCATGCACAAGAGAGCGAGTTGGACTTTAGCGCTTTCGAAGCGGAAGTTGCTGATAAAGCGGACCTTGGCGATGAACTTGGCGAGGATTTTTCCTTTGCTGACACCGACCGACCGGCGGAAGAAGACACCTTCTCCAGTGAGCCGGGTTTTTCCTTTGATGAGCAACTACAGCAGGAGTCGGCCGAGGATGAGCAGGCTGACTTCAGCGCCGCTTTTGAGGAAACCGAGGAACATGGCGGACCGGTCGAGTTTGATTTCGGCGAAGAATCAGAATCAGGAGGCACCGCGGGCATAGACACCCAGACAGATGACACCACCAACGCGACAGGATTCTCGTTCGATGACGAAGAGGAGACCTGTTGAGCAGGACGTCCCAGGAGATTTCGACTTTGCTGATAAAGGCGACGACGGACGCCTTCAACTTTGACGAGGCAGAGGACACCTCTGCGGCACCGGCAAGCGAAGAATACAGAGAACCCGGCGAGTTTTCCTTCGATGACGAGACACCGTTCGCTGAAGATTCGGCGGCGGAATGGAGCGATAGCGCGGCCGCCGAGGCGACGTCTTTTGACTTCGATGAGCCTCGCTTCGACAGAGACGACTCTCCGGCCGCAGACGCTGCGGCCAGTACCGGAGACGAGGGTTTGCAGTTCGGTGAAATTGACTTTGCCGACGATAGCGAGCAAAGTTCGACACCAAGTTTTCAGAGCGACGAAGATTTTTCCAAGGCCACCCTGGCAAAACAGGAAGAACCGGAACCTTTCAGCCAAAGACAACAAAGCGCTCCACCGCCAGTGCGCGATTACGATGACGCAGTACCGCTTCCGGCCCCGCTGCCGCCGAAAAAAAGTTCTCTGTCGCGTATCCTGGTCCTGCTGGTCCTGTTGTTGGTCGTGCTGGGTGGTGCCGCCGGCTTCCTGTTCATGCAAGAAGGCTCACTCAACCTGAACACGGTTGTCCGATACCTGCCGTTTCTGCAGAAGTACATCGGTGAAGCTCCAGCCGTTTCGCCAGGCGACCGCATCGGCATCAACATTATCGGCAGCTCTTATGTGAACGGCAAGGCGGGTCAAATGCTGGTTATCCAGGGTTCCGCCATCAACAATCATCCGGGCACCCGGTCGGCAATTACCATCAAAGGTGTCCTGCTCGATGCTCAGGGCAAAGCGCTTCTGCAGCAGACGGTTTTCTGCGGCAACAAGCTTGACGAAGCGGCATTGAAATCGATGCCCTTTGCCGCCATTGAAGAAGCCATGAACAACCAGTTCGGCGACAGTCTTTCCAACATGAATGTCGCGGCAGGTGCATCGATCCCGTTTACCATTGTGTTCCGCAACCTCCCTGCCGGGATTGCCAACATCAATGTCGAGGTTGTCGATTCCAAGCCGGGCGTAAGATAACAGCGCCGACTACAGACATGAAAAGGCCGCACCTGATAACAGGTGCGGCCTTTTCATGTCTGTTTTTATACAGAGTTTGCTTAGGGAGCTTCGATTGCGCCGACAGGGCAGCTGTCAACACAAGCACCACAGTCCGTGCAAGTCGCTGCATCGATCACGTGCACGTCACCCTGTTCGCTGATGGCGTCAACCGGGCAAGTGTCTGCACAGGCAGCGCAGTTGATACACTCATCATTAATTGTGTGGGCCATGGGACTTACCTCCTCTTTAAGATTTGTGTGCCGAGAAACTTTTCGGGAGTTTACCGCAACAGGAAGATTCTGTCCAGCCCAAACAGCCACCCTGTTTTCCGCAAAAAAACTTGCAATTTCACCCCCCATACATTACCCTTTCACAACATGTTTTACGCCTGTAAGCCCTTATAAAATCTGAGTTGACAAAATTTTAAGTGCGGCTAAAAAATAGTTATTAAAACAGTATTTTGTTTTTTTCTTAAGAAAAATTTTCAGAAATCTGACCTCGGGAGGAATAATTTATGGATATCCTGGCACTCAACTGCGGCAGTTCATCGGTAAAATATCAGCTCTACGATTGGCAGAAAAAAGAAGTCATCGCCAAAGGTATGGTCGAGCGTGTGACGATCGGCGATTCTTTCATCATCCACGAAGTTCCCGGGCGGGAAACCTACCGTGAGGAATACGAATGTCCTGACCACAAGGTGGCCATCCACCTGATCATAAAAATTTTGGCAGACAAGAAATACGGCGTCGTCAGCGACATGAGCCAGATTTCGGCCGTTGGCCACCGCGTTGTGCATGGTGGCGAAAAGTTCACCTGTTCAGTCCGAATCAACGACTCTGTCCTGGACGCCATCAAAGCGGTCCAGCATCTGGCGCCGCTGCATAACCCACCGAACATTTCCGGAATTGAAGCGGCGCAGTCGGTTCTCCCCGATGTGCCCCACATTGCCATTTTCGACACGGCCTTCCACCAGACCATGCCGGAGCATGCCTATATGTACCCTCTTCCCTACGAATGGTACGAAAAGTATGGCGTCCGCCGCTACGGGTTCCACGGTACCAGTCATCTCTACGTCTCGAAGCGTGCGGCTGTGATGCTCGGCAAGGACCCGAAAGAGTGCAACATCATTACCATGCATATCGGCAACGGGGTGTCGCACACGGCGATCAAGAACGGCGTCTCGGTTGACACCTCCATGGGGCTGACCCCGCTCGAAGGCGCGGTCATGGGGACACGCTGCGGCGATATCGACCCGGCCATCCCGGCCTTTATCATGGAGCAGGAGGGCTACTCTCCCAAAGAGATCGACAGTGTCCTCAACAAGAAATCCGGTATCCTGGGGCTCACCGGCCAGTTCACTGACCGGCGGGATGTTATTGAAGGCGCCGAGGAGGGCGATGCGCGCTGCCAATTGGCGCTTGAGGTCGAGGCCTACCGCCTGAAGAAATACATCGGCTCCTATGCAGCGGCGACCGGCGGCATCGACGCCGTTGTGTTTACGGCCGGTGTTGGCGAGATGGGGTGGTTGATTCGCGAAAAAGCCCTCGCAGGGCTGGAGTTCATGGGGATCATTCTCGACAAGGAGAAGAACCGCAAAACCATGACCCGTAAAGCGGAGACCGTGGTGACCACTCCGGACTCCCCGGTCAAGGTCTTCGTTATTCCGACCGACGAAGAACTGGTCTTCACCGAGGATGTTGTCGCCATCCTGGAAGGAACCTACACCGACCACATGAACTTCAAGTACAGCTTCTCCTCCCATGAGTTTCAGCGGCAGTAGCGCTCAAACCGGGCGGCACAATGCCCGGGAACTCATTCATTCATCCTCAGCAAGAGTAAAGGCGGGGAACTCCTCCCGCCTTTACTTTTATCGTGACGACCGGCACCTGGGTACAGCTTTGCCACAATGATTGACTGTTGCCGAACAGTCGTCGAGCGATTTCAGCCCTTGAGAAAGTAACCTCCCAGCGTGCTGTCGATGTTCTCAGCCGCCATTTCCTCCATTTCAAAACCGCTCAGTCGGAGGAACTTGAGGCCCTCCTGAATGGCTTTTTGCAGGGAGCTCTCATCACCGGGAGCTTTCGCTCGGCACGCAGACCAGCGTATGCTTGTCCTGCTTGAGCCGATAGAGCATGTAGAGCCTCTTCTGTTTGCCAAGGCGCAGGACGACCAGGAACGCCATACAATACTGAGAAGTGTAGCCTTCCAGGGATATCTGCACATTGAATGCGGACTCCCAGGCCTTGTAGACCTGCTCCGATGACTGGCATGGCAACCCCTGCAGATCCCAATCCGGGCGAAAGAGCGCTCCCTTCTTGGGAGCAGGGCGCAACTCGTGCGGCAAGGGTTTGGAAGATTTGGCCCGGGGTGCCGCAACGGTTTCTGCAACGACAACCGGCTCGGGGATTCTCCGGGCCTTTCTGTCTTCCTGCCTTTGCGGCAAAGGCTCTTGTTGCTCGGCAAACTTCCTTTCCGCGGCGGCCAGGGCCACGGCCAGGGCCGCCTGTTCGGCGCGGACCTCTTCCAGCTGAGCACCAACAAATTTGAGCTGCTCCTCAAGCTCGAGCACCTTCAGGCTATCGCTCCGCCGGCAGAGGCGCAACCGAGAAGCCGCCGCTTTCAGCCTGGCCTGTTTGCCGGAGCATCTTTTCGAGAGAGTCGATGAGCTGGTGAGCTTCCTGCAGAGCCGTCTCCGCTTCATCACGCGCGCTTTTCTCCTGCATGCAGCGCTGCTTCTGCTCCTGCAATTCGGCATTGAGCGACGCCAGCTCTGCGATCTCTCTCCAGGGAGAGTTGCTCATCAACCGATCGTGCCGCAGAGACTTCCTCGGCCTTGGCAAGGGCGTCCTGCAAAGACTTGATCTGCTTCTCATCTGCAGCAGCGGCTTTCTCCAGGCGCTTGCGCAGATTGCATTCCCGGGCATACTCCTCACGAAGCTCCGCGAGCTCGCGCGCAGCCTCTTCCTGCTGTTCAGCAAGAGCGCTAGCCTGCTCCTCGACCCGGGCCATGGCGAGGGTCGCTTCTTCGGCTTGCCGTAGCTTGACCGTCAAGTCTTCGCACTGCTCTATGCTCGCCGCAAGGTCCTTTTCCAGCGTCTGGTTTCGATGTGAGGCTTCCTGCAGAGTCGCTTTGGACTTCAGCGAGGTGCGCCTCGATTTCCGCCGACACCTTGAGGGCGCGCTCACTGAGCTCGGCTTTTTCCGTAACCTGTTCAAGCTCCTGCTGGAGGGTTGCGACACGCAGGTCGGCCTCCTCGAGGCTTTTCTCCAAAAGGGCTTTTGCCTCTTGCTCTGCAGCCAACTGCACTTGAGCGTTGGCAAGAGCCTGTTCGGCTGCCAGCAGATCTGCTTCCAAAGCAGCGCTTCGCTCTTGCGCGGCCCTGACATCGGCGATGAGCTGCTCCTGCTTGGAGCGCTCCTTGGCCATGGCCTTTTCCGCAGCGGCCAAGGTGCCGCTCAGCTCCTTGACCTGCTTCTGGAGCTTAACAATTCTGCGTTTTTCCTTTAACGTCTGTGCGGACTTGGTTTCGACATCAACCAGGATTTCCTCGAGTTCCTGGATGCGTTTTTCGGCAGCGGCGGTAATCGATTCACTCATCTCGCGACGGCTGCGTTCCGCTTCGGCCAGCGTCTCTCGGCCGTTTCCAGGCGTGCATTCAGGTCATTAACCTGGCTGACAAGCGCCTTGAGATCAGCATCGGCATCCTCTGCCGGCACGAGCAAGGATTCCAGAAGCTGACGCAATTCCTGCGCACGATCGCCAAGGCGTTTCTCGGCGCTCAACTTGAGAGCCGCCTTTCTCCCCTGAGCACTTTCGGCATCTTCGTCGAGATTATTTTGCAGGTCAGCAAGGAGCAGGGCATTTTCCTGCCGCTGTTTAAGCGCTTCGGCGGGAGTGGCCATGCCGGGGACATCACGCAGGACCACTTCGAGCATGGCGGGGCTCAGTTTCAGGTTGACATCATCAAGCTGAAAACCGAGTTGCGCAAGAACCTCCCGACCATGTTGCCAGGCAGCTTGCGATTCGGAACTTTTAACGGCAAAGACCAGGGCCCTTTTCAGGGACTTGGCATAAAAAGCCGCACGACAGCGAGGCTCGGCATTGTCCAGGGAGTCGCAAAGGACCGCATGCAGTTCAAACGGGTCGCGTTCTGCATCACCGAAAGTGACAGCGCCAATGGAGCGGCAGAGCTGCTTGATCTCCTGCGCTTCAACCTCGAGAAATCCATCATGTTCGTAGATCAGCATGCATTCTCCCCGGAAAGACGATTCGTACAGCCTGTTGCGCCAAAATGCCATGAAATAAGGGCTGATAGCAAGCTATCAGCCCCGTAAAACAACACAGAAGACTGCAATCGTTACAGAACTGAGGAGCGACATCACCCCTGCGCCTGAACCGCAGTAATGGCCGAGACGGAAACGATGTCAGCCACTGAACAACCGCGCGACAGGTCGTTGACCGGCTTGGCAAGGCCCTGGATGATCGGGCCGACCGCCTCGGCACCGGCGACACGCTCAACCAGCTTGTAGCCGATATTGCCGGCATCGAGATCAGGGAAGATCAGGGTATTGGCCTTACCGGCAACCGCAGAGCCGGGAGCTTTCTTTTCGCCGACCTTGGGCAGCAAGGCGGCATCGGCCTGCAGTTCACCGTCAATCTGCAGATTCGGGATCGAGGCCCGGGCAATCTCGAGGGCCTGCAGAAACCTTGTCGACAGTCTTCGTGGCTGGCGCTCCCCTTGGTTGAGAAAGAGAGCATGGCAACGCGGGCATCGACACCGAGAAAGCTTTTGCAGCTGCTGGCCGTCGCCACGGCGATCTCGGCCAGGGCCTGGGCGTTGGGATTGGGATTGACGGCACAGTCGGCGAAGCAGAGGACGCCGTTCTCGCCAAAATCCGGGTTCTTGGTCACCATCAGGAACACCGAGGAGACGGTTTTCATTCCCGGCGCGGTGCCGATGACCTGAAAGGCGGCCCGCAGGACATCACCGGTGGTATTGAAGGCCCCCGCCACCATCCCCCCGGCATGGCCTTTACGGACCATCATGGCGCCGAAGAACAGGTTGTCGTCAGCGGTCAGCGTTTCGCGTGCCTGGGCGGCGGTCAGCCCCTTCTTCTCACGGAGCTTCACCAGTTCGGCGACGTAGTCATCAAGCTGTGCGGCAGTCTTCGGGTTCACAAGCTCCACGCCGGCCAAAGAGACTCCCAGCTCACCGGCCTTGGCTTCGAGGGCAGCCGCGTCGCCAAGCAGCACGACTTTGGCCAGCTTGTCCCTGACAATCAGCTCTGCAGCCTGGATCATGCGATCGTCATAACTTTCAGGAAGCACCACGGTCTGGATGTTTGTGCGTGCTTTAGCCTTGATCTGGTCAACAAGATGCATGGATCTCTCCTCCTTCAAACAGGGTTTTATAAAGATGAAAAATATACCGGATGGCCCCGGCATCGTCAACTTTTTTCCCCCACACAGGAGCGCGAGACGAGAATATTCGATGCTGGCAGTTGCATGCCATGTTGTAATATAATTAAATGTTTTGAATTGAGGAAAAATGACTGCCGAACAGCGTCAAAATCGCATCATAACCGGATTTATTCTCCTTTCCCTGCTTCTGCACCTGCTGCTGCTGCTGGTGCCGAAGGACAGGCTGTTTCCGGCTGAAGATACGCCGAAACCAGTTTACGTCGAAGTGCGCCCAACGCAGCAACGCGATCGCGAACTCGACCTCCCGCCCGTCAAGGAGCCGGAAAAACCCCGCGAGACACCGGCCAAACGCCTGGCAGAGCAGGATCAGGTCGTCGAAAAGGAAACCGCGCCGGAAGGCAGGGACACCGAGGATCGCCAGAAAATTGTGCGCGCGCCCAAACCGGCCCCCAAACCGGTACCGCCGACTCAGGAGCAACCGCAACCACGCCCGGAAACAGCGCCAAAGGAAACCACCCAGGACAAGCCCTCACCGGTGACCCCGGAAGGCTGGCAGGCCAAGACCGAGAAGCGCCCCCTGGCCGACTTGCCCGACCTGCAGACCCTGACCCAGATCTCACCGTCAACGCTGGCACAGATCGAAAGTGACTGGCGGCGCAAGTACCGCGAAGATGTCGCCAAGGGCGATACGGTCTGGATGGACACCCAGCAGGACCTGCTGATCTCCTTCATGCGCCGGTTCCGCACCAACATCTACAATGTCTGGAACTATCCGGAAGCCGCGGCTCAGCGCCAACAGCAGGGGACCTGCCTGTTACGCATCACGGTCGACCGCCAGGGCAATATCACCGATGTGGTTCTCCTGGAAAGCTCCGGCCACCGGATTCTTGATGATGAGGCCATCAGGGCCGTGCGCCAGGGGGCCACTTACGGGCCTCTGCCACGCGCCTATCCCAATCCCGACCTGAAGATCATGGCTTTCTTCCAGTATCATACCAGCGGCGCCAGCAGTGGCTCGTATCGCCGGCGCCCCGGGCAGATTTATTAGGTTTGCCGAAACTTCAGATATGACGCACATAACGCAGAAGACCTCTTAGCGATCAAAGCCAAGGGGTCTTTTTTGGATTAAAAGGCCTACTGCTCAGCGCTGAGGGAGGCTGGTTCTTGTCACCAGCAGAAGAGTTAATACCATTTGCTTTTGGTAAACGCTTCAGCCAAGCGTCGGTCGGTGCCTGCATATGCGGATCGGTCGTTGCGCATTTGATCGCGACCGACAACCACCCATCCGTTGGACCTCTCAAAAAACAGGACCCGTTCGTGAACGATCAAAAACTGCAGTTCGACTTTGCTGACCGTTCGTTCCGTACCATTTTTGAGCACCACGGGAATTCTCATCGGGGCGGTCTCCTTCCCATGCAAGTTCCAGTCAACTTCTCGGTAGATAGCTCAGCTCTTTGAGTGCCCTATTTAGCGAGCCTTCCTTGCCGGTTAATGGATTTCTATCCGCCGGGGTTTGGCTGCTTCAGCCTTGGGCAGTTGCAGAGTCAAAACCCCATTAAGCATTTCCGCCGAGATTTTTTCCGTGGCGATCTCGCTTCGGAATCTGGAATTGCCGGTAAAAGTTGCCATGCACGAATTCCTGCTGCACCGTTTCCCCTTGGAGACGCGATTTGGCGTCGGCTTTTATGGTCAACAGCCCCTGGTCTATGTCAATTTGCAAGGACTCCTTACTGACACCGGGCAGGTCGGCCACCAGAGTCAGCCCGTCGTTGGTTTCGAAAATGTCGACCGCGGGTCGGACGATGAGAGTGCGGGTCTGTTCACGTCCTGCCATCTCGCGACTGCCGCTAACAGAGATGTCTTTCTGTCCCATGATTCCACCTCCTCTGTGGCTTTGCTTTATCTGTCAATTAACGCGCCTTGACACTGATTTTCTTTGGCTTGGCCTGTTCAGGGATGGGCAGCGTTATCAACAGGACGCCGTTGTCATACTTGGCGACGACTCTGTCGGCATCGACTTCACACGGCAGATCGAGGGTGCGCATGAATTTACCGTGGCCGCGTTCGCGACGGTGCCAGGTTCTTTCGCCAGGATGTTCAGCTTTACGTTCACCGGCCAGGGAGAGGACACCGCGAATCACGGTCAATTCGAGGTCTTTGGCATCAACCCCGGGGACGAGGACTTCCGCGTAAAGATTCTCCTTGTCCTGAGAAAGGTTGACCTGTGGGAAACGGGCCGCGCCGATGCCGGGGAGGAATGACGGTTCCAATATCCGGCCCATGCCAAAGCCCTTAAAGGCTTCATCAATTTCCCGGCGCAGGTTTTCCATTTCTCTGAAAAAGTTTGTTGTCATGGTGACTGCCTCCTTTCCTTCTGCTTTGCCAACCGCCAAGATTAGCGCCTGCTTATCATTCAGGCTATCACTGTTTACCTGTTCGTCAATGCCGGAGATTTACACGCAAAAGCAGATACTTACAAAGATTTACAACTAAGAGAGTAAGACCGCGATATGAAAGGTTGAGAAGGGTTTGCTACATAAAGTTTCGCAAAGCTACAGCAACAGCAACGGGGGCGATCTTTGCAAGATCGCCCCCGTTGTTTTTTGCTCTTGTGTGCTTTGCCCTCGCTGCTAGGGATGTTTCCTCCCAGCGGAGCTTCGGTTTGCGCGCGGCGGTGGTTTCGTCAAGTCTTCTGACTTTGGAACGAACCGGAGCCTGGTGCAAGCAGTTCCGGATTGTCGCGGGCCTCGCCGGCGATGGCGATCATGGCGTCACAGAACTCGTCGAGGACTTCCTGGCTTTCCGTCTCGGTCGGCTCGATCATGATCGCGCCCTTGACCACCAGCGGGAAGTAGATGGTCGGCGGATGATAGCCGTAGTCGATCAGGCGCTTGGCCACATCGAGCGTGTGGCAGCCACCCTCGAGATCCTTGTCGGAGAAAATCACTTCGTGCAGCGAACGCCTTTTGTAAGGCAGATCGTAGACACCTTCCAGCCTGGCCCGTACATAGTTGGCATTGAGCACGGCCATCTGGCTGGCGTGCTTCAGGCCTGAGCCCCCCATGCTGAACGCGTAGGCAAAGGCCCGCACCATGATGCCGACATTGCCGTGAAAAGCCATCAGCCGCCCGATTGAATCGGCATTGGCCGATTCGAAACGGAACTGGTCGCCATCGCGTTACCACCCCGGGACCCGGCAGGTAGGGGATCAGTTTTTCCGTGACCCCCACCGGTCCGGCACCCGGACCGCCGCCGCCGTGTGGTGTGGAAAACGTCTTGTGCAGGTTGAAGTGCATGACGTCGATGCCCATGTCCCCGGGACGGGCAATCCCCATCAGGGCATTGAGATTGGCGCCGTCGCAATAGACCAGGCCGCCCCGTTCGTGGACCAGCTTGCAGATCGCCTCGATGTTGGTTTCGAACAGCCCGAGGGTGTTCGGATTGGTCACCATCAGCGCAGCGACGTCATCATTCATGTGCGCCGCAACCTCTTCCAGGGTCAGCACCCCTTGCGAGGCAATCGGCACGACATCGTAACCGGTCAGGGCGGCCGTCGCCGGATTGGTGCCATGTGCCGTATCGGGGATCAGCACCTTGCTGCGCTTGCTGCCACGGGCCTCGTGCCAGGCACGAATCACCAGCATCCCGGCCAGCTCGCCATGAGCACCGGCCGCCGGCTGCAGAGTGACCCTGGCAAAACCGGAGACCTCGGCCAGAGCCACTTGCAAACGGTACATCAGTTCCAGGATCCCCTGGGCCAGATGCGGCGGGGTCGCCGGATGGATATCGGCCAAACCGGGCAGCCGGGCCGCCGCCTCGTTGACCTTGGGGTTGTACTTCATGGTACAGCTGCCCAAGGGGTAGAATCCCGAATCGACACCGTAGTTCCAGGTCGAAAGCCGGGTAAAGTGCCGCACGACATCGACCTCGGAGAGCTCCGGGAAGCCGCTGATTTCTTCGCGGCAGAGCGCCGCCGGAAGTTTTGCTTCCGGCACGTCGAGTTTCGGCAGGCTGTAGCCTTTGCGCCCGGGATCGGAATGCTCGAAAAGCAGCTTTTCGTTCAGGACAAGTCCACTGGTACCGACAATCGTCATGCTGCACCTCCCTGCAGTGCCGCAGCCAGGGCATCGATTTCTTCTCGCTGGTTCTGCTCGGTGACGCAAACCAGGAAACAATCGGCCAACTCCGGATAGTCGCTGCCAAGAGGGATCCCGCCAGGATGCCGGCCTTTTCCAGACGGCTCAGCACCGCTGGACCGGGTTCCTTGGACCGCACGACAAATTCATTGAAAGACGGCCCGCCGAAGACCAGGCTGAAGCCCTTGACGCCGGACAATTTCTGGCGGGCATAAGCCGCCTTGGCGAGGTTCTGTTCGGCCATCTCACGCAAGCCCTGCTTACCGAGCAAGCTCATGAAGATGGTTGTCACCAGGGCACACAGCCCCTGGTTGGAGCAGATGTTCGAAGTGGCCTTTTCGCGTCGGATATGCTGCTCGCGAGTCGACAGGGTCAGCACGAAACCACGCTGTCCGTCGAGATCTGTGGTTTCGCCAACCAGGCGTCCTGGCATGGCCCGCAAATCCTTCTGCCGCACGGCGAAAAACCCGACATAGGGACCACCGAAGGCCAGCGGCAGGCCGAAGCTCTGGCCGTCGCCGGCAACGATGTCAACGCCGAGTTCACCCGGCGGCTTGAGCAAACCGAGCGCCACCGGCTCCGAGACCGCCGTGATCATCCGGGCGCCGGCCTGATGCGCCCGCTCGACCAGAGCGGCAACATCCTCAATGACACCGAAATAATTCGGGTAACCGGCGACCACGGCAGCGGTCGATTCATCCAGCTTGGCGTCCAGATCCTGCAGGTCGGTCTGCCCGTTCGCGGCAACAGCGACTTCAACCAGTTCCAGGCCAAGATAACGGCAATAGGTGGCCACCACGGCGCGGTAGCGCGGGTTGAGTCCCCGCGACAGCAGCACCCGCTTGCGGCGCGTCAGGCGGACCGCCATCAGCACCGCTTCGGCGCAGGCCGAGGCGCCGTCGTACATCGAGGCGTTGGCGACATCCATGCCGGTCAGCTGGCAGATCAGCGTCTGGAATTCGAAGATCGCCTGCAAAGTCCCCTGGCTGATTTCCGGCTGGTAGGGAGTGTAGGCGGTATAGAATTCACTGCGCGAGACCAGCAGATCGATCACCGCGGGGATGAAGTGCTGATAGGCGCCGCCACCGAGAAAGCTTTTGTGCGTCGAAGTGGTTGCGTTCTTTGCTGCCAGGGTTTTCAGCTCACGGAGCAGTTCCGTCTCGCTGAGCGGTTCCGGCAGGTCCAGAGGGCGTTTGAGTCGGACGGATTCCGGCACCTCGACAAAGAGGTCTTCCAGGGTTTTGACCCCGATCCGCTCGAGCATCTCGCTGACGTCCCCGGCAGTATGCGGGATATATCGCATGATCCTCAGCTCTCCTCTGCAATCAGGGCCTGGTATGCTTCAGCGTCCATCAGGTCGTCGACATCGTCGGCATTGGCCATGCGGATCTTGATCATCCAACCGTCTTCGTAGGGCGAGGTGTTGATGATTTCGGGAGCATCGACCAGATCGTCATTGATCTCTTCTACGGTCCCGGAGATCGGTGCGTAGATATCGGAAACGGCTTTCACCGATTCGACGACACCGAAAGCCTTGCCGGCCTCGAGGACCGTTCCGACCTCGGGAAGTTCGACAAAAACCACGTCACCCAGGGCATCCTGGGCAAAATCGGTGATACCCACCACAGCCAGATCTTCCTCGACCATGACCCATTCATGTTCTTCTGTGTACTTGAGTTCTTCCGGAAATTCCATGACGATCTCCTTATGGCTTTATACCCCTGACCACTGCAGGGGTGGAAAGAAAATGTTCCTGCCTTGAACTGCTTGTCATTATTTCACAAAGGGCGGCCGCACCACCTTGGCACGCATACGCCGGTTGCGCACGGCAACCTCCAGTTCACCATCAACACCCGCCGCACCCGGCTCAACCAGGGCCAGGGCCACGCCAACCTTGAGTGACGGCGACATGGTCCCGCTGGTGACGATTCCAACCTCGCGCCCACCGGCAAAGACCGGGTAACCTTCGCGCGGGATGCCGCGTTCCTGCATGACCAGGCCGATACGCCGACGCGGCACACCGTCAGCCTTTTGAGCCACCAAGGCAGCTTTGCCGACAAACCCGGCTTTGTCAAGCTTGGTGATCCAGGCCAACCCCGCCTCCAGTGGCGAGATCTCGCGGGAGAGCTCATGACCGTAGAGGGCATAGCCCTTTTCCAGGCGCAGGGTATCGCGCGCACCCAGGCCGATCGGCATCAGGCCATGCGCGTGCTCCCGTCGTCATCAACCGCTGCCAGACATCAACCGCGGCGGTTGATGGCAGGTACAACTCGAAACCGTCCTCACCGGTGTAACCGGTGCGCGAGATGATCATGGGCACGCCGGCGACGGCACCCTCACGGAAATGATAATAAGCGATATCAGCAAGCGGGACATCTGTGAGCTGGGCAAGGATCTCCGCAGCTTTCGGCCCCTGCAGGGCAATCTGGGCAAATTCGGCGCTGCGGTTTTTCAAGGTCACGTCGGCCATGGCCGCAGTCTGCCAGGACCTGCTGCATCCAGGCAAAGTCCTTGTCGGTATTGGACGCATTCACGCAGAAGAGGAAATGCTCTGCACTGAACCGGTACAGGGTCACATCATCGACGACGCCGCCCTCGGGGTAGCACATGGCCGAATACTGCACCTGGCCATCGACCATTTTCGCGGCATCATTGATCGTCAGATGCTGGATGAAGGCCAGGGCATTGCTGCCGCGCACCTCGATTTCTCCCATATGCGAGACATCAAAGAGCCCGGCAGCCTGCCGCACGGCCAGGTGCTCCTCGATGACGCCGGAGTACTGGACCGGCATATCCCAACCGCCAAAATCGACCATGCGTGCGCCAAGCTCGCGGTGGACCTGATTCAATGGAGTTCTTTTCACGGAGCGCTCCTTACAATTAGAGGTCAATTTTGAATGTTGAATTTTTAATTCTTAATTATTCTTACATCAATTCAAAATTAAACATTAAGAATTATGCGAGAATCGCAGGAATCTTATCCTCGTGCCCGAGCGTCATCAGGTGCACACCCTGACAAAGGTCCCTTGCCCAGGCGACTGTTTCGCGCGCGATGGCAACACCCTCAGCCAACGGGTCCGTCGCCTTATCCAGCCGGTCAAGCAACGCCTGCGGGACTTTGACCCCCGGGATATTGGCGTTGAGAAACCGCGCCATTTTTGCGCTGCGGATCAACAACACGCCGGCGATGACCGGCACGCCTAATGGCTCATCGCCGCCATGAACCGTTCCAGGGAGTCCCGGTCAAAGATCGACTGGGTCTGGAAAAAGCGCGCCCCGCTGTCAACCTTTTTCAACACTTTCTGGAACATCAGCTCGAAGGGCTCCGCCGCCGGATTGACCGCGGCACCGGGGAAAAAGTTCGGCACCCCGTTGAGCCGCTTGCCCACCATGTCAACCCCCGCCATCAGACCGGCAGTCATGTCGAGCAACTGGACAGAATCGAGGTCGAAGACCGGCCGGGCGTCGGGGTGATCGCCGAATTTACTGTGGTCACCGGACAGCAGCAGCAGGTTTTCGATACCGAAGGACGCCGCACCGAGCAGGTCGGACTGCAGCGCCATGCGATTGCGGTCACGGCAGGTCAGCTGCAGGATCGTTTCCGTACCCGCCTGCTGCAATTGCGCCGCCAGGGCCAGCGAGGAGAGGCGCATGTTGGCGCCCTGGTTATCGGTCACATTGACCGCCGTGATCCCCACGAACTTTTTGACCTCCGCCAGGGACGGGGCCAGGTTGGCTCCCTTGGGCGGAGCAATTTCGGCAGTCACCACGAAGCGGCCGCTGGCCAGCTGTTCGGAAAGATGCGACATGATTGTCTAGCGACCGCCGTTTTTGAGGCGATAGCGCCCGGGCTTGCGTCGACGGCTCCAGTTTTTCGGCGGCACGCGCCGGGCAAACACCCCCTGGCGCTGCTGGCTCTGCAGGCGCTCATAGATCAGGCGCCAGGCACACTCGAGCTCCGCGTCAACTTCGCAGTGGCCATCCTCCATGCCGCCGCAGGGCCCGTTGAGAAGGCCCTTGGCACAGGTGGTCACCGGGCAGATCCCGGCCGTTTCATTGAGGATGCAGTCACCACAAAGCGAACACATCTCCTCGTACTGGCCGAAACGGCGCACGTTGCCGAGGAACATGGAATTCAGGCCGCCAACCACGCGCTTCTCGACATTGGAGGAAACCGACTGGACTCCTGAACCGCAGGCGAGGACGACCAGGGCATCGGCCTCCTGGAGAGCATTCCTGTGATGGCGCAGATCACGGGCGGACCGCATGATATGGCAGGCCTCGTCGATCACCACGCTGCCGGTGACTTCCTTGCGCTGTTCGACCAGCCACTCCTGCAGCTTGAAGATTTCTTCCTCGCCGCCGGCCTTGCAGGTCGTGGCACAGGCGGCGCAGCCGACCAGGAACAGCTTGTCGAATTCGGACAAGGTCTGTTGCAGCTCTGTCAACGGCTTTAGTTCACTGATGATCATATCGGTCCGAAGGCTTCGTGCCGGACATTTATGGCCCGGATTCGACAAATCAAAGGCAAAACGGCCCGGAACGAACAGGTCGTTTCGGGCCGCAGCATGGTGTTATTGGTTAGCGCGACGCTTGGCACTTTCCACGGTGTTATACAGCAGCATTGTGATCGTCATGGGTCCGACGCCACCGGGAACCGGCGTGATGGCGCTGGCCCGGTCTTTGGCGGCGACGAACTCGACATCACCGACCAGTTTCTTCTCGCCGACCCGGTTGACGCCGACATCGATTACCACGGCGCCTTCCTTGATCCACGCCCCCTTGATCATCTCGGGTCGACCGACCGCGGCGATCAGCACATCGGCCTGGGCAACCTTGGCCGGCAGATCGCGGGTGCGGGAGTGACAGAGGGTCACGGTCGCGTGCTGGGCAAGGCACATCAGCGCCACGGGCTTGCCAACGATATTGGAGCGACCAACCACGACGACTTCTTTGCCAGTCAGATCAACGCCGGTTCGTTCCAGCATCTTCATGACCCCATAAGGTGTGCATGGCTGAAAAAGCGGGTTGCCGGTCGCCAGGCGACCGACGTTGTACGGGTGGAAACCGTCAGCGTCCTTGGCTGGAGAGATAGCCTCCAGAACCTTGCTTTCATCAATATGCCCGGGTAGCGGCAACTGTACCAGTATGCCGTCGATGCGCGCGTCTTTATTGAGGGCTTCGATCAGCGCCAGCAGTTGTGCCTCGCTCGTCTCGGCGGGCAGCTTGTGCTCATCGGAAAAGATGCCGGCCTGCTCGCATGCCTTCTCTTTCATCGACACGTAAACCCGGCTGGCCGGGTCGTCACCCACCAGCACGACAGCCAGGCCAGGGGTAACGCCTTGATCCTTCAACGCCACCACATCGGCAGCAATTTCTTTACGAATATCGGCGGCGATCGCCTTGCCGTCAATGATCTTATCCACGCAAAAAACCTCCTCGAGAATGAGACTACGACTATACGCAAGCCAGTTGTGCTTGTAAAGATATGTGGCAACAGAAAAGCTGAAAAAACGTAGGGAGGAGAAAACCCTTAGCCCCTCACATGCGCCTGGGGGTCTAGCTGCGCTCGCGGCGCTTCTGTTCCATCACCCGCTTGGACATCTTGCCGAAATTCTTATCCTTACGGCGTTTTTCCACCAGAGTTTCCGCCGTTCGTTCCTGTTCCAGGCGCAGTTTGAGGTAGTTTTCCAGCCGGCGTGGGTCCAGTTCATTGCGCTCGGCGGCGGCGGTCACCGCACAGCCGATATCACCCTGGTGCCGGCAATTGTTAAAACGACAGTGACGGGCGATGCTTTCAATCTCCTCGAAGAGCGTGGCAACGCCGGTCAGGCAATCGCTCAGTTGAAGTTCACGCAACCCCGGGCTGTCGAGCAGGAGTCCCCCTCCGGGCAAGATGTGCAGGGAACGAGAGGTGGTTGTATGACGACCCTTGGCATCACTCTCGCGGGTGTCTCCGGTTTCCTGGACCTCCGCCGAGCTCAAGGTGTTGACCAACGTCGACTTGCCGACACCACTCGATCCGACCAGCGCGATGGTTTGTCCCATACTGCACCAGGGGCTTAACATCTCTATAACTCCGACGTCCTTGGCGTTGACGACCACAATCGCCAGATCGGGATGCAGTATCTTGGCCTGGGTGCAAAACGCATCGGTCTCATCGACTAGGTCAGCCTTGGTCAGGACAATCACCGGTTCAACACCGGCATCAAGAGCCAGGGCCAGATAGCGTTCAAGGCGGGACAGGTTGAACTCCTGGTTGCAGGAAGAGACAATGAACAGGGTGTCGACATTCGCCGCCATCAACTGCACCTTCGTCTCGCGTCCCGAAGCCATGCGTTTGAACAGACTCTTGCGCTCCAGCAGACGTTGCGGCAGACCATTGCCATCGACCAGCAGCCAGTCACCAACCGTCGGCAAATCTTCTATCGAATAACGCAGCCAGGCATGAGGCAGTGTGAGCTGCCGGCGGCCACCCGTACCCACGCCATCGATCAGGTGCCGGTTGAGGGCAAACACCCGGAAGGGTTGGGTCGTTTCCCACTCCTCCAGGCTTAATTGCTGTTGAAAAAAATGGCTCCAGCCAAGCTCCGGCAAAGTCAACAGGGTTTCCGGCATGTGCTTGTCCATAACGGGCGCAATGAGTTACCTCTTTAAAGTGTGCCACACTCAAAATATCGAAAACCGCGGAGAGAGAACAAAAAAGGGACGGAGTTAAATTCCGTCCCTTTACCGCAAGATGACATTTGTTTACTCGTTAGCCGCTTTCGGGCAACCGGCACAGCCGCCGCCACTGTCCGCCGCCGGACAGGCCGCAGGCTTGGCGCCGTAACCCTGATCGTACCAGCCGTCCCCCTTGAGGGTAAAACCTGTCTGGGAAATCAACTTGGCAACAGTCCCGCCGCACTCTTGACACACCGTCAGCGGCCCATCAGAAAACTTCTGCCGGGCTTCGAAAACCAGCCCGCATTCCCTGCATTGATACTCGTAGATTGGCATTGCGAATCACCTCGTTGAAAAATTCGTCGGCAATTTAATAACTTTGCAGGCGGATGTCAAGCCCCCACCACGGTATTCAGTTGCGAACGGATGTCCTGAAAATCGGCATCCTCGAGCAGCCAGCGCTTATGGCGCGAAGCCTCGCCGGAAACCAGTTTAACACGACCCTTGGGCAGATTGCAGAGTTTGGCAAGAAAAGCGCAACAGGCCTTGTTGGCGGCTCCATCCACAGGTGGAGCCGTCAAGGCAATTTTGAGGGCATCACCCTGCAGGCCGACGACCCGATTGCGGCTGGCACGCGGCTGTATATAGAGGCATATCTCGACACCTGCGTCGGTCTGCCGCAGGTACGGCAGGCTCACTTGAGGAGGCCCTCCTCGCCGTTGAGATCTTCCGCGTTAAAATCGAGAGACAGGTCGGAGATCTCCGCTTCGGGATACTGCTCTTGCAGTTCTTCGGCCTCGCAAAACTCGGCCTCATCCACCGCCTCATCCACCGCCTCATGCGTCTCATGCGTCTCATTTGCATCTTTGACAGCACCAGAAGTAGTCTCAGCAACCTTCTGTTCCCGAGGCCGGGCAAAAGGGAGTGGTTCTTCAAGCAGCTTGGCGTCGCCATTATGCTCAATGGCCACGCTATTCAGATCCAGCATGCGGATATGCTTTTCCAGCAATCCACGCAAACTGACTTCAAAGTCAATTTTCTGCCGCTTGATCTCCTGGATTTCTTCGATCAGCTGCAGGCGTCTTTCTTCGGCGTTGTAAAGCAGGCGCTCTGCCTTGATTTCCGCCTCGGCCATCATGACATCCACTTCGCGGCGGGCGGTGGACTTCAGAGAATCGGTTACCTTTTGTGTGGTCAGCAGAGTTTTCTTGAGGGTCTCTTCACGATCACGCATTTCAGTCAACATCGCCTTGGTGCGAGCCAATTCCTCCTGGAGATCATGGTTCTTGCGCATCAGGCGCTCCAGTTCTTCGGCAATGACTTCGAGGAACTGGTCAACACCGGCCTTTTCGTAACCGAAAGGCCGGGATTTGAACTGTTTCTGCTGGATATCGATCGGACTGATGCGCATGGTTACCTCAGAAACGGTTGCTAAGCTGCCAAATGATCTGGAGAAGCACTTGTTCGACGACTGACAGCAGGAGCAACAAAGCAATCGGCGTCAGATCGATACCGCTGAACTGCAGCGGCAAAATACGTCGCATCCGCGCCAGAACCGGCTCGGTCGCGTTATAGAGAAAGCGCACGATCGGATTGTACGGATCAGGATTAACCCAGGAAACCAGGGCTCTGGCAATGACGATAAAGATGTAAATCTGGAAAACCAGGCTGACCACCTGAGAAAGCGCCGACCAGAGAACTTGCATGCCCACCTCGTGCGATATCGTTGAAAAAGCAACAATAATGAATGTTTATATTGCACCCTATATAGCTTATCACGACCGGAACAGTCAAACTCTTTCCCTCCCAACACCTGGGAAAAACGTTGATTTCTCAGCATCTTGAGGCCATAATAGCAAACTTTAAATGAATCCATTCATTTTTGCATACAGGAGACAACCATGGTTCGGACCAATAATATCAATGTCAGCGGCTTGACGCCGCTGATCGCGCCTGCGGACCTCAAGCAGGTTCTGCCGCTGGCCGAGACAGCTGCTGCATTCGTCGCCAATTCTCGTGAGCAGATCAAGGACATTCTCTGGAACCGCGATTCGCGCATGATGGTTGTGGTCGGGCCCTGCTCTATTCACGATCCCAAGGCGGCGTTGGAATACGCAGGACGGCTGGCGAAACTCAACCATGAATTAAAGGACCAGCTGCTATTGGTCATGCGCGTCTACTTCGAGAAGCCACGCACCACGATCGGCTGGAAAGGCTTGATCAACGATCCCGATCTCAACGGCACGCACCTGATCTCGAAGGGGCTTGGCATCGCCCGCAACCTGATGCTCAGCATCACCGACATGGGACTACCGGTCGCCACCGAAATGCTCGACCCGATTACCCCGCAATACATGGCCGACACCATCAGTTGGGGAGCTATTGGCGCCCGGACGACGGAGAGTCAGACCCACCGCGAGATGTCCAGCGGCCTCTCTTTTCCGGTCGGCTTCAAAAACGGTACTGACGGCAACTTGCAGATCGCCATCGACGCCATGGGCGCCGCCTGCCATTCCCACAGCTTTATCGGCATCAACCGGGAAGGCCGCAGCTCGATCGTACGCACCACAGGCAACCCTGACGTGCATATCGTACTGCGCGGCGGCAACGACCAGCCGAACTACCAAGCTGCCGACATTGCCCAAACCATGGAAAAGCTCGATAATGCTGCGATCAAAACCTCCATCATGGTTGACTGCAGCCATGCCAATTCCCTCAAAGATCACACCCGCCAGGAGTCCGTCATGAAGGATGTGATGGAGCAGATCGCCAGCGGCAACAGCCGCATCGGCTCGCTGATGATCGAGAGCTTCCTCGAGGAAGGCAACCAGAAGATGGCGGCAAGGCTCGAGGACCTCGTGTATGGCGTATCGATCACCGACAAATGCGTTAATTGGCAAACCACTGAACGCATGTTGCGTTATGCTCACGCCAGACTTAAGGAGTGCGGTGGCCGCAAACTGCCCGCAAGCTGATGAGCGCGAATAACTGCTGCCCACCACCGAACAGTTCAGCTTCCTGCTGTCCGCCAAATGCGGAAACCGAATTTTGCTGTGCCCCTGCCGCAACCGGCGCTGCGACATGTTGCCCCAGCGTCAGCGACGACCGTCCAGGCTACAAGCTCTGGCCCTTTGTCTGCGCCTGGCTGGACACCCCGGCTGGGGCAGTGCCCCAAGTTGCCACCTCCCTGACAATGGCAGACATCACAGGTCGCTGGCAAATGCGCTGGGGACTCGGCCGTACGCGCTACAGCATCGCCCCGGGGCTCTATGCCCTCGGCAACCCATCGGAGAACAGCCCGGTCCTGGTCACGGCCAACTACAAGATGACCTTCGACATCCTCCGCCGTGACCTGCACGGTCACGACGCCTGGCTACTTGTCCTCGACACCAAGGGAATCAACGTCTGGTGCGCCGCCGGCAAGGGGACCTTCGGCACGGATGAACTGGTTCGCCAGGTCCAGAGGACAGGTCTGCAGCAGGTGGTTGCTCACCGGACCCTGATCGTTCCGCAGCTTGGCGCCCCGGGAGTCGCTGCCCACAAGGTCAGCAAGGCTACCGGTTTCAAGGTTATCTACGGACCCGTCCGCAGCAGTGACCTGCCAGGATTTTTGGATAACGGCCAGCATGCCACGCCTGAGATGCGACGCGTCACTTTCAGCTTCATCGACCGACTGGTTCTGACCCCGGTGGAGTTGGTCAACATGTGGCGGCAGATGCTGTGGAGCATACTGGCTCTCTACATTCTTGGCGGCATCGGCCCGCAGATTTTTTCACTTGCTGCCGCGAGCACTCGCGGCACTGCCGCAGTTACCACAGGCCTGCTCGGTGTATTGACCGGCGCGGTCTTGGTCCCGATCCTGCTCCCCTGGCTGCCGGGACGCCAGTTTGCCTTGAAAGGGGCAGCCGCCGGCTTAGCCGTGGGGGTTCTGGCGGTTCTGCCTTTTTTGGGTTCAATTGACTGGCTCAACTGTATGGCACTGCTGATAGCGGTTGCCACTGTCTCGTCCTGGTGCGCCATGCACTTTACCGGATCGTCAACGTTCACCTCGCCTTCCGGGGTGGAAAAGGAAATGCGCCAGGCGATCCCGGCTCAGGCAGCCGCCCTGTTGGTCGCCGGCCTCTGCTGGCTTGCGGGTACTTTTTGAACTGGAAAGACGAGAGAGAAAGGGGACTCCTGCATGTCATCGTTGCGTTACCTGGAAAATGTCGTGACCCTGGAACTTGATGCCGAGAAATGCATCGGCTGCGGCATGTGCGCTATCGTCTGCCCACACCGGGTGCTTGCAGTCGAAGAGCGCAGAGGCACGGATCGTCGACCGCGACGCCTGCATTGAGTGCGGGGCCTGCGCCGGCAACTGCCCGGTCGAGGCATTGACCGTCAAATCCGGAGTCGGCTGTGCCAGTGCGATTATCAACAGCTGGCTGACCGGGGAGGAACCGAACTGCGACTGCGGCGGCAGCTGTTGAATAAACCAAGGGGGTCAGGTCTACACATTTCACAATTTTTGCTAAATGCGCTTTTTTGTGAAATGTGTAGACCTGACCCCCAATTACGACTGCAACTTGGTGACATCAAGCGGGCGATCAACCCCTTCCCATCGGTCTACTCCATGCTCTGTCTGCCGCGTATCCCAGTAGACCTCGACACCGTTACTGTCAGGATCGTTAAAATAGATCGCCCAACTGATCCGGTGGTCGACGGGATAGACCGGCACCCCAGCTTCTGTTAGCTTCTGGTAGGTGGCCGCGAGGGCCTCTCGGTCGGGGACTTCGAAGGCCATGTGGTACAGGCCGACGTCGTGCGGCGCCGGGGTTGCCGCCTGCATGCCGACTTCCTGCAGCGCCAGTTCATGATGGCTTTTGCCGGCGGACATGAAGACGAACCGATGGCCCAGACTTTCGGTCACCTCCATGCCGAGATATTGCCGATAAAACGCGATGGAGCGTTTCAAATCACGAATTTTCAAATGGACATGTCCAATAGTCATAACGCCTCACAAGTTTTTAAACATTTTTTGAAAAACCAATTACTTGGCCTGGACCGCTTCAATTTCCAGGGTGATGGTCACATCATCGCCCACGACAAATCCGCCTGTTTCCAGGGCCTTGTTCCAATTGAGGCCGAAGTCATGCCGATTGATCACCGTGCTCGCTGAAAAGCCGGCGCGCTGGTTGCCCCAAGGGTCGGTATTCTGGCCACGGAAACTGCCCTTCAGAGCCACCTCTTTGGTCGTCCCACGTATCGTCAGGTCACCGTAAACCGTAATCGCGTCACCCGCACCTTCGACCTTTTTGCTGACAAAGGTCAGCTCTGGATGATTGGCGACATCGAAGAAATCCGCGCTGCGCAGGTGATTGTCGCGCTTTGTCTCACGGGTATTGATCGAGTCGACCTTGATGGTTGCTGTAGCAGAGTTGAGCGTCTTGGTCGCGGGATCAGCCTCAATTTCCGCCTGGTAATCATCGAATGTCCCGCTCACCTTGAAAAAGACCAGATGGTCTACCGTGAACTGGACCTGAGAATGAGCCGGGTCAACCTGGTAAACAGCGGCAGATACAAATTGTGCTGAAAGCAGTAATGCAACCGTAACAATACCTAAATTCTTAATCATGTTATCACTCCTCATCTAGTTGATTGATGAAATTCACTAATACGTTGATTTCATACTAGCGAGGTTATATATAAATTAATAATATTTATTATTGATATTTACCATAGACTTTATCTATAGTCTTTTCAACGCTGCTTTAAAGGAGAACCTCATGACCCTTGAACAACTAAAAATGCTGGTCAAAATTGCAGACGCCGGCGGCATCCTGGCCGCCGCAGACGCCCTTCACCGAACCCAGCCGACCGTGAGCGTCGCCATCAGGAAACTGGAGGACGAGCTTGGTGTAAGCCTATTGTCGCGGGACAGCTATCGGGCAAGCCTGACCCCGGCAGGCAGGAAACTTTGCCAGCAGGCCCGGTCCGTTCTCAGAAAGAGCGAGATTCTGGCAGAGATGGCCCGTCATCTTGCGCAGGGCAACGAGCCGGAAATCCGCATCGCCATTGAAGCCAGCTGTCCCCTCCCCCCGGTGCTCAAAATCCTCGGTGAATGTGAAAAAAAATTTCCGACCACCCAGTTCAACCTGTCGGGAGAAACCCTCTGGGGTGCCCTGGAAAAGCTGCAGTCGGGTGAAGCCGACCTGGCGATCAGTCCTATGTTCGAAGAGAACCTGGAGCTCGAATCCTTTCCGATGACCAGAGCGACCCTGGTGACGGTTGCCGCACCGTTGTTCAAGGGGGCTTTTCACAAAGAGGTCCTGACACTTTACGATTTGAAGGATTCCGTACAGGTCGTGGTCAGGGACAGCAGCCGCAGCCCGCGCAATCAGAGCTTCGGCTACCTGGCCGAGAGTCGCCACTGGTATGTGACAGATCATCTCACCAAGAAAGAGATTATCCTGGCAGGAATGGGCTGGGGGAGACTGCACGAGCACCAGATAGCCGACGAACTAGTTGACGGCCGCCTGATTCCACTGACCATTGCCAATTATGCAACGACGATGGAGGTCAACATCTGTGTCATACGCGTACTGGACAAACCTGCCGGCCCGGTTGGGACAGCCCTCTGGGAGGATTTTCGCAAATTTTTCAGTAATCCGTTCTGATCTTTTCGACTCTACGTTCAGCGGAAACAAAGGAGTCCGCCAGGAGAATCAGGACCGATTCACCATCGTTTCTACCTCGATGCGCACATCATCGATATTCACCCGTACGACCTTGCCGCCTTCCTGCTCGGCCCGCACCAGCCCCTCTTCGACCCATTTCATCAACTGGACGACCTGGATGCCGAACTTATCTGCGGCGGATTCAGGGGTATACCAAGTTTTGACAAGTGACATAAGCTATGTACCTCCGGTAGCGAGTCGATCAACGTTTAAATTATAACCGCAAAAAATGCATTTGCTTGTTACTCAATAGCTTAGCAGGAAAAAACCGCTCAAGCTGTGGGTAGGATAGAGGCTGAGATTGAATGGCAGCAGGCCGTTTCTATTGCCGACTGACCGTAATGTCACCATACCAGGCCATTGCAGACTCCCCGGTATTGTCCGTGTCCGTCATGATGGCAATCGCACCGACCTGCGGCGGATCTTCACCGAAGGCCCTCCGATAGTCGGCGACGATATCACGACGCACGGGCTGCCATTTACCGACATTCTCGCTACCGCTCTCCACGGCGATCATCATGGCGTTGCCGGTATAAACGTTGGCCTGGATAGCCTCTTTGGGCAGGCGGTTGGCCCAGATGTAATTGAGCGACCGGGTTTTCAGGAACAACCAGTGTGGAAAGACCACGTAAACCCTGGCCGCGTAATCATCACCCGCCTTGGTGTGGCTGTCCCCTTTGACAATAATGTTGCCGACCTTCCAGCGCCAGGAGAGGATCGGGTAATCATGCGGATCGAATGCGGTCTCGAACACCAGGCCGGACGCCGTGCCATGGCTACTGGCCTGGAGCACCTTCTGCCCGGCATCCTCGATGATGCGGTACTCGGTTACACCGTTGAAAATCTTGGCAGACCAGCCCTCCAGACCCTTGTCGGCAAAGCTGCCGATAACGATCATATCCTGTCGGGCCGCAACAGCACCAGCCAGGCTCAAAAACAGGAATGTGGTCAGAAAAAACCGCATAGGAAATCAGCCGTAAGGGGTGGAAAGTAAAGCGGAGCGCTTGCGGCGGCTCTCGCCCTCGTTGATAATACGCACGGCGCTGGCGCCTTCCACCGGGCACTTGGTCTCGCAGATGCCGCAACCGATACAGAGCCGGTCGACGACCTTGGGGAACTTGACCCGCCGCAGCTGCCCATCGACCAGAATATCTTTTTCCTCAAGTATAATCGCTTTTTCTCCGGTTGGACAGTGCTCTTCGCAGACCAGGCATTCCACCCCCTTGGCGTAAGGGAGGCAGCGGTCCTTCTTGATCACAGCCAGGCCGATGACATTCTTCTGCTTTTCCGGAAGCTTCAGTGGGGCGATCGCGCCGGTGGGACAGACCTGCCCGCACAGCGTGCAGTTGTACTCGCAGTAGCCGATGCGCGGCACCACCAGCGGCGTCCACAGTCCGACCGGCCCGGCTTCCAGCAGAGCCGGCTGCAAGGCCCGGCCGATGCAAACCTTCATGCACTCGGCGCAGCGCACGCAGCGCTGCAGAAACTCTTCCTCGTGAACCGCTCCAGGCGGACGGATCAGGTAAGGGTTCTGCTCGTGGGTCACCGGGCCAATGCGTACGACCGGGGCGATCATGATGCCGCTGGCCATAGCGGTCAGCACACCGCGGCGCTGCAGGTCGACGCCGGGGGCTCCAGCTAAACTGGCCTTGACACCAAAGCTTACCCGCTCATCCGGGCAGAAGCCGGTGCAATCCATGCACAGCAGGCATTCGCTGCGTATGTGCCCCGAACCACGCACCGCCCCGGAACGACAGCGACTGTCGCACACCTGGCAATCCGCACAGAGTGCCTGCGGGGTGCGCTGCAGCAGGGCATAGCGCGAGCAGAGGCCGAGCAAACCGCCGAGGGGGCAGATATTCTTGCACCAGAAGCGCTGCTCGACCCTCTCCAGCAGCACGATCGCCAAGAAGACGAGCAGTGTAAAGAAGCTTAAAGCAAAGATCGGCTGGTAAAAGGCCATGAGATAGTCACGGAACAGCGGGTAAGAACCCTTGACTGCGGAGGAGAGCAGCGGCACTTCATGCTTGTAGAAGAAGTCAAAGACCCGGTTCAGTCCGTAGTTGTAGGCAGGATAAACGGCAAGGGTCAGTGAACGTAGAAAGATCGCCAGGGGATCGAACAGGCCAAGTAGCTGCACGCCGCAGACGGTCGCCGTGCCCATGGCGATCAACAGGTAGTATTTGACCCGCCGCCAGCTTGGCGAGTAGGCTCGGCGGCCGCGGCCGACCAGCTTACCGAGACCGTCCAGGGTAGTGCCGAGCGGGCAGATCCAGCCGCAAAAAAAACGCCCGAACAGCACTGTCAACAAGAGGACCACGAGCGCCGGCCAGAGAAGTTTCCAACCAAATGACCCTGGGGCCAGGAAATCGGCCAAGGCAGCCAAGGGGTCGATACGAAACAACAGGCTGACCGGATAGGGCAACTGGTCAATACCGCGATATTCCGTCTGCAGGAAGAGCCAGAGAAAGACTGCTAGACAGAAGATTTGGCTGAGACACCGAGCATATGTCCATCTTGATTGTTTCAAACCATTCGAACCTCAGAAAGATTCATAACACCCAAACCTCTCCGTGCTGCAGCAACAACCGACGGAATATCTTGCGGTTTGAGATCAAACAGGGTCGCAGCATAAGCATCCGCAGCGACAATGTCCGGGGACGCGATCAAAGTCTCAGGAGAACGGACATCCTGAAGACGACCGCCTTGTGGTCCATTGGCAACCAGAATGCGGGTTGCATCGATTACTGTAAGATCCGAATGAATGACCGATGCAATATCGGCGAGCGATTCAGCGATATTATAGTGAAGTCGCCCCCTGTTGCCGCCGATCACTCCCATGAGGTTCTTCATGCCGAGAGTCAACCGGGATATCGAATGATGCTTGGCAATAGGCACATTGATGAACCGATCAGCTTCAATCGCCGGCAGGTAGAACTCCCAGCGATCAAAGGTCTGTCCTCCCCGAATCTCCAGTTCCTTGTAGAAACGAGAATTCATGTATTCGAGGCTGACTCGGTCTGACCTGATCTTTTCGATGGCATCACGGATGCCACTCCGTGTATAACAGCGTCTCTCATCATTGCAGGAACGGTCGAAAATACGGACAAATTTCGCACCGGCTTCGAGGCAGAGTTGCACCAGGGTCTTGACAACTTCAGGGTGGGTATTGGCCGCTAACTCCACGGTACGATCCCAGCCGATGTTCGGCTTGACAACAACAATGTCACCCGGCCGGACAAAACGATCCATACCGCCCAAGGCAGCCACGGTCTCTCGCACCAGGAGAGGCACCTCCGCCCCCTTGCGCACCGCCAGAGGTGGAGTTTCTCTGGCACATGCGGGCAGAGGGAGCAACTCGAGAGCAGGCAAACAGCCTGCAGCCGAAGCGGCAAGGGCAGTTTTAAGGCTCTTGCGGATAAAGGTTCGACGATCAATTCGGGTCATCAGGAAGCACTTTTGTATTGATAGACACAGCGGATAAAACTCTTCACCTCGGGAAGGTTGGATACGGCGAACATGAGCCGCCCAAGGGTTATTACTAAATTCCGGCTGAACAAGAGTCTTTATCAGTCTAAATTCTGTTTGTCTTCAGCGCAACACTAGAGCAGGGGAAAAGGGGGACAGCCTCTGCCCTTGAGGCGAGAATTCCGACACAAAGGCCTTCCTAATGGTACTGTCCTGCAGAAGAATCCTCAGCATGCTGATTTACAGAGATCAAGCCAAAGCTCTTCTCATAACGGCCGATATTTTCCTGGAGGGCAGTAACAAAACGCTTGGCATGCTGGGGAGACATAATCACCCTTGAACGCACTTTCGCTCTAGGTGCCTGAGGTTGTACAAAAATAAAGTCAACAACAAATTCTGACTCATTGTGATTGACAACCGCAAGATTAACATATACCCCCTGGGCCAAATCCTCATCAAGTTGGATCTCCAGTTTGACTTCATTCTGCTTCTTGTCTTCCAATTAAACCTGCCTTTCCAGAGGCTCACTGACTCGCCCCACTCGTTAAGTTTTTTATGATAACATTTTGTAAACCCACCTACGCCGTATTATAGCGATAAAATGTCGAAGTCACATTCATAATCTGTTTTGCAAAAATGAAGAAAAGGTTCCAATCAACGTTAAAGGCCATGCCACAAGGACTATCGAGACATTAGTTTTTGGATCTGAAAGATAGAGTATGCTCTCAAATCAAATCCATTCGCACGTTGCTTTCCCTTCTCTTATTTTTTCATAATGAAGGCAACAGGCTTAAAACCACTTGATATCTACAACTGATATTAGAGGACGAAATGATCAGCTACATTCTGGCCATAGACCAGGGAACCACTGGCACGACTGCACTGCTGGTTGGACACGATCTGCGTATTCACGGCCGACACACCGTCGAGTTCCCTCAGCACTTCCCCAAACCCGGCTGGGTGGAACACGACCCGGAAGAAATCTGGCTGTCGGTGCGCAGCGCGATCATGGAACTGCTTGCAGCAACGGGCACGGCGACGGGCCAAATCCAGGCCATCGGCATCACCAACCAGCGCGAGACTACCCTGCTCTGGGAGCGCAGAGACAGCCGCCCGGTTGCCAACGCCATCGTCTGGCAGTGTCGTCGCAGCGCGGACATCTGTCAAAGGTTAAAACACCAGGGGTTTGAAGAAACCTATCGCCGGCAAACCGGCCTGGTCCTCGACCCTTACTTTTCCGGCACCAAGCTGACCTGGTTCCTCGAGGAATCTGTCGAGACCAGGAGCAGGGCTGAAGCGGGGCACCTGGCCTTCGGCACCATCGACAGCTTCCTGGTCTGGCGTCTGACCGGTGGCAAAGCCCATGTCACAGATGTTTCGAATGCCTCGCGAACACTCTTGATGGACCTGACGACCTTGCAGTGGGACGATGCGCTGCTGGAACCGCTCGGCGTACCTCGTGCATTGCTTCCGGACATCGCTTCGTCATCGCAGCTGTACGGCAAAACAGCCGGGCTCGATTTTCTCCCCGACGGTATACCGATTACCGGCATGGCCGGCGACCAGCAGGCCGCCCTCTTCGGTCAGGCCTGTTTCGCTGCCGGGCAAACGAAATGCACCTACGGCACCGGGGCGTTCATCCTGGAGAACATCGGCGCCACCCCATTGCCGAGCAAGCATGGCCTTTTGACGACGGTGGCCTGGCAAATTAACGGCCAGACCAGCTACGCTCTCGAAGGCAGCGCCTTCATTGCCGGCGCCGCCGTGCAGTGGCTGCGCGACAGCATGGGGCTGATCAAAAGCTCCGGCGACATCGAGGCCCTGGCACAGCAGGTTCCCGACAGCGCCGGCGTGGTCTTTATCCCGGCCTTGACTGGGTTGGGCGCGCCGCACTGGCGCAACGAGGTACGCGGCCAGATCACCGGCCTGACCCGCGGCACGACAGCCGCCCACCTGGCCCGCGCAACCCTCGAAGGGATCGCCCTGCAGATTCACGATCTGGTCATGGCGATGGCCGACGACCGTGGCGCGCCCGGCTCGATCCTCAAGGTGGACGGTGGTGCGGCCCAGAATAACCTGCTGATGCAGATGCAGGCCGACCTCATCAACCGGCCTGTTTCCAGACCGGAGACGGTGGAAACCACGGCCCTCGGCGCGGCGATGCTGGCCGGGCTAGCCATCGGATTCTGGAACGACACGCAGGAGTTGGCCGCAAGCTGGCAGGAAGAACGATGCTTCACGCCGCAGGCCGGCTGCCGCTGGCGTGAAAGTTTGCTCGAGCAGTGGCAGGCAGCCATCAAAAGGATGTAACGTTTGGGAAAGTTTGCGGAAACTATAGATCGTTGAGCAGGCGGTAGATTTTCTGCTGCAGCTGCCAGGCCGCGTCAGCCTGTGCTTCAAGATCCGTCTCCTCGAAGATCAAACGCGCCTTGTCAAGGCTGTCATGAGCCTTCATCAGGATCGGCGTCAACTCGAATTCAAGGCGCATGCGCGGGATTTCGCCGACCTGTTCAACCCATTCTTCCAAGACTTTGCTGGCCTTCTTGACAACCCGGGCGCCAGGTTCTGCAGAGGTGTCACAGCTCTTTAGCTGAAGACGAAAAGCAGCAACGTCTTTGGCAATATCACGAAAGCGGTTGGAAATGCTCATCCGCCGGATCCTTTCACATCAGATTTTCCTGTCACATGGGCCAAGGGAGAATTGTGTCCCCAGATCAATTACCGGTCAAACCTAAGGTCTCGTTGGCAGCTTCAAATTGGACATATCCTAGTTGAACCAAGGCGGCAAGACAACTGAAAAGGCGGGTTTCCAGTTGACTGGGCATGAAGGAGCCTGATAATCTTCTGCTGCAAGTAAAAAGTAAGTTTAACGCCCTGGGGGAGTAGTTTCTACTGAGAGTCTGCGCGACAGATGACCCCTTGAACCTGATCCGGGTTATGCCGGCGTAGGGAAGCGGCGCAATTTTCGGACATTCAACCGAGAAGAGCCGCCATGTGCGGCTCTTGGTGTTTTATGCAGATCAAAGTCAACGAACAGAACTATACTGCCGGAGCGGACGAAACGGTCGGCGCGGTCAGGGACCGCATCAAGAATGACGCGGACCTGTTGATCATCAACGGCTTTCCCGCCGCTGCAGACACGCTGCTACAGAACGGCGACCACGTCGTCCTTATCCGGCGCGGCGAGATTCCCGAGGCCGGCGAACTTGACGCCCTGCTGACCGCCCGCCATACGCCTGGCGTACATGAACGGGTCAAACAGGCGACCATCGGCATCGCCGGGGTCGGCGGCCTTGGCTCGGCCATCGCCATCGCCCTGGCCCGGACCGGCATCGGCCATCTGATCATAGCCGACTTCGACATCGTCGAGCCGTCCAACCTGAACCGGCAACAGTATTTCATCGACCAGATCGGCCTACCCAAGGTTTATGCCCTGCGTGACACGCTGGTGCGCATTAATCCGCATGTACGTCTGACCGCCTGCCATCTGCGCCTGACAACGGCCAACATCACCGAAATATTCGGGCATGCGCAAATCCTAGTGGAGGCGTTCGACCTCGCCGAACAGAAGGTCATGCTGGTCGAAACCTTCGCAGCCCGATTCCCGGACCGCCCGATCATAACCGGCTCAGGTATGGCGGGGTATGGACCGGCCAACAGCGTCCAGACCCAGCGGGTCGCCAACAATCTTTACCTCTGCGGCGACGGGACAACCGCTGCGGCCCCCGGAACCGGGCTGATGGCGCCCCGCGTCGGCGTCGCCGCCCATCACCAGGCCAACGCTGTGCTACGCCTGCTGCTTGGGCATGATCCTGTCATTGACAAGGCGTAAACGATGGACATCATCTTCAACGGTAAAACCCGCACATTGCCGAAAGGCATCAGCATCCAGGAGCTACTCGACCAGTTACGCCTCGACTGCATGCAGGTCGTGGTGGAACATAATAACAACATAGTGCCGCGCCAGCGGCTCGCAGAGACAAGTCTGCACAACGGCGACACCCTTGAAGTGATTCACTTCGTCGGCGGCGGATAAACACGGAACACTGGACGCGGAACGGGGAACGAGAAGAGTCAAGGGCTTTTCGGGTTCCGCATTCCGTATCCTGCGGTCCTTTCCCTAGGGGTTGAAATGGATACATTGGTTATAGCCGGAAGGTCTTTCACATCACGCCTGATGGTCGGGACCGGCAAGTTTTCGTCAAATGAGGCGATGGTGGCAGCCATAGAAGGCTCCGGCAGTGAGATCGTCACCGTGGCCCTGCGCCGAGTGGATATCGACAACCCGCAAGACAGCCTGCTCAGGCATATCGACCCCAAGCGCTACCTGCTGCTGCCTAACACCAGCGGCGCCCGTGATGCCGAGGAGGCGGTCCGTCTCGCCCGCATCGCCCGTGCGGCCGGCTGCGAGCCCTGGGTCAAGCTCGAGGTTACACCGGACCCTTACTACCTGCTGCCGGACCCGATCGAAACATTGAAAGCAGCGGAAATCCTGGTCAAGGAAGGCTTTATAGTCCTGCCATACATCAACGCCGACCCGGTGCTGGCCAAACACCTGCAGGAAGCTGGCACAGCGACGGTCATGCCGCTCGGCGCGCCGATCGGCACCAACAAGGGGCTGCGCACCCGCGACAATATTGCCATCATCATTGAACAGGCGATCGTCCCCGTGGTGGTCGATGCCGGGCTGGGAGCGCCCTCCCATGCCGCAGAAGCGATGGAGATGGGTGCCGACGCAGTTCTGGTCAACACCGCTCTGGCCGTGGCCCGCGACCCGGGGGCCATGGGCACAGCCTTCAAAAAAGGCGTCGAAGCCGGCCGCGAAGCCTATCTCGCTGGCCTCGGCAAGCAACAGGACAAGGCCGAGGCGAGCAGTCCGCTGACCGGTTTTTTGCGAGAGAAATAAAGAGGAGTCAGGAGACAGCATATAGGCTACAGAAGTAAGGAGACCGTCTTCATTGCGCGAGGTTCTCTTCCCTTCTGTCTCCTGTATTCTGTATTCCCTTAGAACAGCTTATGAGTTTCTACGACGTTATCCAGCAGTACGACCCAAAGCAAGTGGTGGCCGACATCGAGGCGATGAGCGTAACGGATGTGCAGCGCGCACTGGCCGCTGAGCATCTCGACAACCGCGACTTCATGGCCCTGCTGTCACCAGCCGCCGACGCTTTTCTTGAAGAGATGGCCCAGAAGGCGCATGCGATTACCCTGCGTCGCTTCGGGCGCACCGTCCTGCTCTATGCGCCAATCTATCTGTCCAATGAATGCCACAACGGTTGTCTTTATTGCGGCTTTTCAGTTCACAACAAGGTCCCGCGCCGCACCCTGACCCTCGACGAGATCGAGCAGGACGCACAAATCCTGCACAACCAGGGCTTTCGACATATTCTGCTGTTGACCGGCGAAGCGCCGGGACGGATCGGCAACGATTTTATCGCGGCAGCGGCACAACGCATCCGGCCGCTCTTTTCCTCGATCGGCATCGAAGTCTACCCGATGGAAACCGACGGCTATCAGGAGATGGTCAATGCCGGGATCGATGCCCTGACCATCTACCAGGAGACCTACGACCCCGAACTTTACGCCCATTTGCATCCCACCGGCCGCAAGCGGGACTACCGCTTCCGCCTGGAGACCCCCGAGCGTGGCGGCGCCGCCGGCCTGCGCCGGATCGGCCTGGGTTTCCTTCTCGGCCTGGGCAACTTCCGCAGTGAGGCCTTTTTTGCCGGCCTGCACGGCCGCTACCTGGCCCACCACTACTGGCGCACCCTGCTGACCGTCTCCTTCCCGCGCCTGCGCCCGGCCGAGGGCGGGTTCCAGCCGCCTAACCCGGTCTCCGACCGGCAATTCGTCCAGCTGATGTGTGCCATGCGCCTGCTCCTGCATGATGCCGGCCTAGTGCTTTCCACCCGGGAGAGTGCTGCTCTGCGCGACAACCTGCTGCCCCTCGGCATCACCCAGATGAGCGCCGGTTCGTGCACCGCACCGGGTGGCTATGCCGACCAAGGGTCCGCCACCGAACAGTTTGCCATCGATGACGACCGCACGCCGGCGGAAATTGCCGCAGTCCTGCGCGCGCACGGCTACGATCCGATCTGGAAGGACTGGGACGAAGCCTTTCTCGACCGTTCAACGGGGGAGAAAAACTTGGAGCGTAGCGAGCGGCGATAAGAAACGGCAACATATATGCAGAGAAAAGAACGCGTTTCTATGGCACTACCGTCAACGCAACATTTGATGAGAATGAGGCAGGTGGTGGCCGCCTTGACTCGCTATTTGGTTTTCATGTTTCCCGCGCCACGCACAACGCGCCACGTTTTTTATGTCAATTGACTTCAACCTATACCTGATTACCGACCGCAACCAGGTTGCCGCTGGGCATACGCTCCTCTCTGCAGTCGAGGCCGCGCTTCAAGGCGGTGTCAACGCGGTGCAGCTGCGCGAGAAAGATCTGTCCGCAGCCGAGTTATTGCCTCTCGCAAGAGAACTGCGCAACCTCTCCCGTCTCTATGGCGCCCGCCTGCTGATCAACGACCGAATCGACCTGGCCCTGGCCGTGCAAGCCGACGGCGTACACCTCGGCGGGCACTCCCTGCCGATCGAAATCGTACGGCAAATCACCGGACCGGACATGCTGATCGGGGTTTCCACACATTGCCTTGCCGACATCCAGCGCGCTACCGGGCAGGGCGCCGACTTCGTCACTTTCGGGCCGGTTTACGCCACCCCCTCAAAAGCCGCTTTCGGACCGCCGCAAGGGGTTCAGGCTCTGGCGGAAGCCTGTAGCAGCAGTCCCTTGCCTGTCTTCGCCCTCGGCGGCATGACCCCATCAAGAGCAGTCGAGGCCTATCGGGCCGGCGCCGCCGGCATCGCCCTGATTGCGGCAATTCTTGCCAATCCTGCCCCCCGTAACGCCGCAGAAGCCTTCAACACTTGAGCTTAAGGCGATCTTCAGTAGAATAGTATTCAGTCATATCGACAGATCCAATCGGCCTCTCACATCCAACCTCTACCAGGATGGCCATGGAAATCACCCTCACGCTTCTGATCCTACTGATCGCCATCATCCTTTTCGCCACGGAATGGATCCCCATGGACATGGTCAGCCTCATGGTGCTCCTGGCCGTGGGCCTGACCGGCCTGGTCACTCCCGAGGAGGCCTTTTCCGGATTCAGCAACCCTGCTGTCATCACCGTGGCCGCCATGTTCGTCCTCGGCGCCGGAATCTCCCATACCGGAGCAATTTCCACGCTTGGCGAGCACCTGATCCGCATAACCGGTCACAGCCAGGCGCTCATGACGGCCTCGATCATGGGAACAGTGGCTTTTTTTTCCGCCTTCATCAACAATATTGGCGCAACCGCAGTCCTCATGCCGGTCGTCATCACCATGGCCCGCAGGACCAAGCTGCCGGCCAGCAAGCTCCTCATCCCGCTGGCTTTCGGCTCGCTCCTCGGCGGCGTCTGCACCATGATCGGCACCCCGCCCAACATCCTGATAAACACCCTGCTGCAGGAATATACCGGGCAAGGCTTCAGGATCTTCGATTTCACACCTCTCGGCATTATCCTGCTGGCCTGCGGAATCGCCTACATGGCCCTGATCGGCTACAAACTACTGCCAGTACGCAAGGCTGGCACCCTCACCGAAGCGTACCAGGTCAAGGAATACATCACCGAGGTAGAGATTCTCGAAGGCTCGCCGCTGCATGGCAAGACCATCAGCCAGAGCCTGCTCGAGAGTGAACTTAACATGAAGGTTCGCGCCCTGCTGCGTGACCGGCGGAAAATTCCCCAACCAAAACGCAATCGCAAGCTCTATGCGGGCGACATCCTCTTCCTGGAAGGAGATCCCCAAGGGATTCTCAAAGTTAAGAAGGAGAAGGGGTTGGCCATGGTGCCCGAGCGTGACAACCCCCTGCCCGGCATCCCGGAACAAGAAATCGTCGTAGTTGAAGCCTCTCTGACTTCGACCAGCGACATGGTCGGCAAGACCCTGCGCCAGGAGCGCTTTGCCGACACCCACGGGCTGACCGTGCTGGCCATCTGGCGCAGCGGCGCCCCCGTGGTCCGTAAGGTCGACCACGTGACCCTGCGGTTTGGCGACGTGCTGCTGCTGCAGGGCCCCGAGCAGAAAGTGCGCCATCTCGCCCAGGGTCACGGGTTCCTGGTCCTTGGCGGGGTTGATCCGGTTCCTTATCGTCCCAGGCGGGCACCGATTGCCATGGCAACAATGGTCGGGGTCATCCTGATGAGTGTGACCGGCATGGCGCCGATCGTGATCGCCGCCACCCTTGGCACCATGGTCATGATTATGACCAAGTGCCTGACGATCAAGGAGGCCTACAACAGTATCGACTGGCCGATTATCCTGCTGATTGCCGGCACCCTGCCCCTCGGCCACGCCATGGAAAACAGTGGTGCAGCGAAAATGCTTGCCGACTTGATTATCGGCGGGGTTGGCTCCTACGGCCCATGGATGGTGCTTGGCGCTGTCTTTCTGATCACCTTCTGCCTGACCGAAGTCATGAGTCATGCGGCCGCAGCCGTTCTGGTGGCACCAATCGCCTATAACGCCGCCATAGACATGGCCGTTTCGCCGCGACCATTCTTCATGGCTGTCGCCATAGCCGCCTCGATGTGCTTCATGACACCGATCAGCCACCAGTCGAATGCCTTGGTCATGGGCCCGGGCGGCTACAAGTTCTTGGACTACACCAAGGTCGGCGCACCGCTCAACATCATGGTCTGGATTATCGCGACCCTGCTGATCCCCCTGCTCTTTCCTTTTTAAGCTGGCAGCGCCCGGCGGGACGCGTCACGCGACCCGTGTTTTAAAAGGCCCCTTCAGAATAATCCGGCACCTGGTTGAACCATTGCGGATGCTGCTGAGCCAGCACCAGCGCGTGTTCCGCCTGGGCGATGAGTTTGTCCCGATCCTTGGGATAGGACCCGGCTAGATTGAGGATGTTGGACACGTGGTTTGAGCGCAGAATGGTTTTTTTCGGGTTGAGGTGACGGACGATTTCCAGGGCTTCTGAGATGATGCCGCCGTTGGTCTGCAACGTGATCGAACGCAGAAAATCATCGTTGTGACGCTGGAACATGGTCAGCAGAGAAAAGTATTCCGGGGAGAGTTCAGTGATCCAGCGTGCCGTCGCCCGGGCATGCTCCCGGCTGCGCTCCTGGCCCGCCAGGCCGAGGATCGCCGTCACTGACAATTTCAGCCCCACCTGCTGGGCCTTGCGACACAGGTCGAGCATAACGGCAGGCGAGAACCCCTTCTCCACTGCAGACAAGGTCTGCGCGTCACCACTTTCCAGTCCGAAGTAGAGAATCCGCAGCTTCTTGTCCCTCAACAAGGACAGCTCTGCCACAGACTTGCTGTTCAGGCTGTTCGGCGATGCATAGATGCCGACCCGGGTCAGGTTGGGGAGATTGACGGCCAAAAGATCAAGGATTTCCACCAAGCCTGCCTGCGGATAAACCAGTGCGTCACCATCAGCCAAAAAGACCCGCTGCACATCTCTCCGGTGGGCAAGCGGAATTCTAGCGAGTTCCACGCTGACCTCGGCAACAGAGCGCAGCTTGAAGCGCTTGGTCTTGTACATCCCGCAGAAGGTGCAGTGATTCTGGGAGCAGCCCAGTGTGATCTGGAAGATCTGGCTGCGCGCCTCGCTCGGCGGGCGGTATAAAGGATAATCATAGGGGAAATAATCGTACATGCCTGACAGCGTCCAAGGTGACACGTAGCGAGCGATGCGACACACCTGGGCCCTCTTGATGCGTATTGTGGATCTGACCTGGAGCTGCCGGCAGGGGCAGCTCACCCAGGGTTTGATTATTAGATTCTTCGCGCCACGCGCCGCTTGTCACTTCGTTTCGTCCTCGATCATCCGCAGATAACGCCGGGCCTCTGCAGCGATTTCGGGCGTCTGCGCCAAATCGATGGCGGCCAAAAAGTAATGCCAGGCGGCGGTTTCGCAACGGTCCTTGAGCAGCATGGCGCGACCCGCTCCCAGGTAGGCGCGGTCAAGGCCCTTATCGCCGGGGCGCTCGGCAATCAGACGTCGGAAGACGGTCAAGGCCTCGTCCGACTCGCCACTGGCCAGCAGGGATTCGCCTATGGCCACAACATTATGGGTCGACAACTGGCCACGCTGGGCGCGGCTGTCCAGCTGGGCGAAGCGGGTAGCGGCATGGGCCAGATCGCCGCGGTCGACGGAACGCACGATATCGGTCACCGCATCCACCAGGTTGGCCCGCTTGCGGCTGACCTTGGGAAGGGTTTCTTTCATGCGCAGCAAACCCGGCAGGCGATCGATAGCCAGAGCGATGCCGAGTCCGGCCAGGAACCCGCCGATATGTGCGCCGTGGGCGACGCCACCCCCTTCAGCAGACGTCATCAGGAAAGGCAGGACATTATCGATGACCAGATAAACCCCGAGCACGATGCGTGATGGGATCAGCACAGTGGTCATGATCAACGGAAAGAGAAAGACGAAGACCTTGATCCGGTTGCGCGGGAACCACAAAAAATAGAAGCCAAGCACACCGGAGATCGCCCCCGAGGCACCGATCATCGGGACTTGCGAATGGGGCACGAACATGCAGAAAAAGAGCGTGGCGATCAGGCCGGAACCCAGGTAGGCCAAAAGATAACCGACATGGCCGAGGCGGTGTTCAACATTGTCGCCGTAAATCCACAGAAACAGCATGTTGCCGGCCAGATGCAGCCAGCCGGCATGCAGGAACATCGCTGTGAACATGTGTAGAAGAGAGAATTTGGCCGGTCGGAAGCCATATTTGAAAACCACCAGGTCATAGGCGGAGACGTGATCATAAATCAGCTGCACCGGCCAGTTGCCGTGGGCACCGAGGATATTCAGGTAGTCCAGTAAAGCCGGATCGTTGAGATCGGGACGCGTCATGCTCAAGGGGAGCGTGACGGCCAGGAACACGGCGACATTGATCCCGATCAACAGCCAGTTGACATAAGGGGTCGTTTTGGGATTTGGAACATCGCCGATCGGCAGGAGCATCGGGTTTCCCGTTCATTCAAAACAGCGTCTAAAGCTCAAACAGCAGGATTCCCGTTACACGGGTACCAGGCGAAAAAACCGCCGCAACGACGCAAAGGACGAAGGCTGAGAGCTGCCGACAAGCAGACCATAGCCCGTAATCACAGGCGTTGCAATTGCATCCTGAGTATTTTTATTGGCATCCTTGCGTTGAACTTTTTCACCCTTGCTTTTCGTCCCCCGAAAAATCGCCATATTGTAGCACATGGCCACCACAAAATTTCCGGCGAAGACTTAATTGCGCTGTATTCTGTAAGCTGTATTCTATATTCTGTCGTCGCCAATCCCAAACTACTTCATGGAGGGCACAACATGCATACGGTAAAACTTAACGGTCACGATATCCCGGTCGGCAAGATCGTCTGCATCGGCCGCAACTACGCCGAACACATCAAAGAACTGGGCAACAAGCCCCCTGACAAGCCGGTGATCTTCATGAAGCCGGCCAACGCCATCCTTGCCTCAGGGGGAACGGTGGTCATTCCCCCGTATTCCAGCGACTGCCATCACGAAATCGAACTTGCCGTTTTGATCGGCAAAAAGACCAAAGACATCAGCGCTGCGCAGGCGGATGCTCACGTTGCCGGTTACGCCGTTGCCCTGGACCTGACGCTCCGGGATGTGCAAAACACGCAAAAGGAGAAGGGCCTGCCCTGGGAAATCGCCAAGGCCTTCGATACCTCCTGCCCGCTTTCAGCCTTCGTGATAAAAGACCAGGTGACCGATCCGCAAAATCTGCAGCTCAAGCTAACCGTAAACGGCGCAGTGCGCCAGAACGGCAATACTGGCGACATGATGCTGCCGATCGCGGAGCTGATCGCTGCGGTGTCCACCTATTTCACCCTGGAAGAGGGTGATATCCTGCTGACCGGGACACCGTCAGGAGTCGGCCGTATCTGCAGCGGTGATCACCTCGAGGCCTCCATCGAGCAGGTCGGCACCCTGTCTGTTACCGTCGCCTGATCTTTTTCACGCCACGCGCTAACCGCCACGCGCCTCCTGTTCCTGCCTGATCCGGTTGCTCAAAAGGTGTGCCTGGCGAGTCGGCTCCGGCAACCGGTAGCCACGGCTGCAGTTCAGGACGATGTCGCAGGCCGACTGGAGGTCGGTTTTGTGCCCCGGCGAAATATACAGCGGCCGCACACGATCCTTCGTTCTGACCACCCGACCGATATCCTCCCCGGCATCGCGCAGCGGCGTCCATGCCCCCCTTGCCATGCGCGGTTCCGTACCCTCGCCGCAAAGGCGGCTTTTCGCGCAGCCGATCGTCGGCAGTTCGAGCCACAGGCCGAGGTGACTGGCCAGCCCCAACCGGCGCGGGTGGGCGATCCCCTGAGCATCGACCAGGACCACGTCGGGGATCGTCTCGAGTTTGCGAAAGGCCTGCAGGAGGATCGGCAACTCGCGGAATGAAAGCAAACCGGGAACGTAGGGGAAATCGATCTTACCGCTCGCCGTGACAGTCTCGAGAATGGCCATGGTGGCATAGTCAAGGACCACCACGGCCGCATGGAATTGCCCGCCGCTACGCCGGTAAGAGACATCGACCCCAGCAACGAGCTTTATCGACCCGGGAGTGGCATCATGCAGAGAAACCAGCACGGCCAGCTGGTGCTGCAACAGGACTGCATCCGCAGGCGATAAATTCCAACCATGCAGGGCATTGAATTTCATCGGTCTTTACGTGTCCCTCGTCCCGCGTTCCTGACTTTAATTGACCTGGTTCTGTGGATGCCCGTCAAGAAAAGCCCGGACATTGGCAACCATCGTATCCATCAAGCGCTGCCGTGCCGCAAGCGTGGCCCAAGCCAGGTGCGGAGTGATGAAACTGTTCGGGGCTTGCAGCAGCGGGTTGTCGGCCGGCGGCGGCTCTTTGGCCAGGACGTCCAGGCCGGCCCCGGCGATCTCGCCGTTCCGCAACGCTGCCGCCAGAGCGGCCTCATCGATCAATTGCCCCCGACCGGTATTGATCAGGTAAGCCGAATTTTTCATCATGGCCAGGCGTTCGGTGTTCATCAGCCTGTCCGTTTGCGGAGAGAGCGGACAGTGCAGGCTGACGACATCGGCTGCGGCGAGCAGCTCGTTGAGACCGACAAAAGAGATTTCGGCATTGGCCGACTGACCGGGTGTGCGTGTATGCACCAGGACCCGCATGCCGAAGGCCACAGCAATACGCGCCACGGCGCGGCCGATGTCGCCGTAACCGACGATCCCGAAAACCTTATCGGTCAGTTCAACCTGGGGTGTCTCCCAGAAGGAAAAATCCGGGCAGCGCGTCCAGGCGCCCTGCCGGACCCGCCCGTCGTGCCGGCCGACCCCACGAGCCAGTTCCAGCAGCAGGGCAAAGACATGCTGGGCCACTGACGGCGTGCTGTAAGCGGGGATATTGGTGACGACGATGCCGCGTTGACGGGCAGCGTCCAAGTCAATGATGTTGACGCCGGTGGCCGACACGCCGATGTAGCGCAAACCTGGCAAAGCAGCCAATTCAGTCGCTCCCAGCACCACCTTGTTGGGGATCAGGATATCAGCCCCGGCCGCACGTGCAAGAGTCAGTTCTGCCGGAGTCCGGTCAAAGACGACCAGTTCGCCCAGGTCGGCCAGGCGGTCCCAGGAGAGGTCCCCCGGGTTGAGAGCATAACCATCGAGGACGACGATTTTCATGACGCGGGATCGCCATCGTCAAACACCAGTCCGGAACCATCCTGCATACGGTCAAGAGAGGCTTTGAGACCGGGTGGTGTGCTCTCGATCCGCTTCGGCCAGCGTCTTGCACATGGTCTGCAGAGCCGGCTGACCGCCCGCATTGGCAAGCACCAGGTGAGCCTTCATGAAAACATCTTCCAGTTCCACCGAGGCATAGATCGCTTCATCGAGGGACAGGGTGCCGGCCTGGGCATCGTGAAAGATCTCGTCGGCCCGGTCAAACACACCCTGCACTTCCAGGTCGGTCACGCCGCACTCTTTGATCCCGGCCATCTCCAACCGGTCAGCCGCCAGGCGAATCCGATGCGCATGGCACAATGCGTCATGCGGCATGTCCTGCCAGATCTCGCGCTGTTCAGCGCTGGCGTCGGGGTGATTCACAAGTTGCTGGTAGATTTCGCCAACCCGGTTTTCAATGTCGTTGCAGGTTTGCAGGATTGCTTTCATTTTGGCCTCTCTGGTTCTAAAGCACCCGTCTACTCAGAGTGTTCTCCTCTGAGCGGAATCAGCGGCAAAAGAGTATCATTTTTTTCAGACAAAAATTAATCACAAAGACCACAGCCGAAACTATAACTTTCGCGACCAGGTAATGGGTCTTGCCAAATTCAACACACGCCCACAAAAGAGCCTCATTTAGTAAGATACCAGCAATGCAGATCAGAACAAAGAGGCGAAACTCATGGGCAACACGGGTATAGCGACGATTCTGGAAGACCCAGTTTATACAGAGCAGGGACCCCAAAAGCATACCAACAGAGACCGCCGCCAGGTTAGACCACAGGTAGTTGATGCCGACGAGCTCTGTGAGGACAATCAGGATCAGGAAATCAGTAAGAAAGGTCAGGCTACCGGCCCAGAGATAACGGAGGAATTCGGTGTTACTGGCGTAATGGAAAACTTTTTGTAGAGACGTCATCAACGACAGCACCGTGAATCGGGAGGCCCGAATTCATCCTTGAACAGCGGGGCTGCATAAGCTTTTGATCAGCCTGCGCAATGTATAACCGTCATGCGAAGGAACAAAGGTGTCCAGCGGTTTTGTGCTGGTTTTGCCAATCGGGTAAAAAGCAAGAGCCATCGATTGTGGTCGAAGGCTCTTGATTTCACAACAAGCTTTGCAAGGCTTAACTTTCTTCCAGCACCGCCTGCGCCGCAGCGAGACGCGCGATCGGCACACGGAACGGCGAACAGGAGACGTAGTCGAGACCGATGCGGTGGCAGAACTTCACCGAACTGGCTTCGCCGCCATGCTCACCACAGATGCCGAGCTTGATATCGGGGCGGGTTTGACGGCCGAGTTCGCAGCCCATCTTTACCAGCCGACCGACCCCCTCCTGGTCGATGGCAACGAAGGGATCGTTCGGGTAAATGTCCTGCTCGACATAGATGGGCAGGAACTTGCCTGCATCGTCGCGGGACAGGCCATAGGTGGTCTGGGTCAGATCGTTGGTACCAAAGGAGAAGAATTCTGCCTCTTTGGCAATGGCATCAGCTGTCAGCGCCGCACGGGGAAGTTCGATCATGGTGCCGATCAGGTAGTTGACCTTGACGCCGTAGCGGGCAATCACCTCGTCGGCCACGCGGATGGCGTTGGCACGCAGGATTGCCAGTTCCTTCACCTCGCTGACCAGCGGAATCATGATCTCGGGAACAATGGTGTAACCCTCGTTTTTGATCAGTTCGCAAGCCGCTTCCATGATCGCCTGGACCTGCATGTCGTAGATTTCAGGGTAAGTGATCGCCAGGCGGCAGCCGCGATGGCCGAGCATCGGGTTGAACTCGTGGAGCGATTCGACCTTTGCCTTGAGCACCTGAACCGGCACCTTCATTTCCTTGCCCAACGCCTCGATCTCGGCATCGGTGTGCGGCAGGAACTCGTGCAGCGGCGGATCGAGCAGGCGAATTGTCACCGGCAGCCCCTTCATGACCTGGAACAGGCCGAGGAAGTCACCTTTCTGCATCGGCAGGATTTTTGCCAGCGCCCGTTTACGCCCATCCAGATCCGCCGACAGGATCATTTCGCGGACCGCCGAAATGCGGTCGCCTTCGAAGAACATGTGCTCGGTGCGGCAGAGGCCGATCCCCTCGGCACCGAAGTCGCGGGCCACCTGCGCATCGTGCGGCGTGTCGGCGTTGGTGCGCACACGCAGGCGGCGGATGCCATCGACCCAGGCCATCAGCTGGCCAAATTCGCCGGTCAGCTCAGGTTGGACCGTCGGCACCTCGCCCTGCATCACCTCACCGGTGGAGCCATCGAGAGTGATCACATCACCCTTTTTGAAGACCTTGCCGTCGCGGGCGGTGAACTGCTGGTTGACGTAGTCGACCTTGATATCGCCGCAGCCGGCGACGCAACTCTTGCCCATGCCGCGTGCGACCACCGCCGCGTGGGAGGTCATGCCGCCACGGGCGGTGAGAATCCCCTGGGCGGCGTGCATGCCGTGGATATCCTCGGGGCTGGTCTCAACGCGCACCAGGATCACCTTGAGACCGATTTTGGCGGCTTCCTCGGCTTCGTCGGCGGAGAAGACCACCTGGCCGCAGGCTGCTCCTGGCGAGGCCGGCAGCCCCTTGGCAACCACCTTCTTCGGTGCAGCGGGATCGAGGGAGGGGTGCAGCAGCTGGTCGAGCTGCTCCGGGGCCACGCGCATGACCGCTTCCTTCTCGGTGATCAGCCCTTCGGCGACCATGTCGACGGCGATTTTCACTGCCGCCTTGGCGGTGCGCTTGCCGTTGCGGGTCTGCAGCATGTAGAGCTTGTGCTTCTCGATGGTGAACTCGATGTCCTGCATATCCTTGTAGTGCTTCTCGAGAATGGCGCGGATCTTGACCAGCTGCTCGTAGCAATCGGGGAGCACGTCTTCCATGGCCGGCAGGTCGCCCGGCTGGTGCTTGGCCTTGTTGATCGGCTGCGGGGTGCGGATGCCGGCGACCACGTCCTCGCCCTGGGCATTGACCAGGTACTCGCCGTAGAAATAATCCTCGCCGGTAGACGGATCGCGGGTGAAGGCGACGCCGGTGGCGCAATCGTCTCCCATGTTGCCGAACACCATCGACTGCACGTTGACCGCGGTGCCCCACTCGGCGGGGATGTTGTTGAGGCGGCGGTAGGTGATGGCGCGGGCGTTCATCCAGGAGTTGAAGACGGCGCCGATGGCACCCCACAACTGTTCCTTGGGGTCCATGGGAAACTCGCGGCCGAGCTCTTCCTTGACCTTGTTCTTGAAGAGGCCGACCAGGGTCTTGAGGTCGTCGGCCGTCAGGGCGGTATCTTCTGTGACACCGCGGTCGTGCTTCATCTTTTCGAGGAGGTGTTCGAGGATGTCGCCGTCCAGGTTGAGCACGACGTTGGAGTACATCTGGATGAAGCGCCGGTAGGAATCGTAGGCAAAGCGGGGGTCGCCGCTCTGGGCGATCACGCCATGAACCGTGCTGTCGTTGAGACCGAGGTTGAGCACCGTATCCATCATTCCCGGCATCGAGGCCCGTGCGCCGGAACGCACCGAAACCAGCAGCGGGTTCTGCGCGTCGCCGAACTTCTTGTCCATCAGTTGCTCCACCTGGGCAAGGTTCTGATTGACTTCTTCTTCGAGACCGGACGGGTAGTTGCGGTTGTTCTTGTAGAACTCGGTGCAGACTTCCGTGGTGATCGTGAATCCGGCCGGAACCGGCAGGCCGATGCTGGTCATTTCGGCCAGGTTGGCGCCTTTGCCGCCCAGCAGATTCTTCATGTCGCCGCGCCCTTCAGCGGCGCCTTTGCCGAAGAAATAGACATACTTTGCCATCTTTGTTTCCTCCCAGTGAGATCGGTTTGAGATTGATATAAATAAAGTTTTTGCCGCTTTCTAGCGGCTCTTTTTAGTCAAAATAAAACCGCCGCTTAGTTTCCTAAGCGGCGATCCGTGTGAAGTCAGCGATGTCAGCGAAGAGAGCGGCGACCTGGGTCAAGAGGGCCAACCGGTTGGTTCTGACCCGGTCGTTATCGGCCATGACCATGACGCCGTCGAAGAAGTCGTCGACCGGACCGCGCAGTCCGGCAATCGTCTGTAAGGCGCCGCTGTAGTCGCCCCTGTCGACCTGGTCAGCGACGGTCTGGCGGGTCGCGGCAACGGCAGCCGCCAGGGCGCGCTCGCAGTCCGCCTCGAACAGTTCTTCCTGGATCGGGCTATCGACGCCACCCTTGATGATGTTGCCGACGCGCTTGAAGGCAACCGCCAGAGGCTCGAAGTCAGCTGCCCCCTTGAGGGTCGCCAGGGCCTCGACTCTCGCCACGGCGTCGCCGGGCTCATCGAAGCGTGCAGCCAGGACCGCATCCACCAGGTCGGTGGCGAAGCCGCGGCCGGTCAGCATGTTCGCCAGGCGCAGGCGGATAAACTCCACCACCTCGGCCTCGACCTCACCGCGCGGCCGGGTCAGCTTGGCCTCCAGCAGAGAGAGGCTCTGCGCGACCAATGCGGGGATGCTGATCTGGTAGCCGCGATCGAGAATGATGTTGAGCACACCGATGGCGCTGCGGCGCAGGGCATAGGGGTCGGCGGAACCCGTCGGGACCAGGCCGACGCCGAAACAGCCGCAGATGGTGTCGATCTTGTCGGCAATGGAGACGAAGGCGCCAACATTGTCCGACGGCAAGGCGCCTCCGGCTTCGGTCGGCAGGTAATGCTCGAAGATAGCGATGGAAACACGCGCTTCCTCACCCTCAATGCGTGAGTATTCACGGCCCATGATCCCCTGCAGCTCGGGGAATTCGTAAACCATCTTGGTCTCGAGGTCGCACTTGGCCAGCCGGGCGGCCCGCTCGGTCAGGTTGGCGGCGGCAGGCTCGAAACGCTCGGCCAGACCTTTGGCGATCCGCGCGAAGCGCTCAACCTTCTCGAAGCTGGTACCGAGCTTGGCCTGGTAGATCACCTGCTTGAGGGACTCAAGGTTGCTCGCAAGCGAAACCTTCTGGTCTTCTTCCCAGAAGAACATGGCGTCGGAGAGACGGGCGCGAATGACTTTCTCATTGCCCTTGACGACGACCTGCTCATCCTCCGGGCGGGTATTGGATACGGTGATGAACTTGTTGAGAAGCTTGCCGGCCGCATCTTCAATGGTGAAATAACGCTGATGCTCACGCATGGAAGTGACCAGCAGCTCACGGGGCAGCTGCAGGTATTTTTCCTCGAAGGTGCCGCAGAGCGGGGTCGGATCCTCGACCAGGTAGGTCACCTCTTCAAGAAGCCTTTCATCGATCGCCGCCTTGCCGCCCGCGGCCTGGCCGGTCGCCTCGACCTGGCGGCGAATGGTCGCCTTGCGCTCGTTCTGGTCGGCCGTGACGAAATGCTTGCGACAGCCTTCCAGCCAATCGGCCATTCCGGTCACGCTAAATTCCTGCGGTGCCATGAAGCGATGACCTCGGGACTTGTTGCCGCTGGCCAGGTTGCCATGGGTGAAGGGAACCACGCTGCCGCCGTAGAGGGCGACGATCCAGTGCATCGGCCGGGCGAAGCGGATATCCTGGTTTTCCCAGCGCATCGACTTCTTGAAGGTCAGTCCCCCCACCAGACGCGGCAGGATCTCGGTCAACAGCTGAGTTGTCGACCGCCCGGGCTCTTCCTTCTCGATAAACAGGTAATCGCCCTTGTCGGTGGTCACCAGCTGCAAAGCGCTGACATCGACACCCTGACCCCGGGCGAAACCGATCGCCGCCTTGGTCGGGTTGCCTTCGGTGTCATAGGCGATCTGCTTGGCCGGCCCCATCGCCTCGGTGCGCAGGGTCGGCTGGTCCTCGGCGACCGCACTCACCGACAGAGCCAGTCGGCGTGGCGTGGCAAAGGTTTTGATGTCACCGAACTCCAGGCGCGCAGCCTCGAGTTCCTTGCGGACCATGCGCTCCAGGTCGGCCATCGCCTTGGGCAGGAAACCCGCCGGAATCTCTTCGGTGCCTATTTCAAGGAAAATTTCCTTAGCCATGTAATGCTCCGTTATGAAAGGCTCAACGCCCGCTCACTTCGCTCGCACAAGTCGCATGAAGAAAAGAAAGGCGCGATGTTTATGGTTTGATTTTTCTCACCTGCGCTTCGCGCCACACGCCTCACTTCTTAAGAAGTGGAAATCCCATCTTCTCGCGCTGGGCCACGTAGGTCTCGGCGCAAACCCTGGAAAGGTTGCGCACCCGGCCGATATAGTGAGCACGCTCGGTCACGGAGATGGCGCCGCGGGCGTCGAGCATGTTGAAGGCATGGGAGCACTTCAGCACGTAATCGTAGGCCGGGAATACCAGCTTCTTCTCGGCGAGCCGGAGGCACTCCTTTTCGAACATGTCGAACAGCTGCAGCATCATGCCGGTATCAGCCTCTTCGAAATTGTAGGTGGAGAATTCAACCTCGGTCTGGTGGTGAACGTCACCGTACTTGATACCACCGCCCCAGTCGAGGTCATAGACGTTGTCGACGCCCTGAATATACATGGCGATGCGCTCGATGCCGTAGGTCAGCTCCCCAGGGATCGGCTTGAGGTCGATGCCGCCGCACTGCTGGAAGTAGGTGAACTGGGTGATCTCCATGCCGTCCAGCCAGACTTCCCAGCCCAGCCCCCAGGCGCCGAGGGTCGGCGATTCCCAGTCATCCTCGACGAAACGGATGTCATGCTTGGCCGGATCAATGCCAAAACTTTTGAGGGACTTGAGATAAAGCTCCTGGATATTCATCGGCGACGGCTTCAGCAGCACCTGGAACTGGTAGTAGTGCTGCAGGCGATTCGGGTTCTCGCCATAGCGGCCATCGGTCGGCCGGCGGGACGGTTCGACATAAGCGACATTCCACGGCTCCGGGCCGAGCGCACGCAGGAATGTCGCCGGGTGAAAGGTCCCGGCACCCTTTTCCGTGTCATAGGGTTGCTGGATGATGCAGCCATGCTTGGCCCAGTAGCTCTGCAGTGCCAGAATCAGTTCTTGAAAAGTCACAATACCTCCCAGGGCAAAAGGCCCGTCAGGTCCTTTAGGTCAAGTGATAATTATAACGCTCGTTCGCTTCGTTTACTCAAGACGCAGAGAAAAAAGCATGAGGGCTTGTAAAGACTTTAAAAAACTTCGCGTTCTACAGTTGATTTTTACGTCTTTGCGTTACGCTTTCATACCAGCATTTTAGCCAAAATAAACCGGCTTCAGGGAGTCTGAAAGCCGTATACTGTATACAGGCAACAGGCCTCGCATCTTATCTTTGAAACCTCGCTCTGTCAAGGCATTAACCCCGTAAAAACCCCACTTTAAGAGTCGGCATCGCAAGGCTCCGGCGGGCTGAATCGCGTCAGCAGCTCGAGGCTCTTCAAAGGTCTGTGTAGGTGGCGCCGCAGGGCATCGCCGAGCAGCGCCTGCCCTTCCCTGCGCGATCGCGGGCCGAGTTTGAAGTCGGCAAAGCTGGTCAAAGGGGTCTGCAGGATCCTGCCGAAGGTGCCAAGCGTCAGGCGGTCGACCTTAATGCTGTCCCGGCCACCGTCACAGTCCGGGCAAAGGCTGCCATCGGCGGCCGCCGAGAAGCTGACCGGGCCGTTCGGCAGCGGACCGTTGCAGACGGCGCAATGAAGGAGGTGGGGGGTATAGCCGGCCACAGCCAGCATGCGGATTTCCATCAGCAGGCGCGCTTCGACAGAGTAGCCTGTGCTGTCAAGATGATCGAGAAAGGCTTGCAGCAACTGGAAGACCTCGACACCAACCCCCGACTCGTCGAAGAGCCCCTCGGTCAGTTCACACCCGTAACTGGCCAGGGACAAGGTTTCCAGATTGCGGCGCAACCCGGAGCGCAAGGTCACCAACTCGGCGTCACGTAGGCTGACCAGATCGCCGGAGCTGCGTTTGACCCAGTGCAATTGCACCTCGGCAAAGGGTTCGAACGCGGCACCGAAACGCTTGCGGCTCTTGCGGGCGGCGCGAGCAAAACCCTTGATCCGCCCGTGCTCGGGGGTCAGGAAGGTAACGATCCGGTCGGCTTCGCCGTAATCGGTATGGTGCAGGATGATGGCTGACGAAACCTGTGGGATCATGGCACAGAGCGCGTTTCATCGCAAAAACGAGATGAACACCGTCGCCATGGCGAAATAGATGAGGATGCCGGTGATGTCGTTGGCGGTCTGCACGAAGGGCATGGAGGCGATGGCCGGGTCGATGCCGAGCTTCTTGAATGCCGTCGGGGCAACCACGCCCATAGATGAGGCGACTACCATGGCCACCACCATGGCCAGGCCAACGACCAGGCCCAGGTATGGATTGGAGTGCCAGAGCCAGGCGACCAGGCCGACGGTTACACCGCAGACGCTGCCCATGATCAGGCCGACCCGCACCTCCTTGAAAAAGACCTGGCGCAGCATGGTGAAATCGATCCGGCCGGTGGCAAAACCGCGCACCATGATGGTCGCCGACTGACCGCCGACGTTGCCGCCCATGCCGGTAATAACCGGGACAAAGGAAATCAGCGCGATCACCTCTTTGAGGGTCACCTTGAAGAGCCACATCAGGTAGCCGGTAATCACGCCGCCGAACAGGTTGACCAGCAGCCACGGCAGGCGCAGACGGGCGATCTTGAACGCCTCGTAGCCGTAGAGGAGCTCCTCCTCGCTGGCACCGGCCATCTTGTAGATATCCTCGGTGGCCTCCTGGCGCAGAACGTCGATGATATCATCGACGGTGATGATCCCCTTCAGGAGGTTCATCTCGTCGACGACCGGGACCGCGAGGATATTGTATTTCTCGACCATCCTGGCGACTTCTTCCTGGTCCATGTCGGTGCGCACGCTCAGGACATCGCGGATCATGATGTCCGATAGCTTTTTCGTCGGCGGGACCGTCAGCAGCTGCCGCAGGGAGAGCACCCCGACCAGCTGCCCGGTCTCGTTGACCACGTAAAGGTAGAAGACCATCTCCACGTCGCCGGCCTGCTGGATCGCCTCGATCGCCTCCTTGACGGTAAAGCTCTCGGCGAGGGCGAAGATCTCGGTCGACATGATACCGCCGGCCGAATCCTCGTCATATTGCAGCAGGTGCTCGATCTCTTCGGAGTCCTCATCCTGCATGATGTTGAGGATTTCTTCGGCCAGCTCTTCCGGCATGTTGCCGATGATGTCGGCGGCATCGTCCGAAGGCATCTCCTGGAGGACTTCGGTGATCGTCTCCTTGTCGAGCTGCTGGAGCAGCTGGGCGCCCGTGACATGATCGAGTTCCGCCAGGACGTACGCGCTCTTCTCCGCATCACCGATCAGGTTGAAGAGGATGCGCTGCTCCTTGAGATCGAGGTAGCGGAACAGGTGGGCGATATCAGCAGGGTGCGACTTGGCGAGGAGTTTCGCCAGGTTAGGAAAGGCCCCGCGCCGGATCAGCCGCCTGGTGGCATCAAGCAAAAGCTGTTGTTTCTGATCCATAGGGAGCCTCACGTTGCGGATTGGAGCGGGGTTAGGTAAAACTTGGTGAGTTTAGCACCCGGTCATGAGGGCTGTCAATGACAGCCGGGACGCGGAACGCGGGACGAGAAACGCGAAATCCGAAATGATTAAGAACCTGTTCAAGTCTGAACGAGATCTTGTATAGCTGATCCATAAGCAACAGACGTGGCCGTCCTCCAAGGCTTGACAAAGTTTTCATGATTTTGCATTCGCGTCCGCGTACCTCGTTCCGCATGCCCAAGAAAATTGACTTTCACAAAAGGCCAAGCTAGACTGATGGCATGCATCAGAACATCCCTCCGAAAGGCATCTCGCTTGGACATCGAAATCAACACCGCCCTGGTCAGCCTGCTGGCCTTTGCCATTCTGAGCAACATTCCCCTGGGTTACCTGCGCATGGGCTCGCCCAAGTATTCGCTCCGCTGGTTCGTTTACATCCACCTCTCCGTCCCCTTTATCATCGGCCTGCGCATCAGCAACCATATCAGCTGGCAGATCATCCCCTTTTCCATCGCCCTGGCCGTCGCCGGGCAGATGATCGGCAGCCGCATGTACCGCCGGAGACGCCTGTGAGCAAACCCCGTCGGCCGAAAATGCGACAGGCCGCCCGTGCCGGCGACCTGGTCGACAAGCTGCTCAAGGGCCTGGGCCTCGACGAGCGCCTGCAGCAGTACCGCGCCCTGATCGTCTGGGAAGAGGTGGTCGGTCCGCAGATCGCCGCCCGCACCCGCCCGGTCAGGATCCGCGACGGGGTTCTCGAAGTCAATGTCGACCAGCCCACCTGGATGCAGCAGCTGCAGCTGATGAAGCCGAAGATCCTCGCCCAGCTCAACGCCGAGCTCGGCAAGGCGACCATCAAGGACCTGTACCTGAAACGCGGCAAGGTCAATGTGCGTGCCGACAAACCGATGGATCAGCCGCCGGCCTGGCGCATGGTGCAGCTGGACGATGGGGAGAAGCAGCAGGTCGACGACCTGCTGACCGCAATCGAAGACCCTGAACTGCGCGAGGAGATGGGGAAGTTCCTGCAGAAGCAGATGAGGCTTTTGAAGGCTGATTCAGGAGGGAAACGATTGTAGCCGACAAAGGCAACGAGATATTTTGTCTCCAGGTTTAAGCTTTTCTGTAACGTTTAAGGCGGCCGATCGGAGACAAAAACCAATGAGCGGCAGGACTAGTGGGGAGAATTCACCGCTGGGACAGAGTGTTACGTTCATGCCTTTCTCGATTCGTACAATCCAACAACCTCTGCCGTATAGTCCCGCCCAGGACCCTGATAAACATACAGGGGGGGGGCCACCTTAAGTCCCGGCTTGCCAAGTTTACGCCCCTCAATTAAAAGCAGATTAGCCGGTTCCCCTGCCCTGGGATGAACCAATCGGAGCCGTTTCGGTTCCAGCTGCAGCCGCCGCATTTCTGCAACCAGCTCCGCAAGGCGCTCAACCAAGTAAACCAAGGTGAAGCCACCCCCCTTCTTCAAGAGAAAACTCGCCGCCTGCAGAAAATCGCACAAGCCACCGGCCATTTCATGGCGCGACGCCGCCCGTTCTTCGTCCATCGCGACCCGACCGGAGTTCTGCTTGCGGTAAGGGGGGTTGCTGATGACTGCATCAAAGCTGGCTTGCCATTCAGAAGGCAAGCAACAGATATCGCCTTGAACAATCTTTATTCTCTCTTGCAGGCCATTCAGTGTGACAGTGCGGTGAGCACGGCCAGCCATCTTGGGATGTCTTTCAATTCCAAGGAACTCGCGTCCTTTGCCTTGTTGATGCAGTAGCAGCGGGATAATACCGCTACCGGTACCCAGATCGGCCACTCGCGCCTGCGCAGAGATCTCTGCAAAATAGCAGAGCAGAATGGGATCAAGCGAGAATCGGTAGCCTTGTCTGGCCTGAAGGACCTGCAGCCCGCCCATATGCAGTTTTGTAATGGTTTCTTCTGACAATAGCATCCCTGCGAGGACGAGAGAAAACTTTGGCTAAAAGTAATTTAGAGCCCATCCGGAGGGAAAAGTCTCCACCCCAGCGATAAAAAACGTGGGGGCACAGAGCGTCGCTCCGTCCCCCGTTCAATCATTGATTTAAGGCACTGCAATTGGAAAACAGCGCACTGGTTCTCTTGTAAACGGTTAGCTGCCACCGTAGGAGTGCAGGCCGGACAGAACCAGGTTGACGCCGAGGTAGCAGAAGATCGTCGCGGCAAAGCCGAAGATCGACAGCCAGGCAGCGCGCCGGCCGACCCAGCCGCGCGTGAAGCGGGCGTGCAGGAAGGCGGCGTAGATGAACCACACGATCAGGCTCCAGGTCTCTTTCGGGTCCCAGCTCCAGTAGGTGCCCCAGGCGTAGTTGGCCCAGGCCGCGCCGGTGATGATGCCGAGCGTCAGCATCGGGAAAGCCGACCATGATCGCCTTGTAGTTGAGGTCGTCGAGCACCTTGACGCTCGGGAACAGGCCCAGGATGCCACCGACCGGCGACTTCTCGGCGGACTTCTCTTCCTTGCCGACCTTGATCAGGTACATGATCGACACCCCGCAGGCCAGGGCGAAGGCCGCATAACCGATGAAGCAGGTGAAGACGTGGTAGGTCAGCCAGTTGCTCTGCAGCGCCGGCACCAGCGGCTGGATGGTGGCATCGAGGCTCCACTGCGCCCAGATCATGCCGCCGAAGGCGAAGGGGATGACAAAGGCGCCGATGGCGCGCTGCTTGTACTTGAGGTCGAAGATCAGGTAGATCAGCAGGATCGACCAGGCGAAGAAGACGATCGACTCGTAGAGGTTGGAGAGCGGCGCCTGCTCGAAGCCCATGGCATAGGCCTCGTACCAGCGCATGCCGATGGCGGCCGTGTTGGCGATGAAGCCGACCCAGCAGATCAGGGTGGCGACGAAGCCCGACCGCCTTGTTCCGTGGAGGTCAAGAAGACGATGAAGACCACCATGGCCGCAAAGTAGGCGACCGTCGTGATGTTGAACAAAAGTGAACTGGTCATGCCGTATTCCTCCGTCAGGACGACAGTGCGTCGTCGAAATCTTTTTTCAATTCATCGAAGAAGAGCGCAAAAGCCGGCTGGTTGCGATGCGCGGCGCCGCCGAGCTTGACGCCGATCCCTTGTCCAGCGGCTGGATGGTGACCCAGATGCGCCGATGGGAGAGGAAAAACGCGCCGCAGGAGCCGAGCACCAAGCAACAGGCAGCCGAGCCAGACCACCCAGACGCCGGGGTCCTTGGCCACCTGCAGGCCGGTGTAGTAGCTCTGCTCGACATCGAGCAGGGTGATGGCGTAGGCGCCGCCGCGCTTCTCGTCGAATTGCGGGTAGTTCTTAAAGACGATGAACGGGGTGCCGTGCTGGTGGTCGCCGGTATCGATATTCACCTGCGCCGCCGGACCGAAGTTCTGGTAACTCTCGGCATAGCCCATGGGGATCAGCGAGGCGCCGCCCGGCAGAGGCAGATGCTTGCCCTGCTGGCCCGTGACGTCGACCGTCTCGCCGGTCTCGCGGTTCTTGACGCGGAACTGGTAGATCGGGTCGCCGGCCGGGCCGTAGCTCGACTGGTAGAAGGTCAGCCCCTTGTAGGTGAGCGGGTCGTTGACCTCGATGGTCTTCTTCAGAACTTCCTTGCCGTTCTCCAGCACCACCAGGTCGCTGGTGAACTCCTTCGGCCGGCCGCCGCCTTCGTAGAAGGTGACTTCGAAATTGTCGCAGCGCACCTCGAAACCGATCGGGATCGGCTCCTTGCCGGCACGCGGCCAGACCTGGTTGATCGACTTGCCCTCGACGATGTTGACGTACGCCTTGTAGCCCCAGACGTTGCCGATCATGGCACCGAGGAAGATGATCAGGATCGAGGTGTGGGTGACGTAGACGCCGAAGCGCGAATAGGCGCCCTTTTGCGCGAAGAGATAGATCTTGCCGTCCTGCTCGGTGACCACCGGTGCAGGCGAACTTCTTGCCGAGCAGCGCCACGACCTTGTCGCGCACGCTCTCGAGGGTGCCCTTGGCGACGATCTCCTCCTTGTTGGAAAAGGTCCGGAAGAGGCCGTCGTCGGCGACCAGCACCGGTTCGCGCACGGTCTTGATGATGCGCGGCAGGCGCTTGATCGAGCAGCAGATCAGGTTGACGGCAAAGATCCCCATCAGCGAGAGGAACCAGTAGGAATGGTACATGTCGAAAAACTGCAGCGCGTCGAGGGCCTTGTAGGTCGACTCGCTCATGCCGTACTTCTGCATGTACTCCTGCGGGGCCGATTCTGCTCGATGACCGTGCCGATGATCGAGGTCGTCGCCAGCAGGATCAGGGTGATAATCGCCAGCTTCAGGGAACAGAAAAAATCCCACAACTGGTCGGTAAAGCTCTGTTCTTTACTCAAGTGTTTTCTCCTGAAAAAGAGGGGGAAGAACCTTAGTTCCCCACCCCCAAAAACTTAGGCTGCCGTGTCAAAAAACAGGGTCTGTTCCGACACGACAGCGACTGGTCCAAAGTAATATGACTCTTCAGTCCCTGTCAAGGCAAGACGGAGCGATTTGTCGCCTGCCAAGCAGCAACGACGAAGCTTATCTATGTAAAACAGGCTTTCTCCATGAAACAATCTTCGGCTTGTCCTGTCAATCGAAATCGGCAGCAAGGCGCTTGTTGAGCGCTTCGGCCTTGGCTTCGACGCCGGCGGCCATCTCGGCCTTGAACTGCACCAGCTTTGCGCTGAGGGCGGCGTCATCGACGGCCAGCATCTGCGCGGCAAAGATGCCGGCATTGCGCGCGCCGGCCTTGCCGATCGCCATGGTCGCCACCGGGATGCCGGCCGGCATCTGCACCATGGCCAGCAGGGCATCCAGACCGTTGAGCGCGGTGGCGTCGATCGGCACGGCAATCACCGGCAGGGTCGTTTCGGCAGCGACCACGCCGGCGAGATGGGCGCGGCCCCGGCGCCGGCGATCAGGACCTTGATGCCGCGCCCACGGGCCTCACGGACATAACGGGAGGTGCGCTCCGGGGTGCGGTGGGCACTGGAGACGGTCATCTCGAAGGGGATGCCAAACTGCTTGAGGGCCACCGCCGTCTCTTTCATGATCTCGTAGTCGTTGTCGCTCCCCATCAGGATGCCGACAAGGGGTTTGTCGTTCATAATTGGTTCGCTTACTTCTGTTACTAATACCGGAACGCGGACGAGGGACGCGGAACGCGAAACCTCAGAACCTCGTCATAAATCGGCTTATTCACCGTCATGATTCTGAGAATTGGGAAGTTCACGATTCAAGGTTCAGCTTTCGCGTTCCGTACCGCGTCACGCGTACCGGCTTGCATCGCTAGCGATTCAACGCCTTCCGCCCGATATCCTTGCGGAAATGCACGCCGCTCCAGTCGATCTTGTCGACGGCGCTGTAGGCACAATCGATCGCCTCGGCAACGGTGCTGCCGAGACCGGTGACGCCGAGCACGCGGCCGCCGGTGTTGACGATCTTACCGTCCTTGAGGCTGGTGCCGGCATGAAAGACCATCACATCGTCCATCGCCAGCACCTCGTCCAGCCCGCATGATCTCGAAGCCCTTGGCGTAAGCCGCCGGGTAGCCGCCGGAGGCCATGACCACGCAGACCGCGGCCTTGTCGTGCCATTCGATGGCAGTCCTGCTGCAGGTTGCCGCGGGCGCAGGCCTGCAGCACCGGCACGATATCGGACTTCATGCGCATCAGCAGCGGCTGGGCTTCGGGGTCGCCGAAGCGGGCATTGTACTCCACCACCCGCGGCTTGCCATCCTTGATCATCAGGCCGACGTAGAGGATGCCGCTGTAGGGGCAGCCCTCGCTGGCCATGCCGTCGATCGTCGGCTTGACAATGGTCTCGACGATCTCATCATGCAGGGCAGCGGTCACGACCGGGGCCGGCGAGTAGGCGCCCATGCCGCCGGTGTTCGGCCCTTCGTCATTGTCGAAGACCCGCTTGTGGTCCTGCGACGAGGCCAGCGGCAGGATATTCCTGCCATCGGTAAAGGCGAAGAAGGACGCCTCCTCCCCGTCCATGAACTCCTCGATGACCACGCTGGCGCCGGCGGCGCCGAAGACCTTGTCGAGCATGATGTCGTCGACGGCGGCGATCGCCTGCTCCTCGGTCATGGCGACGATCACGCCCTTGCCGGCCGCCAGGCCGTCGGCCTTGACGACGATCGGCGCACCCTGTTGCCTTGATGTAGGCCACCGCGGCATCACGCTCGGTAAAGGTCTGGTAGGCGGCCGTCGGGATGGCGTACTTGGCCATCAGGTCCTTGGAGAAGCTCTTGCTCCCCTCGATGCGCGCCGCGGCCTGATTCGGGCCGAAGATCTCCAGCCCGGCGGCCTGGAACCGATCGACGATCCCCAGGGTCAAGGGGCACTTCGGGGCCGACCACGGTCAGGTCGATCTGCTCGGCCTTGGCAAAGTCGAGCAGGGCGTCGATATCGTCGGCAGGGATATGGACACAATCCGCCAGACTCGGCAATGCCGGGATTACCCGGAGCACAGTAGATCGTTTCCACCAGGGGCGACTGGGCGATCTTCCAGACCAGCGCATGTTCGCGACCACCACCGCCGATAACCAGAATTTTCATGCTACAAACCTCAAGTTTACGCGGAGACAGACGAGGAGCGAGATCTGAAGGTCAGAATACAGCATAAAGCCCTGAAGCATCCGTTCTGCACTCTGTATGCTGCCTCCGGATTCAATGTCCCGCTTCAAGTTAATGCCTGAAATGCCGCATGCCGGTAAACACCATCGCCATGCCGTGCTCGTCGGCGGCGGCGATGACTTCTTCGTCGCGGATCGAGCCGCCCGGCTGGATGACGGCGCTGATGCCGACGGCGGCGGCGTTGTCGATGCCGTCGCGGAAGGGGAAGAAGGCGTCGGAGGCCATGACCGCCCCCTTGACCTCGAGACCGGCGTGCTCGGCCTTGATCGCGGCGATGCGCGCCGAGTTGACCCGGCTCATCTGGCCGGCGCCGACGCCGATGGTCATGCCGTCCTTGCCGTAGACGATGGCGTTCGACTTGACGAACTTGGCCACCCGCCAGGTGAAGAGCAGATCCTTCATCTCTGCTGCGGTCGGCTGGCGCTTGCTGACCACCTTGAGCTCGGCAGTCAAGGCCAGGTCGGTCTCCTGCACCAGCATGCCGCCGTTGACCCGCTTCAGATCGAGCCGGGCAGACGGCTGCTCCGGCCATGCGCCGCACTCGAGCAGGCGCACGTTCTTCTTGGCGGCGACCACCTCGACCGCTGCGGCCGTGACCTTCGGGGCGATGATCACCTCGACGAACTGCTGATCGACGATCGCCTGGGCGGTCGCCGCATCGAGTTCGCGGTTGAAGGCGATGATGCCGCCGAAGGCCGACTCGGTATCGGTGCTGAAGGCCCGCTGGTAGGCTTCGAGCAAGGTCTCGCCATAGGCCACACCGCAGGGGTTGGCATGCTTGACGATGACGCAGGCCGGCCCTTCGCTGAACTGCTTGACGCATTCCAGGGCGGCGTCGGTATCGGCAATATTGTTGTAGGAGAGCTGCTTGCCCTGCAGCTGTTTGGCGGTGGCGATCGAGGCTTCGCGCGACATTGCTTTCGACGTAGAAGGCGGCTTTCTGGTGCGGGTTCTCGCCGTAGCGCATGACCTCGGTGCGCTGGTACTGGAAGGTCAGGGCGCTCGGGAAGTCGGCGCTCTCGGCATCGACCCGGCGGCCCAGCCAGTTGGAGATGGCGGCGTCGTAGGCCGAGGTGCGCTGGTAAACCTTGAGGGCCAGGCGGAAGTTGGTTTCGCGCGACACGTCGCCGGCGTTGGCGTTCATCTCGTCGAGGACCACGGCGTAGTCAGCCGGGTCGATCACCACGGTCACCGACTGGTTGTTCTTGGCCGCGCTGCGCAGCATGGTCGGCCCGCCGATATCGATATTTTCGATGGCATCCTCGAGGGTGCAGTCGGGGTTGGCGACCGTCGCCTCGAAGGGGTAGAGGTTGACCACCACCATGTCGATCGGCGTGATGCCGTGCTCCGCCATCTTGGCGACATGGGCCGGATTGTCGCGCAGGCCGAGCAGGCCGCCGTGGATCTTCGGGTGCAGGGTCTTGACCCGGCCGTCGAGCATTTCCGGATAGCCGGTGTGCTCGGAGACATCTTTCACCTCGAGCCCGGCCTCGCGCATCATGCTGGCGGTGCCGCCGGTGGAGAGGATTTCGACGCCGAAGTGGCTCAAGTCCTTGGCGAAATCGACGATGCCGGTTTTGTCGGAGACACTGATCAGTGCACGTTTGATGATAGCCATGGCAGGACCTCTTGAGAATATTTGGTTGGAGTATGTTTTTGCCGGGGGCAGTCCACAAAGGGCATCCCCCTCACGGTTTTTATCAGAATTCCAGAGCAGCCAGAAAGCAGCGTTCGAATGCCGGGGTGCCGGACAGCGGAAACGGCTGCAGCGTCGCCATCAGCGCGTCCAATCGCTGCCGACCATCGGCAGCGGTCAGATAGGCCTGCAGCCCCGCCAGCACCCCGTTGGCGACAAAGGAGGTTTTATCTAACATGGGCTCTGGCAGCAAGGCAACCCTTTTCAAAACCTCGACCGACAGAGCCGTACCGAGGGCGCCAGTCACCAGCACCTGAGGCACATTTTCCGCCCGAATCCGCCCCGTTCCAGCAAAACCTCGACCCCGGCGTGCACCGCCCCCTTGGCCAGCTGGAAGTTGCGCAGGTCGACCTGTGTCAACAGCAGTTCCCGCGGCGCTGCGATGAAAGCAGATCGCCCAGGAGCCAGCCTGTTCGACCAGGTAACGCGCCCAGGTTGGTCTCGACTTCGTCGACCGCGAGGATGCGCCCGGTCGCATCGATCAGTCCGCCCTGACGCGCCGCAGCGACCAGCGCGGCCAGGCCGCTGCCGCACAGACCGCGCGCCTCGCCGCCGCCAGCGACGGTCAATCGCAGACGGTCGCCAGCCAGACGGACATCGGTGACGGCGCCCTCGGCCATGACCATCCCGCAGCTGATGTTGCCGCCCTCAAACGCCGGACCGGCGGCTGCAGAGGTCACCCACCATCGATGACCGTCCCATAGGGCGAGCTCGGCATTGGTGCCGAGATCAATCAGAAGAGTGCCCGGCGCATACATCGTCCAGGGCCAGCAGGCAGGCAACCAGGTCGCCGCCGACGAAACCCGAGACCAGCGGAAAGAGCTGCAGAGGCACCGGCAAGCCGAGATCAATTTCGCTGCACAGGGAGATGGCCAAGCTCCCGGAAAGGCGGCTTGTGCGGCGGAAAAAGCAGCGAGGCGACCGGCAGATTACGCAGCAGGCAGGAGATGCCCGGGTTGCCGGCGGCAGCGACCGCAACGATATCCTTCAGAGTGCAGCCCGGCCAGGGCGAGCAGCTCTGCAACCAGTCCCCGCAGGCCGGCAACGAGCAGGGACTGCAACTGTCGCCCCTCCCCGGCGTGGGCCTGCTGCAGCCGCATCAGGATATCGGCGCCCATTGCCTGCTGGGGATTGGCAGCCTGCGCCATGGCCAGCACGTCTCCGGACGGCGAGAACAATTGCCCGGCCAAGGTGGTGGTGCCCAGATCAAGGGCGATATGCACTTTATCCGGGGTCAGGATTCATGCAGCAGGCACGAGGACGATCATGCATTGATAAACAACCCGCGGCACCCGCTTGCTGACCTGGCAGAAGACCTCGTAGGTGATGGAGCCGACCTTGTCGGCCCACTCTTCGGCCGTGATGATTTCGTCACCATCCCGGCCAAGCAGGGTCACCTGGTCGCCGACCTGAACATCGGGCAGATCGGTCACATCGACCAGGGTCCAGTCCATGCAGACGGTCCCGGCGACGGGCACGCTGCGGCCATGGATCAGCACCTCGCCGCAATTGGTCAGCAGGCGATTGTAGCCATCGGCATAGCCGACCGGGATGGCAGCCATCCGCGACTGTCGTGCGGTCACAAAGCGATGCCCGTAGGAGATCCCCGCCCCCGGGGGGATCTCCTTGAGCTGGGCAACCTGGCTCACAAAGCGCATCACCGGCTGTTGGTGAAATGACGTCGCAAAGGGGCCGCCGGTCAGCCCGCCATACAGGGCAATCCCCGGCCGGACCAGGTTGCAGCCGGCCAGTTCGCGGCTGTAGATACCGGCACTGTTGGCAATGTGCCGATAGTCGGGGGTTGAAACCATAGCTTGCGACTTTCTCAACCACTCCGGCAAAAGCCTGGTACTGCACTCCGGTTAACGGCCGTTCCGGCTCGTCAGCCACCGCCAGGTGGCTCATAAGCCCCGTCATATTGAGATTTTTCAGATTTTTCAGAACCGGCAGCACCTCGTCGAGCAACTCGACCCGGAAACCAAGCCGGCCCATGCCCGTATCGACCTTGAGGTGATAATCGATGGTCCGACCGGCATCGCCGGCCGCGCCGTCAAGCCGGCGGGCCAGGGTCAGGTCGTAGAGGACCGGCGTCAACCGATGTTCGAGGATATCCGCTTCCTGACCAGGGAAAACGCCGCCCAGGACAAGAATCGGCTGTTCAATACCCAGCCGGCGCAATTCCACACCCTCTTCGACGAGGGCAACACCGAACAGACTGGCCCCTGCCGCAGCAAGGGCCGGCGCGACCTGGCTCGACACCGTGACCATAGGCATCCGCCTTGACCACGGCCAGACACGTCGCAACCGTCACCGACGGTTCGCTTTATTTCCTGGAAATTATGCCGGAGAGCGGCAAGATCGATTTCGACCCGGGTCGGGCGAGAAACAGACATGGGAATCTCCGCAAAAGTTCAGATATTGAAGGAGTCGCATATTAAAGCATGCGACTTCAAGAGTGTAAAGAGGGAAACGAGCAAACTATTAGGGGTCAGGTCTACACATTTCACAAAAAATGCATTCTATGCAAAAAAAGTGAAATGTGTAGACCTGACCCCTAAAGCAAGGTCCTTTAGCTTCTGCAAGTCGTGGCAGCCGACGGCAAGAATTAAGAGGCGTCGGAATTCTTGCAGTTGACACACCGCTGGCAATCTTTTAGGCTGTCGTCAAACTGAATGGAAAGGTTGTCTTATGTGTCTGAATGATGGTCATTTTCTCCTGATCCAGGACGAGCAGGAGACTGCTCTGCAAGATATCGCTTCATTGCTGGTCATGCACGGCAAACTGCGCCTGATCGATGTCTTTGGCAAGCATCGTGACATCGATGCGGCCATCCAGGAAATCGATTTATTGAACAACCGGATCGTTCTGGCCTGACCGGATCATCCGACAAAAACATCTGAACCACCGCTAGGGGAGTAAGCAGTTTACTGAGAGCTTCGCGTTCTGTCGAAGCGACCCTTAGAACCTGATCCGGGTCATACCGGCGGAGGGAAGCGGTCTGGTCAGCAACGAGCATACCCGTTAACGGGCAAGCGCCGTGGCCACCAGCCTGGCGCTTTTTTATTTGGCACAGCTATCGACAGGGAGCGAGGAAAATGATCAAAGGTCTCTACCTGATTACCCCGCAAGGTTCTGACGAACAGATTCTGAAGCATTGTCCGCGAAGGGTTGCGCGGCGGCGTCCAGGTCGTGCAGTACCGCGACAAGGAGCGTTCGCCGGAGGCGCAGGTCAACCTGGCACGACAGCTGGCGCAGTTGTGCAAGGAAGCCGGCGCCACTTTCCTGGTCAACGACAGCCCGGAGCTGGCGGTTGACAAGCTTTGCCGATGGCGTGCATCTCGGCCAGGATGATGGCTCGGTTCACGATGCCCGCAGAGCTGCTTGGCCCGGACAAACTGATCGGCGTTTCCACCCGCACCGTCGACCAGGCACTCAAGGCCGAGATGGCCGGCGCCGACTACATCGGCTGTCGGCAGCATCTTCCCGACCAACACCAAGGATGACGCCGAACTGGTCGGCCTGGAAACTTTGCGCAAGGTGCGCCGGGCCGTCAAGATTCCGCTGGTCGCCATCGGCGGCATCAGCTGGACCAATGGCGCCGATGCCCTCGACGCGGGCGCCGACTGCGCTGGCGGTCATTTCGGCAATCAGCGACGATCCGAAGCCCGCACTGGCGGCCAGGGAACTGTGCCCTGCTTTTCAACCGCAGAAAGCCGGCGCAGGAAACCCGGGTGATGACCATTGCCGGCTCCGATTCCGGCGGCGGCGCCGGCATTCAGGCCGATCTCAAGTCGATTGCCCTGCTCGGCTCCTACGGCACCAGCGCCATCACCGTGCTGACGGCACAGAACACGCTCGGCGTGCACGGGCTTTCACCGGCCTCCGCCGGCTTTATCGTCAAGCAGGCCGAAGCTGTCCTCGATGACATCGGCACCGACACGCTGAAAACCGGCATGCTCTACAGCGCCGAAATCGTCTGCAGCTGGTCGCAGACATCATCCAGAAATACAACCTGCTCAGCGTGGTCGACCCGGTCATGATCGCCAAAGGCGGCACGGCACTGTTGAAGCAGGAAGCGGTTGAAGCGCTGCGCAGCAACCTGCTGCCCTGCACCTACCTGTTGACGCCCAACATCCCGGAGGCCGAAGCGCTGACCGGTCTGACGATACGCACTCTCGAAGAGATGGAGGATGCCGCCAGAAGCATTCAAGCCATGGGCCCCCGCCATGTCCTGCTCAAAGGGGGACACCGTGAAAACGATGCCATCGACATCCTCCTGGCCGGCAAGACCGTGCAGAAGCTGGCCGCAGAGCGCATCCAAACGACCAGCACCCACGGCACCGGCTGCTCCTATTCAGCAGCCCTCGCCACCCTGCTCGCCCAGGGACAGCCGCTGATGAAAGCTGCGGCATCGGCCAAGCGCTTTATCGATGCCGCGATTCGCCATGCGGTTCCACTGGGTGGCGGCCATGGCCCGATCAATCATTTCGCCGGCGCGCGGGCGGTTCGGGACGCGTAAAGAAATCACTCATCAAAAGCCGCGCAATTTTTCTGCCTGCAGCGGAACAAGCTTTTGGCAACCACTTGATTTTCCCAGAAACTAAAGATCATCGAAGAGGATTCATGAAGAAACAAAACACACTGACCCAGCTTGAACTCGCCCGCCAGGGCGTTGTCTCCGACAAGATGAAACAGGCCGCAGCCGCCGAAAACATCGACCCGGAGATCCTGCGCCAGCGCATCGCCGAAGGCACGGCGATCATCTGCCACAACAACAAGCACAGCAACGGCATCCCGCTGGCGGTCGGCAAGGGGCTGCGCACCAAGGTCAACGCCAACATCGGCACCAGCAAGGACGACACCAGCATCGACAAGGAGCTGGAAAAAGCCCGCGTGGCCGTCGCCGCCGGCGCCGATGCCATCATGGACCTCTCCACCGGCGGACCGATCGACGAGATCCGCGCGGCCATCATCAATGAGACCACGGCCTGCATCGGCTCGGTGCCGCTCTACCAGGCGGCCGTCGATACGGTGACCCGCAAGGGCAAGGCGATGGTCGACATGACCGTCGACGAGATCTTCGACGGCATCGTCAAGCACCTCGATGACGGCGTCGACTTCATCACCGTGCACTGCGGCGTGACCCGGGCGACGGTCGAGCGCATGGACAACGAGGGGCGCATCATGGAGGTGGTCTCGCGCGGCGGCTCCTTCACCGTCGAGTGGATGACCCACAACAACGCCGAGAACCCGCTCTTCGAACATTTCGACCGGCTGCTGGAGATCGTCAAGCCCTACGACGCCACCCTCTCCCTCGGCGACGGCTTCCGCCCCGGCTGCCTGGCCGACGCCACCGACCGCGCCCAGATCCACGAGCTGATCCTGCTCGGCGAGCTGACCCAGCGCGCCTGGAAGGCCGGCGTCCAGGTGATGATCGAAGGGCCGGGACACGTGCCGCTCAACCAGATCGAGACCAACATCCAGCTGCAGAAGCGCCTCTGCCACGGCGCGCCCTTCTACGTGCTCGGCCCGCTGGTCACCGACATCGCCCCCGGCTACGACCACATCACCTGCGCCATCGGCGGCACCCTGGCCGCTGCGGCCGGCGCCGACTTCCTCTGCTACGTCACCGCCAGCGAGCACCTGCGCCTGCCGACCGTGGAGGATGTCCACGAAGGGGTCATGGCCTGCCGCATCGCCGCCCACGCCGGCGATATCGTCAAGGGCGTGCCCGGTGCCATGGAGAAGGACATCGCCATGGCCAAGTGCCGCAAGGACCTCGACTGGGAAGGCCAGTTCGCCCTCGCCATCGACCCGGAAAAGGCCCGTCGCCTGCGTGCCGAATCGGGCGTCGATGAAGAGCACGGCGCCTGCACCATGTGCGGCGAGTTCTGTGCCTACAAGGTGATGAATGAGAGGAAAGCCGGGACGCGTGAACGCGTAACGCAGAAATCTTTGCAAAGCGAAGGGGGAGCACTTCATGGAAGTGCTCCCTCTTTAACTGTTCCATTCATAGCTATCATCGTACGGTTCCTATGGGGAGGCTCGCCTCGCCGAGAGCGACAGGGGAGCCACTTCCATGAAGTGCTCCCCCTTATTGCTTATTGCACTTCATCGCGGTCCTCGTCCGACTTCCAGGTCTGCCCCTTCGCTACTCCCCAAATACGTATAAGACAGCAGCATCTTGTCCAGCAGCTCGATGAAATGACTGGTCTCCTCGAAGGAGACCTTGCGCGAGGCGACTCGTTTCTCGAGGTTGTCACGCACGTGCTTGAGGATTTCCGGCCCCTTGTACTGGACGTACTTGAGGCTCTCCCAGGTCGCGTCGCCCTGGATCACGGTGTCGATCTTGTAGTTGGTCTTCTTGTTGAAGGTGATGTGCACGGCGTTGGTGTCGCCGAACAGGTTGTGCATGTCGCCGAGGATCTCCTGGTAGGCGCCGATCATGAAGAAGCCGATGTAGTAATCCTCCTCCGCCGTGGACCTTGTGCAGCGGCAGGAACTTGGCCCGGCCGTTCTCACCGACGAAGCTGCTCACCTCGCCGTCGGAATCACAGGTGATGTCGGCGATGGTCGCCATGACGTCGGGCTTCTGGCTGAGCCGCTGCAGCGGCATGATCGGGAAGAGCTGGTCGATGGCCCAGGAATCGGGCACCGACTGGAAGAGCGAGAAGTTGGCAAAGTAGGTCTGGCGCAGGTTCAGCTGAAAATTCTGCAGTTCCTCCGGAACCGGCCGCATGCGCTCGACGATGCCGTTGATGCGGATGAAGATCTTGTTGCACAGCCATTCGGCCAGCGCCCGGTCGTGCAGGTTGAGGTAGCCGAGGTTGAAGAGGCTGACCGCCTCCTGGATCAGCTGCAGGGTGTCGTGGTAATCCTCGCGCAGGGAGTGCCGGTCGAGGCTCTTGTAGATGTCGTTGAGCTTCTTGACCGTCGGCGAGAGCTTTTCGGCCTCCTCGAGCACATCCTCGTAATCCGGCAGGGCGTTCTGGGTGTTGGTGTTGAGGATATTGGTGATCAGCACCGAGTAGTGGGCGACGATGGCCCGCCCCGATTCGGAGATGATGTTCGGGCAGGGCACACCGGCCTCGACGCAGATGTTTTTCACCTGGTAGATGACGTCGTTGGCGTACTCTTCGACCGAGTAGTTGACGCTGGAGAAGTAGCTCGACTTCGAACCGTCGTAATCGACACCGAGGCCGCCGCCGATATCGAGGTAATCGAGCTTGACCCCCATCTTCCACATCTCGGCATAAATCCGGCTGCCTTCGATCAGGGCGTTCTTGATCTTGTCGATCTTGGTGATCTGGCTGCCGATGTGGAAGTGCAGCAGCTTGACCTGGTCGAGCAGTTTATGCTCCTTGAGCAGGTCGATCGCCGCGAGCAGTTCCGAGATCTTCAGGCCGAACTTGGCGTCGCTCCCACCCGAGGTCGACCACTTGCCCGTCCCCTTGGACGAGAGCTTGACGCGGATGCCGAGCTTCGGCTTGATGCCGATCTTTTCCGACAGGGCAACGATCTTCTCCAGTTCGAAGAGCTTCTCGACGACGATGGTGATGTCGTAGCCGATCTTGTTGGCATAGAGGATGGTTTCGATGAAATCGTTGTCCTTGTAGCCGTTGCAGATGATCGGCAGGTCCTTGCCGGTCGCAAAGGAGATCGCCGCCACCAGCTCCGGCTTGGAGCCGACCTCGAGGCCGATGTTGTGCTTTTTGCCGAACTCGGTAATGGCCTCGACCACCTGGCGCTGCTGGTTGACCTTGATCGGGAAGAAGGTCTGGTAGCCGGCCGGATAGTCGTATTCTTCGATCGCGTATTTGAAGGCGCGGTTGATCGCGGCGATGCGTCCCTGCAGCACGTCCATGAAGCGCAGCAGGATCGGCGGCTTGATCTTGCGCTTGATCAGGTCGTCGACCAGGGCCCGCAGATCGATGGCGTATTTCGAATGCGGCGAAGGGTGAACGCAGACATTCCCCTTGCGATTGATCGAAAAGAAGCCATCCCCCCAGTTGTCGATATTGTAGATTTTTTCTGAACTCTTGACTGACCAACGTTCCATGTTCACCACCTAGTTATTGGCATACGCGATTATTAGTAACTATGTGGAGCCACGAAGCTCACAAAAAACTCGATTTCCGGACAACGTTTAAAGATATCTTTAACGCAAAGACGCAAAGGGGAAAAGAAAGTTTTTTAAGCCATTAGCCTTTGGTGCCCTTAACATTTCAAAACCTTTGCGTATTGCCTTTCCTCTTTGCGTCTTTGCGTTGATTCTTTCGGTTTGTCTTCTTGCCTGCCGTTTACAAACCCTCCCTAAGAAAGCCTGCTGCGAAAATCCTCGTAGCCAAAACTGCGCACCACCTGCAATTCCCCGGTCTCCGGCTCAAAGGTGCACAGGTGCGGGTGCTGGATGCCGTTGAAGGTGGTGGTTTTGACCATGGTGTAATGGGCCATGTCGAGAAACGCCAACCGGTCGCCAGGCTGCAGCGGCCCCTCGAAGGACCAGTCGCCGATGACGTCGCCGGCCAGGCATGACGGCCCGCCGAGGCGGTAGGTGTGCGCCTTGACCCCGGGGTCATAACCGTCCTTGATCTCCGGCCGGTAAGGCATCTCCAGGATGTCCGGCATGTGACAGGTCGCCGAGACGTCGAGGATCGCACTGTCAACCTGGTTGGGGACAATATCCAGCACTTCGCCGACCAGCAGGCCGGTGCCGATGACCACCGCCTCGCCCGGCTCGAGGTAGACCTCGACCTGGTATTTCTCGCGGAAGTATTTGACCAGCTCCACCAGGCCGTCGATATCGTAGCCTTCACGGGTGATGTGATGGCCGCCGCCGAAGTTGAGCCATTTCATCCCCGGCAGGAACTCGCCGAAATTCTTCTCGAAGACCTCTGCCGTTCGCGCCAGCGGCTCGAAGAGATGTTCGCAGAGGGTATGGAAGTGCAGGCCGTCCACCCCGGCCAGCGACTTGCCGTCGAATTCGCTGCGCCGGATGCCGAGCCGCGAATTTCTTGCGCAGGGATCATACAGCTCGGTTTGCCCCTCGGAGTGCTCGGGGTTGACCCGCAGGCCGATCGATACCCGGCCCTGCTCCTTTTCCCACAGCGGCCGAAAACGTTCCAGCTGGTTGAAGGAGTTGAACACCAGGTGATCGGAGATCGCCAGCAGTTCGACCACGTCGCTCTCTTTGAAGGCCGCAGAGAAGGAATGGACCTCGCCGCCGAACTCCTCGCGGCCGAGCCGCGCCTCCCAGGGCGACGAAGCACAGACCCCCTGCAACGTTTCGCGAATGACTGGGAAGGTGCTCCACATGGCAAAGGCCTTAAGCGCCATGAGGATCTTGGCGCCGCTGCGCTTTTGCACCTCGTCGAGAATCGCCAGGTTGTGGCGCAATCGGCCGAGATCGACCACGTAGGCCGGCGATGGCGCGAGCTCAAGGATTTTCGGGATGTCGATACCTGTCAATTTTAGCCCTGTCCTGTTTTCGAACTAGCGAATGTTGTCGGAATTCGGCTTTTTCGTCAAATCAAGGCGCCAAGGAAGAGCGCGGAGGCGTAGCAACGCTACGCTGCACGCTTGAGCCGTCACGCGTAAAAGCCGGGTTCCCTATAGTTCCGGCCACTCACCCTCAACAACGACATGCGGCAGTCCCATCGGCCCGACCTCGTCCAGAAACGGCTGCGGGTCGAACTGCTCCATGTTCCAGACACCGGGCTTGTGCCACTTGCCGGTCAGCATCATGATGCCGCCGACCACCGCCGGCACGCCGGTGGTGTAGCTGATCGCCTGGGAGTTGGTCTCCTTGTAGCAGGCCTCGTGGTCGCAGATGTTGTAGATGTAGACCTGCTTGCGCTGGCCGTTCTTGAGGCCGCGGGCGATCACGCCGATGCAGGTCTTCCCCTTGGTCAGCGGACCAAGGGAGCCGGGATCGGGGAGCACGGCCTTGAGAAACTGCAGCGGCACGATCTTCTGGCCGTTGTACTCGACCTCGTCGATGCGGGTCATGCCGACGTTCTGCAGCACCTCGAGATGCTTGAGGTAGTTGTCGGAGAAGGTCATCCAGAACTGGGCCTTCTTGATGGTCGGGATGTGCTTGACGATCGACTCCATCTCCTCGTGGTAGAGACGGTAGATGTTCATCGGCCCGATCCCCTCGGGGAAGTCGAAGACCCGCTTGGTGGACAGCGCCGGGGTTTCGACGAACCGGCCGTTTTCCCAGTGGCGGCAGGCCGCGGTCACTTCACGGATGTTGATCTCCGGGTTGAAGTTGGTGGCAAACGGCTGGCCGTGGCTGCCGGCGTTGGCATCGATGATGTCGAGTTCGTGAATCTCGTCGAGGTAGTTCTTCGCCGCCAGGGCGGTGTAGACGTTGGTCACCCCCGGGTCGAAGCCGCTGCCGAGCAGGGCCATGAGACCTTTCTCCTTGAAGCGGTCCTGGTAGGCCCACTGCCAGCTGTACTCGAAGTGCGCCGTGTCGAGCGGCTCGTAGTTGGCGGTATCGAGATAGTCGACGCCGGTCTCGAGGCAGGCGTCCATGATGGTCAGGTCCTGGTAAGGGAGCGCCACGTTGATCACCAGCTTCGGCTGCTCCTTTTTGATCAGCGCCACCAGTTCCGGCACGTTATCGGCGTCGACCCGGGCCGTCGCCACCTTGACGTCCCTGATTTCGGCGGCGATGGCGTCGCACTTGGACTTGGTCCGCGAGGCCAGGGTGATGCTGCTGAAGATGTCCTTGCGCTGGGCGCATTTATGAACCACAACCCGGCTGACGCCGCCGGCACCAATGATCAGGACCTTGCTCATTCTCGTTCTCCTTGGTGTTGAATGCTTGCTAGTAGTCGAATGTCGGCGGAGTCACCACCCAAAGTATCTGCGCCGGCACTTTGCCGATATTGCGCACCCTGTGGCGACGGTCGGCAGCAAAGAGAAAACATTCGTCTTTTTTCACCGTGTAGACCTTGTCATCGAGACAGACCTCGATACGGCCACGCAGCAGGTAGCCGAATTCCTCCCCTTCGTGAACATCCTGGAGATCCATCTCCGCGCCCGGCTTGAGAGTCACCAGTGCCGGATCCAGTTCGCGGTTCTGGGCACCGGGGACCAGCAATTCGACCTTGACCGGGTCGCTGTCATCAGTCGATTGCACCCGTGCGTCGCTGCCGAAAACCACCTCGGTCTCGACTGGCACGGTAAAGAACTCCTGCATGCTGACGCCGAATACATCGAGGATATCCTTGAGGGTGGCGATCGACGGACAGGTGGTGTCATTCTCCACCTGAGAGATATAGCCCTTGGTCAGATCCGCACGGCTGGCGAGCTCTTCCTGGGTCAGAGAATTGATGATCCTGAGCCTTTTAAGCCGATCTCCGATTTCCACATCCCTCTCCTTGTTTAGTTATACTAATCAAAATGTCAGGCAGGAATAATATCCATCCTGCATCATTTGTCAATCGGAAAAATCGACTTGAAGCAGCAACATGGACCGCTCTCTTCTCAAGTCGAAAGGATATGCCCTGTCGAGTTCGACAACGCGGATTTATCCTTGAAAGACGTTCTCGACCATGGTCTAATTCTCTAGCCATGCACAACCAACCAATAACTTTCAGCCCAACTGGACATAGCGATGAAAATCAACTTGCACAACCCGTTATCCTTGGCCATGCTCTGCACACTCATTCTTTCATTGACGGCCTGCACCATGACTCAACAAACGATCGGCAACCCGGAAGCCCCCTATCCGCCGGCGGAGCCGCCCGCCGTCGGCGACATCTACCATCTGCCCACCGGCATCAAGGTCACTGCAGAACAGATGCATGCGGCAGCGGCCGATGCAAGGATCATCTATGTCGGCGAAACCCACGACAATCCCGCCGCACATCGTCTGGAGCTGCAGCTCCTCAAAGCGGTGGCTGAGCGGTACCCGGGGCAGACCAGCCTCGGCATGGAGATGTTCAACACCAGCCAGCAGGAGGCCCTCGACCAATGGGTTTCCGGGGCCCTGAGCGAAAAGGAGTTCCTCAAGAAATCCGCCTGGTACGACAACTGGCGCATGGATTACGCCTATTACCGCGACATCCTGAACTACGCCCGCGAGCACGGTATCCGGGTCATCGGCCTTAACGCAACCCGCGAGATGGTCAAAACCGTCGGCAGCACACCGCTTGACGAGCTCGACGCAAAGACCCGCGAGCCAACTCCCCGCGTTCGACCTGGAAGACCCTTACCAGCGGGCCATGACCGAAGCGATTTATGCCGATCACAGCCAGGGGGACAAGATGCTCGATGGCTTTCTGCGCATCCAGACACTCTGGGATGAGACCATGGCGGAGAATATCGCCCGGACCATGGCCGAGCAAGGGCCCGATCACCGCATGGTGGTCATGGCCGGCGGCAATCATATCAGGTACGGCTTCGGTATCCCGCGGCGCGTCTACCGCCGCCTGCCGACATCCTACATCCTGATCGGCAGCCGCGAGATCGCCATCCCCGCGGAGAAGCAGGACAAGCTGATGAACGTCGACATGCCGGGCTTCCCGATGCCGCCCTACGACTACCTGCTCTACACGGAATACGAGAGCCTGCCCGGCGAACGCGTCAAACTCGGCGTGCGCATGAAGGAAGCGGAGGGCAAGGTGGTCGTCGAAGGCGTCGTGCCCAATTCAACGGCGGACAAGGCCGGCGTTCAAGGACGGCGATGTGATTATTGCCCTGGGCGAGGTTTCGATCGAGGACAGCTTTGACCTGATCTACGAAGTGAATCAGCGCTTCAGCGGCGACCAGGCAACCCTGACTGTTGAGAGGAACGGCGAAAAGATCATCCTTGAGGCCACCTTCGCCCCTTTGCCCAAGGCGGACGCTCACGGCATGGGCAGCGGCCACAAGAAATAACAAGAGAATGTCACCTGGACATCTGACATAGAAGAGCCGCCCGGTCTGCCCGGGCGGCTCTTTAACTGCTTGCGCATCGCGCTTCGTCACGCGCACGCGCCTCGCTGCTAAACCTTCCCGGCACTCCCCAGCACCGCGGCATTCTTATGCTTGAGCAGCGTGATCAGCTCCTTGCGTGCCGCACCGAGATATTTGCGGGGGTCGAACTCGCCGGGGTTCTTGGCCAGGTATTCGCGCACCTTGGCGGTGACCACCAGTCGCCCGTCCGAGTCGATGTTGATCTTGCAGACGGCGCTCTTGGCGGCCCGGCGCAGCTGCTCTTCGGGCACCCCGACGGCACCTTCCATCTTGCCGCCATACTGGTTGATCAGGGCCACATAATCCTGGACGACACTGGACGCGCCGTGCAGGACGATGGGGAAGCCGGGGATGCGCCGCTGCGACCTCTTCGAGGATGTCGAAGCGCAGCGGCGGCGCTTCTTCGCCGGCTTTCAGCTTGAACTTGAAGGCCCCGTGGCTGGTGCCGATGGAGATCGCCAGGGAGTCGACACCGGTCTTCTTGACGAAATCCTCGACCTCCTCGGGCTTGGTGTAGGTCGACTTTTCTGCCTGGACATCATCCTCGATACCGGCCAGCACGCCGAGTTCCCCTTCGACCGTGACGTCAAACTGATGCGCGTATTCGACGACTTTTTTGGTCAGGGCAACGTTCTCGTCGTAAGGCAGGTGCGAACCGTCGATCATGACCGAGGAGAAGCCGTTGTCGACGCAGGACTTGCAGATCTCGAAGGAATCACCATGGTCGAGGTGCAGGCAGATCGGCAGGTCCACACCGAGTTCCTTGGCCATCTTGACCGCGCCCATCGCCATGTAGCGCAGCATGGTGGCATTGGCATAGTCGCGAGCGCCCTTGCTGACCTGGATAATGACCGGTGAACGGCTCTCCACGCAGGCGGTTACGATCGCCTGGAGCTGCTCGAGATTGTTGAAATTGTAAGCGGGAATGGCATAACCACCGGCCATCGCCTTGGCGAACATGTCACGGGTGTTGACCAGCCCGAGTTCCGAAAAATGCACCTTATCGCTCATCAGAAGAGATCCTCCTTTGTGGATGGTTCAGTGATCGTTTCGATAAACATCTCTTAATACCAATTCGTCCTCGACAAGTCCAGACCAAACCGCAAAAATGAGGACAACGCCGGTTGCATCCAGCATCACCTTCGACTAGGATGAGCAGCCAGTTGACCAATCAAGCTAAACAGAAAAGAGGAAGGAAACAAGCATGAACCTGGAGAAACAGGAACAATACTTTTCAGACTGGAAACAGCGCGAGGAAATCGCTGAAGCAATGCTGCCGATCATCGGCCGGCTCTACCGCGATCACGGCATTGTCACCACGGTCTATGGTCGCAGCCTGGTGCACGGCTCCATGGTGGATATTCTCAAGGCCCATCGCTTCGCCCGGCAGATTCTCGAGAACGAGCTTTCGGTGCGTGACAGCTTTCCGGTCCTGCAGGCCATGGTCAACCTGGATTTGGCTCCCGCCAGGATCGATATCGGCAAGCTGACCGTGCGCTTCCAGGCTCAGGGCCCTGACCATGACGTGGTCGATTTCGTGCGCCGGGAGCTGGCCAAGGTCAATACCGGCCAGGCCTCGCTGCTCAGCGAACCGCGGGATGTCGTTCTCTACGGTTTCGGGCGCATCGGCCGGCTGCTGGCGAGAATCCTGGTGGACAAGGCCGGCGGCGGCGACAAGCTGCGGCTGCGCGCCGCGGTCGTGCGCAAAGGCGGCGCAGACGACCTGATGAAACGTGCCAGCCTGTTGCGTCGCGATTCGGTGCACGGCCCCTTCAACGGCGCCATCACCATCGACAGCGAAGAAAACGCGATCATCGCCAACGGCAACATGATCCGCCTGATTTATGCCGACGCCCCGGATCAGATCGACTACACCAGTTACGGCATTCACGATGCCATCCTGATCGACAACACCGGGAAATGGCGCGACCGCAAGGGTCTCGGCCGGCATCTGCAGTCCAAGGGGATCAGCAAGGTCGTGCTCACCGCCCCCGGCAAGGGCGATGTCCCCAACGTGGTGTTCGGTGTCAACAACGAGCTGCTGACCGATGACGAGAATATTTTCTCGGCGGCCAGTTGCACGACCAACGCCATCGTGCCGGTCCTCAAGGCGGTCAACGACCGCTACGGGGTCGTCAGCGGCCACGTCGAGACCTGCCACTCCTACACCAACGACCAGAACCTGATCGACAACTATCACGACAAGCACCGCCGCGGTCGCAGCGCCCCGCTCAACATGGTCATCACCGAGACCGGCGCCGCCAGCGCCATCGCCAAGGCGCTCCCCGAATTGACCGGCAGACTGACCGGCAACGCCATCCGCGTGCCGACGCCGAACGTCTCGCTGGCGATCCTCAACCTGACCCTCGGACAGAAAGTCAGCCGCGAGGAGCTCAACAGCTACCTGCGCGATGTCTCGCTCGACTCGCCGCTGCAGAACCAGATCGACTACACCAATTCTCCAGAAGCCGTATCCAGCGATTTCGTCGGTTCCCGCCACGCCGGGGTCGTCGACTCGGTGTCAACAATCGTCTCGGGGGACCGGGTCGTGCTCTACGTCTGGTACGACAACGAGTATGGCTACAGCAGCCAGGTGGTGCGACTGGTGCAGAAGATGGCGGGGTTGGAGTTGCCGGTTTTGCCTTTTTAACTCTTTAAATCCATTCGCACAGCGGGCAACAGATGACAATCTGTTGCCCGTTTTGTTTTTCTGCCTTTGAATTTGCTTTTGACTTTAACCCCCTGTTGCCGCCTCCGGAGCAGCGTGGAGCTTTTGCGAACAAGCCGGACAAACTGTCTGAGCGCAGCGAGTTTTTGTCCGGCCGCAAAACCTCTGCGCTGTGGAGGGGACCCGCGCAGCGCCGGCGCAGGCATTGGGGGCCCTTTTTCTGCTTACTCTTTTTGGGCAAGCAAAAAGAGTAAGGCGGCGTCAGGGGACGCAACCCCTGGGTTCTGACTTTAACTACCAGAAGTTCTCCTTGCCGGTTCGCGCCCGGCGGGCGGGCTACTTTTCTTTGCTTCGACAAAAGAAAAGTAAGCAAAAGAAGCGAACCTCCGCTTGCCCGCCATAGCGCTTTGCGCTACAGCGGGTTCCCTCACGCCATGAAATTAATCCGGCGACACTCGACAGGGGAGGGAAAGCAAAAAGCAAATTAAAGCAGACAAAACAAAACGGGCAACAGATTGGCCATCTGTTGCCCGTTGATTATCTATCGTTTATTTCAACCTTACATCTCGTGACACGACTCACAATCTTCGGCGACACCGAACGCCGTCGAACCATCATGACAGGCCCCGCAGGACGCGCCCTTTTCCATCTCCTCCATGGTCGCCTGATTCGCGCCACGCTCGGCCTTGAACAGGTCGGGGTGACATTCGTCGCAGCCAAACATCGCGATATGGGCTTGATGAGGGAAGGTGACATTGCCGGCATCTTCATCGGTGTAGACGATATCTCCGGCGTGACAGGTGGTACAGTCGCCTTTGACACTGAACGCCATCTTGCCGTTGTGACACACGCCGCAGGCCTTGCCCTCTTCCATCTGCTTCATGGTGAAGGCAGGATTCTTCTTGGTCACGATATGAAAAACGTCATTGTGACAGGTCGGACAGTTCTTGCCGATGGAGTCCATCTCCATGTGGGTATAATGGCTGAACTCGACCTTGCCTACCGAGTCGGTTTGCAGGTACACTTTGTCCTTGATCCAGCGAGCGCAAACAATCGAAGGCAGGGCCACCATTAGGACTATCGCGAGAATCATCCAGCGCCGTGTCATAATTTTCCTCCATCAGCAAATTTTGGCCTTATTATACTGATTTTGAGCGTTCGGCCAACCTTTTTAATTCCGGCTGGCCCCCAGTCAATTTCAAAAGGCCTCCTGATCCCGTATAAAGAGAGACTCTATGGACCATCGGCAAACGGAAAATTTCTACATCGTTGTTTCTCCCGGCCTGGAAAGTGTCTGTGCCGCGGAGTTGTCGGCACTGGGAACAACCCCGCAGGAAATCACCGTGGGCGGAGTCACTTTTAGCGGTCGATTACGTGAACTCTATCACGCCAATCTCTGGTTGCGAACGGCCAGCCGGATTCTGGTGCGCTTTGCTGAATTCCAAAGCCGGGATTTTCCAGGTCTGTATCGAAGAGCACAAAAACTCCCGTGGGGGCGCTTCATCCGGCCGGAGACGTCGGTGGCCTTTCGGGTGACCTGTCATGCGTCACGCCTCAACCACACTGCACGTATTGCAGAGACTCTTGAGTCGGCAGCCAACCAGGCTCTGGGCCGCTCAACCAATCCTGTTAGTGACACTCCACAAACTGGTGATGGTCAGGGTTGTCGACGACCAGGTGGTTATTTCAATCGACAGTTCCGGCGAACTGCTGCACCGTCGCGGCTATCGTCACGCAGTGACCGTTGCGCCACTGCGCGAAACACTGGCGGCCGGGATATTGATGCTGCTCGGCTGGAACGGCACAGAGTCGCTGGCGGACCCGATGTGCGGCTCGGGCAGCTTTCTCCTCGAGGGGGCCCTGCTTGCCCGCCATCAGGCTCCGGGCCTAAAACGCTCTTTCGCCTTTATGCACTGGCCCGGTTATCGTGAAGGGTTGTGGAATCTGCTCTGTGCCGAGGCACGTCGCGAAGAAGTTGCCGTAAACGTGTCAATCAGCGGGGCCGACGAAAGCCTCGAAGCGGTTGCGGCCGCAAAGGAAAATTGCCGCCGCAGTGAAGCCGCGGACATTGTCTCAATTGACACAGTGCCGGCTTAACGAGCAATCTGTCCACGCAGGCCAGGGCCTGGTTGTATGCAACCCGCCTTACGGCAAGCGCCTGACCATGGAAGAGAATCCCGCAACTTATTATTCTCGACTCGGCCAGCACCTGCAGCGGGCCTACCCAGGCTGGAGGCTGGCCATACTCTGTTCTGACCCCGACCTGGTAAAAGCAACCGGTTTGTCTTTCAAACAGATTGCCAGACTTGACAATGGCGGCCTGACGGTCGGTCTTTTTACGACAAAGACCTGATGTATCGACACCCAGTCCATGCAAAATTCGACGATTCACGCTTGCACTGCAGAAAAAAATCGGCTATAGTCCGCTCTCTTCTCCGTCTGGGAAGCATTTGTCAAGGGAAGCGAGGTGATTGCAGGTGGAGATCCATGTGGTCGACAACAATGTCGAAAAAGCCATCCGGGTTCTCAAGCGCAAGTTGCAGCAGGAAGGGCTCTTCCGTGAAATGAAGCAGCGTAAGTTTTACGAAAAGCCCAGCGTCAAGCGCAAGCGTAAAGAGAAAGAAGCCCAACGGCGCCTGCGCAAAAAGATGCGCCTGATGCGCAAAGACTAACCTCTCCTCAAAGTTCACAGTTAAAAAGCCGGACCCAGTTAACGGGTTCGGCTTTTTTTTGCAGCTTCAGAAAGAGCCTGCGCTTAGCTGTCATAATGCTTTCAGCACAAAACTCGGCGGCAAACTTATCTAGTCTAGATAAAGCACCTCCGGTAACTCAACCTTCACTAAAACACCCGCCGATCCCAAGGCCCCAGCCGCCAAGCGCTCAAGGAAATCCTCGCGAGAGATTTCTATGGCGCCCATACTGGTCAGATGAGGATTGGGAACCTGGCAGTCTAGCAGGTCAAAACCCTCCCTGTGCAGATGGCGAGCCAACTGCGCCAGAATGACCTTTGAGGCGTTCGGCCGGAGTATGAAACATCGACTCGCCGAAAAAGAATCTGCCGATAGCGACGCCGTAGAGGCCACCAACCAGTTCATCGTCTTCCCAGGCCTCAATGGAGTGAGCAAAACCCAACGCGTGCAGGGTTTGATAAGCGCATTGCATCTCCGCAGTCAACCAGGTTTCCTGTCCCTTACAGACGCGCACGCCGGCACAGGCCTCGACAACCCGGCTGAAGACGCGGTTGCAGGTCAGGTGGAAGCGCTGTTGCCTGATAACTCTCTCCAGTCGGCGTGACACGTACACCTGCTCCGGGAAGAGCACACAGCGTGGATCCGGCGACCACCACAGGATCGGTTCGCCTTCTCCATACCAGGGGAAAATGCCGAGCACGTAAGCCAAGAGCAGGCGTTGGGGAGAGAGATCCCCGCCGATGGCCAGCAGCCCTTCCTTGCTGGCCCGGCGCGGATCAGGAAAAATCAGCTCATTGGTGAGGCGGAATACAGGCATTAGAAGATAAGGGAGGCGGGACGAGGGACGTGTAATTCAAAAGCTTTAAAACTACCTGTAAAAGCTTCATAAATAACCAATTTTTCGCGTCCCTGCGTCCCGGCGTCAGCTATAGCTGAAATCCAGCTTGCCCGACTTGAAGGTGATGCGCACTTTGCCGCCGCTGGTCAGACGGCCGAAGAGGATTTCATCGGCGAGCAGATTGCCGACTTCATTCTCGATCAGGCGCCCCAGTGGCCGAGCGCCGAAGACCGGATCATAGCCGCGGCGAGCCAGGTCGCGACGTGCACTTTCGGTGAGGGTCAGGCTCACCTTGCGCTCGGCCAGCGAGGTCTGCAGCTGCCGAATGAATTTGTCGACGACGCGTGTCATGATCTCTTCGTCGAGAGGCCGGAATGCAATGATGGCATCAAGACGATTACGGAATTCCGGAGAGAAGGTCTTTTCCACGGCCTGGCGCGCTTCGCCGGGGAGCCGATCGCCAAAACCGATCGTCGCGCTGCTCATCTCCCGGGCACCAACATTGCTGGTCATGATCAGGATGACGTTATGAAAGTCCGCCTGACGCCCGTTGTTGTCCGTCAAAGTACCATGGTCCATCACCTGCAGCAGAATGTTGAATATGTCCGGGTGCGCCTTTTCGATCTCGTCGAGGAGGAGCACCGCATGCGGATTGCGAATCACGGCGTCAGTCAAGAGGCCACCCTGCTCGAAGCCGACATACCCCGGCGGAGAACCGATGAGGCGGGACACCGCATGTTTCTCCATGTATTCGCTCATGTCGAACCGCAGGAATTCAACACCCATTTGCGTGGCAAGCTGTCTCGCGACCTCGGTCTTGCCGACACCGGTCGGTCCGGTGAAGAGGAACGACCCGGTCGGCCTCTCCGGTTGGCCGAGACCGGCACGGGCACGGCGGATCGCCTGGCAGATCTGATCGATTGCTCGGTCCTGGCCAAAAACCTGGCGTTTCAGATCACGATCCAGATCCTTCAATTTACGCCGGTCGGTCTGGCCGAGTTTGCGTGCCGGGATACGGGCCATGCCGGCAACCACCGTTTCGATATCGGTGACGCCGATGGTCGGGCGCTTGCGCGGGTAAAGCTGCAACCGGGCACCGGCTTCGTCAATCACATCGATGGCCTTGTCCGGCAGACGGCGGAAGTTGACATGCCGTGCCGACAGGGTTGCCGCTGCCTCAAGGGCAGCAGCTGTGTATTTGACACCGTGATGCTTTTCGTAAGAAGCTTTGAGTCCCTTCAAAATTTCGATCGTTTCATCGACACCCGGCTCAAGTACGTCAATCTTCTGGAAACGCCGGGACAAGGCGCGATCCTTTTCAAAGAGGTTCTTGTATTCTTCATAAGTCGTCGAACCAATGCAGCGGATCTCTCCGGAGCCGAGCACCGGCTTGAGAATGTTGGCCGCATCAAGGGAGCCTCCGCTCGTGGCACCGGCACCGACGATGGTATGGATCTCGTCGATCACCAGAATAGCCCGTGGCCGCTTGGCCAAAGCCTGCACCACAGCCTTGAGGCGCTCCTCGAAATCGCCGCGGTACTTGGTGCCGGCCAGCAAAGCCCCCATGTCGAGAGCAAACAGTTCGGCATCCTGAAGCAGCTCCGGAACCTCGTGGTCAAGGATGCGCAGGGCCAAACCCTCGGCAATGGCGGTTTTGCCGACGCCGGGTTCGCCAACCAGGACCGGGTTATTCTTGCGCCGTCGGCAGAGGATTTGTACGGTGCGTTCCAACTCGGCTTTTCTGCCAACAAGAGGATCAATCATCCCCTTGGCGGCCCGTTCAAGAAGATTGACCGTAAACGCCTCGAGAGGATTGACTTTCTTTGCCGGCTTGCCAGACGGCGATTCTTTGATCTGCTCGTCCGGATCCTGCTGCTCTGCAGGTGCATTCTGGAATGGGACCTTGGTAATCCCGTGGGAGACGTAGTTCAAGACATCGAGTCTTGACATGCCTTCGGCCTGAAGAATCTGTGCCGCCAGGCAATTCTCCTGCTCCAGTATCGCGGCCAGGATGTCGCCGATACCAATCTCCTCGCGACCAGACGACTGCATGTGCGTTACCGTCCGTTGCAGGACCTTCTGCAGGCCAACCGTCTGCTCCGGCATATCATCGTCAGTCTGCTCCAGCGCCTCGAGATGCTGTTCGAGATAGATCTCCAGATCTGCTCTCAGGTTCTCGATATCACCGCCACAGGCCCGCAAAATCTCCTGGCCCTGCTCGTCAAAGAGCATGGCATACAACACATGCTCGGTGGTCAGAAATTCATGACGCCGGCGCTGGGCTTCCCTCACGGCAAGGGAAAAAGCTATTTGAACATCTTGATTAAACATGCGTCTCGGTTACTCCATTCAGAGTAGAGATGTCAGATTCTGATGCAATTCATTCTACTCCTGAATATTCTAGCAGAGCTATTCAAACTTGCTCCAGAGAACAGCGTAGCGGAAACCCCTCTTTGCGGGCCATGGCATGAGTCTTGGCAGCCTTGGTTTCGGCAACCTCGTAGGGGTAGATGCCGCAGACCCCTGAGCCCTTGAAGTGGATATGCAGCATAATCCGGTTGGCCTCGGTTGGCGACTTGTGAAAAACCGCGATCAATGCTTCGACGACGAACTCCATAGTCGTGTAATCGTCATTATGCATAAGGACCGTAAACATCGGCGGACGCCTAGTGCGGGTCCTGCGTTTTACATTGGTGCGGCTTTGATTGTCGGTAGCCGGTTTTGCCATTCCTTCCTCTCCAACAGCAATTGAGGGAACAATTTTCAGGAAGCTCATCTTAGCATAAAACACTGAGAAGTGTCATCGCCGAGCAGCAGCGGATTTGACAGGGCGTGAAAAACCCATAGAATGTAAGCATTAATTTGCAATCCGGAGCCCTGCCGCCTCTTCTCCTTCGGATTTATTTTGCTTGCGGGTTTATCATTATAAGCGGTCGACATTCTATGCCCAAGACCTTGAGTGGAAAACAACTTGTTTTGCCATTATGCGGCTGGTTTCTTGCCGGCGCCTTGGTCGTTGCCCTGGCAACCTATCTGGGACGCAGCCTGCACGATTTGACCATGCAAATACAGCAGCTATGGTTTCCGATCGTGTTTGGCGGCTTGGCCGGCGTTCTTTTCGGCCATGCGGAAATCCGCTTGCGCGGCATGAGGCGCCGGCTGGAAGAGGGTGAAAACCGATTTCGGCAATTCTATCAAAAGACCCCGGCCATGCTGCACTCGATGGACTGCAGTGGACGACTGCTTTATGTCAGTCAATCCTGGCTCGACACCCTCGGCTATGCTGCAGAAGAGGTCATCGGCAAGGATTTCTTCGACTTTATCATCAGCGAGAATGCGCATGAGATCAGGGCCAAGCACTTCCAACAGCTAAGGGATCTGGGAGAGATCAGAAGCACCAACTACCAGTTGCGACGAGCCAATGGTGGAGCAATCGAAGTCTCGCTTTCGGAAGTCGCCCAGCGCGATGATCATGGCAACCTGACCGAAAGCCTGGCGGTCCTCAATGATCTGACCAACCACCGTGCTACGGAAGAGCGCATCGAGCGACTGGCCTACTATGATACCTTGACCGGCCTGCCCAATCGCGCCCTGATGAACGATCGCCTCCTGCAATCGATGGCTCTGGCCCGCCGCGACAACCGCCATGTTGGGGTTTTCTTCTTCGATCTGGACCGCTTCAAACTGATTAACGATACCCATGGACACGCCGTCGGCGACCTGGTCTTGCGCTCGGTTGCACAGCGCCTGAAAAAATTCATCCGCGAGGGAGACACTTTTGCCCGGCTGGGGGGCGATGAATTCGTCATCGTACAGGCCGACCCGAATCATGATCCCAATTTCTCCATTATGGGACGGCGTATCCTCGAGACCCTCGGCCAACCTTTCCAGATCGGCAGCCGCGAATTTTTCACAACCGCCAGTATTGGCGTAGCGATCTACCCGATTGACGGCGAAGACCCGCAAACCTTGTTGAAAAGTGCCGACACGGCCATGTATGTCGCCAAAAGCCGCGGACGCAACAACATCCAGTTCTTTTCCGACGACATGAACACCGCGGCCCTGGCCAAAAACGATCTCGAGAGCCGACTGCGTCAAGCGCTCAGCAGCGGGGAACTGCAGCAACACTATCAACCTCAGATCAACCTGGACACCGGCTGCATTACCGGGGTCGAAGCTCTACTACGCTGGAATGACAGCAACGGCAAGCTGATTTCCCCGGCCCAGATCATCAGCGTCGCGGAAGAAAGCGGCCTGGTCTTTCCCCTCGGCGAATGGGTCCTGCGTACCGCCTGTGCCCAGGCCAAAGCCTGGCAGGAGGCCGGTCTGTCATATATACGTATGTCCGTAAACCTTTCGGGACATCATATCCGCCAGGCCAACTTCATTGACTGCATCGAATCGATTCTGAACGAGACCGGTCTCAAGCCCAACGCCCTGGAAATTGAGCTTTCCGAAAACTCCATTATGGGACATGTTGAGGACAGTATCATGGCCTTGACCGACCTCAAGGTGCGCGGCATCAATCTCGCAATTGATGATTTCGGCACCGGCTATTCATCACTTCTGTACCTCCGGCATTTTCCTATTCACCGCATCAAGATCGCCCAGGAGTTTATTCGCGACATCATTCACAACCCCGACTACGCGGCAATTACCGAGGCCATTCTCAGCATGGCCAGCAGCTTGAATCTGGCCGTAACAGCCGTCGGCGTTGAGGACAAGATGCAACTGGAGTTCCTCCGCAAACGCGGCTGTCAGGAAGTCCAAGGGCGTCTCTTCGGGTCAGCGATGAACGCCGTGGAGATGACCAGGTTTTTGCATAGTGCAAAAAACATCTTCGCGGAAATCAAGCCAGCTGTCAGGGGAAAAACGCATTTCGAGGGATCCAAAGAAATTCACTAGTATCCCGCAATCAACCATCAACCGCCTAATGAATCGGGACCTTCTCTCCGGAAACGAACAAGGCAACCATTTCCGGTTGGTCAAGCAGTGTTAGAACGATACTACTCAACCTCATCGGCCGATGATCAAACCCCAGGCATTCCAGCACCCAGCCAAATTCAGAATAGACCGTGTCGAAAAGAGCCTTATGGAAGAGGTCCATCTCCACGCTCGGCGCTCCCTGTAAAGCAACCATTGCGATGGCCTCTTGACAGGCGTGAGGATCAGTCGAGGTAATGGAACGGCACAAAAGCGGACGTACAGCATGTATCGTACAACAGCCGAAATTATCCAGAAACGCGCAGGGCTCCCTTAGAAAAAGGCGTTCCTCGTCATCAAGCCAACAGATTTTGCGATGTAATTCCTGGAGTTTGATGCGGAGGGCATCCATTTCTTCTGTTGAGCAGCGTCTTTGTAAAAAACGCGTGATGGCCACCGCTTCAGGGAAGAGGACAGAGACATTCAGAACGCAGCAGGCGCCACAACCGGGGCCACAGGCAACGTGTGAGGCTTCAGGGGAAGAACCAAAACGCGCCAGGTCTCTTTCCGCCGCAGTGGTTAACAAGTGGACGGTGCCGGAGAGTTCCACGGCATTGCCTCCATAACGCATCAGCATTTTGGAGACCTTGCGCACCTGCCGGGCATATGATGAGAAATCAAAAGTTTCCTGCATAGGCGCCTCCTTTGTGGGATAGAGCGCATACCTGCAAAGGATTAACAATATACCTTAGAAGACAGGATCTGTCACATCCCCACAGTTGATGACAGGGGCAAAAAAATATATTAGAGTAGAGTTCTTGATGTAGTTTGCGGCATCATCTTTCCAGACAGACCAAACCCTCTCGCAAAGGAGAAAGCGACATGCGGCGCATCGCGGTTATGATTATCATGATCATGACCGCCACCTTATCGGTACAAGCCAAGGCAATAGAAGCTCACGGGGTTTATCAGAAAGCATGGCAAGGTCACGCCGACCTTGACCAACATGAAACTTTCTCCCCGGCCGAACGCAACCTGATTCGCGCACACTTGCTCGGACTTCAACCCGCGACCGAGCGGGAGAACGACAGCGAGCTCCCTTCCGGCCTGCAGAAAAAAGTCTTTCGTGGCAAAACCCTGCCGCCCGGCTGGCAGGAAAAGGTTGCGCCAGGGCACAGTCTTGATTACCAGCTTTACCGTCAGGCAGAAAGACTTCCCGACGACCTCTTGCGCCGGCTGCCGCCACCACCGGTCGGCTTGGAAATCCTGCAGGTTGAGAACAAAGTTGTCCTGATCAACTCGACAACGCACGCCATCCTGGATGCTTTTGATCTCACCCCGACCCGCTGACAAAGGAACACAGGCATGCTGGAAACCACTCACACCCCGTTAATCGGCTACCTCCTCTGGTTGTTCGGCTTTACCGGTTCACATCGTTTTTATTACGGGCGACCGGTCTCCGGAACCATCTACTTCTTCACCCTGGGGCTGTTTTTTATCGGTTGGCTGGTAGACCTCTTTTTGATCCCAAGGATGGACCGAGATGCCGATCTGCGCTTCACTTCCGGTCCGATCGATTACAACCTCGCCTGGATCCTGCTGACGTTTCTGGGTTTGTTCGGTGTGCATCGCATGTACATGGGCAAGTGGCTGACCGGCATCATCTACTTTCTCACCGGCGGACTGTTCCTGATCGGCTATATCTACGACTACTGGACGCTCAATGATCAGTTGAGCGAAATCAACTCCCAAACCTGATCCTGGAGAACGTTCATGCTGACTCATGTTGTCTTATTCAAATTCAAACCGGAAACCACTGCGGCCGAAATCCAGCAACTCGCCGAGGGCTTGGGCGGACTGCCGCATGTGATCGAGGAGATCCGCGAGTTCCGCTTCGGCACCGATGTTCTCCGCTCCGAACGTTCATACGACCTCGGCCTGGTCTCCAGCTTTGATGATCTTGAAGCCCTCCAGCGCTACCAAGTCCATCCTGAGCACCAGAAAGTCGTCGCCCTCGTCAAGGCCATAACTTCGAGCGTTGTCGCGGTTGACTTTGCCGATTGACGAAAGCTTCCATGGCATGACCTACGCTGACCGCGAAGGCGTCATCAAGTTTCAGCTTGATTTCCACGCAGGTGCGCCCCCGCCCGCAAATCTCCTCGACGAGTTGAACGCCTGGCGTAAAATCTTTCGCCAGCTCGGCCTGCTCGGCCAGGACCCGGGACGCTACGAGGGGCTCGGTTTCGGCAACCTGAGCCGACGGCTGCCAGGTCAGCACAGCGATGCATTTTTGATCAGCGGCACCCAAACCGGCCACTTGCCGCAGCTGCTTCCGGAACATTACGCCACGGTTCTGCAATGCTCTCCCGCAGCCAACCGGCTTGAGGCCACAGGCAGCACCAAGCCATCCTCGGAAGCCCTTTCTCACGGCATTCTCTACCAATGCAGCCCGCTGATCCTCTGGGTCATGCATCTGCACTGCCCCGCCATCTTCAACTGTCGCACACAACTTGGGCTCCCCTGCACCGCTCCGTCCGCCGCTTATGGGACCCCTGTGATGGCCGCAGAGATTCAGCGACTGGCAGAGGCCCAGGATCTTTCTCAACCCGGATTGCTGGTCATGACCGGCCACCAGGACGGTATCCTTGCCTATGGTTCCTCGGCGGCCGAGACAGGCACCCTGGTTGTCGAAGTACTGGCTTCGGCATTGCAGCACCGCTGACAAACTCAAATTCAGGGGGCTTTTTGCTGAACCTGCTCCATCATTGACGTTTTTTCTTGCAACAACACTTTACTTTCTGGCACTATTAGCTCCCTCTAAGGTGATTAAACAGCAATGATGGAGCCTGCCATGACCCTGCTGATTCGTTTCGAATGCCCGCAATGCCATCAGACCATGTTGCGTAACCTGCAGGACTTTGCTCCAGGGAAACGCCAGGTCTGCAATCACTGCCAGACCCCCGGACGCATGACCAAAGACGGTCTGGAGCTCTTTTCCAAAGACCTGCGCCAATACTGCCTTGGCTGAACAGGACCCGAACTTCCTTAGCCATTCCATACTTTAACAGGGCATCACAGATCGCCGCGACCTGGTGATGTGAATTATACTGTCACACCCCTCTTGCAGGCTCTATCCGGGGCTGCTATCTTTGCATGTCACCCATCACCCGGTTAATGGAGTTTGCCATGCCTGCTTCGCCTGAGCTGATCTGGCTTATTGCCGCCCTGATCATCGGCTTTGCCCTGGGACTCTTCCCGGCCATTCTGCTGGTTAAAAATCGACTCGACGCTGCGCGACAGGCAGGACGCCAAGACCTTGCCGCCGAGCTCGCCTCGCTACAGGAGCGTTTGAGTGGCCGCGAGGATCAGCTGCGCCGGCAGGCTGAAGAGTTACAGGTTAAGAACACTAGGATGGACGCCCTGATCCTCGAGAAAACAGGGCTGGAGCGGGACAACTCGCGACTGGCGACGGAATTGAGAGAGGAGGCCAGGCGTTCGGAGGAGAGCCTGCAGGTATTGAATGACACCAAAAAAGAGCTGCAACTTCAGTTCGAAAACCTCGCCAATCAGATCTTCGAGGAAAAAACCAAGTCCTTTGCCGACCAGAGCAAGGCCAATCTCGACACGATTCTGACACCGTTCAAAGAGCGGATCATCGATTTTGAAAAGAAGGTCTCCGAAGTTTACGCAACGGAGGGGAAAGAGCGCCACTCGCTGCTCAAGGAAGTACAACGTCTGCAGGAGTTGAATCAGAAGATCGGCGAGGACGCGGAGAACCTCACCAAGGCACTCAAGGGCGACAGCAAGACGCAGGGCAGCTGGGGAGAGATCATCCTCGAGCGCATCCTCGAGGAATCGGGGCTGCGCAAAGGGCTCGAATATGATTCACAGGGCGGGTTCAGGGACGTCGATGGCAGGCTGCTCAAGCCCGACGTGGTGGTTCATCTGCCGGAAGAGAAGGATATCGTCATCGACTCGAAGGTGTCCCTGGTCGCCTACGAAAAATATGTCCGCGCCGAAAGTGACGAGCAGCGCGAGCGTGCCGTCAAGGAGCACCTGCTGTCGATCAATACCCACCTGAAAGGGTTGGAATCGAAAAAGTACGACGAATTGCCGGGGGTGAAGAGCCTGGATTTCGTACTGATGTTCGTACCGATCGAGAGCGCCTTCATGCTGGCGATCGAAAAGGATGGAGAGATTTTCCGCAAGGCCTTTGACAAAAGCATCATGATCGTCAGCCCGTCGACCCTGCTGGTGACCTTGCGGACCATCCAGAACATCTGGCGTTACGAACACCAGAACAAAAACGCTCTGGAAATCGCCGAGAAGGCCGGCGCCCTGTACGACAAATTCGTCGGCTTCGTGGCTGACCTGGAAAAGATCGGCGACCAGATCGACAACACCCGTAAAGCTTACGAGGGCGCGCATAACAAGCTCAGCAGCGGCAAGGGGAATCTCGTGGCCAGAGCCCAGAACCTCATCGACCTGGGCGTGAAGAGCCGCAAGCAGCTGCCGGCCAAAGTCAGGCAGGACGCCGTCCCGGCAGCATCCCACATTGAGTACAGCAATCCGGCTGAGGAGGATTGAATCTTCGCCGCAGGCGGCTAAGGTGTCCGCACTTTGCGGAAAAAATCCTGGTTGCGGTGGCCTTTTCTGCGGTTCACCTGCAGCAGGCCGTAAAGCCGGGTGGCCCGCGAATCGCAGTCCAGCATCCGCTCCGCCAGGCGGCAGACCTCAGGCCGGTCCCGGTAAAAGCGCCGCAACCCGGCTTTACCCCTGGCTGGATCGGCAATCATCGGCAGGGACTTTTTCTTGCGTGCCCTGGCCAGCACCTGCCGTCCCCGCCCCGAGGCACCTAACAGCCGCAGATACATCGGCCCCAGGCGTAAAAATTCGCGCATCTCATCACCGGCAACCTGCAGCAGCACATAGCAGAGCAGCCGCTGGATCCGGGTCAGAGTCCACTGGCGTGACTTGATCGCATCGGTCAGTTCGGCATAGGTTGTCGCGGTCAAGGCCGCATCGGCAAGCCGCTGCGCCAGACCATCCTCGACCTGGTAAATCCCGTCCAGCGTTTCGACCTCCTGGAGCAGCAACGTCTGCAGTGAGGAGAAAAACCGCCCCTGGTCAAGCACTTCTCCCGTTTCAAGCGCCCGCTGCAGGATATTCAGGACGGCTGTCGGCAGAAGATTGTCGACGCTGGCCCCGCTGGAGAGTTGTGTGCGAATCCCTGTCGCGCTGGCGATGTGGCCGGAGACATTGGTGCTGTGATAACCGGCGCCGAGCCTTGGTAAGCGTAAAAGCCCGCATAGGACTGGCGGTGAGCTGCAGCGCGCGCAAATACTCGATGCCGAGGATATTGTTGGGAGAGGCGATCAGATCAGGCGACAAGCCGGGCGCCATCCCAGCAATGACGGCAGCGCGCGCAGCGGGGTAACTGACCCCACGCCGCAAGCGGCTGGCGGTTGCCGCGGCAATCTCATCGGCCCGCTCGATCAGCAGGCGAGCAAGCCGTTCCAGGGGATCCAGGTCGCCGGATTCGCTGCCGAAGCAGAGGGCATCGACGACGCCCAAGGCGTCGAGACTCTGCACCGCACCCCGGGCGAAGCAGGGCGCGCTGTTGCAGGCAAAGGGAAAGGGCAGTTCGAGCACGAGGTCGACACCCGCAGCCAGCGCCATTTCGGTTCGCGCCCACTTGTCGAGCAGCGCCGGCTCCCCGCGCTGCAGGAAATGACCGCTCATAATGGCAACGCTGGCATCGGCACCCGTGATCCGCAGGCTTTCCCGCAAATGGTGCAGGTGTCCATTATGGAACGGATTATATTCGGTGATCAGCCCGACAACGCGCACAGAGCAACCCGTCTGCTAAATGTTCTGAAAACTATGACGCCAAAGCGAACTCAGCCCGTCGGGATCTCAAACAAAGACGGAGTTCTCCTGCTCCATGACCCTGATGAAGGTAGTGCGCTTGCTCAATTCCCGCAACGCCGAGGCGCCCACATAGGTGCAGGTCGAGCGCAGACCGCCGAGGATGTCCTTGACGGTATCCTCGAGGGGCCCGCGATAAGGGACTTCGACGGTCTTGCCTTCGGAGGCGCGATAATCGGCCACCATGCCGGCATGCTTTTTCATGGCCGTATCGGAGCTCATCCCGTAGTAAAGCTTGAAGTGCTGGCCGTTGCGCTCCACCAGCTGACCACCGCTTTCATCGTGACCGGCGAACATGCCGCCGAGCATGACGAAGTCGGCGCCGCCGCCGAAGGCCTTGGCCACGTCACCGGCACAGGTGCAGCCGCCGTCGGAAATAATCCGGCCGCCGAGGCCGTGGGCAGCATCGGCGCATTCGATCACCGCGGAGAGCTGCGGGTAGCCGACCCCGGTCTTGACCCGCGTGGTACAGACCGAGCCAGGACCGATGCCGACCTTGGCGATGTCCGCGCCGGAGAGGAGCAGTTCTTCGACCATCTCTCCGGTTACTACGTTGCCGGCGATGATGGTCTTGTCCGGAAACGCCTGACGGACCTTGACGACATACTCGACAAACGACTCGGCGTAACCGTTGGCAACGTCGATGCAGATGAACTGCAGTTCCGGGTGCTGGGCAAGAATCTGCGACAAGCGGTTGAAATCCTCATCCGCCACGCCGGTGCTGACCATGATGCGCTCGAAGATATCATCGGTGTCCTGACGAGCGATAAAAGCCTGCCATTCCTCGAGGCTGTAGTGTTTGTGGATGGCACAGAGCATGCGGTGCCCAGCCAGGACCTCGGCGACCTCGAAGGTGCCGATCGTATCCATGTTGGCGGCAATGACCGGTACACCGCTCCATTGCCGCTTGCTGTGGAGGAAGGTAAAGGTCCGCTCCAGTTCGACCATGGAACGGCTTTTCAGAGTCGAGCGCTTGGGACGGATCAGGACATCCTTGAAGCCCAGCTTCAAATCAGTTTCAACTCGCATGGGAGAATCCTTTCGCTTGCGTTAATCTGCTGACAGTATACCCGCTGCGACACAGCCTGACGAATCATGACCGGGCCTAGAGCAAAACCGCCACCTTTTCGCCGAGGCGGCTCTCCTGCGGCGAAACAAGGGTCCGGAACGCCAGCGCCTCCACCCCTTGTGCGACGGCTTCTCTGAGCAGGCGGCCATATGCCGGATCGATCGCATCGGCCGGCATGAAGGAGACGGCTTCACCGCGCTGCACCAGGAAAAAGATCACCGCCCGCCAACCGCTTTGTGTGGCAACGACCAGGTCACGCAGATGTTTTTGACCACGCGTGGTCACCGCATCGGGAAAACAGGCGATTTCGGGCGCACAGCACAGGGTGACATTCTTCACTTCGAGCAGGACCCTGTCTTCAGGGCCCTCCAGCATGAAATCGATGCGGCTGTCGGCAAACGGAAATTCGGCACGCACACTGTAGCCCTCCAGCCCGGGGACGGCATTGGCCCGCAAGGCCTCTTCGACCACCCGGTTGGCACGGTGGGTGTTGATGTCGACCCAATGGTTGTTGACCCGCACCAGTTCCCAGGACCAGGCGAGCTTGCGCTTCGGGTTGTCACTTTTTGACAGCAACACCGTCTGCCCTGGCAAAGCGCACTGCATCATGCTGCCGGTATTCGGCGTATGCGCCGTTACCGTGCGGCCATCGGTCAGCTCCACATCCGCCAGAAAACGCTGGTAACGGCGCACCAGGCGGCCTTCGATCAATGGCTGGGGTAATTTCATCACATCGCCTCATAGTTGAAGAGCAGTATATTAGCAACAGGAATATCAAGCAGCAACCCTTGACTCTCTGCAGGAAAGCATTTGACTATCGGTCACCAGTCCCCTAGACTGGCGTCGATTCAATCGCAAACACCTGATTTGTCAGAAACTTTCTATTTATGACCAGCGCTTCGCAGAATTCCGTGCCAACACGCCCGTTGCACCCCGACGCCGTGCGTATCCTGCCCTTGGGCGGACTCGGCGAGATCGGCCTGAACATGATGGTCATCGAGGCCGCAGGAGCGCTGCTGATCATCGACTGCGGGCTGATGTTTCCCGAAGCCTACATGCTCGGCATCGACCTGGTCATCCCCGACATCACGGCAATTGCCGAGCGCCGGGACCAGATCGCCGGCATGGTCCTGACCCATGGACACGAAGACCATATCGGCGCCATCCCCTTCCTGATCGAAGCCCTCGGCTTCCCGCCGATCTACGGGTCACCGCTGACCCTGGGCCTGCTCACCAACAAGCTGGACGAGCACCACCTTAAGAGCCGGGTTGACTGCCACAGCGTCAAAGTCCGCGAGGCCGTCGACATCGGCCCTTTCAACGTGGAATTCTACCGCGCTGCGCACTCGATCGTCGATGGCTGTGGCCTGGCCATCCGTACCCCGGCCGGACTGATCGTCCACACCGGCGACTTCAAACTCGACCCGACGCCGGTGGACAATCAACCTACCGACCTCGGTCGCCTGGCCGCTTACGGCGAAGAAGGGGTCCTGCTGCTGCTTGCCGACTCCACCAACGTGGAGAACACCGGGCAGACCCTCTCCGAACGCACGGTCGGCGAAGCTTTTAACGAACTGATTCCACGCTGCACCGGCAAGATTCTGGTGGCAACCTTTTCCTCCAACATCCACCGCATCCAGCAGGTGATCAACGCCGCGGTGCTGGCAGAACGCAAAGTCATGGTCTCCGGCCGCAGCATGGTCAGCAACATCGCCATCGCCAGACAGCTCGGTTATCTGCATATCCCGGACGACGTCCTCGTCGACCTGCGCCAGATGCGCGACCTGCCACCGCACAAAGTCCTGATCCTGACCACCGGCAGCCAGGGCGAACCCTTAAGTTCCCTGTCACGCATCGCCATGGATGACCACAAGCAGATCAGCATCGCTCCGGGCGACACGGTGATCCTCTCCTCCAAGTTCATCCCCGGCAACGAGCGGGCCATCACGCACCTGATCAATCACCTCTATCGCCGCGGCGCAGAAGTCCATTACGAAACGACCAGCGAAATTCACGTGTCCGGGCACGCCAGTCAGAACGAGCTGAAAACCGTCTTGAACCTGGTCAGGCCCCTGTATTTCGTGCCGGTTCACGGCGAATACCGGCACTTGGTGAAGCATGCCCAGCTGGCACGCAACATGGGCTGGGAGGATGACCGGGCGATCGTCATCAGCAACGGTACGCCGCTGGTGCTTTCCGTCAACGGTTGGCACATCGAACCACGGGTTGAAACAGGCCGGGTCTTCATCGACGGCAAGGGCGTCGGTGACGTTGGCGAGATTGAACTGCGTGACCGCAGGCACCTCGCCAATCACGGCTTGGTAATCGTCTTTTTGGCACTCAATCAGGGCAGTGGCGAGATTGTGTCCGGTCCGGAAATCATCACGAGGGGCTTCGTCCCGGAGGATGAGAGCCAAGAGCTTCTGAGCGAGGCCCGGCAACTGGTCTGTCAGATGCTCGCCGAGCACAGCCAGATGGCAATGACCGATTGGGAGGAGTTGCGCGTCGAGGTCCGCAAGACCCTGCGCCGATTGTTCAACAGGACGATGGATCGGCGGCCGCTGATCCTGCCGATTATTATGGAATTATGACCCATTTCGCTGTAAAGCTATGGAGCTTCTGGCTTCAAGGTTTTATAGCTTGATGACTTGACCACTTTAACATCTATCATCTTCCAAACTGGAGCACATGTGAGTTTTTTTGACGCAATACTGCTCGGCATCCTGCAAGGGGCCACCGAGTTTCTGCCGGTTTCATCGAGCGGCCACCTGGTACTGGCCCAGCACCTGCTTGGCGACTTTGAACAACCGGGAGTGCTCTTCGATGTGCTGCTGCACCTCGGCACCATGATCGCGGTTGCACTCTACTTCTGGCGCGATCTGGCCGGGTTGATCTCCTCGCTCTGGCGGCGTGATGAAACCGCGGTCCAGCAACGTTTTATGGTTGGCCTGCTGATCGCCGGGTCGGTGCCGACTGCCGTGATCGGTTTGCTGTTCAAGGACTTTTTCATCGGCCTGTTCGAGCGCCCGGTGATCGTCTGCGTCATGCTACTGGTCACCGGCAGCCTGCTCTGGCTGGCGGAACGCCTGCGCAACCGGGAGCAGTCCCGCAACGAGATGACTTTCGTGGATGCAATCATCGTCGGCACGGTCCAGGGCTGCGCGATCATCCCCGGCATCTCCCGCTCCGGCTCGACCATCGCGGCGTTGCTGATGCGTGGTGTCGACGGTGAAACCGCGGCCCGCTTCTCATTTCTACTGGCGTTGCCCGCAGTCCTGGGGGCGGCGCTGCTCTCTCTCAAGGACCTTGATGCCGCGGCCGGCGGTTCGGTTGCTCCTTACCTTGCCGGGACGCTCGCGGCATTGCTCATCGGCCTGCTCTGCATCCATCTGCTGATGGGGGTGATCAGGCGCCGCAGGCTCCACTGGTTTGCTCTCTACTGCTGGTTTGCCGGCGGGCTTGGGTTGGTATTTCTCCTTTCATGACATACGCTATGCAACCTTTGACCTTTACCCTGTAATTGCGCTACCATGGCGCGAATTCTTCACAGGGCCCCCGAATGAGCGAAAAAAAACGTAAACCTTTTCTGCGCGAGCACATCAAAAAAGAGATCGCCGGCCTGGTCTGGATGGCTGCAGGTCTCTTTCTGCTGTTGAGCCTGGTGTCATTCAACAACAGCGACCCCTCGTTCAACAACAACCTCAACCCAGCTTCGATCTTCAACTTTTGCGGCAAGGTCGGCGCCTATGTCTCCGATCTTTTCTTCCAGATCATTGGCTTGCCGGCCCTGATGATCCCCTTTGCCTGCCTGCTCTTTGCCTGGCGGCTGCTGAAATTCCGCGATCTGCACCCCCGCACTTACAAGATTTTCGCGTTCCTGGTCATGCTGATCTCCATCGCCGGGATGATCTCGCTCAAGGTTGAAAAGGTCGCCCTGTTCGGGCAGACGATGAACCAGGCCGGTGGTTTTATCGGCTACCTTTTAGCCAGCACCCTGAAGAACTGGTTCAACATGACCGGTGCAGCGATCTTCCTGCTGGTCTTCTTTTCCGTCTCTGCCATGCTGGTGGCGCGCTTCTCAATGGTGCTCTTCCTGGAGGGGCTGTTGGCCAGACTGGGCGTCGCCATGGAAAGGCGCCGCGAGGCCCGGCAGGCCCGACGCGAGCTGCAGCAGGCCAAGAGCCCGAAGAAGGAAAAATCGCTGGTCATCCGCGCCCTTGAGCCTGCTCCGGGGCCGGCAAACCGCGATAAACCGCAGAAGAGCAGCAAGAAAAAAGCCCAGGAGAACCAGGAGGCTTTCGATTTCCTGGAACCCTCGGGGACCTATCATCAACCCTCCCTTAGCCTACTCGACCATGACGGCGAGGTCGCCAAGCCGGTTGACAAGGACGCACTGATGATGAACGCCAGGCTGCTGGAGAAGAAGCTGCTCGATTTCAACGTCGAGGGCGATGTCTCCGAGGTCAAGCCGGGGCCGGTGGTCACCATGTACGAGTTTGCCCCGGCTCCGGGCGTCAAGGTCAACAAGATCGCCGGACTGGCCGACGACCTGAGCATGGCGCTCAAGGCCCTCTCCATCCGCATCGTCGCCCCGATCCCCGGCCGCGGCGTGGTCGGCATCGAGATTCCCAACCGCGACCGGGAGATGGTCTATCTCAAGGAGATTTTCTCCACCGAAGAGTTCCAGAAAACCGGCGGTCGCCTGCCCCTCGCGCTCGGCAAGGACATCTTCGGCCATACCGTCGTCTCGGACCTCGCCAAGATGCCGCACCTGCTGGTCGCCGGTTCGACCGGCACCGGTAAATCGGTGTCGATCAACGCCATGATCCTGTCGCTGCTCTACCGTTCCGACCCGCGCGATGTGCGTTTGATCATGGTTGACCCCAAGATGCTGGAACTCTCCATGTATGAAGGGATTCCGCACCTGCTGCTGCCGGTGGTGACCAATCCGAAAAAAGCCGCCCTGGCGCTCAACTGGGCAGTGCGCGAAATGGAGCGGCGCTACAAGCTGATGTCCGACAAGGGCGTGCGCAATATCGACGGCTACAACCGCAAGCTGGTCAAGGAGGAGAAAGACCGGTCTGCCAAGCGGCAACAGGAGCTGTCCAACGACACATTGACAGACCTCATGGAAGATGACCTGCCCGAAATCGAGCTGATCGAGGGGGAAGTCCTTGAGCATGGGCATCTCCCCTACATCGTCGTGATCGTCGACGAACTGGCCGACCTGATGATGGTCGCCGGCCGCGAAATCGAGGAAGCGATCGCCCGCCTGGCACAGATGGCCCGTGCGGCCGGCATCCATTTGATCCTTGCCACTCAGCGTCCCAGCGTTGATGTCATCACCGGCCTGATCAAGGCCAACTTCCCGACCCGCATCTCCTTCAAGGTCTTTTCGCGCATCGATTCGCGCACCATTCTCGACCAGATGGGCGCCGAGGCCCTGCTCGGCAACGGCGACATGCTCTTTTTGCCCCCCGGCACCGGTGCCGTACAACGCGTCCATGGCGCCTTCGTCTCGGAGATTGAAGTGCAGCGGGTGGTGGATTTTCTCAAAAAACAGGGGAAACCCGATTACGACAAGTCGATCCTTGAAGCACCGGCCGCCACCGAGAGCGGCAACAACGGCGACGATGAGTACGATGAGAAATGGGATGAGGCTCTGGCGATCATCGCCGAAAGCCGTCAGGCCTCGATCTCCATGCTGCAGCGCCGCTTGCGCCTTGGCTATAACCGCGCCGCCCGCATGATCGAAAAGATGGAGGTTGAAGGGATCGTCGGCCCTTCCGACGGCACCAGCCGGCCTCGTGAAGTCTTCATCAGCAAGATCGGCGGCGGCGAATGAAACGGCGCTTCTTTTGCCAGAGACGCGGCACGCGGGACGAGGGGCGCGTAAAGCCAACCTTGCAAAATGAATGACACCGATAAACAACCAACGGGAGTAAGCCATACGGGCGCTCCCGTTGGCGTTTGTACTTTTTCAGCCTCTGGGCCGCATCTCCCAGTACCATCTCTTCTCGCCATCGATTGCGGTCTAAAAACCGGCCTCGCCCTCTTCGCCCTGCCCGGCAAGCTCCTCTGGTACCGTTCGCGCAACTTTGGCAGTCGCACCCGCCTGAAGAAAGCGGTATGGCAGATTCTTAAACAGAATGCAGGGTTGCAACAGCTGGTGGTGGAAGGCGGCGGCCCACTGGCAGAGATCTGGCTGAAGGCAGGTGAGAAACGCGGGCTGCAAGTCACCCTGGTCCAAGCAGAGCTCTGGCGCAAGGATCTGCTGCTGCCGCGCCAGCAACGCAGCGGCAAACAGGCCAAACAGGTGGCCGATGACCTGGCAAGAGAGCTCATTGAACAATCAGGTGCAGCAAAACCGACCTCGCTGCGGCACGACGCCGCCGAAGCAATTCTTGTCGGGTGGTGGGCAATCACCGCAGAGCGACCCTAATCTGCAGACATTCCCGCCTCATCAACAACACGCCCTTGAGACCAAGAGACCTTCGAACGGGCAGAAACTGACTTAAGGTTTGAAAATCCGTCCGGGAATGCTAACATGTCAGCTCCGGGAGGGGCCTGGAGATTAATAGATGGACAGCAACGATTTAAAGCACTTACTGACTGCCATCCAATCCGGCGACCTCGATATTGACGAGGGTCTCGAGCGGCTGCGCAAGCTACCTTACGAAGACGCCGGCATTGCCAAAATCGACCACCACCGCGCCCTGCGCCAAGGGGTGCCGGAAGTCGTGCTCGGTGAGGCAAAAACGGCCGAGCAGCTGACCACTATCGTTGAGCACATGGCGGTCCATGGTGACAATGTCCTGGTGACGCGCATTTCCGGGGAAAAGGCTGCAACTCTGCTCGATAAACATCCCGGCAGTGAATACGACCCGATCGCCAGGACCTTTGTCCTGCAACAGAAGCCTTTTACAGACCTCGGTCGTGGCAAAATTCTCATCATATGCGCCGGCACCTCCGACCTGCCGGTGGCCAGAGAAGCCGCCGTCACGGCCCGCGTATTCAACAACCGGGTCGAAGAACTCGTCGATGTGGGCGTTGCCGGCATCCACCGCCTGCTGGCCCACACCGAGGCCCTGCGAGAGGCAACGGTCATCATCGTCGTCGCCGGCATGGAAGGGGCCCTGCCCTCGGTGGTCGGCGGCCTGGTCGAGGTGCCGGTGATCGCCGTGCCCACCTCGGTCGGATACGGCGCTTCCTTCAACGGCATCGCCGCCCTGCTCGGCATGCTCAACTCCTGTGCCGGCGGGATCACGGTGGTCAATATCGACAACGGCTTCGGAGCCGCCTTCGCCGCCAACCGTATCAATCGCCACAGGCCATCATGAACCTTCTCTACCTCGACACCTTCTCCGGCATCTCCGGGGACATGATGCTCGGCCTGCTGGTCGACCTAGGGGTTGACCTAGGTGCTCTCGAAGCGGAGCTGGCGAGACTGCCCGTAACCGGCTACCGCCTGGATCGGCGCCCGGAAAAGCGTCATGGCATCGGCGGCACACGTATCGAAGTACTGTATGAAGGCGATCAACCCCCACGCACCTGGAGCGGCATCGACCGCATGCTGGCCGACAGCCTGCTCGCCGACCCGGTCCGCACCAGAGCACGACGCATCTTCCGTCGCCTCGGCGAAGCGGAAGCACTGGTCCACCAAGTCAGCCTCGACAATGTACATTTCCACGAAGTCGGCGCGGTAGACGCCATCGTCGACATCGTCGGCAGCGCCATCGGCCTGCACCTGCTCGGGGCTACAGATATCCTCTGTGCTCCCCTCCCCATGTCCAGCGGCATGATCTGCAGCGCTCACGGCGCCATGCCGCTGCCAGCCCCGGCCACGCTGCAGATATTGCAGGGGCAACCGGTGCGCAGTGCCGGCAGCGAACGAGAGCTGGTCACCCCCACCGGGGCAGCCATCGCCGCCGAGGTTGCCCGATTCGGCCCCTTGCCGGAGATGACCATCGCGCGTATCGGCTACGGTGTGGGCGGCTGGGACCTGGACGATCGCCCCAACCTGCTGCGCGGCATCCTCGGCAGTCTGGGGACGGCAACCCGCTGCGAACGTGATGTGGTCACCATCCTGGAAACGCACCTCGACGATTCCTCCCCGGAATGGCTCGGCGCTCTGCTCGAGCGGCTCATGCACGAGGGCGCTCTCGATGCCGCATTGGCCCCGCTGCAGATGAAAAAAAATCGCCCGGGGACGCGCCTGACGGTCGTGGCCACCCCCAATCAGGCCGACCGCCTGGCCGAACTGATCCTGCGTGAGAGCAGCGCCATCGGCGTGCGTATGCACGAGACCCGGCGCATGAAGTTGCGGCGCGAATCCGCCACCGTGCAAACCGCTTTTGGTGAAGCGGCCGTGAAATTGATTTTCCAAGGGGAGCAACTGCTGCGTGTCACGGCAGAACACGCCAGCTGTCAAGAACTGGCCGTAGCCACCGGCCGGCCGCTGCCGGACATCTACCGCGTGGTCACGGCGGCCGCCAACCGCCGGTTCGGCCTGGAGGAGTAAATGCGCCGCCTGATTCTGCTGCTCTCAAGCAACGCCGGCCTCGGCTACGCCCCTTTTGCCTCGGGAACCTTCGGCACACTGGCCGGAATTCCCGTTTTCTTTCTGCTCGCACCCTGGCCCTGGTGGCTTTTCCTGATAACTTTCACAGCATTGCTCTGCCTCAGTTTCTGGATGGCCGATGCCGCCGGCCAGATCTACGAGGTCGCCGATGACGGCCGCATCGTCATCGACGAACTGGTCGGCTACCTGGTCACCGTCGCTTTTCTGCCATGGAGCTGGCCTGCTGCCCTGCTCGGCTTTTTCTGGTTCCGCCTGTTCGATATTCTCAAGCCTCCGCCGGCGCGCTGGTTCGACCAGAACCTCAAGCATGGCGTCGGCGTGGTTCTCGACGATTTCGCCGCGGGCATTTACGGCGCGTTCGCACTGCGCCTCACCTTATGGCTTTTCAACCTCAACTGACGTCGGCAGTCCCCTGCCGAACATTGTGCAAAAGAAGCTCGAAACTAGATGAAAATCGCAATTCTCACCATCGGCGACGAACTGCTCAACGGCGACCTGGCCGACACCAACACGGCGGCGATTGCGGCTAAATTGATGGACAACGCCCTGCCGGTGCGTGAAGCCGCAACGATTGGCGACCGCGAGGATGACATCGTCGCCGCACTGCAACGCCTCGCCAAGGCGCACGAAGCGATCATCGTCACCGGCGGGCTCGGCCCGACCGAGGATGACCGCACAGCAAGAGCGGCGGCGCGGGCCTTTGAACGTCCGCTGAGCCTGAATATCAACGCACTCGAGCAGATCAGGGCCCGCTTTCGCATCTGGCAACGGGAGATGCACCCGCGCAACGAAAAGCAGGCGCTCCTGCCGGGCAGAAGTGCGGTCATAATCAACGAACTCGGCACCGCCCCAGGATTTCAGCTGCAAAGCAACCAGACCGACCTTTATTTCCTCCCCGGCGTCCCCCGGGAGATGCTGGCCATGCTCGAGAGCTACGTCATCCCTGCATTGCTCGAGCGCTTCCCGGACCCTCCCCCGCTTTGCCAGCGGGTCATGTCCGTGTTTGGCCTGGCCGAAGCGGATATCGAGGCGCGCATTACCCGCAACGGCCTGCCCGATGGCGTTGAGCTGGCGTTTAATGTCGAGTTGCCGATGGTGCAGGTCAAACTGCGCGCACGGGGGGAGAACGCGCAAAAGCTTGTCGACCGGGCCGAGATGGCGGTCAACAGGGTGCTGGGTGTGTATGTGGTCGGCATCGACGGCAGCACCCTGGCCGGCAGCGCGGCACATTACCTGACCGCCGCCGGCCTCACCCTGGCCCTGGCCGAGTCCTGCACCGGAGGGCTTATTGCCAAACTCCTGACCGACCAACCCGGATCATCAGCCTTCCTGGAACGCAGCGTCGTCTCCTATGCCAACTCCGCCAAGGAGAGCTGCCTGAACGTCCCCAAAGACCTGCTTGTCCGCCATGGCGCAGTCAGCGCCGAGTGCGCCGAGGCCATGGCCAGGGGCGTGCGCTCAAACGCACGCACCGACATCGGCCTGGCCGTTACCGGCATTGCCGGCCCGGAGGGAGGGACCGCTGACAAGCCGGTCGGCACGGTTTACCTGGCGATGGTCAGTCCACAGGGCGAGCGCGTTGATCGCTTTAACTTCTCAGGTAATCGCGACCAGGTCCGGCTGCGCACGGCCTGTACCGCTCTTGACTGGCTGCGCCGCCTGGCGATCGCACGGCTGTCCGGCGAAGAGCAGGACCAGTCATGATTGCTGCGGTCCTCGCCATAGCATCGGCCGGAGCGGTTGTGGCCATCCTCTGGGTCAAGCGCAGCCAAGGGCAAGCCAGGCAGCGGCAGGGCGAGCTCCTGGACAAGGAAGAAAAGTACCAGCAACTGGCAGCCCAGCTTGAGAATTACCGCAGCCGCGATCAGCAACTCGTGCAGGATGCCGGCGAGGCCCTGTTCATCTTCGACCGGGAGGACGGCGCACTGATCGAGCTCAACCGCCAGGCGGAGAATCTGCTCGGCTACACCCGAGGAGAAATCGTCCATCTTACCTACAAGGTGCTCTTCTCCAGAGAACACCGGCAACGCGTGCTGCGCATGATTGGCAAGGTGATCAGGCAGGGCGAGGCGGAGACCACCGGCATCAAGTTCCGGCGCAAGGACGGCAGCCAGTTCGTCGGCGAGATCAAAGCGAGAATCGGACACATGCAAGGGCGCGAGATCATCTTCGGCAACCTTCGCGACGTGACCCAGACCATCAACCTGCAGCTTGAACTGCAGCGCCATAACCGGCACCTCACGCTGCTCAACGAGATCTCCCACCGCGTTGCCGAGGGGCACGACCTGCCGCAAACCCTAGAGATCATCCTTGATGAAGTGATCCGCAGCCTTGACATATCGGGCGGCGGCATCTTCCTCCTGGAACAGCGCGGCACGGAAATGAAATTGGCGCTGCATCGCAACATCCCCGAGGATGTGGTCGCAGAACTCGGCGCGATACAGCCCGGGATTGGCCTGGCGGGCAAAGTCGCCGAAACCGGCCGGCCACGTCTCTCCACCGACCTGCAGAAAGATCATCGCCGCATTTCCAGTGCCGTGTTCGCCGACGGCTGGCACGCTTTTCTGGCGGTCCCCTTTATCGCCGACGATGCACCCTTGGGTGTGCTCTTCATCTTCGACCGCGGCAAAAGGGTCTTCAGCCGCGAGGATGTCCGCCTCATTCAGGCCATCGGCAGACAGCTTGGCCCATTGCTGAAAAATGCCGAGCTCTTTGACGAACTGCAGTGGCAGCATCGGCTCAACTTTGCCAGTCTGCGCGAACTCGAACGCTCTCGCTCGACACTCCGTGACAACCTGGACCAGCTCGAACAACATCATCGCACGCTGCAAAGTCTCAACCAGATGAAGAGTGCCTTCCTCTCCCTGGCGTCGCATGAACTGCGCACGCCCTTGACGACGATCCTGTCCGGGGCAGAGTATCCTGCAGAGCGCCACAGAAGACCTGCTCGGGGAGAATGAGAAGCGGGCGATAGATGTCATCATGCGCGGCAGCCTGCGCCTTAATCATATCGTCGATGATTTGCTCGAAGCGGCCCGGCTCGAAGCCAAATCACTGTACATGGCCCGTGAAGCGATCAACCCCCTGCCGATGGTCAGGGACCTTCTTGCAGACTTCAGGCCGATGGGTGAGTCGCGCAAGCTGCGCATTGAACTTTTGGACTTTCCGGACGACGGCATGATTCGCGGGGATGTCCATCATCTCAAGCGTGCCCTCGGCAGGCTGATGGAAAACGCCATCAAGTTCACTCCGGAAGGGGGCTGGGTCCGGATTGCCGGGCGCACTCTGCAGCAGGAAGAGGTGGTCGCTCTCACAGAAAAGCTGCGCGCTTTTTCCGAAAGCTTTTTCGAAGGGGTGTTGAAAGAAAGCTATCTGCAGATTTCCATCAGCGACAGCGGCATCGGCATCGACAAGGACGACCAGGTGCGGATCTTCGACAAGTTCCATGAAGTGGGCGACATCTCCGGCCATTCGACCTCGAAGGCTCGGTTCGGCGGCAAGGGCGTCGGCCTCGGCCTGACCCTGGCCAAAGGCATTATCGAGACCCACGAAGGGTTGGTCTGGGTCGACAGCGCCGGCCCCGCGCAAGGCAGCTGCTTCTCGACTCTCCTGCCGCTGGCCAGCCCTGGTGAGGGGAGATATGTCCTCGGTTAGAGCCTTTCTGGCCATCCCGCTGCCCCAGCCCCTGCAAGAGGCCATCACGGCCCTGCAGAATGATCTCAGGGCACAGATACCTGATGCACGCTGGACCCGCGCTGAGAACCTGCATCTGACCTTGCATTTCTTCGGCGAAACCACGCAGGAAAACCTTGAAAAGATCAAGGTTTCTGTGCTATCCGTTAAAGGCTGTCAACGGCCCTTCCCGGTCGACGTGAAAGGACTTGGAGCCTTTCCCAGCCGGCACCGACCGCGCGTCATCTGGCTCGACCTAGACCCTAAGGAGCAGCTCAGGCAACTGCATGGACATTGTCTGAGATTCCTGCTTGCAGCCGGAGTTGTCACGGAATCACGGCCTTACTCTCCGCACCTGACCATCGGTCGACTGCGACAGCAGAAACCCGACCTGACGGAGCTCTGCAATGCGATCGCGACGAAGCCGATCGGCAGGCTGCCGGTTGACCGGCTGGTCCTTTTTGAAAGCCGCCTGCATGCCGGCGGCGCAGAACACATTCCACTGATGACGGTGAACCTTGATGATGAAACCAACACCTTGTAACAGACAGGCCAACATACATATTGCGGGCATTGGCCCGACAAGGAGGGAACTCTGATGGTAGATAAAGATCGTAACAGGGCTATCGAGCTGGCCATGGGCCAGATAGAAAAGCAGTTCGGCAAGGGCAGCATCATGCGCCTTGGTGAAGATGCCGTTATTCCGGACGTCAAGTCGATTTCGACCGGGGCCTTGAGCCTGGATATCGCGCTGGGCATCGGCGGCGTCCCGCGCGGCCGGATCATCGAGATCTACGGGCCCGAGTCTTCCGGCAAAACCACGCTGGCCCTGCATATCGCCGCCGAAGCCCAGAAAGTCGGTGGTGTCGCGGCCTTTATCGACGCTGAGCATGCCCTTGACGTTCACTATGCCAAGAAGCTCGGCGTCAACACCGACGAACTGCTGATCTCCCAGCCGGACACCGGCGAACAGGCCCTTGAGATCGTCGAGGTCCTGGTGCGCAGCGGCGCCATCGATGTCATGATCATCGACTCGGTGGCCGCCCTCGTCCCCCGCGCCGAAATCGAAGGCGAGATGGGTGATTCGCACATGGGGCTGCAGGCCCGGCTGATGTCCCAGGCGCTGCGCAAACTGACGGCGACCATCAGCAAATCGAACTGCTGCGTGATTTTCATCAACCAGATCCGCATGAAGATCGGCGTGATGTTCGGCAATCCGGAGACCACCACCGGCGGCAATGCCTTGAAGTTTTATGCTTCGGTGCGCATGGACATCCGCCGGATCGCCGCCCTCAAACAGGGGCAGGATTCGATCGGCAACCGGACCCGGGTGAAAATCGTCAAGAACAAGGTGGCTCCGCCCTTCAAGGAGGCCGAGTTCGACATCATGTACGGCACCGGCATCTCCCGTGAGGGCGATCTGGTCGATCTGGGCGTTGAGTGCAACGTGATCGAAAAGAGCGGCTCATGGTATTCCTACGGCGAAGAGCGTATCGGCCAGGGCCGTGAAAACGCCAAGCAATTCCTGATCGAACACCCGGAGACTGTGGCCGCCATCGAAAAGCAAGTCCTTGAGCATTACGGTCTCAAAACTGTCGCGAAGCCGCCCGAAGGAGAATAATTCATGGAACTCAACGAGATCCTGTCAATCGGCCTGAAATCGGGAGCTTCCGACATCCATCTCAAGGCCGGCCTGCCGCCGATCTACCGGATCGACGGCACGCTTCGTCCGCTGCCGAAAGCACCGCGGATCAGTCCGGAGCAGACCGAGCAGATCACGGCAGAGATCATGAACGACATGCAGAGGGAGCGCTTTGAGACGGCCTGCGAGGTGGACCTGGCCTACGGGGTCCCCGGACTGGGGCGCTTCCGCGTCAACGCCTTCACCCAGCGCGGCTCGGTTTCGCTGGTGTTCCGTGCCATCCCCTTTGACATCAAGGGGCTGGAAGACCTGCTTGCTGCCACCGGTTATCAAGAAGATGGCCATGGCCAATCGCGGCCTGATCCTGGTCACCGGGGCCACCGGTTCAGGGAAGTCAACCACCCTTGCCGCGGTGATCGACTACATCAACGCCAACCGCAAGTCGCATATCGTCACCATCGAGGACCCGATCGAGTTTCTGCATCGCGACAAGAAAAGCATCATCAACCAGCGCGAGGTCGGCTCCGACACCCAGGGCTTCCAGCCCGCCCTGAAATCGGCCCTGCGCCAGGATCCGGACGTGATCCTGGTCGGCGAGATGCGCGACCACGAAACCATCGAGACGGCCCTGACGGCCGCCGAGACCGGGCACCTGGTGCTCTCCACCCTGCACACGGTCGATGCCACGGAAACGGTCAACCGCATCATCTCGGTCTTCCCGCCGTTCCAGCAGCGCCAGGTGCGCATCCAGCTGGCCTCGGTCCTGCGCGGCGTCATTTCCATGCGCCTGGTCCCAAGGCTCGACGGCAAGGGGCGCGTCCCGGCGGTCGAGAGTCATGGTGGCCTCCGCCCGGGTCCGCCAGATGATCGACGACAAGGACCAGACCAGGCTGCTGCCGGAGGCCATCCAGCAGGGGTATGAATCCTACGGCATGCAGACCTTCGACCAGTCGCTGATGGGGCTGCTCAAAAACAAGCTGATCAGCTTCGAGGAAGCCCTGCGCCAGTGCTCCAACCCGGACGACTTCAAGCTCAAGGTGTCCGGCGTCTCATCGACTTCGGACCTCTCCTGGGATGCCTTCGGGGGCTCTGACGATCAAGGTGACTGACAAACCCGGGCCAGAGGTCGACCGGGCCAACCCCTGGCCGGCGGCACTGCGGATCTTGACGCGCCGCGACTACAGCCAGGCGGAGTTGCGCCAACGACTCCTTGACAAGGGGTTTGACCAGGAGCGCATCGACGGAGACCCTGCAGCGCTGCCTTGACCTTGGCTACCTCGACGACGCCCGCTATGCTCTCAATCGGGCGACCAGCCTGTTGACCCAGGGGCGGGCCGTCGGGCCCCGCATTTTGGCAGACCTGCGACGGCATGGCATCAGTGAAGAGGTCGCCTGCCGGGCGCTGGAGCAAGCGCTCGAGGGCTGCGATGAAAACCAATTGCTGAGATCGCTTTTGGAACGGCGATTTCCCGACTTCAACTACGGCACGGCGCCAGTCAAGGAACGGCGCCGGGTTGTACATTTTCTCCAGCGACGCGGTTTTTCTTTAAGCCGTATCATGGATCAATTGACACGGAAAGGCTTTGCAACGCACGATGAAGACCGGTAGCGAAATACGTCAGCTTTTTCTCAAGTTCTTTGCCGACCGCGGCCATACGGTGGTCGCGTCCTCGTCCCTGGTACCGCACAACGATCCGACCCTGCTCTTTACCAATGCCGGCATGAACCAGTTCAAGGACTGCTTCCTCGGCCAGGAAAAACGGGCTTACGTGCGCGCCGCCACTTCGCAGAAGTGCGTCCGGGCCGGCGGCAAGCACAACGACCTGGAGAACGTCGGCCGCACAGCCCGTCATCACACCTTCTTCGAGATGCTCGGCAACTTCTCTTTCGGCGACTATTTCAAAAAAGAGGCGATCGCCTATGCCTGGGAATTCCTCACCGTCGACCTGGACATCGACAAGTCGCGCCTCTATGTCTCGGTCTACACCGACGATGATGAAGCCGCCGACATCTGGCATGAGCAGGAAGGCGTCCCGCGCGAGCGGATTTTCCGCTTTGAGGAGGACAACTTCTGGTCGATGGGTGACACCGGACCCTGCGGTCCCTGTTCGGAGATCTTCTTCGACAACGGTCCCGAGGTCGGCTGCGGCTCGCCTGACTGTACTGTCGGCTGCGACTGCGACCGCTACATGGAGGTCTGGAACAACGTCTTCATGCAGTTCGACCGTCAGACTGACGGCGAGCTGGTGCCGCTGCCAAAACCGGCCGTCGATACCGGCATGGGGCTGGAGCGCATCACCACGGTGATGCAGAAGGTCCAGTCGAACTACGACACCGACCTGTTGCGCGAGCATCATCGGCTATATCGAGAAGCTGTCCGGAAAAGACTACGGCGCCAACCCGGACGACGATGTCTCCATGCGGGTCATGGCCGACCACAGCCGAGCCACCGCCTTTTTGATCGCCGACGGGGTCATGCCGAGCAACGAGGGGCGGGGCTATGTGCTGCGGCGCATCATGCGCCGTGCCATGCGCCATGCAAAGATGCTCGGCTTTGCCGACCCGGTGCTTTACAAAACTGCCGGTTTCGTCCTCGACTTCATGGCAGCAGCCTATCCGCAGGAGGCTGAACGCAAAAGCTTCGTTGCCAGGATTGTCGAGAAAGAGGAAGAGCGTTTTATCCAGACTCTCGACAACGGCCTGCGCATCCTCAACGAGGAAGTTGACCGTCTGCGCAAAAAACAATCGACAGTCATTCCCGGCCCTGTACTCTTCAAGCTCTACGACACCTACGGTTTCCCGACCGACCTGACCGCCGATATCGTTGAAGCCGACGGCTTCACCATCGATGAAGCCGGCTTTGAAAGCTGCATGAACGAACAGCGCCAAAAGGCCCGCGAGCACTGGAAGGGGTCGGGCGAAGAGGCGATCGGGTCGGTTTATCGCGAATTGGTCGAGCATGGCACCACGGTGACCTTCACCGGTTACCACGAACTGCAGGCGAGCAGCCGCATCGTGGCAATTCTTCACGATGGCGAGCAGGTCAGCCAGGCCAGCGCCGGTGAACGGATCGAGATCGTCACCACGCAGACCCCCTTCTACGGCGAGTCGGGCGGCCAGGTCGGCGATCTCGGCACCATCCGCGCCCCGGGGCTCAAGGTCGACATTACGGAGACCAAAAAGCCGCTACCGAATCTGATCGTCCATGTCGGCCAGGTGGTCGCGGGAGCCCTGCAGATCGGCCAGGAGGTCGAGCTCAAGGTTGATGCTGCCGCACGGCAGGCGACGGCCCTGAACCACACGGCAACCCATATCCTGCAGGCCGTCCTGGTCGAGGTGCTTGGCGATCACGTCAAGCAGGCCGGGTCGTTGGTGACACCGGACCGCCTGCGCTTCGACTTCAGCCATTTTACGGCGATTACACCCGCCGAATTGCGCCGCATTGAAGCTGAAGTCAATCGCCGCATCCGCGAGAATCGCGCCGTGGAAACTCGGGAAATGGCCGCTGACGAGGCGATCGCCGCCGGGGCTACGGCCCTGTTCGGCGAAAAATACGGCGAGCGCGTCCGGGTCGTCAACCTGGGTGAATTCAGCATGGAACTGTGCGGCGGGACCCATGCGTCAGCCGCCGGCGATATCGGCCTGTTCAAAATCGTCCAGGAGATGGGGATTGCCGCCGGCGTCCGGCGCATCGAGGCGGCCACCGGCACCCGCGCCCTGGAGCTGGTGCAGCAGCAGGACGAGGCTCTCGGCCGCATGGCCGGCCTGGTCAAAAGCGACCGGCCCCAACTGGAAACCCGACTGGCCAAGATGCTGGAACGCCAGAAAGAGTTGGAGCGCGAGCTGGCCATCCTTGAGAGTCGACTGAAGTCCGGTCAGGCTGAGGATATCATGAGCAAGGTCGAGGAGGTCGGGGGCGTCAAGCTGCTGGCCGCCGAGGTCGATGCGACGGACGGCAAGGGTTTGCGGGAGATGGCCGACAAACTGCGCGACAAGCTCGGTTCCGGGGTCGTTGCCATCGGCTGCCCCCATGAAGGCAAGGTCAACCTTCTGGTTGCGGTCACGGCCGATCTGACCGGTCGACTGCACGCCGGCAAGCTGGTCGGTGCGCTGGCCGCCGAAGTCGGCGGACGCGGCGGCGGACGCCCAGACCTTGCCCAGGCCGGCGGCAGCCAGCCGGAAAAGCTTACCGGTGCCTTGAGCAAGGTTGCCGACCTGGTCCGGAGCGCCTTGGGGGGCTGACCCGCTGCTTTACTGCGGAGGCAGTATGCGACTTGATGCACGGGAGGACATTGAACAGCTTCAACAGCGTGACCGGCGCAACCATCCTGGTCGTCGATGATGAGGCCATCATTCGTGACCTCTGTGCCCGCACCTTGAAGGATTATCGCATTCTGCATGCCGAAAACGGCCAGGCTGCTTTAGAGGCTCTTAGCCACCAGCCAGTGGACCTGATTCTGGCCGATATCATGATGCCGGTTATGAACGGCCTTGAGCTGCTGCAACAGGTCAAGGAGCGGGATCCTGAACAGCTGGTCGTGGTCATGACCGGGTACGCCGACAAAGACATCATTCTTCGGGCTCTCAAGGCTGACGCCGACGATTTTATCCAGAAGCCGATCAACCTGCTGCAACTTAAGACCACGATCGACAAGGCCCTGGAGAAGAAAGCCCTGCGCCGCGAATTGCTGCAGCTCAAACAACTCGATCGCATCAAATCTGATTTCCTGGGCCTTATTTCACACAAGCTGCGCACCCCGACAACATCCATTTCCCTCTTCATCCAGAACCTCGCCAGCGGCGCCATCGACTGCCAGGACCCGACGTTTTCTGAAGCGCTTATAGCTATCCAAGAAGAATCTGAGTACCTAGCGTACCTGATCAAGGACCTGCTCTATTACAGCGACATCATTCTGCAGGATAGCCCGGGAAAGTTTACCCGTGAGCATCTGAAGGAGATCGCCATTGGCATTTGTGCTGAGAAACGAGTCTCTGCTGAGCGAAAAGGGCTGAGTCTTCAAAGCACCTTGACTGGGAGTTGGCCGGAGATGATGGTCGATCGACGTCGCATCTCCTTTGTGCTGGAGGCGCTTATCGACAACGCGATCAAGTTCACCCCCTCAGGCGGTATGATTTCACTGTCAGACGCCATTGAAGAGCATCATTGCAGCCTGGTGATTACCGACAATGGCCCGGGGATTCCGCCGGAAGAAACTGCCAAAATTTTCGAGAAATTCTACCAGATCGACCCGCGGAAGACCGGACAGGTCCGCGGCTTCGGGCTGGGTCTCTTTTACGCCCGTCAGTTCATCCGTGATCATGGCGGCACCATCAAGCTCGACAGTACCCCCGGCAAAGGCACTGAGGTGACCATCCGCCTGCCGATTCCTGCCAACAGCCAAGGGCCGACAGTCAAATAGCTCCCGTCGACTGACCCTTTTTTGTCTGGAATTGCAGTGCCTGCAACACCCCTTCAGGCTTTTGCTTTTATTCCCTGCAAACAGCCCCGTTTCGCTGTAAACTTCAAGCCTTGACATCTTGGTCGACAGCAGGCATTTTGCTTTGTCTGCCCAGATGCTTATGTTATATTTCTAATATTTTTCGCAGAATTACAGGCAGCCTTGCCGAGAGGTCAAAAATGTTCAAAGGAACGACGATTCTTTGCGTGCGCCACGGCAGCGAGGTGGCCATGGCCGGCGACGGCCAGGTCAGCCTCGGCAACACCGTCATGAAGCATACCGCCAGGAAACTACGGCGTATGTATAACGACCAAGTGATCGCCGGCTTCGCCGGCAGCACGGCCGATGCTTTCACGCTCTTTGAAAAATTCGAAGCCAAACTGCAGGAGTATCGCGGCAACCTGCAGCGGGCCGCCGTAGAGCTAGCCAAGGAATGGCGCACCGACCGCATACTGCGCCACCTGGAGGCCCTGCTGATCGTCGCCGATCGCGAAACCACTCTGGTCATCTCGGGAGTCGGTGATGTCATCGAGCCGGAGCACGGCATTGCCGCAATCGGCTCCGGCGGCGCCTTTGCCCAGGCGGCCGCGCGCGCACTGAGTTGCCACACGGAACTGCCCATGGCCCGGATCGCCGAAGAGTCGCTCAGGATTGCTGCGGAAATCTGCGTTTACACCAACGACCAGATCATCGTGGAGACCTTGTCGTGAACAACTTCACCCCCCGGGAAATCGTCTCCGAACTCGACCGCTATATCGTCGGCCAGAACAGCGCCAAGCGGGCAGTCGCCGTAGCCTTGCGCAACCGCTGGCGTCGGCAGCAGGTCGACCCGGACTTGCGCGAGGAGATCGCGCCGAAGAACATCATCATGATCGGTCCGACCGGGGTCGGCAAAACCGAAATCGCCCGGCGCTTGGCGAAGCTGGCGCAGGCGCCGTTCGTCAAGGTCGAAGCCAGCAAGTTTACAGAGGTCGGCTATGTCGGCCGTGACGTCGAAAGCATGGTCCGTGATCTGGTCGAACTGGCGATCATGATGGTCAAGGCCGAGGAAGCAAAAAACCAGCGCATCAAGGCGGAAGACCTGGCTGAAGAGCGCCTACTCGAGCTACTGCTCCCCGGCGAAAAGCCGGCCACGGAGTCCACCGACGCCAAAGGCGAAGGCGGCACCCGCGACAAGCTGCGCCGCCTGTTGCGCATGGGCGAGCTCAACCAGCGCATGGTCGATATCGAGACCCAGGACACCCAGATGCCAAGCATGCAGGTTTTCGGTCCACAAGGGACCGAGGAGATGGGCTTCAACATCAAGGAGATGTTCGGCAACATCTTCCCCAAAAAGACCAAACGCCGGCGCATGTCGGTTGCCGAAGCGCGGGAGCTTTTAACCGACATCGAAGCGGACAAACTGGTGGACATGGACAAGGTCCAGGCCCTGGCCAAAGAGCGCACCGAGCAGAACGGCATCATCTTTATCGACGAGATCGACAAGATTGCCAGCCGCGAAGGCGGCCATGGCCCGGAAGTCTCGCGCGAAGGAGTGCAACGCGACATCCTGCCAATCGTCGAAGGGAGCACGGTCAACACCAAGTACGGCCCGGTCAAGACTGACCACATCCTGTTCATTGCTGCCGGTGCTTTCCATGTCGCCAAACCCTCGGACCTGATCCCGGAACTGCAGGGGCGCTTTCCGATCAGGGTCGAGCTTGACAGCCTCGAAGAGGCCGACTTGGTCAGGATCCTGACCGAGCCGCACAATGCCCTGATTCGCCAGTACCAAGCGCTCATGGCGACCGAAGGGATCAAGCTGGAATTCAGCGACGACGCCATCAGGGAGATCGCCAGAACCGCAACCAGGGTCAACGAACGCACGGAGAACATCGGCGCCCGACGCCTGCATACGATCATGGAAACGCTGCTCGAGGAGTTGTCTTTCAACGCCCCGGAGCGTTCGGACAAAGGGTTCTGTATCGACGCCGCCTTTGTGCGCGAGCGCCTTGCAGATATTGCTGACAACGAGGACCTGTCGCGCTACATCCTCTAGCCGCCGGAAGCCTGTCATTCCAGGAACGGGACAAGTCATGGAAGAACTGATCAGAAAAGCTAACGTCCTCATGGAGGCGCTGCCCTACATCAAGCGCTTTGCCAACACGACCATCGTCATCAAGTACGGAGGCAATGCCATGGTCGAAGAACACCTTAAGGAGTCCTTCGCCAAGGATATTATCCTGATGAAGTACATCGGCCTGAACCCGGTCGTGGTCCATGGCGGTGGGCCGCAGATCGGCACCGTCATGGAGAAGATGGGGCTCGAATCCCGTTTCGTCCGCGGCATGCGCGTCACCGACGAGGCCACCATGAATGTCGTTGAGATGGTCCTGGGAGGGCTGGTCAACAAGGAGATCGTCGCCAATATCAACCGCCACGGCGGCCGTGCCGTCGGCCTGACCGGCAAGGACGGCGCCCTGATCAAGGCCCGCAAGATGGAGATGAAGGCCATCAACCCCGAAACGCTGACCCCTGAGATCATCGATATCGGCCTGGTCGGCGAGGTGGAAGCCGTTGATCCGGGGATCATCCGCGCCCTTGAGCAGAACAACTTCATCCCGGTAATCGCCCCGGTCGGAGTCGGCTCAGCCGGCGAATCGTACAACATCAACGCCGACCTAGTCGCCGGCCAGGTGGCGGCAGCACTCAAGGCGGAGAAGCTGATTCTGCTCACCGACATCGAGGGCGTCAAGGACAAGGCTGGTAAACTGATATCGACCATCGACATCGGTGACATCCAGGGGTTGCTCGACGATGACACGATCAGCGGCGGCATGATCCCCAAGGTCACCTGCTGCCTGGATGCCGTACTGGCCGGCGTACAAAAGGCGCACATTATCGACGGCCGCATCGAGCACGCTTGTCTCCTCGAGATTTTCACCGACAAGGGGATCGGCACGGCAGTCGCCAAATTTCGTTGATGCGAAATGTGGCCGGGAAGCGGATCGCGGCATGCTATACGCTGCACGCGAAAGACAAAAACAGCTGACGTTTTTCTTGAAACGTTTTACAGGCAAACGATATGAAAACTTCTGTAAACTGGATAAACAGGGCCAACCAGCATGTCATGAAAACCTACGGACGCTATCCGATCGTCGCCGAGCGCGGCGCAGGCTGCCGGTTGTGGGACGTTGATGGTAAGGGTTATCTCGACTTCCTCGCCGGGGTGGCGGTGAACAACCTCGGCCACTGCCACCCGAAGGTGGTTGCCGCGCTACAGGAGCAGGCCGCTCGCCTGCTGCACTGCTCCAACTACTACCACATCCCCCAGCAGATCGAGCTGGCGGAGTGGCTTTGTGCGCGCTCTTTTGCCGACCGGGTGTTCTTCTGCAACTCGGGAGCCGAAGCCAACGAGGCGGCGATCAAGCTGGCACGTAAGCATAGCCTGGAAAAAAATGGCGAAAACCGCTTCGAGGTGATCACGGCCCTCGCCTCCTTCCACGGCCGGACGATCGGCACCATCAGCGCCACCGGTCAGGACAAGGTCAAGGCCGGCTTCAACCCGCTGCTTCCCGGCTTTTGCTACGTGCCCTTCGGCGATTCCCAGTCCTTGCACCGGGCCATCACACCGCAGACCTGTGCGATCATGCTTGAACCGGTCCAGGGTGAAGGCGGCGTCAACGTGCCTCCGCCCGGTTACCTTAAAGAGGTCCGCGCACTCTGCGACCAATTCGACCTCACGCTCATCTATGACGAGGTGCAGGTCGGCTGCGGCAGGACCGGCACCCTCTGGGCTTATGAGCAGGAAGGGGTTGCACCGGACATCATGACCCTGGCCAAGGCTTTGGCCGGCGGGCCGCCGATCGGTGCCATGCTGACCAGAGAGGAACTCGCCACCAGGCTTGGCCCGGGCACCCACGGCTCCACCTTCGGCGGCAACCCCCTGGTCTGCGCGGCTGCCCTGGCAGCCATGCGGACAATTGCCGACGATGACATCCTCGACAACTGCCGAGCCATGGGCGAATACCTGATGGAGCGACTCGAGCAACTGCAGCACAAGTACCCTTTTGTCAGGGACGTGCGCGGCCGCGGCCTGATCGTCGGCATGGAACTGGACATCGAGGGCGGCGGGCTGGTCACTGCCGCCATGGAGCACGGCCTGCTGATCAATTGCACCGTCGGCAAGGTCTTGCGCTTTGTTCCGCCGCTGATTGTCAGCCGTGCGGAGATCGATGAAGCCGTCAAGATCCTCGACGAAGTCCTGGCGACCGTTGCAGCATAGGCGGTTGCCGCGCGCAACCCTCGAAAAATTAAGGAGTGCCCCTGTGAATAAAGACTTTCTCTGCCTCAGCGACTGGCGCCGCGAAGATCTGGAAAAAATCTTCACCTTGGCCCTCGATTTGAAAGCGCAAAAGCAGGCCGGGCTGTCGCATCCGTTGCTGGCCGGCAAAACCCTCGGCATGCTCTTCGAGAAAAGCTCGACACGCACCCGGGTCTCCTTTGAAGCCGGAATGTTCCAACTGGGCGGGCATGCCCTGTTCCTGGCCTCTGGGAACACCCAGATGGGGCGCGGCGAACCGATCAAGGACACCGCGCGCTGCTTGGCCCGTTACGTCGACGGTGTGATGATCCGTACCTATTCGCAGGATGCCGTCGAGGAGTTTGCCCAGTTCAGCTCGGTGCCGGTGATCAACGGCCTGACCGATCTTTATCATCCCTGCCAGGTGATGGCCGACCTATTGACAGTCATCGAGCACAAACAGGACTACCGCAAGCTTTCCTTCTGCTGGATCGGCGATGGCAACAACATGGCCAACAGCTGGATCAACGCCGCCGCTGTGTTCGGGTTCGAACTGCGCGTGGCCACTCCGGCGGGCTATGAACCGGACACCATGGTCAAGGAGCGGGCAGCAGAAGCCGGTGCGAACATCATCTATACCAACGACCCGCGCGAAGCCGCGCGCGGCGCACAGGTCCTCAACACCGATGTCTGGGCCAGCATGGGCAAGGAAGCCGAGCAGCAGGAGCGCGCCAGGGCTTTTGCCGGCTATTGCATCGACATGAGCCTGGTGTCTCTGGCCGACCCCGAGTGCGTGGTCATGCATTGTCTCCCTGCCCATCGTGATGAAGAGATCACCGACGAGGTCATGGAGAGTCGCCATTCGATCATTTACGACCAAGCCGAGAACCGTCTGCATGTGCAGAAGGCCATCATGTCGACTTTGATGGGTTAAACCCAGATCACGCGCGGCGAGCAGCGCGTAGCGTGAATAATCGTTTACCAAGAGAAGCAATGATCATCACGTGTCCACAATGTAATTTTTCCAAAACGGTCGACCCGGCTGAAATTCCGGACCGCCCGGTTAAAGTGCATTGCCCCAAATGCGGTGAGGCCTTCGCTTTCGACAAGGCGCAGCTGCGGAACGATACCGCGAGCGGTAGACCTGTGCCGGCGACTCCAGAGCAGATCTCATGCCCCGCATGCGGCCTGATTCAGACCGGGGGAGAGCGTTGCCACGGTTGTGGGGTGATTTACACGAAACTCAAGGCCCGACAGGCAGGAAGCGGCATGGGCCAAGTTAACCAGGCCATGGGTAACGGCAGTGCCGAACTGCCCTGCGATGCGGCTGACCCGACGCCCGGGCTCCTGCCCAAGGCTGGATTCTGGATTCGCGTTGTCGCCTATGTTCTCGACTTTCTTCTGCTTTGGACCGTAGAGTATCTCCTCAGTCTGCTGATCGGGCTGACGGTGGGCCTGCTCGGGCTCTCTGTCGAGGGGGATCCATCCATCGAGGTGGTGATCTGGCTGTTCGGTGCGGCACTCAGCATCAGTTACGCTGTCTTTTTCACCGGCTACTGCGGGCAGACGCCAGGCAAGATGGCGCTGCGCATCAAGGTGATCCGCACCGACGGCAGCCCGCTCGGCTACGGCCGCGCAGCCTTGCGCGAGGTCCTGGGCAAATTCATCTCCGGCATCCTGCTCGGTATCGGCTACCTCATGGTCGCTTTCGATAGCCAGAAGCAGGGGTTGCACGATAAGATAGCCGATACGTATGTCATCAAACTTTCGCAATGAACCGTAAGCAGCGCGCAATGCCAACCGTCGACATTTCCGCGCCAGGCGCCCCGCGCCGCGCGCCACTAAAGATCTAAAAAGGAGCACTCGATAATGAGCAAAAAAAACACCGTGAAAAAAGTTGTCCTCGCCTACTCCGGCGGTCTGGACACCTCGATCATCCTCAAGTGGCTGACCGAGGAATACGACTGCGAAGTGGTCGCCTACTCCGCCGACCTCGGCCAGGGTGAGGAGCTCGATCACATCCCCGAAAAAGCCAAGAAGACCGGGGCAAGTTCCTGCCACATCCTCGATCTCAAGGAAGAGTTCGCCCGCGACTTCGTCTTCCCGATGTTTCGCGCCAACGCCATCTACGAGGGGCGCTACTTCCTCGGCACCTCCATCGCCCGCCCGCTGATCGCCAAGGCACAGATGGAGGTCGCCGCCAAGGAAGGGGCCGACGCCGTCTCCCACGGCGCCACCGGCAAGGGGAACGACCAGGTCCGCTTCGAGATCGCCTACTACCACTTCGATCCGGCGATCAAGGTCATCGCCCCCTGGCGCGAGTGGGACATGAAGAGCCGCACCGCCCTGGAGAGCTACGCCAAGAAGCACGGCATCCCGGTGCCGACCAGCAAGAAGTTCCCCTGGAGCTCCGACCGCAACCTGCTGCACATCTCCTTCGAGGGAGACATCCTCGAGAACCCCTGGGCCGAGGCCCCGGAGGAGATGTACGTCCTCACCGTCAAGCCCGAGGACGCCCCCGACCAGCCGGAGTACGTCGAGGTCGAGTTCGAGAAAGGCAACGCTGTGGCGGTCAACGGCGAACGCCTGTCGCCGGCCCAACTGCTCGCCAGGCTCAACGAGCTTGGCGGCAAGCACGGCATCGGCCGGGTCGACCTGATGGAAAACCGCTTTGTCGGCATGAAGAGCCGCGGCGTCTACGAGACTCCCGGCGGCACCATCCTCGAGGAAGCCCATCGCGGCGTCGAGTCGATCACCATGGACCGCGAGGTCATGCACCTGCGCGACTCGCTGGTGCCGCGCTACGCCAGCATGATCTACAACGGCTTCTGGTTCTCGCCGGAGCGCCGCGTGCTGCAGGCGCTGATCGACGAGTCGCAGCAGACCGTCAACGGCAAGGCCCGCGTCAAGCTCTACAAGGGGCACTGCCGCGTGGTCGGCCGCGACTCGGCCACCGACAGCCTGTTCAATGTCGACTTCGCCACCTTCGAGGCCGACGAGGTCTACAACCAGGCCGACGCCGAGGGCTTCATCAAGCTCAACGCCCTGCGCATGCGCATCGCGGCGATTCAGCGAGAGGCCAAGAAGTAGCGGGACGTAGCGAGCAGCGCGGGACGCGGCGGGAAATGCTTTTCTCGTCCCGCGCCACGCACCACGTGCCACGTCGCTTTTATGGACTTCAAGAAACAGTCGATCAAAACCTCCGTCGTCGCCTGCATCATCGACGCACAGGAGCGCGTTCTGCTGACCCGACGCTGCATCGAACCGTTTTGCGGGCAATGGGTCATGCCGGGCGGCAAGGTCGACCACGGCGAACCGCTCGCCGAAGCTCTCCACCGTGAAGTTCGCGAAGAAGTCGGCCTCGAGGTGCATATCGACGGACTGCTCGATGTCTATGAACATGTGGCCTACGGCGACAACAAGGACCACTACGTGATCCTTTATTACCGCGCACACCCTTTGACCGACGAGCTGCTGTTGCGGGATGAGGAAGTGGCCGAGGCCGCATGGATTCCGGCCAACCGCCTGGCTGCGTATGACATGACGCCCGGCACCCGGCACATCCTGGCGCTGGTCTATCCTGAGGCCATGAAGGATCCGGGGACCCCGGCCGATGAGCTGACCAGTCGCAAACAAGCCAAGAGTGCTGATCCCGGCGACCCCGCATAATAACCATGAAGGGAAGAAGCAAGATGAGTGACAAACTCTGGGCCGGACGTTTCACCCAGCCGACCGATGCCTTTGTCGAAGAGTTCACCGCTTCGATCAACTTTGACCAGCGGCTCTACCGTTACGACATCCTCGGTTCGGTCGCCCACGCCAGGATGCTCGCCCGGCAGGGGATCATCGCCGACAACGAGGCGGCAACGATCATCCAGGGGCTCAACGAGATCCTCGCGGAAATCGAGGCCGGCAAGTTTGTCTTTTCGGTGGCCCGTGAAGATATCCACATGAACATCGAGGCCCGACTGATCGAGAAGATCGGCCCGGTCGGCGGCAAGCTGCACACCGCCCGCTCGCGCAACGACCAGGTCGCCCTCGATGTGCGCCTCTACCTGCGCGACGAAGTCGATGCCATTGCCCGGGCGATCAGGCAGCTGCAGTCCGCCCTGCTTGCCCAGGCCGAAAACAACCTTGATGTCATCATGCCGGGCTACACCCATCTGCAGACCGCCCAGCCGGTGCTCTTCTCCCACCATATGCTGGCTTACGTGGAGATGCTGGCGCGGGATGCCGGCCGCCTGCATGATCTGCGCAGCCGACTCAACCTGCTGCCGCTCGGCGCCGGCGCCCTGGCCGGGACGACCTTCCCCATCGACCGCGAGTGGGTCGCCGAAGAGCTCGGCTTCGCCGGCGTGACGCGCAACAGTCTCGATACGGTTTCCGACCGCGACTTCGCCATCGAATTCTGCGCTTTCGCCTCGATCCTGATGATGCACCTGTCGCGCCTCTCGGAAGAGCTGATCCTCTGGTCGAGCGCCGACTTCGCCTTCATCGACCTTTCCGACGGCTTCTGCACCGGCAGCTCGATCATGCCGCAGAAGAAAAACCCCGATGTCCCGGAACTGGTGCGCGGCAAAACCGGCCGGGTCTACGGCAACCTGGTCAGCCTCATGACGCTGATGAAGTCGCTGCCTCTGGCCTACAACAAGGACATGCAGGAAGACAAGGAGCCGCTCTTCGACACCATCGACACGGTGCGCGGCTCACTCAAGGTCTTTGCCGAGATGATCGCCGAGATGACGGTCAAATCCGCACAGATGCGGACCGCCGCCGGCCGCGGCTTCTCCACCGCCACCGATATCGCCGACTACCTGGTGCGCAAGGGGCTGCCGTTCCGCAACGCCCACGAGGTGGTCGGCAAGACCGTGCGCTACTGCATCGAGAACGGCAAGGACATTCCGGGGCTGACCCTGGAAGAGTTCCGCCAGTTCTCCAGCGACATCGAGGCCGACATCTTCGCCTACGTCACCCTGGAAGCCTCGGTGAACGCCCGCAAGGCCACCGGCGGCACGGCCCGCGAAGCCGTCGAGCGGGAACTCGCCCTGGCCCGCCAGGCCCTGAAGGAAAGTGGAGCATGATGCGCTTTAGAGGTTCTAAGGTTTTTCACGTCCCGCGTCCCGCGTCCCGCGTCCCTGATCATGATCATGATCATGATCATGATGACCTCCGCCTGCGGCAAGAAAGGCCCGGTCCGACCAAAACTCGACACCCCCCTTCCGACGGTGCAGGAGGTGACCCTGCAGCAGCAGGGCAATCTCTTCGTGCTCGGCTGGGAGGTCCCGGAATACAAGGAAAGCAAAGAGGTGCAGGGGCTGACCGGATTCCGCATCAACCGCCTGAGCTACGATCCCGCGGAGGGCTGCCCGACCTGCCGTGAGCCGCAGACCGAAGTGGCCGAACTCGACATCGATTCCCCTGACCCGGGCTCAACGCATCGGCAAACGCATGTACTGGCGTGACCTGGACATCCGCCCCGGCAGCGGTTACCGCTACGCCATCGTGTCCGTGGCCCTCGGCAATCAGGAAGGGCCGGCAGCCATGATTCACCTGGCCGCACAGACGCCACCGCCAGCACCTACGGAGTTGCTGGCAACCGCCGGCGATGCCCGCGTGGCGCTGCAATGGACGGCACCCGCTCTGCCCGCAGAGATGCAGCTGGTCGGCTACAACCTGTATCGCCGCCAGTCGCAGCGGCCGTTCCCGATTGTACCGGTCAATCAGCAAGCCTCTGCAGGAAACGCATCTGCTCGACCGCGGACTCGACAATGGCCGGACCTATGAATACCGCGTCAGCGCGCTGGTGCGCAGCGGCGATCAACTGCTGGAAAGCATGGCGAGTCCCGGAGTCCAGGTGACCCCGCAGGAGGGGCTCTGATACGCCCTTTACAAGATCCCGACGCTATGTTAGGTAGGTGCTTTATCAGTGCAAACAAGAGAGACTCTTTTGCACCTTCCCGTTAAGGAGAAAATCATGTTCAGTGGATCCATGGTAGCTATCGTCACCCCTTTCGACAGCCAGGGGAAGTTCGCCGAGGAGACCTATCGCCAGTTGATCGATTTTCAGATCGACAACGGCACCGATGTCATTGTCCCCTGCGGCACGACCGGGGAATCGGCGACTCTCGACTTTGACGAGCACGAGTACGTCATCAAGGTCTGCATCGACCATGTCAACAAGCGGGTCCCGGTCATCGCCGGCACCGGCGCCAACAACACGGCCGAAGCGATCCAGCTCTCGAAAAACGCCAAGACCATGGGTGCCGACGGCCTGCTGCTGGTCTGCCCTTACTACAACAAGCCCTCCCAGGAGGGGATCTACCAGCACTACAAGAAACTCGCCGAGGAAGTTGCCCTGCCCCAGGTGCTCTACAACGTGCCGGGCCGTACCGGCGTCAACATGACCGCCGACACCACCGTGCGCCTGGCCGAGTTTTCCAACATCGTCGCCATCAAGGAAGCCTCCGGCGACCTGACCCAGGTCGGCCAGATCCTGGCCCGCGCCGGCGACAAGATCGATGTCATCTCCGGCGACGATTTTCTGACCTTCCCGATGATGTGCTGCGGCGCCAAGGGGGTCATCTCGGTGTCCGCCAACGCCATCCCCAAGCAGGTCAAGGACATGGTCGAGGCCGTGCTCAATGCCGACTACCATGATGGCCCGCAAGCTGCATCTCGAACTGCTCGACTTCCACAACGCCATGTTCATCGAGTCGAACCCGGTGCCGGTCAAAACCACCCTCGAGCTGATGGGCAAGATCCGCGCCGATGTGCGTCTGCCGCTGGTGCCGATGCAGGCCGCCAACCTCGACAAGCTCAAAGGGATCCTGAAGCGTTACAACATTATCTAGTCTTTTCATCTTTTGTTTTCGGGCCTTCCCTGGAAAGCTCTCGAAAGTATGCAATTTTTCGTCAAATCAAGAAATGCAAGTGAGGTGCAGTACAGCGTGGCAGCGCTGCGTCGAGTATGCACGTCATGCAGCCTGACGCCAAATTGGCAGTAAAAGGTCTCTTTTCACAGGAGCAAACATGATCAAAGTCGCAGTGACCGGCGCCGCCGGACGCATGGGCCAGCGCATCATCGCCCTGGTCACCGAGGCCGAGGGGCTGGTCGTCAGCGGTGCCGTGGAGATGCCTCAGCACAAAGCCATCGGTCAGGACGCCGGGCTCGCCGCCGGTTGCGGCATGCTCGACGTCAAGATCACCGGCAGCCTCGAACAGGCCATGCAGGTCAGCGATGTGCTGATCGACTTCACCTTCCCGGAAGTGACGCTGGGGAACGCCGCGGTCTGCGCCACGCTTGGCAAGCGCATGATCGTCGGCTCCACCGGCTTCACCCCGGAGCAGCGCGAGCGCCTGGCGGAGTTCGCCAAGGAGATCCCGATCGTCTTTGCGCCGAACATGAGTGTCGGCGTCAACGTCTGCTTCAAGGTCCTCAAGGACATCGCCAAGACGCTCGGCGACGGCTTCGACGTCGAAATCGTCGAACTGCATCACAACAAGAAGAAAGACTCCCCGTCCGGCACCGCCGTACGCATGGGCGAAGTGGTTGCCGACGCCCTAGGGCGGGATTACAACCAGGTCGCCAACTATCACCGCGAGGGGATGTGCGGCGAGCGCACGAAAGAAGAGATCGGCATGCAGACCGTGCGCGGCGGCGACATCGTCGGCGAGCACACCGTCTACTTCATCGGCATGGGCGAGCGCATCGAGCTGACCCATCGTGCCATGAGCCGCGACATGTTCGCCCGCGGTGCCGTGCGCGCCGCCGGCTGGCTGGCAGAAAAACCGGCCGGGCTGTACGATATGCAGGATGTGCTGGGCCTCAATTGAGGCCCAGAGTTTTAATTTTTTAATTCTTAATTTTGGATTTCAACCTAAAGACACTTCAGGAAGCGAGGACTATTTCGTCAAATCAAGGAAGGCAAGAAAATTCAGCGCAGACGTAGCGGAGCTACGTTGAGCATGTATTTTTGCAGCCTGACGCCGAGTTGGCGGAAAAGAGCCGCTTCCCGCAGGGAGGCATAAATGGCACGCATCAACGACAACTACCTGAAACTCAAAGCAGGCTATCTTTTCCCCGAAATCGGTCGCCGGGTCCGGGAGTTTTCCGCCGCCAACCCGACCGCCAAGGTCATCCGCCTCGGTATCGGCGACGTCACCAGACCCCTCGCACCGACGGTGCTCAAAGCCTTCCATGATGCCGTCGACGACCTCGGCACCAGCGAGCACTTCGCCGGCTACGGCCCCGAGCAGGGCTACGAGTGGCTCTCCCAGGTGATCATCGAACAGAGCTACAAGCCTCTCGGCGTGAACCTCAAGACCTCCGAGATGTTCATCTCCGACGGCTCCAAGTGCGATTGCGCCAACATTCTCGACATCTTCGCTCTCGACAACGTGGTCGCCATCGGCGACCCGGTCTACCCGGTCTACAACGACACCAACGTCATGATCGGCCGCACCGGCGAAGCCGACGCCAAGGGCTACTACCAGGGGATCGTCTACATGCCGTGCACCGAGGACAACGGTTTCGTTCCGGCGCTACCGAAGGAGAAGGTCGACATCATCTACCTCTGCTCGCCGAACAACCCCACCGGCACCGTCGCCACCAGGGAGCAGCTCAAGAGCTGGGTCGACTACGCCAACACCAACGACGCCATCATCTTCTTCGACGCCGCCTACGAGGCGTTCATCACCACCCCGGGTGTCCCCCACTCGATCTACGAGATCGACAGCGCCCGCAGTTGCGCCATCGAGTTCCGCTCCTTCTCCAAGACCGCCGGCTTCACCGGCGTGCGCTGCGGCCTGGTGGTTGTCCCAGAGGAGCTGATGGGAACCACGTCAGCGGGTGAGAAATACAGCCTCAACAAGCTCTGGAACCGTCGCACCACCACCAAGTTCAACGGCGCCTCCTACCCGGTGCAGAAGGCCGCCGCCGCGGTCTACTCCGCGCAGGGTTGGCGGGAGACCAAAGCGATCATCGACTACTACATGGACAACGCCCGCATCATCCGCGAGGGGCTCACGACCGCCGGCATCACCTGCTTCGGCGGCGTCGACGCACCCTACATCTGGCTGAAGACTCCCGGTGGGTTGTCCAGCTGGGACTTCTTCGACAAACTGCTCGGCGAGTGCCATGTGGTTGGCACCCCTGGTTCTGGCTTCGGGCCTTCCGGTGAAGGTTACTTCCGACTCAGCGCTTTCGGCGACAAGGAGAAGGTCATCGAGGCGGTGGAGAGGATCAAGCAGAAGTGGGGGAAATAAGATGACGCAAGGGCGGCCGACTGGGCCGCCTTTTTTATTTGGCGCCGATCGCTTTCTGTGTTGATTTTCTAGTACACGAAATATATCTAACGGCAGAGACATACCTTTAGTTTTGCATTAGTCAGAATCAGTAGGAATTGCTCTTTCGGCCCAAAACATATCCGTGGATCAATCCTGGAAGAGATGTGAGACTTTTGTGAGAGTAGCGTGCTACGGTTATACATAATTGGCAATTCTTAAATATCAGGGATGCAATTGTTAACTATTCAGAGGAAACAATCTTGTCCAATTTGTAATGGCTATACTGTGGAGAGAGTACGCCGTAGCCCTTGGATGAAACTTTTTTTAAAATCAAGGTTGTTCGAGTGTCAAGAATGCCATGGATATTTTTTCAAGTGGTCTATTTTATATTTAGAAATGACAAAATTTATTGATAACGCTCAATCTATACTGTGACTTTAAACTATGGGAATTCCCATACGTCGCGACTGTCAGGATACATTGAAGATTCCACCCAGATTCTTGAATTGCAAGGTTAGTAAAAATTTAGCATTTTGGCTAATCTGAGCACACTGTTTGTGGATGAAACGTGTTCCTGAATAATTAGATTGAGCCGTAGATAATCAGACGGTTTAATCCTTGTGGCCAAGTATGACGGCTCAACTGCATGGCAAGAGGCCGGGTTTCAAGAACCCGGCCTCTTTGTTTTATAAGTCATGACTTGTGAAACAAGTTGCCATAATGACCATAATTCAAATCAATCTGAAACTTACTGTCGAGCGCGTGGTCGAGTTTGAGTAAGTACAAATAATGATCGCTTTCGTTACAGCAAATCATTCAGACTCAGCGCCAAGGGGACCTCTTTCTCCTTATACATAATCGGCTTATAACTCAGGGGCGCCAATTTTCCTTGTGCCTTCAGCTCCTCATAGAGTCCTGCCGCTAACAGTTCCACGTTTTGATCAAGGTGCGACAGGTCATTATCAATCAAACCCTCCATTAATTTTAACGTTCCAGTCGGACCCAAGTACCGCATGTCGTTCATTACCATCTTGTTCAGTAGTTGTCTCTCCTTCGTGGACATTACTTTGATCCTCTCCAACTATTCACGAAAAGCTAATGTAGAGAATTGTTCAATGCTATATGTGTAATTAAAAAAGCACCCCTATTCTGCGGATGCCTTCGATCATATTGCAGTGTTCCTTATGAATCTCGGATACCGACACAAATAGGTCATTTTTAACTATAACCCTTTATAGGCTGAGGTCAAATGGGAGGGTGTATTATTAATCATCTTGCATAGTATGGAGGATGTGGAATTTGCCGGAATGCGAAATTCTTACTGACCGCAATTTGAGAATGTACGGATCCGGAAATTGTAATTTTGATGGCGCGCCCGGTAGGAGTCGAACCCACAACCCCCAGATCCGAAGTCTGGTGCTCTATCCAGTTGAGCTACGGGCGCAATGGAATTTTGACATTCTATCAGATGGTGTCGCTATCAGACAAAGCGCGCCCAGAAATGATAAAGCCACCAATGAAAATCAGGCGACCAAAATTGCCATTAATGGGGCGTCCTCAAAAACGCTATCAATAACACGCCAGTTTTTGTCTCATCAATCTTGGTTTATAGGCATATCCGAGTCAAGACGAAACACTCTCCTTGGACTTGAATGGTTATCAAACCCTCAAGTCTCCATAAATTTCGGCAAACTTTCCGCGACATTTTCGGAAAACCTCCAGCACCTCTGGGTCAAAATGTTCTGGCGATGTACGATCGGTTCCCTCCAGAATAATTGTGCAACTCTCCTCATGGTTAAACGCCTTCTTGTATGATCGTTCGCTTCTGAGTGCGTCATACTGGTCACAGATATTCATGATACGCGCTGTGAGAGGTATTTCTTCACCCTTCAAACCATGCGGGTAGCCTTTTCCGTCCCAGCGCTCATGGTGGTGTTTGGCAATTTCCACTGCCATCTGCAGATACGGAGAATTTGAACCTGCTAGAATCTTTGCACCGACGGTTGTATGTGTCTTCATAATTTGCCATTCTGAAGCATTCAGCGGGCCCGGTTTTTGGTGGATAGAATCAGGAATGGCCACCTTGCCGATATCATGCATCGGCGAGGCATAAAAGATGCTCTCAACAAACGCACTGCCCAAGTTACAGGCTTCAGCAATCTCCTTAGTGAAATGACTGATCCGATGAATATGGGCACCGGTGTATTCATCTTTGAATTCCGAAGCCAGAACAAGCCGGTGGATGGTGTCTATATAGCCCTCCCGTAACCACTGGGTCCGCTCTGCAACCTGCTGCTCCAAAAGCTGTTTGTGCTCTACCAGAAAATCATGAAACTCCTTGTTGCGGAGATTGTTCCTGAGCCTCAAAGCCAGTTCCTCTTTATCGATTGGCTTGATCAGGAAATCATCTGCCCCATTGGCTATACCAGCCAGTCGATCTTTCCGGGAGTCGAGGGCAGTGATTATAATGACAGGGATATGGGCCGTGTCCTTATCGCTTTTCAGCTTCACCGTGGCTTCAAGACCATCCATTTCCGGCATTATCACATCCATCAGTATGCAGTCAGGAGATTCAGTGTGGGCAAGCTCAATGGCCTCGCGACCGTTTCTGGCCTTAACAGAGACATACCCCATATCTTTGCACAATTGTTCCAGCACCACGATGTTAAACAACTGATCATCGGCAATGAGAATTTTTTTTAATTTGGGCATATATTTCTCTTTGATAACGGTAAATTGACTTTGTGGGACTATCCATTAAATATTTCATACAGTAAGGAGAACCCTTATTTAACCTGAAACCACAGAAGCAATTCGTAACCCCTATTTTTGTAAATAACTCTTAATCTAACAACCTAAAACCCCCAGTTCTAAGACTGGTGTCAAAAACGCCACAACTCCCCAATGGCAACAAAATATTACAAACCCATATAAATAACTAATTTCACTCTAGCGAAATAAAATCAGGCGGTCAAATTTAGTGAGTTTACTGTTTTTCTTACTATTGCTCAAAAACTGAAATTTTGGGCCATTTTGTGAATTCTTACAACCCGCCAATCTTACTCCCTCCAAACAATGTAATAGGAAGTAGTTAGAATAAGTCCCTTTGCTGTCGTTTCTTAAATATAAAACCGCCCCTTTACTGAGGCGGTTCTTATTCAGTGAACTGAATGCTTTAATTATTGAGCCCTGCACAATTTCTGGGGGCAAAAGGTCTTGATACCATGAGGGAAAGACACTATTGCTTACCTCAAATCAACTTACTTGTGTGTTTGGTCCTTCTCCCGATCCCGATCCTGATCCTGGGTCTGATCCTTATCCCGGTCCCGATCCCGATCCCGATCCCGGTCCCGATCCCGGACCTGATCTAGATCTTGGGATTGAGCCCTTTCATGGGCTTGTTCCATATTGCGATAGCGTTCTAATGATGTCGTCCCATGACCGAAGCCACCGGTCATCCCCGGGCTGCCAGGTCCGCCTACGCTGCCGCCGAGGCCGCCGACGCCATCACTGCCGCCGTTGCCACCACCACCGCCGTTGCCACCACCACCGCCGTTGCCACCACCACCGCCGTTGCCACCACCACCACCGCCGTTGCCACCACCACCGCCGTTGCCACCCTGGGCGAGCAAAATATAGCCATCTACACCTTTTGCGACAGCGTGGTCCTGTTTATAATGTAATTGGCTTCCTGCTAAGACGGGCGTGGCGAAAAGGGTCAAAGCTGCAAACAATACTAAAGCTTTCGTCATCTTCTCTTGTTTCATTGTTTCCTCCTGACATAAATTTTTGGGGCAAGCACGATAGCGAACCATTCCACATATCGAATTGCCAGCTATTGTTATTGTCTATAACGTTCTACCCTTCAAAAAGGTTTACATGTATTCATTTGAATTTTTCAAGAGAGCATAAAGGCAAGAACTTGTCACAATGGAAACGAGCTTGGGGAAACAACAGGGGTAAGCTACGACAGAAGAGACATAAAAAGTATAGAAGAAGTAAAATAACCATCATCAAGAACAAATGCCCTCGATCTCACGGTCGGGGGCTTTTCCAATAATGCCGTACTTAAATAAATTTATGAGGTATTGTTTGAGATTTGACAGGGGAACGGCTTGGTCACCTACCTCCAGTGAACGAGGCGATTATTATTTATCTGGCGTTTAGAAACTTATCCTTTCGGTCTATTTCATGAAACTCTATATAGTATTCGAGGATTTTCAAGAAATTGACATACTCTCAAAACTCTGATGCATTGAGTAGCGATAAAAACTGACAGCTATTTTAAAAACAGTTCTCAGGTCAAGAATGGCTGGGAGGTCTGAATTTGAAACAGCAGTCTCAAATTCTGAATTCACTATCTGCCTTTGCCAGAACCAGAACCAGAACCAGAACCAGAACCAGAACCAGAACCAGAACCAGAACCAGAACCAGAACCAGAGCCAGAGCCAGAGCCAGAGCCAGAGCCAGAACCAGAGCCAGAGCCAGAACCGAAACCGGAAGAGGGTTGCCCCTTCTGATCTTTGTTTTGGAAGTGATCGAGAATTTGCTGTTTCTGTTTCGGGGCCATTTCTTCAAAGCTTTGACGTAATTGTTTCTTTTGTTGAGGTGACATGTTGTTGAAGCGGGTTCTAGTTTGCAGCAGTCGCTGCTGATCTGCCGCCGGAAGCGCTTTGAATTGTTCAAAACGTTCCCGGATCCTCTCTTGCTCCTCCGGCTGTAAAGCTTGCCATTCCCTCAATTGTTTCCTAGCCTGTTGTTGTTCTGGCTCACTCATGTTAATCCAACGCCTTGCTGCTTTTTTCAACTGCTGCTGCTTGTCAGGATTCAGGCTCTGCCATGACTCAGCATAAGGATCCAGAATTTTCTGCTCTGCAGAGTTCAAGGATTGCCAGGAGGGACCCTCTGTTGCAGCAGTCACGTCAGGAGCTACAAGTAGCGCCACTATCAGACCAAGGAACAGCCAGGCGACATAATTACTATTTCTCAGACATCTCATTTTTTGACTCCAGTATTTTCATGTCCGCAATTTCCAAAGGGTTGATCCACTCTCCACTAGGCGTTTCCCATTCCATGAGGAACTCCAATAGCTCTTTAGAGGGTGATTGGTCGGGTCTTTCCCAAGCCAGATCGATGTTCTTCGTAGACACTTCTCGCATATCTCTATCGGGAGGTTCCTCCGCTGCGGCAAATGTGCCTCCCAAAAGAGTGATGAGCAGGATGGTGATCAAGTATTCACTCTGCATGTCTGCCGTCCGCGGAAAGCCAGTAGTAAAAATACAGGTCACGATAGAATTCAAGGCCTAAACTGTCAGAGATAATCTCTATATCAGCAGTCAGGGCTGCTTCGTTGACGGACTGTGGTTTGTTTTCGAACACTGGAAACAGCAGAAGAATGAGCACCGCACTTGCTATTAGTCCCCCGGCTGGCCAGATGACCCATTGAAGTCGCATCTTGGCTCCAGTTCCTATGGCTTTGTTGCGCGCCTGGTTCAGCCTGGACATTGCCGAGGCATCAAGACTTTCGGCCGCGTCATCAAGAGTTCTTCTTACACTTTCGATAAATTTCTGTTCACGATCTGGATGCGAGTTCATGGCCAATGGTCCTCCAACTCAACGCGCAGTGTGTGTAGAGCTCGAAAATATTGCGTTTTTACAGTTCCCTCGGAGCAGTTCATCGCAATTGCAGTTTCTGAAACGCTCAAACCCTCCCATGCTCGGAGTAAGAAAGTCTGTTGTTGGCGCAAGGGCAAGGTCCGTAGAGTTGCATCTAAGGCTATCATCGCTTCGTCGCGGAGCAAAATCCCGGCGGGGTCATTGGATTCAGGAGCGGGAAGATTATTGATCGGGTCAAAACTTGCGCCTTCATCATCAGGCTCTGAACTCCCCCAGAACTGCCAGCGACGACGGACAGTCTGGCGGCGGTACCAGTCCCGTATCCTATTTTGCAGAATACGGTAGAATAAAGGCTTCAACTCTTCGACAGGCTTATTACGATACTTTCTGACCAGACCGAGCATTGCGTCCTGAACGATATCGAATGCTTCATCATGGAAGCCGGTTGCCACCCTAGCCATTAGCAGAGCTCTTCGCTCAACCGTTTTTAAAAACTCGTCCCAAGCCTGACTTGTTTCCAGAGGCAACTTATTCATATTATATATCATGACATGTTTTTCATGAGTGTCTTTATGTTTTTAAAGAGCTTCAAAAAGCCTGTTAATGATTAGCTATTCCTCCTGGAAAACAGTCAGGACGATGGTTCCATTGAGGCAAAATCGATCTCGTCCCGGACTCCTCAGCCAAGCATACTGATATAAGTTAGCAGGCTGTCTTCTAACAGGTTTTCCATTGCGACCACAGTTCTGGTCTCGACCGTGAGTTCTGTCATACCCGTGCCAAGTTCGTCCAGGGTCAAATCTGCATGGGGTGTGGTTGCAACCATGGTGTCGATCATTTTGTGGATCTCATCATCAACGATTCCCTCCGCTGCATGATGCAGCAGATGCCATTCCATCCCCGAAAAGAATGATCAATCCTGTCAGTATACATCTCCTCTTCATGGCAGCCTCTCTCTATATGTTGATGTTACGAGGTTTTTTCACTAGGAAGGAATCCATGAGCTTTGTCTTTAAAAACGCATGGGCTACGGATTGGTTTACAAGGCCAGTCTCATTTTACGGAGTTTAGAAGAATATTTTTTATACAGATTTCACTCCATATGAACTATACAAGAGGATATAGACCATCTTTTTTGACCTTAACTCATAGCTGATGTAAATTGACATATGCATGATATGAGTTGTCTTCCAAGGCTTTTATAAGAAAGATATGTAACAGGCTGAAAATCCTACTCTGGGTTGACGGACAGAGTTCATGTATTAGGATATTGAGATTTTAAAGTGGTTTCTCTATGAAGATTTAAATCTTTGGTTGGCTGATTGGTATGTACAATTTCAAACTTTAGGAAACTTTTCCAAATAATAACATTCAAATTTCATTAACAATTATACTTTGGAATGAAATATTCGATTTGATTTTTATGAGCCTTCTATGATTATTTCAGCTCCCGAAGAAAAAAATACTGCTCATCCAAATATCTGGGCTGTTGCTGGGGGGAAAGGTGGGGTCGGTAAGTCAGTCCTCACAACGGCCATAGCTATGACCATGGCTAGTCAAGGCCACCGTTGCATCATGATAGATGCAGATCTTGGTGGGGCTAATTTGCATACCTTTCTTGGCATGTCTCCCCCTAAAAAGACCATCAGCGATTTGTTCACCGACCCTGGTAAAAATCTTCAGGACATTCTTCTGACAACTCCTTTTGTCAACCTTAGCCTAATCAGTGGTGCAAGGGCTATGCTCAATATCGCGAATCTAAAATATCTTCAAAAGGAGAAATTGATCAGACAGGTTTTTTCTCTGGAGGCAGATTATATTTTTATAGATTTAGGAGCAGGCAGCAGTTTTAATGTCCTAGATTTTTTTATAGCAGCGCACTATGGGTTGGTAGTCATCACGCCGACGCCGACATCAATCGAAAATGCATATCACTTCCTGAGAGCAGCTTATTTCAGAAAATTACGACAGGTTATCCGTGAACTCAAAGTAGAGGCTCTTGTTGATTCTGCCTTTGGTGAGAAAGAGCAAAACAGGATCAGATCACCGCGAGAACTGATGAATGAACTTCGATTTCGTGATCGGGAAGCCAGTGAACTGATTGAACACGCGATGATGACGTTCAGTCCTGGGCTAATAGTTAATCAAGTGCAACGAAAAGAAGATAACAATCTCGGTCAAGAAATTGCTCTGGCATGTAAGGATTTTCTGGGCATTAATATAACGGTTGCGGGTGATGTACGTTTTGATGATGAGGTTCTGATATCCTTAAAATCTCGTCAACCTGTTCTGACTATGTTCCCGAAAAGTCCCTTTATTCAAGACGTCCGACAAATAGTGAAAAAATTGGGTATGTTAGCGGAGATATGAGATGGAGGAAGAAGGATTAAAAAAAAGTTTTGATTTTTTTGGTCTACCTCTTGAGACCAGCTTGGAAGAGGTGGAAAGAGCTTTTCGTAAGTTACGAACACTTTACAGTGAAGAGTCTCTTGCAACATACTCTTTATTAGAGGATTCTGATCGAGAGGAGAAGCTTGATCTGTTGCATTATGCCTACGATCGGATCCTGCAATTTCACCAACACACGGCAATTGGTGGAATACCTCCGAAAAGAGGACTAGAGCCGTATCATAACGAGACGCGGATATTTTGCATTGACGCTGATTATCAAAAGAAGCCAGGGTTGTTTCTTCAACAGTTACGTAAGGCATGGGCCTTGAGCTTACAGGATGTCGCGGCTCATACCAAAGTCAGTGTATATATTTTGCAGAGTATAGAAGAACAACGTTTAGACGTTCTCCCGGTTCATGTTTATTTAAGGGGCTTTTTGAGGGAATTTGCGAAAATGGTTAATGTACCTGATACCGATGCACTTATTGAATGCTTTTTGGCGCTGTATAAAAATGACGAAGAGACTTAGCTTGCCCTCGAAGCCGAGATTGGTCGATAAGTTTTGTATTTGGTGAGCAATTCACAACAATATCTCTATCAATGTGATGACACATTAAATTACGACTTACGAGACTAACAGGCCTTCATGGATTGCACAAATTCTAGGAAGTTACGGGTAGAGTATACTTAAACTGTTTGCAAGTGACTATTGTCTTGGATCTGAGGGTACAATCGCTCAAGCTGAATCCATTAGCAGGCTATCAATGATTAAATTAACTGAAGGCACACAAGAGTTGCATTCTTATCTTTTTAAGGTGCGTGATTCAATTTCTGACAATTCTACCAATCTTGATGAAATCAAGTCGGCACTGGTTGAGTTGCTGGTTTACTTATGCTCATCTGAAGGTCGGACTACCGAGAACTGCACGACAACAGATATTTTCTTTAAGCTGCATGCTGATTATGGGTTTAATTGGCTCCATTTACCGGAAGAGCTTCAGTTGATCTTGGAAGATATTGGTGGGCAATTACACGACACTCTCGAGCATCCCGATACAGCAACGAACTTTGAAAGCACTCCAGAGCAGTTGCTGATTAGAATTCATAGCTTGAGCTTCTGTGAAGACCATTAACTTTTCTATAAGTCACCACTTCCTAGATGAAAACTGACGTGTTATTGATAGTGATCTTCAAAACACTTGAAAAGGGCCAACACCAGTACGCTAAGTTTGATACGGTAGAAAGCAAAGAATAAAATGGAGGGGCAATGGACAAACGAAAGGAATTAACAAGGACAAATAGGAATTTCTACTGACTCGAACATTATGACGTCGTTAATTTTCACCCAAGTGTGCGCAGCCTCTCGCCTCATGTAGCCCCGGAGCCGGGACACTGAATAATAGAGTTCTTTTGAGTGTCCTCGAACCCAAACTGCTCTAACGCATCGCTGACTACTTCTTCTCAGCCTTTTTAACCTTTTTGTCCGCCTTTTTTTCTTTCATGCTTTTTGCCGGAGCTTTTTTTTCCGACTTCTTGCTATCCATGCCCTTGCCCATAATTTTCCCCTTTGTTTCACTGTTAGGATGCTGATCCGATACTGAATTTGTTACAGCTTAGCACGTTTTATGAAACATGGCAGAATGGCCTTGGAACTGGCAAAGGAAAGAAAAAATTGTCTCGTTGATATGACCAACTAACAAACGGTTCCTGGGTCGCTGGGAGCCGTTCATATTTGTCACGACTGACAGGACGGATTAAAGCAGTGTCCAGATTCCTTCATTGCAGGAGAGATGGTGCAAACTTTACTTCGGCCTGAATGTGGCTTAGTTGCCAAAGGTGGTGAATCCCTGGGTTAGGCTTACGATGCGCTTACCAAAATTGTCGACGGCAACAACTTTCCAGTAGTATCTGGTGTCGGGTTGGAGATCAACAATCTGATATTCGGTGTCGTAGATATCGGAGATGATGTTTGTGCTTAGTGAAATTTCGCCATCATCACCGCCGACATCTCCGCCACCGCAACCGAAACATGCCTGTAGGACAAGAATCCCAATGCCAATACCTACGCAAACCGAATGCCGAATGCGTTTTACGAAACCATACCTGACTGCTATTAAGTAAGACAACAGAATCGCTAACGACACCGCTAGGCTCAATTGGACTTGTGCCCGGTTGGAACTGGAAGAGTTGGTCACAGATGCTGCCATTGCGTTGGCATCTATATTCGGATCTGTACCGTAAACAAGCTTGAAAGATACGATTGATGTGCTCGGTTTGTAGTTTTTCGGGGGCTGATCCCATTCAAAAGTAACGACAGTGCCAGTAAGGGCATTGTTAATCGGTGCGTGTAGGGACGGAATCCATTCACTAGCAACAATATTCGAAAAACTACTTTCATATCCGTTGTAATCAATCGCACTGGCAGTAAAGTAGTAGACGTTACCGTCTTCCGGCAGGTTGAGCGATAGTGAGGTATTTGCTGAGCCATCTACGATAATCGGCGAAGGCCCTTCCGACAAGTTGGTACCGTTAAATGGAAAATCAGGGGAGTTGTTCTTGTAATAGACATTATAACCCGCTACCTCAGATTCATTATTCTGATCCCAGACTAGGGTGGCGATTTTCGCTGCTACAGGCATAACTGTAATGATCAAAAGCTGGATACACAGGAGGCACGGTTTAATTGATTTTTTCATGTTAGGCCAGTTTTCTAATGGCACATTGAGAGAAGAGCTTTGCCGGGACCGATTATTAGACGAAATCCTATAGATTTATATATTTTTGTCAATCGAAGAGTCGTTAAGATGAACGAAATCTACCGACATTGTCAATATCTCAATTTTTAAATAACACCGTCTATCAGACATAACAACTCTTGATCTTCGGATCAGGGGTTTTCTTGCTTGTTATGAATGGCAAGACATTCACCAAGCCTGACGCTTGTTCTGTTAGTCAGATTCCAAATGTTGCTACTAATGGGACAATTTTGGGCTTTTTGTTATTTTTGAGCAACGGGAACCGCAGCACAATAAAAATGGCAACAATTTATTCAACTAAAATATTCATTATCTTATCAGTAAGTTATCATTGCTAGAATTGATGCTCTCAGGGAGCTTATGTTGTGGCCTTAAACTTGCAATATCGCGTTATATAAAGTTTCTTCTGGGAGGGGGGGACAAGAAAATGGCCCCTTTTATGCGAAGGTAGGCCATTTTCTTATAGATCAACACATTTCAGATACAAAATAGCCTGCCTTGAGCGGTATTTTTTTCATTGCAGGGTTTGAAGGAGCGAGTCATGTTTTTACCTATCTGCCACGAATGTTCATACGGTGATGCGAAGGATAATCAGAGCTTCTGTTCCAGAGAAGCTGTCTACAGCCGACACACCAGGTGCATACAGCAAAAGGCACTTGATTTTTACCTGGAGCAGGTTTCTGTGATTCAGTTTCCGGTTAAGGTTGTCGGGAACAGGTAGGCCGTGTTATCGGTGACCAATTTCAGATGAGTCTTAGATAATTATTTACCATACGAAGACCAAGGCCCTTCTCGAACGCCCCAATATCCAGAAGCCCCTTAGCCTATAGCTCCTGTTTGAAAACGCAAAGGAAGCTCGAGTTTCGTTCAGGACAAAGAGCCGTGTTGGACTCGAACAACTAGTAATTTTTCTCACAAGTTACAATTTCTAGTTCAAATTAGCCCCATCATGGTTAACCGGGTTGGGGCTTTCTTAAAACTATTGCTACTTTACATCCGTGAAAGTCCTTAGGATCTTTGATACACAGAATATCAACACAGAACACACTTCATCTCGCCCCTCATACTAGAGCGACAACGGCGAACGTCTTCCGGGAGCCCATGTTGCCCACATGCACTTCATCGCCGCAGACTTTGCCGAGCAGTGCTCGCCCCAGGAGCGACTCAGGCGTAATGACAATGCACTCTACCACGCCTGCGACCACTTTCACCCCCCCCGCGTCGGGACCGAGGAGAACTGGACGGAGAGTGCGATCTTCGGCCTCGAGGGTGACGCAAGCCGTTAGGCGGACCCGTCTCTTCATCACATGAGCGCATGGCCAGGGCCCAGTAGCGCTCCAGGACCCGGCGAATGTATGCGGCACGAGTGGGCATGCCCCTGTAGAACTTCCAGGCCTGTGGTGCCGTACTTTTTGTCGGGGATGTACTCGGCGTGCGTGGCGGCTGCATGGGCTGTTTTGGCCGCCTCGGTGAGAAGAGTAAGATAGCTCGCCAGACATGCGATGATATTGTGCAGGACGACAACTTTGTTCATAGGCAGGCAATCCAGGCGCTTGACGTTAAGCGTCAGCGAGAGTTGGGGATCAGGAGTCGTTCTGCACCATTGTCGCCAGCATGTCGACCGATTTTTTGATGGTGGCGATATCGCGAGCGATCTGCTGGGTGGCGCGGAACTGTGCCTCCGAAATGGCCGCGGTCTTTGCACTAATCGCGCTGACCTCAGCAATCCCCGACTGAATCTGCTCCAGGATCGCGGTAATCTTGTCAACCGAGGCAGAGCTGTTTTTCCCCAGCTTTCTGATTTCATCGGCGACGACGCTGAAGCCGCGGCCATGCTTGCCGGCCTGCGCAGCGATGATCGCGGCATTCAAGCCGAGCAGGCCAGTCATCTCCGCCACATCGAGGATGAAGTCGAGCATCTGGCTGGTATCCCGGATCTTCTCCTCGGTAGCGGAGACCGCCCTTATAACGGCCGTATTGGCTGCATTCAATTCTTCTGAACCGGAGTAGATATTTTCGATGGCCGTCACCGCTTGCTCGACGCTGCGGGATATTTCACCGGCCACCTCGCTGATCAGTGCGCTGTGCCGGACCTGCTGAATTCGCGCGGCAATGACGGACGAAGCGATCTTGGCAATCGGCGTGACAGTCTCCAGCGGGCCGCCAATGCCAAAGGTGCCGACGCGCTCCCCATCGACCTTGATGACGATGCTGTACCCTTCCCGCATCCGGCCGCTGCTGCGCTCCGCCTCCTCCCTGGAAATTGCGATGCTGTCCGCTTCACCCTGCATGATCCGCGCGGCACCGTCATGTCGCATGCCGAAGCGTTCCCTGGAGCGATCGCCGATAATTACACCGTCGGCGTCGCAGACGATCATGTTGTACCCGGTTTCAGCGGAGATGAATTCCACCAGTTGTTGCGCTAATTCAGCGGTTAAACGGATCACGGTCACCTACCAGGAAAAATTCAATTACCTTTACAGACGAGTAAACTATATCAGGCATTAAACTGCTGGGAGAGAAAATTTTAGCCCGCGTAGGCCGGCAGGTGATAAGGATAGCAGGCTGCTCATGAACGACCTGTCGGCTTTTTTTACTCAATCGCCCCCCTCTCTTGAGCCATAATGTCACTATCGCGCCATACAGCAGACTGCGCCCGGCCGCACATAACGGAAAGAAGCGAAGATGCCCGCAGGACACCCCGATTATAGCCTCTGCGCACGCCCCGAACGTGGCGCGCTGAAAATCCTCGTCGGCGGCATGCTCGGTATGGTGCTCGCCATGGGCATCGGCCGCTTCGCCTTTACGCCGATCCTGCCGCTGATGCAGCGCGACCTGGCCATGAGCAACACTATGGCCGGCTGGCTGGCCGGGCTGAATTACCTCGGCTACCTGACCGGTGCCGTCGCCTGTTCCATGCACCCCCGGCTGCTGCGCAGCCGCCCGGCTACCGGCGGTGCTCTGGTCACCAGTATCGCCTCGACACTGCTGATGGGCGTGACCGTCTCGCCTTTCTGGTGGGGGCTGCTGCGTTTGGGCGGCGGCCTCGCCAGCGCCGTCCTCTTTATCGTCATTTCGGCAGAGGTCGTCGAGGCGCTGACCCGCCGAGGCTTCGTCCACTGGGTCGGCGTCCTTTACGGCGGTATCGGCGTCGGCATCGCGCTGAGCGGCATCATGGTCCCGCAGCTCGATCGGATCGGCGGCTGGGGCGGCAGCTGGATCGGCATGGGCCTGCTTGCGGCCCTCTGCGCAGCCGCCGGCATCACCCTCGGCCGCCAGCGCAACCTGATCCAGGCGGTTACTCTCGACACCTCGCCAAAAACCGGAAGTCTGCACAGCATCTGGCCTCTGGCCGTCGCCTACTTCTTCGAAGGGCTCGGCTACATCGTCTCCGCAACCTTCATCGTGGCCATCATCGCCATGACCCCCGGCCTGGCAGCCTTTTCCCCGTACAGTTGGGTCGCAACTGGGCTGGCGGCGCTGCCGTCGACGGTCCTGTGGCCGCAGCTCGGCCGCCGCATCGGCACCAAGCGTACCCTGCTGTGCGCTTTCATCCTCCAGGCCGCCGGTATTTACGTGAGTATCGATGCCGACACCATCGGCGCAGTGCTCTTCTCAGCGATCGCCTTCGGCGGCACCTTTCTCGGCATCGTCGCCCTGACCCTGGCCGAAGGCAACCGCCGGGCCCCTCATGACAGCCGCCGGGCCACCGCGATTTTAACCGTCTGTTTCAGCCTCGGCCAGATACTGGGGCCAGTCCTCGCCGGGATATTGGCAGACATGCGTGCCGGATTTGCCCTGCCACTGCTGTTGGCCACCACCAGCATCGCCATCGGCGCCCTGTTTATCATTTTTGACCACAGATACAGCTAGGGTGTCGCCAGCGAGCTCCAACTTCAATTTCAAAGGGAGGGGTCTATTCAGCAGGATGCGCTAAAAAATAATTTAAGTATTAACATTACTTTTAAAATACCGGTTGAACCTGCAAATGCAGGAGACATAGTCAATCGGCCTGACCATGCCGCCATAAGCACCCGCCTTGACATATAGAAAACAAACCGTCGTTTTGATTTTTTATGTTGTTTATCAGCTAGTTAAAGGAGTATTTTGCAGGGGTTTCCGCATCAGCGACACTATTCAACCGACGAAAGGAGCAGGATCATGTTAGATGCGTTTATGGGTATGCTCGTTGTCTATGGAATGATCATTGTCGTTGCCCAGGTTGCAGATTTCTTCGGACGTGCCAAGCTGCCACATTGATCTGCAGGGCAACCGCTGACATTGAATTGATGCCCGGCATCACGATATTTTAGAGAGATCTAGGGGTGGCCGCATGGCCGTCCCTTAATTGTTGGCGCTGGAGTCACAGCAAAAGGCATGCGCTTCCCTCACCGGTTCTGCCGGAAGGATAAAGCCTGGGTCGTCATTGCCCAGAGTGTTCACACCCTTCGAGACGACGTATTCCTGCAGTCGATCGGACGGGTAAGGAAGAAAGAGTTCCGCCAGTCGACTGGCATCATCAATCTCCCGATCCAGCCAGAGGTCGAACTCCTCCCCGTGCAGGAGCACCGGCATACGGTCATGCAGTCCTTTCAAAAGGCTGTTCGCGACCGTGGTCAGAATGGTGCAGCTTTCAAGGACCTCGCCTGCCGATGACTTCCATCTCTCCCATAACCCTGCCATGGACATGACATCGCCATCACGCAGATGAATATAGTGAGGGACCCTCTCCCTGCCGACCTTTTCCCATTCATAGAAGCCGCTGGCAGGCAGGATACAGCGCCTGGCCCTCAGGGCTTGCTTGAATGCTGGTTTTTCATGGGCCGTCTCACTGCGTGCATTGATCATCTTGTAGCTGCCGGCCGAATCTTTCAACCATGAGGGGACAAGACCCCACTGCAAAAAAGACAACTCCCGTTCGCCACCATTTAGCTGCCTGACCACTGCGACCGGCTGGCTTGGCGCGATATTGTAACGTGGTGACAAGTCAGGTGGCGATGAAAGTCGATAGACCTTCACGAGTTGCTCTGAAGTATGTTCTAGGACAAAGCGGCCGCACATGTTTTTAAGGGTAAACCATCAAAGACAATTTGCAAAAAAAAGCCGATCAGACAATAAGGCAAGGACTTTCAGGTATACTTGAGAACAGCAACCGGGAGGATATTATGCGTATTCGTCTCAAGTACGGTGAAGAAGGTCTGGATCTTGAATTCCCTGCAACAGCCAACTTCGTTGGCGTTCTCTATCCGCAAGAAGCCCAAGTTCTGCCGGCGCCGGCAGATGCCGTGCGGCAGGCCCTGTGCCGACCGATTGAATCGAAACCCCTTAAGGAACTGGGCCACGGCAAAGCGGATGCGGTCATTGTGATCAGTGACATCACGCGGCCAGTGCCGAACGCCCTGCTCTTGCCAATTATCATCGGGGATCTGGAAGCAGCGGGGATCCCCTCCGACAAAATCACCATCCTGATTGCCACCGGGATCCATCGCCCCAACGAGGGGCAGGAGCTGGAACGCCTGGTTGGCAAAGAGATTGCCACCTCCTACCGGATCATTAACCACTTCTCCAAAAACCACGATGACATGGTCTTGGTCGGGCATATCGGTGACGGGGTGCCGGCACTGGTCAACAAGCATTATTTGGCAGCTGACCTGAAAATCCTCACCGGCTTCATCGAGCCGCACATGTGGGCCGGGTTCTCCGGCGGACGCAAATCGATTCTTCCCGGGATCTCGTCGGTCAAGACGCTGGAATTCATGCATGGGCCGGAGATGGTGGCTCATCCGCAGACCCGCTACGGCATTCTCGAGGGGAACCCCTTCCACGAAGCCGGGCTGGCCATCATGGAACAGGCCGGGGCCGATTTCATCGTCAACGTCACTCTCGATACCAGCAAGCAGATCACCGGAGTTTTTGCCGGCCATCCGGTCAAGGCCCACCTCGAAGGGGTCGAGTTTCTCTCCCGCCATTGTGTCCGGACCCTGGAAGAGCCTCTCGATTTTGTGGTCACCACCAATGCCGGTGCGCCCCTCGACTGCAACCTGTATCAGACCGCCAAGGGGATCTCGGGGGTCTCCGGAGCAACCCGCGAAGGCGGGGTGATCCTCATCGCAACCGAGTGCCTGGAAGGTTTTGGCAGCGAGGAATACCGGGCCGTATTCGAGCATGCCACGACACCACAGGCCTTTATCGAAAAGCTGATGAAGAAGGAGTTCTTCCTCCCCGACCAATGGTGTGCCCAGGAGACCTACCAGGTCATGCTTAAGAATGAAATCTGGGTCTACACTCATGGCATCGACGCCGACACCCTGAAGCGCTTTCACTTTAAGCCGGTCGAGAAAATCAATACTGCGATTACGGAGCTCCTCGATAGGTTTGGTCAGGATGCCCGGTGGGCGGTTGTGCCGGACGGCCCAATGCTGATTCTCAAGGTCGATTAAAAGATGAATCTGCCCGCCATGAATTCTTCCTAGATATAAGCGTTGAAGGGAATCCCCGACCGCTGTAATTAACCCATTCACTACAAAACCAACATCGAGCGCCCGTCGATGGGATAAGGATTCCAACATGGACCTCAAGGAATATTTCACGAATCACCAAGGGATAGGCATCATGTCAACAGCCGATAGCCAGGGCAAGGTTGACTCAGCTGTTTATGCGCGACCCCACATAATGGACAACGGCACCCTGGCGATGATCATGCGCGAGCGGTTGACCCACAAAAATCTCCAGGAGAGCCCTTTTGCCGTCTACCTGTTTATCGAAAAATCTCCCGGCTACCAGGGTGTCAGACTCTTCCTGAAGAAAATCCGTGAAGATGATGATGCTGAACTCATCAAGGACATGACACGACGGTGCCTGACTGACGAGGAAGACCAGGCTAAGGGGCGCAAGTTCATTGTCTATTTTCAGGTGGAAAAAGCGCTTAAGCTGATCGGTGGCGAGGAAGTGTAAACCAGGGATTGAACGGAGTGACGTCCATGAGAAGCTGCAGACAGAACGGTATCGTCATGTTGTTCCTGATGATGGGTCTGCTACTCGGTTCGTGCACCGACAGCAAACAGGCAGGGGCCCTTGGCATCATGGAGGCTCATCTCCGGCCGTGCCCTGCCACACCCAACTGTGTTTCCAGCGACTCGCGCGATGCCGGGCATCAGGTGCCCCCATATACGCTCAAGAGCTCTGCGGCAGAAGCCTGGAGCGTTGCCCGCAGGCTTATTGTCGAGTTGCCGCGCACGCGGATCGTCACCGAACAACCGGACTACCTGCATGCCGAGTGCAGCAGCGCCCTGTTCGGCTTCGTCGATGACCTAGAGCTTCACTTACGTCCAGCCGATCGGCTGATCGCCATTCGTTCAGTCTCCCGCTCAGGTTATTCTGACTTTGGTGTCAACCGGCAGCGAGTTGAGGATTTACGCGCCGCCCTGATCAAGCAGGGTGTCGTGCAATAAGCTGACGTGCTGCTTCGTGCTCACGCCTTTTGGAAAAGAAATGCCCCACAGCTAGGGGGAGGTTAGCTGTGGGGCGAGAGGGTAACGGGTTATTTTGAGGTGGTATAAGAAGTGCTGTTGCAGACCCGTTTTCCGCTACAGCCCTTCAATGGCTCAACAATAACGGGTTGGGCAAGAAGAATATACGTGGAGACTCGTAATATATGCCTCGGCATGTCACGAATCCAAACTGCACAAAGGCACAGGCGAAACTCTGAGCGAATTTACGAAAATGGCGGAGTAATGAGACTTGAGCACCCGAGCACTCCCCAGGTGGCCATATACATCTGCGGCCAGGTTATCATTTATGAGCAGCAGGATCGGAATGTACCGAGAGTTCATTATATCGTTCCTTATCACCCACACCGGGTGGAATAGTTCGACTCAATCTGTGCGCGTATATCAGCAGGATATGCTCGAGGCAACTGACGCGGGAGACCCGGCCAGGCCAAAAGGGTATGCGACAAAAGCCCTTGCCAGCCTGCAGCCTCAGGGTTCGACCTTCGTGCCCAGAACTTTCAGGAACTTGGCCAGCCAGTCAGGATGGGCGGGCCAAGCCGGTGCCGTAACCAGGTTCCCGTCGACGTGTGCCTGGTCGACAGGAATGTCCACGTATTTACCTCCGGCGGTAGTGACATCCGGGCCAACCGCAGGGTAACAGGAGCAGGAACGGCCTTTGAGGACATCCGCCGCCGCCAAAACTTGCGCCCCATGGCATACGGCGGCGATCGGCTTGTTGCCCGCAGCGAAATGACGCACGATCTTTAATACCGTTTCATTCAGACGGATGTACTCCGGCGCCCGCCCTCCTGGGATGACCAGGGCGTCATAACTTACGGCCGTGATATCGTCGAAGGTTGCATTCAGGGTAAAATTATGACCGGGCTTTTCACTGTAAGTCTGGTCGCCTTCGAAATCGTGCACCGCGGTACGAACTGCCTCGCCGGATTTCTTCCCCGGGCAGACCGCATGGACCGTGTGCCCTACCATCTGCAGGGCCTGAAAGGGCACCATGACCTCATAGTCTTCCACAAAATCGCCGACGAGCATCAGGATCTTTTTGGCAGTCATCGTGAACTCCTTTAAGTTTGGGTTGTTGTCGGTAAGCGCTGCATGGTAGCGGATCTTCCGAATTCCTATTATATTATCAGGCTTTTCTGGCACAGCAATTTACCCTCGCCAGGAGACAGAAAAAGCCCCCTGGAGGTCAAACCAGATGCCATGAATTGGCGAAGACTACGATTGATCATGTTCGAGCCGCTGGTTGCTGATTAACGCGCATTGGCTGCGACCGCCCGGAGCTCCTCGCACAGGTCACCGTCTTGCAGTTATATCCCCTTTCGGAGCAAATGCTTCACACCGCATAGCGACGGTCACAATCCGCATAAGGATGCTGCTGCGATGAACACACATGGTCAAAACTCACCACGACAACCCCGCTTGACCTGTAGACGCTTATGATTTCGTCAGCTCAATCAAGCGATCCAGCAGTTGTGGTTTGACATAATCGTAATACCCATCGTTGTGTAATACGCGTACCAGCATGGTGTCCTCCCACATTCGAGGTCAAGAGCAGGTTTAGTGAAAGTAGCTGTAAAGTGCCGCTTTCAATTCTGCAATACAAACCGCGATTTCTTCATATTCCCTTGATGTGACATCCGCTGCAACTAAAAGCAAAAAAAATGGCCCCTTAAAAACCAGCTTAAAGGGCCATGTTTTGCAGCGAACACTGCCTTATCGAGAGTGCGCGACTAGATGTCCTGTTTCAGATCTGCCGTTGTGACACAGCGATCAATCGTGCCCCCCACTCTATGAAATTAACGCCCCCGAGGGGGATTATTTCTCCGAGCGGGCACCTCATGCTAAATTAAGAGCATCACTGCTCCCGCTTCTCCAGGTCGATCAGTGCCTGTCTCAGGCGCTCCAGAGTAACCTCCAGAATCTCGTTATCACGGCTGAGCAGTTGCTTGGTTTCCTGGGTACGGGACAGTTGCTGCTCTTTGATTTTGAGCTGGTCCTGCTGATTTTCAAGTTTCTGGTTGAGGCCGGCAATCTCCTTGTTGAGGTTGTCAACTTCCTTGTTGAGCCCGACGATCTCCTTTTTGAGGCTGACGATTTTCTCATTGAGCTTGAGAATAGCATCAGCGCGCATGCCCCATTCCCCCAGCACATCCTGTTCTGCCACGAGCCGAAGCAAGGTCGGGTCCCCTGAGGCGATATATTGATCCAGCCCTTGAGCAAAGTTTTCAGAGGTCCTTTTCACTGGCGGGTCCAACTTGTTTACTGGCTGGTCCAACTTGTTCACTGGCTGGTCCAACCTGGCGGGGATGGAACTGCAGCCGGTCAACAATATGACGACAAGGAGCATCAAATTCCAACGGTACATCAAGGCGGCCTTCTTCATCCAAAAGGGGGATCGTTGTCTAAAACGTTTCATTTAGCAATGATTCTCGCATAATTACGTCTGATCGTCAAAGCGCCTATTGTTCTTATCTTACGATTATTTATTGGTTATTGATGTGCTGTGAAGAGCCTGCAAATGGTTTGTACTCTGCTCTATCCTACATTTAGGAGGCTCCGGCGAACAGCCTCTTCTCGCGCACAGGGCACTACGGGCGCGGCCTTTCATCTGAGGCTCAGGGCCAGGATTTCACATGCCAGGTCGAGATCGGCTTCCGGATTGAGCCCTGGGCCGAGTATACGCGCCTGAACGGACCTTTTGAGTAGACGTTCATCGTAGCCGGCCTGCGGTGCGCAACGTTGCAGTTCATGCTTCAACTTGGAGAAATTGAGGCTCCGCGTCAGCTGCATCGCCGCACCGAAGCCATCATAATTGAGCACATTGCGATCGAAATGCACTGTTTGATGCTCGCGGGAATATAGCCAAATAGATTCGTCGCGGTCCTCGCTAAGCACAGTTTCTTCGCGCGTCACCGTCCGGGTCATCGGCACCCCCCCTGCGAGCACTGTTTTTCCCAAGCTGAATTTGCGTTCTGTCCGCTTGAAGGTGGTTTGCACAGGCCCGGAGCCGGTGGAAACAACCAGCAGCAGGTCTATGCTGTCGTAACCGATATGGCAAATTGCCCCAGCGGGCAACTCCACCCGCAGCGCAGCTGCCTCGAAAACAAAACGGCGGGCCCGCAGCGGCTGCTTGCCGCCGCGCACGGCGACACTATCGATGACCAGCGCGGGCACACCCGCACTGGCAAGTCTGGCTGCCAGCCTCTCGGCACGCTGCGGATCGGCAAAACTGGCAAGCACCGCCGGGCCTCCGCCAGCAATCTTTTGCCGTGCCTCGAAAATCAGGATACCAATGGCATCGGCAATGGTTTTAGCGACATCCGGGTCTTCTTCCTGCCAGCCATGGACGGCGAGGACATGCATCTTGTTCTCCGTTTGCGACAAAGTGATCAAGTGACAACGCAACCATCACATAATAATGCAAAACCTTGAAAAGAAACAGCCTCCTGCGAGTCTCAAGCATTGACCCGGTCGCTATCCCTGATAACATTTTTAACATGTCGGCACACCCCGGCAGACCAACGGGACAAGAGGAAAGGGTTGAATATGCAGATGCAAACGCCCTACGCTTTCGGCAAGACCGTAACAGCCTCCTTTGACACAACGGAACAAAAAGTACGCAGTGAGTTGCAAAAAGAAGGCTTCGGCATCCTCAGCGAGATCGATGTCACCGCTAAATTCAAGGAAAAGCTGTGTAAAGATTTTCGCCGCTATATCATTCTCGGTGCCTGCAATCCGGTACTGGCCTGGGAGGCGTTCCAACACGAAATGAACATCGGTACCCTGCTCCCGTGCAACGTCGTTGTCTATACAGTCGACGAGACCAGCACGGCAGTGATGATCATGGATCCGGTGGCTGCACTGGCATTAATCGGCAATCCAGAGGTGTCCGGTCTTGCTCTCATGGTCAAAGAGAAGCTCGAACGGGTCATGGTACAAATCTGAAGCATGCCCGAGAATCGCTGGGGCTCCCTCGGGAACCGTTTTCAGAGGCTGCCTGGTATATTTGGAAAAGTGGATACACAAGCAAATGAAAAAGATCCTGCTCATCGATGACGATCGCTTCTTTCTCGAGTTCCTGACCAGATACGTGCGTGAACGCTACCCCGGGCTGGAGATCATCGCCTTCGACAATGCCCTGAAGGGGTTGGCCCAGATTAATAACGATATCGACCTGCTGCTGCTCGACTTGGAGATGCCTGAACTCGACGGCAGTAAGCTGCTCGCCTATGCCACCGAAAAAGGGCTCGACCGCAGCCGTATCATCATCCTCTCCGGCCATGACGCCGATTACCTGCACAAGTGCTTTCCGATGGGACAATGCCTGGCAGTGCTGAACAAGCATGAGGCTCGGCAGAAAGTCGTGCTCGACATGGTGTTTGATGCCTTGCAGAAGAAAGCGGCGGGCTAACAGTTCCCGCCGGGCGAGATGCTCCAAAAATATAAAGGGTTAAAAGGAAAAGTTGAAAATGCAACTTCACAACACACGCACCACGATTCTCAACTCAGGGGACCCGGAAGAGAAACGCGCCGAGATTCGCGATTATTTCCACAAATCCTACAGCCTCGACGAGCAGCTTTACGCTTCGCTGGCCTGTGACGCGGCCTTTTTCCTGCGCGCCGAGCCGCTGCGCCACCCGCTGATCTTTTACCTGGGCCACACCGCGGTCTTTTACGTCAACAAGCTGATCGTCGCCAAGATCATCGAGGAGCGCATCAATCCGCGCTTCGAGTCGCTGTTTGCCGTCGGCGTCGACGAGATGTCGTGGGACGACCTGAACGACGAGAACTATGACTGGCCGACGGTCGCCGAGGTCAAGGCCTACCGCGACCAGGTGCGCACATTGGTCGATCAGGTGATCGAGACCCTGCCGCTGACGCTGCCCATCGACTGGGACAACCCCTTCTGGGCGGTCATGATGGGGATCGAGCACTCGCGCATCCATCTGGAGACCTCTTCCGTCATCATCCGCCGCCTGCCCCTCGACCAGGTGCGCCAGCTGCCGCTCTGGGAGATCTGCCAGGAGACGGGCAAGGCCCCGCAGAACGCGCTGCTCCCGGTTGCCGGCGGCCAGGTGTCGCTCGGCAAAGGGAAGGACCACCCGCTGTACGGCTGGGACAACGAGTTCGGCCGACACCAGTTCAAGGTGGACGATTTCCAGGCCAGCAGGCACCTGGTGTCGAATCAGGAGTTCCTGGAGTTCGTCGACCGCCGGCGGCTACCGGCACGAAAAATATTGGACGGAAGAGGGCTGGCGCTGGGTGGATTTCAGCAAGGCCGAGCAGCCGCTGTTCTGGATCAGGGAGGGCGCCGACTACCGCCTGCGCACCATGGCCCAGGAGATCGCCATGCCCTGGGACTGGCCGGTGGAGGTCAATTACCTCGAAGCCAAGGCTTTCTGCAACTGGAAGGCCCAGCAGACCGGCCTGCCGATCCGCCTGCCGACCGAAGACGAGTGGTACCGGCTGCGCGACCTGCACGACATTCCCGACCAGCCCTACTGGGACGAGGCCCCCGGGAACATCAACCTCGAGCACTGGGCCTCCTCCTGCCCGGTGAACCGTTTCGCCTGCGGTGAGTTCTTCGACCTTATCGGCAACGTCTGGCAGTGGACCGAAACCCCGATCACCGGTTTCACCGGCTTCGAGGTTCACCCCTGGTACGACGATTTCTCCACGCCGACCTTCGACACCCAGCACAACCTGATCAAGGGCGGCTCATGGATTTCCACCGGCAACGAGGCGACCCGCGATGCACGTTACGCCTTTCGCCGGCACTTCTTTCAGCACGCCGGCTTCCGCTATGTGGCCGCCGAGCAGGAGCTCGAGAAGCCGGAAGCGATGTACGAGAACGACGACGCCGTCGCCCAGTACTGTGACGCCCACTTCGGCCCGGAGAAATTCGGCGTCGGGAACTACCCTGCTGAGCTGGTGCGCATAGCGGTTGACGCCATGGGCGATCGGCCGAAGCACCGCGCTCTCGACCTAGGCTGCGCGGTCGGCCGCGCCAGCTTCGAGCTGGCAAAGCATTTCGATTTCGTCAGCGGCATCGACTTCTCGGCCCGCTTCATCCGCATCGCCTACCAGCTGCAGGAAAAAGGCGTGATTCACTACCAACTGCCAGAAGAGGGGGAGATCGTCTCCTTCCATGAAAAACGCCTGGGTGATTTCGACTTGGCCGGAACCGGCGCCAGGATCGAATTCTTCCAGGGCGATGCCCACAACCTCAAGCCGCAGTTCACCGGCTACGACCTGGTGCTGGCGGCCAACCTGCTCGACCGGCTCTACGACCCGGCGCGCTTCCTGGCGACGATCCACGAGCGCCTCAACCCCGGCGGACTGCTGGTGATCGCCTCTCCCTACACCTGGCTGGAGGAGTTCACCAAGAAGGAAAACTGGGTCGGCGGCCTGCGTCGGGCCGGCGAGCCCTTCACCACCCTGGAGGGCTTGCACGAGCAGCTCGCCGCGCATTTCCGTATGCACGGCAAACCGCGTGATGTCGAGTTCGTCATCCGCGAGACGGCCCGCAAGTTCCAGCACACGGTCGCGCAGCTGACCATCTGGGAGAGAATTTCCTGATGTCCGGGAGGTTCGATGTCGCGCGGGCCCGCCGCGAAACCCGCGGCTGCGAGCAGCTGATCCATTTCAACAACGCCGGCGCCGCGTTGCCGCCGATCCCCGTCGCTGACGCGCTCCACGCCTATTTGCGGGAAGAGGAGACACAGGGGGGCTACGAAGTCATGGCCAGGCGGGCCGCGGAGCTCGACAACTTCTACCTCGCCGCCGCACGGCTGCTCAACTGCTCGAGCGATGAAATCGCCTTCACCGACAGCGCCACCCGGGGCTGGAACGCCGCCTTCTACGCCTTCGACTTCCAGCCCGGCGACCGCATCCTCGCCGGCAGCTCCGAGTATGGCAGCAACCTGGTCGCCCTGCTCCACCAGGCTCACCGCAAGGGGGTCGAGATCAACTGGGTGCCGGACGACGCCTACGGGCAGATCGACGTTGCCGCCCTAGAGAGACTCATCGACGCGCGGGTCAAATTGATCTGCCTGACCCATGTCCCTTCCGGAGGCGGCCTGGTCAACCCGGCCGCGGCCGTCGGCAAAGTCGCGAAAGCCGCCGGCATCCCCTACCTGCTCGACGCCTGCCAGGCCCTCGGCCAGCTGCCGGTCGATGTCGATCAGCTCGGCTGCGACCTGCTCTGCGGCACCGGCCGCAAGTTTCTGCGCGGCCCGCGCGGCACCGGCCTGCTCTACGTGCGCAAGACCCTGCTCGCACAACTGGAACCGAACCAGCTCAACCATCACGCCGCCGAGTTGCTGGCCGTCGACCGCTACCGGCTGCGCCCGGATGCCAAGCGCTTCGAATGCTGGGAACGCAGCTGCGCCGGGCAGCTGGCCCTCGGTGTCGCCATCGACTATGCCCTCGGCTGGGGACTCGAAGCCATCAGCGCGCAGATCAGACTGCTCGCCGGCAGCTTGCGCGAGCAGCTGGCCGACATCGATGGGATCACCGTGGCCGACCAGGGGGTCGAACAGTGTGGTATCGTCACCTTGTATGCCGCGCAGCGCCCCGCCGACCAACTGCAGCAACAGCTCGCGCGCCTGCACATCAATACATCGATCGTACCTTTCTCCGCCAACCCGGTGAGCTCAAAACAGCGTCGCCACCCGACCCTGCTGCGCGCCTCCTTGCACTACTACAATACACCTGAGGAGATCGAGCGCTTCGTCGCCGAATTGACCAAGCTTCTCTGATTCTGTAGTCTCAGCCTTCCTTTTTGCGCAACATGCTCCAGGAGAGCAAGAACAACACGCCCAGCAACAAGCCGAAATAGCCGACAAACCAGGGGAGAGAATCGATAAAGACCTGGTTTTTCAGTAAGCCTTCAGCGATATCAGGTTGCGCCTGTTGCGCCTGCCTGCGCAGGAACGCCAGCAGCAAGGCGTAGAGCAAGCCGATCCCGCCATAACCGAGGTTGAGAAACATCCCCTTGAAGCTGAGGACCGTGGCACGCTGCTCCGAGCTGGTGGCCTTGTTCAGGTAATAACTGAGGAAGAAACCGACCAGGTAAATAGAGCTGAACAGCAGCAGAGCCGGCAGCAGGCCGTACCAGGGCCAGACAAAACAGATACCGACCAGGCCGAGCAGGATCATCGCTGCGGTCAGCAGCAGGTTGAACAGCGGCGTGCGCCGCTCGCTCAGGCGCCTGGCCAGTCCCGGGACGACGAAACCGCACATGGCCAGCAGTGAGCCGAACACTCCGAACAGGGCCTCCGGGATCCCGATCAACCGATAGTACTGGCTGGCCATGGTCAGGAGCATGCGGATCACGCTGTCGCAGAGCAGGCCGAACAGCATCACAGCCACCACGAACGGCGTCCGGGCAACCCATGCCCCGGCCTGCCAGACCAGGCGAAAGGCGGCGCGGATCGACTGCTTGCCGCCGGTCGCCGACCGGTTTGCGTCCGGAGCCACCTCACGCATGCGCAGCGTCGTCAGCAGGGTCAACAATGCGGTTACCAGGGTGAAATAGATCGGCAAGCGCAGCGTGGTCTCGTTGGTGATCACCCGTTCAATCCCGAGAACACCGATCAAGCGCTGCAGCAGGGCGGGGTCGTAAAGCACGCCCCCCAGGGTCATGGCAACGACGAAACCGGCCGACTGGAACTGGATCTGCCGCTCCAGCACCCGCCCCCAGTCCTCGCTGTTGCCCTGTTGCTGCAGGCTGTCGTAGGCCAGCGCTTCATCGGCACCGCTGGCCGCCGCCTCGGCCATGCCGCTCAAGATGCGGTTGAGGACAAACACCCAGAAGAGCAGCGTCAGGTTGCCGCGCGGCACGAAAGCCCACAGGCCAATTTCGACAACCATCAGGGCTGCGGCGAGGACCAGCAGGTTACGCCGGCCGAAGCTGTCGGCCAACGCCCCGGACGGCACTTCGCAAAGGACGATGGTCGCCGCCCAGACAGCGTTCAATATGGCGAATTGGGAGAGGGTCAGGCCAAAGTCGAGAAACAGGATGGAAAAAACCGGGTAATAGAAACGGGCATTGAACAGCACTCTGAAGAGGATGAACAGCCGGATGTTGGCAATCCGGAACGGGGATACTGCCGCTTCGTTCATAACCTTGTCCGTCAATCAACAGCATGCAAAGGCCACCCCGGTGAGGGTGGCCTTGTCAACTTCATGGAAAGGCTTGTGCCGACCGGAGCCTCGTGAAGCGTCCTTGTCGCAGCCCTCAGAGCGAGCAGGTCATATCCTGGCCGCAGCACATCGGCGACTTGATCTTGCCGTGCCCGTTGGGGCACTTGGAAATCTGGACATTCTTGCCATCGGGCAGGGCCAGGTTGTCATTCTCCAGCGGGGCATTGCACTTGGCGCAGGTTGCGTTAACGCCCATGCCACATTTTGCACAGCTATAGGTTGCCATCTTGTTTCTCCTCGTCAAGGGTGGATAATCATGCTGACCGAACAGAATCCTGGTGGACCTGTCCATTACGATAGTTATCTACAACAAGGTCACGACCCTGTCAAACGCTGACCTTATTTCTTTTTTAAACGAATTCCGCCGTCTGTCAACTCCACCAGGCCGGCCTTGTACAAACCGCCGACGCCTTTCTTGAAAATCTTCTTGCTCATGCCGAGCAGTCTTCTGCACCTGGTCCGCCGGGCTCTTGTCGTGCAGCGGCAAGAACCCTTGGTGAGCAATCAGGGCCTGCATGATTCTGCCCCGGGCATCGTCGAGATCGCTCCGGGTGCCGAGGCTTAAAGTGCAGTCGATTTTGCCGTCGGGACGGATCTGGCGAACATAGCCTTTCAGCTGGTCACCGTAGTTGAGGCGGTCACCGATCTCGTCGCGATAGAGCAAACCGCCGAAGCGATGGTTGATGATGACCTTGGCGCCGAGGGGGGTGAACTGCCAGACAATCAGGTCCACTTCCTGGCCGTCGCCGAGGGTTTCGTCGGCGCTGCACAAACACTTGTCGACCCGTGCCGTGCCGATCGGCCGCCCCTCGCGGTCGAGGCGCACCTTGACCAGGTAGCGCTGGCCGGGCTTCATCGGCTCCGGCTGTTCCTTGGGCGGCACCAGAAGGTCCTTGGCCAGCCCCCAGTCCATGAAGGCGCCGTGAACGTTGACCTGACTGACACGCATCAGGGCAAACTCGCCGACTTCGGCGAGCGGCTGACGCAAGGTAGCCACTGGTTGGCCGGACGCATCGGCGTACACGAACACGGTCAGCATCGCGCCTGGAACAATAGCTTCGTTCAGTTCGCGCTTCAGTAAAAGGACCTTTTCCCGGCCGTCCTGCAGCCAGGCACCTTCACTATCAATGGCATGCACCTTAAGTAGGTTCATGCGGCCAAATTCAAGCATCCGGATTCTCCCTAGAAGCAATTTACAGGTGCATATCAGTTTAGCACCAACTTTCCAACCCGGCGGAGAAAATCACCGCGGCGGCAAATTATTCATTAAGTGCGCAAGTATTCGACCGGCGTTATGCCGACAGAAGCCACTGCAACCGTTTTGCTTTTCTTCGCAGCCACCTTCTGCCATAATCCCTCACTCTATTCTGCAAGTGAGTCTCCATGGCACTGATCAACCTTCGCAATATCAGCCTGGCATTCGGCGGGCCGCCACTCTTAGAGGATATCTCCCTGCGCATTGCCAAGGGAGAGCGCATCTGCCTGCTTGGACGCAACGGCACCGGCAAATCGACCCTGCTCAAGGTCATTGCCGGGGAGCTCCAACCGGATGCCGGCATCATCGATCGCCAGCAGGGGTTGCGGGTCGCCCGCCTGGAGCAGGAAGTGCCGCGCACCCTGCAGGGGACGATTTACGAGGCAACGGCGCAAGGGCTCGGCACTGTTGGCCAACTGCTTGCCCGCTATCACGACCTGAGCCATCGCATGGAGCGGGGCGAGGTTACGCTGCAGGACAAGTTGGCTGAGGTGCAGCACCAGCTGGACAGCTGCCAGGGCTGGGCGCGCCTGCAAACTATCGAGCAGGTCCTCTCGCGCCTCAAACTACCCGCCGACCAGCCGGTTGCCAGCCTCTCCGGCGGGATGCTGCGCCGTGTCCTTCTAGCCAGGGCCCTGGCTGTCGAGCCGGACATCCTGCTGCTCGACGAGCCGACCAACCACCTCGACATCGAGTCGATCAACTGGCTAGAGGAGTTCCTGTTGCGCGAGAACCTGACCCTGGTCTTCGTCACCCACGACCGGGCATTCCTGCGCAACCTGGCCACCCGTATCATCGAGATCGACCGCGGCCGCCTTTTCGATTTCGCCTGCGACTACGACACCTTCCTGGAACGCAAGGAGGACCTGCTGCACGCGGAGAGCAAGGAGCAGTCGCGCTTCGACAAGAAGCTGGCCGAGGAGGAGGTCTGGATCCGCAAGGGCATCAAGGCCCGTCGCACCCGCAACGAAGGACGCGTACGGGCACTCAAGAGTATGCGCGAAGAATACCGCCAGCGCCGGGAACGGCTCGGTACGGCTCGCTTCAGCCTACAGGAGGCGGAGCGCAGCGGCAGGTTGGTCGCCGAGGTCAAGGCATTGACCTTCGCCTATAATCACGTGCCGGTGGTCAAGGACTTCTCGAGCACGGTGATGCGAGGCGACCGCATCGGCATTATCGGGCCCAACGGCGTCGGCAAGACCACCCTGCTCAAGCTTCTGCTGGGCGAACTGCCTCCCCGGCATGGGAGCGTCAGGCTCGGTGCCAACCTGCAGACGATCTACTTCGACCAGCTACGCGAGCAGCTGGACCCCGATCTGACGGTGCAGCAGAACCTTTCCGGCGACCAGGACACAGTGGTGGTCGGCGGCAAAGCCCGCCACGTCATCGGCTACCTGCAGGATTTCCTCTTCACCCCGGACCGGGCACGCAGCCCGGTGCGCATCCTCTCCGGCGGGGAGCGCAACCGCCTGTTGCTCGCCCGGCTCTTCACCCGCGAGGCCAATGTCATGGTCCTCGACGAGCCGACCAATGATCTTGACCTGGAAACCCTCGACCTGCTGGAGGAGCTACTGGCCGAATTCAAGGGGACCCTCTTCCTGGTCAGCCACGACCGGGCGTTTCTGAACCGGGTCGTCACCAGTACCATGGTTTTCGAAGGCGACGGCCGAATCGCCGAATACGTCGGCGGTTATGACGATTGGTTGCGCCAGAAACCGCAGCCGGAAACGGGGCCCAAGGCAAAAGCACCGGCTAAAGAGAAGCCCAGGCAAGAACGGGCCCGCAAGTTGACCTTCAAGGAGAAGCGTGAGTTCGAAGAGATGCCGCTGCGCATCGATGCCCTCGAAGCAGAAATCGCCGAATTGCATGCCAGAATGGCCGACCCCGATTTTTACCGCAACGGCAGGGGAACAGGTCGCAGCAACTACAGAGCGGCTGGACGCAGTGGAACAGGAACTGGCCACAAGCTATACTCGCTGGGAAGAACTGGATGCTTTAAATGAATAATGGCACTCGCAGCCTTACTCTGCGGAAAGCTCATACAGTTCAAGTACTTTTCTTTTTTAATGATTGCGTTATTCTTACAGGAAACAGGTCAAGGTTTGCCGAGAGAGTAGTGATAGGATGAGTATACTGATTGTCGATGACTCGCTGGTGTCCCGCACCTTCATGGGCGACCTCCTTGTCGAGGTCGGTTACGATGATGTGATCCTCTGCGAATCCGTTGAAGAGGCCTACCAGATCATCGGCTTCAATGATCCAGAGAGAACAGCCAACGACCTCGACCTGGTTCTGTTCGACATCAACTTGCCTGGGAAAAGCGGCATCGAAGCCTGCCAGGAATTTGTTCGGCACGCTGTCTTCTGCGATGTACCGGTGATCATCATCAGCGGCGTCGACTACCTCGACGGGCTGGACTCTGCTTTCGCCGCCGGCGCTACAGATTACATCACCAAGCCGCCGAGCCACACGGAACTGCTCGCCAGGGTCCGCTCCGCCCTGCGTCTTAAGACCGAGATGAATCAGCGCAAAGCGCGTGAAGCCGACCTGCTGGTCCTCAATGAGCGCCTGGCCGAAATGAACCGGGAACTGGAGCGGCTCTCGGTCACGGACAGCCTCACCGGCCTGGCCAATCGACGATCCTTCAACGAATATCTACACCGGGAGTGGCTGCGGGAGCAGCGGACAAAGAAACCCTTCTCGGTCATCATGATCGATATCGACCATTTCAAGAAGTACAACGACCGCTACGGCCATCTTGAGGGCGATGTCTGCCTGCAGAAAGTCGCATGGGCGCTGCAATCCGCGCTCTGCCGCGGCGGCGATCTGCTGGCACGCTACGGCGGCGAAGAATTCATCGCGATCCTCCCCCATACGGATGAGCAGGGCGCCGCAGACCTGGCCGCAGCCTTTCACGCCCGGATCCGCGAACTGGCAATCCACCACGAAACCTCTCCGGTGGCGTCAACCGTGACGATCAGCGTTGGCATCGCCAGCGTTGTTCCGAACCGCAGCCTCTCCCCTTCCCAGGTGGTAGCCATGGCAGATGAAGCGCTCTACCAGGCCAAGCAGGCCGGTCGCAACCAGAGCGTAATCGCACAATCGTCCCCGGGCAACGAGCAGGTTGCCCGTTAACCCCCATCGGCAGACCAAGCACTATGTATCTTGAATCATCGACATCTTCGGCCGCTGCCCGCAGCCCGCGCACATTGCCCTGGCACGCTGGAGAAAAACCCCTGATGCTGGCCCCAATGCAGGGGCTGACCAACCGCGCCCTGCGCGCCCTGTTCATCGACTGGGTTCGCCCCGACGTGGTTTTCACGGAATTCATGCGGGTCAGCAATGTCAGCCGCAAGCGCTTGCGGCGCAGTGACCTGGAAGAGGCGAGCAGCACGACTGCAGATATCCCCCTGGTGGCGCAGCTGGTCGGCAACAACAGCCAGGCGCTGATGAGCGCCGCGCGCAACGCCGAGGCGGCCGGGGCCCGCCATATCAATCTCAACATGGGCTGCCCCTACGGGCGGATGTCCACCGGTGCTACCGGAGGTGCCATGCTGCAGTATCCCGGCCTGCTCAACGAGATCATCCCGGCCCTGCGCTCGGCCATCTCCGGGACCTTCTCCATCAAGCTGCGTGCCGGATACGATGACCCCGAACAGATTTTTTCGCTCTTGCCGCTCTTTGCCGAGTCCGGGGTCGATTTCCTGATCCTGCACCCGCGCACGGTCACCCAGCAATATGCAGGCGACGCCGACCACCACATCACCCGACGTGTCGTTGCTGAGACCCCTCTGCCGGTGATCGCCAACGGCGACATCCGTACCGCCGCCGAAGGGCTGCAAGTCCTGGACGAAACCGGGGCCTCCGGATTGATGCTCGGCCGCGGCGCCATCGCCGATCCGCTGCTCTTCGAACGCCTGCGCAGGCGCAATCTCACCACGCCGACAGAAGATGAAGACGCAGCCATGCTGCAACGCTACCTGGGCGAGGTCTTAAGCCGCTACAGCACGCTTTTCTGCGGCGAGAAACAGATCCTCGACAAGCTAAAAAATGTACTTGCATATATTGATGCACCCGCGCTGGTCAAACCGATCGGTAAGATGAAAAGAGCCGGCAGCCTCGCCGTCCTGGCGGCGCAGATCGAAGCTCTCGGCTAATTTTATGGGCGACACTCCCGAGGTTGATCACCAAGCATTGCTGGAATTGACTGCGGCTCGCATGCCCTTCGGCAAGTACCAGGGCCGCCGCCTCATCGACCTGCCGGAAAGCTACCTGGTCTGGTTTGCCAGCCAGGGCTTTCCCGAGGGGAATCTGGGCAGGATGCTACAAGCGGTCTACGAGATAAAGCTCAACGGGCTTGAGTCGCTCCTTGATCCGCTGCGCTGAACAAATGTCGTCATCTTCTCTTGTTCGCGTAAGTTTCGCCAGCGTTCAAAGGCTTCTGTCTCCTCCGGGGCTCTGTTCAATTTCAGCCCGCAACTCTGGCAATCACGGTGGGACACCCGAAACTATAGTAGACTATGGACAAGCCAAGGAATGCGGCCGTCACTCTGATACGGAGGTGTTGTTATGCGCTGGCAAAGTGGCAGAAGGAGCAGCAACATTGAGGACCAGCGTGGCCGGCGGATATCCAGCCGGGCCAAGGGCGGCGGGATAGGCATTCTGCTCCTGGCATTGGTCGGCATGTATTTCGGCATTGATCCTTCGGTTGTCCTCAATGTGGGGGAACAGATCAACAGCGGTCTGACGACTGAAACAAGCAGCTACCACCCTTCGGCAGAGGAGAACAGGCTGGCTGATTTTGTCGCTGTCGTTCTTGGCGATACCGAAGATACCTGGCGGGCAGAGTTCCAGCGCCGGGGCGCAACTTACAGAGAGCCCACCCTGGTGCTCTTTTCCGGCGCGGTTCAATCGGCCTGCGGCTATGCGCAAGCGGCAGTGGGCCCCTTCTATTGTCCGGGCGATGGCAAAGTCTATATCGATTTAAGTTTTTATCACGATCTCAAGAGCAATCTGAACGCGCCCGGCGATTTCGCGCAGGCCTATGTGATTGCCCATGAGGTAGGGCATCATATTCAGAACCTGCTCGGCATCAGCGACAAGGTGCATGCGGCCCGGCAGACCCTCTCGGGCAAAGAATACAATCAACTCTCGGTACAACTTGAGCTTCAGGCGGATTGTTTGTCCGGTGTGTGGGCGAACCATGCCGATCGGGCCCGGCAGGTGATTGAACCCGGAGATATTGACGAGGCGCTCAATGCCGCCAGCCAGATTGGCGATGACCGTCTCCAACAACAATCGCGCGGCTACGTCACTCCCGATTCCTTTACCCACGGGACCTCGGCACAACGGGCCAGGTGGTTCAAGCGGGGATACAGCTCAGGTGATATGGACAGCTGCAATACCTTTACAGCTGAAGCGCTGTAACCAGTGCGGCAGGAAGAAGCACACCCTCCAAGGGAGATATGTTGGCAGGATTGATCGAAGGGATAGTCATGGAATGAGCTTTTAATTGTCTGTGCTGCCAAGAAGAATGGCGTCACTGGCGCTATCCTGTCGTCTCCACAGTATTGAAGTCATAGCGGCCAACACCTTGCACCAAAAGATATTTAGCGGAGTCTACCGTCAGGTTGACAACCCGGTGGATCCGATCCACGCTCACTTCGCAGCGCCCGCCAGGAGCGAGTTCGACCCGCGCCGACGGGTCGCGGAATTCGACAGCGATCCGGCCCTCCAGGCAGAGCATCTTGTCAGTCACCTCGCTGTGAAAGTGCCAGGCCGTGGCCTGTTCTCCGGCAAGCGTGAGGATGCGGACCCGTACATCGAAGGTCTCAAGGATGATTTCATCACGGTAGGTCATAATCGAAGCCTCCTCAGCCGCTGGCCTGGTGCGCCGGCATGATCTCTCCGGTGGGGCTCACGTAACGCACCTCGCAACAGAGTTCGAAGCCGATCCGCGCAGTACACGACCCGGCGAATATGGGCAATCAGGCGCAGCACATCTGCGGACGTGGCGCCTCCCAGGTTGACGATGAAGTTGGCATGCTGCGGCGAGACCTCGGCCTGGCCGATGCGCGTGCCCTTGAGACCGGCCTCCTCGATGATCCTCCCCGGCGGACCGACCGTGGCGTGCATCTCGCCGGTGCTCAAGAAGACCGAGCCGCAGTTCGGTATTTTGCGCGGGAACTTGCGGCGTCGTTCGCGCAGATCCTCGAGCATGGCGCGGCGAATCAGCCGCGGCTCACTGCGGGGGCACTCCAGCTCCGCCTTGACCACCACGACGCCGGTCCCCTGCAGGGCGCTGTGCCGGTAGGAGAAGTGGCAGTCTTCCTGACTCAACTCATGCGGCCGCCCATCGCGATCGACCACCCACACCCGCCGCACGTTCTCGCCGATCCCCCGGCGCTGGCTGCCACCGTTCATCAGCACCAGTCCACCGAGGGTGCCGGGGATGCCGATGGTGTGCTCCAGCCCGGCCAGGCCGGCCTGCATGGACCGGCGGGCCAAACCGGGCACCCAGGCGCCGGCTTCGGCCGTAATGCGCGTGCCGCTTATGTCGACACGGGACAAGTTGTGCCCCAGCTTGAGGACCACACCACGCAGCCCGGCGTCATCGAAGAGCAGGTTGGTCCCCTGGCCGATCACCAGCAGCGGCAGCCCGTGTCCACGGGCAAAGGAGACCACTGTCACCACCTGGCCAATCGTCGCCGGCTCGATCAGCAGATCGGCAGAACCACCGATCTGCCAGCTGTTGTGATCGGCGAGCGGCTCGTCCAGAAACCGCTCGCCGATCTCCAGTTCGGCCAGTTGTAGCAGATGCTCCCGATAGATGCTGTTCGGAATAAATTCAACCATAAAAAATCGAAGTCCCGATGCCTTTTGATCCCCTGAAAAGCACAGGGTTCAGGATACAGAATACTTCAGCCTGAAGGAAGGAGAAAGCCTTCCCGCTCGCCTCAGCGGCGCTGTGACGGCTTGGGGCGCGTTGCCAGAAGCTCGGCGACGAAGACCACATGCCGCAGGCCACCACGGCCGGGGCGCACATTGCTCACCGTGAAGCCTGCTTGCTGCAGGCGCTTGACAAACCCCTCATCGTAGTTTTCCCCCCAGATGGCGAACACCCCGCCCGGGTTGAGCGCGGCCCTGACATTGGCGATCGCCCGGCTGCCGTAGAGCGGGTCGTTGACCGGATCGGTGCGGAAATGCGGCCCCTTGTAGAGGTCGAAGACGATGGCATCGAAGCGCTCGACCGGGACGGATTTGGCGCTCCGGCGCACCAGGTCGGCGACATCGGTGATCTCGACCGTCACGCGGGGGTCGCTGACCGCACGGTCGGTCAACACCGCCAGCGGGCCGTGGCACCAGGCAACCACCACCGGATTCAGTTCGGCAACCACCACCCGCGCGCGCGCCGGCAGGCTGTCGAGCACCGCCTTGAGCGTAAAACCCATCCCCAGCCCCCCGACCAGCACCCGCGGCGCAGGATGCTCCCTGAGCTGCTTGCAGCCGAGCTGACCGAGCACCACCTCGGAGCGGTTGGCCATGCTGTTCATCAGCACCAGGCCGCCGACGGTAATCAGGAAATCGCGCTCATCGCGCTGACGCAGCTCGAGCACGCCTTCGTCGGTGCTGATACTGTCGAGCGTCTTCCAGGGTTTGGCCATGTGTGATCCCTTGCCACGCTTGCCGAGGAACGGCAAACGGGGACGGCCGTCATGGCCATCCCCGCTGCCGGATCGTTTGCGCAGGACACCTTCGCCAAAAGACTACTGGGCATCCTTGAGGTACTTGTAGTAATCCGAGTCGGTCGAGATGATCAGCCGGCCGTTCTGCTGGATCGACTTCTTGTAGGATTCCATGGTCCGCAGGAAGGCATAGAACTCCTTGTCCTGGTTGTAGGCCTCGGCGTAGATGGATGCCGCCTCGGCATCGGCCGCGCCGCGCACCTCGAGCACCTTGCGGTAGGCCTCGGAGCTGATCTCCTTCAGTTCACGCCCCATCTTGCCGAGGATCTCGGCCTTCTCCCCTTCGCCTTCGGAGCGGTACTCGGCGGCGACCTTCTTGCGCTCGTTGATCATGCGCTCGTAGACCCGGACCCGGACCTGCTCGACGTAGTTGATGCGCTTGATCTGCACATCGACCAGTTCGATGCCGTATTCAGGGGTGCTGGCCCGGGCCTTTTCGAGGATACCGGCAAAGATTTCTTCGCGACCGACCAGCTCCTCTTTCTTGATCTCGACCCCTTCGACCTCGAAGCGCTCCTCTTCGGCGTCCTGGGCTTTGTAATCGCTGCCGCGCACCAGTTCGACCAGCAGCCGTCCGGAGACCGCGTCGCGGACCACCGAGTCGATGATATCGTCGAGGCGGCTCTGGGCGCCTCGTTCGGTGGCGACCGTCTTGTAGAACAGCAGAGGATCGACGATCCGCCAGCGCGCGGTGGTGTCGACCCAGATGAACCTTTTGTCCTTGGTCGGGATCTGGTTGGGATCACCGTCCCATTTCAGGATGCGTTTTTCAAAGCGGTTGACCTTCTGCACGAAAGGAATCTTCAGATGCAGGCCGGGTTCGACGACATCGCTCACCGGCTTGCCGAACTGGGTGACGATCGCCTGCTCCGCCTCGTTGACCACGTAGAGGCCGTCCATGCCGATAAAAATCACGGCGACGATGATGACAAAGAAAATGGGTGCTTTCATTGCTTGGCCCCTCCTTCCATGGTTTTGCGCAGGGGGAGCAGCGGCAGCAGCCCCCCGCCCTTCTCGTCCATGATGTAAATCTCGTCCAGGCGGGGCATGACTTCCTCGAGCGTCTCGATGTGGATGCGGCGCCGGGTCACTTCGGCGCCTTGCGATATTCCGTCAGCAGGGCCATGAACCGGTTGGTCTCACCGCGCGCCTTGTTGATGCGCTCGACCGCGTAACCCTCGGCCTCCTGCAGCGCCTGCTTCGCTTCACCACGGGCGCGCGGCACCTCGCGGTTGAACTGCTCACGGGCCTGGAAGATCAGGCTCTCCTTCTGCTGTTCGGCCTCGTTGACCTCGTTGAAGGCGGCCTTGACCGGATCGGGCGGCGTGACGTCCTGGAACTTGACCGTGACGATGCGGATGCCGATGTCGTAGTTGTTGAGCGTTGTCTGCAGGTTCTGCTCGATCTCCCCGGACAGTTGAGCGCGCTCGGTGGTCAGGACATCGGTGACATTGGCGTTGCCGATCGCCTTGCGCACCATCGCCTCGGCAATGTCGCGCACCGTGCCGACCGGATCCTTGATGCGGAAGATGAACTTGAAGGGATCGGCGATCTGGAACTGCACGATCCACTCGACGTCGCTGACGTTGAGGTCGCCGGTGAGGGTCAGGGACTCTTCCTCAAGCCCCTTCTTGGTGTAGGTCGTGCGCACATCAGGAGTCACCGTGCGGAAGCCGAACTCCTCCTTGAGCACGCGTCCGGTCTGCGCCAGGTACACCTGGTCAATGCCGAAAGGGAGCTTGAAATGCAGCCCCGGCTCGGAGAAGGTCGAAAACTTGCCGAAGCGCAGCACCACGCCGGTCTCTTCGGTATCCACCTCGTACATGCTGCTGTAGCCACCGATAACGACCAGAAAGATCACGATCAGTATCGGCAAAATCCCCTTCTGCGGACCGAACTTGTTCTTCAGGTGATTCTTGATTTCGATGACCTTCTTTTCCAGGTCCTCACTCGAGGGACCCCTGCCCCAATCCTGCATTCCAGACTCCTTCATATCTTAGGCAAAACTTACATCCCGGTATCGCAAACCGATATCCGGCTGGACAAATCTCATTTTTATCAATATTTATATCAGGTTTGCCAACCGAAACAAAGGCCGGGGGGCAATTTCAAGGAGATAAATTAGGATTATCCGCGAGGACGCTTGCAATAGGCTCTGGCAGACGGTGATTAAAATAGTAGCTCCTGGGGACAGGGTCAGCGCATCGCGCTGTGCCGCATGCTGTTCAACTGGGAGACGATGACCATATGGTGCTCATTGAAGCAGACGATGTCTTATCATGACGAACCTGTCGACGTAGCGGTTGCCTGGGAAATCGTAGAAACCGAACTACCCGAGTATCTCCGAAGGGTCCTGCTGCAGTCACTAGCCGTCTTTTCCAGGTCAAGCCAGACGTGGTCAACAACCCTCGGCAGTAAAGCAATCCAGACATCTTCCTGCGGCAGCCCCGTGGCCCGGTTGAGGCTGCAGAGCAGAGCCGCCGTGCCGATACAGCTCCCCACCCGGTGCTTAAGCGTCGCACTGACCGGACCGCAAGGGACAAAAGGCACGAACTTTATCTCATCTGCCACGATGCGGTACGCATCTTCGTAGGACTTGAACTGCTTTGCGAGCTTGGCGACGTCAGGATCCTCCGGCTCGATCAAATCAATATAGCTGTCGATCGGATTGGTGCGAAAGTCAAGAAAGGCCAGCATCCAGATCCGCATGCGCCAGAGGATGCCCGCTCAGAACCAACCAGGCCAGGAGAATAAGGAAGGCGTGTTCGAATGTCTGTATGCGCTCGACTATACACGAAAAATGCGTGCATTAAAATATATTACTTAAACATGGAAAATTTATGACTTATGGTCTTGCCCGCGAAGAAGCCGCTGCGCATCACCCTGCGGCCGCACTGATGCCGGCCAGATACCCGGTCGACCAGCATTCCTGCAGGTTGAAGCCGCCGGTCGGCCCGTCGAGGTCGATCATCTCGCCGGCGAAGAACAGGTTTTCGACGTGCTTCGACCGCATGCTGCGCATATCGATATCCTGCAGGGCAACACCTCCCGAGGTGATGATCGCCCGACGGAACCCTTCGCAGCTGGCAACCTTGAGCTCCATGCTCCTTGAACAGCTGCAATAGCCGTTGCCGCTCCGCCCGTGTCACCGAGTGACACTTCTTCTTCGGGTCGATGCCGACCAGCCGGACAAAAACCGGGATCATATCGCGCGGCAGCAGCTTGCCGAGGGAGTTGCCGAAATCCTGGTTGCTGTGCTCAGTCAGCTCCCGCTGCAGGCGCTTGTCGAAAAGTTCGGCGCTGACCGCCGGCTTGAAGTCCAGCAACAGCGTCACCTCACCCTGCTTGAGGGCTGCGCGGATGCGACTGCTCATGTCGAGAACGATCGGGCCGCCGATGCCGGAGCGGGTAAAAAAGGCTTCACCGAAGCGCTCATCGACCTTGGCGCCGTCGATACACAGGGTCACCCTGACATTCTTGAGATTGAAATGACTGACCTCGGCGGTCCAGCTCTCGCGCAAGGTGACCGGCACCAAGGCCGGCTCAGGAGTCACCAGGCGGTGCCCGCTGCCCTTGGCCCAGGCGTAACCGTCACCGGTACAGCCGGTTTCCGGATAGGAAAGACCGCCCGTGGCCAAGACGACACGGCCAGCAACAAAAGCGCCTGACGTGGTCTCGACGGCCTTGACCAAGCCGTCCTCGATCAGCAGTTTTTTCACCGTGCAGGAGGTGCGCAGTTCAACACCGGCATCACGGACAAAACGTTCCAGGACCTTCTGGATATCTTGCGCTTCGCCGCTTTGCGGAAAGATCCGGCCACCCCGCTCAACCGTCAGCGGCACGCCCCGCTCTTCAAAGAACGCCACCACGTCCTTGACGCCGAAAGCGTAGAGTGCCGTCAGCAAGGCCCGCCCGTTGCGGCCGAAATGCTCGACCAACTTGCGCGGATCCTCCTCGCTTTGCGCAACGTTGCAGCGCCCTTTGCCGGTAATGAGCAGCTTCGCACCACAGCGCGCGTTCTTTTCCAGCAGCAGCACTCGGGCGTCCTGGCGGGCGGCGAACCCGGCGGCAAACAGCCCGGCCGGACCGCCGCCGATCACGATGACATCGTATTCTTTCATGCAAATCCATGTCCTGTCTTTACAAGCTGCGGATATTTTGTCGCGTAGCTGCGATCAGGATAGCAGGTTTGTGGCGGAATTCGTCAAGATTACACGACTCCTTCCATCTTAGGTCATGACAGCCATGATAAATAGGCCTATAATGATCGTTTTCAACCAATTCTTGAAGAAGAGGCAAGCGATGAGTGACGACACATTCGACGATCAGGACATGAGTGAAGAAGGGAGTTTTGCCGAGTTGTTCGAGCAGAGCCAGGTGGGGAAGTCGCAACTTGAGCCGGGGCAGAAAATCGAGGCCACGGTGCTGCAGGTCGGCAGCGAGTGGATTTTCCTCGATGTCGGCCAGAAGGGCGAAGGCGTGCTCGACACCAGGGAACTCCTCGACAACGAGGGCAACCTGAGCGTCGCGGTCGGTGATCGCGTCAGCGCCTATTTCATGTCGCGCAAAGGCGGTGAACTGCGCTTCACCACCCGCCTTGGCGGCGGCTCCGCCGGTACCGCCCAACTGGAAGAAGCCTGGCGCAGCGAGATCCCTGTGGAAGGACGCATCGAGAAAGAGATCAAGGGCGGTTACGAGATCAAACTGCCCGGCAATGTCCGCGCCTTCTGTCCCTTCTCCCAACTGGGCCAACGACGCCAGGACAACCCTGAAGACGTGATCGGCAAGACCCTGTCCTTCCGCATCAGCCAGTTCAGCGAGCAGGGACGCAACATCGTCGTCTCGCACCGGGTCATTCAGGAAGAAGAGCGCCACCAACAGCGGGCCGAGTTGATGACAACCCTCAAGGAAGGCATGTTGGTTTCGGGGACCGTCACCAACATTCGCGATTTCGGTGCTTTCATCGATATCGGCGGCCTCGAAGGCCTGTTGCCGATCTCGGAAATCTCCTATGGCCGGGTGCAAGACATCAATGAGGTCCTGCAGGTCGGTCAGCAGCTTGAAGTCGCCGTCAAAAAATGTGACTGGGAGAAAGAACGGTTTTCCTTCAGCCTGCGCGACACCCTGGCCAACCCCTGGAGCAAAGTTGCAACCAGCTTCCCGGTCGGGTCAACCCACACCGGCACCGTCACGCGCCTCGCCCAATTCGGCGCCTTCGTCACCCTGGAGGAAGGGATTGACGGCCTGATGCATATTTCGAAGATCGGCGGAGACCAGCGCATCAAGCACCCCCAGGACGTGCTCAAGCTCGGCCAGCAATTGCAGGTCACCGTGGAAAAGATCGACCTTGACGAGAAACGCATCTCCCTGGCACCTGTCAGCAACAAGGAGGAAGAATCACTGGAGACCTCCTACGAAGAGAAAGCCACGGGTGGGATGGGTTCGTTTGCGGAGCTGTTCAAAAACGCGCAGAAGAAAAAGTAACTGTTTTCGGCAACGAGACTTAGGAGTTAAACGAGGGGCTCTTGCACAAGAGCCCCTCGTTAAATGATTACCAAGATGAACGCTGCTACTCCCCTTGCTGAACAGCAACCGATCGAACGCCTCCCTTTCACGGAGAGCTCGCGGCTCGGCGTGATTTACGGCCTGGCGGCTTACTGCACCTGGGGGGCCTTCCCGGTTTTTTTCAAAGCCCTGCACGGTGCAGCGCCGCTGGAAATCGTTTGTCACCGCATCGTCTGGTCAGTGCTGTTCCTCATCGTGCTGGTGACTGCACGCCGACAGTTCGGGCCGCTTGCCAGGGCCCTGCACAACCGCCAGGCGCTACTGACTCTGTGCGGCTCGACACTCCTCATCGCCACCAACTGGCTGGTCTTCATTTACGCAATTCAGCAAGGAGAAGTCCTGCAGTCGAGCCTGGGTTACTTTATCACGCCGTTGATCAGCGTCCTGCTCGGCTGCGTTTTCTTGCGCGAGCGACTCAGCCGCTGGCAGCTGCTAAGCGTTCTGCTCGCGATGACCGGGGTCCTCAACCTGACCTTACATCATGGGCGGTTTCCCTGGATTGCTCTGGTGTTGGCCACCTCTTTCGGCCTCTACGGCCTGTTGCGCAAAGTCGTGCGGGTCGAGGCCATGGTCGGCCTCACGGTGGAGACGCTTCTGCTCGGGCCAATCGCCCTCGGCTACCTGGTTTACCTGGCATCCCAGCAGCAGGGCGCCTTCCTCGCCGGGGAGCTGCGACTGGACCTGCTCCTGCCGCTCTCCGGGGTCGTGACCGCCATCCCCCTGCTGCTTTTCGTCGGCGCCGCCCGCCGCCTGCAATTGGCGACCATCGGCTTCCTGCAGTACATCACCCCCAGCCTGCATTTCATGCTCGCCGTCGGGCTCTACCATGAGCCCTTCACGCAGGGGCACCTGTTCAGCTTCCTCTGCATCTGGGCGGGGCTGGGGATATATTCGAGTGACGCCCTGTGGAAAAACCGGGCAACGCGGAGCAGGCAGACGACCTGAACAAGCTACCTGCGGATGAGCAGCACGGCAAATTCCGTCAGTTGCGTCACCCCCCGGGCCGCCAATCCCTGGTGTGACCGGAGCGAGTCTTCTGCAGCCAGGGGCTCCAGGAGAAAGGCCGGCCCGAACAATGACTCAAGCTCTTGCCGATCAACTGAAAAAGGCGGCCCCATGGTCTCACTCTGGTCGTATTCGTAGCTGACCATGAGAACCCGGCCTCCGGACGGCAGCAGAGCCGCAAGATGGCGCGCATAGCGCGCTCTCATCTCGGGAGGAAAGGCGACAACTGCACCACGATCATAAACTGCCCGCGCCCCATCAAGAGCGGCCGCCGTCAACTTGAAAAAATCTCCGCAGTACAGCTTGTATCCTTGGGCACAATAGCAAGGTAGAGCTGCCAGGGACAGCCACTCTCCGCTCAGCTGATTCTCGTTGACGAACGCCTCCAGAGCAGCGCGGCTCAGCTCGATGCCGCGCACATGCAACCCCTGGTCACGCAACCAGAGCAAATCTCGGCTCTTGCCGCAGAGCGGTACGAAAAAAGATTCTCCATCCCTGACTTGCAGCAAATCGAAAAATCGCTGCAGGTAGTGGTGTGGCTCGTTCTTGTGGAATCCGATGTCATTCTTTGCCCAGCGCGCAAGCCAGAATTCTTCATCCATAAATCACCAATCTTGACGTTCTTCGTCTTCCTATAGGAGTCAGGTCTACACATTTCACATTTTTTGTATCAGATGCATTTTTTGTGAAATGTGTAGACCTGACCCCTTTACTTTACGCCTGCAAGGACCAGCTTTGCGACTAACAGATAGCGTGCGAACTTGCCTGCGGTGACCAGCAGGGTAAACCGCCAGAACCCGGTGTGCAAAACACCCCCCACCAGGCAAAGGGGATCTCCGAGGACCGGCATCCAGGAGAACAGGAGCATCCAACTGCCGTACCGGGCGAAGAAGTGTTCGGCCTGGCGCTGGCCGTCAGGACTGATCCGCAACACCCTCTGGGTCAGAAAAGGGCCACCCCATAAGCCGATTGCGTAAGTCGCCAGGGCGCCGCAAGTGTTACCGACGGTGGCGACCGGAACGACAAGAACGGGATCGAAACCGTTGATCAGTAGCACGGCCAACAGCCATTCGCTGCCGAGAGGCACCAGCGTGGATGCCAGGAAGCTGAGGAGAAAGAGCGCCGGGTAGCCGTTTTCAAGCAGCCAGTTTTCCAACGGGGGGATGCCTTCTTGACGCCATCCATCTAGGCGTGCCGGATAAAATGTGCCATGATACAGGTGTTTTATTTATCATCATATCTTGACACGAGGTTGTCATGGGTCGAAACTTTTTCATTGTCTTCAGCGTGATTTTTTTTACCCTGCTCTGCTCCGGCTGCGATTCCGGGCCGCGCATCGCGCCATTCAGCCAGGATGCCGTTGTGCTGGCTTTCGGCGACAGCCTCACATACGGCACCGGTGCCTCATCCGGTCAATCCTATCCGGAGGTTCTGGCTAGCCTGATCGGCAGACCGGTCGTCAATGTCGGCGTGCCCGGCGAGGTATCCGCCTCCGGCCTGACGCGGCTACCGGCCATGCTCGCAAGGTACAACCCCTCGCTGGTCATCCTCTGCCATGGCGGCAACGACTTTCTGCGCCGTCTCGACCCGGAAGAGACCAGCCGCAACCTCAAAGCAATGGTCGAATTGATTCGCTCGCAGGGAGCCGACGTCATCCTGATCGGGGTCCCCAAGCTTGGTTTTGGCCTGGGAGTCCCCAAATTGTACTCTAACATCGCCGCACAGTATGCAATTCCCTTGCAAAAAGACATTCTGCTCGACCTGTTGAGCGACAATGCCATGAAGAGCGACGCCATCCACCCCAACGCAACCGGCTACCGCCTGATGGCCGAAGCGATTTACGAAGTCATCAACAAGGCTCAGCACAAATAGGACAGCCCTTGACGCAAACAAGAGACAACAGATTTATCCCGCGCTCCCTGGCGGAGATGGCCGGGCGCGGATGGGACGAACTCGACGTGCTGTTCATCACCGGGGACGCCTATATCGACCACCCGGCGTTCGGCACGGCGCTGCTGGCCCGCCTGCTCGAAGCCGAAGGGTTGCGGGTCGGCGTACTTGCGCAACCGGACTGGCGTGATCCTGACGCCTTCAGGGTCATGGGACGGCCGCGCCTGTTTGCCGCAATCTCTGCCGGCGCCATGGATTCGATGGTCAATCATTATACCGCTGCCAAAAAGGTGCGAAACGACGATGCCTACACCCCGGGCGGGCGCGCCGGCGCCCGGCCGAACCGCGCGGTCATCGCCTATACAGCCGCCGTCAAGGGCGCCTTCAAGGGGCTGCCGACGGTGATCGGCGGGATCGAGGCGAGCCTGCGACGGCTCGCTCACTACGATTACTGGGACAACAAAGTCAGACGTTCGGTGCTGGTCGACAGCAAGGCCGACCTGCTCCTCTTCGGTATGGCCGAATCCGCCTTGATCTCCCTGGCCGGACGGATGTCGGCAGGAGAACCGATCGAGGGCATTACCGACCTTCGCGGCTCCGCCTGCCTGACCACAAACCGTGCGGGCGCTGCCGTCGAGCTCCCCTCCTTCGAAGAGGTCGCACGCAGTACCGACGCCTACAATTGCGCCTTCAAACTGGCCGCCGAGCAGTCCAACCCCTTCAGTGGCAAGCCCCTGCTCCAGCCCCACGGCGATCGGTTGCTTCTGGTCAATCCCCCGGCCATGCCGCTCGACGAAGCCCAGCTCGACCGCATCTATGCTCTGCCCTTCACCAAGCTGCCGCATCCGTCGTATCACGAACCGATTCCGGCCTACGAGCAGATCCGCTTCTCCATCACCAGTCACCGCGGCTGCTGCGGCGGCTGCGCCTTCTGTGCCATCACCCATCACCAGGGGAAGACGATCCAGTCACGTTCGACGCAGTCGGTTGCCGATGAGCTTGACCGACTGACACACCATCCTGAGTTCCGCGGGACGATCACCGATGTCGGCGGACCGACGGCAAACATGTTCGGCATGCGCTGCAGCGACCCGCATGCACAGGCGGTCTGCCGTCGCGAGAGCTGCCTCTATCCGCAGATCTGTAAACACCTCGACACCCGTGACGAGCGTGCCGTCGCCCTGTTGCGCAGACTGCGCAAGCATCCGGCCGTCAAGCACCTGTTCGTCGCCTCGGGGATCCGCTTCGACCTGCTAAACCGGCAACCGGACTATTTTGCCGAGCTGATCGAACATCACGTCGGCGGGCTGCTCAAGGTGGCCCCCGAATCGAGCAGCCCGCAAGTCACGAAAATCATGCGCAAACCGGGGCCGCAGGTCTTCGAGCAGTTCCTGCAGCGCTTTCGCGAGCAGAGCCTGCGGCTGGACAAAAAACAGTCGGTGGTCCCCTACTTCATCAGCGCCCACCCTGGCTGCACCCTCGACGATATGATCGAGGTCGCTCTCTTCCTGCAGGAGCACAACCTGCGCGTCGAGCAGGTCCAGGAGTTCACACCGACCCCGGGCAGCCTGGCCACCTGTATCTACCATACCGGGCGCGATCCTTTTACTGGAGAAACGGTGCACGTGCCCCGCGATGCAATTGAGCGGCGTCTGCAGAAAGCTCTCCTGCTCTGGCACCTGCCCGAGAATCGCGGCGATGTCGTCGAAGCGCTGAGAAGATGCCATCGCCAGGAATTGGCCGACCGTTTGACCGGACCAGTCGAGCGCCCCGGCGGCAAATCGGCGCAACACTCCAGGGCACAGACAAAGCGCAACAAGAAAAGATAACGCGCCGACCAACTACCGGGGGCAACCCGCGGCCGGCAGTGTTGGCTTTTCCCTGCCATGCCGTTATGATGGATCATCAACACTGCACATGAAAGAGATTCGCTATGGAACGTCTGCTTGATGAGATCGAGGTCCGGGTGCTGGGCTGCCTGGTCGAAAAAGACTTGGCGACCCCCGAATACTATCCGCTGACCCTCAATGCCCTGACCAACGCCTGCAACCAGAAATCGAATCGCGATCCGGTCATGCTGCTGGAAGAGACCGACGTAGTCCGGGCTCTCGACAGCCTGCGACAGGAAACAGTTCGCCCACCAGTCTGCAGAAGGGGTACGAGCTGCCAAGTACTGCCATAACCTCGAGGGACAGCTGCGCTTGGAACCAGAGGAGCTGGCGGTCCTCGCCGAACTGCTGCTGCGTGGACCGCAAACCGTCGGCGAACTGCGCAACCGCAGCGAGCGCATGTGTCCGGCAGGCGATCTGCAGGCGGTAGAGGAGTTGCTGCAGAACCTGATGGAGCGGGAGGAACCGCTGGTGGTGCGACTGCCACGCCAACCTGGTCGCAAGGAGCATCGTTTTGCACACCTTTTGGCGGGCCCGCCGGAGATCGACGAGTCCAGCAGCTTGCCGGCCGAACCGGCAAGGCTGCAGGTAGCCGCAGAGCATGATCGCATGACGAAACTTGAGGATGAGCTTGCCGCACTGCGCACCGAACTCGATGAGATGCGCGCCCAGCTGCAGGCCTTCCAGGCCCAGTTCGAATAAGCCTCACGAGACCGACGACTGCAAGATGCCAGAGCTCGCTGTTCTCTACGATCCTGACGCCGGCAACTGGTTGCGTTTTGCCAATCCCCTCGAAGTGCTCGCAGTCCACAGCAGGGACCAGGTTCTGCCCACCTTGGAGTATATCGAGCGCCGTGTGGAGGAGGACGGGCTTTATGCCGCCGGATTAGTCAGCTATGAAGCCGCGTCAGCTTTTGACGAAGCCTTGCAGACCTCCGCTCCGGGAGACTTCCCCCTGCTGCATTTCGGTCTCTTCGCAGCGGCAGAACGCATTGAACTGCCGTTGCCAGCCAGCGAGGCGGATTTGCCGCATTGGCAGGCACAGGAAAGTGCCGCTGATTTTGCCGCGAAGGTCGACCTGATCCGCAACGCTATCGCCCACGGTGAAACTTACCAGGTCAACCTGACCTTCCCGCTACATTCTGATTTTTCCCAGGATTCCTGGCCCTTCTTCCTGCAGCTGGCGTACGGCCAGCGGGCCGGTGGTGCCGGCTACCTGCGAACCAGCCGCTGGGACATTTGTTCCGTATCCCCAGAGCTCTTCTTTACCAGGGATGGCGCTCAACTGTGTATGCGCCCGATGAAAGGCACCGCACCGCGTGGGCTGACTCTGGCAGAGGATCGCCGTCAGGCGCAGTCTTTGCTGCAATCGGCCAAAAATCGTGCCGAAAACATCATGATCCTCGACATGGTGCGCAACGACCTCGGCAAACTGGCGCCCCCCGGAGGGGTGAGCACCGCAGCGATTTGCGCTCTGGAGAAATACCCCACCGTCTGGCAGCTGACTTCAACGGCCGTTGCACAGAGCGAGGCTTCGCTGGCTGAAATCTTTCAGGCTCTGTTCCCCTGTGCCTCGATCACCGGCGCACCCAAGGCCAAAACCATGCAGATCATTGCCACCACCGAAACAGGGCCACGGCAGCTTTATACCGGCACCTTCGGCTGGCTGGCACCGGGCCGCCGGGCACGCTTCAATGTCGCTATCCGCACCGTGCTGATCGACAAGCAATTCAAGTGTGCCCGCTATGACGTCGGGGCTGGCATCACCTGGGATTCGGAGAGCGATGCAGAATACCGCGAATGCCTCGACAAGGCGGCAGTGCTAACCAGGCATCCGGGGGACTTTGCCCTGATCGAAAGCTTGCGCTGGACACCCGCCAAAGGCTACTTCATCCTGCCTGAGCATCTGGCCCGCCTGCAGGCCTCGGCGGAATACTTCGATTTTCCATGCGGAGTCGATTTGGTCGATGAGTACCTGCAATCACTGGCCGGCAATTTTCCGGACACGCCGCAACGCGTTCGTTTGCTACTGCACGAAAACGGTGCGCTCGATGGGACCTTTGCTCCCCTGCTCCCTGACCAGCGATCACCCCTGCGGATACGCTTTGCAGCACATCCCATAGAGGTTGAGGATGTTCGACTCTACCACAAGACCACCCAGCGCCAGTTCTACGAAACCTGCAAGAATGAAGCAGCGGATGTCGATGAAGTCGTGCTCTGGAATCAGCGCGACGAAGTGACCGAGTGCTGTACAGCAAACCTGGTGATCGAAAAAGATGGCCGGCTGGTTACACCGCCCCTGACTAGCGGCCTGTTGCCCGGGACTTACCGAAATTTTCTGCTGCGGCGCGGCGTCCTCGCAGAGCAGGTGATCAGCATGGACGACCTTCGCGCAAGTCCGCGCATCTTTCTGATCAACGCAGTACGCAAATGGCGACGGGCCGAACTCTGCCTGTAATGGCACGGCTTGTCAGACAAAAAAAACGGGCCCCACAGAAACCTGCGGGGCCCGTCTCGATTAATTGGTAACAACCTCAGGCTTTTACAACATTGGAAGCCTGAAGACCTTTCGGGCCATTCTCGACGTCAAATGTAACGCGCTCGCCTTCGGCCAGAGACTTGAAGCCATCGCCCTGGATCGAAGAGAAGTGCACGAATACATCCGGCCCGTCATCCTGAGAAATAAACCCGAACCCCTTCGCATCATTAAACCATTTCACTGTTCCCTCTGCCATTTCTACTTCTCCTTCTTTCTGCTCAATGTTTTGAGCTCTGTTTGGTTGCGTCCGAAGAATTGGCCTGAAAACAATAATACCGCACGAGCCCTCTTGCCTGTGCGGTACACCATCATCACAATGATGGCTATCATGCTTTTCCAGCCTATTTACCAGACACAAACTTCTAAGAGATTTTCTTATTAAACCAATTACATGGTCAAATGCAAGTGCTAAACACCTCGACCATGAGAATTGTTTGATCAATTCAAATGAACTATTCACGTCACAGAGTATAATTTCCCTTTGGCTCTCCCGCACAGAAATGATTATATTGCCCTTGGTTTCAGCATGGTCGTTTGACCAATCGGCAAGGAGTCGGAGCCTTACAAGCCTTGAAACAGCATGATCAAATCGACAAATTCACCAGCAGATGGCTTGCTAAGTATCGTCAGGCAGGCAGGACGATCTATTGCCGCGATCGCTGCGCCGGCTGCTGTCACCTGGCTGTACATGCGACCTGGCCCGAGGCCGTCGCTGTCACCGGCCACTTGTCCGCACAGCAGTCCAGGCAATTGGCCGAGTACGTTGAGCGACTGCAGGACGCCCTGCCTGAGCTGACCGACCTGAAAAGTTATCTCAAGCGCCATCGCCAGGCCCTTGGACCCTGCCCCTTTCTCGATGCAACGGGCTCTTGTTCAATCTACCCCGTACGCCCACTAGCCTGCCGGGCGCTGCTGTCGACACGATCGGCCGCCTGGTGTACAGTCGATTTTTCCGCGCTTGACCAGTGGGACAAGCAGGCATATGAGAGCAGCCTCGACCGCCAGGTCGTTGCCTGGCCGACGCACTATGTCGCCGCGACCCAGGATATCGCCAAGGAGTTGGAACGTGACCTGCTCGCATCAATGCGGCGCCGGGCCGGTTGGGCGCTGTCTGGCAACTTTGCTGTTATGGTCTGGCTTGCAGTAAACAATCATCTGAATGGCCCGGAGCACAAGACGACCGAGCAGCTCCGAGCCCTTCTGGAGACCTACCGACTCGACAACCGCCTGCTGTTGAACTTTTCAGTCAGCAGCCAGGAACTCGGAGCTGACGTTCCGCAGCAGAACACTGACTAGCGAGGAGCAGATGTTCGAACTTCATCCCCGCCTGACACAAGACACCCTTGCAGTCGGCGACTTCCCCCTCTGCCGTCTGTTGCTCATGAACGATGCCAGCTACCCCTGGTTCATCCTGGTCCCGCGTCGCGACGGGATCAGGGAAATATTCGAGCTCACCCAAGGTGAGCAGCAACAACTGCTCAAGGAATCGTCACAGCTGGCACGGGTACTGAGCAGGGTCTTTCAGGCCGATAAGTTGAACATTGCCGCGCTGGGCAACATGGTCCCGCAGCTGCACATCCATCATGTCGTCCGCTATCGGCACGACCAGGCCTGGCCGCAGCCCGTTTGGGGGTTGTTCCCCGCAAGTCCTTATACAGAAAGAGCCTGGCAGGAAACCTGTGCCGGCCTTATCGACCATCTGGTTGATTTCACCCCTGACCGCAGCTGCATCACGGCTCCGAGAGCCTGTTAGCAATCAACTTCAGCGGATATGAGCCACTATGAATATTGCTGATCCGAAATACCTTGAACACCTGCGGGACCTCCCCTCTGGCTACCTGCTCGACCTGCTGGCAGACCAGGAGGGTTCGGACACGGAATCGATCTACTGGGTGCTGCAGGAACGCGGACTGTTCCGGGACGAAATCGACCTGAAGGTTCAGCGCAGGCGCAGTTCCACTTGGCCACGCCCTTACAAGCTCTGGACCGCGGCACGTTGGCTGACCCTGTTCAACACCTTGATCGTGAGCTACTTCAACGTGAACCGGCCTCTACCGGCTTATGCAGAGCGAACACGCCTTCAAGGTCCCGCTGCTCTTCCTGGCGGTCGGCTGCATCATGTGCGGCTTCGTGGTCGGCTTCAAGTTAACCACCCACATCTACCAGGGGAGTCAATCGCTGCTCTACTGCGGCTTCCCTTTCCCGGTCGGTTTTGTCGAACTGCAAAGCGGACAGGACAGTCTCCGGAATAAAGCGTCCATGACCCTGCGCATGGCCCTGAACGCCCTGGTCGGGGTCAGCCTGACGCTCTTTCCCGCTCATCTTCATCTTCATCATGATGGACTGATCTTTTCAGCACACTCGCACTCGTCCCAGCACCAGGGAGATAACGCTTAGCCCCGCTCAGCTGTTGCGCAAGCACAGTCAGAATGGTACATTTACAAAGTATCATTATGGAGCGCTCATGCGTCACGTTCATCATTGCCTTGGTCCTGATATCCTGCGGCCTGCTGCTGACAAGCTGCAACGAACCAGAACCGATACGCATCGGTTTTATCGGAGGCCTGACCGCGCGCGCAGCAGGTCTCAGCACCAGCGGGCGCGACGGTTTTCTGCTTGCCGTTGAAGAAGTAAACGCACGTGGCGGGATCCATAACCGTAGAGTCGAAGCCCTAGTCCAGGACACCCACATGCACAGAGAGACCGCCTTGCAGGCCGTGCACAAGCTGATCGACAGCAGGGTCTCGGCGATTATCGGCCCGATGACCAGTCAGACGGCCGTAACCATTGTTCCGGAGATCAACCGGGCCCGGATTCCGATGGTGAGCCCGACAGCCAGCACGAACGAGTTGGCCGGCATAGACGATTATTTCTTCAGAGTGTATTACACCAATGCCCAGGCTGCGAAACTGCTCGCCGAAAAACTCGCAGCCAAGGAAACGACCCATCGCATCGCGGCCATATACGATCTTGACAACCGCGCATACACGGAGGACTGGGCGCTGCAGTTTCAGGAGAACCTCGAACGCAGCGGCGGATCGCTGGTTGTCAAAATACCCTTCGATTTTCATACAGATTCTCTCTTTCTGGACCTGGCCAGACAGGCGGCAGCGTCAAATCCGCATGGGATTCTGATCCTGGCCAATGCCGTTGACACCGCCATGATCTGCCAGCAACTGGCGAAGATCGGCATCGATGTGCCCCTTTATGCGACCGGATGGTCCTATTCAGACGATCTGCTGCAGTTCGGCGGCAAGAGCGTCGAGGGACTGACGATCATCCAGAGCGCCGACCTGCAGGACCCCTCTCCCGCCATGCAGCATTTTGTCGCGGCTTACCAGCAGCGCTTCCACGCGCACCAAATTTTCCGGCCATGCACGCGTACGACGCAACCCGCAGAATCCTGGCCATCTTCGCTAAAACCACGGACCCCCAAGGGATCCGCGATGAATTGCTGAAGAATGGAAAGCTTTGCAGGACTCCAGTCCGACCTGGCCGTCGATCGTTACGGCGACCTGAAAACCCCCCGCCTTTTCCTGGCCCGCATCGTCAACGGCCAGTTCGTTAGAACCGACTGACTTTCTCCGGGTCTTCGCCTTCAGAAAAGTGGCGATGTCACAGCGGCATGGTATGATCGAAGGATATCACGAGAAAGGATTTACCATGACTCTCAAGGAAACTCTGCAACAGATGAAATCGGCATCCCGGTCAAAATTGCCCATAGAGGTTGCGGCTATCATGATCCGGAGCAACCGAAGATCTCGAGCGCTCAGGCATCGTCAGCAAGGCTCTCGGACCCGGCAAGCCGGCGCCCGCATTCGTACTGCCTGATGCACAGGGCGATCCGTTACAATTCACAAGAACTTTTGTTCAAGGGGCCATTGATTCTGACCTTCTATCGCGGCTCCTGGTGACCCTATTGCAACGCGGAGCTGGAAGCTCTGCAGGCAGTCCACCAGGCGATTCTTGACCACGGGGCAAACCTGTTGGCCATTTCGCCGTCACGACCGGAGTTTGCTCGGCAGCTGGCCAAAAAGCTCAACCTGTCCATCCCGATACTGACCGACCAGAACAACGATCTCGCCGGAAAATTCGGACTGGTGTTTAACCTTGCCCGATGCGTTGCGTGACGTTTATCTCTCCTTCGGCATCGATCTTGAGAGACATAACGGCAATGCGTCGTGGGCCCTGCCGATGCCCGCCCGTTATATCATCGACCAGGACGGTTTGATCTTTGATGCGGCCGTCAGCGTCGACTACACCACGCGTCCGGAACCGGAGGAAACACTCAGCAAACTGCAAACCTTATGTAGATAACTGCATAGGGTGGCGCAGTTCACCTCCGTTGTGACATATTTTTGAGAAGTCTCTGGTATCCTGACGATGATCTGTATTAATCAGGGGGAGAGATGTCACAAACCCTTCCAGAAAGTTACTGGTCGGCATATGTTTATTCGTCTTGTTGAGCCGGACCGGTGACTGCCGAAGTGCCACCCCTCGACCAGTTGAGCATCCAGGCAGCGCGCTATCTTGAGTTGCTGGATCAGTACCGCTACGAAGAGGCCTGGCAGGAGATGTCAACCCTTTTCCAGGCCTTGGGCAACCAGAACCAGTGGCAGAGGCGACAAAAGACCATCCGTTCTACCTATGGTTCTTTAGCGTCTCGGCAATTTTACCGCATCGACTACCGCCAGAGTTACTCCCTGTCCCCGGATGGCCAGTACGTCATTGTGCAATTCAAATCAAGCTATCAGAACAAGGCCGAAACCATAGAGACTGTGGTGTTCGACTGTAGCACCTCCCCTGAATGCTCGATCCGCGAGTATGTCATCCGCTAGTCCTATTGTGGCCTTTTTCCCGCCCGCCATGGCAACAATCTGTCACGACGGACTCCTATTTCAGCATTTCCTGATCTCACGGGAGCATAATCCCCCAAACAGTTGACAGTGCCTCGGTGAGCAGGTAATAAAGGTCTTTCGAAATTTACCCGGGAGGTACGCAACTGTGATTCAGATCAATTTTGACAAGATGGGTGGACTGATCCCCGCCATTATCCAGGACCATGAGAGCGGTGAAGTGCTCATGGTTGCCTTCATGGACGAGAAGACCCTCGCCAACACCCTGCGCGACGGCAAGACCTGGTTTTACAGCCGCACCCGCAACAAGTACTGGATGAAGGGCGAAGAGTCCGGCAACACGCAGGACGTCGTCGAGGTCCTTACCGACTGCGATGCCGACACCGTGGTGATCAAGGTCAGGCAGAATGGCCCGGCAGCCTGCCATACCGGCAATCGCAGCTGTTTCTACGTGCGCTGGGAAGGTGATCAGTGGGTGGAGCACTCCAATCCGCTCTTCGATCCTGACGAAGTTTACAAGAAAAAATAACTTTGCCACCAAGACCCGGAGGCAACGAGAAGAGCAAAGCTCCTTAAAGGCTCGGTTAACGCTTGAACTCTTAGGAATTCAAGACCTTCTCTCTGCTCCTTGGCATCCGTGGCCATAGTCTCTAATTGAGGTTCACAAATGGCAAACGAATTAAGATTCGGCCTCCCGAAAGGGAGCCTGGAAGACGCAACCGTTGAACTCTTTGCAAAAGCCGGCTGGAAGATCAAGACCTCTTCGCGCAGCTACTTCCCGACCAGCGATGACGATGAGTTGAAATGCAGCCTGGTGCGCCCCCAGGAGATGGCCAAGGTGCTCGAGCGCGGCAAGCTCGATGTCGGCATTGCCGGCCGTGACTGGGTCAGGGAAAACGATTCCGACGTGGTCGAAGTCGGCGAGATGGTTTACTCCAAGGTGTCACGGCGGCCGGCACGCTGGGTCCTGGTGGTCGGCCCCGACTCCAAGGTCGAAAAACCCGAGGACCTGGCCGGAGCGACCATTTCCACGGAACTGGTCGGTTTCACCAAGCGCTTCTTTGCCGAGCGCAATATCCCGGTAGAAGTGGAATTCTCCTGGGGCGCCACCGAAGCGAAAATCCTCAAGGGGCTGTGCGACGCCATCGTCGAGGTCACCGAGACCGGGTCCACGATCAAGGCCAACAACCTGCGGATCGTCTGTGAATTGATGGAATCGGTCCCCGTCCTGATTGCCAACCGGGAGGCTTGGGCAGATCCCTGGAAACGGGCCAAGATCGAGCGTATCTACACCATGCTGAAATCTGCTCTGCGGGCAGAAGGTATGGTCGGCCTGAAAATGAACGCGCCCGGCGATCGCATTGAAGCGATCATCAAGCTTCTGCCGAGCCTCAACCGCCCGACCATTGCCCATCTTTACCAGTCGGACTGGGTTTCGATCGAGACGATCATGCCGGAGGCGGAGGTGCGCCAGATCGTCCCCGAACTGATAAGCCTCGGTGCGCAAGGGATCGTAGAGTACCCGCTCAACAAAATCATCTGATTCCCGGTACGACCGGAACCGGCTTTTTCCCGTCGACAACAGTTTTTTTGAGACATTTTTGAGAAGACTTTGTGTATACTTACAGAGAAGTTAAGTTTCAGGAAAAGCATCCCAAAGGTTGCAACTTCATGACGATTCAGGTGGAATTGATAGACGGCACTTTTTGCAGGGTGGTCCCAAAAGGGCTGAACCTGCTGCTCAACCGCGAGCTGGTGAAACGTTTCCGTCGCTCTTCCGGCTGGGCTGTCGTTGGCAAGGACCCGATACGCTACACCAAGAAACAGGTGCGATTACAACGGCCCGGAACGACGCCAGGCCGCCTGACTTTTCTGACCGATCAATCACACTCCCAATACCGGGCGCACTGTATAGTGCACCCGTATTTTTTACCCTGCCTTGACTTCCTTGCACCAGGCAAAGCAGATTCTTCCTTGCAGTGTTAATTCTTTATGATTAAACTAGATCAATTTTAAAGGGAGGCACTACCTGATTTGACCAAGACCCTTGCGCAAAAATCATCTTACCGATTGTTCCTTTGGGGGTTGTTGCTGGTTCCCTTTGCCACGGTTGCCGATGCGATTCTGACCGCCGTCCTGTTCGGTGAGGGCAGCGTCCAGGAGCAGCTGTTCTCACCTTCACACCATGAGCTGGCGTTGCGGGTACTGTTCAGCACCTTTATTCTGGCAGCAATCTATCTCGGCATGCATTACCTGGCCAACTGCGCCCAGAAAGAGTCGAGTCTTCAGCAGAGCAACCGCGACCTGGGGCTGGTGAGGCAGGATCTTGAAGAATTTCAGGACGACCTGCTGCGCCACCTGCGCAACACGTCCGCAGAGTTGGACACATCAATCGCCCGGATGAAAAACCAGGGCAGCGGCGAGTTTGACGAGAAGACCCTGTTCTTCATGGAGAATGCCTTCAGAACCAGCGACAAGCTGAACCGGCAATTGGAGATGAGGCATGGCGCTTGCGGACCTTCCCGTTGGTGAACCGCACCGGGCGTGGGTCAAACTCGACAAGCTGGCGCTCGATATCGTTGCCGAATTGCAGAGTAAGCAGACAGACGGACAGGTAGAATTCGTCATTCAACCCTGGATCAATGGCTGGTGTGATCCGAAAATGCTGCGCCTGGTCATATACAACTTGTTCTGCAACGCCATGGACTTCATCCCGAAAAACCGCCAGGGGCGGATTGAATTCGGCACCTTCGAACAGAAGCAACCAGAAGGTTCTATTCGTCCGTGACAATGGCACGGGGTACAGCGATGCCCAGGCAAAACGTATTTTCGAACCTTTCCGAGAGAGTAACTACGACCCTGACTTACCTAAAGACACTATCAGGCTTGCCAACACCCGACGCATTGTCCACAGACACGGCGGGCAAATCTGGGCCGAAGGGATCCAGGGCGCCGGCGGCACTATTTACTTCACCTATTACACCCTGTAATTCTTCAGTCTGGACAGAAATGCAACCGCAGGTTATCCTCCGCCGATCATCGATGCCACGGAGGAAACCATGTCGCAACCAAAACCGCTTCCCAAAATACTTTCCTGCTCCAGTTGCAGCACAATCTGGCAAAAACAAGGCACCACAAACTGCTGGGGCTCTCCGGACAGCAAACCGGCCAAACCGGCCTATTGCCCTTCGAAACCGCACGCCGAAATGATTGACGCCACCTTGAATCAGTACCGAGGAGAAGAGGACGATGCCCGCCTGGCCCGCGTGGCCGCCAAGGTCGAAGGCCTCTGCTACCAGCCGGTGCCCGGCACTGACGCAGTCAATGCCCGCTGGACACGGGTTGAAGACTTGCTTGCCCTGGCCAAACTCATGGACTACAAGAAGATCGGCATCGCCACCTGCATCGGTCTGCTCGACGAGTGTGACCGTCTGAGCGATATCCTTCGCGCCCAGGGGATGGAACCTTATTCAGCCTGCTGTAAAGCCGGCAGCATCGACAAACTGGCGCTCAACCTGCAGGAAGACGATAAAGTGCGCCCGGGGACATTCGAACCGGCCTGCAACCCGATCGCCCAGGCCCAGATTCTCAATGCCGAGGGGATGGAGATGAACATCATCATGGGATTGTGCGTTGGCCACGACATGCTCTTCAACAAGTATTCCACAGCACCGGTCACCACGCTGGTGGTCAAGGATCGCGTCACCGGCCACAACCCGGCGGCCGTCCTCTACGGCCAGAACTTCTACTACAAGCGCTTGCAGAAACAACCTGTCTTGAGTGACGAGGACGTGGCCCGGCATCAGGCTGACATAAACGGTCAGGGATGATTTGCATCCCAAGCAGTACGCAAAAAGGGGCCGAATCCAAGTTCGACCCCTCTTTTTTCGCCATCGCGCCACGCGCTACATGCTGTACCTTTATGGAATCAACACCGTCGACCCGGTCGTTTTACGGGCTTCGAGGTCCCGGTGTGCCTGAGCTGCCTCACTCAAGCGGGTAGGTCTGCTTGACTTCGATCTTCACAGACCCCGACTGGACCACTTTGAACAACTCCGCAGAACTGGCCAGCAAATCCTCACGCCTGGCCGTGTAGGTCATGAGCGTCGGCCTGGTCAGAAAAAGCGAGCCCTTGGCCGCCAGCAGTCCGGTATCTAAAGGCGCAACCGGCCCGGACGCCTGCCCGAAACTGACCATCAAACCCAGCGGGCGCAGACAGTCAAGGGATTTCAGGAAAGTGTCCTTACCGATCGAATCATAAACGACGGCAACGCCTTCGCCGCCGGTGATCTCCTTGACCATGGCAACCCAGTCTTCCTCACGGTAGAGCAATGGGTAATCGCAACCGTGGCTCTGGGCAAGCGCCGCCTTTTCGGCGCTGCCGACCGTACCGATCACGGTCGCACCGAGATGCTTGGCCCATTGACAGGCGATCAGGCCGACCCCGCCGGCGGCCGCATGGAAAAGAATCTTGTCGCCTTTTTTGATGCGGAAGGTACTTCTCAGCAGATATTGAGCCGTCATCCCCTGCAGCATCATGCCCGCGGCCTGCTGATCGCTGATGGCCTCAGGCAGGGGGACCAGGCGGTGCGCCGGGATCAGACGTTCTTCGGCATAGGCCCCTGGCGGCACGCCCGCGTAAGCGACGCGGTCGCCCGGGGTGAGATCAACGACGCCCTCACCGGTGGCAACGACCACACCGGCGCCCTCCATTCCTGGGGTTGCCGGCAAATTTGCCAACGGGTAGAAGCCGCTGCGGTGGTAGATATCAATAAAATTAAGGCCGACCGCGGTCTGACGGATATGTGCTTCGCCCGGACCCGGCTTGCCAATCTCGACCTCTTCCCAGCGCAACACCTCCGGGCCGCCGGTCTCATACAACCGAATTGCTTTCGTCATATCGATGTCTCCTTGATTGGTAATCCAGTTTAAAGTTAACAGCGAAACGCTATTCGTCAAGCCAGCTCAAATAGCCAAGCACTTGAAAACATTATCATCCAAGCATTGACAAGAGCACATTTTCAGGTGATAGTTTAAATCTGTGTATAGCAAACTATCAGGAGCCGCCTGAACCATTTCAGGTTGCTTAACGAATGAACACCCACGCAAGGAGGAGAAAAAATGAAACAGCTGAAGCATTATGGCAAACTGCTCACCGGCTTCATGGTCCTCGTCGCATTCATGGGACTGACGGCCTGCAGTGAACAGCAGCAGGCGCCCCAGGCTGAGGCCAAGAAGGAGGAGAAGCAGGTCATCGTTTGGAAACTGGCCCAAACCTGGGGGACTGGGTTCCCCATCTTCGGTGATGCAGTCATCAAGATGGCCGACATGGTCAAGGCCATGTCTAACGGTGAGATGGAGATCAGGATAGACTCGTCCAACAAGCACAAGGCTGCGTTTGGCATCCTCGACATGGTCAATGCCGGCCAGTATGAGATGGGCCATTCCGCCTCCTACTACTGGAAGGGCAAGGATCCCAGCACCATGTTTTTTACCACCATGCCCTTTGGCATGATTGCCCCTGAGCAGTATGCCTGGTTCTACTACGGCGGCGGTATGGAACTGATGAAAAAAGTGTATGATAAGCATGGCGTCTATTCCTTCCCGGGGGGCAACACCAGCAACCAGATGGGTGGATGGTTCCGCAAGGAGATCAACACGCTCGATGATTTTAAAGGGTTGAAGATGCGCATCCCCGGGTTCGCCGGTGAAGTCCTCTCCAAACTCGGCGTCGTCGTCACCAATATCCCGCCGGGCGAACTCTACACGGCTCTTGACCGCGGTACCATCGATGCCCTTGAATGGGTCGGTCCATCCCTCGACCTCAACATGGGCTTCCAGAAGATTGCGCCTTACTACTATACCGGCTGGCACGAACCCGCCACCGAACTACAGTTCTTGGTCAACAAGGCTAAGTTCGACGAATTGCCCAAGCATCTGCAGGAGATACTGACCATCGCCATGGAGTTCGCCGCCTACGACATGTATGCCCGCTCCTACCATGAAAGCGCTGTCAACTGGGCGTCGATTGAGAAGGAGTACCCGGAAGTGAAGATCCGCACATTCTCACCGAAGATCATCGCGGCCATGAAGAAGGCCAACGACGAACTGCTGGCCGAAGCCTCCGCCAGCGACCCAACCTTCAAGGAGATCCTCGACTCCCAGAGGGCTTACATGAAGATGGCCCGCAAGTGGACGGCAATCTCCGACTACGCGTATCTCAAGGACAACCTCGAATAACCAGAAAACCAGAATTGGCTCCCGGCCCCGGCCGGGAGCCAGATTTCTGCAAGGCAACAGGTAAAGGCACAACATGCTCCTGAAAATGGAAAAATTCTTTGACCGCTTCTCCACCTTGATGGGTTGGATTGCCGGTTTTCTGAACCTGGTCATGCTGGTCAACGTCTTCTACGATTCCATCATGCGCTACTTCTTCAATACAGGCTCGATCGCCCTTCAGGAGATGGAGTGGCACCTCTTCGCCATCGTTTTCCTGTTCGGCATGGCCTACACCCTCAAGGAGGACGGTCACGTTCGCGTCGACATCCTCTACGACAGTTTCTCCCCGCGCTGGAAAGCCGTGGTCAACATCGGCGGGACACTGCTCTTTCTCATTCCCTTGAGCATCTTGATCACGGAGGGTTCCATCTGGTACGTACATGAAGCCTACACCTCTGGTGAGATCAGCGGTGACCCTGGCGGCCTGACCCAACGCTGGATGATCAAGGCCGTGATCCCAACTTCTTTTGTTTTCCTGATCGTTTCGGCAATTGGCTTCGTGATTCACAATATCAACATTTTCAGGGGACTCGAAGCGCCGCCGGTACACCGTATCGAGGATGATGTCCTTTAGCAGAAGTCTCGAAAAATTTTAGACTTGCGCTTTGAACAACTTAGTTAATGACGACCTTTGGTCGAATGCATAAAGGCAAATAACGTATGATCGGTCTTGTCATGTTCGGTGCCGCCCTCGCACTGTTGCTTGTGGGCTTTCCGGTAGCTTTCACCTTCGGCGGGGTTGCGGTCTTTTTCGGCCTGCTTTCCGAGGGTCCCCAGATTTTCGCCCTGATGCCGCACCGCATCTGGTCGATCATGAACAACACCATCCTGATGGCCATCCCTCTGTTCATCTTCATGGGTATCGTCCTGCAGAAATCGAACCTGGCCGAGCGGCTCCTTGAATCGATGGGCTTTCTGTTCGGCGAAATCCGTGGCGGCATCGCCATCTCGACCGTATTGGTTGGCGCGCTGCTGGCTGCATCCACTGGCGTAGTCGGTGCCAGCGTCGTTGCCATGGGGGTCATCTCCCTACCAGTCATGCTCAAGTACAACTACGACAAACGGCTTGCCTGCGGGTCCATCTGTGCCGCCGGCACCCTAGGTCAGATCATTCCGCCGTCAATCGTCCTGATCATCCTCGGCGACGTCTTTCAGGAACCGGTCGGCGACCTGTTCAAGGCCGCACTCTGGCCCGGTCTGTCCCTGGTCCTTTTCTATGTCGTCTATATCGTCATCATTACCATCATCAAGAAAGACCTAGCGCCGCCGATCCGCTTGGAAGAACTGGTCGGCTCGAAAAAACAGCAGGTGTTCCTGGCTCTCAAAGCGATCGTCCCCCCACTGGTGCTGATCATCCTGGTGCTCGGCTCGATTCTCGCGGGGGTCGCCACACCGACGGAGTCGTCCTCGGTCGGCGGTATCGGCGCCATCATCCTTGCGGCCCTGTATCGCCAGTTCTCCTTCCGCATGGTCTGGGACAGCTCGCTGGAAACGATCAAGATCAGCGCCATGGTGTTCGCTATCCTGATCGGCGCCACGGCCTTCTCAATGGTCTTCACCTACACCGGCGGCGACTGGATCGTCGAAGACTTCATGACGGGACTGCCCGGTGAAAAATGGGGCTTTTTGATCCTCTCCATGATGATCATCATGGCCCTGGGCTTCTTCATCGACTTTGTCGAGATCTCCTATATCGTCGTGCCGATTCTGGCGCCGATTGCCGCCAAACTGGGGATCAACCCTGTCTGGTACGCCATCCTGGTGGCCATGAACCTGCAGACGTCATTCCTGACACCGCCCTTCGGCTTCAGCCTCTTTTACCTGAAAGGCGTGGCTCCGCCCGAGGTGAAGACCACGGATATCTATTACGGCGTCGCACCCTTTATCGTGCTGCAGACCTTCGTGCTCGGCATACTCGTGGTTTTTCCAGAATTCTTCGGGTTTTCCCCGCATTAAGTCTGCAGATTGCAACGCAATGAATATTCTTGGAATTGACATTGGCGGATCTGGCATCAAGGGTGCAACGGTCGACTTGAGCCGCGGGGTACTAACTGCTGAGCGCATTCGGATTCCCACCCCGCAACCGGCTACACCCGATGCTGTTGCGACAGTGATTTGCGAAATCACCCGACATTTCAACTGGACCGGCCCGGTCGGCTGCGGTCTCCCGGCCGTCGTGCAAAACGGGGTGGCCCGCACAGCAGCAAACATCGACCCGGGGTGGATAGGCACTGATGCCAGGGAACTGTTGTCGCAAAGGACCGGGTGCCAGGTCACGGTCATCAATGATGCAGATGCGGCAGGGATCGCTGAAATGCACTTTGGTGCCGGGCAAAAGAGAATGGGGACCATCCTGCTGGTGACGGTCGGGACCGGCCTCGGGACAGCCCTCTTCCGCGACGGGGTCCTGGTTCCCAACACCGAACTCGGCCATCTTCTTCTGAACGGCTTTGTCGCGGAAAAATATGCTTCTGCGGCGACCCGCCAAGAGCTCGACTTAACCTATAAGAAATGGGCCAAGCGGTTCGATATGTACCTGCATCGGCTCCAGGAGCTTTTCTGGCCGGACCTCTTCATCATCGGAGGAGGCATCAGCAAGAAGCATGAGAAATTCTTTCCCTACCTGACCATAACGACGGAAGTCTTGCCGGCAGACCTGCGCAACGAAGCAGGGATTGTAGGTGCTGCAGCAGCGGCCCAGTATTAATGGGGGCTCGATGACGCTAAAGCCCACCATCCTGCTGCGGGTATTCATCCCTTTTGCCCTCGGTTATTTCCTCTCATACCTGTTCCGGACAGTCAACGCGGTCATTGCTCCAGACCTGGTCCGCGACATCGGTGTCGACCCGGCCAGCCTGGGGCTGCTCACTTCAGCCTATTTCCTCGCTTTTGCTGCATTTCAGCTCCCTTTGGGGGTCTTGCTGGACCGTTACGGCCCGCGCCGGGTTGAAGCCGCCCTGTTGTTGTTCGCAGCCACCGGTGCCTTCGTGTTCGCCCGGGCCGAGACCCTCACCGGACTGATGCTGGGACGGGCACTGATCGGTCTGGGCGTTTCCGCCTGCCTGATGGCCGCATTCAAGGCGTTTACCCAGTGGTTTACCGCGGAGCGACTCCCTCTCGCCAACGGTATCCAGATGATCTCAGGCGGGGTTGGTGCCCTGGCGGCAACCACCCCGGTCGAACTGTTTCTGCAAGTCACCGACTGGCGCGGGGTTTTTCTGATCCTTTCCGGAATCACCGCCGCCGCGGCGCTCTGCGTGTTTCTAATCGTGCCGGAAAAACCCGGAACCCACTCGGGAGAGACCCTGCGCGAACAGCTGGCCGGGATCAGGCAGGTTTTCACCAACGAGACCTTCTGGGCCGTAGCCCCGTGGGCAGTTGCCGCCCAGGCCGCCTACCTCTCCATCATCGGACTCTGGTCAGGGCCCTGGCTGCGGGACGTGGCCGCATATGATCGCATGGCCCTGGCCAACACCCTAATGGGCGTCTCCCTCGCCATGATTGCCGGTTATTTCGCCTTCGGGGCCTTGGCGGAACGCCTTGCACGGCGCGGCATACAACCGATGAGCGTGGCCGCAACGGGCATGCTCATGTTCGTTATCATACAATGCCTGCTGGTTGTGCAGTGGACGAGCATGACCCTGCCCCTGTGGCTGCTCTTTGGATTTTTCGGCACGTCCTGTATTCTACCTTACGCGGTCCTCTCCCAGAGCTTTTCCAAACACCTTGCAGGGCGAGCCAACACCGGGCTCAACCTGTTGGTGTTTGTCGCGGCATTCGCCGCACAATGGATCATCGGCCTGATCATCAACCTCTGGCCTCAAACCGCGGACGGGGGCTACAACCCGTCGGGCTACAGCACTGGGTTTGGTCTGCTCGCTGCTCTGCAGATCGTCGCTGCTCTCTGGTATTTTTTTGCCTCCGCAAAGGGCAAAAGCCCGTTTCACAGTCCTGGATGACCCCGTTCTGCACGCATTTCCTTGTCAGTCCCACTTGTCTTTTCTTATCTATTCAGTTATATGATGCTGTTTAATCTGCAAACAAGGAGCGTCGCGCCCTTTTAAACGTATTTAATGACAATGTTTCAGGATTCGAGGAGCTTTTACCATGCCCATGTCGCAATCTTTCAAGGAACGCCTTTTCCCCATGGCCGCCGATCTTGCCGAGCACTACGGCACCCCGTTCCACATCTATGATGAAGCCGGCATCCTGACGATGGGAGAGCGCTTGAAAAAAGCCTTTTCCGGGATCGAGGGTTTCCGGGAATACTATGCGGTCAAAGCACTGCCCAACCCCCGCATCCTGGGGTTGATGAAGACCCTGGGCTTCGGCTTTGATTGCAGTTCCATTCCGGAATTAATCATGAGCCGCCAGGTCGGCGGAAGGGGCGAGGACATCATGTTCACCTCCAACAACACAACCCAGGAAGAATTCAAAACAGCCGAAGCTGATGGCGGGTGTATTCTCAACCTTGACGACATTTCCCTGGTTGCCAAAGTCCCGCATTTCCCGGAGCTGGTCTGCTTCCGTTACAATCCGGGGCCGCGCCGGACCGGCAACATCATCATCGGCAACCCGGTGGAAGCCAAGTACGGTATCACCCACGACCAGGTGATCTCGGCCTACAAGCTGGCCCTGGAGAGGGGTGCCAAGCGCTTCGGCCTGCACACCATGGTCGCGTCCAACGAACGGGATTACACCTATATTGTCGAGACCACCCGCATGCTTCTGCACATTGCCGAGATGGTCGAAAACGAACTCGGCATCCGCTTCGAATTCCTGAACATCGGCGGTGGCCTTGGCATCCCCTACAAACCACAGGACAACCCTCTCGATCTCGATTCGATGGCCGAGGAGATCACTGAACTCATCGGCAATTTTAGATCCACGCATGGCTATGCCCCGCGCATTTACATGGAGAGCGGCCGCTGGGTCACCGGCCCGCACGGCGCATTGATTACCAAGGCCATTAATCATAAAAGCATCTACCGCCAGTACGTCGGCGTCGACGCCTGCATGTCCTCCCTGATGCGTCCTGCAATGTATGATGCCTACCACCACCTCGACGTGATCAGTAAGCAGAACCAAGACCCCAGCGAGATCTACGACGTGGTCGGCTCGCTCTGCGAGAACAACGACAAGTTCGCGGTCCAGCGGAGCCTCCCGCCAATCCACGAAGGTGACCTGCTGGCCATTCACGACACCGGCGCCCACGGCCACGCCATGGGCTTCCAGTACAATGGCCGCCTGCGTCCCAAAGAACTGCTGCTGCGCACCGATAACTCGGTCGAACTGATCCGCCGGGCAGAAACCAACGAGGACTACTTCCAGACGCTAAACTTCAAAGCGGATATCGTCCCGGCGAAACAGCGCTGATCTCAAGTATACGGTGAGAAAGTGGCCATCAGCGACCAGATCATATAGGATGGCAACATCATGCCTGACAACTCAGCTATTTTTCAGGATGATAAGTATCTTCGGCAGCGGTTCTCAGGCACCACCGCTTCCGGGTTTTTCCTGCGGAGAGGCCCATGAAAACCTTGGCCCGCACGATTCTGGTCTGCTGCATCCTGTTGTCGATCCCGCTTGCATCTCGTGCTGGAATCTACAAGTATCGTGATGCCGGCGGCCGCCTCGTTTTCGTCGATGATATCAGCAAGGTGCCGGCACAATATCGGGATCAGGCCACGTCACTGGCGGAAGCCAAAGATTCGCTGGTCGTTTATGAATCGCAGCCAGACGTCAAATCTCCTGATGCAGCGCCGAGTGTCGACACCCAAACGCCAGACGTCAGGACCTCCAAAAAGAAACTGCGCGCGTACCAGACCCCGGTTGAGATTAAAGGCAATCGCGTGCTTGTCCCTGTCGCCGTCGCCATGGGCAATCGCGTCGTAAAGCTCTCCCTGCTGCTTGACACCGGCGCCACGTCAACCGTGTTCCACCGCCAATCGCTCACCGACTTGCAGCTGCCGAGCGGTAAAAGCTTCCAGGCCCGAGTGGCCGGCGGCAGCATTGTCAAGTCTGAGAAAATCAGGTTCAGACAGATCACTGTTGGGCCCTTCCAACAGGAGGAGGCTTATGCCATGGTCATCGACTTGGAAGGCCAGACGTTGCCCTTTGACGGCATGCTCGGCATGGATTTTCTCAAAAGCCACCCCTACCGAATCGACTTTCAGCAGGAAATGATCACTTGGGAGCCCATCGATTGAATAATCTTCACGTCATCAGACTCTGCTTGACAAACCCCATACATTTTCTCTTCAGACGCGATTAAACCATATATGCGGCTCGCCCTGACGACATCCTGCTCTTTACCCTGTTAACGCCTGAGACTACAGGGCGCTTCGAGTGACTTCTTCAGCCGAGAGTATTTATGAACCTCATGCTCCTCTATAAAGAAGATTTTATCGATGACCGCCGCGTCAGGCTGCTGGACCGACGTTTTGAGCACGCCCGCGACATCCTCGGTGTAACCAATGGGAAAACCCTCAAGGTCGGGCTACTCGGCGGCAAAACCGGCTGCGGCACCGTTCTTGCCATCAACGACAGCAGCATGGAGCTAGACGTCCGGCTGGAGCTTGATCCGCCCAAAGCGTTGCCGGTCACGGTCATTCTGGCTCTGCCCCGGCCAAAGGTTTGGAAACGCGTCCTGCAAGGGCTTACGACGCTGGGCATCAAACGGATCATCCTCCTCAACACCTGGCGCGTCGACAAAAGTTACTGGCAAAGTCCAAGCCTCGACCCGCCGGCAATCTATGAACAGCTCATTCTTGGCCTGGAACAGGCTCGCGATACGATTCTCCCCACGGTGGAAAGACATGAGCGTTTCAAGCCCTTTGTCGAGGATACTCTCCCCGGATTAGCGGCCGGGAGCTGCGCACTAGTCGCTCACCCCGTCTCTTCACAACCCTGCCCAATCAATATAAATCAGGCAGTGACCCTGGCCATTGGACCCGAGGGTGGTTTTACCCGCTATGAAATAGAAAGCCTGATTGCAGCAGGGCTGACGCCGATACATCTTGGCAACCGTCCTCTGCGCGTTGAAACCGCGGTCCCGGCCTTGATCGGCCGCCTGCACCCGTGTCCTGAAGATATATCCCGGTAACCGAAGGCCTCGCGCCGGCACTTCCGAGCGCAAACATTTAAACCAACCAAAAACCAAAAAAATTAATCAAAAATAATTTTAATAATATAAAAAAAAGGGATTAAAATCAATAAGATAGGGATGCAACCCATTGTATTTATTTATTTATTTTAATTTTAATCAACTAATTAAATAAGATTAAATTATAAATTTCTAACTGGACTGGAAGACCGCAAGCAGAGAGAATAAGCTAACTATAAAAGACCCTGCGAACAAACTTATCCATCCAGGGAGACCACCATGTTCCAGAAAATCAGAGTCACAGTCGCCAAGAGCACACGACCGGTCTACCTTGCCGGTCTTACGTCTTCACTGTTTTTTGCCGTCGGCATCCAGAATATTGATGCGCACGCCGGACTGCTCGCCCGTCACGCCGTCTACACCGGCGTCTTTTTCCTCTGCATGTGGATCGCCTGCCGCCTGTTTGCCGCCAGTTTAAACCGCCGTCTCGCTCTTGAAGGCGTTTGTGCGGAATCCGCCGGCGACATGATTTATACCTTCGTCATCTACCTCGAACTCATCAAGCATGTCGTCGGCGTCAGCTTCACTCTTGGTTGGATCGCCGGGACCATGTTCTGCTGGGACTACCTGGGGCAGAAGATGTTCCTGATCCCGGCCGGGGCCAGCCTCGCTATATCGCTGGTCGCATTCATGGTGACTTTCGGTATGTCCTCGTTTGTTGACAACCTGCACTGGCCAGGCAAAGAGGACGAATAGCCGTTACGATTTACCAATTAATACAGAGAAAGGGCCGGCGAGTTTGCCGGCCCTTTCTCTGTTTGAGCTCAAGGCGGGAAGGAGTCATCACAACTCTGGCCAAGAGCTCAAAGACAGTCTCGTGAAGATCTCCCGCGGAGCCGCTGGATTAATCACAAGCTTGCCAGGAAGCCCTGATGCGCAGTGTTGGGCCTCCGACCAGTGCAAGCCATGAAGACATCGTAGCACCGGCCGCGCCGCCAACGACGGGCCTGCTGGTCAACCCGACATGCGACCAGCGTTACGTGGCCTTGCTTTCCAGAGGCGACTCGACCATACCCGTGTTTCTTCATCCCATGATGTCGTGAATGATCACACATTTACTGATTCGCGAAAAGTTCCGTGACAAGGAAGTTCTTGACAAGTAAAATAAACTTTAATAAAAACTTAACTAACAGAGTTTTTAGGAGATTATTTATGCGCTTATCTACCAAAAGTCGCTACGGCCTGCGTGCCCTCTTTGACATGGCCTATCACGCCGGCACCCTGCCCGCACAGATCAAGGATATCAGCCGCCGCCAGAACATTTCACCTCGCTACCTGGAACAGATCTTTCAAGACCTGAAGAGGGGCGGCCTGTTGAAAAGCCGCAGAGGACCGCAAGGCGGGTATTTCCTCTCCCGCAAGCCCCACGAGATAACAGTTCACCAGGTTATCACGGCCGCGGAGGGAGAGATGGCGCTGGTTAACTGCGTGAAATCGGGCAAGGGTTGTAAAAAAGATTGTGAATTTGACAATGAATGCGTGACCCAGAAAATATGGTTTGAGGCCAGCAAGCGGCTCAACGCTTACCTGGATTCCGTAACCCTCAAGGACCTCTGTGAAGAGGCCAAGGCCATGGGCATGGAAAAGGAACTGGACCACCGTTTCATGTACTTCATTTAGTGTGATCAGTAAGGAGTCCCGACCCATGGTAAAGAGATATTCCTCGACCCTCGAGCGGATCGGCAACACCCCCCTGGTAAGAATCAGCACCCCGGAGAAATCAGCAACGCTCTGGGGAAAACTCGAGAGTGCCAATCCTGGGGGGAGTGTCAAGGACCGCATCGCCAAGGCCATGATCGAGCAGGCCGAACAGGATGGCCGGCTACAGCCCGGAGCTGTTATCGTTGAACCGACCAGCGGCAACACCGGCATAGGGATCTCTCTGGTAGGGGCAATCAAAGGATATCGGATTGTCCTGACCATGCCTGATACCATGTCCATGGAGCGTCGCCGCTTGCTCGGCGCCTTTGGTGCCGAGCTCATTCTCACTCCCGGGGCACAGGGGATGCGCGGCGCGATAGAAAAAGCGGAAGAGGTTACCGCCGAGCTCAAGGGTTTCATGCCTCAGCAGTTCTGCAATCCTGCCAATCCGAAAATTCACCTGGAGACGACCGGTCCGGAGATCTTGCGCGACCTCGACAACCAGGTCGATGCTTTTGTCGCCGGCGTCGGCACCGGCGGCACCATAACCGGGGTCGGCCAAGCACTGAAACAGAAGAACCCTGGCGTGCTGATCGTCGCGGTCGAACCAAGTGACTCGCCGGTGCTTTCCGGCGGCGAACCGGGGCCGCACAAAATTCAAGGCATTGGTGCCGGCTTCGTTCCCGATGTTCTCAACACGGACATTTACAGCGAGATCATCACCGTCACGAATGAACAGGCCATGCAGACGGCCAGAGAGCTGGCCCGCGAAGAGGGCGTTTTTGTCGGGATTTCTGCCGGCGCCAACGTCTTTGCCGCCCGCAAGGTTGCCGCGCGGCTCAAACCTGGACAAAATGTCGTGACCATTCTCTGTGACACCGGCGAACGCTACCTCTCCACCAACATCTTTGACTGAGCAAGCACAACAACCATTCAACAGCAATGCGCCTCCGGCACATCGGCCGGGGATTTGATTTTATCCATGCAACTTGACCACAAATTTCAAAAACTCAAAGACATATTGGACGAACTGGATTCAGCTGTCGTCGCCTTTTCCGGTGGAGTCGATTCGACTTTTCTGCTGCAGACGGCTCGAGACGTGCTCGGCGCTGACCAGGTGGTCGCCCTCACAGCCACCTCACCGACCTATCCTAGCCATGAATTCAACGAGAGCGTGAGACTGGCAAAAGAGCTGGGCGTCCGGCAGGTCGTGGTCGAGAGCAATGAACTCGAGATTCCCGGCTTTGCAGACAACCCGCCAAAGCGCTGCTACCACTGCAAAAAGGAACTCTTCGAGATCTGCCTGAACAAAGCCAGGGAACTCGGCTTCGCCGAAGTGCTCGACGGGTCCAACCTCGATGACCTCAAAGACTACCGACCGGGGCGACAGGCCGCCACGGAGCTGAAGGTTCGCTCCCCGCTGCTCGAAGCGGGCCTTATCAAGGAAGATATTCGCGAATTGAGCCGCCAAAGCGGCCTTTCGACTGCAGAGAAGCAACCCTTTGCATGTCTTGCCTCGCGTTTTCCTTACGGCACGCGGATTACCGCCGAACGCCTGCAGCAGATCGATCGATGTGAGACCTTCATGCGCGAAAACGGCTTTCACACCTTTCGTGTCCGCTATCACGGCGAAACCGCTCGCATTGAAGTTGCCCTTGACGAACTATCTAGAATCATTGATGATAAGATGCGTTTGCATCTACTGGCCGAGTTCAAGGCCGCCGGTTTCACTTACGTTGCCCTTGACCTCCAGGGGTACCGGACCGGCAGCATGAACGAGGGGGCGGCCCTGGATCAAAACTAAAATCCGTTGACCGGGGAGAAGCCATGTCACGCACCAGTACCTTGATGGCCGTCTGTTTCTGTGCAGGGATGCTTGGTGCGCTCTGCAGCAGCCTGTTTACCTGGCAGGCCGGTCAAATGGGCCTTCCCGCCATGGTCGGAGTCAGCATCGCGCCGCAGCTGACCCCGAGCTGGCTCTATTCACGCCTGGTCTGGGGAGGCCTCTGGGGCCTCCTCTACTTCCTCACCGTCGGCCCCCAGAAATCCCGTCGCCACTGGGCCCGCAAGGGGCTGTGGATCAGCCTGCTGCCTACCGCATTCCAGCTCTTCGTCGTTTACCCTTCCATGACCCGCTACGGTTTAATGGGCCTGGGTCTCGGCCAGCTCACGCCGCTTTTCGTGCTCCTCCACAACCTCGCCTGGGGACTCTGTACCGGGGTCTTCTGCCGCCTGATCTGGGGTCGAGGGTGACCACAAGAATCTGCCGTCTGCTTGTCTGCTTATCTCTCCTCCTGGCGCTGCCCGCCTGCGCCGAAGAACCGGTTTCAAACCAACAGGGCATAGTCACTTGGGTCCACGATGGCGACACCCTGGAGGTCGACCCCGTCGGCAAAGTCCGACTGGCTGGTATCGACACGCCAGAGCGGGAAAATTCCGACCGCGATCGCTACCTTGCAGACAAGGGGATTACGGCCGCGAAGCAGCGGGAAATTTACTGGTCAGCCAAAGAATTCAACATCAGGCATGTCAAGGGGCAACAGGTCAGTCTGATCCTCGAGGACCCACCCCGCGACCGGCATGGCCGACTTTTGGCGTATGCATATCTGACTGACGGCCGCCTGCTCAACCGCCTGCTCATCGAACAAGGATTGGCGGTCGTCTACAGAAGGTTTACATTCAAGCAGAAAGAGGATTTCCTCGCGGCAGAAGAACAGGCAAGAAAGGATAAACTGGGATTGTGGGCCGAATGAGCAGAAGCCCGTGCTTCTCTATCTGGCAATTTTATGGCAGCGGTCGCCTCAGATTTAGCGTGGTTTTTGCGCAGTAACGATGAGGCGATGATTCATAAAGCCATAGTCGCCTTCTTTCTCCTGGACTAAAAATCCACGATGGACACTGGTATCAGTGAAACCCGCTTTATCGACAAGGACGGCAAGGTTTTCTGGAGCGTGCAGGCGAATTGCATAACTCTGGTCGCGAACCAGGCCACGCTCCTTGCATAGCACAACCTCGCGGGCGCGGATGATATTGTCTGCCAACTCCCGATGGCGGCAGACAATAACCTTATCGTCTATCTCATGCCAAGCATTCGGGGTAAATGTCTCCCTTACCAAGCTGCCATCGGTCACATCGACCAGCAACCACCCACCAGGCGTCAACAGCCTGAACGCTTCCTGCATAATCTTCAAATCATCTTTAGTTTCAGGCAAGTACCCCAGAGAATTGCCCAGGATCAAGACATGATCAAAGGCCTCTCCGGGCAGACCGGTCGATGTCGCATCCCCTTGGACAAAACCTACCCGGCCGCCGAACAGGTCTGCAGCCTGTCGACCGACATCAAGCAGTACTTCTGAGTAGTCGAGTACGGTGCAGCCGGTATAACCACGTCGGGCCAATTCCAGACTATGGCGACCCTGACCACCGCAAAGGTCCAGAACGGCATCGGTTGATTTCAGCGGAAGTAGTTTGCAGATGAAATCAACTTCCCGTCGGGTCACTTCATCATTGCAGACCGAACGGGCATCCGTCATCAGGTAGATTTCATCAAAAAGGGTTTTCCACCAATCGGGGTTGACTTTGATTTTCATGGTGCCTCCGGATGAGCACCAAAGCTGAACAGCCCATCAGATGCGAAGATAGCAGCGGCGCCACCCCAAGGTTGCGATCGCGAGATGGCCAGTTCCTCATCTTCAATAGTGATCATATGCTGCAACGCACCTTCAAGATACATCTTCTCCAGAAGCAGGCAATCGCTCCAGACAGCCTCAGCATAAGCGTGCAACTGCTCAAGGTGTGCATCGACAATCAGGCGTGGCCGCAAGGCGATTCGGATAGGCCCGAGCAGGTATGTGAACCGATGGGCTAAAGCCATCTGCTGCTGCATTTCGAGGACCCCGCGCAGTTCGTCTGGATCGACGCTCATCATGGCGTCATTAATGCGTTTGGCCGCTTCTCTGGTACTCAGGTTAGAGCGCAGCAAAGCAAGGGGTTGAACACCGCCGCCACTACCGACGTTGGTTGGCACACCACCATAACGCACCAGAAAGCCGAACAGGCCATCGCAACCGAACAGGCAGCGAAAATCCGTCTGAAAACGGTTCAGAACGACGCCCTCGTCATGCTCGTAGCTGACACATTCTTCGGCCCAGAGGTGCAGGGGGACCTTCTCCTGCACAATATATTGCCCTTTTTCAAGAGCCAGCCCGACGGCTTCGTCGGCGTCCGGATTGACACCGCCAACGCGGACGCCGAAGCCTGAGTAGCCCCGCTCCGGCTTGAGCACCAGATTCTGCCAGTTTTTACGGGTCCACTCGATCAGGTCACCAATCTGTTCGCCGCCCGGCCCCACCGCCCGGCCCGGCAAAAACCGCCGCGTCCAGGGCGTCCGTTTCACTGACTCCCTCGTGAAGCGGTCATTCCCCTCTGAGGTCAGCACCTCGAACATGCTCTTGACATTGATCGGCTCAGTCCCTCGCGGGTTGACCACTCGTCCTTCGCGCACCAACTGCAGAAGAGGCGTTAAATTGTGTTTGCGATGCAGAGTCAGCAGTATATCCGTATTAAAATCAACAAAAGCAATCGAAACCGGTTTTCCTCGATAACACACCCGGCCAGACTCCACCTCCAGTTCATGGGGCGCCATCAAGGCACTCTCTATACCGTCTATTGCATCAAGTCGTTTGGCCAAGTTGATATTTTCGGTGACATCCGCAAGCGTTTCCGCCTCAGCAATCACCGCCATCAATCCCTGATTACTTCCTGCCAGCCGGCGATGTCCAGCGAGCAGCATCTGCACAAAACCGTCAATCGGATAAAGCAAGGGATGATCGAAATCCAACTCTATACCGGTCGGGCGCAACTGGTTGACACGCGCCCAAACCGCTTTACCGATGATCTGGGTGATGCGCTGGTAGTCCCAACCACCAGGGCTGCCAAGATTCCATTCCGAGTGATATCCCCAAAACGCCTTCACCTTGTGCTCCTTAATTGAGAATGTTTACGGGTTTTCTGACGAGTTTAAGGGTTATGCCTTGCCGCCAGAATGTTTGTCAACCGATCAAAACCTATTTCACCCTGCCGTAAAATCGATTGCGAAAATTCGCCGACCGTATCTCTACCAAACCGGTCAAAGAGATCCAGCCCTTGTCTTAGTCCCAGAGTGTAGCACAGCTGATAACCGGGGCGCAGAAGGTACTTTGGGATAATCGACCGGGCCGTCTCCGGACGGTAGCCAACTCTCATCAGGAGTTGCACTGCGGCTCCTTCCGTCATGCGCCCGCACTGCAGACCCAGGTCAACCAGCCCCCGGGTTGCGCGCTCAATCCGACGCTTGGCAAGCAGGAAGCGGTCCCACGGGTTATCTAAGTAACCGGTGTGTGCCATGAGTTCTTCGGCGAGACAAGCCCAGCCTTCATAGAAGAGCGGCGACTCAAGCGGGCGGCGCAGAGGACGATCGAGGTTCCAACGGCAGGCATCAAGCAGATGATGCCCCGGCCAGCCCTCATGTGCGGCAGTCATACGGTATTCGAGCGTACGTCCCGTGCAGCCTGCTTGGCTATGGCCATGTTCCATGACAAAAAATACTCCTCCACGAGGAGGAGCCCCCGGGAAGGCACTATAGGCATCCGAGGCACGGATAACGGATAGATACTCAGGGATCGCGGCCACCTCAAGGACCGCCGATCCTGGCAAATTACCAGGGACCAGCCCATGAGTGCGACAATGGGCCTCCATGGCGACAAGTTCTCGAAGATGCTGCTCAAGCAGGTTGCCTCCGGAGGCGGCGATGAAGGGAGTGTCTTCTCGCGCTTCAATCCACGAGCACCCTGGGGCCAGGCGACTGGCCTCTTCACTCAAAAGGGCTTCCATTGCCTGCACTTCTTCTTGCAACAAGGCCCATGCAGCATCGCTGCCCAGAGCGCAGCCGAGGTGTTCAACGACCATCTTCTCCAAGAGCTCTTCTGGATAGCGATAGTTTTCCACGGCTTTGAGCTTGTGCAACGCCGAGCGGAAATCCAGCAGAGCCCGCGGCAGAGCCCCAACACAGATGCCGTCAGCCTGCAACTGACAGAGCCAACCATACACATCGCCGAGCATATCTAAACCGAGGGTCAGGAAAAGTTCCGGCACCCCAGTCAGACAATCCACTGCTCTGTGCAGAAAAACCGGCGCACCGGCAATCCGTGCTGGCCAAGCCCCCTTGTCATCAGCCACAAGAGCTTCCGCTAGGCCTGAAGCCAATACGGTTAAATGGAAAGTCGGCTGGGTGGATTGAGGGCAGATATCAACCAGCTGTTCCCGCAAAGTGCAAAGGGCCCGCTGTAACAGATGGGCATCCATAGCATCATCAAATTGCATTCCCGGGGCAGACAAGCTCAGCAGGTCCTGTTCCAGGGCAATGAGCCGCTCGGCGACAGCTGAGACTCTCATTGCAGAGAAATCATCCCAGCTCTTCCAGTCAGGGACCTCCGGCACAACTTGCGGGAAAAAATAGAATTCATCACTGACGGCACAGACGGGAAAAGTTTCTGCAATCAGGGCAAAAGCGCTCGCAGCAATCTTCTCGAGTTGTCCGACCTGTTGAGTTTTGGAATCCATTCTCCACCCTTGCCCAGCGACGACCGGGACAAAGCTTTGCGCTGGCTACGGATTGCGTTTTCTCTGAATCTTATTAAGATTAAAATGCAATGGAAAAATTATACACCATTATGCCGCTGATATCGGGAAGAGGAAGATGATCAAACGTTGCACATGGTGCGGCAATGACCCGCTCTACCTGGACTACCACGACAAAGAATGGGGCGTGCCCTTGCACGATGACCGTCGTCTGTTCGAGATGCTGGTCCTCGAGGGAGCGCAGGCCGGCCTGAGTTGGCTGACCATCTTGAAAAAACGCAATAACTATCGCCAGGCATTCCAGCAATTCGATGCCGAAAAGATTGCCCGCTACAGCAACGAGGATATCCAACGGCTGATGCAGGATGCCGGTATCGTCCGCAACCGCCTGAAGATCGTTGCCGCCATCAAAAACGCCCAGGGATTTTTGCAGATCACCGCGGAATTCCCCTCTTTTGCGCACTACCTCTGGGACTATGTCGACCACCAGCCGATCACAAACAGCTGGCCGGGAGCAGCCGAGATTCCCACCCATTCACCGATTTCAGACCGCTTGAGCAAGGACCTGAAAAACCGCGGCTTCAATTTTGTCGGCACAACTATCTGCTATGCCTTCATGCAGGCCGTCGGCATGGTCAATGATCACACCTTGGACTGTTTTCGTTATCACGAAATCACTGCGAGTTCAGCATCGAGAGGCCGACCATGATCGCCGTCATCTTCGAAGTTCTCCTCAGAGAGGGACAACAGGAAAATTATCTGCAGATAGCGGCGAAGCTCAGAGAACACCTCGCCCAGGTCGAAGGATTCATCTCCATCGAGCGATTCGCCAGCTTGTCAGAGGACGGCAAGCTCTGTTCCCTGTCCTTCTGGGAAGATGAGGCATCAATCAGGCAATGGCGGGAATTCGGTCCACACCGTCAGGCCCAGGATGCAGGGAAAGCACAGATCTTTAAAGACTTCAGGATACGCGTCGCCAAAGTCAGCAGAGACTACAGCATGTTCAAACGCCAGGAATCCCCCGGATAGCTCGGCAAAAGCAAAGGGGCAGGATGATGCCCCTGCCCCTGCTCACATTATCGTCATGCGATATGCCTACTTCATCAGGTTGCGCAGCACATAGTTGAGAATCCCTCCGCTCTGATAGTAGTGCACCTCGTTGGCGGTGTCGATGCGGCAGGTCACCACCAGCTCCTGGCTACGCCCATCGGCTCGCTTGATCCGCAGGGTGATGTCCTGACCCGGTTCAATCTCAGCGTCCTGTCCGACCAGATCGAAGGTTTCGCTGCCGTCAATTCCGAGGGACTTGCGATCGTCACCCGGCTTGAACTGCAGCGGCAGGATGCCCATGCCGACCAGGTTGGAACGGTGGATACGCTCGTAGCTTTCGGCAATCACCGCCTTGACGCCGAGCAGCAGGGTCCCTTTGGCGGCCCAGTCGCGACTCGATCCGGTTCCGTACTCCTTGCCCGCAATAATCACCAGGGGAGTCCCTGCTTCAATGTAGCGCATTGCGGCGTCAAAAATGCTCATCTGCTCACCACCGGGGAGAGCCCGGGTAAAGCCCCCTTCAACACCCGGCACCAGCTCATTCTTAAGACGGATGTTAGCAAAGGTGCCGCGCATCATCACCTCATGGTTGCCACGCCGAGAACCGTAGGAGTTGAAATCCGCCGGCCCGACGCCGCGCTCACGCAGATAGACGCCGGCAGGGCTGCTGGCAAGTATCGATCCTGCCGGGGAGATGTGATCGGTGGTGATCGAATCACCGAGGACAGCCAGCGATCTGGCCCCAGAGAACCCTTCCAGACCGACCGCCATCTGTTCGCGCACCTCGAAGAAGGAAGGCTCCTTGACATAGGTGGACTCTGCTGCCCAGGCATAAGTCTGCCCCTCGGGCACCGGCAGGGACTGCCAGCTCTCCTCGCCGGCAAAAACATCGGCATATTTCTCGCGGAACATGTCCGCAGAGACCAGCTTCACCAGTTCGGCGACTTCCGCATCGCTCGGCCAGATATCCTTGAGATAAACCGGTTGACCGTCACTCCCCACACCGAGCGGATCCTTGGTCAGGTCGATCAGGGTCGTGCCGGCAAGCGCGAAAGCGACCACCAAAGGCGGCGAAGCCAGCCAGTTGGCCTTGGTCTGGGCGTGGATCCGCCCCTCGAAATTGCGGTTTCCGGAAAGCACCGAACAGACGGTCAGATCGGTTTTGGTGAGCGCATCGGCAATCGGCCCGGTCAAAGGCCCGGAGTTGCCGATACAGGTGGTACACCCGTAGCCGACCACATTAAACCCGGTCTGGTCGAGATATGTCTGCAGGCCGGCCTTTTCCAGATAATCGGTCACGACCTTGGAGCCAGGGGCCAGCGAGGTTTTGACCCAAGGCTTCTGCCTGAGACCTTTCTCGACAGCCTTCTTGGCCAGCAACCCTGCGCCCATCATCACCGCCGGATTGGATGTGTTCGTGCATGAGGTGATCGCAGCGATGACAACATCGCCCTGCTTCAGCTGATAGTCAGCACCGGCGACAGCAGCTCTTTGTTCAACCGCATCGGCTGGGATGACCGCTGCGGTCGCTGTTTTGAGCGCCTCGAGATCGACGCGATCCTGAGGCCGCTTCGGGCCGGCCAGGCTCGGCTTGACCGAGCCGAGATCCAGTTCCAGAACCGCCGTGTATTCAGGGTCGGCCATGCCGTCGAAACGCCACAGCCCCTGTTGCTTGGCGTAAGCCTCAACCAAGGCCACCGTTGCACTGTCACGCCCGGAGAGCCGCAGGTAGTCAAGGGTCACATCATCGATCGGGAACCAGCCGCAGGTAGCGCCATACTCGGGAGACATGTTGGCGATGGTCGCACGATCGGCCAGTTGCAGCTTGGCGAGACCATCTCCGAAGAACTCCACAAACTTGCCAACCACACCGAACTTACGCAGCTGCTGGGTCACGGTCAGCACCAGGTCCGTCGCAGTCACACCTTCGCGCAGTTTGCCGGTCATGCGGAAACCGACAACCTCGGGAATGATCATTGAGACTGGCTGGCCCAGCATGGCGGCTTCGGCCTCGATGCCGCCCACCCCCCAGCCGAGCACGGCCAGGCCGTTGATCATGGTGGTGTGGCTGTCGGTACCGACCAGAGTGTCCGGGTAGGCGACCTTTTTGCCGCCAACATCCTCCGACCAGACGGTACGGGCCAGGTACTCAAGGTTTACCTGGTGACAGATGCCGGTGCCGGGTGGCACCACGCGGAAATTATCAAAGGCCAGCTGCCCCCAGCGCAGGAAAGCATAACGCTCGAAGTTGCGCTCCATTTCCTTATCGACGTTATAGGCGAAGGCTTCAGGCATGGCATACTTGTCGACCATGACCGAATGGTCAATCACCAGGTCCACCGGAATCTGTGGGTTGATCTTCTGTGGATCGCCGCCAACCCGGGCCACGGCATCACGCATCGCCGCCAGGTCGACAACCGCCGGCACACCGGTAAAATCTTGCATCAAAACCCGCGCTGGTCGAAAGGCAATTTCGTGGTCCGAGCTGTGCTCTCCCAGCCAATCGACCACGGCGTTGATATCTTGCACCGTCACCGTGTGACCATCCTCGTTGCGCAACAGGTTTTCCAGCAGCACCTTGAGAGTCAGCGGCAAACGCTTCACCTCACCGCGCTTGGTCGCGAACTCAGACAAGCTGAAATATTCGTAATTTGTCCCGTCAACTGTGAGGGTTTGTCGGGTATTGAAATTGTTGAGACTGTTGATAGTCATCGGTTATCTCTCCTTCGTCCGTCGTGATGCAAACATCCGGGTAAATTATCGTAACCATTTTACCATAAACTCGGACAAGCACTGCCCATCTCAACATATTCCTGAAAAGCTCCCGCAGCCTTGCTTTTGACTTTTTCATCTGTTAGCTTAAAGTATTGATTTAGTTCGAGAGTAACCGAAGGAGAAGAGCATGGCAGAGTGGATGAAAAGCGAGCTTCTCGGCATCACTGTCTGGCAGTACGCCACTGCTCTCGGGGTTATTCTCATCGCCTACCTAGCCAAGAAATTCTTCGCCTATTTCTTTACCCGGGCCATCCTGCCACTGGCGCAGAAAACCCGCAAAGAACTGGACGACCGTTTTCTTGCCTGTCTGCAGAAACCTGCAGAATTCTTCGTCTTCCTGATCGGCCTTTTCGTCGCCCTGCAGATCCTGCAACTGCCCTCCGACCCTGTCGATATGGCCCACTTCTCGATCGCGGTGCTCAAGGCGCTGGTCATTTTCGACGTCGCTTGGTTCCTCTTCAACCTGGTCGACATGGTGGACCATTACCTGGGCAAATGGGCCGCCAGCACCGAGTCGACCCTCGACGATCACCTGGCCCCCCTGCTACGGAAAAGCCTGCGCATCTTTATCGTAATCATGGCCGGCCTCATGACGATCCAGACCTTCGGTTATCCGGTGACCGGGGTCCTCGCCTCCCTCGGCATCGGCGGCCTGGCCTTTGCCCTGGCCGCCAAGGACACGGTATCGAACATCTTCGGTTCACTCATGATCATCTTCGACCGACCTTTTCATGTCGGCGACTGGGTCAAGGCCGGCGACCTCGAAGGGACGGTCGAGGCTGTCGGCTTCCGCTCGACCAAGATCCGCACCTTTGCCAAAACCCTGATCTCCGTACCGAACAACATTATCGCCAACATGGCTCTCGACAACTTTAGCCGCATGCCCAAGCGGCGGATACGCCTGACCGTCGGCGTCTCATACGACACCACGTCAGAACAGATGCGTGAAGCGGTCCGTCGCATCCGCGAACTGTTGAAAAGTCATCCGGCCATTGATCAGGAGTTTTTTCTGGTCAACTTTACCGACTTCGGGGCGTCCTCCCTCGACATCATGGTCTACTGCTTCACCACTTCGACCGTCTGGGGAGAATATCTCGAAGCCCGGGAGGATCTCTGCCTGCAGATCATGGACATTCTCGAAGAATCTGGGATTGGAAATCGCTTTCCCGAGTACCACTGTCTACCTGCGACATGAAGATCCGGATCCGCAACAGCCGCCCCCCGAAAGATCATGATATGCCAACACCATTGGATGAAATTGATCCTGAATTTAAGGAGGAAAACGATGCGCAGATGGCTTCTCTTGATAGTTCTGGTTGTTCTCATAGGCGGCTGCGCCCCTTGGATCGGCTTGCAGAACCTTGAACTTGGCATGACCAAGGCCGAGGTCTTGCAGCAGATGGGCAACCCAACGAATGCTTCGGGCAGTGGTAGTGAGGAATACCTCTGGTACATCCCCGTGAATCGCTTCTGGGAGCGCTACTATGTCCACCTGGTGAACGGCAAGGTCGAGTCCTACGGCCAACTCAACCAGCAGGCGGAGTCCCCACAGTAACATTAGAAACCGGTCATAGCCCTCTCGATAATTAACCCTCAACTGTGGACAAAGGCCCAGCGAGGGCCTTTGTACGTTACCCACCGATTGTCGTCACAGCATTATGTTGTTAATTTTCTGACACGAAAGAATCGATCTCAGGAGGAGATAATGGCCGAACGGGTTTATTTCGCGGACGTGCGCGCGGGCATGCGTGAAAACCTGCATACCAAACTGGAGCGTTTGATCAACAACGCCGGACTGACTGACATCATCCGCCCAGGCGGACTGGTTGCCATCAAGATGCACTTCGGCGAAAAGGGCGGACACGCCTACATCAGGCCGACGTTCGTGCGCCGCATCGTCGACCAAGTCAAGGCTGCCGGCGGCAAACCTTTTTTGACCGACTCGAGCACCCTTTATCCGGGCGAGCGCAAAGAAGCCGTGTCCGCTTTGACCTGCGCCATAGAAAACGGCTTCGCCTATGCCGTTGTCAATGCGCCGTTGATTATGAGCGACGGGTTGCGCGGCCATTCGGCACGCCGGGTTGCCGTTCCGGGGGAATTGCTTGGCGCGGTTGACATCGGGCTGGAGATCCTCGAGGCGGACACCCTGATCGTGCTCTCACATTTCAAATGCCACGAGTTGACCGGCTTCGGCGGTGCGATCAAAAATCTGGCCATGGGTTGTTCCAGCCGTGAAGGGAAGCTCGAGCAGCATTCTACTGTTGCGCCGAGCATCTCCGCAAAGCACTGCACCACCTGCGGAGCCTGCCTCAAGGCCTGCGCTCATGAGGCGATCGATCTCAGCAGTGGCCAGGCGATTCTCGATGTCGGCCCGCTGTGTCGGTTGTGGCCGCTGTATCACGGTGTGCGAACCCCAGGCGATCCGCATCCAGTGGAACGAGGAATCCATCCTGGTCATGAAAAAAATGGCCGAGTACGCCCTGGGAGCCATTACCGGCAAGAACCGGCAAGTGCTGTACGTCAACTTCATTACACAGGTGTCGCCAGCCTGTGACTGTTATGGTCACTCCGACGCACCGATCGTTCCCGACCTCGGCATCCTTGCGGCAACCGACCCGGTGGCTCTTGACCAGGCCTGTGCCGACCTGGTCAATCAGGCCCGCGGCTTGCCGAACACGGCCATGCAGACCGGCCACGAGCCGGGGTGCGACAAGTTCCGCGGCGTCTATCCGCTGATCGACTGGGAGGTGCAACTGGAGCATGGCGAAAAAGTGGGGCTGGGCAGACGGGCTTATGAACTGGTAAAATTAGAGCCGGAGCAAGAGAAATGGTGATCTACGGCCAACAGAAAGCACATCTGTTGCCCGTTGCCTTTTAGGTCTTTGTTTTGCCTTTGACGTTCCCCTACCGTCAAGTGTAGCCAAACAGATTGAGATTAATCCGGGGTACGAAGAAAAACTGTCTGAGTCTGCCAATGCGTCAGTGCAGGCGGACGAGTTTTTTTCTTCGCCGGATTGATTTCATGGCGTGAGGGGGCTGTCCCCGGCTTTACAGGGGGAACGCAACAATCATTAAATCAAAGGGACGGTCGCCTTGCGGGGACAGCCCCTGCAGGAGTTCCGTTCCCTGAAGCCGTCTTACTCTTTTTGCTTGCCCAAAAAGAGTAAGCAAAAAAGGGCCAGAGTCAGCTTTAGCGAGCTGAAAAAATCGAGGAGAGTCTTCATGCGTCAACCTGTCTTGGGATAGCTGCATACTATCACTACTTATTCACCGAACAACAACGACAGGTTCAAGTAAAAAAACCACTGGAGGACTGCACATGATGGAGATCACTTTTCCGGGGGGCGTTGAAGTCAATGCCCAATACAAGAATTTCGAGATCGCAACGGACCAGCCGGAAATCAACGGCGGCCGAAACACGGCGCCCTCACCGTTCGATCTCTTTCTGGTCTCGCTAGGAACCTGCGCCGGATTTTACGCCCTGCGTTTCTGCCAGCAACGCGACCTGTCGACCGCCGGCATGCGCCTGACGCTGAGCAGCATGCGGAATGCCGAAACCAAGCATCTTGACCGTATCGCGATCACCCTGCATCTGCCTGACGGCTTTCCGGAGAAATATCGCGGCGCCATCATTCGCGCCACCGATCAGTGTTCCGTCAAAAAGGCCCTGCTTGATCCGCCGGTGATTGAAGTCATCACGGGTTAAAGAGGTGGGACCTGCTCCGGAACAGCCACTTCCTGCAGACCGAGCTCCACAGCGAGCGCCTTGAGCAGGATATCGGCATCGCCGTAACGGCTGACTGGATAGGCAATCTCTACCAGTCCATTCTGCTTGTCGAGGGTGCGCGCAAAAGCCAACCCGTCATAGCTTTCCAAGATAAAGCGTAGCTGGCCGATCTGGGCGCGCGGCAGCAGGAAGTAACGTTTGCCGAAGCTTGTGCTTGTCATGGTGCTGGCCTCATAGGGGCGATCAGGGCAGCCTGAGGATTTTATCCAGGATATAGCGGGCGATGCTGCGTTTGGGGGGGAGGCCGGGCAGCTCGGTCACGGGAAACCAGCGCGCATCGGCCAGCTCAGTAGTATCGATCCTGATCTCCCCGGCAACATAATCGGCGACAAAGCCGACCATCACCTGGCTCGGGAATGGCCAGCACTGGCTGCCGACATAACGGACATTGTCCACCTTGACCCCAGTTTCCTCAGCAACCTCACGAACAGCCGTCTCTTCCAGCGATTCTCCGAAATCCTGAAAACCGGCAACCAGGCTGTAACGGTTTGCCGCCCAGTTCGGCTTGCGGGTCAGCAGCACTTCCCCTGGACGGGTCACCAGGACAATGGCACAGGGGTGGATGGCTGGGAACATATGGACATGGCAGGAGGTGCAGTTGCGTCCCCACTCCTCGGCCAACCAACTGGTCGGTTGACCGCAGTAGCCGCAGAAACGGCTGCGTTCCTGCCAGTGCAGGATCATGCGCCCCATCCCCCCCAGGGAAAGCAGGTCGATCGGTAGCTGAGGTTTCTCTTCGAGCAGCCAGTGGCCCTCGAGCTCACCAGGCAAGCCATGCGCATCTCCCAGCTCGACCAGACGGCAGGGCTCTCCCCGCCAGCGACCAAGATAGAGCGCCGGCTCATCGGGACAGACGCCGAAGGGCAGCACCAAATGGCCGTCCTCCCTTGCCGCCAGCATTTTGCTACCGCTCAGCAGCACGGAGTAGCCGGCCCCACCCGGGTCCTGACCGGGGCCCTTCAGGGCAAACTGCCCGGCAAGACAGGCCCGGTTAAAGGGCAGGTGCAGTGGCGAAGCATAGTGTTCCGGCAAGCTGGTCACAGGTCGTTCTCCAGACAGAGCTTCTGGTACAGCAGCAACGCCATAAGGGTCTTGCTGTCCTGAATTTCTCCTCCGTCAATCTTGTGCAGAGCGTCGGCAAGGGCCATCGGGCAGAGTTCGATCAGCTCGTCAGGCTCGAGGTTCTGTTCCCCGGCAACGAGCTCTCGGCCCAGGAAAAGATGAATATACTCATCACAGAAACCCGGCGTACTCCAGAATCCGCCGAGCGGCATCAATTGCGCCGCGGCATAGCCGGCCTCTTCGATCAATTCGCGCCCGGCGCAGTCCTGTGCCGTTTCCCCCGGCTCCAGACGTCCCGCAGGAATTTCGTAAAGCATTGTGCCGATCGCTGGCCGGTACTGACGAATCAGCAAGACCCGGCCATCGGGCAAAATCGGCAGCACAGCGGCTCCGCCCGGATGCCGGATAATTTCAAAACTCGACTGACGACCATCGGGCATCTGATGCTTTTCCACCGCCACGTCCAGAACCCGTCCGGAAAACACGACGTCTCGGGATACGATTTTCGTCATGAACTCACTCCTCGCGGTTCGGGACCGGCCGTGGCAGGCAAGACCATGGCAACCGCACCGGGAACGGCCTCAATCCGCACCGGCAAACGCCCCCAGGCATCACCATCGACCTGCACGGCAATATCCTGGCCCCGCAATTCACTGTTCATAACAGAGAAAAACGCGACCAGCGGCGGTCGCAAAGGGCGCTTCAGCAAGAGCGCCGCGGCAAACTTCAACATGGCCAACCGCCCGCCCTGGAGCAGCAGGCAGATATCGAGATCTTCACGAAACATCGAAGCCCCGGGGGTTACCGTGTAGCGACCGCCGTAGTAACGACAGTTGCTCACCACCACGCCATATCCGGTATGGCTTCGGCCATCCGGCGTAACCAGTTCCAGCGCTGCGGGGCTCTTCAGCAGCAGGACCTCCAGGGCGCTGACCGCATAAGCCAAACGGCCGATAAATCGTTTCAGACCGGAACGCACATGCGTCACCGCCTCGGCATCCCAGCCGGCACTCGCCATCAGCAGGAACAGGTCGGCATCGATCCTGCCCAAGCGTAATCCGGCGCGGGACCCCATGAACGGCCAGGGCACAGGCTTGCTCCAGGGTCATTGGGATCCCCGCTTCGAGGGCAAACACATTGACCGTGCCGAGGGGCAGGAAAGCAATCGGCAACGCCGGTGAAGCAACTCCGTTGACCACTTCATTGAGCGTACCGTCACCGCCGGCGGCGACAATGCGGTCAAATCCTTCCGACAACGCCTGTGCAGCAAACTTTCTGGCATCACCGCGGGCCTCGGTCAGACAAAGCTTGACCTCGGCACCAAGTCTTTGCAATTCGGCTACGGCCCTGTGAATACGTGGCCGGGCATCACCGCCACTGACCGGATTGGCAATCAGCTTGATCCGCATTGACACCTCAGGAGAAAAGCTCGCTTTTTTTGCAAACCGTTTCAGTATGCCGCGAACACTTCCGACAAACAAGCCCTTCCCACTCTTCACAGCGCTGTAAAAACGGGTAGAATGGGAGATGATGCAAACAACGAAAACACATAGGCAGGGACGCCTGCTTGCCATCGGCGATATTCACGGCTGCCTGCGGCAACTCGAAGCATTGCTGGACCGGGTCGCGCCTGCAGTAGAAGACCAGGTGGTTTTCCTCGGCGACTACGTCGACCGCGGTCCGGCCAGCGCCGGTGTCATCGATTGCCTGATCGAATTCGGCAGGAGCTTCCCGGCAACCGTATTTCTGCGTGGCAACCATGAAGAGATGTTCACCGACTATCTGGCCGGGCGCGATCCGGCGGCATTCCTCCTGAACGGCGGGCTGAAGACCCTGAACAGTTACCACGACAGCCGGCAGTGGCCGATCCCCCAAGCACATCGTACCTTTCTCGACAACCTGGTCAACTATTACCAGACGGACGAATATATTTTCGTTCACGCCGGGCTGCGTCCCGGCTTGCCGCTTGCCGAGCAGGAGAGCAGAGACCTGCTCTGGATTCGCCAGGAATTCATCAACTCGGACTTCGACTGGGGGAAGACCGTGGTCTATGGGCACACACCACTTCAAGAACCCTACTTGACCGCTACGCGAATGGGGCTGGATACCGGCTGCGTCTACGGTCGCCAACTCACCTGCTGCGACGTTCGCAGCAGGCAGTTCTGGCAGGCGTGAAGCCCTAAGCGCTTTCAGCGCCGCCATCGGCGCAGCAGGTCGCCGGGACTGCTGCCGTCAGGCAGAGCCATGCGCACCAGGGCATTGGGCTGCACGGTTGTGATTACATCCCCCTGATCGTTGACTGCTTCCACAAAGACGAACTCTGCCTGGCGCATGCCAGGACCGATGATCTCCAGGCAGTCTCCGCCCCGAAAGCGATTGCGTCCGGCCACCAGCCAGTCTCCGGACGGGGTCTGTTCCTTGACGATGCCGACGAAATCGCAATCCCGCAGATAGTGACTGTCCTCGGCATGAACAAAAGCATGCTCCTGATCAAACAGGAAGCCGGTCCCGTAAGGACGATGGCTGACCGCTTCGAGTTCCCTGCGCCAGTTCGGGTCAACCTGGTAATGGTCCGGGTCATCGCGCCAGGCATCGAGTGCCGCCCGGTAAACCCTGGTCACCGCCGCCACGTAGTACAGGCTCTTCATGCGCCCCTCGATCTTCAGGCTGTCGACTCCGGCGTCAGACCAGCGCCGGCAGGTGATCGATCAGGCAGAGGTCGCGGCTGTTGAAGATATAGGTCCCCCGGGCATCTTCTTCGACCGGGAAATATTCTCCAGGTCGAGACTCTTCCTGCAGCGCGTACTTCCAGCGACAGGGGTGGCTGCAGGCCCCGCGATTGGCACTGCGCCCGGAAAGCCCCGCAGACAGGAGGCAGCGTCCGGAATAGGCCATACACATGGCGCCATGCACAAACACCTCCAGCTCGAGCTGGACCGCCTCACGGATGGCCCCGATCTCCTGCAGGCTCAACTCCCTGGCCAGATTCAGTCGTTTGACGCCCTGAGACTGCCAAAAATGCGCCGCCAGGCCGCTTGTGGTGTTGGCCTGGGTGGACAGATGCACCTCTTTATGCGGATCGACCTGACGCACCAGGTGGAGCATCCCCGGGTCCGCCAGGATATAGGCATCCACCGGCACTTGTCGCAGCGTCTCCAGGAGGTTCTCGGGCCGCCGTTTCCTCTCCAGGACGCAGGAAAGCGTTCAGGGTCAGGTAGAGCCGTTTATGCAGCGAATGGGCGATATTACAGGCCTCGGACAGCTCCGGCACAGTCAGGTTGCCGGCCAGCGCGCGCAAGCTGAACTGCTCGACGCCACAATAGACAGCATCGGCCCCGTAACGCAGGGCGATCTCTAGTTTTTCCAGGTTTCCGGCCGGAGCCAGCAGCTCAGGAACCATCAGGGAAGCCTCCCGTTATGAATTTCATGGCTCACTCTATCACATGGAGGCATATTTCATGCAAAGCAAGATTAATGCATAGCTGGTTCTGCTCCGCGCCATGATGCTTGACAAGGCGCGAAAAAGCTTATAATTTTTAGGGAATTTCAATTCCAACCACAACCGATTGAATGACATGACAACCCCTTTAGCAAAGCTGATTTGCAGAATTCTGCCCGTAATCGCGACCATCGGGTTTGTGGCCGGGTGTGCCCCTCCACCATCGACGCCGTCATCCAGCAACCTGACTGTGGACATGCGCCGGATGCAAGCGTCGCTTGAGCAGCAGGAGCAGGCCGTCCAGAGCCTGTCCCGCCAGGTCACAGAGCTGGAAAGTCGCCTGCAACGCCAAACCGAGGACCTTGAGAAGCTGCGCCAGTCTGCACCAAAAACGCCGACCGAATACCAACCCGGCCAGAGGATGTCAACACCAGGGCTCGCCACGGTACCGTTGACTGGAGAAAGTTCACCGACGGAAATTTATCTGCAGGCCTTCGGTGACTATGCCTCGGGTCGATACCAAACGGCAATCCTCGGGTTTGAAACTTTTCTCCAGCGCTTTCCCAACAACAGCTACGCCAGCAATGCGCAATTCTGGTTGGGCGACTGTTACTTCAACCAGCAGCAATATGCTCAGGCCGCCCAGGAATTCGAAAAAGTCCTCAACAACTATAGCAATGCGCCCAAAAATCCGGATGCCCTGTTGAAAATAGCCATTGCCAAGCTGCAGCTGGGAGAGACCGACGAAGCCCGCCAGGCTGTAGACAACCTCAGCCGGCGTTACCCGAAAAGTCCAGCAACGCAAAAAGCCCAGGAACTGGCAATACCCTAACCGTTTGCCGCCAAGGGGGAGACATGATTCTCAAACGCACAATTCTGACAGCCTGTTTATTGCTCATGATCTGGCCATGCATCGCCGTTGCCAAGGAAGAGCCGATCATCTACACGGTCAAACAGGGCGACACTCTCTGGGACATCTCCCAGCGCTTCATCAAGGACCCCTACTACTGGCCCAACCTGTGGTCGAACAACCCCGCCATCGGCAATCCCCACCTGATCTACCCGGGGCAGAAGCTGCGCATCTACGACGGCCGCATCGAGATCATACCGGTCGGCGAAGCGACCAGCGACGTTGGTGCCGCCGTGATGACCCCGGAGGAAATTTTCCTAATTCCCACCTATGGCGGAGCCAAAAGCTTTGTCAGCAACAGCGAAGTGGAGTCGTTGGGAACTCTGGCTGATACCGTGGACAACCGCGTGATGATCACCGAAGGAGACACTGTTTTCCTCGAGATGAAAGACCTTGCGGCCACCAAGCCGGGCGACGTATACGAATTATTCACCATCGGGAAAAAGATCTTCCATCCGGCTGAGGAAAAGAAATTCGGCCATCAATTCTCTGATCATTCAATCGGCTTCCAGACAATTCAGCTGGGCACCGTGGAAATCACGGAAGTGACCCCGACCGTCGCCGTGGCAACCGTCACCAATTCGCTCCGCGAAATTCAACGCGGCTCGAAGTTGCGCCCCTACCGTCGGGTTCCCGACCGAATTCCCCGCTTGCTGTCAGACAAACTCCTGACCGGTTACATCCTGGCCAATGACTCCAACAAGTTGGCCATGGGCCAATGGGATGTCATCCTGATCGACATCGGCGAGGACAGCGGTCTGCAGGTCGGATACGAGCTCGATCTCTACCGCGAGCGTCACGCGACCGAAGAGGCGGACAAGAACAAGCAGCTGATTCTACCCGACATCGACCTGGGCGACGCCATCGTCCTCGAGGTCCGCCAGGGCTTTGCAGAGGCACTGATCACCCGCACCACCAATCTGCCGCTCTACGACGGCGACCAGGTCCGTACCAAGGTCAAGTAGCATCCGGGAGCTACTCCCGGCTGAAAAATATTCTGCTGCAGGATGGGCCGGTTTCCCGGCCCATCCTTTTTTGTTGAACAGCCAATTCCAGCCGTGACGATAAATCTAGGCGCGGTACACTGGGTGCAAAAAATAAGCTTGAGATGAAACCCTTTTGGGCCCCGGCAGCGTCATGTCATTTTTTCGGCATAACGGCTTTGCATCATGAGCAGAATTTAGTAACTTTGTTTAAGTCTCATGGCACTGCATATGTAATGAATTGACATCATCATCTTATGGAGGGAACCGATGGACCCCCTGCTCCCCTGGCTGCGCCTGCAGTTGACGCCGGGGCTTGGGCCGTATCGGCCTGATCCGCCTGATCGAGCACTTCAAAACGCCTGACAAAGCCCTCGCCGCTGCCCGACAGGGGCTGGCCGAAGCTGCCGGGCTTACGTGAAGGCCTGGCGGATCTGGTCCCGAACGCCGCAGACCTCAGGGTACATGATGCGCTGCCTGCAACTGGATCAGGCGGGCGGATGGCTGCGCACCCTCTGGGACCCTGATTATCCACAAGCCCTGCGCCAGATTCCCGACCCCCCGGCCCTGCTGTACGGTTGCGGCGTCTTGCCCGAGGGTCCGGCCCTGGCGATCGTGGGAACCCGCCAGCCGAGCTGACTTCGGCAGGGCTTTCACGGAACGGCTGGCGGAAGAGCTGGCCGCGGCCGGGCTGATCGTTGATCAGCGGGCTGGCCCGCGGCATCGATGCCGCGGCACATCGTGGAGCGCTCAACGGCGGCGGCAGGACCATCGGCGGTTCTCGGCTGCGGCATCGACCGGATTTACCCGCGGGAGAATGCCCGAGCTCTACCGCCAGATCATCGCACAGGGCACGCTGGTCTCCGAGTATCCTCCCGGCAGCGAACCGCTGCCCGGGCATTTTCCCGGCCGCAACCGGATCATCAGCGGCCTCAGCAAGGGCACCCTGGTGATCGAAGCCTCGCGCGACAGCGGTTCCCTGATTACCGCGGAATTCGCCCTGGACCAGGGGCGGGAGGTGCTGGCCGTCCCCGGCGGGGTTGATCGCAAGACCAGTTACGGGCCGAACCTGCTGATCAAGCAGGGCGCCCATCCGGTCACGGAAGCAGCCGAGATTCTTCAGATTATCGGCATTGAACAGACAGCAACGCACAGGCTGCCGCTACCGAGCCAATCGATTCACTCCTTCCTGAACCGGTCGGCACCGTACTTCTCTAAGCTGGACCTGACGCCCCGGCACAGTGATGAGCTCGCTGGGGAAAGTGGGTTGACACCCATGGAGCTTTCCGCTATTTTACTGCACCTAGAGCTCCAAGGGTATGCGGAGAAACTGCCGGGCGGTCGCTACATTCGAGGCCGCAAGGCACATTAACCTACAAGAGCACAACGGAGACCGCTTGAGAGAACGGGTCTTGGCGATTGTCAGTTTTATCGCCCAATATTTCCTCGATGACCGCGACATACTGACGGAAAGCGATCTGGTGGAAGAGTTGTTGTCGATTGGCTTCGAAGCCGAAGAGATCGATGCTGCCTTCTGCTGGATGGAGAGCCAGACTCTCTGCGCGCCGGCCGGCAGCGAGACATCATTGAACCCACCTGCCCACAGCCACCGAGTCTTTTCCTCCGAGGAGAACCGGGCCCTTTCATCAGAGGCCCGCGGCTTCCTGACCCGACTGCGGGGAATGGGTATTCTCGATGACGAGGTTCAGGAAGATGTCATCGAAAAAGCCTTGCAGATGGCCGAGGATGAGGTCACCCTGAAAGAGATCAAAACCATTACGGTCCTGGCCATGTTCGCAAATTCACAGCACGAATGGCGGCGGGAATTCGATTGCCTGCTCGAAGATGACTGGCAGCGGTTGTTGAACTGACAAGCTACAGGCTGCAGGACATCCTGCAGCCTTTTTCATTTCCCATAGATAAAGACTTGAACAATATTATGACTAATTCCCTGGTTATCGTCGAATCACCGGCCAAGGCCAAGACTATAGAGAAATTTCTCGGCAAGGGCTATCAGGTCCTGGCCTCTTACGGACATGTGCGCGACCTGCCGAGCAAGGATGGCTCGGTTGATGTCGACAACGATTTTCTCCCCAAGTACGTCGTCTCCGCGAAGGCCAAAAAACAGCTGAGCCTCCTCAAGCAAGCTCTCAAAAAAGCCGACAACCTGGTCCTCGCCACTGACCCCGACCGCGAAGGGGAAGCGATCGCCTGGCATTTGCTGGAAGCTCTCGGCGTTGACGAAAAGGGCGACTCGCCCCACGTCAGTCGCGTGGTCTTTCACGAAATCACCAAAGAGGCGATCGCCGAGGCGATGGCCAATCCAAGACATATCTCGACGGAACTGGTCGATGCCCAGCAGGCCCGGCGAATCCTCGATTACCTGGTCGGCTTCAACCTGTCGCCGGTTCTCTGGCGAAAGATTCCGGGCAGCCGCTCGGCCGGTCGCGTTCAATCGGTCGCCCTGCGCCTGGTCTGTGAGCGCGAAGCGGAAATCGAGGCCTTCAAAGCCCAGGAGTACTGGACGATCGAGGCCATCTTGGCCAACACCGGAGGTGCAACCTTCTCGGCAAGGCTGCATGACATCGCCGGACACAAGGTCGCAGCCAGTGCCAAGCAGCTTGAAACGAGCAGCTACCAGGTGATCGCCGACCAACAGGCCGCCACAAAGCTGGTCGAAGAGATCAGGCCGCTACCGCTGCACGTCGCCGAAGTCAACCGCACCGAGAAGAAACGCCGTCCAGCCGCGCCTTTCACCACCAGTACCCTGCAGCAGGAAGCCAACCGCAAGCTCGGCTTCTCGGCGCGCAAGACCATGTCTGTGGCACAAAAGCTTTACGAGGGTGTTGACATCGGCGACGGCCCCGTCGGTTTGATCACCTATATGCGTACCGACTCGGTCACCCTCTCCAACGTCGCTATTCAGGAAGCCCGCCAGACCATCGAGGATCGCTACGGCAAGGAATACGTGCCGCTCAAAGCCCGGGTCTACAAGAGCAAGGCCAAAAACGCCCAGGAAGCTCATGAAGCGATCCGCCCCACTGGTTTAGCCCGGCATCCGGAGACGCTCAATCGCTTTCTGGACCGGGATGAGCTGCGCCTCTACAAACTGATCTGGGAACGCACCATCGCCGCGCAGATGGCAGATGCCGTGCTCGACGCGACCACTGTCAACATCCTGGCCGGGGAAAAATTTCATTTCCGGGCCTCCGGACAGGTGGTGCGTTTCCCTGGCTTCATGAAAGTCTATATTGAAGGGAAGGATACCGAGAGCGAGGAGACCGAAGGGATCCTTCCCATCCTGCACGAGAAAGAGGCCCTCACTTTCGACCAACTCCGGGGGGAGGAACACACCACCCAACCACCTCCACGCTACACGGAAGCATCGCTGGTGAAGACTCTCGAGGAATACGGCATCGGCCGGCCATCAACCTACGCTGCGACCATGAACACGCTGGTCGAGCGCAAGTACGTTCGCCTCGACAAGCGCACTTTCTTTCCGGAGGACCTCGGTCGTGAAGTCGTGCGGTTTCTGCTGCAGTGTTTCGAAAAATACGTCGACTATCAGTTTACCGCCAACATGGAAGATGACCTCGATGCCATTTCTCTTGGCAAAGGCGAATGGAAAGCCTTTCTCAAGAACTTCTGGTTGCCGTTCAAAGACGAGGTCGAAGGGGTCAAGGGGGTCAAGTTCGTCGGCGAAGACCTCGACGAGAAATGCCCAGAGTGCCAGCAACCGCTCTCCAAGAAGTTCGGTAAGAACGGTTATTTCATCGCCTGCACCGGTTACCCTGAATGCAAGTACACCCGGCCGGTGAACGGCGAGCACAAGGACGAACCGGTTTATTCAGACGAAATTTGCGAAAAGTGCGGCGCCAAAATGCTCTTCAAAGAAGGGCGTTACGGCAAGTACCTGGCCTGCTCGGCGTACCCCGACTGCAAGAACAACCAACCGCTGGTCAAGCCGAAATCCCTCGGCATAACCTGCCCGTCTTGCAAGGAAGGGGAGATCATGGAGAAGAAGAGCCGCTACGGCAAGATCTTCTACTCCTGCAACCGTTATCCGAAATGCAAGTACGCCCTGTGGGATCAACCGCTGGCCGAAGCGTGCCCCAAGTGTGCATTTCCGCTCCTGGTGGAAAAGACCACCAAACGCGCCGGCACCGTCCGCAAATGTCCTCAGGAAGAATGTGACTACCAGGTGACCCTGGTCGAGCCCGAGGCCAAAGCCCCGGCAAAAAAAACTGCGCCCAAAAAAGCGACGGCAAAGAAAACTGCCGGGAAAAAATCCTGATTTACTTTGGAAATCGGACAAAAATCCATTACGGCCGGGCAAACAGCCCGGCCTTTTCTATGAAACTCCTGTATACTGAGAGTCCTGTAGAAAACATCAGCCAAAGCAGACTGCGATTATTCATTAATGACTCCTATTACCATCATCGGCGCCGGACTGGCCGGCTGTGATGCTGCCTGGCAAATTGCCCGGCAGGGAATTCCCGTCGAGCTTTTCGAGATGCGACCGCTGCGCATGACACCTGCCCACCAGAGCGACCGCCTCGGCGAGTTGGTCTGCTCCAACAGTCTGCGCGGCACCAGCATGCACAACGCGGTCGGCCTTTTGAAAGAAGAACTGCGCCGTTGCCAGAGCCTCTTCATCGCAGCAGCCGATGCCCATGCGGTGCCGGCCGGGGGAGCTCTTGCCGTTGACCGCGACGGGTTTGCCGAGGCCCTGACCAGGGCCATCGAAGCGCACCCGCTCATCTCCCTGCACCGCCAGGAAATCACTGAAATTCCAGCGGATCAACTGGTCATCATTGCCAGCGGCCCGTTGACCTCCGATGGCCTGGCAAAACAGATTTCCACCCTGACCGGGCAGGATCATCTCTATTTCTACGATGCCATCGCGCCGATCATTGAAGCCGATTCGATCGATCGTGAGCAGGTCTTTGCAGCATCACGTTATGACAAGGGTGGTGCTGACTACCTGAACTGCCCCTTGGATAAGGAGCAGTACCTTGCCTTCGTCGAAGCCCTCTGCAAAGCCGAGAAGGTCATCCCGCACGACTTCGAGAAAGTCACTCATTTTGAAGGCTGCATGCCCATCGAGGTCCTCGCGGAGCGCGGTGAAATGACCCTGGCTTTCGGACCGATGAAGCCGGTCGGCCTCTGCGACCCGCGGACCGGACGCGAACCCTTTGCCGTCGTCCAGCTGCGTCAGGACGATCGTCACGCCCACCTCTTCAACCTCGTCGGTTTTCAAACCAAGCTGACCTACCCGGAACAGCGCCGCATTTTCCGCACAATCCCGGGGCTGGGAAACGTCAGATTTGCGCGGCTTGGCAGCATGCATCGAAATACGTTCATCAATGCCCCTGCCTGCCTGAACGAAACCCTGCAGCTCAAACAAGCCCCCAACGTCTTCTTTGCCGGACAGATCACCGGTGTGGAAGGGTACGTCGAGTCTGCTGCCAGCGGCTTCCTGGCCGGGCTGTCCGCCGCCGCAAGTCACCGGCAGGAATGTTTTCAGCTGCCGCCTCCGACCACGGCCCTCGGTGCCCTGCTCCGCTATCACGTCAATACGTCCGCAACGAACTTTCAGCCGATGAATATCACTTACGGTCTCTTCCCGGAACTGGGGCAGCGGATTCGCAAAAGGCGTGACCGGCGCCAGGGGCTGGCCGACCGTGCCCTAACCGATCTCGAGCCGTGGCGCACCGGCCTGCCGTCAGCGTCTTCGGGATTGCCTGGGACCTGAATTCCTGTTAACGTTCTAAATAAGCTGTTAAACTCGAACATATGTCGCTGCACGGCGGCATTCCTAAGCGCGAGGGGATAAAGGTTGGCATTAACAGGCCCATCCGTCAAACTGGTCGATCCACGTGACCTGCTTGAAATGTTGCGCCAGCACCCGCTCACCGCGCCTTTCAAGCTGATCTTCTATGCCGAGCAGCACGGCCGCAAAGGACTGCAGCAGGCAATTCGTGACATCTGTTCACCCCTCGATGGCGAGATTCAATGCCTTACCGAGTGCTACCAGGATTTTGCGCTGGGGATCTCCCAGGCCCTGATGGCCAAACAACCAGTTATCCGGGCCTGCCCGCAGGGCTTTGTCTGTTTTATAATTCCTCTGCCTGAAAACAAAGATCTGCCCGATTGCCTGATCGGCGGCGGGGTCTTTGAACGCAAAAAAGCACTCAGAGCCAACCAAGAGGGGCTTAACTTTCCTGCCGCCAAAGACACCGTCATCCAAGCCAGGCAAGCCCCCCAACTGATCAGCTTAACGGAGGCGGAATCCGTCGCCGAAAAACTTTTCCGGGCCCTGCCGCGCATACTCGAGCAACAGGTCCATACTCTCAGTCTCTCCCGCACCACCTTGCGCCTCGAAGCCGTCCAGAAACTGGCTCGCGATCTTGCCGACTGTGCCGACAGCGAACAGGCCGTGGCCCTCGTCAGTGAAGCCCTGGTAGTGCTGTTCAACCTGTCCAGGGTCCTGATCGTCCTGCAGCAGCCCGGGCACACGATGACGATCCATTCGACCCTCGGTCTTGACCCCGGAACCTTTCAGCTGGACCAGAATCTCTTGGCTGACTTCCTGGAGAGATCCTCCGGGCTGCCGCAAGCCTTGCCGGGAGAAGAACTGGCGGCTTTTTTCCCCGGTCTGGAAACCCAGTCGGCCTGTCTCTTCCCCCTGGTTGTCAATAACAGCCGACTTGGTGCGGTAACGGTTCTCGACATTGAGCTGCATGGTCGCGACCAGGCGCTGATCGAGCTGCTGGTCAACCGCATGGCAACACGCCTGGAGAGTCTGAAAACTGCCGAAGGTCATCGTCAGGAAAGGCAATTTTCGGCACGCCTTGTCTCCATGATCAGCACCCTATCCCTGGTTGACAGCCGCCAGGAACTCTACCTGCAGATTCTCGAGATGTCTGCCGAGCTGCTCACAGCGACCAGCGGATCGCTGATGCTGCTTGATGAAACAGACGGCTCCCTGAAGATCGCCGCATCCAAGGGGATGATTCCGGCCCTGGCCAAAGTCATGACCGTCACCTACGGGGAGGGTATCGCCGGGAAGGTTGCCAAGAGCGGCTTTCCACTGCTGGTCAACGATATCGAGAGCGACAAGCGCGTGGCCTTCAGGAACCGGCCACGTTTCAAGACCAAGTCATTCGTCAGCCTCCCACTGGAAGTCGAGGACCGCCTAGTCGGCGTTCTCAACCTGGCAGACAAGAGCAACGGCGCCAACTTCACCGAAGCGGATCTCAACTTAGTGCAGACCTTCACCAAGCATGCAGTCATGATGATCGACCGTGCGGCGACCCTAGAAAAAGCCGGGCAATTCGAGCAGCTCGCCATCACAGATCCGCTGACCGGCCTTTACAACCGACGCTTCCTGGAGGATCGCCTGCGTGAAGAATTCAGCCGCAGCGAGCGCCAGCAGCAGAGCTTCTGCATCATCCTCTGCGACCTGGACAACTTCAAGATCTACAACGACATCTGCGGCCACCTGGCCGGCGACAACGCGCTGTGCAAGACAGCCAAACTGATGCGCCGTAGCGCCCGAGACATGGATATCGTGACTCGCTACGGCGGTGAGGAGTTCTGCCTGATCCTGCCGAGTACCAGCAAGAAGGAGTCGGTGTTCGTCGCTGAGCGCATCCGTTACGCCATCGACGCCGAGAGCTTCCCGGGCGAGAGTCATCTGCCTCTCGGACGCCTGACCATCAGTCTCGGCATAGCGACCTACCCTGCGGACGGCGTGACCGCCAACGAACTGATTCATGCCGCCGACCTGGCGCTTTATCGTGCCAAGGCCCTCGGACGCAATCGCCTGGTGCTCTACGAGCCTGCGCTGGAGCACCAAGCCCAGTTGACGCACCGTAAGTAAACCGACGCAGGACACCGGACCTCTCCCATGGCAAGACATCTTCCAGAAATTGTCCTTGCATCGGCGTCACCCCGCCGCCGCGAGCTGCTGGCCTCGGTCGGCATCAACTTCCAGGTTGTTCCGAGTACCGCGGATGAAACCCTGCTGTCAGACGAAACGCCGGAGGAGCACGTCGTGCGCCTGAGCTGCGCTAAGGCGCTGGAGGTCGCTGGCAGGCAGGCTCAGACCGGCCGTTGGTTCATCGGCAGCGACACCGTGGTGGTTCGCGACCAGGTCGTGCTCGGCAAACCGGGCGATGCTACGGCGGCCGCGACCATGCTCGCCGGCCTATCCGGGCGCGGACACCGGGTCATCACCGGCTACGCGGTCCACGATCGGGTCAGCGGCCGCACACTCCGCGCGGCCGTCATCACCAGGGTTTTTTTCAAGGATTTGACAGCCCGGGAAATCGAAGGGTACATTGCCACAGGGGAACCTTTTGACAAGGCCGGCGCCTATGCTATCCAGGGGATCGGCGCTTTCATGGTCCCCAGCATCGAAGGCAGCTACACCAACGTGGTCGGCCTGCCACTTTGTGAAGTGATTGCTGCCCTGGAAGAGCTGGGCGCCGTGGAGCTGTTCGGACGCCCCGCCTGAAGACTTATGGATATTGCCGCCAATATTGCCCGGATTCAGGGCCAAATCGACGCAACCTGCCGTAACTGCGGTCGCGACCCCGCATCAGTGCGCCTGGTCGCGGTCTCAAAAAAGAAGCCCGCAGCAGCCATAGAAGCGGCCATCGCCGCCGGCCAGATCCTGTTCGGTGAAAGCTATGTCCAAGAGTGCGTCGCGAAAATAGAAGAGGTCCGCAATCCAGCCCAATGGCACTTCATCGGCGCACTGCAGAGTAACAAAGTCAAATACCTGCGCGGCAAGGTCGCAATGGTTCACTCAGTCGACCGCCTCTCCCTGGCCGAAGAGATTGATCGCCAGTGGGGGAAAGATGACATCAGCGTCGATATCCTGATCCAGGTCAACCTCGGCGAAGAAGCAACCAAGGCAGGGACCACTGCCGCTGACGTGATCGACCTAGTCTGCCAGGTTGCCCGCTTGGAGCATGTGCGCATCAAGGGGCTAATGGCCCTGCCGCCCTGGGCTGACGATGCCGAGGAGGTTCGGCCCTACTTCCGCCAACTGCGACAGCTCGCCTCACAGATTGCCGTCCTCGGCTTGCCCAACGTCGCGATGCAGGAACTTTCCATGGGGATGAGCCACGACTTCGAGGTCGCCATCGAAGAGGGCGCCACACTGGTCCGGATCGGCACCGCCATCTTCGGGGAACGATAGAGAACACTGGCTTTACAGCTTTACAACCTAACAGCCCGGTCTCCATCTCTGAGACTTTTTTCGCGCCTCGCGCCTCCGGCTTCAAAATGACTATAAACGCCTTTCTCTTCGACCTTGACGGCACCCTAGTCGATTCGATCCCCGACTTGACCAACTCTGTCAACCTGCTGCGGAAGGAATTAGCCCTGCCTGCCGTGACCAGCGATGAGGTCCGCTCCTATGTCGGCGACGGCGTCGGCCTGCTGGTCCAGCGCGCCCTGCCGGCAAAGCTGTACAGCGCAAGCCGACAAGTCCGTTTTATGGAAATTTATGCCACGCATCTGACCGATGAGAGCCTGGTCTACCCGGGGATTATGGCTTTCCTCAAGAGGCATCGCGGCAAGCCGATGGCCATCGTGACCAACAAGCCCCAGCCGCTGGCAGAAATCATGGTTGAACGACTCGGGCTCGCGCCATTCTTTCAAAGCGTCATCGGCGCCGAACAGGCCTTGCAGAGAAAGCCGCATCCGGACATGGTCCACTACGCCTTGCAGTTGCTGCAGAGTCCGCCACAGCAGACCGTCCTGCTCGGCGATCATCATGTCGACCTGCGCGCCGCTCAAGCCGCCGGTATCAAGTCCTGCTTCTGCGCCTGGGGACTGGGGCACGACGACGGCCTCCGGGCCGATTACATCGCAGCAACCACCGCAGACCTGCCGCACCTCTTTCCCGGGGGCGCTTTGCCTTGAATGAACCGAGCCTGACCCAGAAGGACGTCGCCATCTTCTTCTTTCCGCTGCTGCTCAACGTCCAGTTCATGAGCGTGTCCCACTCGATCATCAACGCCGGACTGGCCCGCCTGGAGAATGCCGTGGTGCTTCTGGCCGGCTTTTCGGTGGCCATGGTCCTGCATCTTTTCGTTGCCTCGCCGTCCTATCAGAACCACACCATCACCATCGCCATGGTCCGCGGCCGCAAATCGATGCTCGCCATGACCCTGTTTATTCTGCTGATTGCAACCTGGGTCTCCATTCTCCTCGCGCTACTGGCTTTCAGCCCGGTCGGCATTTTTGTCCTTGACCGCATGCTCGGCGTCACGCCGGCAGTCGCCGCCAGCGCCCGCCAGGCCCTCGGCTTGATGGTCTTTCTCCCTTTCATAACCGGCATGCGCGGACTCTGCCAGGGGCTGGTTATCCGCGCCCGGCGCACCGGCCTGGTCTCCTTTGCAACGGCCGTGCGTATTGTCATGCTCTTTGCCTATCTCTGGCTGGGCCAAATGTGGTTCACTGGGACCGCGGTCGCCGCTTTCGCCCTGCTCGGCTGCGTCGGCACCGAGACCCTGGTGATTGCCTTTTTTGCCTGGCGGGTCACACTGCCCTCGACGCAGGACGACGAACGCTCCTTTGGAGAAATCTTGCGCTACGGGCTGCCGCTGGCCTACTCATCCGGGCTACAGCAGACGGTGCCTTTGTTGATCAACGCCATCATCAGCCGGCTTCCCGACGGCACCCTGGCCCTGGCGGCCTTCGGCGTGATTCGCGGTTTTCTCTTCCTGCTGGCAGGGCCGATGCGCAACCTGCAGCAGGCTTACCTGACCCTGGTGACAGTGGCGGAGGACAATGCTGTCCTGGTGCGCTTTCTGTTCAGGGTCAGTATCGGCATGGCCCTGATCATGCTGCTGATCGCCTGGCCACTGAACGCAACAGTGCTTGGCACCATCATGGGGCTGGATGATCCGATGCGGCATTACATCGCCTGGCCACTGACGGCCTGCGCGTTCTTCCCTCTGCTATACGGTGCTGCCAACCTGTTGCGCGGCTGGTTCTCCGGGGCACATCTCACCGCGCGCCTGGGCCGTTCCACCGTCTACAAAGCCCTCTTGATGGTTCTATGCTGGCCGCTGGCGCTCATTCCCCAGCTCCCTATCCCGGGGGTCGCCGTCGGAATTTTTCTGCTGCTTGCTGCGGAACTCTGCGAAGCGGGCTACCTGTATCGACAGCGCAGACAGCTGCTGGCCAGTCGGGGGCTTGTGCCCCTTGGGGCGAATAGCGTAAAATCCAGGCATGACAACCCCTGAGCAGAAACATCCCTGTCCCGACTGCCGGCAATGCCAGTGGTGCTCGGACGAACGCTGTCGGCTCTGCCTGAAGAGCCCTTCCGGCTGCGCCAGGAAACTCTCCATTGCCGAGCAGATTGCTCTCTATGAGCAGCTCAACAGCGCGGGCAGGGAGACGAGGCATTGTCTTTCGACTGCAGGATTGGCCAAGGACAAGGGGTGACACCGTGGGGCCAAAAGTGTCCGCTTCGCAAGCCCTTAGCCTCCAGGCCGGTTTTTACTTGGAAAATCATGCAAAATCTTTAGAATAGAGTTGTTTTACGTACCCTAAGCTGACTTCTTCCTAGGGGAAACTTCCGTGCAATCCGAACTGATCATCAAACTGCTCAACGGCAGCGAACGTTACGGCATTCTGAGCCGGGAATTCGACCCCGTATCCGGTCAAATTGATTTTTACTGTACCGCTGAACAAAGCAGCAACATCATCGAACTCCAAGATATCTACTTCATCAAGTTCTTCGGTAAACCCGACCCGGCCGATAAGTTCAGTGAAGGCGAGTTTTTCAAAGAGATTACCACACACAGTGGAGAGCGCTTTCACCTGCGCATGAAAAAAAGCGGCAAAAGCTTCCACCAGGGTTTCTACGCCTATCCGGTTGACATGGATAGTCCCTGCAAATCGATCTTTTTTACCTCGGAAGGCCTAAAAAAACTCAAACTGGACCAACCTCTCGGTGAAGTTCTGAGCCAACAGGGATTGGTGCAAAAAGCTGACATCGCCGCCGCATTGGCTGAGCAGGCAAACTTGCGGACCCGACGGGTCGGCGAAATCCTGTCCACGCAGACAGAACTTCCCAAGGATATCCTTGAAAAGGCAATTGACAACGCGAAACGGGGCAGCAAAAAAGCTCAGGTCCGGGTCGGAGACATCCTCGTAGACGCAGGTCTGGTTACACGCCAGCAGGTTGATGACGCCCTCAAGGGGCAGAAATCTGACAAACACAAACGCATCGGCATGATCCTTATCGAACACGGTCTGATCACCGAGGACCAGCTCCTTTCGGCTCTGGCCCACAAGTTCGGCTTAAAGACAATCGACCTGGAAGAAACCATCATATCCCCGGAGGCGCTCAATCGCGTCCCCCGCGACATAATCGAGCGCATGCAGGTCCTGCCGATCAAGTTGAGAGGCACGACCCTGACCGTGGCAACAGCCACGCCGACCGATCCGACCATCAGTGAAAACCTGCGCTTTGCCACCAACTGCAAGATCGAACTGGTCTGCGCCCGCGCGACCCAGATCGGCGAAAAGATTTCAGTTCTCTACGACAAGATGACTGACAGCGTCGAAGACCCTGATCGACGAGCTGGAAGACCTTGATATCCAGGTTTACGATGAACCGGAACTCGACAAGATCACCGAGTCCGATTCCAAGGTCATCAACCTGGTCAACAAGGTCCTTCTCGATGCCAACAACAGGGGGGTTTCCGACATTCACTTCGAGCCTGGCATGGGGACCCAACCACTCAAAATCCGTTACCGCAAGGACGGCATCTGTTATAGCGTGCACACGATCGCGGCAACCTACAAGGCTGCCGTGATCTCGCGCATCAAGATCATCGCCAAGCTCGACATCGCCGAGCACCGCCGCCCTCAGTCGGGGAAAATCCTGCTCAAACAGGCCGGTGAACGCATCGAGTACCGCGTCGAAATCACCCCGACCATCGGCGGTCAGGAAGACGCCGTCCTACGCGTACTGGCCTCCTCACGCATCATTCCCCTGGAGGAAATCGGTTTCTCCGCGCGCAACCTGGAACGCTTCAAAGACCTGTTGAAAAAGCCCTACGGGATCATTCTCTGCGTCGGCCCGACCGGCTCCGGAAAAACCACCAGCCTGCATTCGGCGCTGGCCGAGATTAATAAGCCCGGCACCAAAATCTGGACAGCGGAAGACCCGGTGGAAATCACTCAGGAAGGGCTGCGCCAGGTCCAAGTCCACCCCAAGATCGGCTTCACCTTCGAGGAAGCCTTGCGCTCTTTTTTGCGTTCCGACCCCGACGTGATCATGATTGGTGAGATGCGCGACCCGTCGACAGCCAAAATCGCCATTGGCGCATCGCTGACTGGACACCTGGTCTTCAGCACGCTGCATACCAACAACGCCCCGGAAACGGTGGTCCGGTTGTTCGAAATGGGGATGGACCCATTCAATTTTGCCGACGCCATGCTCGGCATCCTGGCGCAGCGACTGGCACGTCGTCTGTGCAGGGGATGCAAAGAGCCCTACCACCCCTCCCGTGCCGAGTATGATGAACTCGTCGCAGCCTACGGCCCCGAACAGTTTGAGGCGGACAATCTGCCGACATTCTCCAAGGACCTGACCCTGATGAAGCCGGTCGGCTGCGTAGTCTGCGAGGGTCAGGGCTACAGCGGGCGGCTCGCCGTACATGAGCTGCTGATCAACTCCCCTGCTATCAAGCGCGCCATCAAGCAGGATTCAGGGGTCGAAGCAATCACCGCCATCGCCATGCAGCAGGGGATGAGAAACCTGCGCATGGACGGCATCCAGAAGATTTTCCTTGGCCTGACGGATCTTCATCAGATTAATCGGGTATCGGCATAACGCCTATTAGGTGAATGTGGTAGCTATCAGCATGCGTCTATTCACGACCTTGACTGAGCACATCGACTGTATTGCCGAGGGGTTGTCACCATGTCCTCACGTTTTGCCAAGACTTTGCTGGTCGCGACGATTGTCATCCTGATTGTCGTCTTCTTCACCTTTGACCTGCAGCGTTTTCTGACCCTCGAGTACCTCAAGAGCCGGCAGCTGTCCTTTGCCGACTTCTATGCAGACAAACGGGCCCTGACCATCGCCATCTACTTTGTCCTGTACGTGGTGATCACAGCTCTGTCCTTGCCAGGGGCGGCCGTCATGACCCTGGCGGGCGGCGCCCTGCTCGGCTTCTGGACCGCCCTGTTTACTGTCTCCTTTGCCAGCACCATCGGCGCCACCCTGGCCTTTCTCGCCTCGCGCTTCCTGCTGCGCGACTGGGTGCAAGGGAAGTTCGGCGACAAGCTCAAAGCGATTAACGACGGGGTCACACGGGAAGGAAACTTCTACCTCTTCACCCTGCGCCTGGTGCCCCTCTTCCCCTTTTTCGTCATCAACCTGGTAATGGGGCTGACGCCGATGCGGACCCTCTCCTACTATGGAGTCAGTCAGCTCGGTATGCTCCCCGGTACAGCCGTGTACGTCAACGCCGGCACCCAGCTTGGCCAGATCGAGAGTGCTGCAGGGATTCTTTCGCCCGGCATCTTGGTTTCCTTCGTGCTGCTTGGCATCTTTCCTTTGCTCGCCAAGCGCATCATTGACATGGTCAAACGCCGCAAGGCTTACACCGGCTGGCAGAAGCCGACCCGTTTTGATTACAACCTGGTTGCCATCGGCGCCGGTTCCGGCGGCCTGGTGTCCGCCTACATTGCCGCTGCAGTCAAAGCCAAAGTGGCACTGATCGAAAAGGATCGGATGGGTGGGGATTGCCTGAACACCGGCTGTGTACCGAGCAAGGCGTTGATCCGCTCGGCCAAAATGGTTGCTTATGCCCGGCGCGCCAGGGAGTTCGGCTTCAGGTCGGCACAGGTTGATTATGATTTTGCCGAGGTCATGGAGCGCGTACAGAGAGTCATCGAAAAAGTCGAGCCGCACGATTCCATCGAACGCTATACAGCGCTGGGGGTCGAATGCCATACCGGCGCCGCCACCATAACCTCGCCGTGGACAGTCGAAGTCAACGGTCGGACGCTGACCACTCGCAACATCATCATCGCCACCGGAGCCCGGCCGCTGGTGCCGCCGATCAAAGGTATCGACAAGATCGACTACCTGACGTCTGACAATCTCTGGCAGCTGCGGGAGAATCCCGGCCGACTGATCGTGCTCGGCGGCGGGCCGATCGGTTCGGAGATGACCCAGGCCATGGCCCGCCTCGGCGCCGAAGTCACCCAGGTCGAGATGCTGCCACGCATCATGGGCCGCGAGGACCCGGACGTCTCTGCGTATGTGCAAAAGCGCTTCGAAGCAGAAGGGATTCGGGTTCTCACAGGACATGCCGCCCGGGAAGTCATTCAGGAGGATGGCCAGAAGATTCTCCTCTGCGAGGCCGCCGGCACAACGGTGAGAATCCCCTTCGACCAGATCCTCATCGCCGTCGGTCGTCGCCCCAATGTCACCGGCTTCGGCCTCGAAGAGCTTGGTGTTGCGATCAGTGATCGCGGCACCGTGGCCGTCGATCCCCTGCTGCGCACCAACTTCCCGAACATCTACGCCGTCGGCGACGTGGCCGGGCCTTACCAGTTCACCCACACCGCCTCGCACATGGCCTGGTACGCCACGGTCAACGCCCTGTTCGGCAGCGTGAAATCGTTCAAGGTCGACTACAGCGTCATCCCCTGGGCAACCTTCACCGACCCGGAAGTTGCCAGGGTCGGCCTCTCCGAAGAAGACGCCAAAAGCGGCAAGACCCCTTACGAGGTCACCCGTTACAGCCTGGAGGATCTCGACCGCGCCATCGCCGACGCGGAGGACCACGGCTGGGTCAAAGTCCTCACCAAACCGGGAAGCGACAAGCTGCTCGGTGTCACTATCGTCGGCAGCCACGCCGGCGACCTGCTCGCTGAATATGTCCTGGCGATGAAGCACGGTCTCGGCCTGAACAAGATTCTCGGCACAATCCACTCCTACCCGACCATGGCGGAAGCCAACAAGTCCGCCGCTGGAGAATGGAAAAAAGCCCACAAACCTGAGAAGCTGCTGGAATGGGTGGAAAAATTTCACACTTGGAGGAGAGGCTGAACTCCGTCCTCCGAGGTCAACCCCTGCTGGAAGAACAATGACAGCAGATGATCGCCATGCTGCAAGACAACCCGGCAATTGTCGTGATCGTCGCCAGCTTGGTCGCCACCCTCTTCTTTTTGAAGCCCAGGGAGATGTTCAAGCTGCTCCTCTTCAGCCTGTTCATCATGGTGATTTTCTACTTCATCACCCTCTTCACGGGGACTGTCAACAGCGGATCGAAACAGAAAGGCCAGAGGATTTATAAGCCGAAGGATGTGATCGGTGAATGAGCACAGGGGATCAAGTCTGCACATTTCACAAAAACAGTATCCCCGCAGGACAACCGGGACACAGGTGTAGCGTAACGCCCTGGGCCCAATCAGGCGCCTAGAGGCGAGCCGTGCTTGCTCCCTGCGAGCAGATGGTGTATAAGCCTTCTTCTGTAAAACTAATCACAACAGGATCAAAATCATGAGCGAAGATACCAAGAAAATCATCTACTCGATGATCGGCGTCAACAAAAACTACAACGGCAAGCCGGTTATCAAGGACATCTCCCTGTCGTACTTCTACGGTGCCAAGATCGGCGTACTCGGTCTCAACGGCTCGGGCAAGTCGACGCTGCTCAGGATCATGGCCGGGATCGACAAGGAGTTCAACGGCGAGACGATCCTTTCCGACGGCTACAGCGTTGGCCACCTCGAACAGGAACCGCTGATCGACTGCACCAAGACAGTGCGCGAGGTGGTCGAGGAGGGCGTCCAGGAGACTGTCGACCTGCTCAGGGAGTTCGAGGAGATCAACGCGGCCTTCGCCGACCCGGACGCCGACATGGAGGCGCTCTGCGACCGCCAGGCAATTGTTCAGGACAAGCTCGACGCCCTCGACGCCTGGGAGCTCGACTCACGCCTCGACCTGGCCATGGACGCCCTGCGCTGTCCTCCTGGCGACACCCGTGTGGAGGTACTCTCTGGCGGCGAGAAGCGCCGCGTCGCTCTCTGTCGTTTGTTGCTGCAAAAGCCTGATATTCTCCTGCTCGACGAGCCGACCAACCACCTCGACGCCGAGACTGTCGCCTGGCTGGAGCAGCACCTGCAGCGTTATGCCGGGACCATCATTGCAGTCACTCATGACCGTTATTTTCTCGACAACGTCGCAGGCTGGATCCTCGAGCTCGACCGCGGCCACGGCATCCCCTGGAAGGGGAACTACTCGAGCTGGCTGGAGCAGAAACAGGAACGCCTGCGCAAGGAGGAGAAAACCGAAAGCAACCGGCAGAAGACCCTGCAGCGCGAACTCGAGTGGATTCGCATGAGCCCCAAAGCACGCCACGCCAAGGGCCAGGCCCGCATCAACTCCTATGAGAAGCTGCTCGGCCAGGACGCCGCTGAGCGCGAACGCAACATGGAGATCTACATTCCGCCGGGACCTCGCCTCGGCAGCGTCGTCGTCGAAGCCAAGAACGTCGCCAAGGGCTACGGCGACCGGCTGCTCTACGAAAAGCTGAACTTCATGCTGCCGCCTGGCGGCATCGTCGGCATCATCGGCCCCAACGGCGCCGGCAAGACCACCCTGTTCCGCATGATCACCGGCCAGGAGCAGCCGGACGCCGGCAGCTTCAAGGTCGGCGACACGGTCAAGCTCGCCTACGTCGACCAGGACCGGCCGCTGGATGGCAACAAGACAATCTTCGAGGAAATCACCGGCGGCCAAGAGCAGATGCTGCTCGGCAAACAGCTGGTCAACTCGCGCGGGTACGTGGCCCGCTTCAACTTCTCCGGAGGCGACCAGCAGAAGAAGGTCGGCGTGCTCTCCGGCGGCGAGCGCAACCGTGTACACCTCGCCAAGATCATGCGTGAGGAGTCAAACGTGCTTCTGCTTGACGAACCGACCAACGACCTCGACGTCAACACTCTGAGGGCTCTCGAGGAAGCACTTGAGAATTTCGGTGGCTGTGTCGTGGTCATCAGCCACGACCGCTGGTTCCTCGACCGCATCGCCACCCATATTCTCGCCTTCGAGGGCGATTCACAGGTGGTCTGGTTCGAGGGGAACTACTCGGAGTACGAAGAGGACCGCAAGAAACGTCTCGGCAAGGATGCCGACCAGCCGCATCGGATCCGCTACCGCAGCCTGACCCGACAGTAATTCGTCCAGGGGCGAGTTCAGAAAAGCGCAACCGGCCATTTTGCAGGCGGCGAGGATGGCCGGGCAAACGAATTCTGGCGCACTCCGGCGGATTGCTTTATACTGTCCCGCGTTAGAACAAACTGCCAACGGCTCTGGACCGATATGTACACTGCGTATTTTGGCCTCAGTGAGAAACCTTTCTCGATCGCCCCGGACCCGCTCTATCTGTACATGAGCGAGTACCATCGCGAGGCCTTGGCGCATCTGAATTACGGGATCAAGAGTGACGGGGGCTTCGTCCTGCTGACCGGCGAGGTCGGCGCCGGCAAGACCACCCTCTGTCGCAGCCTCCTTGAACAGTTGCCGGAAGACGTGATCGTTGCCTACGTCCTCAACCCCAAAGTCAGCGCGATAGAATTACTCGAAACGATCTGCGACGAACTCCATATCGCTCGGCCCACGACGGTGAGCATCAAACGGTTGGTCGATCGGATCAATAGCTTTCTGCTCGTAGCAAATGCGCGCGGGCTCAAAACCGTGCTGATTATCGACGAGGCGCAGAATCTCTCCATAGATGTCCTTGAGCAGCTGCGTCTGCTGACCAACCTCGAAACGAATCGCTATAAACTCTTGCAGATCGTGTTGCTTGGCCAACCTGAGCTGCTACAGATTCTCAACCGGCAGGAGATGCGCCAACTCTCGCAACGGGTCACCGCACGTTGCCACCTGGGCCCGCTCGATGCCGACGACATCACCTCCTATGTGAAACATCGCCTGCATATTGCCGGGTGCGATCGCCCGATTTTCCCTGAACATCTCGGCAAGACCCTGTGGCAGCTGACCGGCGGTATTCCGCGCAGGATCAACCTGGTCTGCGACCGTGCACTGCTCGGTGCTTATGTCATGGAACGCCAGGAAGTCGATAGCCAGATCCTGCATCAGGCCGCTCGTGAGGTGTTAGGCGACCTCCCGTCGCCACGGCGAAGGGGAACAGCAGTGTGGGCTGCTGGTTTGGTCTGCCTTGTCTTGTTGATGTTTTCCCTCGGGTTCTGGGCATCCAAGGCCTCGCTGTTCGCCACGACCAGCCTGCCATTCCTTCCGACTATTGGGCCGTCCACTGATGCTTTGACCACCCCGGCCACTGTGACAATCCTCCCGAAAGCGGAGTCCGTGCCGGCTCCTGCCGAACCGGTACTGCCGTCGGCTGCGGCAGAGGCGCCCCTGGAGTCAGCGACAGTGCCGAGCGGCACTGTTGAGGAAGTCCTTCCTGTGACTTGGCCCATCGATTTCGCCACGACCCAGAGCAAGGAGAAGGCGTTTGCCGATTTGGCCAAATTGTGGGGGCTTACATACCCTGTGAAGCGTCGCGATTACTGCACATACGCCAATGAAAATGATTTGGGGTGCCTGGCACAAAGGGACAGCCTCGAGTCATTGCGCAACATGGACCGGCCAGCCATACTGACCCTCTATGACGACGACGGCGACCCTTTCCATGTCGTCATGGTGCGACTGCAGGACGACAGGGCGCTTTTCATCTCCGGCGAGACGCAATATGAACTGGCTCTTTCAGCCCTCACCTCGCGCTGGTTTGGCGAGTACCTGCTGCTATGGCAGCGGCCGCCGTTTCAACGCAAGCTTTTGCAGCCAGGGGAAAGAGGCGATTCGGTCGGCTGGTTGGCCGAGGCTTTACAAAAATTGGGGCTTTACGAAGCCACTGGTCGTGAAGTACGCCTTGATGGCGCTCTTCTCGGTGCGTTCAAACGCTTTCAGTTCAGCAAAGGTCTGACACCGGACGGCGTGCTTGGCCCGATGTCGCTGATCCATCTCAACACGGCCCTGAACCTGCCCGGCCCCCGTCTCATGACGCGAGGAGACAGCTGATGTCCTTTATCCTTGAAGCCCTCAAGAAATCGGAGCAGCAGCGCCAAAAGCAAAATGTGTCCAAGTCGAAGGTGCGCAAGCGAACCCTTTCTCTGCAGGCAAGCCGTTCAGGCCGACAACTGTTCCCTTGGCTTGTGGCAGTTTTTCTGTTGTTGATCGTGCTCGGGGGCTGGTGGCTTTACAGCCAGGATGATGCGACTCAGGTCATGGAGCCGTCGGCAATGGGTTCTGCTCCGGTCGGTCCCCCCGCGGTGCCAGAAACGGCAGTGACAGCCATTGCGGTACTCGAACCGGCGAAGTCATCCCCTGCCGCGGAAAGTGTGCTGCAACAACCTGCCGTGGACGTAGAGCCGGCTCCCGTGCCTAAGGTTCTAGGCTCGGCACCGGTTGTTGCCGCCAAGGCGACAGCGCAAAGAATCCCTGCAAAAGCGCCCTCGCCACAAAGTACAGAAGGCCTTGCTCCACGCAAAAGACTGGTTAGTGAAGCTTCTGAAAGCGTTATCAGCGATCAGGCACAGGAGTCCTCTCAACTGCCGCTCTATAACGATTTGTCCCGGGAATTGCGCGCCCAGATGCCCATTCTGGACATGAGCATGCATTTTTACACCCCCGAACCGGGTCGACGGATGGTACGGATCAATGATCATCTACTGCATGAAGGGAACTGGGTGGACAGCAACCTGCAACTGGTCGAAGTCACCCCGACCGGAGCGATCCTGGATTTCCTCGGGAAATCCTTTGAGCTGCGACGTGCGCGCAGATAAGGTAAGGGGCGCAACCTGGCCGAAGATTTAATGACAAGCCCCGCCTATCGCTGGCGGGGCTTGTTTGTTGATTACAGGTGCGCAATTGCTGCCATTGCCCGGCGAGAAAGCGTCGTTGTGTGCAGGCCTTAAACTGTCAGGAGTTTCGTCTGACTAATTCCCCCGCAACTTCAACAACATCGAGGGATTATATGCGATCGTGGATTCGGTGGCGCTGAACCCTCCCGTCGCGCTGCTGTCGCCTCCGCCGCAAGCGGCGAGCAGAAAAGTCGCTAAGACAATCATTCGTCTATGTAAATACTTGGCCATAAAGTCCACCTCACGGCAATCTAGACTATTCGGACGCCAAGCGACCGCCATGGTGCATGAGCATCGTCAGCGATCATGTGCTTTGGTTATCAAATATCTTATCACACTACAGGGGAGGAACGATGGGTCCTGAGACACTGAACTCAGGCCGGTTAGCAATAAGAGGTCGCTTTCATTACTCATATCTTCAGTACCATGACAAACGACGTAGCTGCATCCGGTGACGTGGACGCGGCACCCAGAGCAATTTTCGCTCCTATTGTTAATGATCTGAACATGCTGGAGCCGTAGACTTGCAATCCTCGCATTCATCAGGGTTGAGATTTTTTAGTAGCATGGGCTATTAACCTTCGGATATGACACAAGGAACTCAAACAAGATACCTGCTTGATCGGTTCCTCCAGATCAGTCGGTTCAAAAAAAATCAGGGCAGGGAGATTCTCCCCGCCCTGAACTTTATGGACCATAGAGTGTTGCGTATGAGTATCAGGTCCTAATACCTGCCAATGCGAAGAGCTTATGGCGTGGGGAAACTGTAGAACCCCTCTTCGATTGGCAAGCCCGAACCGTTCGGCAAAGCTGGGCCCGGTCCATGACAAGAGGTAGTACAGTCATTGTTAACAGGGTTGTAGCCCCAGTTTGCACTGATGTTGATGTTGCCGTCCCAATGGTCGCCATTGGTATTGGTGGCATAGTTGAACAGGTTGTAGTTCTGGTATGGAGCAAACCCGCCGCCGGTGCTATCCTGGCTCATCCCGTGGCACCACGAGCAGACATTGTGCGGTGCAGACGGGACACCGCTATGATTGACCGGGATGGGCACATCGAAATCGGCTGAGCCATTCGGTGGGTAGCCGTGGCAGTAGGTGCAATCAAGGGTGAAGTTTGCTGTTTCGGCATGGCAGCCGAGACAGCTCACACCGACACCTCCAACTCCATCCAGATTCACGCCGTGACAGAGCGAACACGCATTCTGGACATTCCCCGCACTGTAATGAAAGACGTTGCCCGGGTTCGGTCCTGCCCAGGTTGAAGGGTGTGCATAATCAACTCCATGACAGCCTTCACAACCATCACCACCGATCCCTAGGTTGAAGCGCGGGTTGCTGCCCGGACCACCGGGCTGACCATGACAGGCCTGGCAGATAGTCAAGTCCGCTTTGGCATCGGGGCCATGGTTGCTGGGGAGAAGATAAGATCCGTCAAGCGGGTGCGGTGCCTGGCCGGGACCTTCCGCGTGGCAGCTTTGACCGTTGTAGCTGGCAGAAAAACAGCTTGGTGCCACCTGATACCCTTGCAAAATTGAGCCATGGCAGGCCTTGCAGGAATCAACGCCATTGGTGCCCGCATAGGCACGATGGTTGATATAGGGGTCTGTCCAATTTGACGGATGGGTCGAAAACGGCGGGGCGGTGTTATATGAGTGGCAACTGTAGCAGCTGACAGCATCGCCGCTACCTTGCAGGTTGGCCCCGTGACATGTCCTGCATTCGCCATAACCAGGATCAGCAAGTGCTGAAGTGTTATGGGTAGAGAACCAAGTCTCAGGATGGGCATTCGTGTCGATCGGCGTATCAGAGCCACCACCACTGGAACAGGCATTCAGCAACAGCGCCGAGGTCAGAAGAAGCAAAAGTGCCAGTTTACGCATTGTCATCTCCTTGTTCTCCTCTAACCGTGACAGTTCGCACAGGTACGTGCCGATTTCGGGTTGCCGTGGCAGCGGAAGCATGGGGTTGGGTCAACCCGACCGTCGATGCGGTGCCGGCTCAGGTAGTCGCCACGGTGAGGCATGCTGCGGTAGGTCTCGGTCTGGTTCTTCAGAGACGGTTTCAACTCGACCCGCGTCGCGTGGCAGTCGTTGCAGAAACTGGTCTGGTGGCACATGGCACAGACCGCTTCCCCCTGGGTAGCCTCGGGGCGATGGTTTTTGCCGAAGTCCGCAGTATGCACGTAACGCTGGTAGGGAAGTTCTTCGCCACTTTCATGGCATTCGATGCAATTCTTCGGTGGCACACCGAGTTCGGCAGTGGTGGGATGCTTGGCGGGCAGTGCCGAGTTGCTCTTCAGCCCGGCACAGGCGGCCACCAGCAGCATGATTGCCAGCAAGGTCAGAATCGAGAGTACGCTCTTCTTCGCCATGGTATCTATCTCCTGTCAGAACCGGAAAACCGTTATTGTTTATCGTAGGCGTAAGACATGGTCAACATGCCGCGCAGATCGTCATCGAAGTACGGGTCCTGGCTGTAATCGCCTGACAGCGTAACCGAGAGGGCGTCGTTGAGGAAACGTTTGCCGGTGCCGAGGGACGCGAAGAAGGAACTGTCTTCGCTGTATATATCGTTTTTGTAGAAGGTCATCAACATGTCGGCACTGACAAAATCAAGCCAGAACTGGCCGGCCATCGCATCGCAGTAGCCAAAGAGCCGCACCAGGGTGTAATCGTTGTCGGCCGTGTCACTGGCCGAGGTGTGGCCGATTTCGCCGCCGTACTGGGTCAGGCCGTCGCCCTGCCAGGTCAGCTGGGCGCTGTAGGTTTCGGCGTTGTCGATTTTGTCGTGATCGAAGATCTTGACCTTTCCGCCGAGGGTCCAGTTCGTATTGATCTGCCACAGGGCGTCGACACCGTAGGTCGACAACTTCTCGCCGGTCTGCGACAGCCAGCGAAAGGGGTTAACCGCGCTGGCGCCAGTATCGAAATAACCCTCGTAGGTGAAGTGCTGGTAAAAGGGTTTGATAGTAACTTTGCCGACCGGGATGCGCAGTTCGTAGGAGTGTTCCGCCCAGTCGTCGGTCTCGTTGTTGTATGCGGAGTAGCCGTAAAGACCGATGTTGGCAGGCAGGAACAGCGACATGTCGACGCCGATCATCTCCGCGGTCTTATCGTGATCATTGTCGATCGATTTGTACGAGACACCGACCTCGTAATGCGTACCGAGGTGGTGGGCCAGCCGGCCGCCGTAGATGCTGTCACCGCTGCGACCCTGTTCCGAATCAAGCGCCCCCGGCTGCCCGCCATAGAGTGAAAGGTCAAAATAGTCGCCGAGGTCTCCGCTCAGGTACAAGCCGTCGACCGCGTCGTTGGCCACCCCTGAGAACACTTGGAAACGACCGAGCTTGGCGTTGAAGCGGTTGGCCTCCTGGCGATACTCCATGTACCCATAGAGCAGTTCTCCAGCGGTCTGGTTCTCGTAGTAGTCGTTGTCGGCAAAGTCGTTGCGTCCCCAACCGTAGAGGTGGAATGACACTCCGTAGTCGCTCAAGTGACCGGCATCGACCTGCAGGTATTCGTAGCCAGGCAGAACAGTCGCATCATCAGTCGTTGCGGTGTCGCGTTGAAAAAGCCGTAAAATAGTGTCGGACTTGATTTGCAACTCCGCACCCGATACGTAGGTCGGCAGAACGCACGAGAACAGAATGAGTGCCAGAAAAATCCCGCGATAACGAGTGACTCTTCGCATGATACCCCCAGGACAGATGTTATTGACACAATGACTGGTTTTATAGCCATTGTGTCTGGCGATTTATGTTCCGGAATTTATATGCTCTACAAGTGAGAATACTAGTGAAACCACTGCGCCCAGCTGAGCGCATAACCCGATACAAGGTCAGTCAAACAAGAAAAAATTAATATAATTTTGAGTTATGAATTATAACGTTATTATGGCTGGATTGCAATTCTAATTAAAACATAACCAGTAATCTTTGGTGCGTGACTCTACTGATTTTGTGCAAGGGTTCTGTGCCACGCAAGGAAGGCTCTTTAACTTTCTAGAATCGACTCTCTTGCGGTGCGGCGGCGATGATTTCTCCATCCACGACCAGGGTTTTGCCGCATCGTCTGATAGATGTCAAGATACCGAGGATCTCCGCTATGATCGGTGAATATATCTAGAACATAACATAAATGAACGACGCAATGGCCGCTCCTCCGGTCAATAGATCAACGCCCCAAACAAGCAGCATGAAAACAAAGACCGGCACCAGCCAGAATTTCTACCGCATTTTCAAAAACCCTCAGGGATCTTACAGGGCATCCATACCAACATTCATTTGCAGAGAACTGGCCATTTCTCTCCGTTGCCCCAGGCTTAAATAGTATGCGTCAGTTGATGACCTGTCGTGAAAGTTGCTTGCCTTTGGCGTCCCAGGTTGCTTCCAGCCCCTTGGGTTTGCCCTGCTCGATGTCCAGGAAGCGCTTGAGCCGACCATTCTCGTGGAATTCGACCTCGATCCCATCCGGCAGGAATTGCCCGCGCGAATCAAGACGCCCTTGAACCAGCTTATGCGGGGCGGCCGAAGGGTAACGGCTCATCTGGACGGTGAGAGGCCGTGTATCGAGTTCCTGACCGGCAAGCGCAGGGCGGATCTGGTCCAGACTCTTACGGGCCTCGGTATTGTTCGGGTTTATTCGTAAAGCCTCCGTCAGACTGGAATAGGCTATTTTCAGGCGACCGCGCTCCGCCATATCGATCCCGAACAGGGCATGCCCCCAATCATAGTAGGGCATCTGGTGGCTGACCAACAGGAAGTTGGCAGCAGCCTCTTCCCTGTCACTTTGGTCCAGTTGCAGCTGTCCCAGCTTGAGCCGCAGTTCGATGGAATCGGGGGTCTTCTCGAGGTATTTGTAGAGAATCATCACCGCAGTTTTCGGTTGACCATTGCGAATATAAGCCGTTGCTAAACTGGTGGCCGCATTGTCGGCGACCTCACGGTAATTACTGCCGATATCAAGGGCCTGCTTGGCAAGACGAGCCGCATCATCGTTCTTCCCCGCCCATAAAAGTACACGTGCGAGATTTGCCAATGCTTGACCCTGTTTCGCCGGGTTGACTCCACCTTCGATGTTTGCCGAGACCCTGGTCAGCGCTCCGTCCCTCCAGTCAGATTCGGGGTGGACCAGTCCCTGGTCGGACATGGTCTCGAGCAAAGCTACGGCCAGCAACTTGTGTCCTTCGATGGTTGGGTGCACATGGTCGAGGAAAAACTCGTCGCCAAGGATTGAATGCTTTTTCGTGCTCAGCATGCGCTTCTCGAGAAGCTCCTCGAAATCGACCAACATCACCTGCTGTTCCTTGGCAACCTCAGCAACGATCTCGCCTATCGGCGTCAGGGCACGCAACGGGCAAACATCCTCATCACGCGCGGTGATAAACTCCTCCTTGGCTTCATCGAAGCGGCCTTGGGCGAATAAAGCTTGGCCGCGACGATAGCGAAGATCAGCAAAATCGGGGTTGAGGGCGATCGCCCGATTGAGAAAATGCTCGACCATCTCCCATTGTTGCTGCCAGACAAGCGGCTTGCTCATATTCAACAGTTCTAAGGAACGCTGGCTGTCGGCCTTGTTGAGACCTGCGGTGTCCTGGCTCTTGAAGGGCGAACAATCTTTCAAGTTGGAGGCCGGTCTGACAAAAATGACCCGGGCGCCAACTGAACGGGCCAGTGTCACCATGTTCTCCAGGCTGAGCTGGAAATGCTTGATGACATTTTGCTGCAGGACATCGTCCCGCTGGTAGCCGTCCAGGCCCACGGATCGATCGAGAATGGCATCCACTTCCGAACTCAGCTTGTAGCGATCCTTATTGCCTGTCTCAGGAGAACTGTTCAGGCGCTGTAGCGCACTTGTCATGGCCGACCAGGTGCGGGTTTTGGTCAAGAGAGCAGCGGTCGAGCTAACCAGGGGGGGAAGCTCACGCAATTCCCGGTAAGTCCGTTCTTCGAGGAATTCGTTATGCCCGGTGTAGATGATGAACAGGTCGGGCTGATACTGGATCAACTCTTCCATCAGTTTCGCCACCCGGTAGCTGGCGTAGCTGATGCCTCCAGCGTTGAGCACTTCCCAGTTCTTGCTCTGGTCAGCCGCCGGCAGCAGTTCACGGAGCCAGTTGCTGAACGAGGTGCTGTCGTCGTAGGGACGGCCATAGGTGGTCGACCCGCCGAGCGTAAAAATCCGATAGGTGTTCGGTGCCTTCGGCTGTACAAAGCTTTGTCGGTTGAAGAAATCCTTTTTATTGGGCGCTGTCACCAGCAGTTGTTTCCCGTTCGCGCCAGGTGACGATACGAACAGCGGGGCATTGGACGCAAACCCGACAAAAGGGTCTTCACTCTGCAGAGCAGGTTGAACCCCGAAGAGCGCCAAGCCTCCTTCCAGCAGGGCGAAAAAGATCAAGACCGCCAGCACAGGCAGAAGGAGAGCCTGCCAGAGAGGGGTGCGGCGAGACGCCTTGTTTGGGGCGTTCGCTTCAATCCCGGAACCGGGCTTTCGTTGTCTTGTCGGCATCAGCTAAAAACTTTCAAGGGGAAGCGAAGGTCGAGACCATCGACCTCGGAAGCCTCCGTCCCGGGCTGCAGTTTAAATCAAAAGTGCCGTCCAGCATGATCCAGAACGCACTCAACCTCAAGGATCTAAAGTTATTTCGTACCATATGCGGCGAAGAATTTCCACCGAAAGAAGAGCGGCGCAGTATCCGTCGGGGGAGAGTCCCAACTCGGCCAGTTGCGCCCCAATCAAAGTTTTTCTCCTTCAAAACCTTTTCAAAGGGAGCCTGCAGAACAAAACACGGTCTGGATATAAAAAATGGGGCGGACCTTGCGGCCCGCCCCATGTCATGGAGCATCAATTCAACATTGGCTCAGTAGCCTTGCGATCTAATGTACCGGGAACGGAGCCCCGTTCTGAAGCATATGATCATATGCACCTTCGGTCACACCACCGTGGCAACCGACACAAGCGAAGCCCCAGCTGCCTTCCGGGTTCTTGCGATAGCTGTCATTGCCCGAGTTATGGCAGGCCGCGCAAGAGGCATTGAGATTCCGCGGGAAGGTGATTTCATCCCAAACGCGGCTTGGTGGCTCGCCAGGAACGTTGGTCAGATCACCCTCAGTGTTTGCAGCGTGGACCGCATGGACCCGGTTGGTCAGCGGATCGGCATGGTTGCCCGATTGATCGTGGCAGGCCAGGCAGCCGTCGGTCCCGAAGTAGCTGCGGTGAGCGTAGGTACTGAAGTTTTTCTGCTGGTGGCAACTGGTACATTCGCCGGCTTGCTTCGGTGATACTGTGGCTGTGCCAACCTGGAAGTTCACGAGCTCCCAGCCGTCGAGCGGATAGTAGCGGGGACCAATGTGGCGGCCATCCGTTGTACGATCACCGGTTGCTGAGAAATCAATGTTGGTCTGGACCATGTAAGTGCCATTGGCCATGTCTTCGGTGACCTCCAACAGCTGATACTTGAAGCCGCTGGCATCGGTCAGGTTGTTGGGATCACTGGCCTGAGCGCTGACCAGCATGCTGACACCCTGCGTCGCGGGAGTGCCCTCGCCAGGATGCGTCGGGGGAACATAGGCCGGATCGGTGGTCGAACCCGGGGTCAGAACGGGAAGCGCCAGGGCGCGCGGGCCATAGACGTAGAGATTGGCGCTACGGAGGAAAGCAGTATTCGTGTTGGTGTAATCGAAGCCCGCATAATCGGTGGTGGCCGTTACGAGGATTTTCTCACCGACTTCATAGACGCCGTCAGCGTTGGCATCCGGGGAAAGCTTGATGGTCACATTGTAGAGCAGGTTGTCACGGTCATACACGACCGCATGGGCATTCGTCACACTCGGAGCAGGGCTAGTCGTACCCGATGGTGCATGACAGCCGGAGCACAGATTGTTCGGAATAGTCTCGTGGCCCGCCGGCAGATCATGACAGGTGCTGCAGGCTTCTTTGGAAGGATTGGTCTTCCAGTTGTCAGCCAGAGCCTGACCATCATCAAAGTGGCAGACCAAGCAATCCGAGATATTCTGCGGATAGGTCACTTCCGACCAGTCCCAGGCAGTCCGGTCCGCATTGGCGCTGTGGATGTTGTGGATCAGGGAAGCAAGCCAGGCACCATCCGCCTGCATTTCGTCACCATAAGTCGTCCCGATCGGGGTATGGCAAATTACGCAGCCTTGAGGGGTCTGGTAGCTGGCACCGTGAGCGGCACTTTGCAGCGGGTCGCCGTGGCAGTTCGTACAGGCTTGCTGTACGACAATGGCGCGAGCGAAGGTGTTTTCATCCTGAGACAGGACAGCCGTGGAGGCACCGTCGGCAGGAATCGTGAAATCGGCAATCGCGGCTTCCCGCGAGAGATCGTCGGTCCCGCCGGCGCGGATCATCAGGCGCTGGGTGTGGGTGATATCAAATTCAGGGGCGTCAGTGCCGCCGAGGGCAAGATCAGCCACAAATGCATAGGTGTAGGTCCCAGCAGGAGCTTCAGTGAGAACCCCGGTTGGAGTCGAGGCAGCACTACTCTCATAGAGCCAGCGCTCAGGATACGCAGTTGACCAGGTCCCTACCGGCAGATTGGCGGTCGGGGTGTTTGCGGGAACCATATCCGCGATGTAGAAACGGAAATCGGCAAGGGTCAAACCGGTAACAGCAGTTGTGCCGTCCTTTTCAAAGGCTTTAAAGGTGACCGTGTCGGCCGCCCCGGCAGCACTCGTTACGATGATACCGTTGATGACAATTTTCGGATCCACCAGCGGATGCAAGGTGTTGATGCTCAGGCCTATCATTTGGTCTTCACCATGGCAGACATTACAGGATTCATTGGTCATGGTGACCGGACCAGCCGGACCAGCAGGACCTTCAGGACCTGTCGCCCCTGGCGCCCCGTCATCGCCATCGTCGCCGCTACAGCCGGCCATTACCAAAGTAACGACCAACAAGGCATAAAACAACCAACTGAACTTGCTCTTCATATTCTTCCTCCTTGTGAGTGTTGACCCATATCCCACGAAATGAGTCGCGTTGTGGTGTTGACAGAATAGTCCTTAGGTTAAGGTTAACCAAACGAACGTGTTAAATTTTAGCAAGGACTATGCCACTCTTTGAATGGCTTTTGCTCAGTAATGACAGAAATGCAAACCCAACGACCTATACTACTGAAATTGCAGGCTCTTAATGACGTTTAAAAGCCATGCCAGGCCGATCATAAAAAGTGAATCTAAATGGAGTGTAACAAACACCAACAGCTCAGTCCGTCTTTAGGCGTAACCTAAACAATTGACCTTGTCAAAAAACAGTCAATACGGATGCGGGCCTTTGTCGACAGACGCACTTCAACTTTGAATCTTGAACCCCTTATATCTCAATTAGCATAAAGATACTATAATTCCTTGTAGCTTGTAAACTAATAACCGAAATCTTAATAAATGCAATCCCGTTAAAGAATTTTTTACAAAGCTCTGAGAATTTCGTAATTTTTAACAATCTCATAGCGAGCCTATGCTCCGTTGGATGCCAGGTTCAATCTTTCTCTGCGACCCTGACGGGGGAACCTGCCACATATGTGGGTTAAGTGCCAGATTCGCTTTAGTTTAATCCCTTTGAAGACTGTAGCGCAACCAAAGAAAAACTTGCAAAGAGCGTACATGAACTTTATCATGTAAATTTATTTGAGCTTTTTGCGCTGAACTTTTCGGGATTCTTTATGCTGAGCATTTTGCACAGTTTTTACAGGCCGGCCTGCCTGGTCCTGCTGGTCCTGCTGGGGTTGGCCTTCGGGCACCTTGCCGATACCGTGCTGCAGATGAAGTTGCGACCGGCGGTGACGGCGAAAACAGGGGCCGCCCGCTCTACCGTGAGCCCGACAGCGAAGACTTTGCCCGCCGATCTCAATCTGATTCTACAGAACAATATTTTCGATGCCGACAACCGCTCGGCTGCCGCGACCATGACTCGACTCCCAGCCAGCAAGGGTGATGAGGATGCGACAACCGCCGCGCGTGCCGACCTCAAGCTGTTCGGTACGGTGGTGGCTGGCGAGCGCTCCCAGGCTCTGATCGAAGCGAACAAGGAGCTGAAGTTCTATCACTTAAGCGAGAAGGTTCCCGGTGACGGGACCCTCGAGGAGGTCCTGCGCAACCAGGTAACGATCAAGAATCGCGACCAGAGCCGGACGACGTTGACACTGCATGAGAAAGGACCTCTCTCCACCGGGAGGGACTCGGCACCCAGCACGGCAGGCAGTCGCGATGAGAGTGGCGATATCAGGGCCGTCGGCGAAAACCGCTGGGTGATTGCTAGCAGCGCCATCGCAGCGGTGCGGGAGAATTTTGCTGACCAGCTGCGCCTTGTCCAGATGCAGCCGCGCACGGTGGACGGCAAGACCGACGGCTTCCTCGTTCAGCGCATCAACCCCAGATCGCTGCTGTCCAAGCTGGGCCTGCAGAGGGGTGACGTGGTCATTGAGGTCAACAACATCAAGCTCGACAGCCCGGAAAAGGCTCTGCAGATATTTCAGCAGTTGCGCGAGGCGCGGCAGATCAGCCTCGCTGTCGAGCGAAATGGGCAACCGATGAGTTTTGCATATGAAATCGAATAGGAGTTTTCGCCGATGAGCAAACCGATCGTCTACCAAGTAGTGTTATGCACAACGTTGCTGGCACTTTGCCTGGTTCTCCCCGCGCAGACTCCTGGCGCAGACTCCGCCGCAGCCGCAGCCGAATGCGGAAGGCCGGGTCACGCTCGATTTCAAGGATGTCGAGCTGACCGACCTGATCCAGACCATGAGCGAACTGACCGGCGAGAACTTCCTCTACGACGAGACGGTGAAGGGAAAAGCCACGATCATCTCTCCAGAGAGCATGACCCTGAAAGAAGCCTACCAGCTGTTTCTAACCGTGCTCAACGTCAAGGGGTACACGGTTGTGCCCTCGGGCAAGGTCAACAAGATCGTCATGCTGAAAAATGCCAAGGAATCGAACCTGCCGACCAACGGCGGAAGCCGGGGCAAGCTTGGTGACCAAGTGGTCACCCGGGTTGTCCATCTGGAGAACCTCGATGCCGCCATCGTTGGCGCCGACCGTGCTGATTCCATTGAGTGCCGAGCACAGCCAATGTCGCCGCCTATGCGCCGAGCAACAGCCTGGTGATCACCGATTCCGCCGCCAACATCGAGCGATTGGTCAAGATTATCCGGGAACTGGACCAGCCAGGCGCGGAAAGCCTGATCGAAATCATCCAGCTCGAAAACTCCAACGCCGAAGTGGTCAGCAAGGTCCTGACCGAAATCATGAGCCAGTCCGCCGCCCCTGCGACCAGCCGGCGTCGACAGGCTGTTGCAGCGGCTGCGAATGGCAACGAGGTCGTCACCAAGATCATCCCTTATCCGGCGGGACAGTCACTGATCGTCGTGGCCGACCAGGAGGACATGACCCTGATCAAGGAGTTGGTGGCCCGCCTGGACAGGGAAAATGACGGAGCCCGCTCCAACATCAACCTGATTTACCTGGAAAACGCCGACGCGGTCGCCTTGGCCGCGACACTCAACGAGATCATCTCCGGCATCAAGGTCGACCCCAAGGCCGCTGCCGAAGCGGGCAAACCGTTGGGGGCCATCAGCGCGCAGGTCACCGTCACCGCCGACAAGCCGACCAACTCGCTGATCGTCAACGCCAGCCTGGATGATTTCCGGACGATCAAGGATATCGTCGCCAAACTTGATATCAAGCGCAAGCAGGTCTATGTCGAAGCCCTGATCCTGGAACTCTCCATGGATGCCACCCAGCGCCTCGGCGTGTCCCTGCAGGGCGCCGTGAATGTTGGCGACGACAGCCTGATTATCGGCAGCACCAACCAGAACACCGGGCCGATCGGTTTCAGCGATCTCGTCTCAAGCGGCGCTGGGCTCCTGGGCGCAGCCGTGGACGGCCTGCTGGCCGGCGGCTTCTTCAACCCGATCACCGTCAAAGGCCCTGATGGCACCGATATTACCGTGCCCTCCCTGTCGGTGCTGATCGATGTGTCGAAAACCGACAGCGATGTCAACCTGCTGTCGGCGCCGCGCCTGCTCACCTCCGACAATGAAGAGGCCGAGATCATCGTCGGCTCCAACGTGCCGGTCATCACCGGGCGCCTGACCGATACTGGCGCTACCGACGGTCTGGCGCAGAGCGTGTCCGTGGAACGCCAGGACGTGGCCCTGATCCTGCGCTTTACGCCGCAGATTACCGAAGGGGACCTGGTCCGCCTGAACGTTTACCAGGAAATCACCGATATCGCCCCGGCCACCGCGGCCCTGGTCGCCAGCGTCGGCAGCCCCAGCGATGTCGGGCCAACCTTCACCAAGCGGGTGCTGCGCAATACGGTCCTGGTGGAAAACCACAAGACCGTGGTGCTCGGCGGCCTGATCGACACCAACGTCATCGAGACGGAGACCAAGGTGCCGATCCTCGGCGACATCCCCGGGCTCGGCTGGCTGTTCAAACGGACGTCGACCCAGGAAGAAAAGACCAACCTGCTGATCTTCATCAACCCGACCATCATCAGGGACGCCGAGGACCTCGAAAGGGTGACCAACCGCAACCGCAAGGCGGCCAGCGGATTCGTTACCGACCGGACCCGCGATGCATTGCCGGAGAACTTCTTCGGTAATCTCAAGAGTCAAAATAGCGTCCCACCAGAAGAGGCGGCTGAAGCGCCGCTGCCTGAAGCGGATCAGCCAGGGGGCACGGCTGCTGGCGAACCGCAAAGTGAATCTCCGCAGGGAACTGAGCCGCTGGGGCAGCAATCGGGCAACTAATGGCACTTCATCCCGGGAAGCGACTCGTATATGCATAACTGGCGGCGTATCGGCGAAATACTGCAGCAGGACTTCAAGGTCCCCCAGCAGCGGATCGACGAGGCCCTGGTGGAACAGCAGCAGGACGGCGAACGCCTCGGCCATGTTCTCCTCAAGTTCAAAGCTATCGACAGCGTGACGCTGGCACAGGCACTGGCGTCTCAGTTCGAATTGGCTTACCTGGAGACGATTGCCGAGGAATCGGCAACCGAGGACCTGCTCGACCTGATCCCGATCGGCTTTGCCAAGGAATACCGCATCTATCCCCTCGCGCGGCATGACGGCCGGTTGCAGGTGGCCGTTGCCGACCCCCTCGACAACCGCCCGCTGAACGACCTGAGCACCCTGACCGGCGAGGATATCGAACCCTGCGTAGCGACCCCGGAAGAGATCCTGCGCGCCATCAACCGCGGCTATGAAAAGCAGGCCGGCGATTCCTCGGAGGTCATCGAGGAAATCGAGGAGAAGACAGCCGGGGACCTGGTGCGCGACCTGGAACCGGCGGACCTGATCGACGCCTCGGACGAAGCGCCGATCATTCGTTTTGTCAACAGCCTGATCACCCAGGGTTACAAGGAGCGCGCCAGCGATATCCATATCGAGCCCTTCGAACGCGACCTGGTGGTCCGCTATCGCATCGACGGCATCCTCTACAAGGTGCTGCAGCCGCCCCTGAAAGCTCACGCCGGTATCGTCTCGCGCATCAAGATCATGGCGCAGCTGAACATTGCCGAAAAGCGCCTCCCTCAGGACGGCCGTTTCCGCGTGCGGGTGGCCGGACGGGATATCGATATCCGCGTGTCAACCCTGCCGACCGCATTCGGTGAACGGGTGGTGCTGCGCCTGCTTGACAAGACCTCGAACATCCTCTCCCTGGAGGAAATCGGCCTGGGAAGTTCCTTGCTGCGCCAGTTCGAGGGGATGATCAACAAGAACCACGGTATCTTCCTGGTGACCGGCCCGACCGGCTCCGGCAAGACCACGACCCTGTATGCGGCGCTGACCCGACTGAACAGCCGGGAGAAGAACATCATCACGGTCGAAGACCCGATCGAGTACCAGCTTCCGGGTGTCGGCCAGATCCAGGTCAACCCGAAGATCGACCTGACCTTCGCCAACGGCCTGCGCTCGATATTGCGCCAGGATCCCGACATCATCATGGTCGGCGAGATCCGCGACCGCGAAACCGCTGAGATTGCCGTACAGTCGGCCCTGACCGGGCACATGGTCTTTTCGACCCTGCACACCAACAATGCCGCCGGGGCACTGACGCGCCTGGTGGAAATGGGCATCGAACCGTTCCTGGCCGCTTCCAGTATCGTCGGCATCCTGGCCCAGCGCCTGGTGCGCAGGATCTGCCCGCACTGCAAGGAAGAGATCACACCGCCGGCCGAACTGCTCGACCAACTTGGCGATGAGTGCACGCTGCCGGCCAATCCGCAATTCTACCAGGGTCGCGGCTGCTCACGCTGCATGAATATCGGCTACTGGGGGCGCAGCGGCATCTACGAACTGCTGCACGTCGATGAAACCGTCCGTGACCTGCTGATGCAGGACAAGGACGCGACCACGATCAAGCAGGCCGCCATGCGCCAAGGGATGCAGACGCTGCGTGCGGCCGGCGTAGCCCGGGCTCTGGAGGGGGTGACAACCCTTGAGGAAATCCTGCGCGTGACCCAGGAGGAGGTCTAGAGTTGCCGCTGTTCGAGTACTCAGGTCTCGATAATCAGGGCCGCAAAAAATCCGGGACGATTGACGGCCCCGGGCGCAAGGCGGTGACCCAGCAACTGCTCAACCAGGGCATCTACCTGACTGATTTGCGCGAGACCGGTGTGCAGCAGACCCGCAAGCGGTCGTTCAACTTTGGTGCGTTCCGCAAACTGCCCACCGGTGAACTTGCCGCGGCGACCCGCCAGATGGCGACGCTGCTGGGCGCCGGCCTGGCGCTCGACGATGCTCTCAACACCGTCAGTGAGCAGACCGACCAGCCGCTGCTGGCCAGCGCGTTTGCCAAGATTCGCGAACAGGTCGTACAGGGCGGGACGCTCCATGAGGCCCTCGGCGCGCAGCGGCATATTTTCCCCGACCTGTTCATCAATATGATCCAGGTCGGCGAGGACAGCGGCACTCTTGACCGGACCATGTACCGTCTGGCGGATTTTCTCGAAAACCAGGCCCGCATGCGCTCCCGGATTCAGGCAGCCCTGGCCTATCCGTTGCTGATGACGGTGGTCGGCAGCGGCGTGCTGGTGTTCCTGTTCGTGTTTGTCGTGCCGAAAATCACCAGCATGCTCAACGAACTCGACCGGGCGCTGCCCTGGCCGACGCTGCTGCTGATTGCCCTGACGGATTTCCTGGCCCGGTGGTGGTGGCTGCTTGGGCTGCTGCTGGTGCTGGCCCTGGTGGCCCTGAAACGCTATCGTGCCACGACGCATGGGCGGCTGCGGACGGATGCCCTGATCCTGAAACTCCCGCTCTTCGGTCGGCTGCAGCTGCTGATCGTTACCGCCCGTTTCGCCCGCACCCTCGGCACCTTGCTGGAGAGCGGCGTTCCCTTGCTCAAGGCCCTGGATATCGCGCGCAACCTGCTGACCAACCGGGTCCTCAACGAAGCGATCGAAACCGTCACCCTGCGGGTCCAGGAGGGCGGCAGCCTGGCCGCGGCGCTCAAGCAGACGGCGGTGTTCCCGCCGATGCTGGCCCAGCTGACGGCTGCCGGGGAAAAGAGCGGCAAGCTCGAAGAGTTGTTGTTCCGGGTGGCCGATACCTACGAGCACCAGACCGAGCTGTCGATGACGAGCATGCTCTCGCTGCTCGAGCCGCTGATGATCCTGCTGATGGGCGGCATTGTCGGCTTCGTGGTCCTGGCCATCCTGCTGCCGATTTTCGAAGCCAGCCAGGGCTTTGGCTGAAAGAACGAATGATCCTGTCGCCCTGGCGCACTGCCGGGCCGATTTGTGCACAAGGAGAAACATCGATATGCATTCATCCAAGTTTCGAGACAATCGCGGTTTTACCCTGATCGAAATCATGGTCGTGGTGGTCATCCTCGGCATTCTGGCCGCCATTGTCGTGCCCCGACTGCTGAGCCGTCCTGACGAGGCCAAGGTGACCAAGGCCAAAGTCGATATGAAAAGCATCGAAGAGGCCCTCGGCCTGTTCAAGCTCGACAGCGGTTTCTACCCGACGACCGACCAAGGGCTGAAGGCGCTGGTCGAAAAGCCGACCATCGGGAGAATCCCGACCAAATATTCGGCTGACGGCTACCTGAAAAAAACCCCGGTCGACCCTTGGGGGAACAATTACGTCTACCTCTCTCCGGGACTGCATAACAACAACTTCGACCTGATCAGCTACGGTGCCGATGGCCAGGCCGGTGGAGAGGGTTTTGATGCTGACATCAACAGCTGGGAACTCGATTAGCTCTCGCCTGGCCCGGTATGCCCGACAGGGATTGCAATGAACACCATGCCCATGCCCTGCACTCCGCAACGACACTGTTTCCTGAGAAGCCAAAGAAAGGCGGGCTTCACCCTCGTCGAAATCGTCGTGGTGATGGTGCTGGTCAGCCTGTTCATGGTGTTCAGTGTTCCCCTGTTCAGCAATATCGGCACCAGCAGCCTCGGCACTTCGGCCCGGCGTCTGAGCGGTACCATTAAATACCTGTTCAACGAGTCCGCCTTGTCCGGACACGAATATCGCCTGATCTACGATCTGGATCGTGGCACCTATCGCGCCCAGATCCTGGAAGCGGACGGCGAGCTGGTTGATGCCCTCGACCAGGGGCGGGAAGCGGCGTTGAAAGGTGCTGTCCGTTTCATGGACCTGCAAGTACCGGGTCGTGGCAAATTTACCGCAAGGGCAAGTCACCACCCGCCTGCACCCGAGCGGCTGGGTGGAAGAGACCATCATTCACCTCAATGACGGCGGCGGCCAGGTGTTGACTCTGCGGGTCGCGCCATTGACCGGGACGACCGAGGTATTCGATGGTTACCGGGAGTTCTGAGCCGAGGCCGGAATGGCGGGATTCATGATGCTGCAGACCCATTGCCCGACAAAATCCAGACGCAGCGGCTTTACGCTATTGGAAATCATGATCGCCCTGGCCATCGTCAGTATCGCCATGGTGTCCCTCCTGGCGCTTGCCAATCGCTCGATCGGGGTTCACGATCGTCTGCAGCGGATTACTTCGGCAACCTTGCTGGCCCAGCAGAAGATGGCAGAGACCGAAGTGAATGCCAGAAACGGGACGCTGACAGGCGCGGAAACTGAGGGTGTGTTTAGCGAGCCCTATGCCGCCTACCGCTGGCAGATTACTTACGCCGATACTCCGTTGCCGTCGGTGCAAATGGTGACCGTAACCGTTCTCTGGGGAGATGCAGTGCGCAATGAGCTGGTCGATCTCACATCATTCATTTTCTGACCGCAGAATGCGCTCGGAACACGGGTTCACCCTGGTCGAGGTGCTGGTTGCGATCAGCATCCTGGCGATTTTGCTGACTTCCGTATACGGCATCTTCTCCTCGGTGAGCCTGGCACGGGAACGCCTGGATGCCGACAGCGCCGAATACCACCGGGCGCGGGTCCTTTTCGAACGCCTGGGACGGGAACTGCGCGGGACGTTTTTCCTGCCCAGTGATCGTAACCTGGTTTTTACCGGGCGCACCGATAACGGTACGGTCGAACTGGAATTGACCACATCGGCGGTGTCTCCCTTGAGCCAGACGGGATCGGGCGTTGCCAGGGTCCACTACCTGCTCATCGAGGACCAGGAAGATGAGGGCCAAGGGCTGGTCCTGATGCGCAGTGAGCATCCTGTCCATGAAACGGTCGATGAGGATACTGCCGGCATGATGCGCCTGGTGCCTGGCATCGAGTCGATGACGCTGCGTTTCTATGGCAACGGGCAATGGCAGGAGACCTGGGATGGCAAAACGTCCGGCCTGCCGGACATGGTTGAAATTGCCTTGCAGCTGCGCACCGGTGGTGAGGAGCCGATTCATTTCATTTCGGCCTTTGAGGTGCCGCAGGTGGAGACGCTATGAAAGGTCGCCGCGGAAACCGTGGGATGGCTCTCCTGCTGGTGCTGGTGATTGTCGCTCTGTTGACATCGCTGCTGACAGACCTGGCCTTTTCAACCATGGTCGACATGCGCCTGACCGAGACCTTTCGCGACAGCACCGGGCCTACTACCTGGCCAAGGGCGGCATCAACGCCGGTCGCATGATTCTGCAGTCAGATACAAACAGTTATGACTCGCTGGATGAAACCTGGAGCAAAGGCGTCATCAACTACCCGGTCGGCGATGGGATCGTCACCATCCAGATCGAGGATCAGGATGGCAAGCTGGCGATCAACGGTCTGGTGACCAACAATAATCCCCAAGCCATCATGATCGATCGCTTCTACCGCCTGTTGAACGTCATGGAACTGGACCGGCAGGCGGATCCGGCGGAGTTGACTGCGGCTCTGATCGATTGGCTGGATGAAGATGATACCCCCTACAAGGAGATTCATACCGATGGCATGAGTTTGCCCGTCTCGGGTGCGGAAGACCTCTATTACCAAAGTCTGTCGCAACCATACCATTGCAAAAACGGTCCGCTCGAGACGCTGGAGGAGCTTGTCCCTGATCAAAGGGTTTACCCCGGAAATTGTCAAGCAGATCAGACCGCACCTGGCGGTGAATGGCACGGTGGCAGTGAATATCAATACCGCCAGCGCCGAAGTGCTGATGTCTCTCAGCCCCGATATCAGTCGTGATGCGGGCCAGACCATCATCGACTATCGCCAGACGGAGCCGATCAAGGAAGTTGCGCAGCTCGAGGAGGTCCTCGATCCAGCGGTTTACGTCGTTTTAAAGACGTTTGCCAACCTCGATCAGTTGGGAACGACCAGCCGGACTTACCGGATCGAATCATCGGCCCTGGTCAATGACGGTAGCCGTCGACTGGTGGCGGAGGTTGATAAACATGGGAACAAGCTGCTTTTTTTTAAGGTGAATTAATCTCATGAGCAAGCGATTAATCGGCATCGAGATCGGCCCCAGCATATTGCGTGTCGCCATTCTCAACCAGGAGAAGGGACAGCTTTCCGTCGTCTCCCTGCAGGAAAGAGGTTTTGCGGCCCCGGATGAAATGAATGCCCTTCTCAAAGAGCTTCTGTCAGGCGAGTTCAAAATCGGTGACCAGCTGGTGACCAGCCTGCCTGCCACGAACAGCCTACGTACGGCGGCTGGAATTCCCCTTTCAGGACGACAAGAAAATCGCCGCTGCGATTCCTTTCACCCTGGCGGCTCAACTTCCGGTCGCCATTGACAATTGTGCCACGGCGATCCAGCCAGCGCAGCCGAACGACAAGGGCGCGACCGTGGCGGTGGCTGCTGTACCCAGGGAGACGCTCCAGTCCCTGCTGAGGTCTTTCGAGGAGGCCGATGTGCCGCTGCACTTGGTCGACCTGGCTCCGTTCTGTTATGCGGCGGGGCTTGGTGAACATGTCGGTGACGGCCTGCTGATCTGTGCGACAGAACAGGAGACCACTGTCTCGTTGCTGCAAGACGGTGACTTGGTGGATTACCGTATTCTGCCGGCCATTGCGGATCCGACCTCTGCGTCCCAGTTTCAGCAGTTGCTCAGGGAGATCAGGATCTTGAAGCGAGGAGCTGGAGTCGACGACCTGCCCATCAGCCTGATGGGTGCCGGATGCACTGCCGCGCTGGCAGAAGCCCTGCAGGCTGCGGAGCACAGCGTGGATCTGCTCTCTCTTGAGCTCGGCGGCCATGTGGTCGAAAGCCCGTTCCTGCCGGCTGTGGCACTGGCGTTGCGCGCGCGGGTAGTCAAACACAGTCGCTCGTTCAACTTCCGCCGTGGTCAGTATGCCCTCAAAGGGGAATGGGCCAACCTGAAACGCAAGCTGGTCCTGCTGGCTGCGCTGCTTGGCATGGCCTTGCTGATCGTGTTCGGTTCAATGGCCTTAAAGTATGCCGACAAGGCCGGTCGAGCAGATCAGCTGCAGGAGGAAATGGTAGCTGTCTACCGGGCGCTGTTCCCCAATGCCACGACCGTCGTCGATGTCCCACTACAACTCAAGAGCGCAATCCGCGATCTGCAGGAAAAGGGGAACCTGATTGCCGGCGGGCAGGGCTCGGCGCTTGCCGTGCTCAAGGAGGTTTCGCTCCTTCCAGCACTGGTCACGGTTGAAATCCAGGAATTTTCTTTAAACGCAGAGGAACTCAAGTTGACCGGGCGAACGTCGTCCTTCGAAGGCGTCAACCAGATGGCCAAGGCTCTCGAGGACTCACCGCAATTTACAAAGGTCCAGGTTACCGATGCCAAGATGAGCCTTGATGGCAGCCGAATCGACTTCCGCCTGTTAGTGTCACTTGCCAAACTGGGGGCCGAATAATGTTTAGTCAACTTAACAAGAGGGAGCGGATTTTCGTCTTCATCGGGGGGGGCGCCCTCCTCCTGGCTCTGATCTACTTTGCCATCGTGGCTCCCTACCGCAGCGCACTGAAGCGCTTCGACCAGCAGATTGCGGCACGCATTGGTCAGTTGCAGGAAGTCAAGGCGCTGCAAACGAGTTATCTCGAGTTGCAGCAGCAGATGGCCCAGGTGGAAAAACTCCTGGAAAACAAGCAGACCTTCTCATCACTTACCTTCATCGAGGGGTTGGTCGAGCAAACAGCCGGAAGGGAGAACCTCCAGTCCATGCGTCCCCAGTCCCCGGAGGTCCGCAACGAATTCACCATCGATACGGTAGAAATAAAACTCGAGAAGCTGACTCTCAAGCAGGTTCTTGAACTGTTAACCGGGATCGAAGATGCGACTTCACCCATGCAGGTCAAAACACTCTACATCAAGCAGCGTTTCGATGATCGTTCGTTGCTCGATGCTACCATGACTGTAACAGCACTGCGGAGGACGACATGAGATTCCCTGCCTGGCCGGGCAAAAACAAGAAGCCCTTGGCCGTCTGGCAGCGGCCGAGCCTTTTCCTGCTGGCCGGGATCGGCCTGTTGCTGTTGGGGATGTTGGTCGGGTTCTATCTGTTCTTCCCGGCAGAAACCTTGAAGCAGCGCATTATCCAGGAACTCGAGACGCGGACCAGTGTTACCGTGCAGATCGAGCAGGTCAGCCTTTATCCGCTGCTGACCTTCAGCGCCAAGGGAATCACGCTTGACGTGAAGGGACTATCGCAATCGCTCCTGATTGAGTCATTGAGCATTGCTCCACAATGGTCAACCCTGTTATCCGCTGACCCAGGAGTGCAGGTGCAGGGCGAGCTCATGAACGGGACGATCGATGCCGGTGTGCTGAAAAACGGCCTGATCAGTGCCAAAGCCGCAGGTCTGCGCTTCGACCTGCCGATACAGAAACCACTGCCCTTCAATATAACAGGCACGCTCAGTGATGCGTCTATCGATACGGCCACCCGTCTCGATACTGAGACAAAATCACACCTGCTACTGCGGTTGGCTGATGTCAGGGTTCTTGGCCTGGAGTTGCTCAAAGCCGAAAGCCCTGGACTCGCACTCGGCGACATCACCCTGGAGGCCGACGGACAAGGGCGGTCGCAGAAGGTCACCCTGTCCGCCAAAGGGGGCGACCTTGACGTCAGCGGCGACGGCACCCTCCTAATCGGTCGCACTGCTGCCAGCAGCCGCATCAAACTTGTACTGCTGGTACGTCCAGGACCGAACGCAGATCCGTCCATCACCTCTCTGCTTGAACTCTCTGGTAAAGCCGATGCTGACGGCCGATATCCTTTGCAACTAACCGGCACTCTTGACAAACCAAGCTTGAAAGTAGGAGGTTGAAATGGTTCTTCGTACTTTACTCTGGGCAATTCTCGGCTTCGTGAGTATGACTCTGCAGGCGTGGGGAGTGGAACTCTCGCCGTTTGCGGTGCGCAATCTCTCTCCTCCCGCGTTGATCAAGGCGCTGCCGGTCGCCGAAGCGGCTCGTTTAAACCAGTCCGGCCAGTTTACGGCTAGACTGGGCTTCGATATTTCCAACATTTCCAGCACCAACGATCGACGTGACGAGGTCATTGTGCTTGATGGCGAGACCTATGTGGCAACCGCTGGTTTGCGCTACGGGCTTGCCCAACACCTGCAGGTTGGTCTCGACGTACCGTGGGTCTGGCAAAGCAAGGGTTCTTTCGACGGTTTCATCGAGAACTTCCATGATCTCTTCGGCCTGCCCAATGGTGATCGCAATAACGTGTCAAACAACGAGATCAACTTTGCCTACGCTAACAGCGATGGCGATAACTTTCTGCTCGACGACGAGACGAATGGCATCGGAGACGTTCGGATGCTCGCGGCCTGGCAGTGGCTGGACACTGAACTGGCCGCGGCGAGCCTGCAGGGTTCGATCAAGGCGCCGACAGGCGATGCAGATAAATTCACCGGTAGCGGCGGGTGGGACATCTCCTTGGCGCTCTCGGCACAACGTGATTTTCCTCTTAAAAAAGGTGGCGCCTCGCTTTGGGGTGGCCTTGGGGGAAGCTGGCTGAGTGATGGCGATGTGCTGCAAAATCGTGTGGAAAACTGGGCTGCCAGTGGCTGGCTGGGCGCAGGGTGGAGTCCCCTGAACTGGCTCGGCCTCAAGCTGCAGCTTGACAGCCACAGTGCTCTGTACAACAGCGACCTTTATGAAATCGGCCACCCGGCCTTGATTCTGACCATGGGCGGCACCCTCGGTCTCGGCGAAGCGACGGCCCTGGACATCAGCGTCGGCGAGGACCTCGCCGTTCAGTCGTCACAGGATGTGAGTTTACAGCTGAACCTCAGCCATAAATTCTAATTGGTTCGTGACGCGATGTTTGCATGTCCCTCTGGAAGAACAACGACTCCGGAAGGAAACGGAGGGACCATTGCACTGCCCCGGCGAAAAATGCATTTATGGCCGGCAACAAAAATAGTATCGAGAAAATCGTCCGCGGCGATCTGAAGCAACCAACGCGCCGCCAGGAAAGTGTTTGCACAACGTTGGGAGAACTGGCATTTCCAAGACGGGGAGTTTAACTGCGCCAGCACCTGGCCGGAGAGTTGACGCAAGCGGGCGACCGGGGCGATTTCCACCGACGGACACGACAAACCGAAGGGCTTCGACTCCAGCCGCAACGTCACCACCCCTCACGTGCACGAACACTGCGCTAACGGTGCCCCCCTGTGGTCTCTGCCAGGGGAAGGTCTTCTGCGGGGCACAGGCTCCACTTGTACTTTTGGCGGACCCGGAGCAGTAAACAGGACTGCCGCGGCAGTCCCTGTGTGTCATATGCGTTCGTTCCTCCAGCCAATCTGAAAATTTCGGTGCACCATGGCGCAAAAATACTCGCGAAAAGCTGGACTAGGCGGACGTCTGACGCCATAGACGTCAAACTTAGACCAACTACGCAGGACAGTTAAGCGTTGACTTGATGACTTGGTGGCCAACCTTTGCCTGATTACAAGCCTTTTGCTTCCAGTCGTTAAATACCATGGAGACAAGACATACGAAGGGGACGAGGTTTTTGACTGAACAGGGTTGACACCTGCCGCGCGAAGCGGTTCAATCAGCCGAAAAAATCACCAGCGAGGCATAGATCATGAGTTTCTTGAAGAAAATGTTCGCCAAAAAGGATCCGGTTGACGAGCTGCGTCAACTCCATGCCCGGCAGGACTGGGCAGGATTGTTGACCGTGGCTAAAAAGCTTGATCGCAGCGAACTGGACGAAGAATTGCTGGCGGAAATCAACGGGTGGGAAAACCAGGCCGGCGACGCTCTGGCCACTATCAACCTCGAAGAGGGCGCCTGGGCGCAGCAGTCCGGAAACCTGCTGCGGGCTCGCGAGGACTTCCAACTGGCCATCGAGCAGGCCCGCTCCGCCGATTTGCGCAAGCGCGCCGAGCAGGCGCAGGCGGCCCTGGAGAAAGGAGAACTACCACGGCAAACCGCTGCAGACGATGACGGCCCGGCCATCCATGCCGGCTGCAACAGCAACTGCTCGTCACCTGCCGGTCCGGCTGAGGCCCCCCAGGAGATAGACCTCGACGAGGAGGGCCGGCTGGAATTGCTGTTGGCCACCTTGCCCCCCGAGCTGTCACAACGCTACCTCGCAGCGGGCGTTGAATTCCGGCAGGCCTGGCTGGCCGCCCAGGACGGCGACGAGGAGAAAGCTCTGAGGTTGCTGCAGCAGGTTCCCGATACCGAACGCAATGCGCTCTTTCTTTTCGAGCGTGGCGCGCTGATGGTACGCAGCGGTCAGCACAACAATGCCATCCAGGATCTGCAGGCCGCGTTGACCATCGAACCGGAGCTGTTTCCGGCCTGGGATGCCCTGGCCGACGTCCTGATCGCCACGGGGCAAGTTGACGCGTTGGAAACGCTGCTCAAGCAGAATCTCGCCACCGGGCGTTTTGTCGGTTACTGTTGGGCGCGACTTGCCGAATTGCACGCCCAGCGCCGGGAGCTCGAACCGGCCCTGGCAGCCGGGCTCAAAGCCCTGGACGAGGGCGTCGTCGAACAGGGGCTGCTGATGCTGTGCGCCCAACTGCTGGAGAGGGTCGAGCGTTTCGACGAAGCGGAAAGCTTGCTCAAGCGCATGCCGGGCGGCGGCTGCGGCGGCGGCGTTCACCCGATGCTGGCGGAGTTCTGGCTGCGGCGTGCACAGCAGCTTGACAAAGCCCTCGAGTCGTTCAAGGGCGCTTTGCGGCAGGAGCGCGACAATCCCCGCTGGCTGCTGCGCATCGCCCAGGTCTACCTGGCCAAGGGCTGGCGTAAGGACGCTGCGGAGCAGGTCGAGATGCTGATGCGGCTGGGCGATCTTCCGGAGCAGATGCGCGCGGAGGTCAAAGCAATGGCCGACCAGCTGCAGAACACTTGAGGCTCAATTGCCCGAGAATCGCAAGAGAAAGCCGGCACACGGTAGGAACCGTTGCCGGCTTTCTCTTGCAGAGTATGTGTGGGCAGGGGCAAGTTCACATCCGCTCCCGCAGGTAATTCAGCCCCACCCGTAAAATCTCCGGCCATTTAAAGCTCATGACGTGACGCCGCCAGAATAGCTCGCGCTTATCGCAGACCGTCGATACGCTAAAGGCGTGAATCTCCCCGTACAAAGCCTTGAGCGCCTCCGGGTCCAGGGCCTCGCCGCTGCCTGCCATGCGGGCCTTCAGCTCCCGGGCCTGTCTGATGCGCCTCGCTACTCCGCACCCCCGGGCACGGTTAATTCGGCCGTAATGCAGTTTCAGGCTGTTCAAGGCTTCGGCAGCATCATAGGTGACATCCACCATGTCATCGCGACTCATCCAGATGGTTTCATAGTTGAGGATCTGTCCCCAGGACGGTTGCAGCAGCAGCTGGCGATGTTCTTCCAGGGTATGTGCGAAGAGTCGGTAGCCGTATTTTTCCGGGTTTTCGAAGCCATGGCTGCCGGGATCGATAAAGGGCCCCATCGGTGAGATGAAACATGACAGGCGTCGGTCGGATTTCTGAAAGAGCCTTTCACAGTAATCGATCGTCTCCATAACCGACTCTTTGGTCTGTCCGGACAACCCGATCATGAAGAAGACATCGATGCGATGGCAGCCGAGTGACAGGGCCTGGGCGATGACGGTCTCCATCTCGGCGTTGCTGTAGAACGTCTGCTTATCCTGACGACGACGCACACTCTCATCATGGCTTTCCGGGGAGAGCTCCAGGCTCCAGTTCTTAACAGACCGATCGACCTCTGACAAGAAATTCGCTGGCGGCATACTAAAGACTTCGAAGACGATCTCGTTAGCGATGCGGGTCGAATGCAACAGCGACAAAACCTGGTGAACGTAAGCAGTCCCGGCCTGGTACAAGTCGCCCACCAGGAAAATCGGCCCCCGAGAGAAATGGCTGATATCGAGGATGTTTTTGACCAGATTCTGGGGACTGCGGAAAGCGGGACTTTTGCGCAGGTTCAAAATCCCGTTGGCGTTGCACGACCCTCCACATGTAGCGCATTCGTGAGCACACCCCCTGACGGTGAAGACCGCGGTGATCGGGTTCTTCCACCAGCCGTTGAAGGGGAGCACGCTCTGCAGGTCACGGTGGCGCATCACCATCTTGATAATCCGCTCCGGGGCGAGATCGACGTAGTCGATGTCGTCCGGCACGAAGGCCAGCGGGTTGACCCTGACTTTGCCGTTTGCTTTCCACACCAGGTTCGGTACCTGCGCCATCGACCCACCGTCCCGCAGACACATCAGCAGCGCATGCAGCGGCGGTTCCACCGAATCGCCGCGCAGCACGTAATCGACCTGGGGATAGCGGATCAGCTCGTCGTAAAAGTAGCTGGAAGAAAGACCACCGAAGATGACCGGGGTCTGCGGGTGCACATCCTTGACCAGCTTGGCGACCTCGAGCGAACCGTGCGCATGGGGGAGCCAATGCAGGTCGATCCCGAAGGCTTTCGGCTTGACCCCGGACAGGAAAGCCGACACGTCAAATTCGGGGTCGTTCATCATCCGCAGGGCGAGATTGACGATGCGTACCCGCAAACCGCGGGATTCAAGGTAATTCGTCATGGTCAGAAAACCCAGGGGGTACATCTCGAAGACTGGCGAAGAGGGGATCAGGTCGCTGATGGGGCCATACATAATGGCCTTTTTGCGAAAATCGTAAACGCTCGGTGGGTGCAGCAGGAGCAGGTCGGGCTGAGACATAATGGGCCTCCATCAACAAGGTCAATGGCTCCCTGCATATTTCGTTAGCACAGCTTAATTGTATCAGGTATTTTCTGCAGAAGATGGCAGCCCGGCATTTTCGGCGCCTTGCTGAGGCTTGAATCGCAAAAATATTTCAGGTAGAGTTCCCAATTTTAAAGCAACTTTTGGAGAAGTGGAATCGTCATGATCCTGCAGGGAACGCTCGTCAATATTGCGGCCGTCATCGCCGGCTGCCTGGTCGGCCGCTGGGCAGGCCGTTATCTCTCCGCCAGAATGCGCCAGACCCTTATGATCGGGCTCGGCCTGGCGGTTCTGCTGATCGGCCTGCAGCTTGCCCTGCAGAGCCGGCAGATCATGATCGTCATTGGCGGCCTGATCTTCGGCGGCCTGATCGGTGAGGGACTCGGCATTGAAAAGCACCTTGAGCAGTTCGGACAGCGCCTGCAGGAACACTTTTCCGGCATGGGCAGGATTGCCGAAGGCTTTGTCACGGCAAGCTTGCTCTACTGCGTCGGCGCCATGGCGATCATGGGAGCCCTGCAGGACGGTCTGGGCGGCACTCCGACGATTCTCTACGCCAAGGCCGCCCTCGATGGGGTTGCCTCCATCGCGCTGACCTCGACCCTCGGCATCGGCGTCATTTTTTCCATCATCCCACTGCTTATCTACCAGGGCAGCATCACCCTCGCCGCCGAACTCGCCAAAGCCATCCTGACCGACCCGGTCATCACCGAGATGAATGCCGTGGGCGGGCTGCTGATCGTCGCCATCGCCTTCGACCTGATGGGCATCAAGCGGCTGCCGGTCGGCAACCTGCTGCCTGCGGTGTTCGTAGTCGTCGGCCTGCTCTGGGCCTTCGGCATGGCCTGAGACTCCAAGCAAAGGGTTTTCTTGTCCTAGCGATCGACCACTTCGACTCTGGACAGGCGCTTGCCGAGCAAAGTGACCCCGACAACCAGAGTCGACGAGATACCGATCATGATGATTCCCAACGCCGAGAGTTTCCCCCACAAGCCGTCTTCGGCAAATCGCAGAATCTGTACGGCAAGCACTTCCGTGCCGGGTCGGGAGAGGACCACGGAGAGCGTCAGCTCACGCAAGAACATGGTCGCCATGAGGATCCACCCGGAGACGATGCCGGGGATCAGCAACGGGATGACGATCCTGCGCAAGGTCTGGAAGGAGCTGGCACCGCAGACGCGTGAAGATTCCTCGAGGTGGCTGTGAATCTGGACAAAGGCACTCGACAGGGGTCGAATGCCGTACGGAAGATAGGTGGCAATGTAGCCGATGAGCAGTGCCCACAGGGTGGAATACAGCGGCGTGCGCACGAAAAACCACATGAAGCCGACCCCGATAACAATCCCCGGGAAGGAGAATGACAGGAAGCTCAGGGACTCGAGAATCCCGGCCGCCGGGGTGCGGACCTTGACGATCACGTAAGCAACCAGGATCGCGAGAGCAACGCCGAGAGTGGCCCCGAACACGCCAAGCGTCAGGCTGTTCTTCAAAGAGAGCAACGAGATCGGATCCTTGACAACATCGATCCAGTGTTTGAAGCTCATCATGGAGAAAGCCTTGGCGCTCGGCACCATCGAATAGGGCACCAGAGAGGTGTAGCAGAGGACCAGCACCGGCAGCACGATCAGCACGAAGGAGATCAGGCCAACGACGGCAAAGAACGGGTAGCGGCTCCCCTTGAGGTCGATCAGGGTCGGTTTGAAGCCGCGGCTCGAGATGGTCACGTACTTGCCGCTCTCCGCAGTCAGGTAACGATAGAGGTAGATTAACGTGATCGAAGCCGCCAGGGCGCTCATGCCGAGGGCCGCGGCCTTGCCGTAATCGGCAGCAAACCCCGTGGAAATGCTCCGGTAGATATGGGTCGCCAGCACGTAGATACGGCCCGGCATACCGATCACCGATGGCACCGCGAAGGATGCCAGGCTCCTGACGATGACCAGGATGGCCGAGGCCAGAATCGCCGGGCGCAGCACCGGCAGCGTCACCTTGAGCAAGGTGCGCAGGGTTGAGGCGCCGCACACCTTCGAGGACTCTTCCAGGGCGATGTCGAAGGCGCTCATGGCCGGGGCGATAATCAGGTAGGCGATCGGCAGGTCAAGCAGCCCTTCGACAAGGATCATCCCGCCGAGGGAGTAGACGTTGAACGGCGCGGTTTTAAGTTGAAAAACGTCCATCAGCAGCCGGTTGAGAATGCCGTTGCTGGGGTTGAGCAGGAGCACCCAGCTCACGGCGAACAGGATGTGCGGAATCATCATCGGCACGATGGAGATGACCCCGAATAAACCCTTGCAGGGAATATTGGTGCGGGTGTTCATGTAGGCCAGAAAGAGCGCCAGGCCGGTGGCGAGGCTGGCCGAGCCGAAGGTGAAGATGACTGTGTTCCAGAGGATATCGAGCAGGGCCGGATCAGTATAGGCCGTAACATACTTGGCCGTGGTGAATGCACCGAAAGAGCCGAAGCCCTCGGAGAAGCTGCCAAAGAGCAGCATGACCACCGGGCAGACGGTCAGGAAACCGACGATGACGATCAGGGCGGTGGTCAGGCTCGGCTTACGCATCATGGCATACTCAGGCGTCTTGCGCGACGGGCAGCAGGAAGCAGTGGTCCGGGTTGAAGGAGATCGAGACTTCGTCCCCCTCGGCAAGTTGCACGGTCGGCGAGACTGTCGTGGTGAAGAGCTGACCGCCGACGCGAATGTCCCCTTCGTAGGCCTCACCGATAAAAACCAGGGTCTCCATCCTGCCCCGGAACAGGTTGTCCCCGTCACCGACCGGTTTGTCAGCCAGGCTGATAAACTCGGGGCGCACACACAGTGCCGCGGCCGTGCCGCGCTCTAGCTTTTGGCTGTTCAACCCGCGGATGGCTCCGATGTCCGTGTCGATCACGGCGTGCTGACCCTGTTGCGAGGCAATACGCCCTTGGATCAGGTTGGCGCGGCCGATGAAGTCGGCGACGAACTGGTTCCCGGAGTTGAAATAAATCTGCTTCGGATCACCGATCTCGACAATCCTCCCCGCACGCATGATCGCCACCTGGTCGGAGAGGGCCAGCGCTTCGATGCGATCGTGGGTCACGTAGACCGCGGTGATCTGCAGTTCGGTGAGGAAATGGCGCAGTTCCTTGCGGGTCTCCTCGCGCAGCTTGGCGTCGAGATTGCTCAAGGGTTCGTCGAAGAGTATCACTTTCGGTTCGGCGACCAGGGCCCGGGCCAGGGCCACGCGCTGTTGCTGGCCGCCGCTGAGCTTGGTCGCCGGGCGGTTCTCGAAACCGTCGAGCTGCACGAACTTGAGGGCTTTGGCGACCTTTGCCCGCACCTCGTCCTTTGCCATTTTGCGCGTGGTCAGGGGATAGGCCACGTTTTCGAAGACGTTCATATGCGGCCAGATGGCGTAGGTCTGGAAGACCATGCCGAGGCCACGCCTTTCCGGCGGCACGAAGATGTTTTTCTGCCGCGACCAGACGATCTCGTCGCCGATGGCGATCTCGCCATCATCGGGCGATTCCAGGCCGACGATGCACCTGAGCAGCGTGGTTTTGCCGCAACCGCTCGGGCCGAGCAATGTGAAAATCTGGTTGGCCGGGATGGTCAGGTCTACCCGGTCGAGCGCCTTGATCAGTCGACCGTCGGAATAGTAATTCCTGGTCAGCCCTGTGATGCGTATTTCCATGACCCCTCGATTGACACAGCAACGGGGCCGCAAGCCACCGGCCCCGCTGCTGTCGATTGATGAACAAAAAAGATGTCGCTTGTGCGCTTACTGCGCGTAGAAGATGGCCTTGAACTTTTCACCCCACTGGGCAATCTCATCGTCGGAAAGCTCGCGGATGGGGAGGACCTTTGCCTCGCTGATCCCGGCGATGGGCGGGAAGACGCCGGGAGCCAGCACGTACTCGCCGACCTTGTCAGCCAGCATCTGCATGGCATTTTTGGACAGCCAGTAATCGATAAACAGTTGGGCGGCATTCGGGTTGGGGGCCTTGGCCGCGAGAGCAATGCCGCGCGGCGAGCCGAGCAGCGGGCTGACATGGGCCCAATCCAAGGGTGCAGGAGCTTTGGTGATGATGTACTTGGGCATGGAGATGGCGATCAGCTTTTCGCCGCTCTCCACCGGTGCCGGCGTAGGGCTGAAGGACTTCACAAACATCGGCTTGTTGGCCGCCAGCCCCTTGACGAAGGCCATCCAGGCCGCCTCGTCGGCAAAGACTTTCGCCTCCTTCAAGCCGACCAGCCAGGAGATGGTGGTCGCATGTGTCGCCGGATCAGGCATGACGATCTTGTCAAACCACTTGGGGTCGGTCAAATCCTCGTAGCGCTTGGGCACATCGGCCGGCTTGACCAACTCCTTATTGTAGATCGGAGCGACATATTCGATCCCGAACTGAACGATGGTATCGTCCGCCAGCGCCCAATCGGGGTAGCCGACGGCCGAAGGGGAGCGGTAAGGCGCCAGGACACCTTTATCCTTGAGTGTCTGCAGGATCGGCAACGGTCCCTGCAGCACATCCGCCTGGAGTTTCCCCGCTTCATGCTCAGTCAGGACCGTGGCCAGGTATTTTGAAGTGGAGACCCGGGTATAAATCCCTTCAACACCCTGCGTGGCAGTGAAATTCTCCATCAAGGGCTCTATGGCGGTAATGTTCGCATAGAGGTTGACCTTGCCTTCCGCCTTCGCTTTATCGATATCGGCGGCAAAGGCCGCACAGGCCAGAAACATGCTCAACAATAGAAAGACCCACTTTTTCATGATTCCGCTCCTTTATCCAAGGGAAAGTTAATGATGCGCCCACGCATCCAAATGCGGCGGCCGGCCGGGACTGGCGGTTTTAGACTGTTTGAAGTTTCCCACAAAATCACCACTTGTCAAAAAGCAACAGTTTATTTTCCGCAGGCCAAAAGCACTGCAGCAGTTGTTTTCGGGTGCGACAAAAGCACTTGTCAGTCTCTTTCCGGGAAGGGTTGATGTAAGAGAATGGAGTGACATAAATGACAGGGCTGTTACACTGCTCTGGTGCAACATGTATTAACTAAAGTCCTGCACATGCAAAGCCTTCAAGCAAGAGATTCGAGCTGTGAAAAAACCGCAGACGCTTTCGACCATCCAGCTTTTCCTGGCCTTCCTGAGGCTCGGGCTGACCTCCTTCGGCGGACCGGTCGCCCATCTCGGTTATTTCCGCGACGAGTTTGTCGTGCGCCGTCGTATTCTGGCGGAGAGCACCTACGCCGACCTGGTGGCCCTGTGTCAGTTCCTGCCGGGCCCGGCCAGCAGCCAGGTCGGCATCGGTATCGGCATCTCCCAGGCCGGGCTGCGTGGCGGGCTGGTCGCTTGGTGCGGCTTCACCCTCCCCTCAGCCTTGGCCCTGATTCTGTTTGCTTATGGCATCTCCGCCCTGGATGCGACGGTCATCCACTCCGGCTGGCTGCACGGGCTCAAGGTGGTCGCTGTCGCTGTGGTCGCACAAGCCATCTGGGGGATGGGCAAGGCTCTCTGCCCGGACAGCCCTCGACGAATCATGGCGGTGCTGACTGCGCTCTTCACCATCGCCCTGCCTGGGGTCTTGGGGCAGTTGGCGGTGATCGCGGGTGGCGCGCTGCTCGGGCTACTGCTTCTGCAGGGAGAGAACCCCGATGAACACGAACGGCACCTGGTTAATCTCGGCAAGGCGAGGGCCCTGATCAGCCTCGGGCTGTTTTTCATTCTGCTTCTGGTCCTCCCCCTCCTCGCCCGCAGCGGCATCCAGACTTTTGTCCTGATGGACAGTTTCTACCGCACGGGATCGCTGGTCTTCGGCGGCGGCCACGTGGTCCTGCCGCTGTTGCAGGCCGAGGTCGTCAATTCGGGCTGGATCAGCAAAGATCTTTTCCTCGCCGGCTATGGGGCGACCCAGGCTGTCCCGGGGCCGCTGTTTACCTTTTCCGCCTACCTCGGCGCGGCCCAGGCCAACAGCCCCAACGGCTTGGTCGGCGGTCTGCTCTGCCTGTTGGCGATTTTTTTACCATCCTTCCTGCTGGTGGTCGGCATCCTGCCTTTCTGGGATGGCCTGCGCAGAAACCGGCGGGTCCGTTCTGCCCTGCTCGGCGTCAATGCCGCGGTGGTCGGTTTGCTGATGGGGGCCTTCTACGACCCGGTCTGGAGCAGTGGCATTCTTTCGGCAGGTGATTTCGTGCTCGCCCTGGCTGCATTCGCACTACTGACCGTCTGCAGAGTTCCCCCCTGGGCCGTCGTCGCGGCAACGGGGGCGGGTGCGGCGCTCATCAGTCAGGCAGGGATTTTCTAAACAACCGGGGGGCACATTCACCTTGGGGATCTTCTGGCAGGGGCAGCGACTTCATCAGCAGAGCCGCAACGTTGAAGCCGCTCGAGGAAAATCAGAGGTCAGAACTGTCTACAGGCAACACATCTTCCATCTCGATCAGGAAGGTCGCCCCGCCGCCCTCGGTTTCCTCAACCCAGGCACGTCCGCCGTATAGCCTGGCAATTTTCTGTACCGTGGCCAGACCGACGCCGCTCCCCATGATCTTTTTACCGACGGAACCACGGAAGAACACGTCGAAAACCCGGGCACGCTCGTCCACAGGAATCCCCGGGCCGTGATCGCGCACATAAAAACGCACAGTCTCTTGCCGTCGTTCACCACCCACCTCGATGGGGCCTCCTGCGGAACCGGCGTAACGCAAGGCATTGCCAATCAGGTTCTCGAAGATCTGCGTCAACAGGGTCGCCGACACCCGCACGTCGGGCAGGGAGCCGATAACGACCTGAACACCGGCATGAGCCAATTCCCCCTGGAGTTCCTTAATGACATAATCGACCTCCGCCCGGACATCGACAGGACGAGACGGCCGCTCCAGGGTTCCGGCCGTCGCCAGCGCCAGCAGATCCTCCACCAGCCCCGCCATCTTGTTCCCCTGCGCCTCAATGGCAGTCAGCATATCCCGGGCGTCAGCGCTCAGCTCTTTGCTGTAGATCTCCTTGAGCAGGTCAGCATAGCCGGTGATGGCAGATAGCGGCGTACGCAAATCGTGTGACACGGTGTAGACGAAGGCATCCAATTCCCGGTTGGCTTCGACCAGTTTGGCTTCCGTCGCTTTGCGTTCTGCCACATCCAGGAAGGAGACCACGGCACCGACCAGACGCGTCCCCTTGCGTATCGGATAGGACCAATACTCGGCCTGGAAACTGGTCCCGTCTGCTCGCCAGAAAACTTCATCTTCGAGATGGACTTCCATGTTCTTTTTATAGGCCAGGCAGGCTTTGCAGTCTTCAGCCGAGTAGATACTGCCATCGGCATGCGTGTGATGGATCAGGTTGTGGATATTCCGTCCGATCAGCTCGTCTTCACTCTGGTAGCCAAGAAAACGCAGCGTCGCCGAATTGCAGAAAGTGCAGTTGCCCTGCAGGTCCAGGCCGTAAACACCCTCGGCAACCGAGTTCAACAGGAGTTTGCGCTTGGCATACTCTTCCTGTAGCACTACATGACGTTTTCTGAGCCCCAGGAAAGCCACCGCCAGGTCACCGCAAATAAACAGCAGAATAATAACCAGCACCCATGGCAGAGTCTCCAGCAGGGCGGTTTGCGAGAACAAAGGCTGCTCACCCAGGACGGCACTGTTCACAGCTGTTTCTTTGTGAGCGTGGGCCCACCCCGGTTTGGACAGGAGAAACCCGCTGAGCAGAAAGGGGAAAAGGGGAAGCCAGCTGATGCTTTTCGCATCGGCTGGCGGTATGCAAGACTTCACAGCGTCACTGACAAGACTCACCATGATGATCGGCTTATCTCTCCACCTAGACGTCTGTCCCGGATTCGATATTAATGACCAGGGCCTTGGCATTGATTATCGCATCGATGACCTTTTTGCGACCCGTGGCCACCAGGCGCTGCACCGTGCCCCTGGAGACATTCATCTGCAGACCTGCATCCGCCTGGCTGAGGTCTTCACCATCGCAGAGGCGCATGGCTTCAAGCTCATCCATGCCGAGGATAATTTTTTCCATCTCTGCTGTCGGGATGCCGGCCTGCTTGATGATCAGGCTGTTCTTCAGCAGATGCGGGCAGTCGCAGTTGCGTGGTTTTTTCGGTCTGGGTGACATCTTACCTCAGCAAGTGACCTGCAGATCCTGACCGGAAGGACCAAAAACCCGGTTCGTGATCTTTAGATACCAGGCCGCGGACTGGACCTGGATGATGTATGCCATGGCAATCACCAGGGCAGCCTCTGATCCGGCTGTTCCAAAGGCGTTGATCGCCACAGCGAGGGCGATGGAAAGATTGCGCATGACGGTTCCGTAAACCAGGGCGATGGCATCGCCACGGGGCAGTACCCATTTGCCGACCAGGGTGCTCAGCAGGTAGTTGCATCCATAGATCAGCAGCAGAGGAGTCAGGATGATCAACAACTGCTCCGGCCGTGCCGCGATCGCCTGCGCCTTGAGAGCCATGGCGATAAACACAATACCAAGGACGCCCAGTGTGGACAAGCCCGGAAAGCGTGGCGCCAGTTGCTCCCGAAAGTGCTTTTGACCGTAGAGTTTGATCAGGCCGCGCTGGGTGGCATAGCCCGCCAACATCGGCAAAAAAACGATCAGCACGATCTGTTGAAAGATCTTGGCCATATCCATCTGGATGTGTGCACCAAGCAGAACCTTGACGTACAGGGGTGTCGCCAGCGATCCGGCAATCAGGCCAACCACCGTCATCTTCACCGCCGCCGCCAGATTTCCCCTGGCGAATCCGGTCCAGGAAATCGTCATGCCACTGGTCGGGACCAGCGCAGCCAACAGCAACCCAAGCGCCATATACGGATTGTGCTTGAAAAAGACCATCCCGACCGCATAGGCCAGAAACGGAATGACCAGGAAATTGATGGCCTGGGCAAGCATTTGTGCTTTGGCATCGCCCCCTTCGAGAACCTGGCGGATTTTCAAAGTGACCATCATCGGATAGACCATGAGAAAGGTAAACGGCAGGATCAGCTCCTTGAGAAAAACCGGGTCAGCGACCACGCCGAAGCAGAACCCCGCCAACATCATGACCGGGATTGCCAGGGTCAGCTTTGCATTCAGTTTTTTCAGCAAGGACCACATCATGTCAAGCCTCAGCGAGCCTCTTCGATGAAACCGATGATCTGCTGCAAACTCTCGTTGAGCGATGCAGGGAATTCGGGATCGTCAACCAGTGCCTGTACGGTCTCCGGTGAATAATGCAGGAAACGGATCTGCGTACGATCATGCTGGCTGAACATCATAATGAACTTGGGCATCAGCACCGAGCGTTCCGGGTTTTTACCCAAACTTCGAGCGGCCTTCTCCGGGTTGCAAATCTGGATCATATGCAGGTCAAAATCTTTGCCGACGTCAACGCCAAGATGGCCGAAAACATGGGCCATTTCCATGGTGTTTTCATTATGGATCTTAAAGCCACGCACACGCGCTGCGTGGCCTAGATCTTGAACATACTGGGCAACGGCCTTGTCAGTCTCGGTACGATAAATTTTCATCATCAAGCCCTGGACGTCAGAAACCGCAGCCAAATTTCGGTCCATCGTCATCATGATGCTCACCGCAATGATGATGCCCGCCACAGACTTTGTGGCCACCGAACTCTTCAAGTTTCTGCACGGAGATGAGATCAAGGTTTTGTGCGATCGTTCCGGGTTGTGCACGATAAACTTTCATCCCGGCCTGCTTGAGCCCGGCAAGCGCACCAGAACCGATACTACTGACGACAACGGCATCAATATGCTCTCCGCCAAGTGCTTTGAGTGGTCGGCAGGAGCCGTGGCGATGGTTGATGTCCCGGTCAACAGTGCTGATAATCGCGCGATTCTGCGCATCGACAATCAGAAACATTGGCGCTGAACCGAAATGCTCATGGACGATGCCGTCAAGATTTCCCGGCGGGTCGACTGGAAAACAGATGTTCATTGATGGTGCCTCCTTGTTTTGTGTATATGCACACTATATAGCATACATTCAAAAGTCAATATATTTTTTTCACACAATTTACCGTTAAATAAAACTCTGGAGAACCATACGCGCTAAGGCCACTGTTCGAGCCAGAGGTCAAAGCTAGCGGCATGATGAATGGTGCGTAAAAGTGCTTAAATTATCGTTTTTAATGTGATTATTGTGGAGATCTGACTAACAACTTGTGAACGTAAATACTATACAACGGTATTTTATGCGGCAATTGCAAGAAGAGTGTAAACCCTTTAATGTTTGTTGCGTCTAAGGTTGCAGGACAAAGATCGAAAACCTTCAACCCAAACATTCAAGGAGTCGACACATGAAGAAACGAACCATTTACACGATTGCCATTTTCACCGCAGCCTTGACGCTCGGAGCCGGAGCGGAACTTGCTCTGGCAAGAGGCGGTGGCGGTGGCGGCCATTACGGCAACGCAGGTGCCCGGGGCGCCGGGATGGGCATGACGCAGGCACAAACCGCAACTCAGAAGCAGTACCGGCAGCAAAAGCAATATCAATTTCGCCAGGAGACCGGCTCGACAACAACGCAGGCAGGACAGGGCGCCTTACGCGGAGACAAGTTGCAGAGCAGGGACCGCATCCAGCTGCGCGATCCAGCCACCCACAACAGTGAAACCTCAGATTAGGCAGCCGTGGGCTGCCTGACCATAGGGGGCGATCCCAGGACTTGTGCAGCCAAGGCCACCCGGTAAATCCTCCGGGTGGCCTTGATATTCTGGTCAGGCATAATACCTGTGATTATAAGGCAGAACCAATTCTACACCTTAAAACAGGAAAAGATTATAATAGCTATTGCCTGTCTCTATCAGACAGGGACCACATGGAGACGAATACCCGATCATGCCATCGTTTTTATGACGCCGCTGCAGACGAACACCCCTTCGGGCAACGACCGCAAGATTCACCCTACCGTCTGGGCCCTCGGCTTCGTCAGCCTGTTTATGGACATCTCCTCGGAGATCATCCACAGCCTGTTGCCGGTTTTCCTGGTCAGCATCATCGGTGCAACTGTTCAGACCGTAGGCTTGATCGAGGGCGTGGCCGAAGCAACTGCGATGGTGACCAGGGTTTTTTCCGGGTCCCTCAGCGACTGGCTAGGCAAACGTAAGGGCCTGGCGATAGTCGGTTACGGTCTTGGTGCTTTGAGCAAGCCGCTCTTTGCCCTGGCTGCCGGCTCGGCAGCAGTTTTTTCGGCACGCTTTATCGACCGCGTCGGCAAAGGCATTCGCGGCGCCCCACGCGATGCCCTGGTTGCCGACGTCACACTCCCCGAACAACGAGGGGCTGCGTATGGCCTGCGCCAGTCCCTTGACAGCATTGGCGCTTTTGCCGGGCCTTTGCTGGCAATAGGCCTGATGCTTCTGAGCGGCAACCAGTTCCGCCTGGTTTTCTGGCTCGCCTTTATCCCAGGTATACTGGCGGTCGCAATGCTTATCTTCGGTGTCAAAGAACCAGCTTCTTCAGCATGCAAAGGTTTCAGGCTGCCCCTCAGTCGCAGTTCTCTTGACTTGCTCGGTCGGCGCTATTGGCTGGTTGTACTGACAGGGGCGATTTTCACCCTGGCCCGCTTCAGCGAAGCGTTCCTGTTGTTGCGCGCCGAAAACGTGGGGCTTAATGTCAGCCTCATACCGTTGGCACTGGTGGTGATGAATGTCGCCTACAGCCTGACGGCATACCCTGTCGGGCATCTGTCCGACAGGGTTGGCCGGCAGGGGTTGATGGCTATCGGTTTACTGGTCCTCATCGGCTCGGATCTCCTGCTGGCGCTGGCTGGAAGCGTCTGGGTGGTCCTTGCCGGGGCGGCCTTGTGGGGTTTGCATATGGGGCTGACACAAGGATTGATTTCGGCGCTAGTGGCCGATGCCGTCCCCCCTGAAGTGCGTGGCACGGCCTTCGGTGTATTCGGCTTGGTCAGCGGCATGGCGCTGCTGTTGGCCAGCCTGCTGGCCGGTTGGTTATGGCAGAATTTAGGCGCTCCCGCGACTTTCTGGGGCGGCGCAGTTATTGCCAGCGTTGCCTTGTGTGGGTTTTTAAGCCTGGCTGAGAACGTGCAAGCATAAACGGAAAACGTGGTCACCAATGCTAGAGAGGACGTTTATTTACCGACACATTTCGGCCACTCATTAAGTCGGGGAGTTAAGGTGGCCGGGGTTGTCCGAGGGGCCATATTTTTTTATTTTTCTCCTTGACATACCTGACCGAACAAGTAAGATATACACAATAGAACACTCTTCATGTTCTACCTCCTAAGAAAAACCCACAAACCCGTTGCCCCACAGTCGCCCTCCTGACTGTGGGGCTTTTTTTGCCTCAGCGCAGGCTCTCCAGGCATTCGACAGCAGATAATCAGAGCCCTGCGCCGACAACGAAAAAAGGGCACTTTCCCGAGTCAAATGCGCCACTGTGTCTAAAAAACCACTCGCTCCTCTTGATGATCAGGAGCATACCCGTTGACACCTCTTCTTGGACCTGTGCATCGAGGCAGTTCAACACAGTGTAGAAGCAGGTTTCTAGTGCCAAAGGATTGCGCCGGCCTTTGTCTTTTTTACTTTTATTTCAGCATATTAGGAGAATATCCCGGTTTTGCGTGAAACGCTTCTCGACGAACATGGCACTAGGGTTGCAGATTTATCTCTCCAGCAACTATTGAAATTCAATTGAAAGCACGATTAAGGAGCAACATTCTATGGTCAACCAACTGAAATCCATGATGGGACGCTTGCTCGCGCTGACCTTCCTGTCCCTCTCCCTGTTTTTGGTCGGCCTTGCCGTCTTCCAATTCTGGGAGGGGCTCAACGAAGGGAAAGAAGTCGTCAACATCCTGATCAAATCGATCAACACCAATATCATCGCTCTGGCCATCTTCGAACTGGGACTTGGTATCGGCAAGGAGTATGGTAATCATACTGCAGAAGAGGATCACACCTACATGGTGGTTCGCCGCACAATCACACGCTTCGTCGGTACGGTCTGCATCGCCCTGGTGCTTGAAGGGTTGATCATGATCATCAAATACAGCCAACTCGATCTGGCCGGAAATCTTTTCTACCCTGTCGGTATCCTGATCGGATCAAGCGTGCTCCTGGCCGGTACGGGAATCTTCCTACAACTCACACGAGCTGACTGCGAAAAGCAGCAGAACAAATTGCAGTTCCCCCTAGTCAGACAGGAAACAAAGGAGAGTCAATGTCCGCCCCAAAGGCGTCGCAGCATTCGCTAGGGGTGCAGATCTACCTGAGAATTTTTTCCGGAGTTTCATGGCGAGGAGAATGCGCTATACTTAAGAACATGAAGTTCGCACTCTTCCTCTTGTTTCTGCTGATGGTGCCACTGGCTCCCCTGGAGGCTCTTGGGCAATCAGACCGATGCCCGCCTACACCAGCGGATGCTGACGGGCCGTTCTATCGTCCCGGTGCTCCGGTGCGCAGCAGCATAGGAACGGATTATCTGCTGATGGGAGAGGTGAAGTCGGCTCTGGACTGTGCTCCGATCGGAGGAGCACAGATTGAGATCTGGATGGCAGGCCCCGCAGGTGTTTACGGCGATTCCTGGCGGGCAACAACCTTTGCCCGTCAGGATGGTCGTTATCATTTCTCCAGCCATTTCCCCGGGAACTACGGCAGTCGTCCGCCGCATATCCATTTGATTGTCAATGCCCCCGGTTTTCATGAACTCATTACCCAGCACTACATGACACCAGGACAAGGCGAGGCCATCTTCGACCTGGTGCTGACTCCTCTCCTGTAAACCCTTCTTGTTTAAACACAACGGCAAAGTAATGCCACGAAAACTGCCGAATACAATAGTGGCTTGGACTTCAGATATTCTGGCCTCCGCTTTTGCGGTCGGGCCAGACTGAAGCATAGTGTGCGCTGCTGATGATATAGCATGGAATGTCACAGGGCCCGCAACATATGCCATAGGAGTTTCGAACCTTTATACAGGCTGAGTTGGACTCCGGCAGATAACCGCAATTGGCAAGAGGACATTGCCGTTCATCATATTTGGCGACCATAGCACCCTCCACTAAAATTGAGACTCTTATATGGATACAACCTGTCTTTCTGAACCCAGCCGCAACCTCCCAAGTTGTGGCGTCCTTTAGTGCCCTGATATTAGTTTGCCACCGAAAACAGTTTGATTATAATGACAAGATAATTGAATTTTAGCTTGCGCATGAGGGCATGCAAGTGGAATCAAAAAACACCCCGCAAAAAAAATTACGCCTGCAGAAAATATCCATTGAAGACCAGCGTCAGTCACTGCAGAGGCAATTCGGCAAAGATGGACTATAATAGATAGAAACCCAGGCCGCTGACTCTGTAGGGAGGTTGGTTATGATCGATCTCAAACTGAACAATAGGGAAAAAAAGATTCTCGATGAAACCTTGGCGCATAGCCTCAGCCAGTTGAGCGACGAAATTTCACACACCGATTCGATTGAATATCGTGAAATGCTCAAAAAACGTAAAGTGGTCCTGCTGAAGATTCAGGGTTTGCTGCACTAGGACAGAGCCTTTGGCTGAAAGCGTAATAGCTGTGCGATACAACCGTTCCACCTCTCTGTAATGGCAGGAAGGTTGCGCCACAGATACTGCCGGTTCTGGCGAAGATCAGGCTGGCGATTGAACTACGCCAGTCAAAGGGAATGGTGAGAATCACGACCATTCCAATCGAATGAATCCCCAAGAGACGGGACAAAAGGGGTTAGCGATAATTTCGCTAACCCCTTGATTTTCTTGGTGGAGCTGATGAGGATCGAACTCACGACCTACGCATTGCGAACGCGTCGCTCTCCCAGCTGAGCTACAGCCCCGAATAGATCGTCAATTTACCTGTTCCTCCTCGTTGCTGTCAATCTGCATTCCACCGGGCGGTGTTAACGGCAGAGAAATGATAAAACGCGCCCCTTTCTCACCGTTAATCACCTTGATCTCACCGTGATGATGAGCAATGATCCGGTGTGAAATGGAGAGGCCAAGGCCGGTGCCCTTGGCAAAGGTCGAAAAGAAGGGGTTGAAGATATTGCGGATGACCTCTGGGCCGATACCGCCACCGGTATCTTCTACCTCGACCACCACCGCCCTGTCCCCGCGCAAAGACCCGGGCCTGGCCCTGACAGTCAGGACACCGCCGTCCACCATGACCTGGCGGGCATTGATCATCAGGTTCAGAAAAACCTGGCGCAACTGTTGGCTATCGCCAACCAGCGTTGGCAAATTCTCCGCCAGCTCGCAGACCAGTTCGATTTTCTGGCGCTGGCAGTGCTCGCCTTCCAGCTCAAAGACCTCCTGCAAGACATCCCTGATGCTGCAATCATCCAGGCAGACCAGTTGTTTCTTGCTGAACGCCAGGATATTCCCGAGCATTTCTTCCATACGCCTGACTTCGCGGGCAATGATACCAGCATATTCATTGGCTTTCGGATCGGACAGCTCCTGGCGAGCCAAGCGTTGTGCAAACCCGCCGATGGACACCAACGGGTTGCGCAGCTCATGTGCAACCTGGGCCGCCATCTCGCCGAGAACGGCCATCTTTTCCCCCTGGATAAGCTGCTCCTGAACGTTGCGCAGATTGTCATGAGCCATTTCCAGGCGCTTCACCAGGCTGGCGTTATCCAGAGCCGAGCCGGCCTGGCTGGCAAAGAGCTCCAGGTAGCGCATGCGTGCCGAGGAGATCTCCATCCGGCTTAGCGGATTATCGACGAGCAGGACGCCCATGATCTGGTCGCGCCCGACCAGAGGGGCACAGGCATAGGGGCCAAGATCGAGAGCGGCGGCAAGCTGCCGGCCTCCCGAGGGCTGTTTTCCCGGCTGCGTGACCAACACCACCCGATTCTCCAGGAAAGCTTTGGCCAAGGCATTATCCTCCCTATCAAGCAAAAGCCTCTGCTTGATCACCTGCTGATTGAAAGTCGATATGCGTTGCGCCTCGCGGCTCTGCTCGTCAAGATGCACCTCTTTCCATGCACGGGAGCTCTCTCCCCTAGGCAGAACCAGAGACGCCATCTCCTGTGAAACGCCCAGCATCCCCTGCAGCATACCGGTGCGTTTATTGACGGTAAAAAGCGTCGCGCGCTCGAAGCTGCCGACATCGACGTCAGTTGCAGCAGAAAGCGTCAAGTGAGCGAGTTCATCAAGATTTAGCGTGCTGTGCATGGCCCGTGAAATCCGATAGAGAGACGAGACTTCGCGGTGAGCAATTTCACGCTGTTTTTCTGCTGCCACGCGCCGCTGCAACTCCTGGTTCAACTCCTGGTACGACTGCCCCATATCCCGGAACAGCGTAGCGAATGGCGAGTACAGCGTGCCGTCAACCAGGGCAAAGTAAACCATTATGGTACTGCCCAGCTTGAAATAGTGACCGAGGAAATTCATGAAGCCATAGGCGTCCACATCAAGGGTGAACATCAGCTCCGACAGGATACTCGCACCGATCGCAATAAGCAGTAACGTCACGATGTGCCGGCTCAGGAACTCTCTGCGGAGCTGCAGCAGCCAGGCGGCCAGGGCAAGCAAACCGACCAAGGCATATTCATAACTCACCTTGAAAGGGGTCAGCACCCCATCTTCGACAAAACAAGACGGGCATAACTGAAAAGGCCATATCAAGGCAGAGAGCACAACACCAGCAAGCAGAAAACCGCTCAGCCAGGCCCTGGCTGAGCAGAGATCCTTGCGCCCCAGGCTGATGGCTGCAGAGAGAAAAGCCGCCGTGCTGAGGGTGCGCGCTGCCAACCATAGCTGTGCTGGTATATTCGTGCCGGCATTCGGTACAAGCAGCATCCCCTTGTAAGTCAGGGTATGCAGTAGGTCAACTAACCCCGTAGCAAAAAAACCGGTGGCCAAAATGACAAAGAACTGGCTGCTGACCAGGCGCCGGGTATTCCAGCCGATAAGAAAAACGGCCGTGAGCAGGACAATGCTGGAGAGTTCTATCAGAGCATGAATGAGGAGGTCGTTGATGCCGGTCAGCAGGTAAAGCAAAAGGCCGACCAGCAGAAAAACTGCCAGGCCGGCCCTGAAGGACAAATGGTGTGGGATGTTGGACAGTTCGGTGGCGTAAAGAACGTGCTCCGCTGCCGTTTTTTCGTCAAGAGGATCAGATTGTCCGTCCGGCACGACCACCACCTCCTGCCTGCCGACGAGAATCGAACCAGATCAGCCGATTTTTTCCTGACGCTCCTGTTCAGTCTTGCACTCGATGCACAGAGTGGTTACCGGACGCGCTTTCAGGCGAGCTTCGCCGATCTGTTCGCCACAGTCCTCGCATTCGCCGAATTCACCGGATTCAATGCGATCAAGAGCTTCGCGAATCTTGGCAATCAGCTTGCGTTCACGATCGCGGATGCGCAACTCGAAGTTGCGATCAGACTCCAGAGACGCCCGGTCGGTCGGGTCAGGAAAGTTGGTCTTTTCGTCAGTCATTTCGGAAACCGTCTTGTCGGCTTCACGGAGCAACTGATCCATCTGTTCCTGAAGCAGCTGACGAAACTCCTCCAATTTGACTTTTTCCATAAAAAAGCTCCTCAAACTTCAACGGGCACAAATTAAATGAAATTGACCGACAAGTCAACCTAAATGCCCATCACTAGTGGAACTGGGCAATCAGAACGTACAGCAGGGCGATTACAGCAAACCACACCGTAAAGACATCTGCTTGTCTGAGTGGCGGATGCTTGGCCAATTGCGCGGCCTCCTCCGTTACCGCTACCGCGGGGACAGCGTCAACCAGGCATGCGACCAAGGCCGGAAAATCCCCGTATGAGTTGGAAATAATGAGGAAATCCTCCTCACCGGCCACCAAAGTCATAAACACCCGGCTGCGCACCCGCACGGATTCAAGGCTGGTAACATCGGCAAAGCGCACCTGGCGCTGCCGAAACGGGCGGAACGCCGTGACGCCATCGTGATCGACGACCAGGCGGCGAAAGGCGGTTTCGACAAACAACACGGTCGGCGGCACCAACATGACGGCCAAGATGATAATTTTGGCTAGTGGTTGTCCTTGGATAACGCACACCGCCAGCAGGGCAACCATCAACACGATCAACAGTCCCATCGGCACCACAAATGCCCGACGAATCACAAAGGTGCGCACCGGGCTCATCGGGCCGCCTCACCGGGATTGAGAAAGCGGCCACTGCGGCCGCCCTGCTTTTCAACCAGGTGAATCTTGCCGATCGTCATGGCCTTGTCGACCGACTTGCACATGTCATAGATGGTCAGAGCGGCCACGGAGACCGCTGTCAGGGCTTCCATTTCCACGCCGGTCTGGCCATTGACCTTGACCGTAGCCTCAATACCAACCCGGGCGCTGCTGACATCGGGCGAAAACTCCACGGCGACACTGTTGATCAGCAGAGGGTGACAGAGCGGGATCAACTCCGGGGTCTTCTTGGCGGCCATGATCCCAGCCAGGCGGGCCACCGCGAAGACGTCCCCCTTGTCCATCCGATTATCCAGGATGCGCGCCAGGGTCTCCGGCTGCATGGAGACTTCACCACGGGCCACGGCGACCCGGTGGGTTCTGGCCTTGTCACCGACATCCACCATAATGGCCTTGCCGTCCTTGTCGAAATGGCTCAAATCAGTCATTGCTCGTTCCTTGCTTCATGAACGCATGGTGCGGTAAAAGCGTCCCACCCATACAGCTGTTTTTGAATTTGTCGCCACGCGCGACTCGCCACGCATCGCGTCAGTCAAACAAGTATTCCAGCGCCTCCGCCGCGCTGCGCACGCCGATCAGCTTGATGCCTTTCGGCTGGTCGAGGTTTTTAAGATTGCCCGCCGGCAAAAGGCAGCGGTTGAAGCCGAGCCGCGCCGCTTCCTTGACGCGCAACTCCGGACGCGAGACAGCACGCACCTCTCCGGCCAGACCGATTTCACCGAAGAGGACAGTGCGTTCATCGACCGGCCGATTGAGATGGCTGGAGGCCAGCGCAGCAACCACGCCCAAGTCCACGGCCGGTTCAGCAAGACGTACACCGCCGGCAACATTGACGAAGATATCCTGGGCCAGCAGTGCATAACCAACCTTCTTTTCCAGTACGGCGACCAACAGTGAAACCCGGTTGGCGTCGATCCCCATGGCCGTGCGGCGCGGGTTGCCGTAGGCCGCCCCGGACACCAGGGCCTGGAGTTCTACCAGGATCGGCCGGGTCCCTTCAATGGCCGGGACAACGACGCTGCCAGCAGCGTCTGCGGGACGTTCAGCTAAAAACAGCTCCGAGGGGTTCGGCACCTCGCTCAGGCCGATGTCCTTCATCTCGAACACGCCGATCTCGTTGGTCGAGCCAAAACGGTTCTTGACCGCCCGTAAAATTCGGTAAGGATGCCCAGCATCCCCTTCAAAGTAGAGGACGGTATCGACCATATGCTCAAGCATCCGCGGTCCGGCGATCGAGCCATCCTTGGTGACGTGACCGACGATGAAGGTCGGAACCCCATCCCCTTTGGCGAGATGCATGAGACGCGCGGCGCACTCGCGAACCTGACTGACGCTGCCCGGAGCCGATTCCAGCGCCGCGGTAAACACAGTCTGGATTGAATCGACCACCAGAAAAGCGGGTTTCAGTTCTCTGACCCGCTCAAGGACTCCTTCCAGAGAGGTTTCAGCCAGCAGATAAAGGTCCTGCGCGGTGACATCAAGGCGCCCTGCGCGCAGTTTGACCTGGCGGGTCGACTCCTCAGCCGTGACATACAGCACCGGTCCGGCCTTGGTCCACCGCCCGGCTGCCTGCAATAGCAGAGTCGACTTGCCGATGCCGGGGTCGCCGCCGATCAGGGTGAAAGACCCGGGCACCACACCGCCGCCAAGCACTCGGTCGAACTCGGCGATGCCGCAGTGCAGGCGGTCCTCGTTGGTCGAGGAGACCTCGGACAGCTTCACAGGGCGACTCTCGGAGCGCAAAGGCACTGTTCGTCCACCTTTTTTCGCCACCGCGACAGTCTCTTCGACCAGAGAATTCCACTGGCCGCAATCGGGGCATTTACCCATCCATTTGGGACTTTGCATGCCGCACTGCTGGCAGCTGTAAATGGTTTTCTGTTTCACCTGAGCCCCTGACCTTGTGGGTATTAAATGTGTCATTCTAGGCCGCAGGCCCAGGACTGTCAACGTCAAGGGCGAACGCCTTGCCAGAAGAATCTATTCCAGCCTGTTAGGATAGCTTAGCCGTTGACTAAAAAAGCTGTCGCGATCTACTTTGCAGACACTTAAGCCTTTAGTTTGAAAGCTTCTCACCGAGACACACGTCATCTTTAAATTGCAGCGGTCGCTCGTGAAGGAGAAGACTCTGGTAACTACTCCCGTAAACCTCCTAGTGGATGAAGCCAGTTGCCCGTTAGAGAACAATAGGATTCTTATGCAAAGCCAGGCTGATAAGACCTGTAAACATGATACGGCATCTGTGACCAGAGATAATCTCAATAAATTGAGTCTTCAGCTTGAACTTCATGCCAATAGTGTTAAATTTCTCTAAGACATTTGGATGCGAGTACTGACATATGCGGGAAAATTTTGCTGGAGCTCAGGATAACGCGGGAGGATGCTATGCAGCTTAAAGTGATGGTTTGTTGCCAAGTGAACCTCTTTGGCGAAGGGTTAAAGAGACTGATCGAAGAAAAGGGAGATATGAAAGTTATCGGCGTCGCCACTTGTGATCAAGAGATGAAGAGTTTCTTGGATTTTGATCCCGATGTCATCATTACAGACATGTACAGTTGCAGGAAGGTCTTGAAATCTCTCTCTCCCGGAGGCGACAAAAAGGTCTTGCTCGTAAATGAAAGCATGGATATCAGCAGTGAAACTCTCAAAGGCCTGATTACTGATGGCTTGGGCGGCATTCTCCCCAAAGGAGCCAATATCGAGCTGCTACAAAAAGCGACTCGAAAACTTTACGAAGGGGAGCTCTGGATCGATCACCAGACGATGAGAGAAGTCTTCAGCAGCGAACCGCCGACCCGTGCTATCAACATAACCAAGAAAGAGGTCGAAGTTCTCAATTATATTTGTAATGGCATGACCAATAAAGAGATCGCCAAGAAACTGTTCATCAGTGAGCAGACCGTGAAATCACATTGTAATCATCTGTTCAAAAAGTTCGGTGTTTCGAGCCGCCTCAAATTGGCGCTTTGCGCGCCGAAATATTTTTCATCAAGGCTTTAAAGAGGACCCGCATCAACTTTTGCCATGCATTAATTGATATAGTGGCCGCAACGTCTCTGAGCTCCAGGGAGTCAAGGATTGCCGACTCTTTAGTGGCGGTCTTTTCCTATATAACCTTTTCGTCCTTTAGAGCCGACTCGACTCCTTATACTGATAATCAAGCCCGGCAGGTGTATCCGACTCAAGATCACACGAGTGCAATCATCGTCGATCTATGGTTCCTTATGTGCAGAGCGGCAACACCTCCCACAGAAATCCACTCTGATTGACTCATAGAACGCTGCCGCATCGCATAAATCATAAACGGCATTGACAGCTCTCCCGCAACCGTGAAAAACAAAAGACTTGAGTGAATTCCCTCTACCATTGACTTGCACAGGGATACCCAGACAGCCTATAGTAATCTTGTCGTGACGAAGGAGCAATTTTGGCCATAACAGCACTGAAATACGGTTCAAAATCTTTACAGATTGAATTGCCGGCTCACGTTCTGACCACCACTTCTCAGCGGGATCTGCCAGAACCGGCGAATGAGATTCGCAGAGCTTTAGCCCACCCGCTCGGAGCACCACCGCTTGCCAAGCTCATTCGCCCCGGCGAACACGTCGCCATCGTCACCTCGGACATCACACGCTACACCGGCAGCGAACTCTATCTGCCGATTCTGGTCGAGGAGTTGAACCGTTGCGGCATTGCCGATTATGACATTGAGATCATCGTCGCCCTCGGCATCCACCGCAAGCAAACGTCGAAAGAGCACCAAAAGATCCTCGGCGCTCTCTATGGGCGAATTGCCGTGCATGATCATGAATGCGACGATCGGGAGCAGCTAATCGACCTCGGACATACCTCCTCCGGTCTGCCGGTCCAGATCAACCGGCGGGTCATGAGTGCTGACCGGGTGATTGTCACCGGCACGATCGGCCTGCATTACTTTGCCGGCTTCGGTGGCGGCCGCAAGAGCCTGGTTCCCGGCGTCGCAAGCAGGGAAACCTGCATGGCAACTCACTTCTTAATCTTTAACCCGCCGGAACAGGGCGGCCGCAATCCGAAAGCCTGTACTGCCCGCCTGGATGGAAACCCTGTGCACCAGGCGATCCTCGAAGCGGCGCAAAGCGTCAAGCCAGACTTTCTGCTGAACACAGTGTTGACCCCCGACAAACAGATTGCCCGGGTCTTCTGCGGCGATTTGCAGCAGGCGCACCTGGCCGGGTGCGAACTCGCCCGGGGCCTGTATACGGCGCCCATGCAACAGGCGGCCGACCTGGCGGTGGTTTCCTGCGGCGGGCATCCGAAGGATATCAACTTTATCCAGGCCCACAAGGCTCTTGATTACGGCGTTCAGGCGGTTCGTCCAGGGGGCACGCTGATCCTGCTAGCGGCCTGCCCGGATGGCTTCGGAAATTCCACTTTTTTCGACTGGTTCAATTACGAGGACTTGGACATGTTCGAAAAGGCCCTGCGTAGTCGTTACGAAATCAACGGTCAGACCGCTTTTTCGACCCTTGCCAAGGCCCGCACCTGGCGCGTCATCCTGATCAGTGAGTTCAATCGCGAACAGACGTCAAAGATGGGGATGGAAAAAGCCGACAGCCTTGACGAGGCACTGCAGATGGCTTACAAACAACTGCCGCAGAATCCACAGGTCGTGGTTATCCCCGACGGCGGCACCATTTTGCCGGTTATCGTGCCGTGAAACGCGAGATGAGAGACAACCAAGAGCACAGCCATATACACTTAACGCAAAGACGCCCTGCAAAAGGGAAAGAACGCAAAGGAAGCCATTTTAAAATTGAAGAGTTTCTCTTTGCGCCTGGCCTTCCTTTTCACATCGCCTTTGCGTTGCGCTTTGAATCCTCTAAACACATCATAATCTGAAATATCAAAGGCAGCACAAATGCTTGCAGAGAAAACCATCATCGAACTAGAAGCCATCGTTGGTCCGGACAACGTCGCAACCGACAAGGCCGCCCGCATCTGCTACTCCTACGATGCCACCCAGCAGAGCTTCCTACCTGAGGTGGTGGTTCACCCCGGCTCGACTGAAGAGATCAGCCGCATCATCAAACTGGCCAACCGCGAACGCATCCCGGTCTTTCCCCGCGGCGCCGGCAGCGGCTTCACCGGCGGGTCCCTGCCGACCCTGGGCGGCATCGTGCTCTGCACCGAGCGCCTCGACCGCATCCTGGAGATCGACGAGGAGAACCTGGTCGCCACCGTGGAACCAGGCGTGGTCACCGAGCAGTTCCAGAAAGAGGTCGAAAAGCGCGGGCTGTTCTACCCGCCCGATCCGGCCTCATTGAAGTTCTCGACCCTGGGCGGCAACGTCGCCGAGTGCGCCGGCGGCCCACGCTGCGTCAAATACGGCGTCACCAAGGATTTCATCATCGGCCTCGAGGTGGTCACTCCGACTGGCGACATCATCACCACCGGCGGCCCGACCATGAAAGGGGTGGTCGGCTACGATCTGACCAAACTCCTCTGCGGTTCGGAAGGGACGCTCGGCATCATCACCCGCATCGTCATCAAGCTGCTGCCGCTGCCCGAAGCGAAACAGACCATGTTGGTGCTGTTCAATTCCATCGACGGCGCCGCACAGGCGGTTTCGGCCATCATCCGCGGCAAGATCATCCCGACCACCCTCGAGTTCATGGACGGCCGCACCATCGACTGCGTGCGCCAGGCGACCAATCTCAAGGTTCCGGCCGAGGCAAGGGCGGTGCTGATTATCGAGGTCGACGGCGATCGTGATTTTCTCGACAAGCAGGTCGCGCGGATTGCCGAGATCATCAAGCCGCTTGGCGTAGTGGAAACCCGCATTGCCACGACCAACGAGGAGAGTGAAGCGCTCTGGCAGATCCGCCGCTCGGTGTCCGCTTCCCTGCGCAAGGTCAACCCGGACAAGTTCAACGAGGATATCTGCGTGCCGCGCAGCAAGGTTCCGGAAATGATCCGCAGGGTCGACGTCATCGCCGAGAAGTACGCAATTCCGATCGTCAACTTCGGCCATGCCGGTGATGGCAACATCCATGTCAATATCATGATCGACAAGAAAGTGCCCGGCCAGTTGGAGAAGGCCGAGAAAGCCATCGAAGAGGTGTTCAAGGGGGCGTTGGAACTCGGTGGCACCATGAGCGGCGAACACGGCGTCGGTATCGCCAAGGCAGCCTATATCCCACTGGAGATCACACCCTTGGCCGCCGAATACATGAAGACGATCAAGCGAGCACTCGACCCGAACAACATCCTCAATCCCGGTAAAATTTTCCTCGATGAGGACAATTCCGCAGCGCGTGGCGAGCAGCGAGCGGCGGGGAAACCTTCAACCTGATTTTCCGCGCCGCGCACCACGCGCCACGCGCCACAAAATTTATGGCAAAGCTGAAAAACCTCGAAGATTACCGCGAAGAAATCGAGCAGTGCGTCAAATGCGGGGCCTGCCGGGCCCACTGCCCGGTCTTCGGTGCCGACAGGCGTGAAGGCCGGGTCGCACGCGGCAAGGTGGCGCTGGCACACTCGGTGATGACCGGCGAAATCGGACTGGAGGACAAGGTTCTGGAGGACATGAGCCAGTGCCTGCTCTGCGGCAGTTGCTGCGCGCAGTGCCCCAACAAGGTCCCCACCGAAGAGATTGTTGCTGCAGCCAGGCGAAGGATCGCCGAGGAGAAGGGGCTTTCGACCTTCGGCAAGGGCGTTGCGGCCGTTCTGGGCCGGCCCAAGCTGATGAACCTGCTGGCCAAATCAGGCGGCATGCTGTCGTCGCTGCTCTTTAACAAACTCCCGGAGAACAGCGGCCTGCGCCTGCGCTTCCCGGTCCCGTACCTCGAGCAGGACCGCACGCTGCCACCGATTACCGCCAAACCGTTTCGCGAGCGGGTGCCGGAGATCATTCTTGGCGACCCGCAACAACCGACGGTTCTCTTTTTCACCGGTTGCGGCATCAACTACATGTACCCGGCAGTCGGCGAAGCCTTTCTCAAAGCGCTTAAATTCCTCGGCGTGACCGTCATCATTCCCAAGGACCAGGCGTGCTGCGGACTGCCGGCGGTCAGTGCCGGGGCAGCGAAAACTGTGGAAAAGCTGGCCGAGCAGAACCTGGCGGCGTTCAGCCGTCACCCCGTGGATTATATCGTTACGGCCTGTGCTTCCTGCAACGCCGGCCTCGGCAAGGTTTACGCGGAGATGGGGGAAGAGTTCGGCGAGCTTTCAGCCAAGACCATGGACGTCTTCGTCTTCCTGGCCAGGCACGGCTTGCCGGAAAAGCTGGCAACCCTGCCGAAAGCCGCGACACGCATCAAGGTCACCTATCACGATCCCTGCCACCTGCGCACCCAGGGGATCACCAAGGAGCCCCGCCAGATCCTCAGGGCACTGCCCCAGGTGGACTATGTGGAAATGCCCGAGGCCGGAACCTGCTGCGGACTGGGCGGGACCTATTCTGTTTATCACTATGAAACCAGCAAAAAAATCGGCGCCAAGAAAGCTGCCAATATCGCGACCAGCGGCGCAGAACTCGTGGCAACCGACTGCCCGGGTTGCATCATGCAGCTACAGGACAGCATCAATCATGCAAACGGCAGCCAGCGCTCGATTCACATCCTCGAACTTTTGGACGAGGCCCTCAGCGCCCTCGAATAAGCGACCACAAATCACGGCAGCATTGCGCGAAGCGACTCAAACTGTTAAAATAGCCAAGACTTTCAACACAAACCGACAACCTCATCGTGGCCTTCAAGGAGGAACATCCCATGCGAAAATTGATCTACCTGATTGTGGCAACCCTGTTTCTGAGCTCATCTGCTGCTCTGGCCGTGCCCGCCGACAAAACCCTGGAGTTCAACAGCAGCCCCATGGGAATCGTGAAATTCGACGGCACGGTGCACAAGAACGCGGGGATGAAATGCAAGGACTGCCATAACAGCGAGATGTTCCCGAAGATGAAACAGGGCACGGTCCATATCACCATGGATGAGATTTATGCCGGCAAGCTCTGCGGCGTCTGCCACAACGGCAAGCGAGCTTTCGGAACCGAGGGCAACTGTGCGCGCTGTCATGTAAAGCAGTAGCGTGGCGCGCAGTGCGAGGCGAGAAAAATCAACAACAAGGCCCACCGGAATAACCGGTGGGCCTTGTTGCTTTTGCAAATAAGTCCAGTGTCTAGCCGCCGATGCCGTGCATGCGCCGGTTGGGCGCGGCAAAACCCTTTGCATTTATCTGATGCTTTTCCGGCTTGGCGCAGGCGGCCGCCAGCAACAATTCTGCCAGGGCCTGGTCATCACTGCCATCACGCAGCACCGGCTTGAGGTCGGTCTCCGCGTTGTCGAAGAGGCAGCCGCGAACCCGGCCATCGGCCATGACCCGCAGACGGTTGCAATCCGCGCAGAAATGCCCGGAGACCGAGGGGATCAAGCCGATCCGGCCATTGGCATGCGGCAGACGATACATATGGGCCGGCCCGGAGGAATTCTGCTCACGCGGGAGGATTTCCAGATCGCCGATCGACAGCAGCTGCTCCTGGATCTCTTTCATTGACAAGCCATCCTTGGAGACATATTCAAGATCGGCACTGATCGGCATGAATTCGATAAAGCGGACATCCCATGGATGCTCAAGGGTCAGGCGGGCAAAATCAAGGATCTCGTCGGCATTGAAATCCGCAAAGGGGATCACGTTGATTTTTATCGGCAGCAGGCCGGCCTTCTCCGCCGCGGCAATTCCGGCCAGGACCTGCTCGAGACCGGGCCGGCGGGTCAGCTCCTGGAAACGCTCCGGTCGGAGCGTGTCAAGACTGACATTGACGCGAGACAGGCCGGCCGCTTTAAGAGCCTCGGCCTGTTCAGCCAGCAGCATGCCGTTGGTGGTCAGGGTTATTTCCGGCTGCTCCGGCAGGGCCGCCAACTGGCCGATGAATGAGGCAATCCCGCGCCGCACCAGCGGCTCACCGCCGGTGACACGAATCTTGCGAATCCCCAGCCGGCAGGCCACCGCAGCAACGCGCAGCATCTCCTCGTAACGCAGCACGTCACCGTGCGAGAGTTCGGGGACCCCTGCTTCCGGCATGCAGTAACGGCAGCGCAAATTGCAGCGATCGGTTACCGACAGGCGTAAATATTCGATTTTTCGTCCAAATTGGTCTTGCACGTGGGTCCCTTTGCCAGTTCGCTGCAAACATTTTTATCTTAGCACTGGCGTACCGGGGTCGGACAATAGAGGTTGGCGGCGCAGTTCAGCGTTTCTGAGCCGGCAGGTATTGCTCGAAGGATTTCTTGTCGAGTGCGCAGCGATAGGCTTCCTCGCCGTTGATATGCTTGGCCTTGAGCAGTTCCAGGATGTGCTGATCCATCAGTTGCATGCCGTCGCCCTTGGCGGTCTGCATGATTGACGGCACCTGGAAGGTCTTGCCCTCGCGGATCAGGTTGGCAACGGCGGCGTTGCAGATCAGGATTTCCAGAGCCGCAACACGCCCCTTGCCGTCGGCCTTGCGCAGCAACTGCTGGCAGATAACCCCCTTGAGGCTTTCACCGAGCATGGTCCGTACCTGCTCCTGGGCGTCCTTGGGGAAGGCATCGATGATGCGGTCGATGGTTTTCGGCGCCGAGTTGGTGTGCAGGGTACCGAACACCAGGTGGCCGGTCTCGGCAGCGGTCATCGCCAGGGAGATCGTCTCCAGATCGCGCATCTCGCCGACCAGGATGACATCCGGGTCTTCGCGCAGGGCGGCGCGCAGGGCATTGGCAAAGGATTGCGAATGCTGACCGATCTGGCGCTGGTTGAGGAGCGACTGCTGGTTTTCATGGATAAACTCGAGCGGGTCCTCGAGGGTCAGGATATGCTCGCGGCGGGTCTTGTTGATCAGGTCGATCATCGCCGCCAGGGTGGTCGACTTGCCGCTGCCGGTTGGACCGGTGACCAGCACCAGCCCTTTTTTCAGCTTGGTCAGCTTGCGGATGCCCTCCGGCAGGCCGAGCTGGTCGGCGGTCAGAATCTTGGTCGGGATGATCCGGAACACCGCAGCGACCCCGCGGTGGGTCTCCATCAGGTTGCCACGAAAACGCGCCACTTCAGGCAAAGCATAGGCAAAATCGAGATCGCGCGTCTCTTCAAACTCTTCGCGCTGTTCTTCGGTCAGGATTTCGAAGAGCAGCCCGCGAGCCTGCTGGTCGGTCAGGGGAGGATAATTGAGCTTTTCCATCTCGCCGTGCAGACGAAAAAGGGGCGGTGCCCCGGTGGAGATATGCAGGTCGCTGGCGCCCTGTTGCTTCATCATCTTGAACAGTGAATCGATTTTGGCCATGTTCTTCCCCGGAAACTCTGGATCGCGGGCATTAGTTCCCCGTAAAACGTCGCTCATTCTGGCAGATGGCCCTTTTCATTGTCAAGCTCAATGGCTCCCGGGGCAGACTGGATTCGAGCTTGATATCCGGGGTAACATCATGGTATCAACCCACGGTTCAAGAAACCGCTGGAAATAAGGGAGAAATGATTATGAGCAGAGCCCTGGGACTCCTCTCGGGAGGGCTGGACAGCAGTCTGGCCGCTTTATGTCTCAAGCGCCAGGGGGTCGACGTCACTGCCATTGCTTTCGTCACACCGTTCTTCGGCAGCAGCAAAGCAGAATACGCCGCCCGCCAGATGGAGATCCCCCTGATCGTCGAAGACATCAGCAAGGTCCATCTGGACATGGTGAAAAATCCCCGTTACGGCTACGGCAAGAATATGAACCCCTGCATCGACTGCCATGCCATGATGTTCCGCCTGGCCGGCGAGATCATGGTCGAGCGCGGCTTCGATTTTCTCTTTTCCGGAGAAGTTCTCGGCCAGCGCCCGATGAGCCAGAATGCCAACGCACTGCGCTCGGTGGCCAACTATTCCGGACATCCGGAGCGCATTCTCAGGCCTTTGAGTGCCCGGCTCCTGCCGATCACCCCCATGGAAGAGCAGGGACTGGTCGACCGCGATCAGCTGCTCGACATCCAGGGGCGCTCACGCAAGCCCCAGGAAGCGCTCGCCAGAAGATGGGGTCTGACGGATTTCCCCTCCTCGGGGGGCGGTTGTCTGTTGACCGAGATCCATTTTTCCGACCGGTTGCGCGACCTCATCAGCCACCAGCCCGATTGCACGGTCGAGGATGTCGAGCTGCTCAAGATCGGTCGCCAGTTCCGCCTTTCCGAACGGGCCAAGCTGACTCTCGGCCGGCACCAGCAGGACAACGAAGCCATCCGCGCAGCAGCTGACACGTCGCACATCCTGCTGCGCGCCCTTGGCGTGCAAGGGCCCGTAGGGCTGGTGACCGGGCAGGCAAACGAAGATGACCTGCAGACTGCCGGGGCCATTGTCGCGTCCTACGGCAAGGGCAAAGATCAGACCGAGATCGAAATTCTGGCAGAAACCCCGGACGGAGAGAAGCGTTTCGTCGTTGCCCCCATGGCGAGGGACCAATCACAGGAGAAACTCGTCTGAATGTTCAGCTTTATATTCCGACGCGCGATCTCAACATGTCAGGCATAAAAAAAGCTCCCCGGTCAACCGGGGAGCTTTTTTTCTGGAGCTGGAAAGACAGGCTTTACATCATACCGCCCATGCCGCCCATGCCGCCCATGCCGCCCATGCCGCCCATATCAGGCATGCCATGTCCGCCTTCCTTGGCCGGTTTGTCGGCGATGCAGGCTTCGGTGGTCAGCATCAGACCGGCGACGGACGCGGCGTTCTGCAGAGCCGAGCGCACCACCTTGGTCGGGTCGATGATGCCGGCCTTGACCAGGTCGCTGTACTCGTCGGTCGCGGCGTTGAAGCCGTAAGCTCCCTTGTTCTTGCGAACTTCGTTGACCACGATCGAGCCTTCCTGGCCGGCGTTGGCCGCGATCTGGCGCAGCGGCTCTTCGAGAGCGCGCTTGACGATGTTGACGCCGAACTCCTGCTCGCCATTCACGGTGACCTTGGCGACCGCTTCGATGGCACGGATCAGGGCCACACCGCCGCCAGGGACGATGCCTTCTTCAACGGCCGCACGGGTTGCATGCAGGGCGTCTTCGACGCGGGCCTTCTTCTCTTTCATCTCGGTTTCGGTCGCAGCGCCGACCTTGACCACGGCAACGCCGCCGACCAGCTTGGCGAGACGCTCCTGGAGTTTTTCACGGTCGTAGTCGCTGGTGGTTTCTTCGATCTGGCCACGGATCTGCTTGACGCGATTAGCGATATCAGCCTCGGAACCGGCACCATCGATGATCGTGGTGTTGTCCTTGTCGATGACGATGCGCTTGGCGCTGCCGAGCATGTCGAGGGTGGCGGTCTCCAGTTTGAAGCCGATTTCTTCGGAGATCACGCGACCGCCGGTGAGCACGGCGATGTCTTCGAGCATCGCCTTGCGGCGGTCACCGAAGCCGGGCGCCTTGACGGCAGCGATGTTGAGGGTGCCGCGCAGCTTGTTGACCACCAGGGTGGCCAGGGCTTCGCCGTCGACGTCTTCGGCGATGATCAGCAGCGGGCGGCCCTGCTTGGCGACCGGCTCGAGAACCGGCAGCAGGTCGCGCATGTTGCTGATCTTCTTGTCGTGGATCAGGATCAGGGCGTCTTCCAGGACCGTTTCCATGCGCTCGGGATCGGTCACGAAGTAAGGGGAGAGGTAACCGCGGTCGAACTGCATCCCTTCGACGGTCTCGAGGGAGGTTTCCATCGCCTTGGCTTCCTCGACGGTGATGACGCCTTCCTTGCCGACCTTTTCCATGGCCTCGGCGATGATGTTGCCGATGGTCTCGTCGCTGTTGGCCGAGATGGTGCCGACCTGGGCGATCTCCTTGTGGTCCTTGACCGGCTTGGAGAGTGCCTTCAGCGAGGCGACAGCGGCCTCGACAGCCTTGTCGATGCCGCGCTTGATTTCCATCGGGTTGTGACCGGCGGACACCAGCTTGACGCCTTCGCGGTAGATGGCCTGAGCCAGAACGGTCGCGGTGGTGGTGCCGTCACCGGCAACATCGGAGGTCTTGGAAGCGACTTCCTTGACCAGCTGGGCGCCCATGTTCTCGAAGTTGCCTTCCAGTTCGATCTCCTTGGCGACGGTGACGCCGTCCTTGGTGATCAGCGGAGCACCGAAGCTCTTGGCGATAACAACGTTGCGACCCTTGGGGCCGAGGGTTACTTTTACTGCGTTGGCAAGGGCGTTGACCCCTTCCAGAATCGCTGCACGGGCTTCCTGCCCGAATCTAATTTCTTTACCAGCCATTTCTATCTATCCTCCTTGTCAGTCGGGGTAATGTGTCTTATTCGACGACGCCGAGGACGTCGTCCTCACGCATCATCAGATATTCCTTGCCGTCGATCTTGATGTCGGTGCCGGCGTACTTGCCGAACAGCACCTTGTCGCCAACCTTGACATCAAGGGGCATGATCTTGCCGTCTTCGGTCGTCTTGCCCTTGCCAACGGCAATGACATTGCCCTGCTGGGGCTTTTCCTTGGCGGAATCGGGGATGATGATGCCGGCGGCCGTTTTGGTCTCCTCCTCGAGACGTTCTACGATGATCCGGTCATGCAAAGGTCTGATTTTCATGTTGTGTGCTCTCCTTTCCTAAAAAAGATCTGGGTATAGGTCCACTTGTTTGTCCTGAGATCCGATCTGGATAATCAAGTTAGCACTCAAGGCCATAGAGTGCTAAAAGCAGGCCTAAATATAATCAGCCTCCCGAGATTGTCAAGGCATTTCCAGAAAAAATTTCAGAATAAAACGGAATTGTCTGCCGGGGGAGGGATCGCGTCCGTCGACTTGACGTCTCAACCTGCGGGTGAGATCAGTTCTGCAGGGACTTCAGCAGCTCGTTGGCGAGCGCCACCGCGATATCGTCGGCCAGCTTGATACGCTCTGCATCAAGGGAGAAACGATCGAACCAGTTGATCAGGGTCGCAGCATCAGCCAAAGACTTGACGACCACCTCGTCCTGAAGTTTTTCACCAAGCTGATCCGCCAGGGATTGGGCGCACTGCACAGAGATTGTGCCGGCACGTACGCGCCGGTCACCACGCCTAGCGTGAGACGGGCCTGGGCCGGGCTTGACATCATCAGCCTCAAAAGGAGCAGGGAGTTGGCAATAGAGGTGTTTGTTCATGACAGGTTTCAGCATCCTCTTCACTCTTACACTGTACTGTCAATCTTGTTGCCAAGGCTCCTTTCAGCCGCATAAACGACGAAACCTCCCGGGAAGCCGGAAGGTTTCAGACGCTGGTGACCACGGGCAGAATCGACCTTATGCCACCAGGGCGCCGCCGCAGGAAGAACCACAACCGGCGGTGCAGCCGAAACAGTGCTCACCGGTGACGATGATGCGCCCCTGCAGTTGGGCGGCATCAAGATCATCAATATGCTTCGGCAGGTCGCCGGACAAGGCGAGACCCAGCACGCTGTTGAAGTCACAGTCGGATAGAGAGCCGTCCCAGGCCACGCAGATCTGGTGGCGGCACATCAGCCCGATCAGGGTCTCGCGGTTGAAACTGTCTTCCAGCAGGGCTTGGTAATGTTCTGCCTGCCCATCCCGCTGCAGATCAAGGAGGAATCTTCCCATCGGCATGTTGGTGATCGTCAGCAAGCGGGTGAACTCGACATCGAAACGCTCTTTGAGCTCCCGCCGGTAAGCCTCTTCCAGGGTTGCCTGATCAGGGGGGAGAAAAGCCCCGCCGGGATTGTAGACCAGGTTCAGCGGCAAGTCCGGCTGCCGGCCATAACCGAGGCCATTGAGGCGGCGCAGCGCCGCGATGCTGCGTTTATAAACACCACTGCCACGCTGCTTATCGACATTATCGTCGAGATAACAGGGGAGAGACGCCACCAGGTGGACGCCACGACTGGCCAAAAACTCAGGGGTGTCAGCCTGTCCGGCTTCGAAAAAAACCGTGAGATTGGTTCGCACCTGCACCAGGTGCCCGGACTCGCGTAGGAGGTCTACAAACGGCCTGAAGCAGGGGTTGAGCTCGGGAGCGCCGCCGGTCAGGTCGACCCGAGCCTCAGGCAGGGCGACCGCCAGGCGCAAGACACTCTGCATCGTGTCCCAAGTCATGATCTCGGGGCGCTTCGGCGTCGCTTCGACATGACAATGACGACAACTCAAATTGCAGAGCAGGCCGAGATTGACCTGAATCGTCTGCACCGCTGCACTCTTCAGTTCAGTACCAAGGACCTGGCGGACAGACTGAGAAAAGTTATCCATAAAAACTCCAATGGTTATCACGAATCTCTATTGCTGTTCAATATAACCCAGACCGCCGCTGCAGGTAAATCTCGGCGCTTGCTTAAACCATAAAAACCACGCAAAAAAGTTGAGACCCGGCTATCTACCAAGATAAGCAGGCGTCAATGAGAAGCCTCTTGCAGGAATCAGGCTTGCTGTTTAATCATTAAGACACCCGGTGAACCGTTCAGCCGATGCGGATTTTACAACCTCGCCAAGCAAGGCAACAAAAAACCAAGGGACGGCAAGTTCGCCGCCCCTTGGTCATGACGGGTCCCGTTGTACTCCAAGCTGCTAGTATTTCACCTCGACGCGATAGGTCAGAACCGCCTCCCCCTTGGCCGGCACCTTGATCTTCCAGAGCGCGGTATCGGCGGCCGCCTTGGCGTGGGGGTGACTCTCCTGCAGCATGCGCCAGTCACCCGGCACCGGTTCGGAAACCGTCACCGTGACCGCTTCCTCCTTGGCATTTTTCAGCCTGATCTCGTAGGCGCTCTCGAAGCGGTAGTTGTAGCGGCCGTCACCGCCCAGCTTACGGAAATCCGTCTGCTTGCGGTCGGCGGTCACATCGAAGGCGTCACCCAGCTTGAGCCGCACCGTTTCGTTCTCCGGGGTGTGATCGATGCGGTCTTCACCGACAAACTGCGGGTGCCCCTGCTGGTCCTGCTTGTAGACCCGCACCACCCCTTTCGGCAACGGCATGCCGAGATTGTCCTGTTTGCGATTGTCGAACTCGACGAAGACCCCGACCTTGAGTTTCTCCCCCAAATCCCCTTGCTGGCCGCGATAATAATAAGGGCTGCCCTGCAGTCGGAACTCCTTGTCGATGGCAACCCCGGCGGCATTGAGCAGGGCAACCTGTTTGGTCTGGTTGTCGCGAATCGTGGTCGGCCGCTGCAGGGTGTAGAGGTGATACTCGAACAGCCCCTCTTCTTTCATCTGCGGTGCAGCCGCCTTGGCCATGGTGGCTTCCAGCATGACATCACCGCGGAACTGTATTTCCTCGCGGACCCGATTGACGTCTCCCGCCACCAGCTGCAGCAGAGCGTTGCCGTAGGTCGTGCCGCTCTGGTTGGTCAAGGTCACCCAGCCCGACAGGTCCACGGCCGTGTCCTCCCGGTTCAGTTCGGCGACATAATCGGCGCGCCAGCCGAGACCACCGGTCAGATAGCTGAGCTCCATGGTCTGCGGTCCGGCCTTGGCATTATCGAGGGCAACCACCAGGGTTGGACGGTCGCGCAGGTTTTCCGGCACATCGGGAAAAACCAAGTCGTCCGGGCACCCCGGTTTCTATGCGCTCGCCAACCTGCAGCACGACACCGTCGTTAGCCGCCAGCACCCGGGCCGTTTCAAAACGGTCTTCACCGCTTTCCGGGTGCGTGCGCACCAGTTGAACCTCTTTGCCGACATACTTTTCCAGCAGTTTGCGCGGCGTCAGCAGGTCGAAATCGAAGTTCTGCTCCACAATCGACAGGCTGCCGGGATGGGTCAGGTTGCGCAGCAGTGCGGTCTCAGGACGAATCCGCGCGCTCACCTCGCGCAGGGCCAGATCGATCGTCCCGTACGGCAAAGTCACCTGGCGCTGGTCGCGCACCAGGGCCAGGTCCTCGTTGTAGATGGTCACTGCCACTTCCTTCTGGTCAGCCAGGGTGCTGACGATTTCATCAGCGGAGGCAACCGAGCCCAGCAACCAGACGGGTCCACAGAACAAGCTTAAAACAATAATCCATCGCATCATGAATGCCTCCTTGGCTTTATTTCGAATGGCCACAATTTTAACGCAAAGGCGCAAAGATTAAAGAGCTAGACGCAAAGAAAACCTACAAAGAGGGAGCCCCTTTACGCCTTGATTGATCTTTCTTTGCGTCTTTAGCGTTAAGCAGTTTGTTTTGAAATGATTCTTCAGGCAGGCTCTAGCCCAGCGAACTTGACGAGCAGTTTCTTCGGGCCGAAACGGTGGAAATACACCGTGACCTTCTGGTTGTCCCCCTGCCCTTCGATGCGGCGTACGGTGCCGATGCCGAACTTGAGGTGGCGAACCTGCAGACCGATCCGCAAACCCTCTTCGGCATCGGGAACGATACGCACTTCATCGTCATCGATAAAGGGTTCCGCCTCGGGAAAATCAGGGTCAGCCTGGTCAAAAAGCGAGGCCAGGTTATGGCTGGCCGGTTTGTGCAGGCCGGTCGCTGACGGCCGGTCGAGAAGGTGTGCGGGGATTTCGGCGAGGAACCGGCTCGGCGGGTTGAACTGGTAGTCGCCGAAAATGCGCCGCCTGCGGGCGTGGGTCAGGTAAAGCTTGTCCATGGCGCGGGTCATGCCGACGTAGCAGAGGCGGCGCTCCTCTTCGAGCTCCTCGCGTCCCTCGGCCGAACGACTGTGCGGGAAAAGCTCTTCTTCCATGCCCGCCATGAACACCACCGGAAACTCGAGCCCCTTGGCGGCATGCAGGGTCATCAGGGTGACCCGGTCGAGACTCGGATCGTGGGAATCGAGATCGGTGATCAGGGCAACCTGCTCGAGGTATTCCTCCAACGTCCCTTCGCTGCCGAAATGCTCTTCCATGCCGGCCAGCAATTGCTCCAGGTTATCCAGCCGGTTGCGCGCCTCTTCGGTTCGTTCCGCGCGCAGCTGCGGGCCGTAGCCGGTCTCTTCGACCAGTTCCGCGGTTAACTGGGGATAGGGCGTCGTTGCGGCACGCACCGTGAAATCATCAAGCAGGTCGGCAAAGGCCTTGACCTTGGTCGCCGCGGCGCCACTCAGTGCGCCGCGGTCCATGGCCCGACGGCAGGCCGACAGGAAGCCCCCGGATTCAGCTTCAAAAGCCGCGATCTTGTTGACCGTGACGGCGCCGATGCCGCGCGCCGGGACATTGACGATCCGTCGCGCCGAGACCGAATCGGCCGGATTGCTGATGATGCGCAGGTAGGCCAGGATGTCCTTAATCTCCAGGCGCGAATAGAATTTCACCCCGCCGAACATCACGTAAGGAAGCCCCTCGTTGCGCAGCGCCTCCTCAATGACCCGCGACTGGGCGTTGGTACGATAAAAGACTGCAATATCTCTCAGCCGGCGGCCATCACGTTTCAGGCGGTTGATTTCCCCGGCCAGGTAACGGCCTTCCTCGAGATCGTCAGGAAGGGTCTCCAGCGTCACCCCTGCACCGGCGGCATTCTCCGTCCAGAGTTTCTTCACCTTGCGGCCGGTGTTGTGGGCGACCACGGCTCCGGCCGCGTCGAGGATGGTGCTGGTCGAGCGGTAGTTCTGCTCCAGCCGGATCGTTTCGCAGCCGGGGTAGTCGCGCTCGAAGCCAAGGATGTTGCCAATCTCGGCACCGCGCCAGCGATAGATCGACTGGTCATCGTCACCGACCACGCACAGGTTGCCATGTCCGGAGGCCAGCAGGTGGACCAGCCGGTACTGGACCTGGTTGGTGTCCTGGAATTCATCGACGAGCAGATAATGAAAACGCTGGCGGTACTTTTCCAGAACGGCCGGGTGCTCCTCGAGGAGCCGCACGGTCTGCATCAGGAGGTCGCCGAAGTCGAGGGCGTTGGCCTGTTGCAGGCGCTCCTGGTAAAGTGCGTAGATGCGCGTGATCTGGGCCGTCTGGTAATCGCCGTCGTCAAGCTGGTCGGGCCACAGGCCACGATTCTTGGCCCGGTCGATCGCGGCGGCCACCGCACGCGGCTTCAGGGTCTTCTCATCGATGCCGAGCTCCTGCAGGATGGTCTTGAGCAGGCGCTCCTGGTCCTGGTCGTCGTAAATGGTGAAGTTGCGTTGGAAGCCGAGGGCCTCGATCTCCTGGCGCAGGATCCGCACACAGGCGGCATGGAAGGTGCTGACCCACAGTCCCTGAACATCGCCAAGCAACTCTTCAAGGCGCGCCTTCATCTCCCCGGCGGCCTTGTTGGTAAAGGTTACAGCCAGGATCTGCCAGGGGTCTACCTTGTACTTCTGGACCAGCCAGGCTATCCGGTGGGTCAGCGCCCGGGTTTTCCCTGAGCCCGCCCCGGCCAACAGCAAAAGCGGCCCGGAATCGTGCTGTACAGCCAGCTGCTGCATCGGGTTGAGTTGGTCAAGCAGGTCCGTCAAATCAATGTTCCTCGAGGCTCCGGGTCATCAGGGCCCGGTTGTAGGCGGCCACGATATCGCGGCGGGAGATGATGCCGACCAGCTGGCGATGGGTGGCGCGGTCGACCACCGGCAGCTGCTCGATATTGCGATAGCCGATCTTGCGCATGGTCATATCCAGGTCCTCGTCGGCGTGGGCTGTGATCACATCGGTAGTCGCCAGCTCCTTGACCACGACCAGGTCCATCAGGTCGCGTTCGAAGACCACCCCCATGAAGTCCTGCACCGAGATGATGCCGGACAGTTCTCCACGGCTGTTGACCAGGGGGAAGTTGGTGTGATGGGTCTGCTCAATGAAGCGGGCAAACTGGCCGAGCGGCATATTTTCCGGAACGGTCTCAACGTCGCGCTCCATGACGTCGCCGACCTTGAGCGACTTCATGATGTTGCGCTCCTTGCCGGCTTCGAGATCGATGCCGGCACGCGACAGTTCAACGGTTTCGAGGCTGTCTTTCTTGAAATGACGCGCCACCGCAGTACCGATGACACAGGTCAGCATGATCGGTACGATAACCTCGTAGCTGTCGGTAATCTCGAAGAGAAGGAAGATTGCCGTCATCGGCGAATGTGTCGCAGCAGAGAGGAAGGCGCCCATGCCGACCAGGGCATAGGCTCCGGGCGCGATGTTGACCTGCGGCAACAGCATGGATGCGACCTTGCCGAAGAAACCACCGGTGACCGCGCCAAGATAAAGGCACGGGGCGAACAGTCCGCCGGGCAGGCCGGAGCCGAGGGTAATGGACGTTGCGACCGCCTTGGCGATGATCAGAATACCGAGCAGGTACCAGGCCGGCTGGTGCAGGAGCTGGTCACCCATCAGCACTTTTTCGATGAACTCGTAACCGTTGCCGAAAACCTGGGGACAGACAAAGCCGATCATACCAACCAAAAGGCCGCCGAGAACCGGCTTGGCCAGCTTGGGCAGCGGCAACCCGGAGAAATGATCCTTAATACGAAAATGGATTTCAATGAACAGGGCGGCGAAGGCGCCGATCAGCAGACCGAGGAGAACGTACAGGATCAGTTCCCAGTAATTTTGTACCACGTAAAGCGGTGCAGTAATCTCCGAGTGGTTGCCGAGCAAAGCCCGTGAAACGACAGTGGCCATACCGCTGGAGATGACGATGGAAGTGAAGCTCGACAGTTCGAACGCCGAGAGCAGTACGATTTCCTGTGCGAAGAACACCCCGGCAATCGGGGCGTTGAAGGTTGCCGCTACGCCGGCCGCGGCGCCGCACGCGACCAGCACTTTTAGACGGTCGCCACTCATCTTGAACATCTGTCCGAACTGGGACCCGATCGCTCCGCCGATCATGGCGATCGGACCTTCCTGTCCAGCTGAACCGCCACTGCCGATGGTGATCGCCGCCCCAAGGCCGCGGGTAAAGATCGGCCGCAGGTGAAGTTTGGCTCCACGCAGGTTGACCCGCTCGAGGAAGCCAGAGAAACCGCCCTTGAGGTCCTTGCCAAACCAGTGCCAGAGGGGGATGATCAGCAGGCCGCCAATCACCGGGCAGAGCACCACGGCCAGCCGCGTCAGGCTCCATTCTTCAAGGGAATAGCCAAACAGTTGCTGGCTCTGCTCAAATATGGCCCAACGGATAAAGGCAATGGTCTTGCGGAAAGCGTAGTTGCCCAACCCACCTAGCAGGCCGATGACAACTGCAAGGATAATCAGGAAGGTGTTTTCGCTGATCCGGAAAGAGCTCTGCAGCACCCCCAGGGTCTGGCGCAAGCGCTCAAAAAATCTGTTCGACAGAAAAGAAAATTGCTGCATCGATTTATGTTAATTCTTCAGGTTATGAAACGTTGATATTACGGGAGAAAACGTCGGCAACCGGCCCATCGGTCGTAATTTTGCCACATGTTAATCTTCGCGTGTCGATTTGACAAAGCATTTATGCAAAATTTATCAGGGGATTTCACCCCCAACGCAAAAGCTGAACTGCGCTGGGGATGGAATCCCCCGAGAATGTGGAACTTATCTATGCGTCCGCAACCTCCGGCAACATTTTGCCGGTGGCCTGGGCCAACCTGCAACCGCAACAGGACGATCATGAAAAGATCTAGATAAGCCCCTTCGCTTTCAGATCCTTGGTGACGGTTTCAATAAAATCCGCAATCAGCTTTTCCAGGTTCTCCTCGACCACGGTCTCCAGTTGTGCCGACCAGATCAATTCAGCGTTGGCGGCATTGTAAAGGTTGGCCTCGACGGTCACAACCTCGAACTGGCTCACGGTTGCCGGCTGGTAGACAATGTCCCGGCTGCGCGCGTAATAGCTACCATAGTTGCGGTAGTAAGGATCAGGGTAATAGCCGCGCGGGCCGTAGTCATAACTCGAGATCCGGCCGGGATTGACAACCTCCTCGGTACGCTTGCCGATGGCGCGGGCCAAGAGAACCGAATCGGCACCGTTTGCCCTGACCTTAGCCTCGATCTTCTCCTTGTTGACCTCTTCGCTTGCTGGCAGGTCACTGTAGCTGGCGATGCCGGTAACCCCAAAGGGGGCCAACTGTTTGCGGAACTCGTCCTCGAAGATGCGCCTGGTTGTCTCCTGTTTGGCAATGCCAATAATATAGACTTTCTTGACCTGGCCGCTATAGTTAGGGTCTTTCCAGGAGCCGGTGACAATTGTGCTGGAACAGCCGGTGACCAGAAGCACCAGGAGAATCAGTCCTGTCCAGAGGGTGCGAAATTTCATCGTGTAACGTTCCTTTCCTGAAAGATTGCGTAATCAATAATGTTATTACATGTGCTAACGAATGTTTCGCGAGGGGCAATTGCCCACATGCAATTTTAAGCAATAGTAGCGCAAACGCCCTGATTGTAAACCTTAAAAGCCGCTTGCAGCAGACTTGCGGGCATTAACTTTGCCGCAGATCTGAGTTTGCCTGAGCAGTTGCCAGTTCTGGCCCCTAATGGTAAAGTTTCTGATATTCCGGATAGATACTTGAGCCTTTCCGGGAGTCAGCACACAGGGTCGGTCAAACGCGGACAAGAGAGACGCTATTTTCCCCCATTGGAGATATCAATGCCCCCTTTTTTGAAGGAGTTCCTGAAGAAGGAGTCCTCGGTCGGCATCCTGCTGATGATTGCCACTGTGCTGGCGATGCTGTTTGCCAACTCACCGTTGCACAACCTCTATGATTATTTCCTGGAGACCCCCTTCGAGGTGCGCCTCGGACGCGATCTCCACATCGCCAAGCCCCTGCTTCTCTGGGTCAATGACGGCCTGATGGCGGTCTTCTTCTTCCTGATCGGCCTGGAGGTCAAACGCGAGGTACTGGTTGGCCAGCTGTCCAGCCGGGCGCAGATCATCCTCCCGGGTGTCGCGGCACTCGGCGGCATGGTCGTTCCCGCCCTGATCTACGTTCTGATCAACGCTGGAGATATTGCCGCCCTGAATGGCTGGGCGATTCCTGCGGCCACCGATATCGCCTTTGCCCTTGGCGTCCTCGCCCTGCTTGGCGACCGGGTGCCCCCCTCGCTGAAGATCTTCCTGCTCGCCCTGGCAATCATGGACGACCTCGGCGCGATCGTCATCATCGCCCTGTTCTACTCCGGCGACCTCTCCATCAGCATGTTGGTCATGGCCCACCTCTGCCTGCTCGTGCTGTTTATCTTGAATCGCATGAAAGTCGAGAACTTAGCCCCCTACCTCTGGATAGGTGCTTTTCTCTGGGTATTCGTGCTCAAGTCCGGCGTGCATGCCACGCTGGCCGGTGTTGCGCTGGCCTTCGCTATCCCGCTGCACAGCAAGAAGAGACCCGGCTACTCGCCGCTGGAATATTTCGAGCATGAATTGCACCCGTGGGTGAATTACCTCATCCTGCCGGTGTTCGCCTTCGCAAACGCCGGCATCCCGCTGGCCGGCATGGGCATCGGCGATCTTTTTCACCCGGTCCCGCTCGGCATCATGTTGGGTCTGGTTATCGGCAAACTGGTCGGTGTTTACGGTTTCTCGACCCTGGCCATCAAGCTGGGCATCGCGCAGCTGCCCGCCAGGGCCACATCCCGCCACCTGTTCGGGGTCGCAGCCCTGTGCGGAATCGGCTTCACCATGAGCCTGTTCATCGGCGGCCTGGCCTTCGAGCATCTCGGTGGCGATGCAGAGGCTTACCTGTTGACGCACCGGATTGGCATCCTCACCGGATCCCTGATCGCCGGGATCGGCGGTTACCTGATCCTCAAGCTGACGCCGCCCGCGCGTCAACCGGTCCCAGGGGCACAGGGCCCAGCGAGCGACAGCCCAGGGTCGAATAGTTAGCAAAGCGATATGCACTCTACAATGCCGCCGCACAACCGGAGCGTGCCGTGGCGGTATTGACCTATGAAGTCAATGAATGTTCCGATGATATTTGAAGAATTTGTGTTAATGTGCAAATCAACTCTTGCCTGCCGGGAAGCACACCAGAAAGACGTCTCGGAGAGCGGCAAGCGTGCGGTCAAGGATGTCGGGTTGAAATAAGCTGAGCGTTTGCTTGCAGCCGTGCAGCATGAACCCGGCGGGCCGGGGTCTTGCTTTTGTCGATGATCGGCTTGCGCCGAACGGGAGAAGATTAATGAAATTGCTGCTATGGCTGGGCCTGTTGACCTGGCTTTCGATCGCTCCGGTCCTGGCGATCGACCTGCGCCTGATGACCGGTGACGAACAGGGGACCTATTACCAGATCGGCCAGGAGATCGCAAAACAGACCGACAAGGTCGGGATCAACCTCCAGGTCCTCCCCTCGGACGGATCCTGGGCCAACATCGTCGCCCTGTTCAACAATGACACCGAGTTCGCCATTTTCCAGCTGGATGCCTACATGAAGGCGGCGCGCAACTTCTACCAGAACACCGCCCAGGAGATCCAGGACGAGATCAAGGTGGTCATGCCGCTTTACCACGACGAAATCCATGTCATCAAGGCGAAGGAGAGACAACTCGATTTTGCCGGTGAGGAGACCTTCATTGTCAGCTGCGGTCCCGCGAGCAGCGGATCATGCATCACCGCCGATGTCATCGCCGACTTTTATGGCAAACAATTCACCTATGTCAATGAAAGTTACGAGCAGTCACTGATCGACCTCAAGACCGGCAAACTCGACTTGGTGATCATTACGGCCGGCAAACCTTACAAGCTGCTGACCGAACAGACCGGTCTCGACCTGGTTGCCCTGCCGCGGACCAAGAAAGCGGCCGAAATCTACCTGTACACGACCATCACCCCGGACGATTATGCCTGGCTCGACCGACCGGTGGAGACCTACGGGGTACGCTCCGTTCTGGCCACCATGATCCAAGAGCAGGATGGTTTGGCCAATGACCTGGTCGGCACTGTGCACTTCACTATCCTGATCAACGAAGAGCGGCTGAAAAAACATGGCCACCCCAAATGGAATGAGGTCATGTTCAAAGGGTACAATGCAAAGATCGCCCACAAGGCCGTGCTCGAATCGATCGGCGCATGCAACCTGCTGAGGAGTTATGGCTACAATTGCCAATTGCTGGTCAAAGATGATTGAGAGCTATTATTGAATGAATTTTTAATCACCCATTTTTCTGGCCCTGTTTTCCAAATAAAGATTAGCTGTTAAGATGTCAACATTGCTCAACAAGGCGATAAAACATCATAACGACAAGACACAGAGGGAGGGAAAAGTAAAGACGCAGGGAAAGTCACGCTTTTTGTAAACAGCGATAACTTTTTACATCTTTCTGTCTCCTTGGTGCTTTTGCGATAACCAGGTTTTATGTAACTTATCTTTTCAGGATATAGCTCAATTTTGTCTGGCTGAACGATCGGAAATAATGCACCAGATAGCTTGCCACGAATGTGACCTGATCCATAATATCCCGCCAATGCCGACACGGGCTGCGGCGCGCTGCGTGCGTTGCGGATCGGTGCTGTTCCGCGCCCAACCAGACAGCATCAACCGCACCCTGGCCTGGACCATTGCCGGACTGGTGCTCTACGTCGTGGCCGTCACTTTTCCATTCCTGGCCATGAAGAGTGGCGCGATTATCCGAGAGACCGGTCTGCTGAGCGGTATTCATCAGCTGTACGAGCAGGGGATTATCCCGCTGACGGCCCTTGTGTTGCTGACCTGCGTCTTGGTCCCCCTGCTGCAGATGCTCGCCCTGCTCTATATCTTCATCCCTCTGAAGCTGAATATCCGACTCCCATTTGCCATCCCCGTGTTTCGCCTGTTCCAGCATGTCAAACCCTGGAGCATGATGGAAATATACATGCTGGGCATCCTGGTCGCCATCGTCAAACTCGGCAAGATGGCGACCATTGTCCCTGGCCTGGCCGTGTTTGCCTTCGGGCTGCTGATTTTCGCGTTGACCTTTGCAATTTCGGCGGTCGATACCCACATGGTCTGGGAACGCCTGGAGAAAGCGCCGTGAACGCAAACTATACTTCGGCAAAAAGCCTGGGGCTGGTCAGCTGCCACGACTGTCACCTGCTCAGCCGTTGGCAGGAGCCCTCGCGCGGCCAGGCGGCACATTGCCCGCGCTGCGGCGCCGCACTGCATCAGCGCCGTCCGAACAGCCTCGCCCGCACCTGGGCCCTGGTGCTGGCGGCCATGATCTTCTACATTCCAGCCAATGTCCTGCCAATGACGGTGACCTCGGCGTTGGGCGCAACCCAGGCAGACACCATCATGAGCGGTGTGATCTACTTCATCCACAGCGGTTCCTGGGAGATCGCCCTGGTGATTTTTACCGCGAGCATCTTCGTGCCGTTTATGAAGTTCATGATCCTGATCTACCTGCTGCTGTCCATCCAATTCAAATCGATCAAACGGCCCAAGGATCGCACCCGGCTCTATCAGCTCACGGAAGCGATCGGCCGATGGTCGATGCTCGACGTCTACGTTGTGACCATTCTGATCGCCCTGGTCAAACTCGGTATCTTGGCTAACATTGACGCCGGTCCGGCCGTCATCTATTTTGCTGCAGTCGTCGTGGTGACCATGCTGGCTGCGGAAAGTTTCGACCCACGCCTGATCTGGGATGTTGTGGAGGAGGAATCATGAGTGAAGAAAAACCGGAGATGACCCATGTCGCACAGGCTCCGCAAGCGGCCGTGCAGACCAAGCGCACCTTCTCGATCGTCTGGGTCGTGCCCATAATCGCCCTGTTGATCGGCGGCGGGCTGGCCTACAAGGCGATGACGGAAAAGGGCCCGACCATTACCATCAGCTTCGTTACCGCCGAAGGCCTAGAAGCGGACAAGACCAGGATCATGTACAAGGATGTCGAGATCGGCAAGGTCTCCGGGATCGCCTTGAGTGAAGACCTTTCCGGAGTCGTCGTCACCGTCAACATGGACAGAGAGGCAGAGGAGTTCATGACCGAGGGTACCCAGTTCTGGGTGGTGCGCGCACGCGTGGCCGCGGGAGAAGTCTCGGGCTTGGGGACGCTGTTCTCCGGGGCTTACATCGGCATCAATCCTTCCCGGCAAGGCAAATCGCAAAAACATTTCAAGGGTCTGGAAAAGCCGCCAATTATGACTGCGGGGCAAGCGGGCCGACATTTTATCCTGGAGTCAGCAACCCTTGGCTCACTCGATCTCGGTTCGCCGATCTACTATCGTGGCATCAAGGTCGGCAAGGTGGTCGATTACGACTTTGACGAACAGGCGGAGCAGGTGCTCATCAAGGTCTTCGTCGATGCGCCTTTTCACGAGAAGGTGCTCAAGAATACCCGTTTCTGGAACGCCAGCGGGGTCGATTTCACCATGGATGCGACCGGCATCAAGCTGGATACACAATCTTTGGTCTCAGTCATGACGGGGGGCATGGCCTTCGGGCTGCGCCAGTACGACCAGCCGGGAGAACCGGCGGAAGAAAATCAAAAATTCCAGCTCTACCCGAACCAGGAGGCCAGCAATGAGGATGTTTACACGGTCAAGCGCTCTTTCCTGATGTACTTCGACCAGAGCGTTCGCGGTCTGTCGCCGGGCGCGCCGGTCGAAATCAAGGGGATCAAGGTCGGTGAAGTGGTCAGTGTCGAGCTGCAATATGACTTAAAACACCTTGATTTCCTTATCCCGGTTCAGATCGTGATGGAACCTGAACGGATGAAATCGCTCATTACCGAGGAAGGCGACATCGTCGTGGGGCAGGCCAAGGAGCAAGAGATCCAAGAAGGTGAGGCAAACAAGACTCTGCAGATCGACCGCTACCAGCAGTTGATCGAAAAAGGGTTACGGGCGCAACTGAAAACCGGCAGCCTGCTGACCGGACAGCTCTATATCGATCTCGACTTCTATCCGGAGGCACCAAAAGCCACATTAAAGGAGCAGAACGGCTACCCGGTCTTCCCGACGATCCCGACGCCGCTGGAACGCATTGTCGATCGGGTCGACAATATCCTCAGCAAAGTTGAGCAGGTGCCCTTTGGCAAGATCGGCGAGGAGCTTCAGGTTGCAGTCAAAGAGCTGAGTGCGACGCTTGGTGAGATCAAGTCCATGTCGGGCCAGGTCAACCAGGAGACGATTCCGAAAGTCAATGCCGCCATCGAAAATCTGCAGGAGGTCTTGCAGGGTATCGAGTCGACCCTGGGGCCGGACTCAGCGTTGAACTACAACGCCCGTACGGTCACCAATGAACTGTCCATGGCGATTCGTTCCATCCGCTCCCTGCTGGAGTACCTGGAGCGTAATCCACAGGCCCTGATCCTCGGCAAGGAGGGAGACAAGCAATGATCACCCGCACACGTTATCTCGTCAGAACCGCCGGGCTCCTGATGGCTTGCCTGCTTTTGCTGGCAGGCTGTCTCAGCCGCAGTGCCCCTCATGTTACTTATTTCAGTTTTCTGACCATGGCACAGCTGGATGAACCGCAGGCCCTCGCCGCCCTCCCCGAGGTCGTATTGGGGGTCGGCCCCATAACGGTTCCGGACCAGCTGAAACGTGCGCAGATCGCCACGCGCCAGTATGGCAACCAGTTTAAATTCGACGAGTTCAATCGCTGGGTCGGCGTTTTGGAAAACGACTTGACGACCGTCCTGGGGGAAAACCTCGGGCAATTGCTCAGCACGGAAAAGATCGACTTTTTCCCCTTTATGCCTCATTACAAGCCGACCTACCGGATCGCCGTCGATGTGATCCGCCTGGACGGCGCGCTTGATGGCGAGGCCGTGCTCACTGCTCGCTGGGCGATCTCGGATGCCACCGGCAAGGAGCTGCTGGCCAGCGGCAAAAGCGATTATCGACAAGCTTTGAGCGAGGCAAGCTTTGCTGCTCTGGTCAGAGCGGAGAGTCAGCTGCTCGCGGCACTAAGCAAAGAAATTGCCGGAGAGATTGTGCCCCTGGCGAAATAGGCCGCATCCCATACCATGCAAAACCGGAAGGGCCCTTCAATTGAAGGGCCCTTCCGGTCTCGACATCTCCCCTTTGTTAGAAACGGTAGCCCAGGCCGACCATGTGCAGGTTTAGACCGGGGTTGTTTTCGTAAATTCCCGCATTGGAAGTATGCTGTAAGCGGTAGTTGAGTACCAGGCTTTGCCAGTTGATGGCCAGCCCGGCATGGCTGGTGAACTGCACCCCCCCGCCGAAGTTGTCATCGCCAAAGGTGTGATCGAAGAGCCAGGTTGGGCGGAAGCCGATCTCGAATTCCACCCCCCCATCCCACAGGCCTAAGACCAGGTCAGCGCCGGCAGCCAGCATGCCACTCTTCTCACCTGCGCCGGCGAGGTAGGTAGCGCCAAAGTCGAAACGGCTGGACAAAGCGGCCTGCTCAGTAAGCGGCAAGGACCAGGGCATTGCCTTGAGCAAGTAGACTTCCGCTACGTGATAGTTCTCGTCTAGGTTGCTCTTGCTGTTTTCGGTCCCGCCACGCAGACCTATTTGCATATCACTTATTGCGCCGGCAATGCCTTGAAGGGGGAACAACGGAAGGCATAGAATGGCGAGCAGGCAAAAGATGCGCATAGTCCCTCCACAACGACATCACAGAACAACGTGGTTTTCGGCAAAACTGATAACACGAACAGCCACTTGGCGTCAAAGGCCATGGGCCTATGGGTGACACAAGAGAAGATGACCGCCCAACCATGACAACGGCATCGACGTTATGCAATGGATTCCCAGAGAGCTTTGTAAAATTTGTACGTAGCGAGTTCGTCCGGGTTTCCCTGCGAGGCCAGAGAATCGATTCTCAGGAATTCGAGCAGCAGCGGGAAGTTCGGGTCAAGCAGATAACGTCGTTGTTTTTTGCTCAGTTCTTCGGCCTTTTGCAATTGCCAGGAGTGATGAAAAGTGTGGTTGCGGATCACCCAGAGAATCCGCTCGCGACGCTCTGCCGGCATGCCGAGGCGGCCGAGGATTTCGCCGGCCATGGCGGCGCCAAGCTTGGCATGGCCATAGGCGGTAATCCGACCATCCTCGCCGCGCGCCGTGGTGGCCGGCTTGCCGATGTCGTGCAGCAGGGCCACCCAGAGCAGGTCGGGGTTACATCCCTGCGGACAGGCTTCGATCGCCAGGCGGGTGTGGATGTCAACATCGCCTTCGGCATGAAACTCAGGAGGTTGCATGGTGCCCGCCAGCGGAACCAGTTCCGGAATAAATTCGCAAAGTCGCTCCCACCAGCCCGTTGCGCGACGACACAGTTCGTTTTCGATGACCACTAGTGAAGTCATGTCTGACGTTTCTCTTGCTCGGGAGAAAAATGCGCCATGTTATTTTTCAGGCTGTTCTCCCAGCGGCTGCAGGCGATGACAATTCGTTGCCAGCCGCTCGGGATGATCTCCTGGGTGTGTGCCAGGTTGTTGCGCAGGGTCTCGAGTTCCTTGACCGCCGTGCGGGTCTCATTGCGGGACTTGTGCCCCAGGGACTGCCGAAGCTCGTCGTCATAGGTGAGGATCCAGCCCTTGTCGCCAAACTGCAGGCAGTCGATAAGTTCGACCTGCTGACCGCGCCGGGTCCGCTCATCGTGGAGCTTTTTGGCCAGGGCGACCCGCTGGTCAGAAAGCAGTTCCTGCCACAAGTTGTCGGGATAGCGCTGCCGCAGGATCTCCGTCATGGTCATTTCGATGATGGTAATCATGCCGAACAGGAACATGCGCATCGGCGGCTTTTCCAGATCGGACAGGGTGACGATGGCACCGACCCGGTCAAGTATGGTCAGGAAACAGCGCTGGTTGATGGCCAGCGACTGAACCACGTCGATCAGATTGGCAGAGTCAGGGATCAGGTCGTCAGCAGGGAGAAAAGGTCTTATGTGGTCGCCGCAGGTCCCGGAGATCAAGTCCTCACTGCACACATAACCCTCGACCAGGCCGCCACGGCGCACTCCAACGATGTCGTAGTTGTTGTCAAGCATGAACCTTTGCACGTCAACGGCCTTGGCATGGTCGTCGAAAGAGACCAGCGGCTCGGCAACATCCATGGCCGAGAAGCCTTCGAGAAAAAGGCGGTGCAGACGTGAGCTTTGCGTGGCGGTCCAGGGCATGACGACTCCTTCACGTGGCAAACAGCTAGATTAAAAGCCATTTTAGCGCAAAGAATCCAAGCGTGTTGAAGAAACACCTTCAATACGGCATTTTTTTGTCAAAGGAGTTTTTTCAACCTTGAGCATTCCAATGCTTATAGTAATATATAACTCATTGTAATAATTATTAAAACATTCATGTCGTTGACGAGGCCTTCCGCAGCGCATTGGCCGCCGCCGCACCTTGCGACGGCCAGGTCGAGGAGCGGTGCCTGGGCGTGGTCCATGCAGCAGACAATCTCGACAACAGAGCCAGGACCAGCTTCACCGCGCAGGTATAATCGGTGCTGGAAGCAAAGGAAGCCATGGAACTCTCATGAAACTCAATCAGTCGGCCCTCAAACTCTTCGTTTTCGGGAGATATGGCAGTCTATTGATTGCCCTGCTCGTCCTGATACTTCTTCAACCGGCGGTTGACACCCTAGCAGGGAAATATTTCCTCGAGGCCATCTTTATCGCAATCCTGTTCGCCGGGTTGCGCGCGATCGAGACCAAGAAAAGTCTGCTCCGCTTCGAAGCTCTGCTGCTGCTGGTCAGCCTGACCCTCTACGCAGCAGGAATCCTGCTGGGACATGAAGAGCTGTTCTTTCTCAGCATCGCCGGGCGGACCCTCTTCATGGTCCTGATTTCCTGGGCCATTTTGATCAATCTTTTTCGTGCCCACAGTGTAAGTAGTGACACCCTGGCCGGCGCCGTCTGCGTCTATCTGCTGATCGCAGTGGTCTTTGGCCATTGCTTCATGCTGATCGAATTCCTGGTCCCAAGTTCATTCTCGTTTACCATTGGGCAAGCGCGCACACATCTCTGGGTCTCCCACGAGTTCTATCCGTTCTACTACTTCAGCCTGGTGACCATGACCACGATCGGCTATGGCGACATTGTGCCCGTCAGCACTGTAGCTCGGACCTTTGCCACCATGGAAGGGGTGCTGGGACAGGTTTACCTGACCATCCTGGTGGCACGTCTGGTCGGTATGCACCTGCTGCATCAGCAGGAAAAAGGCGCGCAGGAATGAGTCGCCTGGCGTGTGCATAAAAGGGTCTCATCGCCGGGGTCACGATATGACCGACGGTGAGCATGGCCGTTAATCTTGCACTGACAAGTATGACCTCCCTAAAGGGATAAACTGAATGCTCGAAAACGCGCGCGTTGTAAGCTCCGCCTTTGGAAGCCGTGCTCCTGTCTGGGGCAGAGTTTTGATCGTCTGTCTCCTGGCGGCCCTGGTGGCACCGGACTGCCCGGCAAAGGCAGAATTACCTGGCAACCTTCTGGGGCCGTCCGCCGCCAACCTGATCGCTTCGCAAGCCGTTCCCCCTCCTGGCAGCAGTGACGAACAGCTGCTGGGAACCATCCGAGAAAAGATCAAGGATGCGCGGGTCCGCCATCAGGAAGTTCGTATCGCCCTGGCCGGCAAGAGCCCGCCTTCCTATGCCAGCTTCGACGAACTCTCGACGCGTCAGATTCAACTTTTCTCGACCATCTCGTCACTGGAATCCTGGCTGAACTCCCTGGTGAACATCCAGAAGGCGAAACAGGCCGAGCGCGACCTGGAAAGTAAAATACAAAGCTGGTCGGGCTTCGGCTTCGAAGAACCTTATCCCCTGAGCCTCAGCGACCAACTGGCCTCGGAAATACGCTCCAGGTATCTGGAGTTGCAAACCGAGCAGGCGCGCACCACCCTGGAAGAAGACCAGATTCCAGGCTACCGCAAAGCCTTGGAGCAGACCGGCCCAAAAATCCGCAAGGCCGCCGAAGCCTTTGAGAAGGCCCAGCAGACGGACGAGGCCCGCTTGCGCTGGCTGATGGAGTCGGCCGATGAAGAGAAGGAAGTGGCCGAAGCACGCCTGCAGGCAACCCTCGCCAGGGTAGAGCTCAACAAGCTGCAAGTCTCCTACCTCGAGCGTGAGATCGACTTCCTCACCGAAAAACAGCAGCGCACCATCGGCAAATCCGAGTTCTCCCGTACCGACCTCGATGCCCGACTCAGTGCCATTGCCAAAAGCCGCGCACTGCTACAGGAACAACTCGCGGAGTCAGAGCGCCAGAACAACCAGGCCCAGGAACAGGTGACGGATACCCGTGCCCGTCTCGAACAAGAACTAGCCGGCGAAGGGAGAGACCAAGCGCGCGCCAGACAACTCTTCGAATTGCGCCAGGTCGAGGCGGAAACGACCGCGCAGCGGGTCGAAACGCTCAAGCTGCTGCTGGCCGCGAACACCCTGGAAACCATTCTCTGGCAGGAACGCTTTCGGGTCTACAACGGTCTCGAGAAGAACCTGAACCTGACAGAAGTCATAGAGAATCTTGATGAATGGCAGGAGCGCATCAGCGAGTTCAACGACTACTACACCTCCAAGGTTCTGCTAACCCGCACCAGAATCCAGGGGCAGAACGAAACACTGAAAAGCTGGCCGGAACAGCAACCGGGGAAACCGACCGAAGAGGCCAAGCGGGATGCTTACCAGGAGCGTTTGAACGACCTGGAACAACTGATTGCCAGTATCGAGACCATCAATTTCCTGACCGAGCGTCTCAAGGCCGAGACTTCTGCCGAGATGAAGGCACGCTCCTTTCTCGAGCGTTTGCAGATCCGGCTCGCCACAACCCTACGCACTATCTCCTCGATCTGGAACTACGAGATCTTCTCCGTCGACGATACCATCATCGCCGACGGCAAAGTCATCAGCGGCAGCCGGCCGGTCACCCTGAAAAAAGTCATTTATGGCCTGCTGCTACTGACCGTCGGCATCTGGCTGGTTGGCAGGGTGTCGAAGCTGCTGAGCCACATTGCACAGCAACGGCTGAAGGCCGAACGAAGCCTTATCCAGCTCTTTGAAAAAATTGGCCAGTACCTTGCCATTTTCATCGTCATCGTGGCAGCCCTCGGTCTGGTGCAGATTCCGTTCACCGCCTTTGCCTTCCTCGGCGGCGCACTGGCCATCGGCGTTGGCTTCGGCGGCCAGAACCTGATCAACAATTTCATGAGCAGCCTGATTCTCTTGATTGAAAAGCCGATCAAGGTCGGTGATGTCGTGGAGGCCGAAGGCGTGATTGGGCGGGTCACGACCATCGGCGGGCGTTGTTCGACCATCCGCCGCTTCGACGGCGTCGACCTGTTGGTCCCGAACAGTCAACTGCTGGAAAAAACCGTTGTCAATCGGACACTTTCCGATAACCTAGTCCGCTACGACATCAAGGTCGGAGTTGCTTACGGTTCGCCAACCCGCGACGTTTTCCGCATCCTGGAACAAGTGGCTGAGGAACACGGCCTGGTATTCAAGGATCCGAAGCCTGTCGTTCTGCTCGAAGATTTTGCGGCCGACGCCCTGCTGTTCGGTCTGTATTACTGGGTTGAAGTCCGTGAGAAACACGATGTTAGGGTCATCGCCAGTGATCTGCGCCACCGTATCGACCGGCTGTTCCGCGATGCCGGGATCAGCATCGCCTTTCCGCAGCGCGATGTTCATCTCGACAGCATAAGCCCGCTGAAGGTCCAGATGGTTGCTGATCAGCAGCCCGCGGACGCACCAACCCAAACGGAGGTTATCGCAACGGTTCACAACAAGAACAGCTCTGCGGACTAAGCTATTGCACGGCAAAACCAACGCACGGAGACATGAAAAACGATTCAGGGGGCCTAGCGTGAAAAAAAACTTACCAAGAAATTGTCTCTTACTCGCAGCCGTTCTTTTTTTTATTGTCTGCAACGTCGGCGCGGCATCAGCTGCAAGTGAGAGCCTGGATGAAGCCGATCTGTGGACAGAGGTTGCAGAAAATATCGATGTGGCACCAGGCGACGAAGCCCCCAAGGACAGCGCACGCAAATGGGCGCTCAGCATTGGTATGAACGGCGGCTTTTCCCCTGATTACGAGGGCTCGAACAACTACAGCTTTGATTATAGCCCGAACATCGCCGCGTCCTGGCGGGATACGATTTTTTACAAGGGCAAGACCCTGGGTGTCAATCTCGTCCGCCAGAAAAAGCTCAAGGCTGGTCTCACCATTTCGCAGGCTTCGGGACGCAGCGAAGATGACAACGACAGACTCAAGGGGTTGGGCGACGTAGACGGCAGCATCGAGGCGGGAGGATTCATAACTTATCGGAAGAAGCCCTACCGCTTCAAAGCCGATGTCCGGCAGGACATCGGCTCCGGGCACGAAGGCGCTCTCGTGGCACTGAGCAGCGGCAGGAACCTGCCGTTTGAGAGTCTCCCGGTTGCTGTCGAACTCGGCGCGACCTGGGCAAGCGCTAACTACATGTCCAGCTTTTTCGGGGTTGATGCACAGCAATCATTGGATTCGGGCCTGAAAAGACACAACGCCGACGCGGGCATCAAAGACATCAAGATCAGCATGACCGCCGGCTATGAGATCACCACGCGCTGGCGGATCGGTGGCACGATCGTGTACAAGAGACTAGTGGGTGATGCCGCAGACAGCCCCATCGTTGACGACAAAAACCAGTTTCTTGCCGGACTCAGCCTCTCTTATCACATGGGCTCCAAGATTCTGCCGGAAGAGCTCAAATAGCGGGCATGAACTACCGGGGAAACGCCGCTGACGCGCGCTCGTAAATCTTGGGCATCAAGACCGGAACAGAACCAGGCCGGCTGAAGGTTCAGCCGGCCTGGTTCTGTTCAAGCGAAGGGATGTAATCAATCTTCTGTGGGAATGCCCGCGCAGGAGTTGGCTTCTTGCTAGTTATTTACCCCAACGATAGGTGACCATCAAACCGGCAGTCACCTGGTTTTCGTCACCCTCATCATCAACGATCGGGCTGTCCGCGGCATCATTCAGAAGTCTCTTATAGGAGACCAGACCCATGAGTCCCCAGCTCTCCCAAGGGGTGTAACTGGCGACCAGGTTGATGCCGACATCCTTGAAGCCGGCATCGGCTTTGTAGTCGGGCAGAGTGCTGGTGCCGCGGTTGCTGCTTTTCACGCTGAAGTATGTATCCATGTAATCGTCCGAAGCGTAGGTCAGAGAGATCCCCGGCGTCAGAGCCAGTTCCGGCATGGCCTTCCAGCGGTAACCGGCAGACAGTTCGGTCAGGACGCCGTTGTGTTTGTCGGAGACGTCGGCCAGCACTTGCAGACCAAGCAGCAGGTTATTGACGTCAACGCCGGCGAAGCCGCCGAGTTCAACAGCGGCATCGACTTTATCCATGTCATCGACCTGGCTGTTGTCGACGTTGTCGCGTTTCATGCGGTAGTTGGCGACCGGCCCGAGACTGTACTGCTTGTCGGCGAGCAGGTTGACCTTGAGGTTGGTGCCCATCAGTTTAACGAAGCGCCCGCTGTCATAGTTGTGGCTGAACATGAACATCGGGATGGCTGTGGTATTGTCGGAACCTTCGTAGTCTGGTGCGACGCCGGCACCTAAACCGACCATCCCCTTGACGGCCCATACGGGGCTGGCTGCCAATAACAGGACCAGACAGACAAGCAACACTCTTGAACTCTTCATCACGAGACCTCCAATTTAAATATGTGTTAAATTTGCATTTCCGGAACTAAAGTTGCTTTATTATATAATGTTTTTTTTATTCTGCAACCAGGGTTCTAATAATCGGCAGATGGAGAGGGCGCAACCGGTTGGGGCTTTCGGTCAATGATGTCGATGGCTGATTGTTCCAGCGGCAAGGGCGCTGGCAGGGCCCATCTTTCACCACCCCTCATAAGAAATCGTGGGGGGAGGGCGCCACCGTCGAGTCCTTGCGGGCGGGATAGCTGCAGGCAAAAGGGACCGGCTGAAACAGCCGACCCCCTTCTTTCATCCCCTGAGTTGAGAACTGCCGGATCGCTACTGCTGCCAGCGATAGGTGGCCATCAGCCCGGCAAACCACTGGGTGGCGTTGCCTTCTTTATCGACGATCGGGCTGTCCTTGGCGTCGCCGAGCAGCGTGGAGACCGAGGCAAGGCCCATGATCCCCCAGTTCTGCCAGGGCATCATGTGGACGGTGACGTTGGCGCCGACATCCTTGAAGGCATTTTTATCAGCTTTATCGTAATACGGCAGACCGCTCTGGCCGACATTGCTCGGGGTCACGTTAAAGTAGGTCGAGAGGTACTCTTTGCCGGCAAAGGTGGTGAAAACCCCCGGAGTGATGGTCAAGGTGTCTGAGGGTTGCAACTTGTAGGTAGCGGTCGCCGTCCCTAGATGGCTGTCAGCATCGCCAGAGACCTCGCCAAGATACTCAGCTTCGAGCGTCAGGTTGCCGACCTTGACCGCAGCGAAGGCCCCAAGCTCCACGGCGTCGTCGATCTTTTTCATGTCATCGACCTTGTTGTTGTTGACATCATCGCGACCGAAGCGGTAGTTGACTACCGGGCCGAAGCTGTAGACCTGGTCGGCAAGCAGGTTGAACTTGAGGTTGGTCCCTTTCAGATAAACGTAGCGGCCGCTGTCATACGTGTATTTGACCATCAGCAGGGGCGTAGCCTTGTAATCATCCGAGCCCTCGTAATCAGGGACGACCCCGGCGCCTAGGCCCACCAAGCCATTGGCTGCCCAAACAGTACTGGTGAGCAGCATCATTGCCAGACAGAGACAGCAAACCTTTGCACTCTTCATTATGACTCCTCCTTAAAAAAGTTGATAAAAACGGGAGATTTCCCCTAACTAAAATGGTTTTCAGTGTAAAATAATTGCGTTTATTTGCAAATGTTTTTTTCCGGACAACGATGCATTACAATGTGCCCCTTGCTTGCGCCGTTGCGGGTCGGGACAACAACCGCTGAAATTTCATCTGATGATCCTCAAGCATCTTAAATATCTGACGCTTTTCTGGTTATTCACCCAGCTTACCCTCGGTGCGGCGTGGGCCGCGGCAGAGCCTTCGGTACAGCTCGAGATTAGCGGGGTGAAGAACGCCCGCCTGGAGAATGTCAAGGCGGCCCTGGCGCTGCCGCCGGGGCTCATTCGTAACGGCGCGATCGAGGAGCACTGGCTCGAACGCTTCGTCGCCAAGATCCCGAAGATGGCCTCCGACGCACTCGAGCCTTTCGGTCTCTACCGGAGCGAAACCACGGTCACCATCGACCGGGCCGACCAGCTCGCCTACCGGGTCCTGGTCAAGATCGACCCGGGGCCGCAAACGATAGTGCGCAGCTTGACCATCAGCCTGACCGGCGAGGGGAGCCAAGAGGAGAGCCTGCAGCGTGTGGTCCGCGATTTCCCCCTGAAGCAGGGGGCTTCCCTCGATCACCAGCTTTACGAGCAGGGCAAGGTCGATTTGCGCCTCGAGACCAGCAACCTCGGCTACCTGAAAGGCTCTTTTACCACGCATGTCATCCGCATCGACCTTGAAGAAGATACCGCTGACATCGAGCTGGTCCTGGATACCGGGCCGCGCTTCTACTTCGGAGAGACCACCTTCGAGGATGAGAGCAAAAGCTTCAATAACGATTTCCTGCAGCGCTTCATCACTTACAAGGAGGGAGACGTCTTTTCCCACCAGGAACTGCACTTAAGCCGTCTCAATTTTTACGCGGCTGATCGCTTCGATGATGTCATGATGGTTCCACTGATAGAAGAGGCGGTTGATCAGCATGTTCCCGTCAAAGTCAAACTGGTCCTGGGCAAACGGCGGCGCCTGCGCCCCGGGATCGGTTACGGCACAAACACCGGGGCCCGGGTCTCGCTGCGCTATAAGAACATGCAGTCCGGCGAGCACCCGCATGCTCACTTGTTCGATCTCACCTTGGCCGAGAAAGTGCAGTCTTTCGAAACCACCTATACCATTCCCCAGCCCGGCAGCGTCGACAATAATCTGATCGGCACCATCGGCGTCCGCCAGGAGGATCTCGAAACTTACCAGACTCAGATGTTCTATGCTGAAGTGGAGGAAACTTACGGGCTGGCGCAGGGCAAGATCGGCTCGCTGTTCCTGCGCTACCTTTACGAAGACAGCGACGTGGGAAATGAAGGCAGCAACATCGCGAAGCTGGTTATCCCGGGGGTGCGCTATTACCAGAGGCACTATGACGACCCGCTCAACCCCAAGAGCGGCTACCAGTTCCGAGTCGAACTGCGCGGCAGTTATGATTTTCTGTTGTCCAACCTGACCATCGGCCAGGGGATCGCCGCCGGCAGCTGCATGCTGCCGCTGACCCGCAACCTGTCCCTGCATCCACGCATCGAAGCCGCCACGACGATCAAGCAAGATAAATTCAGCGATGTGCCCTCATCGATGCGCTTCTTCGTCGGCGGGGACAACAGTGTGCGCGGCTACGCCTATAAATCCCGCGGCCCCAAAAACAAGTACGGTGACGTCATCGGCGGCGATTCGCTGCTGGTCGGCAGCCTGGAACTGGAATACGCCGTGAACGAACGGTGGGGGCTGGCGCTCTTCTACGATGCCGGCAGCGCCTTCAATGCCTCTGAAAAAATGGAGTTCATCCAGGGCGCCGGCATCGGCTTCCGCCGCTACACCCAGATCGGGCCGATCAAGTTCGACCTGGCCACCCGGATCAACGACGACCGCGACGCTGTCCGCATTCACTTCAGCGTAGGGTTCGACATATGAAGCGCGGCCTGCTCATCGGACTCGCCGTGTTGGTGTCCATCGGCCTGTCGCTGGCCGCTTTCGGCTTCTGGTGCCTGGGGACCACGGCCGGAACGCGCTGGCTCTTGGACACGGCCGGCAAGGCGTCCGGGACCGAGATGACCACGGCAGAGTTCGAGGGCTCACTGCTCGACGGCCTGGCCCTTACAGGACTTCGCGTCGCCTGGGACGGCGGTGAGATCCAGGCCGACACCATCAAACTGGTCCTCCAGGGAATCAGCCCTTGGTCAGGGATTCTGGCCATCGATGAACTGGCGATCAACCGCCTGGTCCTGCAGATGGACGAAGAGAGCGGAGAGGCTCCAACCGTCGACACCGGGGACAGGGTTTCGACCGTATCCCTGGCGGTGGCCCCCGAATGGCTCGAAGTCACGATCGATCGCCTGCAGATCACCGGCTTCGTCTACCGGAGCGCAGCCGCTCCAGCCGACGAAGTGGTGATCGCCGACCTGATCGCCGGGCAGTACCGGCTGGCCGATCATCGGCTCGTGGCCCATGGCTTTGCCTATCATTCCCCGTATGTCGAACTTGACGGCGATTTCGACTGGGAACTGACGCAGCCACACCTGGCCATGACTGCGGACGTGCTCCTGCCCGCAACCTGTGTCGATCCAGAGCTGTTCGACACCATCGCGGTGCCGATCGCGTTCCCCGGGCACCTCGAATTCGACGGCGACTGGAACGGCTACAAAGGCCCGGTCCGCTTCGGGGTCAGCGACGATTCGGGGAACAGGGTCTGGCTGTCCGCCCTGGCGACCGGGTCCTGGCGCGGCATCCGCTTCGACGATCTCCAGGGGCGCTACCTCGGCGGTGCGCTCGCCGGCGATCTCGACCTGGCCTGGATCGACTCCTACCGGATGCACGGCCAGCTCTCCGCGCGGGACATTGATCCATCGATCCTGATCGCAGGGACGACGGGCAAGGCAACCTTCGACGTCGCGGGAGAGCTGTTCGTCCCCTATGATGACCAGCCGCTGCAAGCCAAGGTCGCCACCTTGCTCCATGACGGCCAATTCCGCGGGCATTCGCTGCAGGGGCAAGTTGCCGCGCAGTGGCTCGGGCAGACCCTGGTCGATCTCGATGTCGACCTGACCGGCGACGGCGCCCACCTGCTGGCCAAAGGGGTCCCTGCCCAGAGGGTCGACGTCGACCTCGAGGTCGCGGACCTGGCCGCGTTCCATGCTGAGCTTGCCGGGCAGGCCGCTGCCCGTGGCTGGCTGAGCTGGTCGGACGAGGCCCTGGCCGGTGAGTTCGATGGCCACGGCGAGAACCTGGCATGGCAGGATATCAAGGTCCGCAAGGTCGCGTTTCAAGGCCGGCATGCGGCGGGGGTCGAGCAGGTTGCGTTGACCCTGACCGGAGACGACTGGAGTCGCGGCACACTCACATTGCAACGGGTCGCCGGAGAGCTGTCCGGCACCCTCTCTGCCCATCGACTCAAACTTGCCGCGGACGGCTCTGCCGGTCATTTTAACGCATCGGCCAGCGGCGCTTACCAGCCCGGGCAGTGGAGCGGCCGGATCGAACAGTTGATCGGCGATGATACGCCATGGGGCCGATGGTCGATGCCGCACCCGGCACACCTGGAGTGGAACGAAGGGGTTGCCAACATCGATGATCTGCAGCTCGTTGCGGACACGGGCGCCCGGCTGGAACTCGCAGTGCAGCAATGGGGGTCCCCGGAACAGGCCAGCGTCACCATGGACTTGACCAGGTTCGAACTCGCCTGGCTACAGCCTTATGCCGCATTCGGCCGTCTGGCAGGACAAGCCGATGGCCATCTGCAGTATGTTATGCGCGCTGGACAACCCTTGTCGCTCAACGCACACTTTACGGCGGGGGGGCGAATCGAAGGGGAATATTTCGAGTTGGCCTATGAAGGCCTTGACCTGGATGTCCGCTGGGACCAGGGCGGACTGCAACTCACCGCAACGGCCAAAAGCGACACCGGAGAAGGTCTCCAGGCCAGTGCGACAGCCCCTGCTCCATTGGCCTGGGCCTGGCCGATTGCAGGGCTGTCAGCCAACCTTCAGTGGCAGGGGATCAAGCTGGAGCGCCTCAACAGGTTTTTGCAGGACAGTCAACTTGAAGGGTTGGCCGATGGCAACCTCTCCTTGGCTTTCACGGGTGAGCGCCTGTCTCAGATGACCGGGCAGCTGTCAGCCCATGGCCGGCTGATGCAAGGGGACCGCGAGCTGGGCCCGCGCAGCCTGGAAGCCGACCTGAATTGGGATGCCGGACATTTCCAATGTGTGGCAAAAATTGTCGGTGCAAGAGGCGGGCACGCCTCCGTGTTGTTGACTTCGACCCAGGCGGCTACCATGGGCTGGCCTGAATCCGGGGAGATTGAGCTTGAAGTCGAAGGGATCAGTTTCTCGGCCCTCGAGCCGGTACTGCCCCAGGACATCGAGGTGACCGGCATCGTCAATGCCAGTGCCACGGGCACCTGGGGGCGCACAGGGACAGTCGACTTGAGCGGGCAGCTGCAATTGCAGGACAGCCAGGTCGGCTGGACCACAGAAGATGGCAAGGTCCGCCTGCCGTTACGTAATGCCGTGGCCGACTGGAACTGGGCCGATGATAGCCTCACCGGAACCTTCGCCATGAACCTCGCCGAACATGGCGACTTCAAGGGGACCTGGCAGCTGCCCCTGCCCGCCCGCATCCCAACCGCCTTTGATCCCGCCGGAAAGCTGGAGGTGACGGTGGATGGCCAGATGCAGGCCATCGGCATCCTTTCCGCCATCGGCCCCTGGCTGATGCAGGATGTTCGAGGCGAAACACAGGTGAATCTCGCCTTACAGGGGACCTGGGCAGAGCCCGACCTGCGTGGCAAAATTGTCGTCAAAGACGGTGCGGCCTACCTGCCCATAACAGGCCTGCAGCTGGAAGATTTCCAGCTGCAGGCCGAACTGGCCGGCGACCGGCTGCGTATCGACCAGTTGAGCCTGCACTCCGGGACCGGTGACTTGTCCGGTCATGGTGAAGTGATTTTCGACCGCTGGCAGCTGTCCAGCTACCGCCTCGAAATTACCGGCAAGGACCTGCAGGTGGTTGATTTTCCGGAACTGCAAATGACCTGCAACCCCGACCTGGTGCTCTCCGGCACCCCGGACCGCTTGTCCGTCCAGGGTTCTGCGCTGATTCCCAGGCTGGCGATCAGGGAGAGTAAGGGAATCCCCGAAGTGCAGCCGCACAAAGACGTCGTGCTGGCAAAAACAGAAGAAAAACGTCAGGAGCTGACTGTCGCGACTGATATCCAGATTATTGTGGAGCTCGGTGACGATGTCACCTTTAAATCCGGCGGAGTCGATACCCGTCTCACAGGTGGCGCCGTGATGACCATGGGGCCGACGGGCGAACTGCTGGCCCAGGGAGAGATCCAGCTGGTCTCAGGGTCGTTCCGCGCCCACGGAGTCAATTTGAAGATTCGACAGGGGATCTTGAACTACAAGGGCGATGTCATCACCAACCCGGAACTGCGGATTTTTGCCGCCCGCGAGGTCGGTGAGGTTCTGGCAGGGGTCCAGGTGACCGGCACTGCGGAAGCGCCCGTGGTCACGCTCTATTCGCGACCGGCCATGCCAGAACGCGATATCCTCGGCTACATGCTCATGGGCCGCGCCATTAATGCGGAAAGCCAGGAGGCAGACATGCTGATGATGGGCGCCGGCTCCCTGCTGCCGGGCTACGGCGGAACGCTCTCCGACCTTGGCATTACCGATATTGATATCCAGGGACTGTTCACCGGGACCGGCGGTCTGCGCCTGCGCCGGCAATTCGCCGAGAAGTGGGAGGTCGAATCAACCCTGGGGGCTGAAAGCGGGATTGATCTCTTCTACATCTTCGAATTTAAATAGAGCAGGGAGGGCCCGGGCGGGCGTATTCCGGCAACAGCCTCATCACCGCCTGACTCCCTGCACGCAATGAATCTTCAACAAGCCTTTCATACCAGCGATGAGCCACTGGGCCGCGAGTTACGTCACAATGCCTGGAGCAGAGGCGTTCAGCGGCCCATGATTTTGCGCGGTCGTTTAACGCTCATGCGTTTTCCGCAGAAGGCATCGGATCCGGCGGATCGGCCTCGTAATGCGGTGAGACGATGGCGATGCCGGCCTCGTTGAAGGTGTCCTGGATGTTGCTGTGCAATGTGCCCAGGACGGCCATCCGCGTCTCCGGTTGTTCCAGGTGGGCGTTGAGCTGGTACTCGACATAGAAATCCGACAGGGCGGTCTGCACGACAAACGCCGGCGGCTGCTTCTTCAGCCCGGCCGTCCGGTCGGCCGCCGCGGTCAAGAGCTCGTGGACCTTGCGCCAGGGGGCGGAGTAGCCGATGGTGACCGAGGTGTGCAGGATGACGCCGTCCTTCCCCGCCAGCCGGGTGAAATTCTTGGTCGCCGTGCCCAGAACCACCGAGTTGGGGATCGTCACTTCTTCCCGCTTGCTGGTGCGGATCTTGGTCGCCAGCATGTCGAGGGCGGTGACCACCCCTTCGGTCTCGCCGATGCGCACATAATCGCCGACCTGGTGCGCACGCGTATACATCAGCACCAGGCCGCTCATCGCCTGGTTGATCACCCCCGACCCGCCCAGGGAAATCATCAAACCGATCAGCACGGTCATCCCCTTGAAGGCATCACTGCCGCTCCCCGGCAGATAGGGGTAGCAGGCCACCAGGGCGAACACATAGCTGATCGCGACCACGATCCGCCGCGTCGGCCGCGCCGTTTCCGGGAAAACGCCGGGGAGCGTGATCCGGCCGGATTCGGCCGCCTCGAACAGCAGCGCCGCCAGCCTGGCGATCACGCGGGCAAAGAGTAGGATCAGGGCGATCTTGAAAAGGTTCGGTAAGGCATCGACAACCACCAGCCCCATGCTGCGGCAGGTCCCCAGCACATAGGTCCAGACCCCCTCCCCCCAGGGGCGGGTGTAGGGGAACTGCTTGAGGACATAGGCCAGCCAGGTAAAGCTCAGGAAGATGTTACAGGCCACGACCGCAAAGGTGATCACCCGGCGGGCGATCACAGAAACCTTGTTGGAAATCGAGGCGCGTGATCCGGGTTAAATGCGCGGATTTGGTTTCAACCTTGCTCACCAGAAAACGCTGCAACAGCTTGCGGAGAAAGACCAGCAGCCCGATGGCCAAGGCCAGCGCCAAGGTTGCCAACAGCGCGAAGCCGACAGCCTTGAGCATATACCCCGCACTGCGTTCTTCGCGGAGTTCTGCGACGATTTGCGAGAACGCCTTGAGCGCCTCGGCAACGACCTGCTCATAGGTCTTATTACCAAGCGGATCGAGATCGAGGTAGGCAATGGATGCCACGTTTACATGGTTGATCTGGATGACTACGCCGTAAGGAGGGAAAGGCTTGACCGTCGGATCAGAGATTTCCTCTCCGGTCACCGCACTAGCAAACTGCTGTTGCAGATTACTGACCCGCAGCTGCGGGATCAACCCGGCAACATCGGCACGCAGGGTGAGGATTTTGCGGTTGCGGATCACCAGGTCGGCAGGCTTGCTGTCAGGGTTCAGCGTGACCATGCTGTCAGGAGGTGCAGCCGGCTCGGTCGGGCTGTTGGTCACCTTTGCGGGAGGGGCCTCGGCCGAATCCGGAGCGGCAGCGGGAAGCCCAGAGGGCACGGGCAGAGACGCCTCCAACGATTGCTCAACGGCACTGACCGGGTCCGCCATCAAGGCACTCAGAATGAAGCTCATGACACAGACAAGTTTTATCGTCCTGACCATTTCGGTCTCCCCGGTGAGTAACAATCGTTGGCAGTGAGTTTGAACATGCCGTAAGTCACTTGAATTATAGGTGGGATTAATAACAAGACAAGCAGTCTGAATGACAAGAGCAAACAGGCGTTAAATAAATAGCGCCCGTTTGCTCTCATGTGATTGTCGCTGCCTGTTCAAAAAACCCAGTTCAAGCCAAGCACGATATTGTGGATCGCCATGTTTTCATACTCCCCGGAGACCCGTCCGGCCAGCGGGCCGCGGTTGACGTCCATCGACAGGTCCCCCATCCAGGTCAGTTCATAGGCGCAGTTCAGGGTCAGCGCCTCACTCCATGCGTACTGCCCGCCGGCACCGAAGCGCCACATTGCGCCGCTCGGCAAATCCGGTGTCAAATCCTTCTCGTCGACCATCTCGCTGTCGTAGGCAATACCACCGCTCAGCAGCAAGGGATCTGACCACTGGTATTGCGCCCCCAGGGCGACATGCCAGGTGTCCTTGTATTGGCGGTCAACGGTGAGCGAGGTGGTGTCTTCCGCTGCCACCGTGATATCGACCATGCCGAACTGCGACCAGTCCTGCCAGCCGAGGTTGCCCATAATCGCCAGGCGGTCGTTCAACTGGTGAAAAGCACTCAGCATGACCGCCTGCGGCGCTTCGAGGGGAACTTTGATCTTGGCATCAAGCAGACCGTTGGAATCCAGAAGCGCAGCTAAACCTGGTCGAAGGCCTTTGAACTCGGCGTTCGATTCGAAGTCCAGCTTGGTCTTGGTCAGGTAGGTGGCGCCGAAGCGGGTCCCCGGCTGCGGCTCGACCAGCACACCGAAGGTGCCGCCAAAACCCCAGACATTATCATCGAGCTTTAACTCGCCATCGGGATAGCCGGGATTCAGGACTGCCGCGTTGTTGACCGCGACCTTTTCCTCCAGGGTTCCGTACATGGCGTTGAGGCTGGCGCCGATTGAGACCTGGTCATTGGCGCGATAGGCCAACGCCGGGGCCAGGGTGATCCCCTGCAGCAGCACCTCTTTCAGGTAGTAGCGCCCGACCCAGTCGTCGCCGTAATCGAGTCCCAGTCCGAAGTTGCCGGCCACGCTGAAGCCGAAGCTCACATCCGGCGTCAGCGGCGTCACCATGAAGAGGCCGCCCGACGGAATCCAGCCGCTGGCATCGTCGTCGTCACCGGACAGCGGCCCCTTGATGGCGGTCATCGCCGGGGCAAACCCCGTGTTGCCGTCCGGGTTGAACTTGACATGCACGTACATCGGCTGGACGCCGAACTGGATCTGGGGCTGCTTCAGACGGGTCATCCCGGCCGGGTTGGTGAAGGCGGTGCTGGCGTCCTGGGCGCGGGCGGCATAACCGGCCGCGGCCAGGCCGACATCCGGAGTAGCGAGTTCATAAAGGTAGAGGCCTCCGGCATAGGCTGGCAGCGCAGTGGCCAGCACACAGGCCAGAAGAAACCAGAGAATCATTGTTCTGTTGGTTATCATGATTTTACATCTCCTTTTTCAGACAATGTCATGTAAGCATCACTCATTGCAGCTATTCATCCCTTTTGTCGTTGCGATTGTGAATTAAGGATTTGGTGCCGTCAAGACATCTGGAGGAACATTCTCCAGATTTTCTACCAGAATCCGCCGCATCTCGTTAATAGCCAGCGGATTCAGCTGGCTGGAGTGGCCGCTCTTGACTATAAATTCAGACTCCATGGCGCCAGTGGTATCTCCGCCAAGGTCTTGAGCAACGGGTTGTCCGGCGACATGCCGTCTGCACTGGTAAAGATGGTTTTTCTCCTTGTAAACGAAACATGGCGGGCAAAATGTTTACTCCGCCCGCCATGTCTGCGCTCAGATTTTTTCGGCATCAATCCGTGATCGCGTCGATCGCCGGAGGCTCGATCGGAACTCATTGCCCGGATCGCCCCCCGCCCCCGAGAAAAAACTACCTGGTGGATCGTTTGAGCTCTGTGCAAGAGGCTTCGGCAAGGGAGTGGATCAGTTGTGAGACGCGGAAGCCAGCCGGGTAATCGGCACCAAAGCCCTCGGTCGGGGGGTCCGCCGGCTGGCCGGTGAGCACCATGAGCAACGACGTGTAGGGGGAGGCGTCGGACATCGCCAGGTGGTAGGTGACCATAACCGCCGGCAAGGCTGGGGAATCGCCAAGCAGCCAGGCGCCCTGGCCGGCGCCGCAGGGGGTGAAGCTGCGCACCTCGTGGCCGATGACCACCTCGCCGGCCACGATCAGCTCGCCAGCGGCGAGGACAACCTCCTCGAGATGGTCCTCCCTGCTGACCAGGTATTTCGACACCCCCAGCGACGGCGGCGTCGACATCGCCTCGCCCGGCGGGCGGTCGGCATAATCGACGATCACCACGCCGTGACGGATCGCCAGCTGTTGGGGCGCGATGCGATCGCCGATGAAAACTGCATCAGTACCGAAGAACATCCCGTCGCGATTGAGCGCCGCGGCGACGTGATAAAAGGTGCCGCTGCCGCCGGTGGTCTGGACCAGCAGTAGGGCGGCATCCGCCACACCGTCGCCGTCGAGGTCGCCACTGACCGGCTCTCCGAAGAACTCGACCACGGTCTTCGAGGCGGCACCGGGAACCACCTCGACCTCGGCCCGACCAGCCCGCAGGGTGAATGGCTCGCCGTTAACCAGGTAGGTCGCTTCGCGTGGTGTAAGTGCACTGATCGGGGCGACCGACACCTCTGGAGCGGAGCCAGGAACGGCGCAGCCGCATAGCAGACAAACGAGGGCCAGCAGCAGCGTTCTCATCAGCGGACCCGGTCAATCGACCTTGACACTGGTGTGCTCACCCGTCTTGATACTGATGATGCCGGCCCGGGGAATGACGGCCATGGCCATCGCCGCCTTCTCCTTGACCGGCATGGCGGACATGGTCTCCATGGCAAGGACTTCGACCACGCCATCAGCATTGAGGACAACTTTCAGGATGTTGGTGCGATTGTAGTATTGGACGTTGCGGCTGAAAACCACCAGGTTCTGGACGAAGTCGACGGTCGGCACCGGCTCGGCCGGCATGTAGACCTTCCAGACCGCGGCAAAGGTGGCCTCATCGCCGATATAGCCAAGACGGTTCTGCTGCTGGCCGGCCGGCAGTCGATCGAGGGCGGCGACCGGGTAATCGCCGGTCCAGGAGTCGATGAGCGGCAGGTCCTGAGGTTTTTCGCTCGACTGGCTGACGGCAGGCGTACAGGCGGCCAAGAGGGACAGGCCAATAACAAGGAATATCGTGATCATCTTGGACATGCGTTCAGTTCCTTCCCGATGCAAAAGCTGTTATCGCCGGTCTTTCCGTCAACTATCCGGATCTCTTTTCAGAACCCCGGCGGCGGGCTGTTGACAATGTAGACGACCGTGCCGCCCTGGTAGCCGCGGCTGTACCAGGTGTTTCCGCACTGGTAGTAGTTGACGCCGTTGATGCCCACCATCGTACCGTCACAGGGGAGCGTCGTCACGTAGGTCGGTGACGCAACCGCAGCGCCCACAGCCACCCCGGTGACAAACGCGGCGCCGGTGTTGTTATAACCATGATGGTAGTGATCATCCCACTCATCCTCGGCAAAGTCCTGCCAATCCTCGCGGTTCTCATTCTGGTGCTGCTGCCAGTCTTCACGGTTCTCGTCCCGGCTCCCCTGCCGGTCGCCAGCGTTGTCCTGGCGATTTCCCTGCCGATCGCCGGCGTTTTCCTGGCGCTGGCCCTGGGCCGGGCGCTGGGAAGCTGTTTCCCTCGTGCCACCCGCCTGTGCAGGTCGTTGCGCCGCTCCCGCCTGTACAGGCCGTTGCGCCGCTCCCGCCTGACGGTTCATTGACGGGGCTGGGCGCTGTGCCGCGGAGCGCGAGGAGAAGCCGCCGCCGCTCGCGGCACCGCCGCGCGAGAAACCGCCGCCACCTCGGCCGCCGCCACCACCGCCGCGACCGCCGCGGGCTTCAGCCATGCCAATGAAGGTGGTCAAGAACAGGAACATTATGCCGATAAAAAGCACGCATACTGGAGATTTATGAGACATTACTGGTCTCCTTTCTGCACGGGCAGGGAGCCCTTCTGGCGGGCGCGGGCGAGGAGCGGAATCTGCTCGGCAGCAGCCGGCGGGATAAAGGTGAAACTATCCGCAGCAACCTTCGGCGAGAGTGACCACGCCGTGAAGTCGCCCCGAAACTGCGGCTGGCCCGGTGCATTCTTGTAGGTGAGGACGATCCTGCGTGGCAGCGGCTCATCGCCCTGCGCGACCCACAGCTGCATATCGACATCTGCCGAGCGGATCGCCAGGTGGTCGGTCACGACATCGAAGAGGGTGTCCTCCTCCACGTAGCTGATCGCCGTGACCATCTTCTCCATCTGCTGCGGGAAGCCGGTGTGAAGCAGCCGTGCCAGGGGTAAGGCGACCTGCAGGTCCCTGACCAGGTAGACCAGGAAGTCATCCACCGTGCCGGACTTTTCGACCCGCGAATAAACGTTGTCGTCCGCCTTGAAGAAGGTGATCTCCTTGCCATCGAACAGGACCAAACCCTCTTCACCATCACTGCGTTGCGTCTCGACCCGCACATGATCGGGGCGCTGGAGCAGAATGCGGCGCTGCTCGCCGAACTCGATGGACTGGCCGTCCGCCTGGATCGCATCGTAGCCGCTGCGGAGAGTCATGCTGAAAGCAGGCGCCCTGGCGATAAACTCGGCCATCTTCATCAGAATCGCTTTGGCTTCCGGATTCTGTTCTGTCGCGCTTGCCGCCGGAGCCTCGCCGGCAGCCAGCACCGGGGTGGTGCCGAGCGTCAGGACGAACGCCAGCATCGCGAATACGGCCCAGAAGGGCCGCCCAAACCTAAGTTTCCGGAGTTGTTGCATTCGTTATCCTCCTTCACCGTCTCAGCGGCGAAATGTAAGCTCCCTAAAAAAGCGGGGAGACCCTGATTGAGCTCCGTGTTACAGGCATTGCCGCGCATCGTCTGTCTAGCACAAATATACATGAATTCCAGAGCATTGCACCTGCTTGATTGCCCTGACCTTGCTCCGGGTTACCCAGGCATTTTCATACCCCCTGACGCCGGCACAGCCCAGGCAGCGCAGAACAAAAACTCGCCTGGCGAACCAGGCGGGTCTTCTTATTCAGGTGTATGGTGAATTTGAGACCTAAAGCTCGCGCGACTCCTTTGAGGAGGGCCCTATCCCCATCAATACATTTCAGGAATGAAGTTGATCGGATAGTTGGGCGATTGGTACTTGCCGATCTTCTTGCGCTCCGGCAGCTTCACTTTTTCGCGCGGCACCTCCTCGTAGGGGACGGTGTTGAGTAGGTGACGGATTATATTCAGACGCGCACGTTTCTTGTCGTCGGATCTTGCCACAAACCAGGGTGCCCAGCCCGTATCGGTCAAGGCGAACATCTCGTCACGTGCCTTGGTGTAGTCGTCCCAGCGGCTGTAGGACTTGAGGTCCATCGGCGAGAGCTTCCAGATCTTGCGGCCGTCGTCGATGCGCCCCTCGAGTCGGCGGGTCTGTTCTTCCGGGCTGACCTCGAGCCAGTACTTGAGGAGGATGATGCCGGACTCGACCATCAGCTTCTCGAATTCCGGCGCGACCTCCAGGAACCGCCGGGACTGCTCCTCGGTGCAGAAGCCCATTATCCGCTCGACCCCAGCCCGGTTGTACCAGCTGCGATCGAAAATCACCACCTCGCCGGCCGCCGGGAAGTGCTTCATGTAACGCTGGGAATACATCTGCGTCTTCTCGCGCTCCGTCGGCGCAGGCAGCGCCACCACGCGGAATGTCCGCGGGCTGACCCGTTCGGTGAGGGCCTTGATCGTTCCGCCCTTGCCAGCGCCGTCGCGCCCTTCGAAGACGATGCAGATCTTGAGCCCCTTGAGCTTGACCCACTCCTGGAGCTTGACCAGCTCAACGTGCAACTTGGCGAGCTCTTTCTCGTACTGCTTGTTTTTCAGTTTGCCATGCGGTTGGTCTGCAACCTCAACGACCGCTGCCTTTTTCTTATCCTTGCCCTTGCCCATGACGGTCACTCCTTTCGCGCAGCGGCTTCACCGTACCTGCGCTGATATTCTTCGATAACATGTTTCAGGGAATAGATCATCCGCTCACGCCCCAGGGCCTCGCCCAGCGGCATCTTCTGAATCAGTTGCAGCGGCTCCGGGTTCAGGGCCGCCAGCCACAGCTCAATACCGGCTTCCTGCAGCTTCGCCTCGAAATTACCCAGCATCTTCAACGCCGTGTACTCGAGATCGGGCATGGCGCTGCAGTCAAGAGCCAGGACCCGGGGCTTGTGCTCGTTGAGCAACGGCACAATCAGGTCACCGAGACGCGATGCATTGGCAAAATGCACGTTCCCCTGGAGCTTGACCAGCAGCAGGCCGGGAAAGGTTTCGTCGTCCGGATGCTCTGCTGATAGGGGGCGGAAAAAAGAGGTTGTCCCGGGTTTGCGCCCCAGCACGAAAACCGGACGACGGCTGACATGCAGGATCAAGGCGATCAGCGAGACGATCACGGCGACCAGGATTCCCTTCAACGTCCCCAGCAGCATCACTCCGAACATGGCGATCAGCGCCCAGCGGAACTCCATCGTCCGCACTTTGCGGATGGCGCGGAACTCACCGGGGCTGATCAGCCCAACGCTAGCGACCACCACCACAGCCGCCAGGGTCGGCTGCGGCATCAACCCGAAAAGCGGCGCCAGGAAGAGCAGCGTGGCAACCACGCCCGCGGCGGTGACCATACCGGCCACCTGGCTGCGTGCTCCTGCGCCGCGATTGACCGCGGTCTGGGAGGTGCCGCCACCGGCCGGCATAATATGGAACAGGCTCCCGACCAGGTTGGCCGCACCCAGCGCCAGCAGCTCCTGGTTGTCTTTCGGCCGGGGTTCACCGGCGAGTACGAAAGCCCGTCCGGCCGCAGCGGTTTCGACGAAGCTCATCAGGGCGATCCCCAGAGCGCTCGGCCAGAGTTGCTGGACCAGGGTAACGTCGGGCCAGGCGAAGGTCGGCAGACCGGCCTGCACCGCGCCGACCAGCTGGATACCGATCCGGTCCAAACCGACCAAGGCGGATATCGCTATACCGGCAGCGACGGTTACCAGCGGCGCCGGCACGCGCGGCGCAAAGTGCTCCAGGCCGACCATCAGCCCCAGCATGACCAGGGCGAGGATCAATGTAGGGGCTGAGAGTTCGGGAAGGTGTTGGCCGATCGCATAGATGTCACGGAAGAACCCGGCCTTGTGAATATGGATGCCCAACAGCTTGGGGAGTTGGTCGAGGACGATGACCAGACCGATCCCCGCCTTGAAGCCTGCAAGAACCGGCTCGGAAATCAGGTTGGCAACCGCGCCGAGGCGCAGAATGCCGGCGAGCAACAGGAACGCCCCCACCAGCAGCGACAGGGTGGCGGCGATCCCCATCAGGGTGGCGGCATCGGCGCCGGGAGCAACCTGGCTGATGGTCGCGGCCACCAGGATGGCAATGGTGGAGGTGGTGGTGACGCTCAAGACCCGCGCCGTGCCGAGCACGGCATAAATCACCAGCGGGATCAGCGAACTGTACAGCCCCACGACCAGTGGAAGCCCGGCAATCGCCGCATAGGCCATCGCCTTGGGGATGACCACCGCCGAGGTCGTCAGACCGGCCATGACGTCGCCACGGAGCCACTCCTTGCGGTACGCCGGCAGCCAATCAAAGAGGGGAACCATGCTACGGATGATGTTCATGGCTGGGTCACTTCAGCTTTCTCTGAGGCAACGGTTCTTTCTAAGGGTGGCAAGCCGCCCCTCGCATGATGAGGGGCGGCTTTGCTGAAACGATGGGTCCTTTTCCCCTGCTGTCACAGTGGCACGGCTCTCCTGCGATAACGTCAACTGCCGCTCAAGGCATGATCCGCGATCAGCCTGGCGATCTGCCGGCTCTTGATCCTGCCGTTGTTGAAGATCGCGTGGTACAGCAACGGATCGCGCATGTCGGAATCCAGTAGTTTGCGCAGGACCCGATCGCGCTCCTTCTGCTGATCGAGTACGACGAGCTCGGCCTCCTGCCTGGGGACCTTCATGCGCCGGACGATGGAGCTCACCTTGAAGGCGTGATCCGCGATCAGCCGGTAACGGAAGCAGTTCTTCAAAGACTTGGTGATCAGCGGTGCCCCCAGCCCAACGATGACGGCGTTGCCGGCGGAGGCGATCATGACCACCTGCCGGCAGAGGAGCCGGTAGTAATCGGCGTCGCTTTTCCAGTTTGCCGAGAAGGTCGCCATCATGTCGTCGAACCAGCGCGGTTTGCTGCCCAGGGAGAGCATGATCTCTTCGGGAACATTGTGTTGCTTGGCGACGGCGTCCAGCAGCGATTTGTCGACCAGCAGCCAGGACTCGCCGGTCTGCTTCTCCGCCAGCCTGACCAGCTCTTCCGCAACCGGAAAAGCCTCGCAACCGAACTCCCGGGACAGGGTGATGGTCGGTTTCATTGGGGTTGAAACCGTCAACCCTTTGACCCGATCGCTCAACTCGTGATAGGCTTTCAGCCTGCGTTCGACTGAGGGAGCAAGATCTCCTATAGGCATACATCCTCCTTTCCCTTGTGGCGGCTCCGCCGTAGTGCGACGGGCCGGGAAAAACCTGTATTTATTCAAAGATTACCACATGATCAGGAATTTGGAATCAGGGGCCTGCCACAATCAGCAAGCTTCGGCGAAGCTCGTTAATCCATGAGATAAAGAAAAGCCCCCGACCCAGCAATCGGGGGTTTTCATCTATGTGCCGCCAATTTTAACAGGACCCGATCGCCATTGAGCAAAGCGCATTAAGCCTAACCGGTAATCTCCCTGGGGTCGGTCATGTTTTCCGGCTTAAGCATCTCATCCAGCTGCTCCTTGGAAAGATACTGCTTTTCCAGGACCAGTTTATAGACGCTCCCCCCGGTCTTGAGCGCCTCCTTGGCGACAGCCGCGGATTTCTCGTAGCCGATTACCGGCACCAGCGCGGTGACCAGGCCGATGCTGTTCTCGACATAGCTGCGGCAGACCTCGCGGTTGGCCTCGATACCGACGATGCAGCGTGAGGTCAGCGTAAGGCAGGCGTTCTTGAGGATCATCATGCCGTGCAGCAGGTCGAAGGCGATAATCGGTTCAGCCATGCACAGTTCCAGTTCGCTGGCTTCTGCGGCCATGGAGACGACCGCGTCGTAGCCGATCACCTGGAAACAGATCTGGTTGACCAGCTCCGGGATGACCGGGTTGACCTTCCCCGGCATGATCGATGAACCCGGCTGCATCGGTGGCAGGTTGATCTCGTTCAAGCCGCAGCGCGGTCCGGAGGAGAGCCAGCGCAGGTCGTTGCAGACCTTCGAGATCTGCACGGCGCCACGCTTGAGGGTGGCCGACATCTGCACGAAGGAGCCGGCGTTCTGCGTGGCCTCGACCAGGTTGCCCGCGCGACGGAAGGCAAAACCACTGATTTCGGCGAGCTTCTTGGTCACCAGGCTGGCATAGCCGGGCGGGCTGTTGATACCGGTGCCGATGGCCGTCGCCCCCATGTTGATATTGAGGAACTCGTCCGCGGCCTTATCAATGGCGGCGATGGCGCTGCCGATCATCACCGCGTAGGCGTTGAATTCCTGGCCGAGAGTCATGGGTACCGCATCCTGGTTCTCGGTCCGACCCATCTTCAGGACGTCCTTGAATTCATCGGCCTTCTGCTCCAGCGCCTGGCAGAGCTCCTGCATGGCATGGGTCAGATCCCGAATCGACAAGAGCGCCGCCAGCTTGATCGAGGTCGGATAGGTATCGTTGGTCGACTGGGCACGGTTGACATGATCGTTCGGATGCAGGTGCTCGTACTCACCCTTGTTGAACCCCATGAGCTCGAGGCCGCGGTTGGCGATGACTTCGTTGGCGTTCATGTTGGTGGAGGTTCCGGCTCCCCCCTGGAACATGTCGACGGTGAAATGTTCGCGCAGTTTCCCCTCGAGCAGTTCGTCGCAGGCTGCGCAGATGGCTTTCATCTTCGGCTCGTCGAGGGCGCCGAGTTCGCAGTTAGCCATGGCTGCGGCTTTTTTCACCAGGGCAAAGGCTTCGATCATGTGCTCGAAGTTGCAGACGTGAATACCTGAGATGGCGAAATTCTCCATGGCCCGCTGGGTCTGCACTCCGTAATAGGCTCCCAGCGGAATCTCGCGCTGGCCGAGGGAGTCGTGCTCGATGCGGAAACCGCTGACCACCTGGGGAGCCTTGTCACCGGAAAAGATCTGGTCGGAGAGGACGCGCAGGCGCTTGTTGATGTTGACCGCAACCCGCGCCACGATCCGGTAAAAAATCTCCGGATGCGAGGCCCGATAGGCCTCGATCTTTTTGCGGCTGATCTGCCAGACGACAGCTCCCTGGCGGCTGAAGGCGCCGGTACTGTGGGAGTCCCCCTCGAGGAGGGCTCCCTCGCTGATCAGCGCCCCGGCAATCAGCGAGCCGACATGCCGCGACGCTCCCGTGCAGGCCACGCACCAGATCGACATTCCCGTCCAGGACGATGCCGGCCCAATCCCGCGGGGTGGACTCATGGAACAGCCACGCGTTCGGCGGATAAGTCTTCTGTTCCCCTTCGGAAAAGAACGCCCCGAGGTCCGCTTCGCTGATACCTGAGGCTTGCGAGGACTGCTTGATAATCTGTTCAGTCAGGATCATGGCATGACTCCTTATGTGTCCGTTGGAGGTGTCAAAGGATCAGGCCCCCGAAGACGAACCCGAGGATCACGGCACAAGACAATGGTGCAGGTGCCAGGGATCAGGAACGGATGGTCAAAGACGTACTTCCCCACCCGGGTCGAGCCGGTGTCGTCGAATTCGACGGCGGCCAGCAGGGTCGGGTAGGTTGGCAGCACGAACAGCGCGCTGACCGAAGCAAAAGCGGCGATGGCAGCCACCGGGCTGACGCCGAGGGCCAGTGCCGCCGGCATCAGCGCCTTGGTGGTCGCCGCCTGGGAATAGAGCAGCATGGCGGCAAAGAAGAGCACCACGGCCAGCAGCCACGGCTTGGCTTCAAGCAGGTTGCCGGCAAACATGTTGATCTCCTCGAGGTGTGCGGCGACGAAGGTCGTTCCCAGCCAGGCGACACCAAGCACGCAGATGCAGGCGCTCATCCCCGACTTGAAGGTTGCTGCGTTGAGAATACTTTTCGCTTCGATCTTGCAGAACAGCGTGATCAGGGCAGCCGCCCCGAGCATGAAGGTAATGATCGCGTCATCACGGCCGAGGATCGGGTTTTTGATCAGGCCGACCGTGGAGCTGATCGCCGTGGCATAAAACACCACACAGAAGAGGCAGATGCCGAAAATCAGTACGGAACGCTTGGCGGCCGGGGGCAGTTCCTGCTCGGTCACATCTTCTTCATCCATCTTGACCAGCCCTTTGGCCAGGCGCTCCTGGAAGACGGGATCATCCTTGAGCTCTTTACCCATGAAGTTGGCGATCACGGCACCGAACATCACGGCAATGAAGCTGCTCGGGATGGCGATCATCAGCAGCTCGACGTAATCGACGCCGACCTTTTCCAGGGCCCCGGAGAAAAAGACCACTGCGGCAGAAATCGGTGACGCGGTGATGGCGATCTGCGAGGCGACGGTGGCAATCGACAGTGGGCGCGAGGGCCTCACCCCGGCGCGCTTGGCGACTTCGGCAATGACCGGCAGCGTTGAGAAGGCGGTGTGGCCGGTACCGGCGAACAGGGTCATCAGGTAGGTGACGAGGGGGGCCAGGAAGGTAATGTATTTCGGATGACTTTTGAGGATTTTTGCCGCGATCTGCACCAGGTAGTCAAGCCCGCCGGCGACCTGCATCGCGGCGATGGCGGAAATCACCCCCATGATGATGAGGATGACATCAACCGGGATCGCCCCGGGTTTCAGGCCGAAGACGAAACCGAGGACGAGGACGCCGAAGCCGCCGGCAAAACCGATGCCGATGCTCCCCAGGCGGGCGCCGAGCCAGATAAAGAAAAGTACGACCAGCAGCTGAATGACCCACATGACATCTCTCTTTCTGTACCCTCAGGCGCCGTGGATAGATTGCCTGCGTTGCAAGGGGCGTTGCTCAGGGGACCCGGTAACTGCCGTGCAGGTCCAGGGTCTGCCCGGTGACGGACGATGTCCCCTCCTCATCCATGAAGGACAGGGATGACCAGATAAAGGATAGCTCGCCGGTTATCCCTCTGAGGTGTTTTGTACCGCCGACGATGGTGCCGCTGAACGGATTGTCCTGTTGCAGTTTTTCGCTTTGCAACGTGATGTAAACCTTCGGCCCGGCGAGGTCTTTCCAGACGCAGCGGGCAACGACCCCGGTCACGGAGTCGGCGAGGCCGACACAGTCGGACCAGTAGTCTTTTTGTTTGCCGAGGCTGGTCTGCAGGTTGACATGGCCGGACAAGGTGAAGGTGTAAATCTTGCGGTCTTCGCTGAAGGGGAACTTCTGCCGCTCGCCGTTGGCGATCCAGGTGCCGCTGAAATCACCCGATTCCGCGGCATGGCCGGCTGTCGGCCAGCCCGGCGTGAGGAGCAGAACACCCAAGGTGATCATCAGCAGGCCCCATCTTCGTGCAGAATGATTGCCGCTCATCGCGCACCCCCAAAAAGTGTTGTGTGAGTCGAGTTTAACTATATAATGGGAAGTGAAACATTCAAGCCTGCAAATGTATGCTTTATAATGTTTTTTATTTAATCATTAACAAAAACTTACTTGTTATTCCTTCGCTATAGTGATTTTAAAAGCTGGAATCCCGTTGGAGTTTATGCCATGAACCATCGCCTCCGCCTGCTGCCGCTACAGATCGTCGCTGGCCTGGTCCTGTTGTGCTTCCTGCTCGGTCTGTGGAACCGGCTGTTCTTCTGGCCGCTGCTGCTGCTCGGCCCGCTATTGCTCCTCGGTCTATGGGACCTACGGCAGAAAGGGCACAGCCTGTTGCGCAATTTTCCACTCATGGGGCACTTGCGCTATCTGATCGAAGGCTTCGGCGACCCACTGCGCCAATACATCGTCGAGAATAACCGCGAGGGACGTCCCTTCAACCGTGACGTCCGCTCGCTGATCTACCAGCGGGCGAAAAACATCGAGGCGAAAAAAGCCTTCGGCACTGAGCTCGACGTCTACGAACCAGGGTATCTCTGGATGAGCCATTCGATGGTGCCGCAGGATGTGGCCAAGGAACTGCCACGGGTCACCATCGGCGGGGCGCAGTGCTGCTGGCCCTACTCGGCCTCGATCTTCAACATCTCGGCCATGAGCTTTGGCTCGCTGAGCGGCAACGCCATCCAGGCCCTGAACAAGGGGGCCCACATGGGCGGCTTCTTTCACACCACCGGCGAGGGCGGGGTCAGCCGCTATCACAAGCAGCACGGCGGCGATCTCAACTGGCAGATCGGCAGCGGCTACTTCGGCTGCCGCGCCGCTGACGGCGGCTTCAGCGCCGACCTGTTCGCCGAACAGGCCAGTCTCGAGCAGATCAAGATGATCGAGATCAAGATCTCCCAGGGGGCCAAGCCGGGGCACGGCGGCATCCTGCCGGCAGGAAAGATCTCGGCCGAAGTCGCCGAGGCCCGCAAGATTCCCATGGGTCAGGACTGCATCTCTCCGGCTCACCATTCGGCCTTTACCACTCCCGTCGAGCTGCTCGAGTTCGTCGCCAGGCTGCGCGAGCTGTCCAGGGGGAAACCGGTCGGCTTCAAGCTCTGCGTCGGCCACCCCCACGAGTTCCTGGCTGTTTGCAAGGCCATGCACAAGACCGGGATCTTGCCGGACTTTATCGTGGTTGACGGCGGCGAGGGCGGCACGGGAGCCGCGCCGCTGGAGTTCTCCGACCGCATCGGCTTCCCAATGCGCGAAGGCTTGACGTTTGTCAACAACACCCTGATCGGCATCGGCGTACGCGACCAGGTCAAAATCGGCGTCAGCGGCAAGGCCTCTGCCGCCGGGCTGCTTGCCGGAGCCATGGCGCTCGGCGCGGACTGGGTCAACGCGGCCCGCGCCTTCATGTTCTGCCTCGGCTGCATCCAGGCGCAGATGTGCCACAGCAACCACTGCCCGGTCGGCGTAGCCACCCAGGACCCGAAGCTGCAGCAGGCGCTGGATGTCGACGATAAGGCCACAAGGGTTGCCAACTACCACCGCAACACCCTGCACATGCTCAACGAGATTACCGCTGCGGCGGGGCTCGAGCATCCCACCCTGTTCCGTCCGGAGCATTTCTTCCAGCGCACGGGTGCGGTTGGCGCACAGAGCTGCGCCGACCTTTTCATCACCCTGGCGCCGGGCGAGCTGCTGGCCGGGACGGATAAACCGGTCATGGCCAGGTACTGGGCGATGGCCCAGGCCGAGAGCTTCAAGCCCATACGGGCCTAAGTCACTGAAACTTTGCCTTCAATATTGGCAGTAATCTGCTCCTGACTGCCCTCTCACTTACAAACAAAAAGCCCCTTGAGAGTTGATCTCCCAGGGGCGGTACCATTTTTTAACCTTTCCAGGGTTATTGCAATGCGGCCGACTCTATTTTATGCCGACAGTTCTCCTGCCATGGAAATTAATATCTCCCTTGTTCAGTAATTGTTATCAAACGAGCCATAGCCACTTAACGTCAAGGTGGCCATGGCTTTTTGCTTCAATTACAGTGCTCAGAGAGCCGCCGGTTTTGTCTCACTGCATGCGGAACAGTGCGGAAAGGGCTCAAGGCAACAGCTCAAACCATGACCGGCTTCTGAACCACTTATCTTGCAAAGATTTCATATTCTCAGACACGACCAGCATACTCAAATAATTCCCCAAAGCATTGATCAACAGGGGATCTTCGCGCACGGCTATGCCCAGAGGTTCGACAGTCAACTTTGTCTCTCCGACGATCAACTCCTTGTCAGAGTAACGGGCGGCCATGTATGCGCAAAACGGATAGTCCGCTATCACTGCATCAGCCTGGTCCTGGAGGAGCAGCTCGATTGCCTTGTCGTACGAATCGACAAAGGTGAGGTTGGCTTTTGGCGCCGCCTGCTCGACAACAGCCTGGCTGGTCGAGCCTTTGAGCGTGGCAACCTTGAATTTATCGCTGTTCAGCCCTTCCTTTTTCAGAAGTTCGACGGACTTGAGCTTGAGCAGAATCCCCTTCCCTGAAACGTAGTAGGGCCCGATGAAAGCGACTTTCGTATTGCGCTCGGGTGTCATTGTCATGCCGGAAACAATCATGTCAATTTTGCCCGCTTGCAGAGCCGGCAGCAATTCGGCAAAAGGCATCTTGGCAAAGTTGACTTTCAGGTTCATGCTCTGCGCTATTGAGCGAGCAAGATCGGCATCGAATCCGATCAGTTCACCTTCCTTCGATACGGCAGTCAGAGGGGGCTGGTCACCCGTCATGCCAACCACCAGCTCACCCTTTTTAAGGATGTCATCAAAGATGGGGCCAGCGCAGGCAACACCAATAAACACAAACACAATCGATAAAGCAAAAACCGTGGACCATAATGACCTTTTCATAAAACGTCTCCCTTATAAAATTGACAAGAGGTTTAAACTAACGCTCAAATTCTTTCTGGTAATACACCAATAAGACTATTTGTTCAGTCCTGTATCTTTCAGCGCATAGTTGCAGCGATTGCTGATTTTCTTCTCGTTATTCTTGAGGCATTCGAGCAGGCGCCCTTCGCCTGGCTTGATGTCGGCGCAGTAGCTCTTGAGGTCGTCACGGCACTCACCGATGGCGTAGGATAGATTGGTCAGCGTCCGGTCGAGTTGACTGACCGAATCGTAGAGCGCGTACTCGCAACGGGGCGTGATCTTATCCTGGAAAGCATAGATGCAGGCGAGGATGCGCCCTTCACCCGGAGTAACATTTTTGCAGAAGGTTGTCAGTTCCTGCTGGCACCCCTCGGTAAAGGTATCAAGTGCACCTTGAGCCCCTTTCAGGAGGGGATCTTCGGCCGCAAATGCAGGGAGCACCAGGAAGAACAGCAGCAAACCAGCCAGCAGCGTTTTTTTCATATCTTTATCTCCTAGAATTGTTAGAGACCACGGGATTATATCCTCTCACTTTTATTCTCAATCGGTGTTCAGATTGCATATTCGGTGTAGTAACGGGCAACGCGGTCGATCGCCAGAATGTAGGCGGCGGTGCGCAGGTCCGGCACATCGTCCCGCGAGCGCCAGATCAGACGAATCGCCTGGTAGGCCTCGCACATGGTGTCCTCGAGCCCGGAGCGCACCAGGTTGAGTTCACTCGCATCCTTCTGGAAATCCAGCCTGAGTTTCTCCGGGATTTCCCCTCCCATGGCCTGCGCCAGGGCGTCCATGGCAATTTCCCCCCGGGCAGGCATGTAGCGGCGGCCCATCTTGCCGAAACGTATATGGGCAAGGTTCTTGGTCCACTCGAAGTAGGACACCGTCACCCCGCCGGCATTGGCATACATATCCGGAATGATGATGACGCCTCGGTTACGCAGGATTTCGTCGGCCTCAGCGGTCACCGGGCCGTTGGCCGCTTCGACGATCAGTCTGGCCTGGATGCGATCAGCATTCTCCGCAGTAATCTGGGCTTCCATGGCAGCCGGAATCAGGATTTCAAAATCCACTTCAAGTAAAGATTTGCCTTTTTCAACGTACTCTGCATTAGGATATCCCTTGACTCCGCCATGCTCGCGTAGATAAGCGGCGACGCTCTCGATGTTCAGCCCTTGCTCACTGCGCAGGCCACCGTCGCGCTCAATGATGGCAATGATCTGGTAACCATCCTCTTCCTGCAGGAATTTGGCGGCATGATAGCCGACATTGCCAAGGCCCTGAACGACGACCCGCTTGCCGGCAAGGCCGGGCGTCAACTTCGCTTCGGCGACATCTTCGGCATGGCGGAAGAACTCCTGCATGGCGTACTGCACCCCCCGGCCGGTGGCCTCGGTGCGGCCATCGACACCCCCCATTTCGGGGGGCTTGCCGGTGATGCAGGCAGCCGCATCGATGTCATCGGGGTGCAGGGTCCAGTACAGGTCGGCCATCAGGGCCATCTCGCGGGGGCCGGTCCCCATGTCCGGTGCCGGCACGATCAACGCCGGGATGAGATAACCTTTCTTCTTGAGTTCCACAGCGAAATGCCGGGTGATACGATCGAGATCCTCCCGTGAATACGCCCGCGGGTCGATGCAAAGACCCCCTTTAGAGCCGCCGAAGGGGATGTCGACCACCGCGCATTTGAAGGTCATCAGAGCGGCCAGTGCTTCGACTTCATCCTGGTTGACTTCGAGCGCATAGCGGATGCCGCCCTTGGCCGGCAGGTGGTGTTCACTGTGCGTCGCCCGCCACCCCTTGAAGACCTTATGCTCACCATTGATTTTGACCTGGGAGCGGACCTGGTACACCGAGCGGCATTCGCCGAGCAGTTCGGCGATTCCAGGCGACAGATCCATGCGGGATACGGCGGCATCGAACATCTTTTTGACACTGTGCATAAAGCTCGGATGATCGGATATGGTTATCTCCTTGTGACGGCTGTCAAAGATTTTGATTGATCAGAACCGCCATTCAGCATTCAGTCTCACGAAATGGATAGCCGCATTTTCAAACGTCAATTACAAACACAGTAATCCTGAAAAGCCAATGGCAAAAGGTCCTGTGCTGACCTGCATCACCCCCCGTCCCCGCTGCCGGCGCTCCTGACCCGCGTCGCAAGGGAGGTGACCAGGGGATTGGCACTCAGGCCGTGGGCCAGGACACTCAACACGATGGTACAGACCGCGGTTATCGCGATGGTCTCGCCACCAGGGAGGCGGTCGTTGAGGACGATCACACCAAACACGATGCTGGCCAGGCCGCGTGGACCGAACCAACCCATGAACAGCTTTTCATCGGTGTGCAGCCCCGTTCCGGCCAACGCCAGGAACACCGGCAGCATACGGATCAGGGTCAGGCTGAGCAGGGCATAGAGCAGAACATGCCAGCTGAAATAGCCGATCGACTGGCCGATGACGGCCGCTCCGAAGGTCACCCAGGTGATCAGCGCCAGAGTATCCCCAGTCCCCTCGGCAGCCAGCAGCAGCGTGTGCTTGTCCTTTTTGACGATGCCGCTGAACAGCAACCCGCCGGCAAAGGCAGCGATGAAACCGCTGCCACCGAGCCACTGGGCCGCGGCAAAACAGGCCACCGCCAGTGAGGGGACCGTCAACTGCAACCAGGTCTGAGTTAACCAGCCCCGCTTTTCCGCCCGTTTGAAGAGCAACGCACCCACAAACGTCAAACCGACACCCACCAGCACGCCGAGACCGATCTCTGCCGCCACGAGTTCCAAGGCAATAAGCAGTGGTCTGCCGTCCCCGGCGGCACCGGTAGCCAAGGCCAGGAAGGTGAAGAGGATCGGCACGCAGATGCCGTCGTTCAGGCCGCTTTCCACGTTCAGGCTCTCGCGGATATTCTGCGGCACCGCCGCGTTGGACACCACCGCCTTGCCCAAAGCGGCGTCAGTCGGGGCCAAAAGCGTCGCCAGGATGGCCACCTCCAGCAAGGTCAGACCATCGAACAACAGCACGCCGAAACCGAAGCCGAGCAGGAGGGTGAGGGGTAGGCCGACCAACAGCAATCGTTTCGGCAGGACGATGCTCTTTTTGAGGACGCCGAGATCGGCGTTAGCGGCATCGATAAAGAGGACCAGGGCAAGGGCCAGCTCAGCCAGGGTGCGCAACCCCTCGGCGTCTACATCAAGAGTCAGCAACCCCAGGCCGAGGGGCCCGAGCGCCAGGCCGAAGGCGGTATACACAACCGCACCGTTGATCGGCGTACGTTCCAGGCCGCCGCAGGCCATGCTGTAGATGAGCACGAATACAGCGATGATCGCCAGATTTCCGTACATGAGTTGGTTATCCTTTTCTGTTCGTTAAAGAGGGAGCATCGACTTGCAAGCGCTCAACAAACCCGGCGAGGGCCCGGTTGGGTCCCTACCGAAGCATTTGGATAGAGAGCACTGTACCGTATGCAGCCCCCGATCAATTCTCCGGGGTTTTGCTCTTTTCACCAGTCTGCCCGGTCTTTGCCGCCTCTTCCCCACGGAAGATCACGGATTCGCCCTGCGTCCCGGAGAAGAGACCCTTTTCAGGGCCCTCCTCCCGGTTGTTGCGCAGTTCGACCGGCGTCATCCCGGAGCATCCGGCAACGATGGCCGCGGCCACAAGCAGGGCCACCATGTCCAGGGTTATTCTGAGACTCAATACGCCACGCATTAGAACTTGACCCGCGCGCCGACGGTGCCCACATTGATATCGCTGACACTGGCAGCGCTATCCCAATCGAGGGAGAAGTTGCGATACTGAAGATAGATTTCTGTGCCGTAATCGGCAAAGCTCTGGACCACGGCGACGCCGATGGACTTGCCTTTATCGTCATCCGCCGTAATATTCTCCGAATGACCATAGTCGATGCCGAAAGAGGTCGTACCATATTTCGTCAGCCTCGTCTGCCAGCCAAGCTTCCCCCAGAGATTATAGGGGTCGGAGCCGTTGTCGTTGTCCTTGGTGACGGCGGAGAAGGTGACGTTCAACCCGGTGGCCTGGTGCAGGATAGAGAAGGAGCCGTCGTACTGGTAATCGGTGTTGTCCTCGTTGATCTTGGCGACCGCGGCGGCGGCCCCGGACTTGAAACCGTACCCTTCTGCGACCCACCACAGGGAGGCGTCCCAGCGCTGGTCTCTTATCACCGCACCAGCCAGGCTGAAGCCATGGAACCTGGGCGTGTCGTAACGCAGGCGACTCTTGCGGCTCAGGCCGTCAAAGTCCTTGAACGTCCCGCCGACGGTGACATCGGTGAGTTGGTCGTTACCAGACTGCCGAAATTTGTGCCCGCCGACAATGTCGGCGATACTCGCATATTGGACCACGTCAGTGCCGGAGAGGTCGACCTCGGCGCTGTTGTTGGAAGCCGTATCCCCCCTTGCCCAGAGAGAGCTTGCCGAAGCGCTCGCTCGCCAGCGAGAGATCCGCATAGCGTTCGTCGAAGAAGTCACCGCTTTCCTCATTGTCCTGGCTGACCTTCGAGGATTCGTTCGGCGCGAAGGCCATCTCGAGCCGTGTGCCGATGTCCTTGCCGTTACCTTAAAATCTGACTACCTCTTCGCGGTCGTCTGCTTGACTGGTTTACCTCCTGCTGCAGCACTTCCAGCTGCTTCTGCTGGGTATTGATCAGGTTTTCCAGCCTTTCGATCGTTTTGGCATCAACGGTAATCTGCTGCGCTGCAACCGGCATCGCAGTGAGCCCAAGGGTTGTCAGGAGGAGCCCCACCATAATCAACTTAACCATTCGTTGCATGTTTATCGACCCCCTTTTTTGTGGCGAATGAGCGCCTGTTGACAAGACCACCGAAAAAGCGGCACAGACTCCTTCAATACGCGGCTGTCCACTTGTCGATTCCCCCGAACTGACAACTTCGCGATCGGCCTGTAAAACGAACTTCTTTTGAGTTACCAAGCATTACAAAAATGAAAGGGCAGACAAAAGTGGCCCCGCAACTTATTCGTGCGGGGCCACTTACTCATGGCTATTGAGCCAAAGGAATCTCTTTCGCCAACTCGTAGCGGCCGATCGCGGCCAGCTTTGATTCTACCTGCATGTAACGGAAGGCTTTCTTGCCCGGCAGCACTTGGCTGACGTCCTTTGCCATTCCTTTCAAGACCGCAATACGTGCATTCTCGATAGTAAAATACTCGTCGATCAGTTTCAGCGCCTGTTCATCGGTCAAGGTTTGGTAGGCCGCGGCATAGGCCATAATCAATTCCGCCGTACGCTGATTGACCTGGAACAGCTCTTCCTGGTGCTTCTCGTAGACCGGCCAGAAGGCAGTGGCTTCCGCCTCGGTAAGGTCGATGTTCTCCATGACGATCAACTTCTTCTGATCCATCATGATTTTCTTGCGCAGAACATTGGAATCGTCGCCCATGGCCAGCAGCGGAACGCTTAGCAACAGGATTGTCAGCAGAATGGTTTTGATACGCATCGTCTCTCTCCTTTGCAGTAAAACTGTTTATGTAGATTGTGGTTTGATGGTAATGACCACGCGGCGGTTCAGCTGACGACCGGCTTCGCTGCTGTTGTCGGCGATCGGTGACGATTCGCCAAAACCGATGGTGGTGATCCGACCGGGATTAACCCCTTGCCCGATCAGGGCATTTTCGACATTTTCGGCCCGCCGCTGGGAGAGGGCCTGGTTGGTCTGCTCGGAGCCCGTGCTGTCCGTATGGCCCGCCACCTGGATGCTGGTGTTGGGATACTGGTTGAGGACCCGGCTGACGCGGTTGATCTCCTCATAGGCCCCCGGGTTGAGGTTGGCAGAACCGACCGCGAAGAGGTAGTCCGATTTGAAGGTAACGGCAAGGACATCGGCATTGCGCTGTATGTTCGCGGCATCGATCGCCGCAAGCTCCCGGCGCAGGGCGGCTTCCTGTTCATCCATGGATTTGCCGACCTGGTTGCCGATGACACCGCCGGCCAAGGCTCCGATGCCGGCGCCGATGAGGGTTGCTTGTGTATTTCCGCCGATCAGTTGGCCGAGCAGCGCGCCGCCGGCAGCGCCCGCTCCGACACCGATCCTGGTCCCCTGCTCCTGCTTGTTTTGAGGAGGGGCACAGCCGGCAAGCAACAGAACCATAAGCAAGAGAACGAACCATCTTTTCATGCATAAACTCCTTGGATAACTGGTGAATGAAGAAAAAGTTGCAGCGGCCCCATGCATGGGCGCCTATCCTAAAAAAATCTTACAGCTTTTAGGTTATCCTAAAAAACCAATGTGTCTATTGGCCCTTGGGGCAATACCTTGAGATTGTCATCAATATGTCTCAAGATTTTTCATCCCGGTGTCCGAGAACTGGCAGGCCTTGAATGCAAGAATGGCCGACCCTGTCGTGGGGCGGCCATATTGTCTCTGACAGTTAAACACTTCTCAACTTAACTTGTGTGAGTCAACCTGTCTGGACAAAATAATGTTGGTAAATGCCTAACCAGAAAAATAATTAAGCTAGACAATTCTTGTCAAAACACAAATGAAATAGAGTTGGGAAATGAACCCTAGCTGATTATCGTCTCAGCAGCGTGGTTTATAGGGCATATCTGTTGAAGTAGTTCAAACATGGTCTGGATCTCGCTGCAAGACCTGATTGAGGTCAAAGCTACTTGTGTTGCATCAATTCGTATTTATCAGGAGCTGTGAGAATTGTTCATTATGGTCAATCTCCGATCTCTGAGTACCCAATAACAATGTAGGGATATAAATAGAACGGAGAACCTTTACCTGCCATTCATACTAGCGTAGATTGGTTGCGTCTTATTTGATGCGCTCCGTGGGGGATGGTAATGATTAACTGGCTAGCAGGGGACTATTAACCGCTGTTGTCGGCTTGTGCTGACCGGCAGTTTTATTGATTTTGGTCATCTACAAAATCAGATTCAATTCTGAGACAACTTTTGGGGGATGAATGACTAAATTTTACACTCCAACAAATGGTGTTGAAGGTTGGCAGGCTCTCTTAGCTGACCCAGTTAAACATTGGAAAACAGGTTATTCAGCAAAAGCGTTAGCTCATTGCTGGGAAGAGGCTCAAGGCTTTCCTGTCGAGGTTATCAAGCTTTTCAAAGAAACTGCCTTAGAGGGCATCAAACTCCTGTTAGGTATCCCAGAGCACAAAGTTCCACTACGTGGAGGATCGACACAATCTCAAAACGATTTGTTTGTGTTGGCTAAAGTCAATGACGAACTTGTATCAATAACAGTTGAAGGAAAAGTAGCTGAACCATTTGGTCCTACACTCGGCGAATGGATACAGGATGCATCAGCAGGAAAGTCTGTAAGGTTGGACTACCTCAAAAAACAACTTTGTTTAAAAGGAGACATCAATCCAAATATCCGTTATCAATTACTACACAGGACTGCTTCTGCAGTTATTGAAGCTAAAAGATTCAATGCATCAAAAGCCGTCATGATAGTGCATTCTTTCAGTCAAGAGAGTTTATGGATTGAGGACTATGCTGCATTTTTGGCGTTATACGGCAAGTCAGCAGGTGTTGGTGAATTGGTTTGTGTTTGTAACGTTGATGGCATTGAGCTGTATACCGGATGGGCAAAAGGTAATGAAAAGTATTTGCTGCGTTAAATAAACTCCGCATTGTGCGCACCGACAAAATAGTAAATAACAATCACAAAGGATGGCCGTTGTGGATGGCGTTAAATCAGCACTTCTTAATCCTTTCAAGCTATGGTCTTGTGATGAGATACTTTCGTCACAATGTCCAGTCCCAAAGAAGCCAGGTGTCTACGCATGGTATTTTAAGCAGATCCCTCCTAATGTTCCAATTTCTGATTGCCATAAAGTGGAAGGCTTGACTCTTCTATATGTAGGGATTTCCCCGAAAGCTCCTCCTCTGAATGGAGCAAAACCTAGCAGTCAAAATCTTCATAAAAGAGTTCGTTATCACATGCGCGGCAATGCTGAAGGGTCTACGTTAAGGCTCACCCTTGGCTGTTTACTTAGCGAAAGTCTAGTTATTCAATTGAGAAGAGTAGGCGGTGGCTCACGGAAAACATTTTCAGATGGCGAGAAAGTGCTTTCAAGCTGGATGACAGAAAATGCATTTGTTGCTTGGGTCGAATGTGATGAACCTTGGAAGCATGAGGAGCAAATCATGCCGGAGTTGTCTCTGCCATTAAATCTTCAACATAACAATGAACATCCATTTTATTCGTCACTCAAGGCCATAAGACGTGAGGCTAAGCAAGTTGCTGATGGGTTACCAATCCTTCCGAGGTAGGTGGATAATATGAGAGATAAACTTGTAATCATCCCATGTGGCAAAAAGAAGATTTGGGCCGATGGTGTTACCAAGGGATCAGTCGAAGCACGTCAAGCATACACAGGGACTATGTTCAGGTTGGGTATGATTTATGCTGAGGTATGTGAAGCAGATTGTATTGTTTTGAGTGCCAAATATGGTTACGTATTGCCTCATGCACAAATTGAAGAATATGACGTTACATTCAGCAGGAAAGCCTCGAATCCCATCTCTTATAAAGAGCTAGCTGATCAATTAATAAGGTTCGAGATTTGGAATTATAAAGAAATCGTAGGTCTTGGTGGAGCTGACTACAGAAAAGCGATTATTGACTCATTCGCTTGCAATGGCAGAACAGACATCCGTACACCATTTGCTGGTCTTAGCATGGGTAATTACCTGCATGCTCTTAAAGAAGCGATTAAAATCGAAATCATCGAATCCGTGAGTCGTCGGTATGATGACCTAGACTATAAGTCTCTTGAGATTGATGAACATGGGAAGATAACTTTTCTGAGGAACTGCTGGTGGGTTCCTACAATTGAAGGTGCATTTAGTGGCTGGCTTGAAGGACCTGGACCAACAAAGCAAGAGAGAGAATGGGCATATTTCAGAATCAATGAGGAAAGACAAATTCTACTTGATTTGGGTCCAAGCCCTGGAGCTTGGGACCAATTCCATGTCGTAATGCCCCTTGTCGGAAAAAGGGTTCTTGTAGACATGGGCGAAAACTTTTGTGGCGAAGAAGCCTATTTACTAGAGGCTAAATTTATTGGATTACACCTTAAACGCAGTGATGATGGATTCTTGCAGTGTTATCTGTACCTGAGTGATATTTTAAAACGTGATTCGGATAGACCTGCTTTTTGTATGTATGATAGCAGCCTTGCTTTAATCAAAGTTTCTGATGAAGTCTCAATGTTGAATTTTGTAAATTTATTTAAGTTGTCAGTTCTGGAAGAGCAAGCCTAGAGCAAGCTTCCCTGTGGTAATCCGCCAGAACCTTGAGTCTTGTAAGTCACCATCTATAAGACACAAAAACCCCCGGCCCGAAGATCGAGGGTTTTTCTGATTTATCAGGAGCAGTAAGAATTTCGCATTTATGCCAATCTGAGTACCCTGAAGCAATGTAAGAATATAAATAGGACTGCTGCCACACAAAATGATCGCCACCTGGATCTTCTCGGATGGCCACTTATCATTTGTCAGGTCTTAATAAGAATTGGCCATTTGCATATTTTTGACCTACCATATCTGTGCTAATAACTTGTTAGGCACCTGCGATTTGATGTCTGTGGATATTTATGCGTATATTGGCGTGTCTTTAAATCTTTCAGGGAGAATATTGAACAACTAATTACAGATCATCGGCTAGAGTACGGGGGACTTATTCTCTGGGCCAGACATAGACAGTCTGTAACTGCGATATTTTAATATAAAACCTACGAGTGGAAGAGGATCAGAGAGAGCCTTTCTTTCTTTATTCACTTAACAATTATGCCGGCGTATCTTGACATTACCATCCCATTATTAAACTTCATAATCATGTTTACGGTCGGTACCGGCCTCGCTGCTGCCGATTTCAAACATGTCGCGATGTTGCCCCGAAACGTTGTCCTGCCGTGTATCGCTCAAATGGTCTGTCTCCCTTTGGCCGGAGTGGTGGTTGTAAGCCTTCTTTCGCTGGATCCGTTTATTGTGGGAGGGGTCCTGCTTATCGCCGCCTGTCCGGGTGGCTCGATGTCCAATTTTTACAGCTACCTGGCCAAAGGCAATGTCGCCCTTTCGGTCACTCTCACCGGGATCACTTGCCTTGCAGCGATGATAACCATGCCCTTGGTCATGAGTTGCTTCGAGCAGTTTATCGATGCTCCCGATACTTTTCATGTTCCTGTTAAAACTCTTCTGCTGACCCTGGCGATGTTCCTGCTCCTGCCGATTCTGCTCGGCATGCTGGTACGGCATCTCAGGCCGGCATTCGTCACGAGGTACGACAACTGGTTGCGGATCGTTTCAATGGTTTTTTTGGCCGCACTGATCGTCCAGGTGATCTGGCAGACTCCGGACATCTTCACACATGACTTCGCCGACACCCTGAAGGCAAGTGGGTCTATGGCCGGGCTGTCTCTTGTGGCAGGATTGCTGGTTGGGCGGTACATGAAGCTGTCGGCCTATGATGCCTGGCCGGTGGCTTTCGAATTGATGGTACAGAATGTTGCGTTGGCTGCGACGATTGCGATCACAGTTTTCCAGCAGGCAAGATTTGCGTCATTTGCTGCGGGCTATTTCCTGATTCAGGTGCCGATAGCGGCGGTTCTGATCCTGATTTGCTTCAAGACGAAACAAGCAACAGCCGTTGATCATATCTAAGGGGACAGGTGACTGATGCGAAGCGTAGCGCGATGCTTCATCTCAACGGTTCCACTTGATAGATTTGGCAAACCGCTCTTCTTCTGCAAATAATTCCTGCTCTACTTTCCGCACGATGTCCATAAATGCCAGGACTATCGGGGAGAGGGTCCGTTGCTTCAGGGAGACAAAACCGTAATTCGTCACCATCCATGGCTGGTGAAACGGTATGACCGATAGTGTCCCGGTATCGAGTTCTTTCTTAAACATGAGCAGTGCCGATGGACATAGCGCATCACTGTTGGTAATGACAGCGGCCACGTCGCTGATGACATCGACTTCAATGGCCGGAACTAACTCACCGGTAAACGGATCTCTCTCGGCAGCCATGCCCAGGTCAGCCGGCAGATGATCAGTGATACGAGACGGCATTCTGGTGCAGCACCAGGGGAAATCGAGCAGGTCGGGAATGGTCAGTGGGCGTCGATCGAGCAGGGGATGATCGGGGCGGCAGAAAAAGACACCGATATGCTCTCCTAAGGGTTCGGTCCGCAGTTCCTCGTTTTTGACCGCTTCGCCCAGTTCACTGATACCGATATCGATCTCTCGATTCAGAATGACATCTAAAATTTTCGAATACTGAAGAATGCCAACTTTGAATTTCAATGTACGGTGGCGGCTAAGCAACCTGCCAATGGCAGCATGCCCACACATTTTGCTCGGGAATGGCCCCATGGCCACTCTTAGAATGCCTTTTTCCAGACCAACCTGGGCCTGAATCTCGTTTAATAGGTCACCCTCCGCGAGAGTGACTTTCCGGGCATGCTCAAGAAAGGTCAAACCGATATCGGTTGGTGTGACCTTCACCCCCCCACCACGATCAAACAAACGAATGTCTAAGTAGTCCTCAAGGGTTTTAATACCGCGTACCAGCGCCGAGTGGGTGATATGCAAGGCTTCTGCTGTACGTCGATAATTGCCGATGTCGGCGAGTTTGAGAGCATATTTGAGATTGCGATGAGTAATCATGGTGATAATTTATTACCATGTCATGAATATTTTGTCACTTGTATAACCATGATGGGCCTGTATAACAATAATACACAACAATTTTTCTAGAGAAAACGTCACTTAGCTTTCCTTTTGTCCGTTATATTATAAGTTTTTTGTAATAATCGATTGATTAGTCGGCATCAATTAACCCCACAACATTCAAGGGAGGATACCGCATGAAAAAACGAAAAATTTGGGGGATTTTATTTTTTTCATTGATGTTATCAATGGTTTTTGTCGGCCAGGCAATCTCCGCCGAAAAAAAGCCCAATATCCTGTTCATCATGGGTGATGACATCGGCATCATGAACGTGGGTGCCTACCATCAGGGCCTCATGGTTGGGGAGACGCCCAACATCGACCGCCTCGGGAAAGAAGGTGCCAGGTTTATGACCTATTATGCCGAGCAGAGCTGCACGGCCGGGCGCACCGCGTTCTTCACCGGCATGCATCCGTTGCGGGCGGGCATGGTCATGCCGCAGCTTCCCGGTGCTACCAGTTCACTGTTGCCGGGCACGCCTGCGCTGGCAAAAATTTTGCTGGATCTCGGCTACAACACCGGCGAATTCGGCAAGAACCACTTAGGCGATAAATCGGCGTCGCTGCCAACGGCACACGGCTTCCAGGAGTTCTGGGGATACTTGTATCACCTTGACGCCATGCAGGGGGTGAGCTTCCCGGATATCAACAGCTCCCCGACAGTGCAAGGCGTTGTTCCGCCTTGCAAGAATACCCCGGTCAAAGGTCTCAAAGAGGTCGCCGGTGCCATCGATCCGCGAGACGGGCTCTGCATGACGCCACCGAGGCCGGTTCTTCATTGTACGTCCTCGGACGGCACCGAGAAAAACCAGTCCTGCAAGGACGAAGGGCCGCTGACGCTGGAACGCTCGGAGACCGTGGACGAGGAAATCTCCGCCAAGGTCATCGACTACCTCGACCGCAACGACCCCGAGAAAACCGGCAAGCCGTTCTTTGTCTGGTATAATCCGGCGCGCATGCACGTCACGACCATGCTTTCGGACAAGTATCTGGACATGCTGGGCGAGAAGGGCGGCAAGGACTGGGGTATCAACGAAGCCGGTATGAAGCAGATGGATGACAACATCGGCTACGTGTTGAAGAAGCTGGAGGACATGGGCGAACTTGACAACACCATCGTCGTCTTCACCACCGATAACGGCGCCGAGGCCATCACCTTCCCGGACGGCGGCGTCACACCGTTCAGGGGAGGCAAACTGACGACCTGGGAAGGCGGTATGCGGGCTCCACTGCTCGTTCGCTGGCCGGGGCACGTCAAGGCTGGCTCGAATCCGGACCAGATATTCTCGGCACTGGACTGGCTGCCCACCCTCGTCAATATCGCCGGCGGGCCTTCGGGTGATGAGCTGAAGAAGCAGATCGAGGCCGGCAAGTACCCCGGCTTTGTTAAGACGACGCTCGACGGTGTCGATCAGCGAGCTTACCTCGAAGGAAAGGGCGACTCCGCTCGCGACACGTTCTTCTATTACACAGGCCAGCAGCCCTCGGCTGTTCGGTACAAGAACTGGAAGTTTTACTACACGATGGCACCGTCTTCTGCGACGGGCGGTTTGACAGGCACCGAAACTTATCATTGGACCCAGGTCGCGAACCTCAAGCGTGACCCCTTCGAGCAGGCTGTTGCGGAGGATCAGAAGACCCTCCTTGGATACGGTGGTGCACTGGCCGCTCCGAGCACGGCGTATATCTATGACTGGAACCTGCTGCCGATTGGGCAAATGTTGTGGCTGAAGGAGCTCGAGACGTACAGGACCTTCCCAGCGCTGCAGACCCCAGCGAGCTACAACCTGGATCAGGTGATCGAGTCGATGAAGTCTGCGAAACACATCAGCCACGCGGGCGAGTAACTGCCAAACGCAAGGATGTTTGATTACCAGGGCCGCCGCCTTAAAGGGGCGGCCCTTCGCCTATCTACTAAAGTGTTGTAAACCATGAAACTGTACACGAAATTCCTCCTTATTGGATGCTCAGTGGGCATGTGGTTTGTGTGCGCCACACTCGCACTGGCCCAGGGCCCGCTTCCCTCCTGGAACGACGGTGCAGCCAAGCAGAACATCATGGAGTTCGTCCAAAAAGTGACCAAGGAAGGTTCGCCGGACTTCGTCCCTGTTGCCGAGCGAATCGCAACTTTCGATAACGACGGCACCCTCTGGTCAGAACAACCAATGTACTGCCAGTTGTTCTTCGCCCTGGACCGGGTTAAGGAGCTGGCTCCCCAGCACCCGGAGTGGAAGAGCAAGGAGCCCTTTGCCTCGCTCCTCAAGGGGGACGTGAAGGCGGCTCTGGCCGGCGGTGACAAGGCCATCCTCGAGATCGTCATGGCCACCCACGCGGACATGACCACGGACCAGTTCGCGCAGATCGTCAAGGACTGGATCGCCACCGCCAAGCATCCTGAGACCGGCAAGCTCTACACCGAAATGGTTTTCCAGCCGATGCTGGAACTGCTGGCGTACTTGCGTGCCAACGAGTTCAAAACGTTTATCGTCTCCGGCGGTGGCATTGAGTTTATGCGGCCGTGGGCTGAGCAGGTCTACGGGGTCCCGCCGGAGCAGGTTGTGGGGAGCAGTATCAAGGTGAAGCTTACACAGCGTGACGGCAAGCCTGCACTGGTTCGCCTGCCGGAGCTGAACTTCATCGACGACAAGGCCGGCAAACCTGTCGCCATCAACCAGCACATCGGCCGCCGGCCGATTGCTGCTTTCGGTAACTCCGATGGCGACCAGCAGATGCTGGAATGGACCCAGGCCGGCACAGGCGCACGGCTCATGATGCTGGTGCATCACGACGACGCTAAGCGCGAGTGGGCTTATGGCCCGGAATCGAAGATTGGCACCTTCAGTGACGCGCTGATGACCGAAGCCAGGAAGAGCGGCTGGACGGTCATCAGTATGAAGGATGATTGGAAGAATCTCTTTGCTTTTGAAAAATGACAAACGTTGCAGGTTGATGCCCTTTGGGAGTGGCATCATCCCTTAACACACGTATTTCAGACCCCCGTGTTGCAACCGCCTAAAGTTTGTTGTGAAAAGCTGTTTTTCTCGTAAACTTTACATGGAAAATTTTCCGTATATTAACTTAGGTGGCGAAAGTGGCCCCGCCAATTTACACGAGGACTTTCTAAAGGAGAACCCCATGAGAAAACTATTCTGTCTGCTGTTTGTCCTGATGCTCTTCCCTGGCTTGCCAGCCGTAGCCCAAGAGAGCGGCAAACCCAATATCATACTCATCGTGTCTGACGACACCGGCTACGGCGATCTCGGTCCCTACGGTGGCGGTGAAGGGCGCGGCATGCCTACGCCGAATATCGACCGCATGGCGAGCGAGGGGACAACGCTGTTTTCGTTCTACGCTCAGCCGAGCTGCACACCTGGTCGGGCGGCGATGCAGACCGGCCGTATCCCGAACCGCAGCGGCATGACCACTGTTGCCTTTCAGGGGCAGGGCGGTGGACTGCCAGCCGCGGAGTGGACGCTGGCCTCGGTGCTGAAGACCGCGGGCTACAACACCTTCTTCACCGGCAAGTGGCACCTCGGTGAGGCCGACTATGCGCTACCTAACGCCCAGGGCTACGACGAGATGAAGTACGCCGGCCTCTACCACCTCAACGCCTATACCTATGCGGATCCGACGTGGTTCCCAGACATGAGTCCGGACCTGCGCGCCATGTTCCAGAAGGTGACCATTGGTGCGCTTTCGGGTAAGGCGGGCGAGAAGCCGAAGGAGGACTTCAAGATCAACGGCCAGTACGTCAACGAGCCTGGTAAGAGCGTCACGCTCCACGGCGTCAACTATCCCGATGGCGTGGTCGGCATCCCCTACTTCGACGGCTACGTGGAAAAAGCGTCCATCGACTACCTCGACAAAGCATCGAAGTCGAAGACACCGTTCTTCATGAGCATCAACTTCATGAAGGTCCACCAGCCGAACATGCCGCACCCTGACTACGAACACAAATCCCTTTCGAAGACCAAGTACGCGGATTCGATCGTGGAGCTGGATTCCCGGATCGGGCGGATCATGGACAAGGTGCGCGAGCTCGGTCTCGACAAGAACACGATGGTCTTCTACACCACCGACAATGGCGCCTGGCAGGACGTCTACCCGGACGCCGGGTACACGCCGTTCCGCGGCACCAAGGGCACCGAGCGTGAGGGTGGCAACCGGGTTCCGGCGATCGCCTGGATGCCGGGCAAGATCAAGGCCGGTGTGAAGAACCACGACATCCTGGGCGGCCTTGACCTGATGGCCACGTTCGCTGCCATTGCCGGTGTGGAGCTGCCGACAAAGGACCGCGAGGGGCAGCCCATCATCTTTGATAGTTACGACATGTCGCCCGTCCTGTTCGGCACCGGCAAGAGTGAGCGGAACGAGTGGTTCTACTTCACCGAGAACGAGCTGACGCCCGGCGCCGCACGGGTCGGAAATTACAAGGCCGTGTTCAACCTGCGCGGCGACAATGGCCAGCCGACTGGCGGCCTCGCCGTGGATACCAATCTTGGCTGGAAGGGTCCGGAGGCGTATGTCGCCACCGTGCCCCAGGTCTTCGACCTCTGGCAGGATCCGCAGGAGCGCTACGACATCTTCATGAACAACTATACCGAGCGAACCTGGACACTGGTGACAATCAGCGAGGCGATCAAGAAGAAGATGGAGACCTACGTGAAGTACCCGCCCCGGCCGATGCAGAGTGCGGCTTACGCTGGCCCGATCACGCTCAGCTCCTATTTCCGCTTCCAGCACATCCGCGAACAGCTCGAGAAGGAGGGCGTCAAGATCCCGCTTCCCACCGGAAATTAGGATTCAGCAAGCCACCCCCGGGCGATCCCGGGGGTGGTACCTGACCACAGAGGGTGTCGGACTGGCGAAACGCTTGGTTGCCTCGCTTCCCTCGATGAAGTCAAGTGGCGCCAGCCGGTGAGACCCTGGGCGTCAAATTTCAAGGGAATCCTGCCAGTGTCCAGATTCGTCTGCAGAGTTCAAGTGGACAATCAAGAATACAGCCATTCACTGTCAACGCAAAAAGCAAAGAAGAGGAATACAACCATGAAGAACATAGGACAAAAGATGTTGAAGGGATGCATATTGACCCTTTTGGGATTGGCCCTGTCTCTGCTCATAGCGCAGACGGTTTTGGCAGCAGAGTCTTTGACCGATGGATGGACCTTCTCAGGGGCAATTTATGGATGGATGCCCTCCATCCATGGGCAAACAACAACGGGTAAAGATGTCGATGTCTCTTTCAGCGATATTGTCAACAACCTCGATTTCACATTTATGGGCGGCCTGAGTGCTCGTAAGGACAAGCTGTCTTTGCTGGTCGATGTGATCTACATGAACCTGGAAGATAGCTCGAACAGCACCCTGTTCCAGGGTGATTTATTTAAACTGTCATTGACCAATGTACAGCTTGAATCTTGGGTTGTGACACCGATGGTCGCTTATAATGTCCTCGAAACGGACCGGTTGAAGCTCGACCTGTTGGCAGGCGCACGCTATCTCTATCTGAAAGCCGAGCCGGATTTTCAAGAACAGGGGCCTTTGATGACAAGGCATTTTTCTCCGTCAGGATCCACTGATTTTTGGGACGGGATTGTCGGACTGATTGGCAACGTTAAACTGAACGAGAAGTGGTATCTGCCCTACCAGGGGGATATCGGTGGTGGTGATACAGATCTGACTTGGCAGGTGTTTGGCGGGGTTGGCTATAAGTTTGACAACTTTGATTTGGTCGCAGGTTATCGCCATCTGCAATGGGACTTTGATAGCAGTGATAAAGGAGGCGAACTGTTGAATGATCTCTACATAAGTGGCCCAATGGTCGGGCTCAGGTATACCTTCTAAATAAACGGCTCTTGGGAGACCGAGAGCCGTTATCTTTTGTCACGACTGCTGAGACTAAAACGGGCATGTTATTGATAGAGAGCGCGGTCTGGTGTTTCCAGAGGAAGTGACATATAACGCAATGATGTTTCAAATACGAGGGGGATTTTAATGCCAACCTTGATCCTGTTTTTGCGACAGTCCATGCTGCGACTTCTGCCGGGCTGTCTGCTCTTCATTTGCTTGTCTGCGGCGGGTCTCTCTGATGCGCAGACGATTCGCTCACCTGACATGTTAGCTCTCCAGGGGCGCTGGATTCGTACTGACGCACCTTATGTGATTGAGCTCCGCAATGCTAAAGACGGGTCATTTCAAGCAGCATACTTTAATCCGAAGCAGATCCACGTCGGAAAGACTGAAGTCGCAGAGATGGATGGTTTTTTACAAATCATGATCGAATTGCAGGACGTCAATTATCCTGGATCGACTTACGTCCTCCGCTATAACCGGGCGCAAGACGTTCTGCAAGGCATCTACTTTCATCCTGCTAGCCAGCAGAGCTATGAAGTCGATTTTGTTCGCCAGGTTGCCCAGTGATGTAATGATTGTTTTAAACCCTCTTTGTGCTAAACTCTCCTCCAAGTTGCTAATTATACAGGGCCTGATCACCTGTTCCCCGCCCTTGGAATGAATTGTCGTTTATGCAGAAATCCAGGAGATCCATAACCGACCTGATACTCCACCTCCATCCACCGACCGTCCCGGAAGAAACGTTGAGGTTTAACCTGAGTTGGGGGTTGGGCGGCATGGCTGTGATGCTGGTCGGCCTGTTGTTTCTCACCGGCATCCTGTTGCTGCTTGTTTATCAACCTTCGACCGATCAAGCCTACAGATCGATATTGATTCTGACCCGCGTAGTCCCTTTCGGCCTCTGGGTGCGCAACATCCATCATTGGAGCGCCAACCTACTGGTCGTGGTCGCCGTGCTGCATCTGCTGCGCGTGGTTCTGACCGGCGCCTTCGGACCGGGTCGTCGACTCAACTGGGTCATCGGCCTGTTCCTGCTTTTTCTTCTGCTTTCTGCCAATTTCACCGGCTACCTGCTGCCCTGGGATCAACTGGCCTACTGGGCGGTGACCATCTGCACCAGCATGCTGGGCTATATCCCGTTCGGCGGGCAGTGGCTTCAGGAACTGTTCCGCGGTGGTGCCGAGATCGGCCCGGCAACTCTGGCCAACTTCTTCGTGCTGCACGTGGCTTTTGTTCCGGGAACGCTGTTCATCCTGCTGCTTTGGCATTTCTGGCTGGTCCGTCGCGCCGGCGGCCTGGTGCAAATAAAGAAGAATGATTTGCAGGAGATCCCGAGCCCTCGCGTATCGACCGTGCCGAACCTGGTTATGCGTGAAGCCGCGGTCGGCCTGGCACTGGTGGCCTTTGTGCTGACCCTTGCGATCTTTTGGAACACACCTTTGCTGGAGCAAGCCAACCCGGGGATGAGCCCCAACCCGGCCAAGGCGCCCTGGTATTTCATGGGCTTCCAGGAGCTGTTGCTGCACCTGCATCCGGTCTTTGCGGTCTTTGTTTGGCCACTGCTCGGAGCCGCGGTTCTCTTGTGTGTGCCGTTCTGGCGTGAGACGGACTTGCCGACCGCGGTCTGGTTCGGTTCAGGCCGGGGTCGGACGCTTGCGGCATGGACAACAGCAATCGGCGTGGTGGCAACTCTGACGCTTATCCTGGTCGACAACTTGCTGCTTGGTTCAGCCACAGCGATGACCAACACCTTCGTTACGCGTGGGTTGCTGCCAACGGGATTCTTTGCGGCTCTTTTGGTTGGTCTTTACTGGTTGTTGGTAAAAAAACTGAAATACACCCGGGCCGAAGCTGTGATGGCCGGCATCATTCTGGTGCTGGTCGTATTGACCGTCTGCACGGTCATCGGGGTCTGGTTCCGGGGACCGGAGATGCATTTGGTCTGGCCATAAAGGCAGGGACGCGGTACGTGGGACGAGGAACGCGGAAATTTGAAAGACTTTGGGCGCCACATAGGGTTTTGATTGATGGTTGAAAACCGAAATAATGACACGACACCCGGACCGAACCGCCGGCAATTTCTGAATCGCCTCTGGGCGTTCTTCGGGGTTGTCGCGCTGGCGGAATTCGGCTGGCTCGGCCTGTCGTTCCTGAACTCCCGCAAGGAGCGGAACAAGCCGGTCAAGACCGAAAGTATCGTCACGGCCGGGGCGGTTGAGCAGTTCACGCCGGCGACGGTGACGGCTGTTCCTCTTGGTCAGTTCTACCTGGCGTGCCTGGCAGACGGCAGCTTCCTGGCTTTGTCGAGAACCTGTACGCATCTCGGCTGCTCGGTCCCCTGGGATGAAGAGAAGAACCAGTTCGTCTGCCCCTGTCATGGTTCCACTTTCAACCTGACCGGGGAAGTTTTGACCGCACCGGCGCCGAGACCACTGGACACTTACCCTGTGCGTATCGAGGACGGCATCGTCAAAGTTGACACCTCTGCACCACAAAAACGCGCGCGGTTTGAGACGTCACAAGCGACACGGATTTAATCTCGAGACGCGGAACGCGGAACGAGGGACGCGAAAAACGGGTTAATGGAAGAATGAAGCAATCTGCGGCTGACATAAAATGCTGGGAACGGATCGCGCTGATTGCGGCGGTCGTTATCCTGCTGTCACCGGTCGTCTATCTGCTCAAGGCGCAAACAGTTAAGCCGATGCCTGCAGCAGGCCCAGCAGAATTTGTCGGTAGCGAGAAGTGTAAAAAGTGCCACGAGACCGCCTACAACAAGTGGCGCGGTTCGCATCACGACCTGGCCATGGACGTGGCCAATGACACGACAGTGCTGGGTGATTTTGCTGACGCCAACTACACTGATCCCTACAATAACGTCACCTCCCGCTTTTATCGCCAGGACGGCAAGTTCTTTGTTCAGACCGAGGGACCGGACGGCCAACCCGGTGATTTTGAAATTACTCACACCTTCGGCGCCTATCCATTGCAGCAGTACCTGGTGCCATTTCCCGATGGTCGCCTGCAATGCCTGAACATTGCCTGGGATGTGGAGAAGAAAACCTGGTACCGTCTACCGCCTTACGTGGTCGAAGGTCCCCAGGACTGGCTGCACTGGACCAGGAGCGGACAGACCTGGAACGTTATGTGCGCCGAGTGTCACTCGACCCGCCTGACCAAGGGCTATGACCCGGATACGGGAGCGTACCAGACCACCTGGTTCGAGATCGATGTCGGGTGTGAGGCCTGTCATGGGCCGGGGGCAGAACATCTGGTCTGGGCTGATAAACCACCGTTCGCCAGAGAGAAAGTGGAGAACTTTGCGCTGAAGATTCGCACTAATCGGCTTGATACCAGCGCACAGATCAAGCTCTGTGCTCCTTGTCACTCCAGGCGGTTTCAGCTTGGCGATAATCAGCATGTCGAAGGTGAGCTACTGGATGTCATGGTGCCGCAACTGCTGGACGAAGGGCTCTATTATCCGGACGGCCAGATTTTTGATGAGGTCTATGTCTACGGGTCGTTTGTGCAGAGCAAGATGTACCAGCACGGCGTGCGTTGCAGTGACTGCCATGATATTCACAGCCTCAAGCGCCACAAGGAGAAGAACGACCTCTGTACCCAGTGCCACCGTGCTGAAATTTACGATAGCAAAAAGCATCACTTTCATAAGCAGGTGCACAATGGCAAGCCGAGTGACGGTTACCTCTGTGTCAAGTGCCATATGCCAGGCCGTATCTACATGGGGGCTGATTATCGACCCGATCACAGTTTGCGCATTCCGCGACCCGACCTGAGCGCGAAACTCGGCACGCCGAACGCCTGCTCGGCAAAAGACTGTCACGCCGACAAATCGTTGGCATGGAATGTCGAGCATTACACCAAATGGTATGGAGAGACCCGTAAACCCCATTATGGAGAGGGCCTCGCTGCCGGTCGCAGCCGCAAACCGGAGGCTGAACCGGAGTTGATCCGCCTGGCCGAGGATCGATTGCTGCCAGCGATCGTTCGTGCCACCGCGCTGGAACTGTTGCGGGCTTATCCTACCGACGCAAGCCAGGCCACCCTGGCCAAGGCGCTGGAAGATGACGATGCCCTGATCCGTTACACGGCGATTCGCAGCCTGGGGTATTTCGATGCCGAGACCAGGTTGAAGCGGATTGCGCCGAAGCTCTACGACCCGGTCAAGGCGGTACGCATGGAGGCGGCCATGATGTTGTCCATGCTGCCGAAAGAACAGTTGCGGGAAGATGACCAGGAAGCCTTTGAGCTGGGGCTCGCTGAGTACCGTGAAGCAATGCTCTACAACGCCGACCTGGCGGCACAGCGCTACAACCTCGGCAACCTGGCCGTTAATCAGGGTGATGATGAGCGGGCCATCGCAGTTTATGAGAAGTCGATTGCCATCGATGACCGGTTCTATCCGGCCAAGGTTAACCTGGCGATGCTTTACAACCGGCAGGGCAAGAACCGCGAAGCGGAGAAGTTGCTGCGTGAGGTGGTTGAGCGGGAGCCAGAGCTTTACGAAGTCTCTTATTCCCTTGGTTTACTGCTCGCAGAGATGCAGCAGTATCAGGACGCAGAACTCTACCTCAGAAAGGCCGCTGCCGGAATGAACTATGGGCGCGTCCACTACAATCATGGACAGGTTCTGCTGGTTCTCAATCAACCGGAGCAGGCGGAACAAGCATTGTTGATGGCCTTGCAGCTCAACCCTCAGGAGCAGGATTTCTTTGTGGCTCTAGCTGACGTCTACCTCAAGTCAGGTCAGACCGAAAAAGCCAGAGAGTTGGCTATCAACATGTCACGCCAATTCCCTGATCACAAGGCTGCGATGGAGTTGTTGCGATATCTCGAAAGATGAATGTCTTATAAATCACACCAATAAGATGACAAATGGCCCACCCTCTCTGGGGATGGGCCATTCTCATTTCGCACGACGTTTTTACGCCAATAAAATTCTTGTAAAAACCAACAAAGTTGGCACAGTCATGATAAAAGGTTCCAGTTTCTTTAGTCGATTCTTTCTGCAATGGGCAACATGACGATATGATTTGAGTATCATCACATTTAACCCTATGAATCATCTTCACGTTTTTGCGATGGCGGTTTACAATCGTTCTCATCTTCAGCGATCGGCTCGGCGGAGAGCCCTTCGGACGTTTCCCACACCTGCGACTCGAAAGTGCCGGCCTCGACCGAGCCCCGCGGCGGATAGTCGAGAGTACCTTTGAGCTGCTCAATTCTGTCGGCCGTAAGCCTTGGAAACGGCAACTTGCCTGCTTTGCGCCAAGATTCAACTTCTTTCGCAGCCGTCTCGCCACGCTCAAGGTCAACCCCGTCGTCACGTCTCATGTAGAGAGTCTGTGAAGGGAAGGCAAAGCCACTCCCCGAATGTTTAACTATTTCGCTCATTCGCAGCAAAACGTCTTCGCGTATGGCGTGGTATTCGTTGAAGTCACGGGTCAGCGCATATATCCGAACGCCAATGTCGAGGGAAGATTGACCAAAATCTGCGAAGCGCACGCGCACCGTTTCGGAATCGATTTTGGGGTGGGCATGGAGCATCTCGCGAAACTTCACCAGTACATTGCGCAATTGATCATTTTCGGTCTCGTAGCGTAGACCAATGGTCGTGGTGATCAGCATCCGATCGCATTTCGCCCAGTTAATCAGTTGCATATCTGCAAGGGCAGAGTTGGGAATTGAAATCAAAGTGCGATCCATCGCCCGGATCTTGGACGTGCGCACACCGATGCTTTCGACGGTGCCGGCTTTGTCACCGAACGAGCAGAAATCCCCGATCCGCACGGGCTGGTCCAGATAGAGCATGATGCCGCCGATCAGGTTTTCGAGAGTCGGGCGAATCGCAAGCGCGACTGCCAAACCGCCAATACCCAATCCAGTCACAACGCTATAGAGAGGCAGCCCCAGATTCTGTGCTGCATTACCAATGATTATCACACTGACCAAGGTCCCGATGGTACGGGCACCAAGGCGCCAGAGATGCGCATCGAAGCTATCTTGCGGGATCCCCCGCGTCTGGACAATACGTTCGGAAATGGCGAGCATGACCAGCCATAAAAGCCAGACTGCGCCGGCATTGGTCAAAATGGTTGTCATATCGGCAACCAAGATCGAGAATTCGCCAAAAACAACGATTTGGTGGTTAATGAAATCTTTTAGGCTAGAGAGAACCACGAGGCCCGCGATGGGCGTCAAGGCACGACGCATCAGGAAACCGGCCCGATTTTCGACTTTGCGACGGTTGATCGCACGGTGAAAGAAGAACAGCAGGAGTGCTGTGAGAGCACCAATGAGAACCACCGCAATGACTTTCCACCTTGGTGTCTCAAACCAGAATTCGTTTAGACTCAGCGGGACGATTCTGAGCACCTCCTCCGGGATCATCGGTCCGGTAAACTGGCGAATAGCGCGATGCCAGTTCATGATAGGCAGAGACGTTTGCAGGGGCAGATCTATAATACCTTCGTAGAAACGCGGTGCCGCCATAACCGTGTTCTCGCCAAATAGAAACTCCCCCTCACGCTCTCCCTTACCGGCCTGGACGATCCAGATCGGGGTGTCGGGGATTCGCCATTTCGCGGGTGACGCAGCACTGTCGAAGGCCTCTTCGTCAGGAACACTTTCAAGGTTAGGCAATTCGATACGCCCAAGGATGTCGAGCAAATATGCAGTTGTGTCGATTCCGATCGTACGGCGAGACGATTGCGGAACAGAGGACAGGTCGAGCAGCGCATCGAACTGGGTCCTAATCACCTGCACTTTTTTGAAAAGTTTACGGGATTTGTTCGCCCTATAGGTTTGCAAGGTTTCTTCTAACTCGTCTCTGAGCCGAAGAAAAGATGTGAGCGTGGCACGCGGGCTGTCAGTTCGGATGGGTTTGATTGTGGGCATATCGCTGGCAGCCTGCTGCGTCTCTGCGAACATAACATCCCCGTCCGATTTGCTTTCAGTTGTTTCCTGGGCGTGAATGGAAGTTGCGGCGCAGCACATCAAGACAAGGGCAAGCCACCATCGAAACACACTGGAATAATTAATTTTCGAGTACAAATCGTACACAAGGGCCTCCATTTTTTAATCATAAATCTAGAGACTTAGCCGCTTTCCTCAGGCAGTTTCCGCGTTATTTTAACATACTCCTTAGAGATTCATAACGTGAGTTGTCGTTTTGGGCTCCACGTGACCGGCTTAGATTGTAAAATCGCTCCCATTGTCTCCCCCCATAAAGAACTTGGTAGGCGAGATGGGATAAAGTGAAATATCTACGTGAAGTACCCGCTGCTCGAGACGCCAGCGGGCGAACGAAGCTTGGCTGTTATGATGCCATGGGCGTAAGCCTGTGGTAGTTCACTTGAGAAACACGTCAACTAAATTCTCATAAATCACTACTGGCGAGACGAAAAACGGCTTCTTATTGATAGAGCAATTTAAGACACTCATTAACCAAATAATTATGGCCACCTGAGATCATCACCAAGTGGCCATTTTCTTATAGGTCAGGGTCAGTAAGAATTTCGCATTTCAGTCAATTTATAAGTGTCCTGTCAATGTAAGATTTATAAGAAGTAATATATTCCTGATTGTTTCCTTTCTTATCTCTCATAAGAGAATTATCGGGACATATTAATTCTTTAAAGTGATTCCGTTGCCGCATCGACCAGGTACAGGATCGAGTGGTAGGGGATTTCGGCATGCAGTGACAAGCCTATCTCACAGGGTTTGCTGGTAGAATACCCTGCGCTGCAACCTTTGGTCTGTTGTTTAAGCCCCTCCAGCGCAGAGGCGTTCAATTCGGGATAGTTGAACCCGCGATCGCCGGCAAAGCCGCAGCAATAAATATCTTCCGGGACAACGACCTCCGTTGCGCAAGCTTGGGCCAAGACCTTAAGTTTGTCATCAAGCCCCATTTTACGGGCACTGCAGGTCACGTGCAGTGCCACTTTGGTGTCAAGCAGGTTGAATTTCAGTTTGTCTAGCAAATACTCAAGAACAAATTCAATCGGTTCATAGAGTTTCAGCTTGGAATCCAGATTCTCTTTCATGTGATGCAAGCAGGGGCTGGTATCGCAGAGAACAGGAATCATTCCATCGTCGGATGCTTTAATCAGCGCGCGGCTCAACTCATCACTCTTAGAGTTGGCTTGTTTGGAAAACCCTTTACTTTCAAACGCCTGCCCGCAGCACAGGCTCCCAAGATTTTCGGGGTAGATGATCTGACAACCGGCTTTTTTCAAGAGTGAAATCGTTTTTTGTGGCAAGTCTTCAGCCTCTGGTTCAGCTCGCGCTGGACCGCTCATACAGCGACTGGGGCAGGCTGGAAAATAAACCACCTGTAAAGGGTTGTCAGGATCAAAGGCTTCTGGTTTTATTTTTGCCACTCCGGAGGGCATTTCCCTGTTCCAAAGTGGCAGTTTATTGACGGTCAGGGTGCGGGCTGTTGACGAAGCTTTTTCCATAAACCCCGTGCCGGTCAGTTGATGAACCTTATCGACCGTTTTTAGGGTTGTGTTAATGGTTCCCGCAACGCCCTTGAAATTTCTTGCGACCCAATCAGCAACCAGGTTGGCCAGATCGCCATGGGCTTCTTCGCGGAGGGCTTTGACCAGCTTCCCGGTGTCAATACCCACCGGGCATCTTGTGGAACACATGCCATCGGCAGCGCAGGTTTCCTGACCTGGATATTGATAGGCCTTCAATAGTTTTTTGACCTCGGCGGGTGTTGCTTTTGTTGCCATTTGACGGCTGATTTCACGGCGAGCAACGATACGCTGGCGGGGAGTAAATGAGAGGTTGCGCGATGGGCAGACTGGCTCGCAGTATCCGCATTCGATACATTTGTCAACCACCTCATGGGTCGCTGGGAGTGGCTTAAGATTTTTGATGTGTGCTTCAGCATCATCGTTGATAATGACGCCCGGATTCAATAGTCCTTCAGGATCAAACAAGTTCTTGATCGACTTCATCAGTGTGTAGGCCGCTGTGCCCCATTCTTTTTCTACAAATGGTGCCATGTTTCGCCCGGTGCCATGTTCAGCCTTGAGCGAACCGTCATATTTCTCTACGACCATATTGACCACTTCATCCATAAAATTACGGTAGCGAACAACCTGCTCTTCATGCGAAAAATCCTGTGTAAAGACAAAATGCAGGTTACCTTCAAGCGCATGCCCAAAGATGATCGCTTCCTCATAGTGATATTTTTTAAACAGTTTCTGTAGGTCGAGTGCAGCGGCGGCCAGGTGCTGATAGCGGAAGGCGACGTCTTCGATAATGACTGTGGTTCCGGTCTCGCGCACAGCACCTACTGCGGGAAAGAGCCCTTTGCGGAGATTCCAGTAAACTGTGTATTCAGTAGGGTTATCAGTAAATTCAATAGGCCTGATGGTTTTGATTTTTTTGAGTGCTGCGCCAATTTGTTCAATCTGTCCCTTGAGTTTTTTAGCGCTGGTGGCTCGGGTTTCGACCAACAGTGCGGTGACGCTTTTTTCCAGACCGGCTAAATAATCGGGCATGCCCGCTTTATTCTCGACCGATGACAGGGCAGCACGGTCCATCAACTCGGCTGCGGCGACTGGTAACCCATCCCGAAGAATAGGGACGGCGCTGCAGGCCGTGGGAACGTCAGGAAATAGAATCAGCGCGCTGGCTTTATGTTGGTGTTCAACGACCGTTTTATAAACCACTTCAGAAATGAATCCGAGAGTCCCCTCTGATCCGACCATCAATTGCTGCATGATATCAAAAGGATCGCTGAAGTCGATCAGGGCGTTCAAGCTGTAGCCAGTGGTGTTTTTTATTTTGAATTTGTAGCGAATGCGTTCGCTTAATTCGTTATCAGCCAGAATGTTGTTACGCAGATCAGTGAGGCCATTTAGGATATGCGGGTGACTTCTTTTGAAATCTGCCCGGCTTTTGTCATCGCTAGTGTCGATAATAGTGCCATCGACGAGAATCAGTCGCAAACTGTCGAGGGTCTGATAACTGTTTTCGGCGACTCCGCAACACATACCGCTGGCATTGTTGGCGAGAATTCCGCCAATCTTTGCACTGTCGATTGAAGATGGATCCGGGCCGATCTTTTTACCGAATTCGGCGAGAAAGCGATTGGCGTGGCTGCCGATAATTCCGGGCTGCAACTGGATTTTTTTCGCGTTGTCAAAAATTTTATAGTTCTGCCAACCTTTTCCCAGGCGTACAAGGATACTGTCAGTGATTGCCTGACCAGCGAGACTGGTTCCGGCGGCCCGGAAAACGACCGGTAGCCGACGTTGACTTGCCTCATGAAGAATCAGCTGAACCTCTTCTTCCGTTTCAACATTGATGACAATCTTTGGAATCAGGCGGTAGAAGCTGGCATCGGTTCCGAAAGATACGGTTAAAAGTGGATCAGTGATCAGTCTCTGCTTGGAGATCGTTTTCACGATTGTTTTATAAAAATCATGATATTTGGTTGGAAGCATCATATCTCCTTTAGGGCTGGAGCAGGATCGTTTGTTACCGTAGATTCTAACAGAAATATGACCGAAGTTGTAATGTTGGCATGCTAAGTCAGTTGCCCTAATGATGGCTGTAGTTGATTTCAATCAGTTTACTGGGGATGGTTGTTGAATAAGCAGGGAGTTTCCTTCCGGCGGTGATCCTCATAGCATCGCTTGTCCTCCATAGGCATGGTCAAGAAGATGAGCTGTCAATATGGCCGATAAGGCACTTTATGACGCCAAAGAGGCGGGGAGCGATTGCCTTAAAGTCTTCATCCAATCGGCAAGTTGCGGTTCTTTAGGCACGGAGTACAAACAAGAATTTAATACGTTCTTAAAGAGCATGTTGATAAGATAACTGAGTTGAGCCATGGTCTGTCTAAGCCTGCTGCTCGCGCTGCCCTTTGGTGGCCAACCGCAAATCGGACGGCTCACCGCGTAGCCGGAAATATTCCTCCGGCGTATTGATGTTACGAAAGGAGAGCCCTTGCGGGTCCACGTTCTGCCAGGCTTCGTCTACAAGATTCCTGACATGCACTTGTGGAAAAAAACTGACGATCCTTCTCTGGCCGGCCTCAAGCTGTTCAGCAATGGCATCGATGCAGCTTTTCCGGTAAAGGGCGTGGAGCGGCTCGAATCCACCGGCGTGAACCGGCAGGACAACATCTGCCGAGTCTGCTTCTGTGCAGATTAATCGCACCACCTGCGGATTGATAAAAGGCATGTCGCAGGCGACGACAAACGCCTTGCCGTGACTTGCGTGCCAGAGCCCTGAATGAATGCCCGCCAACACCCCTTTGCCGACATGGATATCCGGCACCTTGCGACAGTCAATGTCGGTATAGTTTTCTGGGGAATTGGTTACGATCAGCACCTCCTCGAACAGTTCATCCAAAACACCATGGACATGGTCGATAAAGCGCGCCCCTTGCAGTGGGAGCAGCGACTTGTCGCTCTGCATCCGCAGGCTTCCGCCACCAGCCAGAATGACCCCAGTCACACCATGGATCTTGCTGGGGCCTGGTGCTGCGACGATACGCTCGGGATGACTGTAGAGTTCGAAGGAGTCTCCCCTCAGGTAGCCGATCAGGCTGATACCTGCGGCTTCACACATCTCTATCGACATGTTGGTTGGTGAGGTGCGTGAGGCGATCAGCACGATGCCGAGACGAACCGCCTTGGCAACCATTTCAGTCGAAACCCGCCCTGAGGTGACCAGCATCTTGCCGGCGAGGTCTAAATCCCGGAACAAGGCCTCCCCGGCAATGCGGTCAAAAGTATTGTGGCGGCCAAGATCCTCGGCATACAGCAGGAGGCCCGAGTTGTCGCCGACCGCGGCCGAGTGGATGCCGCCATGGCTACGATACTGCTCAGTACGTCGGTTAAGATCCTGCATCATGGCAAACACCGCTGTAGCGGGATAACAGACGTCTTGTTGTTGCACCGGCCGCAATTCTGTGTCAGCAAGATTGAAGCTGATGCCCGTGCCACACCCCGACGTCAGGGTCGGCACCAGTTGCGCGGGGATCTCCCTGGCAAGGCGTACGTTTGCCACCCCGAACTCCTGGCAGGTACCTAGGCAGAGAATATCGTCCATGGTATCGACAAAGCCCTGATTGCGCAGGAAACCGGCCACCAGGAAATTAAGCTGATGCGGCGAGGCAACCAGGGTCGCCAACTCACGCCCGTTGACGGTCAGGCGCAAGGGAGCTTCCTGCACCACTGACCGCTCTGTCTGGCACATTTGTCCTTTTACAAAATGCTGGATCCTTCGTTTCATGGTGTCACCCATGTATAAACTCCATATTTCGAGCGTTTCAGCCGCGCCCAGGCAGCGACCCGGTGATGCCGCCGGCTTTGCCGGAACGATGAGGGATTCTGTAGTCGACCGTCTCCGGGTGGTGTTCAAAGATCGGGAAATACCTGGCGATCAGAACGAAGAACAGGATGTGTGCGGCGATGATCGACAAGGTGACCAGGCTTTCGATGGCTGATGGAAAATAGGGGTTTTGGGGATCCATCATGCCAAACATCGAGACGTTGAACCGGTTGAGCACCAGCCCGAAGACCACAAGACCGGCCGCAAGCCCACGACGGCCATCATGTTCACGAACCGATTTCATGCAGAACATGACAAAGGGCAGCAGGAAACCAACCCCGATCTCGAGGAGGAACGACAAGGTGAGCCACGGGCGGTTGAAGAATGGTCCTTCGCTCAGGAATACCAGGCTGTAGACGCGCAGGGCGAGGTAGGCACCGAGCGTCCATGGCAGAATCTTCGACAGGGTTCGCAACAGGTCGCCTTCGTTGGGCTCGCCCATCCACTTGTGGCACGCGGTGGCCTCGAGGATGATGATGCACATGCCGGAGCAGATGGCGCTGACCCAGAACAGCAGCGGCAGCAGCGGGTTGTACCAGAGGCTGTGCAGCTTGTCGACGGCGATCAGAAAGAAGGTGCCCAACGAGCTCTGGTGCAGAGTCGAGATCGCGGCCGCGGCGATCGCCAGGGGCATCTCCAGCCAACGCAGCAGACGCAGCGACACGCGCCAGCCGAGCTTCTCCGCAACCGGAGGCAGAAATTCAAGGAAGAGCACGGAGGTGTAAAGCATGATGCACATCGACACCTCGAACATAGGCGAATGCGGGTTCCAGTACCAGAGCACGTGCCAGGCGCGCTGCGGCTGGCCAAGATCGAGCAGCAGGCCGACCGACACCAGCGAGTAGCCGAGGAAGCCGGTGACAATCGAGGGGCGCACCAGCGGCTCGAGCTTCTTGATATTGAAGCAGTGGACGATCGCCCCCAGAGTGAAGGCTCCGGCGGCCAATGGCACTGCGGTCACCACGTCGAAGGAGATCCACAGCCCCCAGGGGTAGGTGTCGTTGAGGTTGGTGGTCGCCCCCAGGCCGTAGACAAACCGCAGCATGGCCGCCACCGCGCCAATGATGATCACCACCATCAGGGCCTTGACAAACCAGTGATAACTTTTGATCTCCTTGATAATGCTGCCCAAAACGCTCATTCTCGGCCCTCCTTCTCTTCTTCGGCGGCCAGCGCCGCCCGCTCTTTTTCAAGCTCTTCGCGCAGCCGCTCGCGGCGGTGGGTAATCCAGGCGAGGGCAGAAAGCCCGCCGCCGACCGTCAGGAATATCCCTGGCACCAGGCGCAGCGCTTCCCAGGTGTATTCCGGCAAGGCCCGCTTGGTCACCTGCTTGAAGCCGAGTTCGTCAAAGGGGAGTGCGGTCAGGTAGATGACGCTGGTGCCACCGGCCTCGGTATAACCGTAGGCTTTTTGGACATAACGTTCAGGATTCTTAAGCAGTCGCTGCTTGCCCAGTGCAACCATCTCGTCACGCGGACCATAGGTGATCGCGGTCGGGCAGGTGGTCGCGCATGCCGGATGCAGCCCCTCCCGGAGCCGTTCGAGGCAGCCGGTGCATTTTTTCACCAGCGGCAGAGCCTTGCTCCACTCGTACTTGGGCACGCCGAAGGGGCAGGCGATCATGCAGAAGCGGCAGCCGATGCAGCGGTTGTCCTTGTAGTAGACCGGCCCTTCGGCTGTCTTCTCGAAGGCGCCGACCGGGCAGACCGATGCGCAGGCCGGCTCGTTGCAGTGCATGCACATTTCCTTGTAAAAGGCGAACTCGTGCTGGCCGTTCTTCTGGTAATCGCGGAACTTGATGCGCGTATAAGTATACTCGGACATCGCCGGTGGATTCTGGTATCCCTCGCCGCTGAAGAATTCCGTATGCTCGGCAGGCAGCTGGTTCCACTGCTTGCAGGCCACCTGGCAGGCACGGCAGCCGGTGCACTTGGTCAGGTCGATCAGAAAGGTGCCGTCTCGGGAAAAGTCACGGTTGGTGCTCATGCCGTTAGCCCTCCCTTCTTGATATTGCACATAAATGCTTTGTATTCAGGAATATGGGTGTTGGGGTCGCCGACCGCCTCCGTCAGAACGTTGGCGCTGTCCCCCTTGGCCGGGCCATTGAATCCAAAATGCCAGGGCAAGGCGATCTGCTCCACCAGCTTACCGCCCACACGGAACGGCTTCAAACGACTCGTCACCAGGGCTCGGGCCTGTATCGAACCACGCTTGGAAATGATGGTAACCATCTCGCCGTCGTTGATGCCCTTCTCTTTGGCCAGCCCTTCACTCATTTCGACGAACATGTCGGGGACCAGTTCCACCAGCCAGGGGAGGTTACGGGTCATAGTGCCTGACTGCCAGTGCTCTGAAACCCGGCAGGTGGTTGCGATATAGTACAGGCCTGATTTGTCGACCTTGCCGGGCCGGTCCAGCGCCGGGTTACTCTGCTGGCTACTCATCAGGTTTGCCATCGGGCTTTCCATCGGCTCATAGTGCTCGGGCACGGGTCCGTCAGCGAGGCCTGCGGCAAACAGGCGGGCCATTCCTTCTGCGTTCATGATAAAGGGGGACCTGCTGCCGTCTTCGCTCATGGGCGGCCAGGCGCCGTCGGGAACGTCCCCGTCCCACTTCCGGGTAACGGCATTCCAACTGATGACGGGCTTCTGCGGGTTCCAGGGCCTGCCGTTCAGGTCGACGGAGGCGCGGTTATAGACAATCCTCCGGTTGACCGGCCAGGACCAGGACCACTCATGATAGTTGCCCATCCCGCCTGGGTCCTCAGTGCCGCGACGCTGCATCAGGTTGCCTTCTTCCGGATAAGAACCACAATAAATCCAGTTGCCACTGAGTGTTGATCCATCCGCTTGCAGGAGGGCGAAACTCGGCACCTGCTGACCCTGTTTGAACACTTTGCCGTCTATTTCGACATCGCGGGTAAACCGGCCGTTGCATTCGCGGGCGACCATGTCGATATCCGGCTCGTGTCCGTCACCATAGTTCCAGGCCAGGTCAACGATCGGGTCCGGGAAAACCCCGCCTTTGGCATAGAGCTTCTTCAACTGCTTGAGCCATTGGTCAACGATGAAAGCATCACCTTCGGCATCACCGGGCGGATCGACCGCCTTGTAACGCCACTGCGCCCAGCGTCCGGAGTTGGAAATACTTCCTGATTTCTCCACGGAAGACGCCGCCGGCAGCAGGAAGACCTCGGTGTCGATCTTGCCCGGGTCAACCCCCGGACGCTTCCAGAAAACCGAGGTTTCGGTCTCCCAGAGATCGGCGGCGACCATCCAATTGAGATTGTCGAGACCGAGGGCAATGGAGCGCACATCAGGGCCACCGACAATCGGGTTGGTTCCCATCAGGACCAGACCTTCGAAGCCGCCACCTTGCAATCGCTCCATGAGCTTAAGAAATGAATAGTTGCCGCTGCGCTTCGGCAGGTAGTCGTAGCAGAAATCATTGTCTGCGGTTGCGGCATCCCCCCAATACGCTTTGAGCAGGCTGGTTATGTACTTCGGAGTATTGCTCCACCAGTTTGCACTCATCGGGTCTTTCGTCTTCGGTGTCCACTTGTCGTTGTAGGCCGCCAGGTCCTGGTTGTCGTAAGTGGGGCACTTGAGATAGCCGGGGAGGCTGTCGAAGAGGAGGGCGTAGTCGGTTGATCCCTGTACATTCGATTCGCCACGCAGAGCATTGATGCCGCCGCCGGCGATACCGATGTTGCCGAGCAGCAGTTGCAGGATCGAATAGGATCGAACGTTCTGGGTGCCGACGGTGTGCTGGGTCGTGCCCATGGCATACATGATGGTAGCGGCTTTGCCCGCTCGGCCGGTGCTGCAGAAAGTACGTGCAACATTCAGATAATCCTGGATCTCGGTCCCGGTGATCTCACAAACCTTCTCCGGGGTGTAACGGGCATACTGTTGCTTGAGCAATTGATAAACGCTTTGCGGATGCTCCAGGCTGTTGTCGCGAAGCGGAAGACCGTCTTTCCCGAGCTGGTAAGCCCAGGAGCTGTTGTCGTAACTGGTTTTCCCTCGATCATAGCCGGAGAACA
>CAWGTV010000002.1:0-135291 GCA_963825615.1 uncultured delta proteobacterium
AATTAATTTTTGTATCATCAGAGATCCAATGGCGTATTTCATTACTGAAGCGTAATCTTCAACCATGTCATTAAGGGGGTCTAGAGCCTCAAAAGGATGAATGCTCACCTCGGCAACCAAAGCTTCCCGCCAATTTCACCTGATTGCAACAAGGAGATACCGGCATTGAGTGTCCTGGCACCTGCGTAAGCCACCAGCGCTTGGACAGTGGCTTTCTTGACATACTTTTTTCCGATTTAACATCAATCGTTCCAGTCCAGGAAACCAGCACACAAATGGCGATAAGAGTGATCGCTACCCACTTTTTCACTGCAAGTCCCGAGCTTTTGAGTTCGGTTACAGCAGACTCTTGATTTGGTTGACTGGGTTCCATTAGTTACACTCCTTGCACATAAAAAGAAAACCGCTGCTTCAGCATATAGCCAAAACAGCGGTCGCAGTTGTTCTTTTGATATAGTGCCCCTGCATCATCCATCCCCCATGGAATACATCAAATTGAAACGGCACCAATCTACGCGATTCAATGTTTAGTGTAAAACTGGAAGGGCTATGCTGGGGCAGGTTTTGAAACAAAAGTGCGCTACCAGACTGCGCTATATCATCAAAATATGGCCATAGCGCACCTGCTCCCGAAGCAGAATCGTTGGCTTCGCTCTCTGTGCGCTTACGTACCAGAGAGGACGTATCCCAGTGATGTCCAGGAAGGGTGTCAGCGGAGAAGATTAAAATACTATAGGCAATAGAACCTTTTGCCTAGTCTCTAAGAATTATGGAAAACTAACGCAGATGGGTACTGTAAGTACCAGAGAATTCTTCAAACTAAAGCAATTTGACTTAATATCATATATTTAATCAACTCCCCCTGCAGCTTCTAGAATAGACACCATCTTTGAATATTCTCTCGACCTTGCTAGCGACAGAGGTGTTTGTCCCTGCTGATCGGCAATGTTGACATTTGCTCCTGCATCAACCAACGCTTTGAGTGTTTCTAAATGCCTTTTGCCTCCATCTCCTAACACAATAGACTCAATCAGTGCTGTCCAGCCAAGGTTGTTGATATGATCAAGTGGAGCTCCAGCATTTATCAATATTTGAACGACCTCAAAATGCCCTAGGTGAGCAGCGGCAATCAGAGCGGTTCCATCATAGCGACTGGTTACGTTTTTTGCACTTCCTCCCAGCTCTAATGACAGCTTGAGAGTCGGAATATCATTTTCAACCGCCGCGATTGTCACGATATCGTAACGATCGTTTTCCAAAGCGTTTGGATCAACTCCAGCATTTGCAAGTATCCGCATTACTTCGTGGTGCCCCCCGAAGACTGCGACATGAAGTGGCGTTCGCCCATAGTCGTCTCTAATATCCGGGCTCTCACCTTTGGCGATGAGATCTTTGAGCTCTGTGGCATCACCCTTTGCCGCAGCGGCCATGATCCCCGTATATCGTGAAACCTCACTTGCTGATGGTGGATTCTGAGCTATCGCAATTGATGACCAGCTTAATATGAACAACACGAGGACTATGTTGCACAGTTTCTCGGTAACGGCGGCCATGGCTATCTCCTTCCTAGGACTCCAAGAGATAAAGAAAAAAACCCCACTTTCCAGGAGGGGAGAGTGGGGCAACGGGTTTGTGGGTTTTTCTTAGGAGGTAGAACATGAAGAGTGTTCTATTGATGGATATCTTACTTAATTAGTCAGGTTTGTCAACATGAAAAAATTCACTCGAAGATATTTTCTCGAATGTTTCATTGATCGGCCCTGATGAAGATGACGGTAAACGCTGGGGCAGGTTTTAAAAAAAAGTGTGCTACTAAACTGCGCTATATCATCAAAATATGGCCATAGCGCACCTGCTCCCGAAGCAGTCAGATACGCTCGGCTTCGCGCTCGCTCCTCAGTGCGCTCACTTACCAGAGGGGACGTATCCCAATAGGTCTCCTGAGTGGACGATAGAAATATGCTCATGCTAGATTGTAGTTATATTAAGTGCTCAGTGTATTGGAGAGTCAGCTGATTTTTAGAGTAAAGGGTATAAATATACCGCATTATTTCAAATTGAGGATGTGCTGATGAAAAAAGGAACTATTTTACTTTTTGTAATCACTTTTGTGGCAGGAATGCTAATAGCTGTCATTTTTTCAAATGTAAATAAAAGCCAACCTGGAAGTCAGCAGGCAATAAACCAACAGCCGGCACCTACAGTTGATCTTCAGCAACAGATTAAAACTCTGGAAGGACTTCTGGCGAAAGATCCTGCTAATCGTCAAGCATGGGTTCAGTTAGGACATAGCTATTTCGATACGAAGAACCCGATGAAGGCAATTGAAGCCTATGATAAGGCGCTTGCAATTGATGGTAATGACCCTGATGTCCTAACCGATCAGGCAATTATGTTTCGCGAGCTTGGTTGGTATGAAAAAGCAATTGATACTTTTCAACAAGCGAATAAGCTAAATCCAACACATGCAAACTCCCTATTTAACATGGGAATCGTATTACATGCAGGACCTCGGGGACAATGAAAAGGCCAAAGAAGCGTTTAATCGCTTTCTTGAGTTGGTGCCGACAGGGCCGTCAGCTGACAGTGCACGTAAGATGATAGAGCATATGGATGGTGGGCATCAATAAATGCTATTGCCAGACGCTCTCGTTCAGTAATAGCGCACCTGCGCAATTCACCACAATATGCCTATAGCGCACATGCTCCCGAAGCAGAATCGTTCGCTTTGCTCACTGTGCGCTCACGTACCAGAGAGGACGTCATCCAATAACTGTCCTGAATAGACGGCAGCGAGTTACATAATCAAATATCTTTAGTGAGCCAACTCTCTATTGCTGCGGAAATATCGGATATCTGCCCATGTATCTGACTTGACGAAAAGTGATAGATCTCTGAATTTTGTTCCCGTTGATTGCTTTTGAGTATTTTTGTGATTGCCCATACTCGAAGTCCAGCCACCTAAAAACAGGGTAGCTCTTTTTGATCTTTTCAATGTCTTTCAACACGCCATTGGATACGAAGATGAGCTTTTCTCCACCACCAGTCATCAGCCTCTCTATGTACTCTAAGTGAGTCACTGAGACTAGTTGGTAGAACAAGTCCCTGTTCTGTGATTTGTTGCCTATAGTAGGGATGTCGAGTAGTTCAACAAAGGATATATGTTCAGCATGCTTTGGTGTCAGGCCAACCTTGCTGAAATTTCGATGAAACGGAACCCCTGCAATATTCTTGTTGAAAGGGTACGAAGAAAGCAGGAAAGGGTGATGACAATTGTACTTGTTCCAGAAAAGCGACACCATCCTTCTGGTACTCAAGAATCTTTACGAAGAACGGATTGTTGGAAATTTCAGGAGAGTAGTTTGCGTCTGAACTAAGGAAGATGATTTTGGCTTTTTCAGGAGCCTGGCCTTGGTATGGTTTGCTATTGAAAAGCGCAACAAGTTCATCAGATGTGTGTTTTTGAAATTGCATAGCCCTTCCAACGATCGAAAATGATCATATCAAAAGAGACAACATCATCAAAGCAAGTATCCGCTGGGGCAGATTTTGAGATCAAAGTGCGCTACCAAACTGGGCTATATCGTCAAAATATGGCCATAGCGCACCGGTTCCCGAAGCAGTCAGATACGCTCGGTCAAGCCTCGCTTCTCAGTGCGCTCACGTACCAGAGAGGACGTCATCCAATAGCTTTCCTGAATGGACGTCAGCAAGACATATTCCTCCTTTCTAAACGTAGAATGAGTAATTCTTTGGGGTACTGATTTAGATGCAGGTGTTTGCTGAAATTCTGAAAAGTTAGTTGAAAGGTCCGGTCCTATTCCGGTCCTGAGGTGAAAATTGGGGGGTGGGAGGGGAGGCAGAATGGGAAATGGAAAAGCCCCAACCGGGGATGGCTGGGGCTATTGGGTGATTGTTGATGTAAAAATGTCTTAAGAGCTCAGTGCTAAATTAAACGCCCAAAATATCTGAAGCCTAAGTTTTTTAATTGCAGATAAAAAGGGTGTGGAATCCTTTTTTTCAATTCATTGATGGAAATAACCCCCTTTGCGCGGCACTGTATACAATCATTATCTAAATTACCTGAGAGGAGCCCCTTTCTAATTGCGGTCATATTTTCTCCCTTGATAATTTCAGTTATAGAATTTTGATGTATAGAACCAATAGGTTTGTGGTTGCAACAAGGTAGAACATCACCGTTAGCTTTTATTTGTGCGAATGTCCAAGGCTCTATGCAGTCCCTCGTTTGTTCCGGTAGTAATTTCGAGAAGTAGTTTTTGCCTGAATGCCCATGACTTCCTTTGAGACTTTCTGTAATCGCTTCCATGAAATCATATGTAACCCGATTATCTCGTAAATATTGAAGAGCATCATCGATCGCAGTAAGCGCTTTTTCAGGTTCTTCTATCTTTGATACGTGTTGAACCAATGAATCATATTCTACTAAATTGCAAAAAACAAAATGTTTTACTCCGTGTTCAATACCAAATCTGACATATTCAGGAAGGCAGTAAACATTCTGATCTGAAACAACACAACTCCAAGAAATTCGTGGAGATCCCGCAGCAAGTATTTTTTTTAAGTTTGCGCATATTAATTCAAGGTTACTCCCTTTTCTCAGTTTTGAGTGGAGAACTGGGTCTGCAGTGTCACAGCTAATTTCCAAATATTTAAACCGTGCTAGTGTTTGAATTTCTTCAGCGGAATACTTTTTAGATAAATTAGTGATAAGTCTTAACCTAAAGCCTGCTTCAATAAGTTTTCTACAGTTGACATGCCAATTATTTAAAATAGTAGTCTCTCCATGACCATTGGCAAGTATAGTATTTGTTCTCAGTTTCTTTAAATTTTTGATTAAATGATCAAAAGAATTTAAATCCAAATCTTGACCAACCTGTCCAGATTGAACCGAAGCGCAATATACGCAACGGAGGTTACATCGTGTGGTGAATTCTATACTGATTGCATCCATAAGGCCCTCTATGGTGAAAAAATAACTGCTTGCCTGCCCTGAGGTAGGCTGGAAAAAGTGGACACCAATCTGTTAGCCTAAGAGGCTCATAGGAGGTGTCACTTGGAACGCATACCGAGGCAGTTTTATACGGATGAATTTAGGGAGGAAGCTGTCAGCTCTGGTTGTTGATGGTGGACTGACTGTTGCGGAGGTCAGTCGTCGATTGAGCGTCTCGCAACAGACACTGCGCAACTGGATTAAGAAGTTTCGTAAAACGGGCTAGTTTCATCTGGTGGACGTTCGACAACGGATTTGGAAGCAGAGGTTTCCAAGCTTCGCAAAGAGCTGGCAGAAGCTCGGCTGGAGAAGGAAATCCTAAAAAAGGCTATGGCGTACCTTGCAAGGGAGCCGCGGGGAGGTACGCGATGATTGAAGAGCTACGGCAGGAGCAAGGTTTCCCTGTTGTGCCGATGTGCCGGGTTCTTGGCGTATCGAAAAGCGGCTACTATGTTTGGCGGAATCGCAAACCGTCAGCACGCAAACTGGAAGATGAGCGGTTAAAGGTCGCGATCAAGGCTGCTCACGAACGAGGACGAGGCACTTACGGGCCGGAGAAGATTCAGGAGGAGTTGGCCGAGGTCGAAAAGATCGAGGTTGGCATCAACCGGATCAAACGGCTGCGGCGGGAGCTGAAGATCCGCTGCAAGCAGGTTAAGAAGTACAAGGCGACAACCGACTCAAACCACAAGCTACCAGTCGCCCCCAACCTGCTGAATCAAGACTTTGCAGTCCCAGGACCGAACCGGGCGTGGGTCGCAGACATCACCTATGTCGCCACGAATGAGGGCTGGCTCTACCTGGCAGCCATCAAGGACCTGTGGAACCGGGAGATTGTCGGCTACGCCATGAGCCACCTTATGACTCAGGATCTGGTTGGGCGCGCTCTGTTCCGGGCTGTTGCCGCCCGACGCCCACCGAAGGGGCTGATCCATCACTCGGATCGTGGCAGCCAGTATTGTTCGCGCAGATACCAGAAGTTGATGAAACAGTTCAAGATGGAACCGTCAATGAGTCGCAAAGGGAACTGCTGGGATAACGGTGTGCCACGAACACCGCAAGGTGATGCTCTACAGGAGATGAGAGTCTGGCCTCTCGGAATCGGATTGCAGGATCGGGTTCCAAACCACGTCGAGCTGCTGAGGTAAAGAGCCTTGGTAGTGAGCGTCGACGAAAAAGGCGTCATTAAAGACGTCAGGTGTGAAACAGGAAGACGAACGCAAGTGAACCGCTGATGACGCATCGAAAAGCAATTCAACCGACATCAAAACCGAGCAGCGTTGTTGGCTCGGGACAAGTCCAGACGCAACCTGTTTACGGGCTGGGCGGTGTCCGGTGTGGAGGTGGCGTGATCCTGTTTCAGGCTCTTGTAGGGAACGTGGGAACCTGTCGCTTCGATGCGAAGGGAGAAATCCGAAGGAGCAGCCCTCCGAAGGAAAAGAGTACCGATGCGAAGCACAGGGGCGGAGCAGCCCGTAGTAGTGATGAAACGGTTGAAAGGCCGTGGAGCAAAGGGGCTGCGTCATCCAGACGGATTGATATGTCAACCCGTAAGGGGAGGAGCATATGAGTTCGGCAAAAGCTTTTACCATACCAAAGACGTTTATCTGGGAAGCCTACAAAGACGTTAAGAGAAGTCAGGGTGGGCCCGGAGTCGATGGTCAAACGATGGAGGAATTTGAAGGAGACCTGAAAAATCAACTGTACAAGATCTGGAATCGGATGTCGTCAGGAAGCTATTTCCCCCCACCGGTATTGCGGGTAGAAATACCCAAGTCAGACGGGGGGTCAAGGCAACTTGGGATACCGACAATCAGTGACCGGATAGCTCAAGCAGCAGTTAAGAGGTATCTGGAACCACGTGTAGAACCAGTTTTTCATGAAGACTCATATGGGTATCGACCCGGACGCTCAGCATTGGATGCGGTAGCAAAAGCACGTCAGCGCTGTTGGCGTGACAACTGGGTTCTTGATCTGGATATCAGCAAGTTTTTCGATACGCTGGATCATGGATTGGTCATGCGCGCCGTAAGGCGGTTCACCTCCTGTAAATGGGCTTTGCTCTACATCGAGAGATGGCTGAAAGCAGATGTCGTGCTACAGGATGGAACTTTGCTACACCGAGATACAGGAACGCCGCAAGGTGGTGTCATCAGTCCTTTGCTTGCAAATATCTTTCTGCACTTAGGTTTTGACCAGTGGATGAAAGAGCAATATCCAAACATCCATTTTGAGCGGTATGCTGATGATATTGTGGTGCACTGTCGGTCAAGGCAGCAGTTGGAAATGATCAAGCAGAAGATTGAACGTAGACTGGAGCAATGCAAGTTGCAGTTGAATCCTGAGAAGACACGAATCGTCTACTGCAAGGATTCAAAGCGCACTGAAGACGCGCACTGCTACAGTTTCGACTTCCTGGGATACACGTTTCGGCCACGATCTGCGCGCAACTATAGGGGAGAGTTCTTTGTCAGCTTCAGTCCCGCGATCAGCCAAAAATCTGCACGCAGATTAAGGCAAACGATAAAACGGGAATGGAAGCTCAAAGCACAAACACATCTTAGTCTGAAGGATCTGGTTCGTCGAATAAATCCGGTGGTCACTGGTTGGATCAATTATTACGGAAAATTTTGCAGATCAGCCCTTCACTCCGTCCTTAACCATGTCAATATGGCATTGGTGAATTGGGCAATGCGAAAATTCAAGCGACTTCGGCGGCGGCGAACACGCGCGCATGCGTGGCTTAAGGGTGTTGCTCGTCGAAGCCCGAAACTGTTTTCGCATTGGCAGTATCAAGGCTGGATGACAAGAGCCGTATGAGTCGAGAGGCTCACGTACGGTTCTGTGAGAGCGTCGTGGTGAGATCCGCTGCGCTACTCGACCCTCGATGGAGAGCTTCTTCGGCACTCTCAAGCGGGAAATGGTTCATCAACGCAAGTATCGAACCCGGCGGGAAGCCATGACAGAGATCAGCGAGTACATCGAAGTGTTTTACAATCGGCAAAGGCGACACGCCAGTCTGGGAATCTCTCCCCGGCGGCATACTGGAAGAAATTCATCAGACAGCAAGGGGCTGCCTGACCATAACATGGTGTCCACTATTGCGGACCGACCTCAGCTCTAAGTCTCAACAAGCCCACAGACTTCCCCTCCGTACCAGAATAGCCCCGGAGACAAAACCCCGCCCCGGAACATCAAAGACGTCATTCCCTGAACACTCAAATTGTGACTTTTAGGAATACTTCGGACCAGACATGGACCCGGAGAACAAAAGAAAGAGCGACCCCGGGAAGGCCGCTCCTTGTAAATACTGGTCGGGATGACTGGATTCGAACCAGCGACCCCCTGCTCCCGAAGCAGGTGCGCTACCAGACTGCGCTACATCCCGAGTTCAGTCCTGAATTATTGCAGCGGGACTTTTATCATACAAGCCCGTTGATTGGCAAGAGATTTTGGCATGGCCGCAAGAGAAGATGCAAGAATTAATGCAGGGTGTCGCCAAGATTACTCTTTTAACTTCACACGCAACTGCCCTTCACTGACTTCCACCTCGTCGATGCCGTCGGCAAAGGCCTTCCAGAAACCTTTTTGATTGCCGAACTCAGAAACCAGGTCGACATTTTTCATGTTGCCGAGCCAGGCGTTGGGGATCGGCACCCCCCAGATGCTGACGCCCCGTAACATGACGACCGGCTTATTGCTTTGGTAGGCCAGTTCAAGCCCTGCCGTGACTTTGAGGGTCTTGCCGCCGAACAGGGGCATCTCTTCGTCGAGGGGGATCAGCAGCTTGGCGCTGGCCAGATTTCTGGAGAGATTGATGGCGAGCCTTGGCGCCAGGTTCGTGTTCTTCGCCAGCAGGGCATTGAGCTCGCGTTCGGAGAGGATGATTTGCCGGTCGGCGTCCTGTTCACTGTAGCGTTCCGGCTGCAAGGGTTCGTTCTCCGCGGATTGCGTGTTGTCCCCGGTGCAGGGCAGGAATCCTGCGCTGGCGCTCCAGTCGTTCGAGCTTGTTTTCCAAGACCTGTTCTTCGCTGGTACTCAAGGTGACCGGTTTGAAAGCGCTGGGGAACAGGTAGGTGTTGACCGCCCAGAGCGCCACCAGTGTTGCGATGCAACTGGCGACGACGACAATGCCGAGGATCTTCAGCCAGTTGTGTTGTGGCAGCTGTTGCTGGGCCGGTGTTGGTTGTAAATCGGTTGGCAGCCGGGGGTCGATGTTCATCTTTGGATCCTGATCGGGAAACTTTTCTGTCCGCAGTCGCTCAGCCTGCCGTGGTGATCAGCGTGCGGTAATTGGCATAGGGTTGGAATCCGACCAGGGCGTGCTGATGATAAATGCCGGTCGGCACGGCCGTCACGCCTAGTTCCGCCGCCCGTCGCCAATCGTCATCCACCGCGGCGGCATAGCTCTGCCGGTCGATGGCTTGCAGGGCCGCGTCGGCATCCAGGCCGAGAGCGGAGGCGATGGCCACCAATTCCGCCGGCAAGGCAATGTTACGACCTTCGACGAAGTAGGCATGATAAACGGCCATGTGAAATGCTTCGCCAGCTCCTTGCTCTTCGGCCCACTTGCCCAGTTCCTGGGCGCGACGACTGTTGAAGGTGCGAGTGCGTTGGCCAAATGGCAGGTCGAGCTCCTTGGCGACCTGGTAGACGCGTTGCATCATCGCCTCTATATCGTAGGGCCCGGCAAAGAGATCGGCCAGCTCCTGACCCTCTTCGGGAGTCTCCGGATGCAGCGGAAAAACACACCAGCGAATGGCCAAACCAAATTCCTCGCGCAGTCTGTCGGTACGCACGGTACCGAAGTAGCACCAGGGTCAGATGTAGTCGAAATAGATCTCCAGAGTTTCCATAGAGCAAGGTTAACAGACAGGGGTGAAAGGGCAATGGAGGAGCACGATAGAAACGAGCCATGTAGATTAAATGAACAGGCGGGCGGCCCTCAAGGGTTGGTCGCCCGCCTGCGTTGGCCGTCGCACTCGCGATGAGTGAACGGTTGCCGTTATGCAGGGTTAGTTATGCATCCCCCAACCGAACCAGAGCCCCGGCTGCTTAATCACCATGCTGACATAGTTGTCCAGATGGCGATGGTCATGCGCGGGATAGCTGACCTTCGGGTATGCACGGTGATGATGCTCATGGCGGTCGTTATTGCGATGCTCGTAGCGGTTGTTGATCCGTTCGCCCTTGCGGTCCAGGTGGCGGTTGATCTGGTCGCCCTTTTTCTGGAAGTGGTAGGCTTTCCGATAGTTCCCCTGATCGGCAGCACGATCGGCCTTGCGGTCGAATTTCTGCTCGATGCGGTCGCCCTTGACATCCAGGTGCCGCTCGATGCGATCCCCCTTGGAGGAGTCACCGTCGTGACTGCTGCGGCTGTTCCCTTTGTCGGCCAAAGCGGTGGAAGCGAAGCATACGAACAGGAGGGTCAATGTGATCGGGATGATTTTTTTCATGATTTTGTCCTTTCTTTCGTTCGGGTTGCCGCAATGCTTTTGCTCATTAAGACGGATGACGAGTGAAAGGGTTTACCAGAAAAGTTCATGACCGGCCTGAGAGTCTTGCAACCTCGGGTTTAACATCATAGAATCAAGACTGATTTGGCAAGGGCGCTGCGCACAGACAACCAAGGACCATGCCATGAACCTCTTCCTCCTTCTTCCCATTGCCCTCGTCGTCTGGGCGATCATCATCTACAACCGCCTGGTGCGCGATCGCCAGCGGGTGCTGACCGCCTGGAGCGATATCGACGTGCAGCTCAAGCGCCGTTACGACCTGATCCCCAAGCTGGTGGCGGCGGTCGAGCAGTACTCCCGTTACGAACAGTCGACCCTGCAGACCCTGATCGAACTGCGCAGCAGGACGGGGCAGGTGAGTGATGTTGGTGAAAAGGGTGTCCTGGAAGCACAGATCAGTGGTGGCCTGCGCAGCCTGATCGCCCTGGCCGAGGCTTATCCGCAGCTCAAGGCCGACCAGAGCTTTCTGCAGCTGCAGGGCGAGTTGACCGAGGTCGAGAACCAGATCCAGTATGCCCGCCGCTTCTACAACGGTTCGGTACGCAACCTGAACACCCGCATCGATTCTTTCCCCGACCTGATGATCGCACGATTATTCCACTACCTGCCGCAGCCGTTTTTCGAGCTGGATGTCGCAACGGACAGAATCCCTCCGGGGGGCATGTCGTGATCAGGCCTTGGCTCCTGCTCCTGGTCCTTGCCCTGCTGCTGGCTTTGGCGCCTGCAGCGCTGGCCGATGAGCGCATCCTCAACTACCACAGCGATATCGAGGTCTTTGCCGACGGCTCGATGCAGGTCACCGAAACGATTTGCGTTCGTGCCGAACAACAGGAGATCAAGCGCGGCATCTTCCGGGATTTCCCCACCGATTACCGGGATCGCTTCGGTAACCGCTACCGTGTCGGCTTCGAGGTGGTCGATGTCAAGCGCGATGGCCGAAGGGAGGACTGGCACATCCAGGCCATCACGAATGGTGTGCGGGTTTATGCCGGCAACAAAGATGTCTATCTCGAACGTGGTGACTATACCTACGCGCTGACCTACCGCACCAATCGCCAGCTCGGTTTTTTCGAGGATCACGATGAGCTTTACTGGAATGTAACCGGCAACCACTGGAGCTTTCCGATCGATGCCGTCACGGCCAGGGTCGTCCTGCCAGGGGGCATCCCCACGGAACGGCTGATGCCGGAGGCCTACACCGGCCCGCTCGGCGCGAAGGGGCAGGATTACCTCGCCAGCGTCGATGACGACGGCAGCGTCTCCTTTGCGACCACGCGGCCCTTCGGCAGAGGTGAAGGGCTGACGATCGTGGTGGCCTGGCCCAAGGGCTACGTACATGAACCGACGCGACGGGAGGAAATCAACTTTTTGCTACGCGACAACCGGAGCTGGGTGATCCTGCTGGCCGGCCTCTGCCTGCTGCTGGCCTACTACCTGGTTGCCTGGGTCATGGTCGGGCGGGACCCGCAGGCCGGTGTGGTCATCACTCGCTATGAGCCGCCGCCCGGCCTGTCTCCGGCCACCGCCCGGTTTGTCGAGCAGATGGGCTACGATCACAAGGCCTTTGCCGCGGCCATCGTCAACCTGGCGGTCAAGGGGTTGGTGGACATCACGGAATCCGGCAAAGAGTACACGCTGAAACGGACCGACCAGGAGGCAGTGAGCCTGGCCCCGGGAGAGAAAGCGATCCTCAAACACCTGTTTCGCGACCTCAAGGGAAATGCAATCACCCTGGAGCAGAAACAGCATGCGACGATCCGCAAGGCGCTCAAGGCGCATGAGGCGGCCCTGAGCTTGAACAATGAAAAGCTCTATTTCATACGCAACCGGGGGTGGCTGGTCCCCGGCTTGCTGATGTCCGGATTGATCTTCGCCGGGGTGATTTTTGCGCTGCCGAATCAGGAGCTCAAGGCCTCGGGGCTGTTCCTCTCGATCTGGCTGGCTTTCTGGACCCTCGGGGTCTTCGCCCTGGGCCGCAAGGTCTGGCATGCCTGGCGCAGCATAAAATCACCTTTGGATACGCTCGGCGCCATCTTCATAAGCCTGTTTGCAACGCCGTTTTTCGCCGCGGAGATCTTTGTTGCCGGCATGCTGGGCACCCAGGTCTCGGGGGCCATCCCGGTCGTTTTGCTCAGTGCGATAGGTGTCAACGTGCTCTTCCATTACCTGCTCAAGGCGCCGACCCGGGCCGGTCGCATGCTGCTCGATCAACTGGAGGGCTTCCGGCAGTTTCTTGACGTGGCCGAGCGCGAAGAGATGAACTTCCGCAATCCTCCGGAGAAGACGCCGGAGTTGTTTGAACGCTTCCTCCCCTATGCCTTGGCCCTCGGTGTCGAGCAACGCTGGATGGAGCGTTTTGCCGGTCTTTTCGGGCAACTCGCAGCGCGCGGCGAAGATTACCGGCCGGTCTGGTACCATGGCAATCACTGGCAGGTTCATAACCTCGGCGGTTTCGCCAATTCAATCGGCCATTCGCTTGGTGCAGCTGTATCTTCATCCTCTACGGCACCCGGTTCATCCTCCGGCTCCGGTGGTGGCGGGTCGTCCGGTGGTGGCGGAGGAGGGGGCGGTGGGGGAGGTTGGTAACATTGTCGTCTTGACGTTTTTGCAAGGCGTTATTTTTCAGCTCCCGTTGAGTGCCGTCGAACAGAATGAAATGAATCCGGAATACGAAGAAAAAATGTCTGAGCCTGCTGCAGCGTCAGCGCAGGCGGGCGTTTTTTTCTTCGCCGGATTGATTTGATGGCGTGAGTGAACCCGCTGTAGCGCAGAGCGCTATGGCGGGCAAAGGTCGGGCGCGACCGGCAAAACTCTTTTGAATTTTAAAGCTCAAAAAAACAAGGGGTTGCGTCCTCTGACGCCGTCTCACTCTTTTGACTTGCTCAAAAATGATTAAGCATAAAAAGACCCCCCAATGCCTTACCCGCCATAGCGCTCTGCGCCACGGCATGTCCCCTCCACAGCACAGAGCTTTTGCGGCTGCACACAAACTCGCTGCGCTCAAACAGTCTGTCCGGTTTAATCGCAAAAGGTCCACGCTGCTCCGGCGGCAACAGGAGGAGAAAAGTCAAAACATAAAAAAGCCCTGAATATGCATCCAGGGCCGGAAACGGGTTGGTTTTTAAACGTTATGGTTAGTGAATCTCTTTACTTTTTTTGCCGGCTCCTCCACTCTCAACCGGGATCTTCCGGCCCGTCGGTTTTGTCTCGGTAATCGGTACCGTCACTTCAAGCATGCCGTTGTGGTAACTGGCATGGGCCTTCTCGATGTCGGCGCCGGCAGGCAAAGTCATGCGTCGCTCGAAGGTGTCCAGGCGCGACTCCTGAAGCAGGTAGTCGACTTCTTTCGTCTCTTTCTTGGTGCGCCGCTCGCCATGAATCACTAGGTCGCGATCATCGATCCTGACATCCAACTTGTCAGAATCGACGCCTGGCAGTTCCGCCTCGAGGTGGAACACACCGTCCTTGATGAAGCTGTTTACTGCCGGTGAAGTTGTCAATAACCCTGTCTCACCGGTTGCCCGGGTCGAACCAAACATCCTCTTGAACAGATCGTCCATTTCGCGCTGCAGGGTGCTCAGTTCCCGGATCGGATCATAACGAATCGGTAACATGATCAATCACCCCTTTCTATGGGTTGCCCGCTTCCGCAGATAGCACTGGTCGACTGACCTGTCGACCCTATATTAACTCTAGCTCATAATTCGTGATGCGCAAGCGTTTTGTCGTGTTATTGTTCACATCTAAGTGTTTAACTTATAGTCGAAAAATAATGCTTGTCCGAACCTTTCCAGGGACACGGGGTTTATGCTCTTCTGCGTTACGCGGCGTGCGTCGGCCGATTTCCCTATGGCGAATTCCGTATCGCGCGCCTGGGCTGGCAAGTCTCGTTACCGATTGACTCTGTCGCATCGGGGCATTGCGAGGTGTGCAGGTTGGCATCTTTCTCATCAAGCCGCACAAAAAGGCCTTTTTGTGCGGCTTCTGGTCTTGTGAAGCATGGCAAAAAAAACTATAATAAGAAGTTTCTGTGCAAGTTTTACTGTTGCATCGTAACCTGCTATGAAATCGCGTGCCGGTAAGCTGTTTCCCGGAGCGCAAGAAAATCGTTTCAGGGAGTTTTCCTTGCAAGCATTGCAATATAAATCGTCAGACCCTTTGGGGGTTTTCCTCCCCGGCGAACAGGTCGCGCCAGGACCATCACTGGTGGCAGGTTTGCGCCGCGTCAATCGACCACTCTACCTGCTGGCACAGGACTGTGACAGCAAGATGATGACCGGCACGGCAGGCACGCCTCAGGAGAGCAGTGAAGGGATGACCTTCAACGGCATGGCGCTGCCTTGCCCGTTGCACACCCTTGGCGATGCCGGCTTCTGTCGTGATCATGCCATTCGCTACCCTTATGTGGGCGGCTCCATGGCCAAAGGGATCAGTTCGGTCTCCTTGGTCGAGGCGCTGGCACAGGCCGGTATGCTGGGCTTCTTCGGTGCCGCCGGATTGCTGGTGGAGGAAGTCGAAGCCGCCATAGATCAGCTGCAAAACTGTATCGCCTGCGGATCTTACGGATTTAACCTGATTCACAGCCCAAATGAGCCGGGACTTGAAAACGCCCTAGTCGATCTTTACCTGCGCCGCGGCATCACTCTGGTGGAGGCCTCGGCGTTTCTTGACCTGACCCCGGCACTGGTGCGTTTCCGAACCCATGGCATCATGCGTGATAGCGGGGGGCAGATCATTGCGCCGAATCGGATTATCGCCAAAATCTCGCGGGAGGAGGTCGCCGCGAAATTTTTTGCCCCGCCGCCGGAGCGGTTTTTGCGGCAGCTGGTAACGGCGGGAGAGCTGACCACCGAACAGGCGCAATGGGCCGGAACGATCCCGATGGCCCAGGATGTCACGGTTGAGGCTGATTCCGGCGGGCACACTGACAACCGTCCGGCGCTGGCGCTTTTCCCAACGATCCAGGCGCAGAAAGACACTTTTCAGAAGCAGTATAATTATCTGCAGCCTCTGCGGGTCGGGCTTGGCGGCGGAATTGCCACGCCGGCTTCAGCGGCGGCAGCTTTCGCTCTTGGTGCTGCTTACCTGGTGACCGGGACGATCAACCAGGCCTGTATCGAGTCGGGCACCTGTGACGACGTCCGGCAGATGCTCGCCGAGACCCGGCAGGCCGATATCACCATGGCACCCTCGGGTGATATGTTCGAGATGGGGGTGAAGGTCCAGGTGCTCAAACGTGGCACCATGTTCTCGATGCGTGCTGCCAAGCTCTACGAGCTGTACCGTGCCTACGGCAGCATCGAGGAGCTGCCCGTCGATGAACGCCAGAAACTGGAAAAGACGGTCTTTCGCAAAAGCCTCACCCAGGTCTGGGAAGAGACGCGCAGTTATTTCAACCAGCGCGACCCGCGTCAGCTGGTGAAGGCAGAGGGCGATCCGAAATATAAGCTGGCCCTGGTGTTCCGCTGGTACCTCGGGCAGTCACCGGTCTGGGCCAACCACGGCGTGCCTGACCGCAAACTCGATTACCAGATCTGGTGCGGCCCGGCGATGGGGGCTTTCAACGAATGGGTCAAGGGCTCTTTTCTGCAAGTGCCCGCACAGAGACGGGTTGCCGCCGTTGCCTGGAATATTCTCTTTGGTGCTGCGGTACTGATACGCGCCAACCAACTTAAACGCCAAGGGGTTTGCCTCGAAGACGAGGCGGCACTGACCACGCCCCTTGAAATTTCTCAGATCAAGGAGTTTCTCAGTTGAAGAACAACAGCGGAGAACAGAACCGGCTGGCCGCAGCAACGACGCCGCTGGCTATCGTCGGTATCGGTTGCCTGTTTCCCCAAGCCGGGGATAAAGGGACCTTCTGGACCAACATCAAGCAAGGCCGAGATGCTATCATCGAGGTTCCCGAGAGCCACTGGCGATCCGATGATTATTTCGATCCGAACCCCAAGACGCCCGACAAGGTTTACGCCAAGTACGGCGGATTCCTGTCCCCGGTCGATTTCAACCCGATGGAGTATGGTGTCCTGCCCAATGCCCTGGAGGCCATCGATACCTCGCAGTTGCTCGGGCTGGTGGCCGTCGACCAGGCGCTCCAGGATGCTGGCTATACCACGGAGAAGGCATTCGACCGGGACCGGGTCAGCGTGATCATCGGCGTGACCGGCACACTGGAGCTGGTGGTGCCCCTAGGGGCTCGCCTGGGGCATCCCCGCTGGCGCGAAGCCCTCAAGGATGCCGGCATCGCTGATGCCATCGCGGAGGATGTCATACAGCGGATTAGCGACTCCTACGTTCCCTGGCAGGAAAATTCCTTCCCCGGTCTACTCGGCAACGTGGTCGCCGGGCGAATCAGCAAGCATTTCAATTTCGGCGGCACCAACTGCGTAGTGGACGCCGCCTGTGGCAGTTCCCTGAGCGCCCTCAACCTGGCCGCCCTGGAGCTGGCTGCGGGCAAGGCTGACATGGTGGTGACCGGTGGTATCGATACCTTCAACGATATCTTCATGTACACTTGTTTCAGCAAGACACCGGCATTGTCGCCCTCCGGACAGGCCAAGCCCTTCGATGCCAATGCTGACGGCACTACCCTGGGTGAGGGGCTTGGCATTGTCGTCGTCAAGCGGCTGGCCGATGCCGAGCGCGACGGCGACAAGATCTATGCGGTCGTCAAGGGGATCGGTGCGTCGAGTGACGGCCGCAGCGGCGCCATCTATGAGCCGAGTGCCGCTGGCCAGCAGAAAGCGTTGCGACGGGCCTACGAACAGGGCGGAGTCGATCCGCAGACCATCGAACTGATCGAAGCCCACGGCACCGGCACCAAAGTCGGCGACGCCGTCGAAGTGACTGCCCTGAAGGACGTTTTCGGATCGGCCGAGACCCCCTGGTGTGCCATCGGTTCGATCAAATCGCAGATCGGCCATACCAAGGCCGCAGCCGGTTCGGCCGGCCTGATCAAGGCGGCTATGGCGCTCTATAACAAAACCCTGCCGCCGACCATCAAGGTCAAGCAGCCACAGGAGACGGTTACGGCCGCAGGCTCCCCATTCTACGTCAATACCGAGACGCGCCCCTGGGTCCCGCGCGGCGATCATCCGCGCCGGGCCGGCATCAGTGCTCTCGGTTTCGGCGGCAGCAATTTCCACTGCGTGCTTGAAGAACACCAACCGTTCAAGGCTGCCGCCGACTGGCAGGGCGATGTGCAGATTCTTGCCTTCAGCGCGACTGACGAAGCGGGGCTGGAACGTGCCCTGCAAGATTTCCCGGTGCAGGACAGCTGGGCCAGCCTGCGCCTGGCTGCAGCTCAGAGTCGCAGCCGTTTCGATGCCCAGCTGCCCTGTCGTCTGGCGATGGTGCTCGACCAGGAGAACACCCCCCTTGCGCCTCGCGTGCAAAGTGCTTTGACCATGTTGCGCAGCAAACGCGGGGTAGACTCCTGGAGCACTCCGGACGGAAGCTTCTTTGCCAAAGGCGTCAGCGGCGAGCTGGCAATTCTGTTTCCAGGTCAGGGTTCCCAGTACACCGGCATGCTCCGCGACCTGGCAATTCAGTTCCCCCAGTTCCTCGAAGCCTTCATCTCCGCCGACCGGTCGTTTGCCGCGAATACCAGCGGTGCGCAGGGCCGGCTTGGCCGGGCTGGTGTATCCCCGGCCGGTCTTTGAAGAGGCGTCGCGGGAGGGTAATGAGGACAGACTGCGGTCAACTGAAGTCGCTCAACCTGCGCTCGGGGCCGTCAGCCTGGGAGCGCACGCAGTGCTCGCGGCTTTCGGCGTGACGGCTGCTGCTTATGCCGGCCACAGCTATGGCGAACTGACCGCGCTCTGTGCCGGCGGTTATTTTGACGTGGAGGCGCTGCACGCGCTGTCCCGCCTGCGTGGCGAACTGATGGCCGCCGGTGCTGGCGACCGCGGCTCGATGCTGGCTGTTTCAGCGCCACTTGAGCAGGTCGAGGCCTTCCTCGAGACGTCCGGACTTAAGCTCGTACTGGCCAATCGCAACACCCCGGCGCAGGGGGTCCTCTCCGGGGCAACTGCCGAAATCGAGAAAGCAACCAGGCTCCTCGACGAGCAAGGCTTGCGCTACAAACAACTGGCGGTGGCCGCGGCCTTCCACAGTGAACTGGTAGCCGATGCCAGCGGCCCCTTCCGCGAGCGACTGCAAGGGATTCCTTTCAATAAACCAACGGTCAGCGTCTATGCCAACACGACCGGCGCCGCTTATCCTGGAGCCGCCAAAGAGGCCCGCCAGATCCTGGCCGCTCAATTGGCGTCGCCCGGTCAATTTTGTCGAAGAAATCGAGACAATGCACGCCGCTGGCATCCGCACCTTCCTCGAGGTCGGCCCCGGCGCCCGCTTGACCGGAATGGTCAAGGCGATCCTCGGCGAGCGCGATCACCAGGCCATCGCCATCGATGCCTCCAACGGCAAGCGCTCGGGCATCCATGATCTGGCTCGGGCTCTTGCACAGTTGACGGTGCTCGGTTATCCGGTCGAACTGTCCCGCTGGGATGAGGGCTATGCCGCGTCCCGACAAGCGGGTCAAGTCAAAAAGCCCGGCATGACGATCCCCTTGACCGGCGCCAACTATTTCAAGCCAACGAAGAAACGAGCGCCGTTACAGGCGGAGGTGACTACGACGGCTGCCGCAGTGCAACCGCCTGCCGAACGAAAACCTGCCCCTGCCCAGCCTGTCGTCGCCCCGATGCCTTATGCCGCGGCCGGCTCCCTGCAGCAAGCACTGCAGATCACCCGGCAGAGCATGCAGGCTTTGCAGAATCTGCAGGAACAGACCGCACGCCTGCATCAGCAGTTCCTGGCCGGCCAGGAATCGGCGACACGCTCTTTCCTCGGTCTGGTCGAGCAGCAGAATCGCCTGATGCAGGGTCAGCCATTGGCTGCCGTTGCGCGAACCGCCGGTTGTTGCCGCCACGCCGTCGCAGTCGTCAGCCGTTGCGCCCCAAACCGTGGTGCCTCCGGCCATGCAGGTTGCACCTGGTGCCGTGCCGGCGGCTCCTGCCATCGACAGCAGCCGGGTGGCCAGCGTCCTGCTGGCCGTGATCGCCGAGAAGACCGGTTATCCCGAGGAGATGCTGGAACTGGAGATGACGCTCGACACCGACCTCGGCATCGACTCGATCAAGCGGGTGGAGATCCTCTCCGCCCTCCAGGAAAAGCTCCCCGAGGCGCCGGCGGTCAAGCCGGAGGACCTCGGCACCCTGCAGACCCTCGGCCAGATCGTTGCCCACCTGGGCGCCGGGATGGCTCCGGCTGCGACAGCCCCGACACCGGCAGCGGCTGCTGTCCCTGTTGACAGCGGCCGGGTGGCCAGCGTCCTGCTGGCCGTGATCGCCGAGAAGACCGGCTACCCGGTGGAGATGCTGGAACTGGAGATGGCGCTCGACACCGACCTCGGCATCGACTCGATCAAGCGGGTGGAGATCCTCTCCGCCCTGCAGGAAAAGCTCCCCGAGGCGCCGGCGGTCAAGCCGGAGGACCTTGGTACCCTGCAGACCCTCGGCCAGATCGTCGCCCACCTGGGCGCCGGGATGGCTCCGGCCGCGACAGCCCCGACACCGGCAGCGGCTGCTGTCCCTGTTGACAGCGGCCGGGTGGCCAGCGTCCTGCTGGCCGTGATCGCCGAGAAGACCGGCTACCCGGTGGAGATGCTGGAACTGGAGATGGCACTCGACACCGACCTCGGCATCGACTCGATCAAGCGGGTGGAGATCCTCTCCGCCCTGCAGGAAAAGCTCCCCGAGGCGCCGGCGGTCAAGCCGGAGGACCTCGGTACCCTGCAGACCCTCGGCCAGATCGTCGCCCACCTGGCCGCGGCCGGCAGCAAGGCAGCTGTTGCGTCAACGCCGGCCACCGCGGGCCGCCTCCTTGATCGCGAGGCCGTCGCCGCGACTCTGCTCGAAGTGATTGCCGGCAAGACCGGCTACCCGGTGGAGATGCTGGAACTGGAGATGGCGCTCGATACCGACCTCGGCATCGACTCGATCAAGCGGGTGGAGATCCTCTCCGCCCTGCAGGACCAGATGCCGGCGGCTCCAGCCGTCAAGCCGGAGCATCTCGGCACCCTGCAGACGGTCGGGCAGATCGTCGATTTCCTCGTCAGCGTATCAGGTTCGGCAGGACAGGCGACAAAACCGGAGGTGCCCCTTGAACTGCCATCAGTGGGCAGCGGAGTGGAACGCAGGGTACTGAAAGATGTGCCGCTGCAAGGAGGCGAGGAGCGTGACCCTCTCAAGTTGCCGCATGATGCTGTGATCTGGGTCAGCGATGACGGTTCGGCCCTGGCGGATGCCGTGTGCGGGCAGCTGCGGTCACGCAATCTGCTCGCCGAGAAAATTTCCCCCCAGCGGCCCGGGGAGCTCGTCGCCCCAGAGACGCTCGCCGGGCTGATCATCCTGACCCCGCAGGCCGGTGCTGACGATGATTTCATAAGGGCGGCCTTCAGACTCGTGCAGTTAGTTGGCCCGGCGCTTAATGCCGCGGCCACGCAGGTCGGCGCCGTACTGGCGACCGTGTCGCGCCTGAACGGGCGCTTTGGCATGGCGGTGAGCGGGCCGGTCAAGGACGCCCTTTCCGGTGGACTGGCTGGACTTGTGAAAACTGCCGGGCACGAATGGCCTGAAGTCACCTGCCGGGCCTTTGATCTTCCGGCAGAGTTGGGCGATGTCGACCAGACTGCAACTAGGTTGGTGAATGAATTGCTGCTCGACGGTGCACAGGAAGTCGGTTTCTCGACCGATGGGCTCTACACCCTTTCCCTGGTCGAAGAATCGCTCGCCGGTGAAACGCTCGACTCGCCGGTTGGCTATGGCGACGTGGTGGCGATCAGCGGCGGCGCCCGCGGTGTGACCGCCGAGGTTGCGGTCGCTCTGGCCGCTTCCAGCCGGTCCACACTCCTGCTGCTGGGCCGCAGCGCAGTGCCGCAGTCGGAGCCGGACTGGCTCAAGGGGCTGGAGAGTGAAGCCGAGATCAAAAAAGCGCTGATCGCCCACGCTGACACTCCGCTCAAGCCGAAAGAGGTCGGTAAGCAGTGCCAGACAATTCTTGGTAACCGTGAAATCCGCATGACCTTACGCCGCATTAAGCAGGCTGGTGGACAGGCCGTCTATCGCTCTGTGGATTTGCGCGATGGTGAGGCGGTCGCCACGGTCATCAAGCAGATCCGCGATGAATACGGCCCGATCAAGGGGTTGATTCACGGTGCCGGCGTGCTGGCTGATCGCCTGATCAAGGACAAGACGCCGGAGCAGTTCGAGCAGGTTTACAGCACCAAGGTTGCCGGCTTGCGCAGCCTCCTGGGGGCGCTCGACGGCGAGGCCTTGAAATTCATGGTGATGTTCTCGTCCTCGACCGGTCGTTACGGTCGGACCGGCCAAGTTGATTACGCCGTGGCCAACGAGATTCTCAACAAGATTGCCCAGGAACAGGCCGGTCTGCGACCCGAATGCCGGGTCCTTGCCGTTAACTGGGGGCCGTGGGACGGTGGCATGGTGACGCCGGCCCTGAAAAAAGTGTTTGCCGAAGAAGGGGTCGCCGTTATCGACCTCAAGGCCGGCGCTGACTACCTGTTGGAAGAAATTGCCACTCCGGCGGGCGGCCCTGTGGAGCTGGTCATCCTTGGCGGTCGCCATGAAGCTGCCAACGACAGTCTCTCTCAGTTTCACGAAAACATCTATGTCTCCAAGGCGTTCGATCTGGAAATCTCTATCGAACAGTACCCCTTCCTCAAATCCCACGTCATCGATGGCAAGGCCGTTTTGCCGATGGCTGTGATGATCGAATGGATGGCGCATGGCGCGATCCATAACAATCCAGGGCTGCGCTTCCACGGGTTTAACGATCTGCGTGTTCTCAAGGGGATCATCCTCGAGCAGGGGCAGACCCACACCCTGCAGGTGATGACCGGCAAGGCCTTCAAGAGCGCTGGCGTGCATGTCGTGCCTGTGGAACTGTCCGGGATCACGGCCGGCGGCCAGCAGTTTGTCCACTCCCGGGCGAGGATGGTGCTCGCCGCCAAATTGCCGGAAAGCAAGCCGGCCATGGAACGCATGGAACTGCCGGCCTACAGTCGTGCCGTTGAAGAAATCTACAGACCAGACCGTCTCTTCCATGGTGCCGACTTCCACGGTATCCGCGAAGTCATCGGCTGCTCCGGCGACGGCATCGTTTCGGTCGTCCGCCCGGCGCCGCGGCCCGGCGAATGGATCAAACAGCCGTTGCGGAATGCCTGGCTGGCCGATCCTCTCGCCCTTGACAGCAGCTTCCAGCTGATGATCCTCTGGAGTTTCGAACGCTACCAGTCCGGATCCCTGCCGGTGTTTGCCGGGCGCTACCGCCAGTATCGGGAGAAATTCCCGGAGAGCGGTGCTGAGATCAGGGTGCGTGTGACCAGCCAGAGCGCCAGCAAGGCCGCCGCGGAGATTGATTTTGTCGACCCGTCCAGCGGCGCCTTGATTGCCCGCATCGAAGATTACCAATGTGTCATTGACGCCTCGCTGAACGCGAGCTTCCAGCGCAACAAACTGCAGGGAGCTGCCTGAGGATGAAGCACGGCCAATCGGTTGCAATCGTCGGGGTCGGCGGCATCTTTCCCATGTCTCCGACCCTGGACCGTTTCTGGGAAACGATTACCGGAAACGTCGACACCTCACGACCACCGCCGCAGGGACGCTGGCTTCTCAGCCCCGAAGAAGCCTTCGATGCGTCTATCGGCACACCGGACAAAGTCTATTCGAAAAAGGGCTGCTTCATTGATGACGAAGTCGATCCGTCCTGCATTGACGGCCTCGACGTGGACCCCGCTTTCCTGCGTGGCCTTGACCCTATGTTCCGACTGCTGCTGCGCACCGGCCAACAGGCGTTCAGCGATGGTCGCATCGACCAACTCGATCGCAGCCGGGTTGGTGTCATCATCGGTAACCTGGCCCTGCCCAGCGAAAAGGCCTCGGCCATGGCCAGGGATTATCTCGGTCGAACTTTCGAAGAAAAACTGCTTGGCAAAGAGTCCCGATCGGAATTGCCGGGTGCCGATCCGCTGAATCGTTACGTGGCCGGCCTGCCCGCGGGCCTTCTCGCCAGGGCCCTCGGCCTCGGCGGCACCTGTTACACCCTCGACGCCGCCTGCGCCTCGTCTCTCTACGCGATTAAGCTGGCTGTCGATGAGCTGCTCGCCGGACGGGCCGATGCCATGCTCACCGGTGGCCTGTCCCGTCCCGACTCGCTCTACACGCAGATGGGTTTTTCCCAGCTGCACGCGCTCTCGCCATCGGGGACCTGTTCGCCTTTCGACACCCATGGTGACGGCCTGGTGGTCGGCGAGGGGAGTGGCATGTTCCTGCTCAAGAGAACCGAGGACGCGGTGCGTGCCGGTGATCATATCTATGCCGTGATCCGCGGCATAGGCCTCTCTAACGACCTCGGAGGCAGCTTGCTGGCGCCGGCATCCGAGGGGCAGCTGCGGGCCATGCGCGCGGCCTACAAGCAAGCTGGCTGGTCGCCGTCTGACGTGGATATGATCGAATGTCATGCGACCGGCACACCGGTGGGAGATGTGGTCGAATTCTCCAGCCTGAGAAAGCTGTGGGGTGCTGATAGCTGGCAACCGGGGCAGTGTGTGATCGGCTCCGTCAAGTCGAACATCGGGCATCTTCTGACCGCCGCAGGTTCTGCCGCCCTGATGAAGACCCTGCTCGCGATGCAAGCGCGGACCCTGCCGCCGACGGCCAACTTTACGCAGCCGGCCAAGGGCATCGACCTTGCAGCAAGCCCGTTTCGGGTCCTGCGGCAGCCCAGAGCCTGGAAGTCTCGCGATAAGGGCCAGCCCCGACGGGCGGCTATCAGCGCCTTTGGCTTTGGCGGCATCAACGCCCACCTGCTGGTCGAAGAATGGATTCCGCATAAGCCGGTGAAAAGCACTGTGGCCTTTCACCCGTCCTTCAAGAAGAAAAACCAGCCGGTGGCGATCGTCGGCCTGGGCGCCCATTTCGGCTCCTGGGATTCCCTAGCGGCTCTGCGCAAGCGCTTCCTGGGAGGTGGCCCCGAGGTCACACCGCAGCGCCCCGCGCATTGGTGGGGTGCCGAGGAGACCTGCTGGTTTCGCGACCGTGGACACGACCAAACCGACTTCAAGGGCTTTTTTGTTGCCGAGGCGCACACCGCGCCTGGAGCCTTCCGCATTCCGCCGAGAGAAATCGAGGAGATGCTCCCCCGCCAGCTGCTGATGCTCAAGGTTGCCGACGAGGCGCTGCAGGATGCCGGACTGAAGAAGGAGGACCTTCTGTTTACCGGCGTCTTCATCGGCACCGGACTCGATCTGAACGCCACCAACTTCAGCTTTCGCTGGGGAATCCAGAAATTTGCCCGCCAGTGGGCCCAGCAGCTTGAACTTGAGCTGACAGAGACAGAACTCGAGGAGTGGATTGCTGCACTGCGCGATTCGGCCGGCCCGGCCCTGACCGCCAACCGGGTCATGGGGGCGCTCGGCAGTATCGTGGCCAGCCGCGTGGCCAAGGAATTCAAGGTCGGTGGCCCCAGCTTTACCCTATCCAGTGAAGAGAATTCGGGGCTGAGGGCCCTCGAGGTCGGGGTGCGTGCCCTGCAGGAGGGGTCCATCAACCGGGCTATTGTCGGTGCCGCCGATATGGCGGGAGATCTTCGTTCTGTCCTTGGCCAGCATGCGCAGCGACCATTTTCCAGAAGCGGTATAACACGCCCATTCGACAAGCACGCCGATGGCAGCGTAATCGGCGAGGGCGCGGCGGCCATTGTCCTGAAGAGGCTTGATGACGCCAAGCAGGATGGCGACCGGATCTACGCTGTCATCAAAGGCCTCGGAACCGCCGTTGGCGGCCCGGTTGCCGAGAACGTTCCGGACAGAACCGCATACACCACCTCCGTTGAACGAGCTTGTCGCGAGTCCGGCACTCCCCCGGAATCGGTCAGCTACCTGGAAACCAACGGCAGCGGGCTGCCGTTGGAAGATGAATTGGAGGCCAACGCTCTCGGGGCCTTCTTCGGTGCCAGGCAAACCCGGAATCCCTGTTATATAGGTAGTGCCAAGGCGGACATTGGTCATGCCGGCGCGGCGGCCGGACTGGCTTCACTGATCAAGGCGACGCTCTGCCTGGAGCAGCAGATCCTGCCGCCGCTGCGCAACCTGCAGACGATGCGCTATGACTGGGTCCGCGGCAAGCGCAGCTTCATCATCCCCACTACGGCACAATACTGGCTGCGCAACCGGGCCGAAGGTCCGCGCCGGGCGCTGGTCTGCGGTCTCAGTATAGATGGCACCTGCTCCCATGTGCTCCTCGAAGGGGTAGACGGCAAGGCGGTCAAAGCCAAGGGGCCTTTGTCTGCTCGCCCGCTCGGTGCCCTGGAGGAAGGGCTCTTCGCCCTCGAGGCGGACACTGTCCAGGGGGTGCTCGAAAAGATCGCGGGGCTGAAGGACTTTGTCGCCCTGGCGCCTGATTGCGGGATCGACCAGCTGGCGGCACAGTGGTTCAGGGAAACAGCGCTTGACCGCAACATGCAGCTCTGTCTGTCCATGGTTGCAGCAAACCGCGCAGAGCTGCTCGAACAGCTCGATCATGCCCTGAACGCCCTGCGGCGCAATCCCAACAACGCCCTTTGCGGCAGCGGTACGCCCCTGTCGGCGACACTCCGCGATCGCCTCTTCTTTGCTCCCGAACCACTGGCGGCGCAGGGCAAGGTTGCCTTCATCTTCCCGGGCTCCGGCAACCATTTTGCCGGTATGGGGCGAGAGCTCTCAGCCCAATGGCCGGCTATCTACGATCATCAGGATGCACATAGCGGCTTTCTGGCCCGACAGTTCCTGCCTGAGCATTTCTGGAAAGCGGAGCTGGCCGAGACGCTGCACGACAACCATAATGCCCTGGTCATCGGCCAGGTTGCGCTCGGCACTGCCATCAGCGACCTGGTGCGCAGCTTCGGCATTGAACCCCAGGTGGTCAGCGGCTACAGCCTCGGCGAGTCGGCCGGACTCTTCTCCTTCGGAGCCTGGAAAGACCGTGACGGCATGGCGCAGCGGCTCAGCGAGTCGCAGCTGTTCACCGCAGAACTCGCCGGCGAATGCAAGGCGGCATGCAAGGTCTGGGGGTTGAAAAAGGGAGAAAAGGTTGACTGGGTGCTTGGCCTCGTGGACGCTCCCGCGGCACAGGTGAAGCAGGCGCTGGCGGGGAAGGACAGGGCTTACCTGCTGATCATCAACACGCACCGTGAATGCGTGGTAGGCGGCGATCGCCAGCAGGTCGAGGCGCTGGCCCGAGAGGTCAAGGGGCATTTCTTTCCATTGCGCGGCGTCACCACGGTGCATTGCCCGGTCGCTGCGCCGGTGGCCAAGGCCTATCGCGATCTGCACCTCTTCCCGGTGACAGCCCCGGCCGACATCACTTTCTACAGCTGTGCCCGCGGTGCGAGCTATCAGGTCACCACGGAGAGCGCCGCCGATGTAATCCTCGGCCAGGCGCTGGAGACGATTGACTACACCAAAGTCGTCGAGCGCGCCTACGCAGACGGGGTCCGCATCTTCCTTGAAATGGGCCCGGGCAACTCCTGCAGCCGCATGATCGGCAGTATTCTCGAGAACAAGCCGCATATGGCCAGGGCTGCCTGTTATCCCGGCCAGAAGGCGACATCGCTGATCCTGCGACTGCTGGCCAACTGCCTGGCAGAACGGGTGCCGGTGGACCTGTCGATCCTCTATCCATCGAGTCTCGACATGGTTGAGACGCCCTTCGGTCCGCGCATCCATGCCATGCTTGGTGGCAAAGCGTTTACTCCGGCTCCGCCGCCGGCAACGCAGCGGGTGAGTCAACCTGGAGCTGAGAAGCCCAAGGACAAGGAAACGAGACGCCGGACGCGGGACGCAGGACGTGGGAACCTTAAAATCAAGTCCGAAAAAAAGCTACCTTCTGGAACTGTGAATGTGCAGGTTGACCCGCTGGCGGCGCAGATTGCGGAGACGGCGGCCCTCAATGCCGAAAGCCACCAGACTTACCTGCGTTTCGCCAGCACCATGGCGCAGGCCCTTACGGAGAATATCAACCTGCAGATGGCGTTGCTTCAGCAGATGGCTGCCAATGGCGAAATGACAGCGGCACGCGGCACGCGGGGCGCGGGACGAAATCCCCTCGGCCCTCTGGAACTGGTTGCGCAGAAGACGGTCCCAGGAGTCGTCTCTAGTCCATCTCCGCGGTTCAACCGTGAGATGTGCATGGAGTTCGCCGTTGGCTCGATCGCTAAAGTGCTCGGGCCGGAATTTGCCGAGGTCGACAGCTACTCGACCCGGGTACGGCTCCCCGATGAACCGCTGATGCTGGTTGACCGCATCATGACGGTCGAAGGGGAGGCGCGCTCCATGACAAGCGGCCGGGTGGTCACGGAACATGACGTTACTGCCGAGCGCTGGTATCTCGATGGCGGCCGGATTCCGACCTGTATTGCGGTTGAGGCCGGTCAGGCGGATCTCTTTCTGTCCGGCTATCTGGGCATCGATTTCATCAGCAAGGGCAAAGCCGTCTACCGGCTGCTAGACGCTGTGGTCACCTTCCATCGCGGCCTGCCTGTCCCTGGAGATGTTATCCGCTACGATATCAGGATCGATCATTTCTTCCGCCAGGACCAGACCTACCTGTTCCGTTTCAACTTCGAAGGGACCGTCAACGGCGAACCCCTGCTATCGATGAAGAACGGCTGCGCCGGGTTTTTCACCGCGCAGGAGCTGGCGGCCGGCCAGGGGATCGTCCACACTAAACTCGATCTGCTGCCACAGCCCGGTATCAAGCCTGATAACTGGCGGGAACTGGCGCCGCTGGCGGTGGAGTCCTATGATGAAACCCAGGTCGACGCCATCTATGCTGGTGACCTCGGCACGGCCTTCGGGCCGTTCTTCGCCGATCTCGGCCTCGAGCGTCCTTATACCCTGCCAGGGGGCTACTTGAAGCTGGTGGACCGGGTGGTCGAGCTCGACCCGCATGGCGGTCGCTACGGCCTCGGCCAGATCCGCGCCGAGATGGACATCCATCCGGATGACTGGTTTTTGACCTGTCACTTCTGCGACGACAACGTTATGCCCGGCACCTTGATGTACGAGTGCTGCATGCACACCCTGCGCATCTACCTGCTGCGCATGGGCTGGATTGGTGAAGAGGGCGCCACCTGGTGCGAGCCGGTGCCCGGTGTCGACAGCGGCTTGAAATGCCGCGGCCAGGTGATTGATACGACCAGAACCGTGACCTACCAGGTGAGCATCAAGGAGCTGGGCTACGCCCCGGAGCCCTTTGCCATCGTCGACGCGCTGATGTTCGCCGACGGCAAGCCGATCGTCGAGATCCCCAATATGTCGATCCGTCTGGCCGGACTGAACCGTGATAAGGTGGAGGGACTGTGGACAGGGACTGTTCCCGGTTCTCAGGGGACTGTCCCGTTTGTCCCGCCGTTAAAGGAAAAAGGGCAGTTCCCGTGCGGGAACAGTCCAAAAACAGTTCCTTTATACGACTACGACAAGATCCTGGCCTTTTCGGCCGGGAACCCTTCGGAGGCATTTGGCGAGCCATACAGAATCTTTGATCGAGAGCGCAAGATTGCCCGCCTGCCTCGCCCGCCGTTTCAGTTCCTCGACCGTATCACCTCGGTCACCGGCGAGCCTTTCAAACTGCTAGAGGGGGCGACCTGCGTAGCCGAATATGATGTGCCTAGCGACGCCTGGTATTTTCAGGCGGCGCGTCAGCCTGAGATGCCCTTCAGCGTCCTGCTCGAGACCGGCCTGCAGCCGTGCGGCTGGCTGGCGGCCTATCTCGGCTCGGCACTGACTAGCCAGACCGACCTGAAGTTCCGCAACCTCGACGGCAACGCCGTGCAGCATCGTCCGGTCACTCCGCAGTCGGGCACCCTGATGACCCGTGTCAAAATCACCCGGATCGCTAGTAGCGGCGGCATGATTATTCAGAACTATGATTTTGCCATCAACGACGATCTGGGACCGGTCTACACCGGCGACACGGTGTTCGGCTTCTTCTCGGCGGAATCCTTAGCGCAGCAGGTCGGCATCCGCGAGGCGAAGCCCTATCAGCCGACTGAAACCGAAGTCGCACGGGGCGAGCAGTTCAATTACCCTGTCGATGCGCCTTTCCCGGACAGTCAGCTGCGCATGATTGACCATATTGACTTATTCGTGCCCAACGGTGGTCCGCAGGGGATGGGCTTTATTCGCGGCAGCAAACTGATCGATTCTGACGAGTGGTTTTTCAAGGCCCACTTTTACCAGGACCCGGTCTGCCCCGGCTCGCTCGGGCTCGAATCGTATCTGCAGTTGCTCAAGGTGGTTGCGGTGCAGCGCTGGGGGTGCGATGCCGGCAGCGCGTTCGAGACCGTCGCCCGCGGTGAAAAGCACAGCTGGAACTACCGTGGCCAGATTATCCCGAGTAACGGTCAGGTTCTGGTCGAGACCGTGGTTACGGCGATTGACGATGAGCAAAAGCTTCTTAAAGCTGACGGTTACCTGTCGGTGGATGGTAAGGTTATTTATCAGATGAAGGACTTCTCCTTGCGATTCAAGCCGTAAAGCTTAATAGCCGCAAGGTGTTCTCCCCTACCGCCTTACAGCTTTACAGCCTTTTCGCTTGCTTGTAGTATGTGCGGAACCAATGCCAAGCAGGTATGATGCAGAACGGTGGTGTGAATGAGGTACTCACGAGTCTTTGTCGAATCGGTCGGCTACGAGCTGGCGCCGATTGTCGTCACGTCGACTGAGCTGGAAAACCGCTTGAAGCCGATGTACGAGGCGTTGCACATCCCGCCCGGGCAGTTGGAAGCCTTGACCGGGATCAGGGAACGGCGCTGGTGGAAACCGAATACAAGCATTTCTGAAGGGGCGATCGCCGCCGCCAAAAAGGCGCTGCGCGAACGTAACATCTCCCCGGCGGACATCGGTGCGGTGATCTATGCCGGCGTTTGCCGTGAACATTTCGAGCCGGCTACGGCCTGCCAGGTGGCCTCGGCCCTCGGTGTGCAGGGTGACGTGGCGGTTTACGATACTTCCAACGCCTGTCTCGGTGTGCTCAACGGTGTGCTTGATCTCGCCAACCGCATCGAGCTGGGGCAGATCCGCGCCGGGCTCGTGGTTGCTTGCGAGAGCTCCCGCGAAATCAACGAGATCATGATCCAGCAGATGCTGGACAAGCCGACCATGGAGAGCTTTTCCAAGTCGCTGGCAACCCTGACCGGCGGCTCGGGCGCGGCTGCCGTGCTCCTTACGGACGGCTCTTTCACCCCGGCGCGGCGCCCCCGCCTGCTTGGCGGCGTCAACCTGGCCGAACCTCAACACCATACCCTGTGCCGTTGGGGGATAAAGTCGGACGATCCGGAAAATCATGTACCCTACATGCAGACCGATGCCGTTGCCGTCATGAAGTACGGCGTTGAGCTCGGCAAGAAGACCTGGGACGCTTTCCTCAAAGAGCTCGACCTGACCACGGAACGGATCGACAAAGTCATCTGTCACCAGGTTGGCGAGGCTCATCAGAAACTGATCCTGCAGAAGATCGGCATCTCCCAGGAGAAGGACTTCTCCTCCTACGAGTTCCTCGGTAACATGGGGACTGTCTCTCTGCCGGTCACCGCGGCAATCGCCAAGGAACGCGATTTTCTCCTCCCCGGCGACATCGTCGGTTTTCTCGGTATCGGCAGTGGCCTGAACTGCCTGATGCTCGGCATCCAGTGGTAATGAGCGATCTCTATCCTTTTCAGAACAACTTCCTCGAGCTGAAGGGTTTACAGTATCACTACCTCGACGAGGGGCAGGGGGACCCGGTCGTGATGGTGCACGGCAACCCGAGCTGGTCCTTTTACTACCGCGACCTGGTCAAGGCGCTGCGCGGCAGGTATCGGGCCATCGTACCCGACCACATCGGCTGCGGGCTTTCCGAAAAACCGGGTTCGGCGGACTATCCCTACTCACTGCAGCGGCGGGTCGACGATCTCGAGGCCCTGCTCGAACATATCGATATCCGTGAGCGTATCACCTTGGTGGTGCACGACTGGGGGGGGATGATCGGCATGACCTATGCCTGCCGCCATCCCGAACGCATCGCCCGTCTGGTCATCCTCAATACGGCGGCATTTCACCTGCCGGCTGGTAAGAAATTCCCGCTGGCGCTGAAAATCTGCCGCGATACGGCCCTTGGCAGGTTCCTGGTCCTGAAACTGAACATGTTTGCCCTGATGGCGGCACGGGTCGGCTGCAAGCGCAACCCGATGTCCGAGGCGTTGCGTGGAGCCTATTGTGCACCTTACGATACGTCTGCGGACCGCATCGCCACCCTGCGTTTCGTCCAGGACATTCCGCTCCGCCCGGGAGATTCCGGTTATGACCTGGTCAGTGAAGTCGAGGCCGGATTGGAGCGCTTTGCCGACCTGCCGATGACGATCTGCTGGGGGCTCAAGGATTTCGTCTTCGACCGGCATTTCCTGAAGGAGTGGCAGCGCCGCTTCCCACGCGCCGAGGTCCACACCTTTGCCGACTGCGGGCATTACATCCTCGAAGATGCCAAGGACGAAGTGATTCCGATCATCGAGCGCTTCCTGGCAGCCCATCCCCTTGAGTTGCCGGCGGGCGACCCGATCGCTGGGAAAGCGTGATGAGCGTGGCGGGCTCTGCCAACATCGCCGCGCACCTGCCGGAGATGACCGGCCTCCAGCCCGACACCCCGGCGATCTTTATCCCCAATCGTTCTCAACAGAACGGTTACGATCAATACACTTTTGCCCAGCTTGACCGACAGAGCAGCCGCATGGCCTATGCTCTCGAGAGGCGCGGCATCAGGCGCGGCGTGCGTACCGTGCTTATGGTCCCACCCGGGTTCGAATTCTTCGCCTTAACTTTCGCTCTCTTCAAGATCGGCGCCGTGCCGGTACTGGTCGATCCGGGCATGGGGGTCAAAAACCTCAAGACTTGCCTCGCCGAAGCGCAGCCGCAAGCATTTATCGGGATTCCCAAGGCGCATCTGGCCCGGGTCCTGCTCGGCTGGGGTCGGCCGACCGCAAAAATCTTTTTGACTGTCGGCCGACGCCTATGCTGGGGGGGCGCCACTCTCAAGAAGCTTCTGGCCGCTGTGCCCTCTGACCAGCATTACGCAACGGCAAAGACCGCGGCCGACGAAACGGCAGCGATCCTCTTTACCAGCGGCAGCACCGGTGTGCCGAAGGGGGCCGTCTACAGCCATGGCAACTTTTCCGCTCAGGTGGAGCTGCTGCGCCAAGTTTACGATATCCGACCGGGTGAAATCGATCTGCCGACCTTCCCGCTCTTCGCCCTGTTCGCTCCGGCGCTGGGAATGACTTCGGTGATTCCGGAGATGGATTTTACCCGACCGGCCGATGTCGACCCGGTCAAAATAACCGCTGCGATTGAAACCTTTCGGATCACCACCATGTTCGGCTCTCCCGCCCTGATCAACCGGGTCGGCCGCTACGGCGCAACCCATGGTATCAAGCTGCCGAGCCTGAGGCGGGCCATCTCCGCCGGGGCGCCGGTGCCGGCGGCGGTGCTGGAGCGTTTCGCAGGGATGCTTTCGGCTCCGGCGCAGGTTTTCACCCCCTACGGTGCCACCGAAGCCCTGCCGGTCTGCTCGATCGGCAGCGACGAGATCCTCGGCGAAACCCGCCATGCCACCGACCGGGGGCGCGGCGTTTGCGTTGGCCGGCCGGTGCCGGGGATCGCACTGGAAATCATCAACATCACCGACGAGCCGATCGAGGAATGGCATTCCGACTTGCAGCTTGCCGACGGTGAAATTGGCGAAATTGTCGTCCAGGGCCCGCAGGTGACACGCAGCTATTTTAACCGATCGGCATCGACAGCTCTTAGCAAGATTACCGATCCCGACCATGACGGCTTCTACCATCGCATGGGGGACCTCGGCTATCGCGACGATCAGGGCCGGATCTGGTTCTGCGGACGCAAAGCGCACCGGGTGGTGACCGCCGAGGAAACCCTCTTTACCATCCCCTGCGAGGCCGTTTTCAATACGCACCCGGAGGTGTTCCGCACGGCCCTGGTCGGTGTTGGCGTGACGGGTCGGCAACGCCCGGTTGTTTGCGTGGAAGTGGAAAAAGGCGTCGATCCCTCGGACCTGGCGCGAATCCATGAGGAACTTCTCGGGATCGGCGCCGGTCATGCGAGCACGCGCAACCTCAAGACCTTTCTCTTTCATCCTGCCTTCCCGGTTGACATCCGCCACAATGCCAAAATCTTTCGCGAGAAGCTGGCGGTCTGGGCGGCGGAGAAATTATCATGAAGGCCCTGGTCACCGGTGGCGGCGGCTTTCTCGGCAAGGCGATCATCACTTTGCTGCGCGCACGCGGCGACGAGGTGTGCTCCTTCTCACGCAGCGAGCATCCTGCTCTGGCTGCACTGGGAGTCAAGCACTGCCGTGGTGAACTGGGTGACGCCGAGGCCGTCGGACGCGCCGCTGCCGGGTGCGACATCGTTTTTCACGTTGCGGCCAAAGCCGGGGTATGGGGCCCCTTTGCTGAGTTCTACCGTGCCAATGTCCTCGGCACCAAGCATGTCATCGCCGCCTGCCACCAGCACAGTATCAAGCGCCTGGTCCATACCAGTTCGCCGAGTGTCGTGTTTGATGGCACTGATATGGAAGGTGTCGATGAATCGATCCCTTACCCTCAACATTTCGAAGCCTTTTATCCACAGACCAAGGCCGAGGCCGAACAGTTGGTGCTTAACGCCAACGATGCGCAACTGGCCACGGTTGCCCTGCGGCCACACCTGATCTGGGGACCGGGGGACAACCACTTGGTGCCACGCATCCTCGCCCGCGGCGCCAAGGGGACCTTGCGCAAACTCGGCTCTCGAGAATGCCTGGTGGACACCCTTTACATTGACAATGCTGCGCTTGCCCATCTGCAGGCCGCCGAACACCTTGATATCGGCTCGGCCGTAGCCGGCAAGGCCTATTTCCTCGCCCAAGGGGAGCCGCTGCCGGTCTGGGAAGTGATCAACCGTATCCTCGCGGCCGGCGGCTTGCCACCGGTAACCCGCACCATTTCACCCGAATTGGCCTACCGTATCGGCGCGGTCCTGGAAAAAATCTATAGCTTGCTGCGGTTGTCTGGTGAACCGCGCATGACCCGCTTTGTCGCCCGCGAGCTCTCTACGGCGCACTGGTTCGATCTGAGCGCCGCTCGGCGCGATTTCGGTTATCAGCCGAGCATCTCTTTCGATGAGGGGATCGAACGCCTACGCTCCTGGCTGGCGGCAAAGTGATGATGTGCGAGGCACACGTGACTGCTGTTTCGCTCACGCCCTGGCAATCGCCACCGCCCAGAAAGGCCCTCGCCGAAAGGACGGTTCATCTCTGGCGTTTCTCCCTCGTGCAAGACGCCTGCACCCCGGACCTGTTAAGCCCGCAGGAACAACAGAGGGCAGAGCGCCTGCGTGTCCCGCAAAAAGCCAGGACGTTCACCGTCGCCAGGACCCGCCTGCGGCAAATCCTCGGAAGTTATCTGCAGATTGCCCCACAGCATGTCAGCTTTACATGTAATGCCAACGGCAAACCTCTTCTGGACTGTGGTCCCGGCGCCCAGATCGCTTTCAACTTGTCACACTCTGGTGACTGGGGCCTTTGTGCTGTTGCCCAAGCCACCTCAGTCGGCGTCGACCTGGAAGCGATTCATGCCGGCCTGGCCTTCGAGCCGCTGGCGGAAAGATTCTTTTCGCCCACAGAGCTAGGCTGGTTGCGGTCCTGCCCGACGGGGCGGCGGCGCAGGAATTTTTATCGGCTTTGGACACGCAAGGAAGCCTGGCTGAAAGGCAAGGGAGGGGGCTTCTCGGAATCCGAGCTGGGTCTCGATCCACCTCTGGTTGCCGCAGTTTCAGCGTGTGGCGGAGGCTGGTGGGTGATGAACTTCCCGGTCGCCCGCGGGTATGTCGGGGCTGTGGCCGTCGCCGGCACCGTCGATCGCATTGAACGCTGGGACTTGTTTGTTCAGTAACCAGTCACACCTGCCGGCAGCTAGAGACCCCAGCCCTCTTCTTGAAATAAGCCCCTAAACGGTCGATGGCTTTATCAAGATTTTCCATGGAGTTGGCATATGAGAAACGCAAGAAGCCTTCGGCCCCTTGGCCGAAGTCGATCCCGGGCGTTAACGCAACGCCGGTGGCTTCCAGGATGTCCCTAGCCAGTGACAGAGAGTCCAGGGAGATGTGCCGTGCATCGGCGAGCACGTAGAAAGCGCCAGCAGGACGGGTATGCACCTTGAGGCCGATCTCTTTCAGGCGCGGAATCAAGTGCCGACGTCGGCGATCATACTCGGCTCGCATCTGCGCGACGTAGGGAGCCCCTTCGCGCAAAGCAGCCACGCCCGCCAACTGGACGAAGCTGTTGGCGCTGATCATCACATTCTGATGAAATGTCTGCAGGGCCCTGATGGCACTTTTCGGTGCGATTAGGTAGCCGAGCCGCCAGCCTGTCATGGCATAAGCCTTGGAGAAGCCGCCGAGCACAAAGGCGTCCGGGGTTACCTCGAGAATGCTGTGCTCATCACTTTCGTAGGTCAGGCCATGGTAGATCTCGTCGGCAATCAGCGGAATCGGCAGCTCGGCAAGTTTTTCCATTTCTGCGCGGCTCAGCACGGAGCCGGCCGGATTGGCTGGAGAGTTTATCAGCAGACCACGCGTCCGTTCGCCGATCAATGTCCGCACGTCCGCCGGCTGTGGCTGAAAACCGTGCTCCGGGCGCGTTCTCAGGAAGCGCGGCTCACCGCCGACAAAGCGTACAAAGTTGGGGTAGCAGGCGTAGCCGGGGTCGGTCATGATGATTTCGTCCCCTGGGTTGCACAGCGCCGCGAAGAGCAGCAGCATGAGGGGACTGGTGCCGGAAGAGACGATGATCTGCTCCGGATCGACCGTCACCTGGTAACGGTCACGGTAATGCTCTGCCAGCGCCTCGCGCAGCTCGAGACGGCCCAGGGAGTGGGTATAGCGGGTCTCGCCGGCCAGCATCGCTTCGCGCGCTGCAGCGACGATCGGTGCCGGTGTCGGGAAGTCCGGCTCGCCAAGACAGAGGTAAATGATCTCGCGCCCTGCGGCTTCAAGCGTCTTGGCACGCTCCATGATCTCCATGGCGAGAAACGGGGTGATTTCTTTGACACGTTGGGAGAGGTGGATGTTTTTGGGCAACGTCAAGCCTCCTGTCGACCGAAAGGCCTGTCGGGACGTCTTTAAAGATTTTTTCTGAGACTGTATGTCGCGACGATTGGAGCCAACCGGTTATAGTTTGTTGGAATCAACTATCCCACAGCATTTCGCAGTTATCAAGGCTCTCTGTAAACTGACGTTCACTCGGATTCAGCCGTTTTGTATAACCATACTTGAAACGCCAGCGAGGGCTGGAGCTTCAGCAGAGGTAGTAACATGTGAAACCATCAAGTTACTCTACGGATAATTCCTTCAGGCGTAATGTGGGCTTCAGAAAGAAGGTTGGGCGGTTTGCTGGTTTGAAATTGTCCTGGCGTATGGGCGTAGTCAGTTGTTGTGTTTCAAGTTCTTAAGGTTGGATAGTTGCCGTTGGGTTGTTTGAATTGAGCCCTGGGCTTCATGATGCTGCGGCTTGAGTTCGAGAACCTGTTGTTGAACGCCTGAAGGGATTCCTTGGCGAAAACCTGCTCCACAACCCCCTTGCAATTTCATTCTGGATATAGGCGATGGTGCCGGCATAGTCCCGTGCATTCAGCAAGCGGCGTGACTCTTGCCGGGCTCCGCAATGGTCCTTTTTTGGCACTTCGCTGGGCTCAAGGGGTTTTTATCTGTTTACGCTCTCGGTGGATTCTTAAGATTTGGGCGGCAGCACCCCGCACGCTCTCAGCGCTCTTATCAACATAAGAAGCATGAGAATATATAAAGTGATGTGCTTCTTTCTGCCCTCCCTTTGCGAATAAAATTCTACATTGAAATGATTAAGGTCTCGACATGAAAGAAGTGCAAACAGACGAGAGGAGTTAACTTCCCGATATGATGGAGGTAAGCAAGGGATGGAGTCGTATCGGATGTGAAATGGGATATTAAGGTGAAAAGAAGAGCCCTTGGAAAGGCTCTGTCGAAGGCTCTGTTTTACAGGTTACGCTCCTCGCTTTTATGCGCACGCAGCGTCGCCGATTTGTTGCGATCCTCAAACCACATTTCGATAAAGAGCAGAGTGACGCCAATGGTGATCGCCGAGTCGGCGACATTGAAGGCCGGCCAATGATGGCTCTTCCAGAAGACATCGAGGAAGTCGATCACCTCGCCGTAGCGGATGCGGTCGATCAGGTTGCCGAAGGCACCCGAAAAAATCAGCGACAGGGCAAAGTACACCAGCTTCTGATCATCCCTGATGCGCTTGATATACCAGAGAATGCCCAGCATGGCGATGCTAGAGACGGTAATGAAAAAGGGGATGCGTACTGCATTGTCGGCTAGGATGCCGAAGGCGGCGCCTTTGTTGCGCACGTAGGTCAGGTGAAAGAAGCCGTCTATGACCGGCACCGTTTCATGAAGGCGGAAGTTGGTATCCACGTACAGCTTGGTCACTTGGTCGAGGACCAGGATGACAAAGGCGATGATCGATAGTCTGCGGTATCTTGACATAAAATCTCGGGTTGCGGGACGCGGAACGAGTGACGCGGACAACCTGTTCGCACTACATACGGCTATGCGGGCATGTCGGCGCCAGGGGCAGGGTTTGGGACATGACTCGTCTCGCGCCCCGCGTTCCGGCTTTTCAGGCCAACGCCTGAAGGCAACGGTGACAGATTTCCGGATGCGCTTCGCTTGCACCGACGGTAGTTGCATAGTTCCAGCAGCGGGAACATTTCTCCCCTGCCGCTTTACTGACCCGAATCTTCAACCCCGCCAGGTTCTCTGCGGAGTGTCCTTCGGCCAGGCTGTCAGACACCTCGACCTGGGAGACGATAAAGAGTTCGGCAAGCTGTGCCGCTTCGCTTTTGAGCATTAGACCAAGATCACCGCTGGCCGAGAGTTCCACCCGAGCATCGAGAGAATGGCCGATGATCTTTTCCGTACGGGCCTGCTCCAGGATCTTGGCGACATCGCTGCGCAGGGTCAACAAGCGATCGTATTTGGTTTCCAGGGCGTTATCGATCAGGCTGGCGGAAAAAATCGGGAAGTCGGCGAGGTGCACACTCGCTTCGCGCTCGCCCGGCAGAAAACTCCAGATCTCTTCGGCTGTGAATGACAGCACCGGGGCCATCATCCGGGTGAGGGCGTCGAGGATGCGGTACATGGCGGTCTGGGCGCTGCGCCGGGCCAGACCCGTGGTTGGCGAGGTGTAGAGCCGGTCCTTGAGAATGTCGAGATAAAAAGCGCTCATGTCAACAGCGCAGAAATTATGTACGGCATGGTAAAGCACGTGGAAGTCGTAAGCCTCGTAGGCTTTCAAGACGCGTTTGACCAACCCCTCCAGGCGCGAGAGGGCCCAGCGGTCGATTTCGAGCAGGGCGCTGTCGGCAACAGTGTCGGTGGCCGGATCGAAATCGTGAATATTGCCGAGGATGTAGCGGGCCGTGTTGCGGATTCGCCGGTAAGCCTCGGAGACCTGTTTGAGTATGGCGTCGCCGACCCGGGTGTCGTTGCGGTAGTCTTGGGTGGCGACCCAGAGACGCAGAATTTCGGCACCGTACTGATTGATGACTTTCTCGGGCGCCACCACGTTGCCCACAGACTTGGACATCGGCCGGCCCTTTTCATCGAGGACGAAGCCATGGGTCAGGACGGCCTTGTACGGTGCAGCATCACGGGTGCCGACTGCTGCCAGCAGGCTGGAGTGAAACCAGCCGCGGTGCTGGTCGCTGCCTTCCAGATAAAGGTCTGCCGGTGACTGCAGATGCTCGTTCTGTTCCACCACGGCGGCATGGGAAACGCCGGAATCGAACCAGACGTCGAGAATGTCCATCTCTTTGCGGAAATCGTCATGACCGCAGGCGGTGCAGGTAGTCCCTGCGGGGAGCAGTTCCCTGGACTCCTTCTCATACCAGATGTCGCTGCCGGTCTCTTCGAAGAGGTCGGCGACATGGTGCATGATCCTGCCGTCGGCGAGGGCTTCGTCGCACTTGCTGCAATAGAAGACCGTGATCGGTACGCCCCAACTGCGTTGGCGACTGATGCACCAGTCCGGGCGGTTCTCGATCATGTTGTAAATGCGGTCACGTCCCCAGTGGGGAATCCATTGCACATCGTTGATGTGCTGGAGCGCTTTCTCGCGCAGCTGGTTTGCCTCCATGGAAATGAACCACTGTTCGGTGGCGCGGAAAATGATCGGTTTCTTGCAGCGCCAGCAGTGCGGATAGCTGTGCGAGATCTTGCTTTCGCTGAGCAGAGCGCCGACTTCATCCAGCTTAGCAGTGACCTGGGGATTGACGTCCGGAACTCTGAGGCCGCCGAAAAATTCCAGGTCGTCCCGGTAACAGCCGTAGTCGTCCACCGGGTTGTAGATGTCCAGACCGTAGCGCAGGCCCGTCAGGTAGTCGTCATGTCCGTGGCCGGGGGCGGTATGCACGCAGCCGGTACCGGCTTCGAGGGTCACGTAGTCACCGAGCACCAGCAGCGAAGCACGGTCGTAGAGTGGATGCCGACAGGCACGCTTTTCGAACGGCTCGGCCGAGAAGGTTTTGAGGACCTGGCAGTCTGTAATGCCAACGGCAGCCATTACCTTGGCGTAAAGACCCTCCGCCATGACCAGGATTTCCGCGCCGATATCAATCGCCACGTAGGGCAGCTCCGGATGAAGGCAGACCGCTAGGTTGGCCGGAATCGTCCAGGGTGTCGTCGTCCAGATCACGAAGGACAGCGGCTTTCCGCGCAGTTCCTCGAATCCTGGAGGAAGCTCCTCGCGGTAAGGGAATTTGACGTAAATCGACGGAGAGGAATGATCTTCGTATTCGACTTCGGCTTCGGCCAGGGCCGTGACGCATGACGAACACCAGTGGATCGGTTTTCGTCCCTTATAGAGCCCCCCACGTTCGGCGAAACGTGCCAGTTCCCGGGCAGTGGCCGCTTCGTAGTCGGCGGTCATGGTCAAATACGGGTGCTGCCAGTCACCGAAAATCCCAAGGCGACGGAACTCATCACTCTGAATCTGGACCCACTCCTGGGCATAGGTACGACATTCCCGGCGCACCTCGGCCTTACTCATCTCACGCTTTTTCTTGCCGAGCTTTTGATCGACTTTGAGTTCGATGGGCAGACCGTGGCAATCCCAGCCGGGAACGTAGGGTGCGTAAAAACCCTGCATGCGTTTGCTTTTGATGACAATGTCCTTGAGAATCTTATTCAGGGCATGGCCGATATGGATGTTTCCGTTGGCGTATGGGGGGCCGTCGTGCAGGGTGAAGTTCGGCTTGCCGAGAACCGGTTCACTGACCAGTCGGTCGATTTCAAGATCCGCCCAACGCTGCATGATCTCCGGTTCGCGCTGCGGTAGGTTGCCGCGCATCGGAAAGTCGGTTACCGGAAGATTGAGAGTCTCTTTGTAGTCCATCATTCAGCTCCGCAGGCCCCCTTGTGGTGCAGATTTAGAACTTGGCAACTTATCAAAATGGCTGAATAAGTCAAGGTAAATCAGGGCATTTGCCGGGAGTCAAAAGCTTTGCAAAGGGGTGATGCTTGCAGATGTCGCTTTGCTGCGGTACTCACGCTGAACTTTGCTTTGGTGGGTCGGTCCCGGGTGGCTGAGCGGCGAGGCATTTTTGCTTGAGTGGGCAATCCTCACAGAAGGTCTGGTTTTTACGGCAGCAGGTTTTGGCCAGTTGCACGATTTGGGCGTGGTATTCATTGTAAAGCTGAACGTCCTCGGGAAGGTTCTGCATGAACATCTGCCGGATCTCGTTATAGTTCTCTCCACCCTGCAACAGGCCGAAGCGCGTGAAAATGCGCCTGGTGTAGGCATCGACGACAAAGGAAGGTCGGCCGGCGGCATAGAGCAGAATGGAGTCGGCGGTTTCAGGGCCGACCCCTTCCAAGGACAGCAACCTTGTCCTGGCGACATCGAGGGGTCCACTACAGAATGCAGTCAGGTCCGATTGCCATTCTTCCACGAGGTGTTTTGCCAGGGTTTGCAGGCGCAGCGATTTCTGCCGAAAAAAACCGGCCGGCCGGATCAGTCCTTCGAGTTGGGAGAGGGGCAGTGTCGCCAGCCTCTCAGGGGAGAGCGCCTCCGCTTGCCGGAGATTCCCAATGGCCCGCTCGACGTTGGTCCAGGCTGTGTTTTGGGTCAGGATGGCACCGACGACAACCTCGAAAGGGCTCTCTGCCGGCCACCATTGGCGCGGGCCAAAATGCTCTTGAAGTTGCTGTTGAATGAACAGGAGGAGATGATCTGTGTGGATGTGCATGACAGGTCGGCGATGGCGGACAGCGCATGGTGTCCGGGTAACCTGCTTAATGCTCAACTTCGGGCTGCTGAGCTAAGTTGGGAGCTTTCGGCACTGAAACACAGAAGGTTGCACCCCCCCCGGGGGTCTGTTCTACCCAGGCCTCGCCGCCGCAGCGCAGGGCGACTTTGCGCACTATGGCCAGGCCAACTCCCGTGCCGCGCTGCTGTTTGGCTGCCTTGCCGCGATAAAAAATATCGAAGATCGCTTCCCGTTCATGGTAGGGGATCCCCGGGCCATGATCACGGACAAAGTAGGTGATGTTTTTCTTCTCCTCCCAGCAGCCGATTTCAATGGCGCCGCTTTCTTTCGGTACATAGTTGCAGGCGTTGCCGAGCAGGTTGGCAAACAGTTGATATACCAGGGCGTCCGGGAGCCACGACTTTGGCAATTCATCGCTAACGATCTCACGGTCGTCGACAATTTTCGTCACGTCTCAGCTCATGCATAACTTCGTCGACGATCTTGTTGACATCTGTGAGCTGCTTGCCGGGCGTTATGTGGCCAACCTGCGCAAGGTCGAGAAGATCGTCTAGCAGGGCAATGGCACGTTCACTTTGCCGTTCCACTTCGGCGAGAACCTGCAGAACCTGTTCGTCGAAAACGTCGCTGTAAGTTATGCGCAGGAAGTCCATGTAGGTGACTACCGGAGACAGGATGCCGCGCAGGTCGTGGGAGATGGAGTGGGCGAAGGCGTCGAGTTCGCGGTTGGCTTCCCTTAAGTCCAGTTCGGTCTTTTTGCGTTCGGTGATGTCCCTGCAGACGGCAAGCTTCTGCTGGAGACTCGTCTTCGTCCGGCAAGGGGGTATGGATGATTTCATAGAACCTGCCATGGTTGCCGAGTTGGCGCTCATCACGCATCGTACGTTGCTTGAACACCTTGTCCATAGGACACCATGAGCACACGGCATGTTCGTTATGCAGAACCTCGTGACAGGGCTCACCGACCCGATCGCCGAATATTTCCAGCATGGAGCGGTTCATGAATGTCAGGACATGCTCTTCCGTGGCGATGTAAGCCATGTCGTCCATGTTGTCGAGTACGGTGCGGAAGCGGGTTTCACTCTTCTTGAGTTCGGCAGTGCGCTCCTTGACGCGTGCCTCGAGAGTCACTGTCTGCTCGCGGAAAGAGGCTTCCAGGGATTTCTGGCGCGTCACATCGATGAACGATTCGATGCCGCCGATGATTTCTCCTGCGGAGTTGCGCAGGTAATCCATGTTTTTGAGCAGGTGTATTGTTTCACCGGACTTGTTCACGATGGTACATTGACCGTCAATGATCGGCTTGGGCTTTTTCGAGTTGAACAGTCCGCAGCTGTCACCACACGGAATGCCTTGCAGAAATGAACAGTGCTGGCCGACGGCTTCTGCTGCAGAATAGCCGGTGATTCGCTCGGCGGCGGGGTTCCAGTAGAGAATCTGCATCTCTGTGTCGACGACGTAAAGGCCGCTGGGAATTGTCGCCAGGGCCTGCTCGAGCGTGATGTTCTCTATGATTGAATTAAAAAGGGTCATTTCATCAATTGTATCCTGGATAAGTACCGGGACATTTTAGCAGACATGCGCCGCTTGCGACAATCATTGATTCATCAGGACCGACCGACAACGGCAACCTGAACATCTGCCGCGCCTCCAAGTAGCAGTATACGGCAGTATTCGCGCACGGTTTCGCCGGTGCTCATAACATCATCGACCAGCAGGGTCCTGAGCCCGGCAACCTCGGCATTCAGGGCAAAAGCGTTGCTTAGGTTGCTTTTACGCTCGGCAGCGGTCAACCCTTGCTGCGGCGGTGTCCTGCGGGCGCTCTGCAGCAGGCCGGTGCAGGGTGGCACACGCAACTGGCAGGCAAGCGTCTCGGCAAGTTCGAGCGCCTGGGTGTAGCCGCGTTTTTTCAGTCGCTGCGGGTGCAGCGGAACCGGAACGATGCGGTGCGGGATGAACACCCGTCTTTTTGCTGCGGACGATCATGGCCAGACGTTGTCCAAGAGGTCTCGCCAGGGCGACTGATCTCGGTATTTCAAGCGCTGCACGGCGTCTCTGAGGGTCCCTTGATAGAGACCGGCAGCGTGAACGATGGAGAATGGTGGCGGTTGTTTATGGCAGGTGCTGCAGAGGTGTTTCGAGGTTGCATCGGGGAAAGGCTGCGCACACAGCAGGCAGTGTGCCGGGCCGATTGCCGACATGCAGGCCTAGCAATCCCAGCAGAAGGACTTATGGCCACTGTCGCTGGCCAGTCGGCGGCCACAGAGCAGGCATGCCGGCGGCAAGAGCAAGTCGACGCATGCGGTCAAGACTCGGAAGTCGGTCCACACAGTACCGCTCCAGGGTGAACAAAACATAACAAACGAGCGAGTCAGCTCGAAAAAAACACCCGGTAAAACAGGGTGCAAATTATACGATCAGGTTCTTGCCGGTCATCTCTGCCGGAACCGGAAGGCCCAGCAGATTGAGGATGGTTGGGGCAAGATCGGCGAGGATGCCCTGGCTGCAGTCTGGCCTGCTGGTTGTCGGGGTCGACCAGGATCAAAGGGACCCGGTTGGCCGTATGTGCCGTATGCGGTGAACCGTTGCGGTCAGCCATCAACTCGCAGTTACCGTGGTCGGCTGTGATCAGGGCGCAGCCGCCGGCTTCAAGCAGGGCGTCGACGATGCGTCCGGTGCAGCTGTCGACCGTTTCCATGGCCGCTACGGCCGCAGCGAGCACACCGGTGTGACCGACCATGTCGGGGTTGGCAAAATTCAGGATGATCAGGTCATAGGTCCCCTGCCGGATCCGCCTGATCACCTCATCTGTCACTTCCAGGGCGCTCATGGCCGGCTTCAGGTCGTAGGTGGCGACATCCTTGGGTGACGGGATCAGCACCCGGTCTTCGTTGGCATAAGGGATTTCGTTGCCGCCATTGAAGAAGAAGGTGACATGGGCATATTTTTCCGTTTCCGCAATCCGCAACTGATGCAGCCCCGCATCAGCGACCACTTCTCCCAGGAGCTTGGGGTAACTTTCGGCGGCAAAGGCTGCCGGCAGATGGAATGTTTCGTCGTACTCGGTGAGGCCGACAAAGACCGATAGCTCTGGGGTCTCTGAACGCTCGAAGGCGGAGAAGTCTGGCTGGGTGAAGGTGCGGGTAATCTCCCTGGCACGATCAGCGCGGAAGTTGAAGAATATGATGCCGTCTTTGTCGTTGATGCGACCGACTGGCCGACCGTCGCGGCAAATGACCCGCGGCTCAATGAATTCATCAGTCTGACCGGCCGCATAGGCCGACTGGATTGCTGCTGCACCCGATTCGGCCTGCCGCCCCTGGCCAAGGGTCATCGCCTGCCAGGCCCTCGCCACGCGCTCCCAGCGGTTGTCACGATCCATGGCATAGTAGCGGCCGATGACCGTCGCCAGGCAACCGTGGTTCAAACGCGTCATCTCTGTTTCGAGTTGCGCAAGGTAGCCGGCACCACTCTTGGGGGGCGTGTCACGGCCGTCCATGAAAGCGTGAACGTAGGTGGCAACCCCCTCGCGCTTCGCCAGTTCGATCAGGGCATAGAGGTGTTTGATGTGAGAATGGACCCCGCCATCTGATACGAGCCCCATCAGGTGCAGTTTGCCGCCGGCGCTGCGAATGTGGCGCAAGGCCTCGAGCAGGACCGGGTTGGTAAAGAAGTCGCCTTCTTCGATGCTGCGGCTGATGCGGGTCAGTTCCTGGTAAATGACCCGGCCAGCGCCGATGTTGAGGTGGCCGACTTCCGAATTGCCCATCTGACCTTCGGGCAGGCCGACGTTGAGTCCGGAGGCGTTCAGCCAGGACGTTCGGGTAGCTTTTGGGCGAGCTCTTTAAGTCGTGGGGTGCGCGCCTGACAGACGGCGTTGTTCTCGCACTCTTCGTTGATTCCCCATCCATCCAGAATGATCAGTGCAACCGGTTTTCTCATGCACCTTGCCATTCTTTCTGCTCGCCATGATGAATAATCATCTTGTCCAGTTCAAGCGGTCGGGCCTCCTGGATGACTTTGCGGTCGATCAGGCTGCTCGTGTCCCACTTGCCGCACGCCGGGCAGCGGCTGTTCCACTCGGGAGTGACGTGCTGGCACTCTTCGCAGAAGAAGTTGAGGTGCAGGCGCTTGGAGATGCCCAACGCCTTCTGGTATTCATTGATCGCCAGATCCGTTTGGCGGCAGCGGCGATAGGTTTCCGCCAGCAACAGGTGAACCTGCGAGGACTCGACGCCCGAACTCTCCACCGCCTGCAGTTGTTCTTTTGCTTCATCAACTATTTCCAGGCGCAGGCAGAGCTTGCCGTAGAAAAGGCGGAACATGAGGTCGTTGCCCTGTTCGAGGACCTGGCTGCGGAAAAAGTTAAGCAGCGATGAGGGGTCTTCGCGCTCCATGAAATAATCCTCGAGGCGTTCGAGGAAAATCCCTTTGCCGAGCTTCCGGTAGCCGTCCTGCCAGACCTTGACAGCCTCATCACCGCGATTCATCGCGGCATAGGCGTCACCGAGGGCAACCTTTGCCGGGGCAAAATCGGCCTTCTGGCGCAGGATGTCTTTCAGCTCCGATTTGGCATCTTCGGGGGTGCCGTTGTTGATTGCCTGGTGGGCCACTTCGTAACGCAGGTAAAGGAGCAGTTCCTTCTCCTGTTCAACACGGTTGGCGCCGGGGCCGGCCTTGAGCACCTGACGTTGGCTGTCCAGGGCCTCTTGCCAGCGGTTGTCCTTGATGTAGAGATCGCGCAGGGCACGCAAGGCCTTGCGGTTGTCTTTTTCCTGGGCAATCAATGCCTGGTAGGAGGCGATGGCGTCTTCGTCATTGCCGGTCTCCTCCTGGATGGATGCTGTTTTGAAGAGCACTTCCATGCTTTTCTGGTCGATTTCATGGGCCTTACGCAGGAGTTCCAGACCTTCGGCAGGATTGCCTTCCTGGCTGGCCAGGCTGGCCAGGGCAATCAAGGTGTCAACCCGCCTGGGGTCTCGATCCAGCGCTTTGGTAAGCAGGGTCCGGGCTTTCTTGAGGTCACCGGACAGGAGCCGGCCGACGCCCTCGCGGTAGATCGTGCTGATCTCCCGCTGCTTTTTCTCGAAGCGATCGCGGTTCCAGTGCGTCATCCAGTGGGCAAAAGTGCTGTACACGTGTGCGCTGAAGCCAAGGATCAGGCCGACGATGATGCAGCCGATCACGACCATTGCCACCGGATAGGTCAGGGCCTGCTCGGGCAGGTAGAAAACCGTGACCATGTGGGGGTTGAGCCCCCAGAAATAGAGAAAAAAGAGCACAAAGAAAATAAACAGCAGGATCACGGCCATGAATGTCATTGTTTCCTCCCGGAATTCACTCCGTCAAGAGTGAGGGGTGCTACTCCCCGAATTTTTCTATGTCGGTTTTACACTCAATACAATAGCGCGAAAAAGGCCGGACTTCCATGCGGCGCGGCGATATTTCCTCCCCGCAGCTCATGCAGATGCCGTAAGCACCCTTTTCGATCTGGTCCAGCGCCACATCGATGTCGTGGATACGTTGGCGCTGGGTTTCACTGAGGTTGAAGAGCACATCGCGGCTGTAGGCCAGAGAAGACATGTCACCTATGTCGGGCACTCCGTCCTGCCCTATCTCACGACAGGTTTCATACGAATTGCTGACTTCCTGTATCAGCTCCTGGCGTTGTTTGAGTAACTGCTCTTTGGCCTTGGCAAACCTTCCACTCATGCTCCGCTCCTTGGTGGCGTGTAAATCCTATTCTCAAAATATATCGTTACAGTTAACCACAAAAGTGGGGTTTCATGCGAAAAAAAAACATGCTGCGCGAGCTAGTTTGCCATCCTTCAGGAGGTCGGCGGGCAACCGCTAATGATGGTAGGGTTCATTGCGGAGGATCGTGCAGCAGCGATAGAGTTGCTCAAGGAGCAGCAGTCGCGCCATCTGATGTGTCAGGGTCATTGGTGAAAGTGACAGGACCAGGTCTGCCCGCTTGCGCAAATTCTGCACTCAGGCCGTAGGGCCCACCGATCAGCAGGGTCCATTCCGGGATGCTGCGCACCATGTGGTCGTTCATGAACTCGGCCAACTGCTCGGAACGCATATTTTTGCCGCCTTGATCCAGGGCGATAACGAAAGACCCCTGGGGGATGCGCTGCTCGAGATTCTCCCCCTCTGTCGCAATGATTTTTGGTAAATCCTGTTTACGACCGGTTTTGTGCTCCTTGATTTCAGTGATGGTCAGTGGCAGGTAGCGTTTGAGCCGTTCGGCGAATTCGTCGCAACCTGCCCTCAGAAAAGGCAAGGTCAGGCGGCCGATGCAGAGCAGGTTCAATCTCATGAGACGTTCTGTACCGCCCTAGGTTCATCGTCGAGCACCTTGACCTCTTCTGCATCGCACCAGAGCCCGTCCAGGTCGTAAAAGTGCCGGACCGGTTCGTGGAAGACATGCACCATCACATCACCATAGTCGATGAGCACCCAACGCCCCTCGTTGAGGCCTTCGATGCCGATCGGCATGGTGTCATGCTCTTTTTTCAAGCCCAGGTGTACGGATTCAGCGGCTGCTTTGACCTGGCGATCGGAGCTGCCGGAAGCGAGCACGAGAAAATCTGTCAGTGATGAAATCTTGCGAACGTCGAGGATGCGAACGTTAAAGGCTTTCTTGTCGAGAATGAAGGCGGCGCATTTTTGCGCCCGGTCTTGCGATTGCAAATCAATGACTCCCTTTGGTTGTTTACCGATGTTAAAACGACCCGGTGTGGTAGAGGCCATGCTCTTCAATGTAGTCAGCGACCTCATTTGGCACCAGGTGTCGGATCGATTGGCCTTTGGCCAGCAGTCTGCGAATCTGTGATGAAGAAATATCCAGACAAATTTCTTTTAAAAAAATCAAGTAATTGCCTGACTTGTGCCGGATTTTAGCCGAGTGTTTATCGTAGCAGAAGTCTGTGTGCATCGCAACGGGCAGGGGGGCAAGCGGATTGCTTAGCTCCACGCCAGGGCGGGTCGTCACCACCAGGTGGCTGAGGCTGAAGATCCGGGCGAAGTCTTTCCATGAGGCGATGTCGCGATAAGAATCGAGGCCTATGATGAAGTAGCGCTCGCCGTGTGGATCTTCACGGCGCAGGATTTCGAGGGTATCGACCGAGAAACTTTTGCCGCTGCGGCGTATCTCCAGATCCGAGGCCTGGAAACCAGGATGGCTGCGGATGGCAACTTCGACCATCGCCAGACGCTGCTGGAAGGAGACCTCTCCGGCAACTGTTTTGTGGGGTGGCTCGGCGGCCGGGATGAACAGGACCCTGTCAAGTTGACAGGTTTGCTGCACTTCCTCGGCAATGCGCAGGTGAGCAAGGTGAATCGGATTGAATGTGCCGCCGAGGATACCGGTCTTCATCGCGTGTTTAAGTGCGGATCTGGCCATCGCCAAGCACGATGAACTTGCGTGTGGTCAGATCTTCCAGGCCCATGGGGCCGAAGGAGTGCAGCTTGGTAGTAGAAATGCCGATCTCTGCACCCAGTCCAAACTGGTTGCCATCGGAAAAACGCGATGAGGCATTTACCATGACCACGCTGGAATTGATCTCGCGCAGAAAACGCTGTGAGTTCTGGTAGTCGCAGGTGACGATCACCTCGGTATGCAGCGAACCATACTTGCGGATGTGCGCAATGGCTTCATCAAGACTCTCAACCACCCGTACGGCCAGGGTCAGGTCGAGATATTCGGCGTACCAGTCGTCTTCACTTGCCGGCAGGACCTCTTCGGCAAATTCGCGGGTGGTTTCACAGCCGCGGAGTTCCACCCCTTGGGCTCGCATGGCCAGGGCAATCCGCGGTACGAAGGTCTCGGCGATGTCCTGGTGGATGAGCAGGGTCTCCATGGCATTGCAGACCCCCGGGCGCTGGACCTTGGCATTGATACAGATTTTTTCGGCCTGCTCATAATCAGCGCTGGCGTCGACAAAGGTGTGACAGACCCCCTTGTAGTGCTTGATGACCGGAATCCGGGAGTGCTCGCTGACGAAACGGATCAGCCCTTCACCGCCGCGCGGGATGATCAGGTCGATCTGCTCTTCGAGTTTGAGCAGCTCGAGGATGGCGGTACGGTCCGTGGTTTCAATGACCTGCAGGGCGGCGCCGGGCAGGCCCATGCGCTCCAGTTCGTTTTTGAGAATCCTGGCGATCGCCAAATTCGAGTGAATCGCTTCCTTGCCGCCACGCAGAATGACGGCGTTGCCGCTCTTCAGGCAGAGTGCGGCAGCGTCGGCTGTGACGTTTGGGCGCGACTCGTAGACGATGCCGATCACGCCGAGAGGAATGCGCATGCGGCCGATCTGCAGGTCGTTGGGACGTCGCCACATGCCGGTGATCTCGCCGACCGGGTCGGGCAGGTCGGCGACCTCACGCAGGCCGTCAGCCATCCCGCGGATGCGCGCAGCGTCGAGAGTCAGGCGATCGACCATGGCGGCGGCCAGCCCTTCTGAGCGGGCCGCGGCAAGGTCCTCTTCGTTGGCTTCGATCAACTCCTCGGTGTGGTCGAGTAGCGCCTTTGCCATGCGTTGCAGCAATTCGTTCTTGACTGCAGAGGAGAGGCTGGCCAGGGTCTGGGAGGCCTTTTTGGCGTCCTGTGCGATTGTCAGCATCTGTTCAGCTACGCTCATGGTTTTGCTCCTTCACTGCGCCTGGGTCGGAAAAAAATGGCGACGAGGCCCTAGTCTGAGTCTTCACTGGTGTTCATGACCAGGTTATCGCGATGGACGATCTCGTCACCGTACTGGTAGCCGAGGATCGTTTCGATTTCCTTGGTTTTCTTGCCGAGGATGCGGCTCAGTTCCGCCGAGGTGTAATTGGTCACCCCCTTGGCAAATTCGGTGCCATCATGGTTGCACAGGCGTACGGCATCCCCACGCTCAAAGCTACCGTCAATCTTGAGAATTCCCGAGGGCAACAGGCTTTTCCCCCGCTCGGTCACGGCTTTTTGTGCCCCTTCGTCGAGGATCAGCCGGCCTTTCGGTTTTTTGGTGAAGGCGATCCAGTGCTTGCGGGCGGCCATCGGGTCACGTGCCGGCAGAAAATAGGTGCCCAGTTCATGGCCGTCGAAGAGGTAGAGCAGGTTGTGCGGTGTGCGGCCGTTGATAATCGCCGTGCCGGCTCCGTAGAGGGTGGCACGCTTGGCGGCTTTCAGTTTGGTGGTCATGCCGCCGGTCCCGAGATCTGTGCCTTCGCATCCGGCCATGGCTTCGATGTCCGGAGTCAGGCGCTCAACCTCGGAGATCAAACTGGCGTCGGGATTGTGGCGCGGGTCACTGTTGTAGAGACCATCGACATCCGAAAGGATGACCAGCAGCTGGGCTTCTACCAGGTTGGTGGCCATGGCCGAGAGATTGTCGTTGTCACCGAAACGGATTTCATCGACCACGACGGTGTCGTTCTCGTTGATGATCGGCACGATGCCGTATTCCAGCAGAGTCATCAAGGTATTGCGTGCATTCAGATAGCGCCGTCGATTGGCCAGGTCGTCACGGGTCAAAAGTACCTGACCGGCCTTCAGACCGTGTATGCGCAGTGCATCCTTGTAAGCACGCATCAAGCGGCTTTGGCCGATGGCGGCGGCGGCCTGCTTGAGGGGGATGGTCTTCGGTTTGCCGACGATGCCGAGGTCCGCCTTGCCGGCAGCAACGGCTCCCGAAGAAACCAGGATGACTTCATAACCGCGCTGGCGAAGCTGGTGCACATCTGCGCAGAGGGTTGCAATGCGATCAAGATCGAGACCGTCGGTATTGGAAATAACGCCGCTGCCGATTTTTATGACGACCCGCTTGACATGTGCCAGAAGAATTGTGCGCATGGTCCTCTTGCTTGCTCTGAGTCTGAAACTTATTGAAAAAACTGAAAAATATTAGCGTTCATGGTCAATGGTGTCAAGCGGATCGGCCTGGCGCATGCGGTCCAGTTCCCGGGCGACAGTCGTGACCAGCTCAGGCAGCCCCTCCCTGGTGACGGCCGAGATGGCCAGGGTCCGAAATCCGCGGCTCTCAAAGACCGGGCGGAGCAATGCTGTCTGCTCCCGGACTTCGGTAATGTCCTGCTTGGTGAAGATTACCAGCATCGGGCGCTCACTCAAAGCCTGGTTGTAGCGTGCCAGCTCGCGGTTGATCGTGTCGAAGTTCTCCAGCGGATCCCCTTCCTGGAGCGAGGACAGGTCAACGAGGTGGAGAAACAGATCGGTACGTTCTATATGGCGTAAAAAACGTGCCCCCAGCCCCTGTCCGTCGCTTGCCCCCTCGATCAAGCCGGGTATGTCGGCCATGACAAAGGAGCGGAAGTCGCCGTGGCGGACGACGCCCAGGTTCGGCACCAAGGTGGTGAAGGGGTAGTCGGCGATCTTTGGCCGAGCGGCGGAGACGCTGGAGATCAGCGTCGATTTGCCGGCGTTGGGCAGTCCCACCAGTCCGACATCGGCAAGGAGTTTGAGCTGCAGGCGCAGAGTGCGCTCTTCGCCGGGGATGCCCGGCTGGGTGTGGCGCGGCGCCCGGTTGGTCGAGGTGAGGAAGCGGGCATTGCCGCGTCCGCCCTGACCGCCTTTGAGTAGTAGAAAACCTTGGCCGGCTTTGGTCATGTCGGCAAGCAATTCACCGGTTTCGTCGTCATAGACCAGTGTCCCTGGCGGGACCTTGATGGTCAGGTCTTCACCACTCTTGCCGTGCATGTTCTTGCCCATGCCGGGAGTGCCATTCTGAGCCTTGATATGCTGCTTGTAGCGCAGGTCAAGGAGCGTTGAAAGGGCCATATCCACTTCGAGCAAGACATCCCCGCCGCGACCGCCGTCGCCACCATCCGGCCCGCCAAGCGGCACAAACTTCTCGCGGCGGAAGGAAAGACAGCCGCGACCGCCATCTCCGGATTTGACGTGAATTTTAACTTCGTCGATGAATTTCATGTGCTCGTGGCGTGTGGCGCGTGGCGCGTGGCGCGAAAATCATTTTTCGCACAAAACGTTTCTTGCCACTTTCTTCTTTCTTTGTAACATAAAAAACCCGAAGCTCACTGGAGAACCTCGGGTTTTTTGACTTATTCAGGAGCCCTGCTTCAGGCGTAGACGCTGACTTTCTTGCGGTCCTTGCCGAGGCGCTCGAACTTGACCTTGCCTTCAATCAGGGCGAAGAGAGTGTAGTCCTTGCCGCAGCCGACGTTATTGCCGGGGTGAACGGTCGTACCGCGCTGGCGAACCAGGATCGATCCGGCTGTTACCAACTGGCCGTCGAAACGTTTGACTCCGAGGCGCTTGCCTGCACTGTCACGGCCGTTACGAGAACTGCCGACACCTTTTTTGTGAGCCATGGTTTTACTCCTTAAGCTTCAATAGCTGTAATCTTCAAACGGGTGAGAGGCTGACGGTGGCCGTTCATCTTGCGATAGTTCTTGCGACGCCTAGATTTGAAGACCAGGATTTTTTTGTCTTTGCCCTGCTCAACGATCTGCGCCTTGACTTTCGCTTCAGGTAAGAGAGGTGTTCCGATTTTAACCTCTTCTCCGCCAACCATGAGGACTTCGTTCAGTTCGATGGTATCGCCCACCGCACCGTCCAGTTTTTCGACCTTGAGAAGGTCGCCTGCGGAAACTTTGTATTGTTTTCCTCCGGTTTTAATGACCGCGTACATGCCGATTCACCTCGCATTCTTGCCTGGGTTTGCGGACGTGAATCCGCTCAGGAACTGGTACTTATACGTCTGCGCTGCAGGCATGTCAAGAAAAAATTGGTGATGGCGCCACTCAACCGACAATGATCTCGAACTGTTCAAGATGAAAGCCCTGGCGTGCCGTGATCGTGATCTGCTTTTCAAATTTTTTCTCCAGTTCCTCGATGCCGTGACGCTCCTCGTCGTAAAGGAGTGACGCGATGTCGGGATGCACCAGCAGCGTCATGCGATAGCCCGGTGCCGGCCCCATTTCGCGCTGCAACTCGCGGAAGATCTCGTAAACCGTGGTCGTGCGGCTTTTTACGTAGCCTTTGCCGTCGCAGTAGGGGCAGGACTCGCACAGCGTCCGGCCGATGCTTTCGCGGACCCGCTTGCGCGTCATCTCCACCAGGCCAAGTTCCGAGATCTTGAGGATATTGGTCTTGGCCTTGTCGTTTCTCAGGGTCTCCTCAAGGGCGGCATGGACCTTCTCCCGATGAGGCTCCTTTTCCATGTCGATGAAATCGATGATGATCAGCCCGCCGATATTGCGCAGGCGCAGTTGAAAGGCGACTTCCTTGACCGCCTCCAGGTTGGTCTTGAGAATCGTGTCCTCGAGATTGTGTTTGCCGACAAAACGGCCGGTATTGACATCGACGGCCGTGAGTGCCTCGGTCTGTTCGATAATGATGTAGCCGCCACTCTTCAACCAGACCTTGCGGCCCAGTGCCCGGGCAATTTCCACCTCAAGGCCGAAGGTATCAAAGATCGGTTCGTTGCCGTGATACTGTTCGACCTGGAAGTTATGGCCGGACATGAAGGTGTCGAGAAAACTGACGATCTTGCGGTACTCGACGGAGCTGTCGACGATGATGCGCGAGACGTCCTCGGTCAGAATATCGCGCAGGACCTTGCTGGTGACATCGAGGTCCGAGTGGATCAGGCAAGGGGCTTTTTTGCCTTCGCAGTGTCTACTGATATGGTCCCAAAGGTTGACCAGGTAGTCCATATCGGCTTTGAGCTCCTCGCCGTCGCGGCTCTCCGCCACGGTGCGGACAATGAAGCCGGTACCCTCCGGGCGCATGACGTCCACCAGGTGGCGCAGGCGCTCACGTTCTTCTTCATTCTCAATCCGGCGCGAGATACCGACATGATCAACGGTCGGCATGTAGACCAGGTTGCGCCCCGGCAAGGAGATGTGCGAGGTGATGCGTGCCCCTTTGGTGCCGATCGGCTCTTTGGCTACCTGGACCAGCAGTTCCTGCCCTTCCTGTAACAGTTCCTCGATCGGCGGCAGCGGTGGGCGCTCTTCGCCGGCCTCTTCGCTTTGTCGATCGTGACGATGGCCGACCTCGACGTAGTGCTCGACAGCTTCCATCTCATCAAGCACGTCGGCGACGTAGAGGAATGCCGCTTTTTCCAGGCCGATATCGACAAAAGCCGCCTGCATGCCGGGCAGGACCCTGATCACCCGGCCGCGATAGATGTTGCCGACGATGCCGAGCTCACGGTAACGCTCAATGTAGAGTTCGGCAATATGGCCGCTCTCCAAGAGGGCGATCCGCGTCTCATGGGACGTGGTGTTGATGACCAGTTCTTTGGTCATGATGAGTCTCCTTGCAAAAGATATATATGGTTAAACCCTTGTCTTTGTGTTGGATCACAGCGATAGCAGGCGCGGAATTACAGCATTCGGGTCGTCCAGGTCGACGACGACTGCGGGCCATGCATGCTGTGCAGAGGTGCACCCCTCTCTATAAATCTACCTGTGTTGGCGAGTCTTTCAACTCGACGGCGGTTTTGCATATTCCCATAGTGCGCACCTCTTCAACATCCTTTTCCAAAAGGTAGGCGGCAAGAAAGAGGGGGCTTCCGGAATGCATTTTCATCCAGAGCAGATGGTCCTGCTGATGCAGATCAAGCACCCATGGGCGCAGGTCAATTTCGATGATACGGTTCTTCTTGGTCCTTTTGGCGATGACGCTTTCCTTCTTGAGAAAGTCTGTCAGGCGATCCCCAAGCTTTGTCCCCGTGCCCTGCGGTAGGGGCACCTTGTAGATCGCCGCGAGGATGCTGTTAGCTGGGGCTTCACCCTTGCGCGGCCAGCTCTCGGCTTTGAGGATTTTTACTCCTGCGGGGAATTCGCGGTCGAGACGCTCGAAAATGTCCTGTGGCGCGCAGGTCGTGGTCAGCTCCAGGTCGATGATTTCCGCTTCGCTGGCAACACCAAGCGGCAGGGCATCGCCAAAACTGATGCGCGGGGCCGGATGAAAGCCTGCCGAGTACTTGATTGGTAGGTCGGCGCGGCGGATTGCCCGATGGATCAGGGTCATATATTCGAGGTGACTGAGGCTGGCAGTGCGGCCAGTTTTGGTCAGTGTCAAGCGGACTTTCGGTAACAGTTCCGGTTGCTCAATGGCTGCCACCGGCGCCAGTGCAGGGAATACCGGTCGCAGGTTATCGGCAAGGCGCGGTCTGATGTTTTCGAAATCGCAGAGACCGCAGTAGCTGCATTGGCCGTTTCGGCAGTCCGGAGTCGCCTTGCCGAGTAGGGCGGCTTGGCGCTCGCGTAAGAGGAAGTGCTTGCTGACCCCGGCATCGATGTGATCCCAGGGAAAGGTCTCTCCTGGCAGGCGCTGGCGCAGATACCAGGCCGGGTCAAGGCCTGCTGAGACAAAGGCCTCCTGCCATAGATCCCAACGAAAATGGTCGCGCCAGCCATCAAAGCGACAGCCAAGCTTGACCGCGGCTTCGAGAACCCGTCCCAGTCGGCGATCGCCGCGAGCAAAGACGCCCTCGAGGAAGGAGAGTTCCGCTTCGTGCCATTTCAGACGCAGCCGTCGTTTTTTAAGGCCCTCGCGCAATTTTTTTTGACGAGCCAGCGTCTCATTGATGCCGATCTGGGCGTCCCATTGAAAGGGCGTGTGGGCTTTGGGAACGAAGGTCGAGACCGACACGTTCACATCGGCTCCTCCCTGGGTCCCGCGCCCGGCTGCCTTGACCTGCGCGGAAAGATCAACCAAGGCGTCCAGGTCCTCTGCTGTTTCGGTCGGCAGGCCGATCATGAAGTAGAGCTTGATAACACGCCAGCCGAGCTCAAAGGCGGCGCGGGCGCTTGTCACCAGGTCTTCTGCAAGGATTCCTTTGTTGATCACCTGGCGCAGGCGTTCGCTGCCCGCCTCGGGAGCGAGGGTAAAACCGGTTTTGCGGACTTTTTTGATCTCGTTCATCAGTTCCGGCGTGAGGGAGCCGACCCTAAGGCTTGGCAGGGAGATGGCCACGCGCTGGTCTGCATAACAACCCATGAGATCCTGTATCAGCACTTCGATGGCGCTGTAGTCGCCGGTCGAGAGCGAGAGCAGGGAGACCTCGTCGTAGCCTGAGTGGCGTAGCAGTTTGTCAACGATTTTGCGGATAGTCTCCGGCTGCCTTTCCCGCACCGGACGATAGATGTAGCCGGCTTGACAGAAACGGCAGCCACGGGTACAGCCACGTGCTACTTCGACGGCGACCCGGTCGTGGATGGTTTCCAGGAAGGGTACTATCGGCTGTTCCGGGTAGGGCGCAGAGTCGAGGTCTACCAGCACCCGGCGGCGGACTTTCGGCTGCTGCGGGTCATGTGGTGCGATATCGGCGACCCGGCCGTCAGGGTGATAGGTGACGGCGAAATGCGCCGGAACGTAGATGCCCTCGATCGTTGCCAGGCGTTGTAGCAGTTCCGCCCGGGTTTCACCTGCGGCTCGGCTGCATCGAACGGCATCGCAGAGTTCAACGACAACCTCTTCACCGTCGCCGATGACGGCGCAATCGATAAAGTCGGCGATGGGTTCCGGGTTGAAGGCGCAGGGCCCCCCTGCCACCACCAGAGGTGCGTCGTCCCGCCGTTGGTCGGCTCGCAGTGGTAATCCAGCGAGGGTGAGCATCGTCAGGATGTTCGAATAGCAGAGTTCGTACTGCAGGGAGAATCCGACAATGTCAAATTCACCCAAGCTGCGGCCGCTTTCCAGGGTCGTAAGCGGCAGATTGTCATTGCGCAGCTGTGCCTCGCGATCTGGCCAAGGGGCATAGGTGCGCTCTGCGGCAATCCAGGGTGTGTCGTTGAGCACCCGGTAAAGGATGGCCGAGCCGATATGGCTCATGCCGACCTCGTAAACATCGGGGAAGGCTAGTGCGAAGGTAATGTCAACCTGGCTGTGGTCTTTGCAGACACTGCCGCGCTCGCCGCCCAGGTAGCGAGCGGGTCGGTTCAGTTGGTAAAGAGATGATTCTTTCGTCATTTAAGGCCCAGGTGCTGCTGACTGGTCTCACGAGACAAGTCGGCCGCTGATGGCAAATTACTGTTATGCGAAAACATTAAAAATAGCACGTTTATTTCGATCTGAACAAGAGAATCTCCGGTTTATCAAAGAAATTGAACGAGAATGTACGCGAGTGTCAAAACCTTTGGACGAACTCGCTTGCCATGTGGATTTGTCACCCACTTATGGTAATCCGGCTATGTCGCTGGTATGGCAGTTGACTGAGTAATTTATCCAGAGTCCTGCTCCATTGACCAGGTCAGCATGCTTTGTGACGGCAAAAAACAGAGGTGTCCCCTGATGACGAACAAGGTGAGCAGGCATTTAATGTGGGCTCTTCCCGCCGTCCGGTTTCGGGGGTGTAGCAGTAATTTTTGAAAGCAACGAAAAAGAGCAGAAGGATGGCGTATTGGAAAGGCTTTGTTTCACTGCGCAGAACGACTTCAGGGACCAATCAGCGATTGCGGATGCTGTGTTTTGTAGCAAGACATTGACGACAAGCGGATGAGTACGCTTTGCCGCACTCCTTACACTGCTGCAGTTTTGTGTTGTCGTTCATGGGGAGGTTTCCTCTATATGTAGTGTCTGGATAATGGCCTCATACCATAGGTCGTATGTTAATCCCTATAACTGGACGGAGCAAGTTATATTTTAATCCATATCGGCTTTTTTACTTGCGTCTGGCCAGGATGGATGATGATAGCACAGTGCATGGTAAAACATGTTGCTGGATGGCTGATTTTTTGGCAGGAACATTAGTGAGGTTTGAATAAAAAACATAGAAATAAACATTAGTAGTCAGTCCCTGCCGAGACAGGAAGCGCTCAGTTTTTAATATTTAAATAATAATAACGGTAACTTATGCTGATTTACGAAAAAATGAAAATATTTTAACTTTTCTTGTTGACATGAAATTATTTTAATGTTAAAAGTTTAATCAAGAGTAAGGGACAACGCACATCACAGGAGGACGTTATGAAAACTCAAAGCCGCTTCATGGATACCGTTAAAAGCAGTTACCTGGTTCTGATCATCGCCATGCTCGGCGTGTTCGCTTTTATCTCGGCCGTGTTGATCGCCTGGCCGGCGCTCGCCTACATCGGCTCGAAACTGTTCAACTAGGAATCTCAACAATCAACCCTCCCGCCCGGCGGGAGCGCCCATAGGAGGCCCACCATGAAAACCGCAGCCACTCTCGTCAATACCGTCAAAGCCAGTTACACCGTCGCCATCATGGGCGTGCTGGGTGTGTTCGCGTTCGTCTCCGCCGTGTTGATCGCCTGGCCGGCGCTGGCCTACCTGGGCGCCAAGATGTTCAACTGAGATAAAAAAGGAGCGGGGACAACTCCCCGCCTCCTGTAGTCACAATAAAAAAGGCCGCCCCCGGAAGGGGGCGGCCTTTGAATTTTCGTGATCTTCTGCTGACGGTCAGCGGCTCATGCCGAACATGGCCCGGTAGTCTTCTTCCACCAGTTCCAGATGGTTGTGAGTTGAGGTGGCGTTGGCAAGGTAGACCCGGGCGATGTCAGGGTTATCTATCTTGGCGGCCATCTCGCGCAGACTTTTTTCCAGAGCATCTTCCTGTTCAATAGCCAGTTCGAGTGCTTTGCGCTCATCAAAATCCTGAACCAGGAGGCTTGCAGGTTTTTCCACCAGGACGATTCCGTGTTGGGCGGTGCGTTCATGAATTCCTGGAAGGAAGGGATATCGTCCCCGGGGTAAATTCTGTAGAAGGATTCAGCATGTTGATACTCTTCCCGGGCAAGAATTTCGAATGTCTGTCTTGCCTTATCCTCCGCCATACGTTCGGCACCGTACTTGTAGTAATCCATGGCGTCTTTTTCAGTCTGGATGGAGTCCTTGATCGCCTTTTGCACGTCAATGATTCCCATGATTGTAAGCCTCCTCTGCTTCCTGATTTCTACTCAAAATTTAACCGGGCATATTCATAACACATTTTAAGGAACAGGTCTTGCTTTTTCTTCTCGCAGGGGCCGAGTTTCTTCTCTTGCGGATTGAGCAAAAGCCTCTGTTTATATGTTTTTTGTCATTATAAGATTGCAGTTATCTTTGCCTGTCGGCATCTGTGATCAGGTTATTTCGGCAGCAAATGATGCGAAATAACGGTATCTCGTCGCTTTGGCGAGGCATCGGGTCGGCCGGCAGTCATGAGTGTGATAGCCTGTTATGCTAAAACTTGTTAGCTTGACGGCAGTTATTTTACCGCAGAGGTCCTGGTGATGCTCTTTCTTGGTTCTGGGTGGGCATCTCTCTCTCAGCTACTGCTGTTGCGCATTGATGCTTTACGATGAAGCTCATGGCCATCCTTACCGTATAGGCAATAGTGACCCACTGGACCTATCTGACCTGGCCGCACTTTACCGGTCCAACGGTTTTCAGGTCGCAAGCAATGTCGAGATCTTCACCCGGGAGACACTGTCCCCGGTTGACGCCCTGATCATCTCCGGATTCTTCCTGCCACTCACCGAGAGCGAGCTTGCAGTCGTGCTTGACTTCGTCAATGCCGTTGGCGGGTTGGCCATCGTGCTCCACATCGCGCTTCCCGTACGCGACCTGCGGCATCATCTCAAGGTCGTTTTTACCAGCGGTCCCCTGCGTGAGACAAACCAACTCATCAATGGCAACTCTCTCGATTTCAAGGTCGCCAATCTGGCTGACCACCCATTGACTTCAGGCATGGCGTGCTTTTCAGTTTACGGAGCCCAAGCACTGCGTGGTACGGACCCTCACACCAGATGCTGGCTGTGACCAGCCAGTATGGCTGGGTTGACCTTGACCATGACAGCCAACTTTCTCAAAGGGATGCTGTCCAACCGTTCGGGGTCATGGTTGCCGTAGAAATTGGGCAAAGCTGTTTCGTTGTTGTCGGCGACGATGCGCTTTTCCAGAACCGTTTTTTCGTTGCGGACAATCGCCAGTTGGCACTTCATTTGGTGGACTGGCTTGGTCCCCGGCAACGTTAGAGCCTAGACACGCAACGCAAAAAAAGGCAACCGAATGGCTGCCTTTTTTGCGTTGTCGTTGGTGCTGCCGGATTCAGTCACTGAGCCAGGCGGACAATTCGCTGCGTGTCGCCTCGGCGTCTCCTGTATTGAGTTCAATCAATTTGCGCAGATGCGTCAGGGTCTCGAGGTTCTCGCTGATGAATTTGAAACCGTATTGACACCCTTCAAAGTGCCTGAGTTCTGCCTGAAACTCTAATGATATCGGTGTCCCCGGCAGGGTAATGCAGAGGCTGCATTTGCTCCCAATCTCCAGGGGGAGCGGCGCAGAAGTCCCAATCATTGCGCCCTTCATGGCAACTTCGAGCAGTTCCGCCGACCAGTCGTTCTGACCGTCATTCAGGGTGACTTCGGCTACAAATGGAATTCTGCGGAAACGGCGGGTTTGCATCAATGACCTCTTTCGATTAATGGTGTGTTCGGCTCTGCAATGGATTCCGCGATCTTATCGGCATTTTAACTCAGAATGATGGCCAGGCAAGCAGCCATTCGCTAAAGTGTTCCTGGAGGCTTGTCCGCCAAGCCGAACTCCTGGCCGCATAAAGCGAAAAAATTACGCATCAGCCGATAAGTTATCCCCCAGAGCAGAGGGCCCTGTGGGCCCAGAAGTTCAACCACGGGATGAGTCCGCTCTGCACCACGATAATAAAAGCTCCTGTGCTGCTGTCGTTCAGGCTCCAGCAGTTTCACGAGTGGGCACCAGAAAGTTTTGGCGACCTCGTGGTTAGGCTGCAGTTCAGCGGGGTGCAGAAGCTGATAGACAAAGCATGACACCAGGACCGGCATGATGGCCCCGTAGAGATCATCCAACCGGCCGAGATAGCTGCTCTGGCCGAGGTCAAGAGCCAGCTCTTCACGGGTTTCCCGCTCGGCGGCCTGCTGCGGCAGTTCGCCTGACGGATTTAGCCGGCCGCCTGGGAAGCCGATGTTTCCCGACCAGGGGTCATGGTCATGCTCAGCCCGGACAATAAAGAGGACCTCCGGTGACAGCGGCCCCTCCCTGAGGAGCAAGGCAACAGCAGCGTGGCCACGGTCAACGGGCGCCAGTATCTCGGCGCGATGATTGGCGAGACATTGGGTGATGTCCGGTAGGTGGATTGTTCTGGTAGTGGTCATGACGTTGGCAAGGGTCCTGATCCTTCGATGAGTTGCAGCACCTCTCCGCTGCGCAGTTCGTGAATCTGCTGGTATACGCTGCCGAGAGCTTGTGCCAGTCGCGGCATGAGGCTCAGATGATTGTAGCTCGCATTGGTGTCGATAATCAGCGCCCGAATCTTCTCCTGGTGCATCTGCCTGGCTATGCTGAGCACTTCTTCGGTCGGGTCTCCCCCGTTTTCTAAAGCAACGGTTGCCTCTCCATCGGATAGGAGCACCATCAAGGGTTCTACTGCCGGACTTTTGATCCTGGCCTGTAGAATCAACTGGCGAGCCTTCTTCAAACCCGCTGCCAGTGGAGTCGCCCCGCCGATGGGTAGGCTTTGCAACTGCTGCCTAAGCTTTGTCACACTGTTTGTGGGCGGAACCACGATCTGGGCCTCCCGGTCGCGGAAGGTCACCAGGCAGACCTGGTCCCGGTTCAGATACGCATTTGCCGCTAATGCGATACTGGCGCCAAGGGCCGCCGAGATCCGTGCTGTTGGGCCGTCACCCATGGAGTCCGAGGTGTCGATGACAAACACCACCAAACGGCGCGACTGACGGCTGCGTACCTGCAGGTGCAGGTCCTCCTCCGTCAGACGCAGCCCCGGGTGCGACCCGGGAGACCTCACCTGGCGAATAATCGCATGATTCAGTGTCCTGCCCAGGTCGAGCGGGATGCAGGGCTCGCCCGGCTGCCATTGGCGGGTGCCGATGCGCCGTCCGTTGGCTGCCGCCCTGGCAGGGCCAAGTCCCTGGCCACGTTTGGGCCTGGGTTGAGGGGTTTTCAACAACGCGTTGTGACTCAGGTCGAGGGAGTTGTCGGCACAGTAGAAACGGTCTTCATTTTTTTTTTTAGGTAAGTGAATAACATGCTGCCTGCAGCGGCAGCTCCGGGAAAGTCCATATTGTCCATCAGCGGCAGCTCTTCATGGTCTGCAACGACAGCGTTCTGGTATTGAACAGCGCCTTCCCCGGAGAGCTGATCAGCCAACAACCCGGCAATCTTTCCGTCAATCTCTGCCGGCGTTAGAAACGCAGGCCCCGGGAAGCGATGGGCCAGGGCAAAACCGGCAACCTCGGCTAAGGTCGGCCTGGGTGACACGGTCGCGTTCAAGCAATGCCGCCAGCGCTCTGGCGGCGCGGACCAGGGCCAACTCCGCCCTGTGTCCCTGGGCCTTGGCCGCGGTGGCAATGGCAACGGCCCGCTCGACGATCTCGTCCGGAAGCGCCACCTCTTCGAGACGCGCCCTGGCGGTGATAAGTTGTTGCCGTAATGCCATGTCATGTTCGTGGTAAGCAAGGCAAAAGCTCTGCGGATCACGATCATAAGCGAGGCGACGCATGACAATTTCACGTCGCAGCGACAGATCGTCAAGGCCGGAAATCGTAACGCAGAGGCCGAAACGGTCGAGGAATTGAGGGCGCAGTTCGCCTTCCTCAGGGTTCATGGTGCCGATCAGGATGAAACGTGCGGCGTGGCTGTATTGCAGCCCCTCCCGTTCAACCAGGTTGTTGCCGGAAACAGCCGTGTCCAGAAGCAGGTCGACCAGATGGTCGGGAAGCAGGTTGACTTCATCGACATAGAGGATACCGCGATGGGCGGCGGCAAGCAGCCCCGGTTCAAACTGGCGCTGACCGCTTTGCAGGGTGCGTTCGAGGTGCAGAGTCCCGACCAACCGGTCTTCCGTGGTTGAGAGGGGCAAGTCGACAAATGGTGTGGCCACCATGTCACGCGGCAGGGCGGTCCCGGTGGTTTGCCGGGCCTGGCAGTCGGTGTGCAGTTCTTCTGGGCGGTCGGGATCGCAGTGGAATGGACATGCCGAAACAACGCTAATTGATGGCAGCATGGCTGCCAGAGCTCTGGCAGCGGTTGATTTTGCGGTGCCCTTCTGGCCGCGCACCAGAACCCCGCCGATCGCAGGGTCGACTGCGCTGAGCAGAAGGGCGGTCTGCATGGCCTCCTGGCCGAGAATGGCGGTGAAAGGGTAGGCAGCTGGCATGATCGCTGGGCAAGCCTCTCGTTAAATGTTCCGTGGTCCAGTATCTCAAGAGCTTTTTGCCGGAGTCAACTCCCCGGGCATCAGTCTGTCGAGTAGTGTTCCTTCTTCTTTTCCAGTTCCGTAGCGTAACGGGCCAGTACCGCGCGCCGGGTCAGCATGAAAAGCACTTTTTGAGGGTCTTCGTCGTCAACCACCGGAATCTCTTCCAGTCCGCGACTGGACAACTTGCGCATGACTTCAGTGAGAGCCTCGTCGGGGGTCGTCGTGATCACACGGGATACGGCGATATCACGGGCCAGGACCAGGCTGGGTGGGAGGTCCTCGGCCAGGATGCGGCGGATATCATTGACCGAGAAGATGGCGGTCATGCGCATTTTCTCGTCGACAACGGGATAATAGGCCCCCTCGGCACTGGCTATTTTCTCAAGGATTTCCGGCAGGGGCAACCCCTCGGCAATCAGGGTCGGCTTGCGGCCGTGTTCATGCAGATCGGAAACGCGTAGCCCTTCCAGGACGTCGACGATGAATTCGCCGAGATGAACCGGTGAATCGATGCGGCTATTGACTTGTTTCTGGTAGATCGAGTTGCGCGGGTAAACGATCATGGCCACGGTGCAGACCAGCATCAGCGGCGCCAAAAGGCCGTAATTGCCGGTTAGTTCGCTGACCATGATCAGGGTGGCGATCGGCGTGTTGGAGACCCCTGCGAAAAACCCGGCCATGCCGATCAGGACATAGGCGCGCGGGTCATGCACCATGGCCGGAAAAAGTGCTTGAGCTGAGGCGCCGAAGGCCCCGCCGAGCATGGCACCGATGACCAGGCTGGGGGCGAAGACGCCACCGGAGCCGCCGGAAGAAATCGTCAAGCTGGTGGCGAGGATCTTGGCCAGGGCAACGACCAGCATGACCCAGAGGGCGACCTTGCCGTAAAGCGCCGCCTGCACCATGCCGTAACCGGAGCCGAGCACCTGGGGGACGACCATGGCCAGCAGGCCGAGCAGGAATCCGCCGACTGCAGGTTTGAACATGACTGGGAAATCCCAGAGCTTGAACAGGTGTTGGATCCCGTAGAAACACTTGACATAGAGCTTGCCGAAGAGGGCGCAGGCGATGCCGAGCAGCACGAAAAAAACCAGTTCACGTGGGTGCTCGAAGCTGAAATGCGGGGTGGCCAGCAGCGGCTTCCAGCCGGTGGTGGCCCCGAACAGGGAGAAAGCGGTGATCGAGGAGATGATCGCCGGGATCAGTCCCTCATGTTCGAATTCCGGGTTCTTGTAGAGCACTTCGACAGAAAAGAGCGCGCCGCCCAGGGGGGAGCGGAACGTGGCGCCGATACCGCCGGCCATGCCGGCCAGCAGCAGGATGCGCCGGTCGCTTGAGGTCAGCTTCAGCTTGCTGGCGATAAACGAACCGAAGCCTGCGCCGATCTGTGCAATCGGACCTTCGCGGCCTGCCGACCCGCCGGTGCCGATGGTCGCAATCGAGGCCAGCCCCTTGATGATCGGCACGCGCCCCCTGATGATGCCACCCTTGTTGTGAAAGGCATCGATCGCCGCATCCGTGCCATGCCCTTCGGCTTCCGGGGCAAACTTGAAGACCAGGAAGCCGGAGATCAAGCCGCCAATGACCGGGACCAGGAAGAGGAACCAGCGGTGATCCATGGCCAGGCTGTTGATCATCTGATCGCCCATGGCCAGCATGGCTTCCGCACCCTCTCGCGGAGGGTGATAGCCGGCCAGGTTGTTGAGAAACAGGTGCTCGATGCTGTTGGTGGCAAAGAAGAACAGGACGGCGGCGCTGCCGGTGACCAGGCCGACCACCACACTGAGGATGACTGGGCGCGTCATCAGCCGCCAGTCGAGTTTTTTCAGGTTGTTGAAGAGCAGGTCAAGGTTGGCCACGGTTGCTGGGCTTTATCTTTCGTCAGGTTCTGCCGTTCAATTGGTGGTGGTCCGGAAGGTTGTCCTGCTAGCCGTTGTCGGCCCGGACGACCTGGCTGTGCTCAGTAGCTGTTAAGCCGGGTTTGCAGGACGGCTTTGGTCTCCTCGACCCACTTGGTGTTGATCATCTTGACTTTCTTCAGGTAGCCGGAAGAAATCATCTTGCTGTCTATCTTGGTTTTCATGAACGAACAGACCATGAAGTTCGAGTAATCGATGTCTCTCCAGATCTTCTCCTGCATCTCCTGCGGGATCGGGTAGCCCTGCTGCAGTTGGCTGAGCAGGAAGGCTTTGTGGTCCTCGATTTTTGGTGTCGTATAATTGAGGTAGACCAGGCCGGCAATCAGGACAAAAAGGATCAGACGGTTAAACATGATGCAGAACACTCCTCGGCAATTTTTGATGCACGGGTTAAGATAACGCAAAAAAGTCTTGATGAACAGGTTTCAATCGCCTCTTTTGCCGATAATATGTGTTTGTATGGTTTTTATGAACCGTTGAGGTCCCCTTCGGAACAGTCGGAAAACTAGTAAGAAAAGGACGCGCCATGCATCAGGCTTTGCTGACAGATCTCTATGAATTGACCATGCTGGCCGGATACCTGCGCGAAGGGATGCATGAACAGCCTGCGGCGTTCGACCTGTACTTTCGCGAGACACCGTACCAGGGGGGCTACGCGGTCTTTGCCGGTCTGCAACCGGCCCTGGAGTATCTCTCCACGCTGGCCTTCACCGCTGCCGACCTGCAGTACCTGGCAAGCCTCGACCTGTTCGATCAGGCCTTTTTACGTTTTCTGCAAGACTTCCGCTTTCGCGGTCGGGTTACGGCGCCCCGTGAAGGCGAGGTGGTTTTCCCTGGCGAACCTCTCTTGACTGTTGAAGGCACCTTGGCGGAGGCCCAGTTTGTTGAAACGGCCCTGCTCAATATCATCAATTTTCAGACTCTGGTTGCAACCAAGGCGGCCCGGCTGACCCAGGCTGCCCGCGGCAGTGAAGTGATCGAATTCGGCTTGCGTCGTGCCCAGGGGCCTGATGGGGGGATGAGTGTCGCCCGGGCCGCTGCGGTCGGCGGTATCCTTGCGACCAGCAACGTCCTGGCCGGGCGTTGTCTCGGCCTGCCGGTCAAAGGGACCCATGCCCACAGCTGGGTGATGGCCTTTGCCGATGAACTGAGAGCTTTTCGCGCCTATGCGGAATGCTTTCCGGACAGCTGCGTGCTGCTGGTCGATACCTACGACACCCTGACCAGCGGCCTGCCGAACAGCCTGGTTGTGGCGCGCGAACTGCGCGCGGCCGGTCACGAATTGCTCGGTGTCCGGCTCGATTCCGGAGACCTGGCCTATCTCAGCCGGGAAGCACGGAGAATGTTTGATGAGGCCGGTTTCCCTGACGTCAAAATCGTCGCTTCGAATGAGCTCGACGAACATGTCATCGATTCAATTCGCAACGAAGGCGGGTGCATCGATATCTTCGGAGTGGGAACACGCCTGGCAACCTGTGCCGGGCCGGGCGGCGGTGCCCTTGGTGGTGTCTACAAGCTGGTGGAATATGCCGGCCAGCCGCGCATGAAGGTCACCAGTGATCCGGCCAAGAGCACCCTGCCGGGGTGTAAACGATGGCTGCGGGCGATCGACGGCGGCGGCCAGTTCGTCATGGATGTCCTCGACCTCAGGGATGGACCGGGAGAAGTTTTCGCTGTCGGCCAGGTCGCCAGCGATCCTGCCAATCCGCAACGGCAGAAAACGGTCGCCAAGGGATCCCGTCTAATCGACGTGTCGGACTGTGGTTATGGATCAGGGGGAGATCTTGCAAGCCGCCCCGACACTGCAGGAAATGGCCGATTACTGTGTCGGGCAATTGCGATGCATGCCCGAGGGCAGCCTGCGTCTGGTCAACCCGCACATCTACAAGGTCGGCATCAGTCAGCGCCTGCTCAAGCTGAGAAACCAACTGGCCCAGGACTCCGGTTGATTCCATCACGGGGGTCAGGTCTACACATTTCACTAAAAGTGCACATTATGCAAAAAAAGTGAAATGTGTAGACCTGACCCTTATCGAGCGACATTTACACCGAGGACTTCTTCCATCTGCTTCAGGGCGAAAGTCCCATCTTCGGCGGCCAGGTTGGCGACGCAGTCGACGGGGACTGTGACATTGTATCCACGGATCACCGCGTCGTAGGCAGTGTAGAGGACGCAGATGTTGGTGACGCAGCCGGTCAGAGTCAGGTGGTCGATCTTGAGGCTTTGCAGCAGACCTTCCAGGCCGGTCTGGTGAAAGCCGGAATAACCGGTTTTTTCGATCACCGAATCCTGCTCTTTTGGAGCCAACTCGCTAATGATCTGAGCCCCTGCGGTGCCACGTACGGCATGTGGCGGCCAGTTCATGCGGGTGAATTCCGGGTCGTCAGGTGCGTGGGCATCACAGATGTAAATTACTGGCTGTTTTCCGGCCCTGGCTTTGGCCACCTGTGCCTGGATAGCCTTGATGATCGAACGGGTCTCCGGAACCTCCAGTGGTGCCCCTGGCCTGACGAAATCATTGAGCATATCGATAATCAACAGTGCCTCGGCCATTATTATCTCCTTTGTCTCTTAACTTAGCGAACAGTAGCGCCGAGCTCGACCCGGGCGCGATTGGCTGTTGTCGGTTCTGGTTCTGCCGTGATGTCGAGCTTCTTTAAAAAGATTCTTTCCTGAGCGATCTGGCCCTCTTCAATCAGGAAGTTCTGTACTGCCAGAGCCCGTGCCTGGGCGAGCTCGGAGAGATCGTCCTCGGTCACCTTGGTGCTGGCGTAGATCAATTTCTCCATTTCCGAGGGAGGCAGCTTTTTCGTCATGCCAATGAAATTGCGTGGTTTTGGGAAGTCGGCCTCACGGTAGGCTTCCCACAGGTAGTCCGGATATTCTTCGTCAGTGACGGTGATGTCTTCCTCTTTGGTGCCTTCCGGTACTTTATCCTCTTTTGCCAAATCGAGGTACTTGAGGTGCTTGATCTGCATGCTGAGCTGTTCTTTGCGGTAGCCTTCGGGATCATTCTCGGGATCGATAAACCCGCTGACTTCAACCTCGAGGGCTGGGCGGTCAATAAGCGCCTGCGCGAGCTGTTGCAGCTTGTTCTGTTCGGGACTGCCGAGTCGGGCAGATCCAGGCTCGAAAGTGACGCTGCTGAAGTCCTCATCGCCACCTCCGATCATCGCACCGAGCAGGGCGAATGGCGAGGTGGCCGCCTTGACAAGCAGATTCTTGATAATCGTCCAGACCACGCCGCTGATGCTGAACTGCGGATCGTCGAGACTGCCGGTCACGGGAATATCCAGATGAATCTCGCCGTTGCGGTCCTTGAGCAGGGCGACGGCGAGCTTGACCGGCAGGCTGGTCGCTTTTTCGCTCTCGACTTTCTCGCCAAAGGTGAACTGGTCGAGGAACACTTCGTTCTTCGCCTTGAGCTCGGTCATCTTCGATGAAATAGTCGAGGGCCAGGTTGAGTTTGCCCTTTTCGATCAGGTAGCCGACATAGGTGCCTGAGTAGGGAGAGAGGGGACTCAGCTCGATATCGTTGAAGCTCAGCTTGAGGTCGAGGAACAGCTTTTCGGCCAGCGGGTTGACGGTGCCGGTGATCGCCAGTGGCGACTGGTTGCGCAGGCTGCCGCGCAGGTCAACCGTTGCCCGGGCATCGACGGCCGAGGCGAGCCCTTCGATCCGCCCGCCCAGTTCACGCATGTCGGCGTGGAAAGGACGGGGAAGGTGCCGATCGGTGAAGTCGACCCGGCCACCCTGCAGTATGACGGTGTCGATCCGGACATCTCCGGGGGGCGCTGCCGCTGCGGGGCTCTGTTCCAGCGACGCTTGTGCCGGTATCCTGTGCTTCTGTCTCTGTGCCCGCGCCAGGCGTTGCAGAGGACTCTTTGCGGAACGCCTCGACCAGGTTGAGCCGTGAGGCCTCATCGATCAGGACCTTGGCAAAATAGTCGCTGAGGGTTATCGACTTGACGTCTACAGAGAGGGGCACGGCCTGCGACTTCGATGCCGGCGATCTGCAGGCTGTCCCACTTCAACAGGTCTTCACGGTGCAGGCTGTCGAGGAGGTGAAATTTGCTGATACCGAGATCGCCGCCGAGAGATATTGCTACCGGTTCGGAGCCTGCAGACGATAGCACTTTTCAGGCGTGCATCCAGGTAACCGTCGGCGAGAACCAGGTTCGCCTGCTCGGCCAGATAGGGTGCGAAGGGTGCCAGAGGAAGCCGCTTGAGCCGGGTCTCCAGGCGGACCGATTTGCCGGCGAGGGAGGCGGTTCCCTTGATTGTGATCTGCCCCTTACGCTGGAATGTCGTTGAGAAAGTAAACGGACTCTCGACTTTTTCCGGTGCGGCCAGGTTGTTGAAGGTCAGGTTGAAATTGCTGGCCTCAAGCCTGACCGGGGTTGCCGGGAGATTGTCGACGACTTTGAACTCCCAGTTCTGTGCGGACAGTTCACCGATGCGGTAGCTGAAGGCCGGGCCTTCTTTGGCGGGTGCCGGCGCCGGTTGTTTATCCGGCGACTCGGTCAGCCCGGCCAGGAGCGGAAATTTCCTGGAGAGGAAAGACCACTCTCCGGCAGGGTTTCGGGAGAAATTGACCCGGCCGTTGACATAGCGTGCCGTGTCAACCTCGAGCCGGTTCTTGTTCAGGTCGAAGGAGAGTCCGGCAACGCTGACCAGGGACGCTCCCAGCCCCTCCTGCGTCGTTGAAGGCCATGTAAAGGTCCTGCCACTGGATCATGCCGTCGCTGATCAGCAGCGGCTGCTCGGGGTTGATCGTGAGATTTGCCTGGAGCCCGAGCCTTCCACCCAGCGGACCGGCATAGGTGCCGTGGTAATAGGGCTCATAGGCATCCATTTGGAGGTTGCGCAGATCGGTTTGCAGCTGCAGGGTGAAAGGCTCGAGTTGGAACTGCCCGTTGACGGTCAGACTCTCGTCCCGGTCCGTTGCCAGGGAGAGGTTGAAAGGGATACCGCTTTGCGCAGCGAGGGCAAAATCCTTGACATCGATATTGATGTCCCGCGCCACACTTTTGAATTCTGTGGCCGGCAGATGATCTGCAAAGACAAGAATCCCGTCACGGATTTCGATTGTGTCGATTTCAAGCTGGAAGGCTGACCCGCTCTGCTTCTGCTTCTGCTCGTCTTCTGCTGCCGGTTCTGCTCCGGCCGGGGCCATGCGGGCATGGTTCCAGCGCCCCTGGCGATCTCGGTTGAGCTGAACTTCCAGATTGTAGATGCGCAAAGCCGCAGAGGTGCAGCTGCTTCTCCAGGGGATGTGACGGGGCGATCTCGGCCCGCAGCAGCGGCAGGAAGAAGAGTTTCTCCTGCTGCCGGTCCCAGATGTCGAGGGAGGTCAGGTCAAGCTTGCCGCTCAACTCGAATTCGCCGCCCTTTTCTGACGAGATGCGGTACAAGGAGGTTCAGATCGAGGCTAAGTCTGCCGTTGCGCAGTTCAACCGGCATTTCGAGCGGGACGTAGCCTAGATAGAAGGGCAGGTCAATGTCATCGAGAACCAGAGCGGCCTGCATCTCCTGAGTGCTGCTGAAGGGCTTCAGTTGACCTTCGATGTTGATGGGGGAATCGTTGATGACGGCCCGAAACAACGGTTGTGCAGGGTTGTCGATCATGTAGGGGAGGTTGCCGATTATCGGCAGGACCAGCTGCAGATCGCTGATTCTGTGGTGAATCGGCTCGGCAAGGCTGCTGTCGATAAAATCGACCTGACCATTGCTGATCGACCAGGTTGCTTACCGAGAAGCGCGCTGCTTCGCCGGGCGCTTCGTTCGGGGCCTCCTCAGTTTTCGCAGGGACCAGGTCGCTGAAGTTGAAAGTGTCGGCGGTCTTTCGTTCCAGGTTGATAACGGGACGATCAAGGCGCAATTCACTGATGACCGGAGCGCGATAAATAATCGATTTGGGGCTGAGTGAAACGCGCAACAGGTCCCAGGCAACGAAACGTTGCGCATGGTCCTGTTCGCTTAAGCTCAGGTCGCGGATTTCGACAGTCAAGCTGAGCGGGTTGATGCTGACGGAGCCGATAGACAGCGCTCGCCCGGTCTCTGCGGCCACCCAGTCCTGTGCCTTTGTCACGAGGATGCCGGGCAGCAGCAGGGTGACAAAGAGCAGGGTCAGCAGAATGAGGCCAGCGCAGGCGAGAACTAAACGTTTCCAGGTAAACATGGCTGCTTCCTTCAGGGAGATGATTCCTAAAGGCTAGCAGGAATGTCGTCAGACGCAATAGCCTGAAGATGATTGGAATTATAGCTGGTGACGATACTGTGCGGTGATTTCATCTTGTCGGCACAGCTTGGTATCCGCCGCCTGCTGGACGGTGTCTGGTTCAACCGGGGCGCAACCGGTGAAGGGTTGAGGCGTCGGAAGAGCAGTTTGCCGCTATGCTCCATGGTGGCGCACCCCGTTTCGGTCCACTGCTGGTCACTGCAGTTCATTTCGACGAAGAGAACCTGGTTGGTGTCGCGTTTCGACAAGGGCATGAGGACGCGCTTTTGCGTAGGGACAGATTTTATCCGTGGAGCGATAATTGCCGCTGGGTAAACGTTGTACGTCCTTCCGGTCGAGGAAAAAGGCTTGTGCTCCGGTGTCGCCGAGCAACGCCCAGCGTGGCTCTTCCATAGCGGCACAGCCTGTTAAGAGCAACACGTAAGAATCGTCCGACCCCCCCCAGCGTGTTATGCGCAACTCCCCCCATTTGGACTTGGTTTGTTTTCAATAAGCGCGCACAGACTAAAGGATTAATGCCATTTTGAAAACAGGGCTGTCACGCACAGGCCACGTCATCAACGGGAGAATTCTCTTGACCGTATTCGAACAAGCGTTTAAATCATACGTATGATTTTATTCTACAGCCTTTTTGTCCGGGAGGTTGAGTGCGTCAATGAGCCAGCCAGATACCAAGCAGAAAATCCTCGATGCCGCGGAGCATCTGTTCGCCAAAGACGGCTACCATGTCACTTCCCTGCGCGGCATAACGCAGAGTGCCGTGGTCAACCTGGCCGCGGTCAACTATCACTTTGGCAGCAAGGAGGCGCTCCTCGAGGCGGTCATCGAACGTCGCCTGGGCCCCCTCAACGCGGCACGCCTAGGCCAGCTTGAAAAGCTTCTGAAGCAAGCGGCAGATGCTGGAGTAAAGCCGACCTGCCGCGATGTCCTGCGGACATTTATCGAGCCCACCCTGCACCTGCGCAAGCAGGGCTCAGATACTGAGGATTATATCGCCCTGATCGGTAGGACTCTTGCTGAGCCGCGCGGCGTGGCCATGTCGATCTTCATGCAGCAGATGGAGCCGCTGATGAATCGGTTGTTTCAGGCCTTGACCCTTGCCTTGCCCGGGTTGACACACCAGACCCTGTTCTGGCGAGTCCATTTTGCGATCGGTTCCTTAAGTCACATCATGCGGTGTCATGATCGTCATGCCATGGTGCCGGAGGGTCTCGATGTCGATCTGACGGTCGATGTTCTGATTGAACTTTTCCTTGATTATGCGACCGCCGGGATGGAGGCGATACAATGATGCTGAGCCTTGCTGTTCTTGTCGTGATGCTCCTCTCCGGCTGCTCGCTCCACCAGCCGGCGAAGGTCGAGCTGCCAGTGGACGTGCCGCCGGCATACCTCGAAAACCAGTCTACCGATGTGCCCGGCTTGCCGGTCGACCAGTGGTGGCTGGCCTTCAACGATGAGCATCTTGACCTGTTGATGGACGAACTCTTCGCTCATAACCTTGATCTGACCCAGGCGATTGCGCGCCTGGAGCAGGTCGAGGCGTCCTTCAGGATCACGCGCAGCGCCCAGTCGCCGTCCCTTTCCGCTGGCGGAAGCGTAAGTCGTTCCAAACAACCTGGCCTGATCGATGATTATATCGGCGACAATTATCAACTGTCGCTGGCCGCCGGTTTCGAGCTTGACCTCTGGGGGAAACTGGCCGCCCTGAGCAGGGCGGCCAGCCAGGAGCTGGTTGCCAGCCAGCAGGATGTCCAGACCCTTTACCTGGGACTGTCGGCACGCTTGGCCGATCTCTACTTCCTCGCTGTTGAGCAGCGGTCCCAGCTGGTCTTGACCGACCAAGTGATAGCCTCCTTCTCGGATACGGCCGCGCGGGTCGAAAACCGCTATCGCAGGGGGTTGGTTCCGGCTGTTGACATGTACCAGGCGCGCCAGAACCTGGCCGCAGCAAAGGCGGCTAGACCGGTCTTCGCGGCCCGTCTGGCCGAAGCCGAGCATGCCATTGGTGTCCTGCTCGGGCGCTATCCCGAGCGTCTGTCCGGGGACAATCCCATCCAGGTGCCTGCCGCCCCGGTGCTCTTTGCAGTCGGCATCCCGGCCGGCCTGGTCAGTCAGCGCCCGGATTTGCAGGCGGCGTTGCAGCGGGTTGCCGCGGCCGACGCCAGGGTTGCCGCGGCGATTGCCGATCGGTTCCCATCCATCAACCTTTCCGGCAATTACGGCACCCTGCGTCAGGAGGTCGCGGCCGGCTTGATCAAAGGAGAATTCTGGAGCCTGCTCGGCAACCTGGCGTTGCCGGTGATTGATGGCGGCCGGCGGCGTGCCGAGGTCGACCGGAAAGAGGCTGCGCTGCGCGAAGCTGTCGCTGCCTATCAACAGAAGGTTCTCTCGGCTTTTCAGGAAGTCGAGGACGCCCTAGTCAACAATTACGCCAGCGCCCAACGCATTGACCTTTTGGCCGAAACGGCACGGGCCACCGGGGCCAGCCTGCGCTTGTCGACGGATCGATATCTCGCCGGTTTGGATGACTACCTCCCCGTGTTGACTGCCCAGCGTGTTGATGCCGATACGCGCAGCCGTCTGATTGCAGCGCAGCGACAACTGCTCGCTGATCGCATCAGCCTGGCGCGGGCGCTGGGGGGAGGCTGGATGCAGGACCAAATGAATGCCCGTGTGCAGATTGAAAAGGATAAGCATCAATGAAAATCAAGAAAGCCATACTGCCGCTGCTGGTCATCCTCATCGCCCTGGGCCTGACCCTGGCCCTGATCAAATCGCGCAAGGCGCCCAAACCCCACGAAGCGCCGCACCTCGGGCCACTGGTCGAAGTGGTGGAGGCGGTCAATACTGTGCGACCGGTAATCGTCAGCGGAACCGGTACGGTCCAGCCACGCTACGAGGTCAGCATAACCCCGCAGGTCAAGGGCCGGGTCAGCGAGATCTCACCACAGATGGTTGCCGGTGGCGTGCTGCGCAAGGGCGAGCTGCTCTTCGCTATCGAGGATATCGACTATCGCCTGGCGATCGATCTGGCAAAAGCCAGCCTGGCCCAGGCGGAACTGGAACTGCTGCGCAACGAAAACCAGGCCGATGTGGCCCGCAATGAATGGCAGGCCTTGAAGTCGTCGGGAGATGCCGAACCCAATCCGCTGGTTGTCTACGAACCGCAGTTGAACAGTGCCCGAGCCCAGCGTGACGCCGCCTTGGCCAATGTCAGGCAGGCGGAAATCAATCTTCAGCGGACCAGGATTTTTGCACCGTTCAACTGCTACGTTCGCAGTGAGCAGGTTGAGATCGGCCAGTTCCTCAATGCCGGCTCACCGGTTGCGACGATTGTCGGCACCGACCAGGCGGAGATTGTCGTGCCGCTGCCGCTCGACGAGCTCGCTTGGCTCCAGGTGCCACGCAATGGAGCAGCGCAGCTGGGTTCTCCCGCACAGATTGAACTGCAATCCGGTGCACGGACATACCACTGGCAGGGTGCCATAACCCGGGCTCTCGGTGAGATTGACCCGCGTAGCCGCATGGCCCGGGTCGTGGTCACGGTTGCCGATCCCATCTCTGCGGGGAGTCCCGCTCGGAGTCTGCTCAATGAGCTCTTGCCGGGAATGTTTGTCGAGGTCAAGCTGCAGGGTGAAGAGCTGGTCGATGTCATCCCGGTGCCGCGTGGCGCGTTGCATGACAACGATACCGTCTGGGTTGTCGACCAGGAAAACCACCTGCATATGCGTACAGTCGATATCGTCCGCCGCGAGCGCGACGTGGTCCTGGTCCGGTCCGGTCTGCAGGCCGGAGAAATGGTCGTCATGACCAGCCTGTCCGGTGCCGCGGAAGGGATGCTGCTGCGGCCGCAGCCGAGGGAGGCCCAGTAATGAACGGCGCAATTCGCTGGATGGCGGAGAATCACGTCGCCGCCAACCTGCTGATGCTGGTGCTGATCGTCGGCGGCCTGATCCTCGGCTCCAACGTCAAGCAGGAAGTTTTCCCGGACGTGACCCTTGACCGGATCCAGGTCTCGGTCGCCTACCCAGGTGCAGGCCCGGAGGAGGTCGAAGAAGGTGTGATCCTCAAGATCGAGGAGAACCTGACCGGAGTGGATGGCATCAAGCAGGTCAAGTCGGTGGCCGCCGAAGGGTATGGTGTCGTTACCGCCGAGATCATGACCGACGCGGACATCGACCTGGTCCTGCAGGATATCAAGAGCGAAGTCGACCGCATCACCACTTTCCCACAGGACGCTGAAAAGCCGGTAGTCAGCAAGCTGCTCAACCGGCGCGAAGTGATTTCGGTGGTGGTCTACGGCAAACTGCCGGAACGCAGCCTGCGTGAACTTGCCGAGCAGGTCCGCGACGAGTTGCTGCTGGAACCGGGTATCACCCAGGTTGACCTGAGCGGCGTCCGCCCCTATGAAATTTCCATCGAGATCAATGAAACCAACCTGCGCCGCTACGGCCTGACCTTTGACCAGATCGCCCAGCGGGTGCGCCAGGCGTCCCTCGACCTGCCCGGCGGGACGATTAAAACCGGCTCCGGCGAGATCCTGGTCAGAACCAAGGAGCGCCGCTATGTCGGCCACGAATACGCCAGCATCGTCATCCTGACCACGGTGGACGGCACGGAAGTCACCCTCGGCGACGTCGCGACCATCAAGGACAGTTTCGAGGAGACCGACCAGTTCGGCCTCTTCGACGGCCTGCCGGCTGCCATGACCAAGGTCTATCGCGTCGGCGACCAGAAACCGACGGAGATTTCCGATGCCGTCAAAAGGTTTGTCGAGGTCAAGCGGCGGCAACTGCCGGCATCGGTCGACCTGGCCACCTGGAACGACAACTCGGAGCTGTTCAAAAGCCGCAAGGACCTGCTCACCAGGAATGCCATGCTCGGTCTGGTGCTGGTCTTTATCACCCTCGGGCTGTTCCTGGAAATCCGCCTGGCCCTGTGGGTCATGCTCGGCATTCCCATCTCTTTTTGCGGAGCGCTGCTGTTCATGCCGGCGATCGGTGTCTCGATCAACATGATCTCGCTGTTTGCCTTCATCATGGCGCTCGGCATCGTGGTTGATGATGCGATTGTCGTCGGCGAGAACGTGTACGAGCAGCGCCAGTCGGGTAAGCCGTATCTGCAGGCGGCAGTTGATGGCACCATCGAGGTCGCCCAACCGGTCGTCTTTGCCGTACTGACCTCGGTCACGGCCTTTCTGCCGCTGCTCTTTACCAGCGGCATTATGGGCAAGTTCATCCTGGTGATCCCGGCGATCGTCATTACGGTCCTGCTGGTGTCGCTGGTGGAATGCCTGTTCATCCTTCCCGCACACCTGGCGATCGGCCAACGGACGCAGGCTCCCGGCCGATTCCTGGCCAGCCTCGAGAGGAACCGGCAACGTTTCGGCAAGCTTCTGCAGCGCTTTATCGACGGTCCTTACCGCAAAGGCCTGGCTCTCTGCCTCCGCCATCGCTACATGACCGTAGCGGTTGCCCTTGCCGTTCTGCTGCTGGCCGGGGTTGGACTGGTCGGCGGCGGAGTCGTCAAGTTCCGCTTCATGCCCGATGTCGATGCCGACGTCATCCAGGTCGCTCTTGAGCTGGCGCCCGGCAGCCCGGTGGCCATGACCACACAGATCCAGGAGCAGATCGTCAACGCGGGCCTCGCTGTGGTGGCCGAGTACGACCGCGATCGCCCGGAAAGGGATTCGGTGCTGCGTCACGTCTTTGCGAACGTTGGTTCGTCTATCGCCGACCGCGGCCCTGCCGGGTCCTTCTCCAGTTCCGGTGGCAACCTCGCCAGCATCTCGATGTTTCTGACGCCGAGTGAATCGCGCGGTGTGCCGGCGAGCGAGATCGCCAACCGCTGGCGGGAGCGGGTCGGGGAGGTCGTCGGGGTGGAAACCCTGACCTTCACCTCGAACCTGATTCATCTGGGTGCCAATATCGACGTGCAGCTGGCCCACGAGGATTTTGCGGTTCTGGATGAGGCGGCAGAGCGTCTCAAGGAGATCATCGCCACCTATCCGGGCACGGGCGACATCGCCGATAACTACACACTCGGCAAGCGGGAGGTCAAAGTCCGCCTGAAAGCTGAAGCCCGCACTCTGGGGATTACCGAAGAGGATCTGGGCCGCCAGCTGCGCGGTGCCTTCTACGGGGCCGAAGCCCTGCGCCTGCAGCGCGGCCGCAATGAAGTCAAGGTCTTGGTCCGCTACCCGGAGGAGAGCCGACAACGTTTCTGGGATCTGGAAAACCTGCGTATCCATGTGCCTAGCGGCGGGGAGATCCCCCTCGATCGGGCGGCGACCCTGGCCGAAAGCCGTGGCTTCAGCAAGATCAACCGCACCGACCGCAAGCGCGTCATCAATGTGACGGCGACTGTGGACAGTCATGTCGCCAACGCCGAAGAGATCGTCGCCGAACTCAAGTCGGATGCTTTACCGAAACTGATGGCTGATTATCCCGGTTTGAGCTATGACATGGAAGGGGAGGACAAGAACCGGCGGGAATCGATGGCGAGCATGTTTACCGGTTTCAAGCTGGTGCTGATCGTCATCTTCGCCCTGCTGGCGATCCCGTTCCGCAGTTACTCCCAGCCGCTGCTGATCATGGTGGCGATTCCCTTCGGCATCGTCGGGGCGATCCTCGGGCACTTTTTGATGGGCTATGACTTGAGCATCCTCAGCATGTTCGGTATCGTGGCCTTGACCGGCGTGGTCGTCAACGATTCCTTGCTGCTGATCGATTATGTCAATCGTGCGCGGCGCCAGGGTCAGCCTCTGCACGATGCTCTCATGGAGGCAGGGCAAAGGCGCTTCCGGCCGATTCTGCTGACCTCCCTGACCACTTTCTTCGGGCTGATGCCGATGATCCTGGAGACCAGCGTCCAGGCCCAGTTCCTGGTGCCGATGGCGATCAGCCTTGCTTTCGGCATTCTCTTTGCCACCGGTATCACGCTCCTGCTGATCCCCTCTCTTTACCTGGTGCTCGAAGATGTGCGGCTGTTGATCGGCCTGTCACCCAGCCACGCCGATCATCATCACGAGCCGGGCAGTTGAACCGTAATCTGCCATTTTAATCCTCGCGACGGCGGCCGCGGGCTGCCGTCGCGTTCCGTTCTTGAAAAATTCCAGCGTATATCGTTTAATGCTCCGTTGTTTTATTAAAATCTGGGTCTGCAGTCGTCAAGGACTCAGGGTAAAAAGGCAGGTTTATGCCGATGCTGCTCAACAACGCCCACTTCCGTAAAGTTAAAAAGCTGACCGGCCAGGCGGTCGGTGATTTCAACCTGATCGAGGCAGGTGACCGCATTGCGGTCGCCGTCTCGGGGGGCAAGGACTCCTATGCCTTGCTGCACATCCTCCACCAGCTACGCCGCCGGGCGCCCATCGACTACGAATTGATTGCGGTCAACATCGATGCCGGTTTCCCCGGTTACCGCAAGGATGTCCTGGAGTCATATCTGCATGACTGTGGATTCGAGGTGCACATGGAAACCACTGACTGCTCGCACATCATTGATGAAAACCTGCGCCCCGGTTCCTCCTATTGCGCTTTTTGCGCCCGGCTACGTCGAGGGTTTCTCTACACCGTGGCAGATCGGCTCGGTTGCAATAAGGTTGCCTTGGGCCATCACCTCGATGATTTCATCGAAACGCTGTTGCTCAACCAGTTCTACATCGGTACCCTGGCGGCCATGAGTCCCAAGCTGCTGGCCGATAACGGCCGACACACGGTGATTCGCCCGCTGGTTTACGTGGAAGAATCCGATATAATCAAATTAGCTCGGCAGAACAATTTCCCGACCATCGATTGCGGTTGTCCCGTTATGGGACAGACTGACCAGAAGCGCAAGAGAATGAAGCAGTTGCTCACCGAGCTGCACAAGGAAAACCGACACCTGAAGCGCAGTATGATCCGCGCTCTGAGCAATGTGCGCCCGCGCCACCTTTTGGACCGAGAGCTGGTCAGGCTCATGGAACGCGACGGGCAGAGCTCTGAGGGCCCACTCACGGGGAGATATGGACCCGCCACTGAGAACGAATGACCCTCTTGAGGTCAAACTGGCCGGGCAGGTGCAGAAACTGCTGCTGCCTAAAAGTTCTCCTGCCTCTAGCTGGTGCTGTATGGCGGCGAGAAATCGCATGGCCAACGTGCTCGGCGGCGATTTTTACGATTTCATCGAGCTCGACGATGGTTGCCAGGTCGTCTTTGTCGGTGATGTGACCGGTCACGGCCTGCATGCTTCGGTCGTCATGTCGCTGGTCTACGGGTTTATCCATTGCGCCGCACGCGGGGTGTGCAACCCATACAAGGTGGTTACTGACCTCAATACGTTTTTGCGCACATTCGCCAGGCGGTCGCAACTTCTCGACCATTTTTTTTCAGCGACACTCTTTTTCGGTGTGATCGATCCCCACAGCCTGACCATGAACTATGTCAATGCCGGCCACCCTGCTGGTTTGGTGCGCCGCAGGGATGCGCTATCGCGCTTGCCGGCGACTAGCCATCCCGTCGGCTACTTCGATCCGGCGGAATTCAAGGTGGATAAGTTCCAGCTGGAAGCTGGCGACCGCTTGCTGTTGTACACAGACGGGGTCCTTGATAGCTGCAACCCGGACGGCGAGATGTACGGTGCTGCACGACTCGATGATGCTTTCCGCAGATTTGATGGCGATCATATGCTATTTTTAGAGCGACTTTTTGCCGAGATCACCGATTATCTTGCTGGGCAACCGCCCTTTGACGACTGTACGGCGATCGTGGTTGACTTGCATGGGTCCAGTTTAGGCGGGGGATAGTGGCATGGTCTTGTTAGGTGGTAGAGAATCTGATGTCAAGCAGGTCGCGGTTGTGACCCGCAACCAGAAATTCGCCAGGATTTTATGCAGCATTCTGGCAGATTGGAAGTTTTTTGCCGTAGACGATCTCTCCGCGGCAAAAGTCGTGTTTGCTGAGCGCGGGGTGCATTTGCCAGCCCATGTCAGCAAGGTGGTCTGGTTGACGCCCATGCCGCTCGTGGCTGGGACCTTCCTGCAAACCCCCATTTGCCTTACCGAACTCTATCAGCTTCTCGAGGGTCAGTACTTCCCGAATCCCCGGCGCAATATTCGCATTTCCTTGGCTCTGGAGGTTGACCTGCAGATAGAAGGGGCTTGGCTGACCGGCCGTATGATCTCACTCTCCGATCGCGGCGGTCGTATCCAGTGTGCGGCGGAAATACCCAAGGGCAGGCGGGTGCATCTCGAAGTGAACCTGGCCGGCAGATTGCTGAAGCTTGACGCAGAGGTTCTCTATTGTGTGCCGGGGGGAGATTCGCCGGGGACCTCGCAGCCCCAGACCGGCGTCCTCTTCAAACCGGCCAGCGATCGTGAATTCAACCTGATCCGTCACTTTATCGAAACTACCTGTATCGAACAGGCCTGTGCCAGGGAGGGGATTGCCTTGAAAGATCCCTGCGTCAGCTGGTTCGATGAGCCGACCGACCCCTGGAGTACAACTTGCAGATGATCAGTTGTACATCTTGCCGAACAGACCCTTTTTCTCTTTGTCGACTTCTCCCTTGCGCATGCTCATCGCACGCAGTTCCCTGAGGGTCTCGGTACAATTCGGGTTGTACGGGATCGCTCTTTCGAAACGCCGCTGGGCTTCCTTCTCTTTGCCTTCATCCGTGCTTCTATAGCCGAGGTACAAATGTGCCTGGCTCAACCTGGGATTCAGCTCGGTAGCTCACATCAGGTTTTACGGCTATTGATAATCACATCCGGTGCCCCTCTATCGGCCTTGTAAGCTGACCATGCCTGGAACATGAGGTATTCGGCTTCGTTGGGACTGAGTTCTACAGCGTCGGCAAAGGCTTTCTACGCGGCATCATATTTCTTGACGCGGAAGAGGCCCATGCCTTTCTGGAAGGCGGTCTCCGCTTCGAGGATGGTTTCCAGGCTCGTGGTCGTGCCGGAGGATATCCCTTTGCGATCGTTGAGGTAGCGCGCCTTGGCGGTTGCGTCGCTCAGCGTTTCATGGGCATCGCTGATGCGCTGGAAGAGGGCATTGACCTTGTCCTTCAGGTCGAGCAGGACATCCTCCTCGAAAAAGCGGTCCGGGTGATATTTCTTGACCAGGCTGTGATAGGATTTGCGGACCTGCTCCCTGGAGTCAGATTCGCTCACGCCGAGCAGGGTGAAGTAATCCTGCGTCCATCATCCAGGCATAATCTTTCAGGAAGCTTTCCCGCCGGGAGCGAACATCCCTGGCCTCGCCGCAGTCGGCATCCTCGGCTTGCGCCTCCGGTTCGCTGCGCCCGACCAGGATGCCGGTACTCAGGAGCGTGGCCAGGAGCGGTTCCGCCTCTTTGCGCGACAGCAGATGCCTTTTGAGCACTTCGCGCAGGGTGGTCTTCCCCTGGCAACTGTCCAGGATGCGTTGTTCGCTGGCAGTGAGCTGGATTTCCTGGAAGCGGTAAAGCGGGTTCTCGGCCAGTTGCAGGTAGTGGTCGAGGTGCGGCTCAAGAATCTTCAGCAGCTGTTCGCGACCGGCATAGTCGCGCAGACCCCTGCAGGATCAGGTTGGCCGGCGACAGGTCGATGCTGGTTATCCCCTGTTTGAACTCGCGGGCCTGTACGAATCGGTAGCTGCCGTCCGGCCAGGAAAAGGTGTCGAGGAGTTTTTCCAGAACCTGCTTGCGCAGCACGTCGTTCAGCTGATGTGGCGTAATCAGCCCCATCTCGATCAGCGCCATGCCATGGCGCTGGCCATTCTCCTTGGCGATCTCAAGGGATTTCTGCAGCTGTTCGGCACTGAGATTGCCGGTGCGCACGAGCATCTGGCCGAGGAACTCCTTCACCAGGTTTGAGCGCACGAAAATCGGATAGCCGTTGCGAATGTAGACGACCTTCTTGACGCCGTTGCTCTCCAGGTGCAGCAGTCCGGTCGCCCGCAAACTGTAGAGGTTGTGCAGGACACGCGGCAGTCCTGTCTCGGAGAGCTTTTCCTCGACGCTGAGGCATTCTGCCTCTGTCGCGGCTGTCGGCACACCGATCAGGGCATCAATCTTCTCGTGGAGGGTCTTCAGGGGGAAGGGCTTGAGCAGGTAGTCGCGTCGCCCCGTACTGCTCGCGGGCTTCGCAGATATGGTCCGTCTGCTTGTAAAAAGCAGTCATCATGATGACCGGCAGCTCTTTGGTCTTCGACAGAGACCTGAGCTAACGGCAGAGTGCAGACCGTTGGTTCCTGGCAGGAGGATGTCCAGGAGTGTAGGTCAAACTCGTGATTGTTCAGTGCCCGCAAGGCTTCTTCCGCTTCTGCAAAACTATGGACCTTGTAGCCGCGCAGGCGCAGCGATTCGGAAATGAAGCGGCGGATATTCGGATCGTCGTCGACCAATAGAATGTGCTTGCTGTCCTCCTCAGAACGTCATGTTAAGCGCTCTCCGTGCAATTCAGGATGCGGTCGAATACCTCGCGAATGGTTTGGGTCGTCCCGGCATAGTCTTCCAAGAAAAGTTTTTCCGGTCGCCCATGGGCATCGGGGTAGCCCAGATGACGGGCCAGTTTTGCCAGGTAAGCGGGCTCGGCAGTCAACTCGTTGACCGACTGGTCGTGCACCAGGCGCAACTTGTTTTCCAGGCGGCGCAGGAACTTGTAGCCGGACACCAGAGGCTCACAGTCCTTTTTTGAAATCAAGCCTTCGCTCTGTAGGATCGCGGAGGGCATCCACCGTGTTGCGGCAGCGCAGTGTCGGCCTGTCCCTGCCGTGTCGCAGCTGCAGATACTGGGCAATGAATTCAACGTCAACCATGCCACCGCGGCCGGTTTTGATGTTGCGGTGCTGCGCGTCTTCTTTGCCGAGTTCTTTCTCCATGCGCTGGCGCAAGCGACAGATCTCTTCAGCAAGATTTTCCGGCAGGGGTCGCTCGTAGACGATCGCCGCGGTGAGGGCATCGAAATTTGCCGCCAGTTCCGTCGCCCCGGCAACTACCCTGGCCTTGATCAGCGCCTGTCGCTCCCATGGTGCGGCAGAGCTCTTGTGGTATTCGCGATATGCCGGCAGGGATGACACCAGCGGCCCCTGGTTGCCGGATGGTCGCAGGCGGGTATCGATTTCGTAAACATAGCCTTCCTGGGTCATCAAGGTCAGAACCGAGATGATTCTCTGGGCAAGCCGTGCAAAATACTGTTGGTTGGTCTGTGGCCTGAATCGCTCCGAGGTCGGTCCCGGTAGCCGGCCGGGTGTTGCCTTCCCCTTCATAAATGAAGATGATGTCGAGGTCGGAGTGGTAGTTGAGCTCCATGCCGCCGAGCTTGCCCATGCCGATAATGGCAAATTCCGCTTCATGGGATGCGCCATTGTCGTTCTGGCAAAATGGCAAACCGTAGCGTTCCAGTAACTCCTCCCTGGCGACGTCGAGAGCGCACTGCAAGCAGACATCGGCCACCAGGGAGATCTGGCTTGTCGTTTGCCCTTGAGGCGTGTGGCCATGAATATCGTTGAGGGCGATGCGCAGAAACTCTTCGTTGCGGAAGCGCCGCAGGGTGTTCAACTTGTCCTCGTAATGTGATGCGTTACTCATCTGCCCGGCCAGTTCGTCGGCGAGCTCTTCGGCACTCTTAAGGTTGCGGGCGTAGCTTGTTGAAACCAGGGAGTCGAGGACTTCTGGGTGCTGAATGAAATTGCGAGTGAGAAACTGGCTGGTCGCAAACAGGGAGACCAGGACCTTGATGATTTGCGGATTCTCGGCGAGCAGGGCGTAGTAGGTGCCGCGCGCCCGGCGACAGGCTTCAAGGAACTTTTCCATGTTCCCCAGGGCCATGGGCGGATCCGGGCTGAGCAGGACTTCCTGGAAGAGCAAGGGCGCAATGCGGTCAAGCTGGCGGCGCGCCCGTTCGGTCAGATACCCTTTGGTGCCACCTTGGCGCAAGACGGTCAGACTCTCGTAAGCGCCTTCCGGAGGGCGGAACCCCTTCCCTTCGAGAATATCTAGGCAATAGTCCGGGTCAGCGTTGGCGTCGAACAGGATAGCCACCTCGGGGCTGACCTGAGTCGGCAGCTCTTCTTCGCTGGTGTAGAAAAGATCGCGGAAAATCGCCGTGACTTTGCCCCGGTGCTGCTGCAGTGCCGTCATGAATTGATCGGTGTCTGCAAAGCCGCAGCGCCTGGCCAGCGACGTGAGCTCTTCAGGGCGCGTCGGCAGGTTGTGGGTCTGCTGCTCGTGGACCACCTGGATGCGGTGCTCAACGGTACGCAGAAAGCGGTAGGCAGCACTCAGGTCATCCCGCTCCTCGATAGTGATCAACTTCTCGGCGCAGAGCACCTGCAGGGCTTCGAGGGAATTGCGCAACCGCAGGCGTGGATTCTTACCGGCGTTGATCAATTGCAGGGCCTGGATGAAGAACTCAATTTCACGGATGCCGCCCCGGCCCAGTTTGAGGTTGCGTTCCCCTTCCTGCTCGCGCGTCAGGCTGCGGTCGATCTTCTGCTTCATGACCTTGATGTCATCGATCATGGCGTAATCGAGGTGGCGGCGGTAGATGAATGGCTGCAAACGTTGCAATAGCTGCTCGCCGAGCTCCTTCGAGCCAGCCACCGGGCGGGCTTTGAGCATGGCCGAACGTTCCCAGCTCTGACCCCAGCTCTCATAGTAGGTTTCGCCGGCGGCGATCGAGTTTGCCATCTCGCCGCTGTTCCCTTCAGGGCGCAGGCGCAGGTCGACGCGGAAGACGAAACCGTCTTCCGTAGCTTGCCCGATGGCCCGGGTGATCAGCTCCGATAGTTTGACAAAGTATTGGTGTAGCGATATGCGGTTGCGCAGCCCGCGCACAGGGTCGTCAAAGCCCGTGGTCTGGCCGCGATCGGAACTGTAAAAGTAGATCAGGTCGATGTCGGAAGAGAAGTTCAATTCGCAACCACCGAACTTGCCCATGCCGAGAATGGTGAATTGGGCTTCCTCGGCAGGGTGTTTGCCCACGGGGTCTAGAAGCGGTACGCCGTATTCGGCCTGCAATTGCAGCCTGCAGACTTCGAAGGCCCTTTGCAGGGTTGCGGCCGCTAGCGCGGAGAGCTCGGCCGTGACTTCCTCGAGTTCGGCCAGGCCGCAGAGGTCGCGACCGCCGATCCGCAGCATTTCCTGGGCCTTGAAGATGCGCAGCCCTTTCTTGAGGGCCGCCATATCGGCGTGGTCGGCAATTAACTCGCGCAGTTCACTGCACATTTGCTCTTCGGTTTTTCTGCTGCTGATTTGCCCCTTGCGAAACAACCCGGCGAAAAAATTTGCCCGGCGGCAGAGAATGCCGGCCAGGAAAGGGGATGCCCCGAGAATCGTGAGTAATTGGCGGGCAGAGGTCGCATCGATGAGAACGATTGGCAGGTCGGTTTGGTCGGCTGTACCGCTCAGGCGTTCGAGATTGTTAAGCGCCAGGTCCGGATCGGCGGTGGCCAATGCCTGCTCGGCGAGGGTGACGACAAGTCGCGGGTCGGTCAACGCCTGCTGCAGCAGGACGAGGTTGGTTGCGGTTTTGGCCGGCTCGGCAAAGCCGGCTTTGGCAGCACTGGTCGCCAGCGCCGTTTCATCGCCAGCGAGGAGCTGATCCTGCCATGTCTGGGACTCTGTGAAACTCATGTGGTTGACTATCCACTCTTGCGCACAAAGGCTGCCAGCTGTACGAGATAGTCGCCCTTGGCGACGCCATGTTCGGTGATGATGGCGCTGACCAGCCGGGCCGGGGTGACGTCGAAGGCCGGGTTGTACACGGCAATCTCCGCTGGCGCCAACTGCTGCTCGCCGATGTGGGTGACCTCGCGGGCATCGCGCTCTTCAATCGGAATCTGCGAGCCGTCGGGGATCTGCAGGTCGATGGTTGAAGTCGGTGCGGCTACGTAGAAGGGGATGTTGTGCTCCCTGGCCAGGACGGCGACCGTGTAGGTGCCGATCTTGTTGGCGACATCGCCGTTCGCGGCAATCCGGTCGGCACCGACGATCACCGCATCGATGGCGCCCTTGGACATCAGGTAGCCAGCCATGTTGTCACAGATCAGGACCGTCGGGATATGGTCTTGCTGCAGTTCCCAGGCGGTCAATCGCGACCCCTGCAGGAAAGGGCGGGTTTCATCGGCAAAGACGGACACCTGTTTGCCGGCCGCCACGGCCGCACGGATGACGCCGAGGGCCGTGCCGTAGCCGCCGGTGGCGAGGGCCCCGGCGTTGCAATGGGTCAGGATGCGGACCTCGTCCGGGAGCAGCGCGGCACCGTGGCGCCCCATGCTCATGTTGATGCGGATGTCCTCCTCGTTGATCGCCATGGCCTCGTACTCGAGGCCGATCTTCAGGTTGCCGACGGGTTGATCGGCGTTGGCGCGCACCAGGCTCTGCATGCGCTCCAGGGCCCAGAAGAGGTTGACTGCCGTGGGTCGAGTGGCAGCCAGCACTGCGCACACCTGGTTGAATGCGACGACAAAATCATTGTAATTGTCTGCCTCGATGGCGCGGGCACCGAAGTAGGCACCGTAGGCGGCGGTCACACCGATGGCGGGCGCACCGCGTACGACCATGCTGCGAATCGCTTCGGCGACCTCGCGATAATCAGTGTATTCCAACCAGATCTCTTCGCTCGGTAGGCGTCGCTGGTCGATCAGACGCAGAACGCCGTCGCTGTACTTGATCGGGCGGATACCCGCGGCGTTGGGGAAAAAATCACAATTGCTCATGGCTTACGTCCCGTTCTTTGATGAGGAGGCCGGAGAAAGCATACACAAGACAGAGGGTTGTCTTTGAGACTCCTTCAGTATTTTACCTTCTGTGCCCTGTATTCGCGATTGCCCCCGCGTCATCCTTGCAGTTTCTTTTTCAACAACTGATTCACCATGCCGGGATTGGCCTTACCCTGACTGGCCTGCATGACCTTGCCGACGAAAAAGCCGATCAGTTTGTCCTTGCCGGCCAGGTACTCGGCCACCTGCTCCGGATTGGCAGCAATGACCTCGTCGACCAGTTCTTCGATCGCTCCCGTGTCGGTCACCTGCTTGAGTCCCTCCGATGCGATGATCTGGTCGGCGGTCTGGCCGCTGAGCCACATCTTCTCAAAGACGGTCTTGGCGATTTTGCCGGAGATGGTGTTGTCAGCGATGCGTGCGAGCAGGCCACTGAGCCGCTCCGGTGTCACCGGGGCGGCGACAATCGTGGCCTCGGTTTCCTTGAGCTTGCGCAGCACCTCGCCCATGACCCAGTTGGCGCAGGCCTTGGCATCTTTGGCGAGAGCGACACAGGCGTCGAAATAATCGGCCACGACACGGTCGGCGGCAAGAACTTCGGCATCGTAGGCCGGTAGCCCCAAATCTTCGACAAAACGCCTGCGCTTGGCATCCGGCAGCTCGGGAAGGGTCGAACGCACTTCTTCGAGCCATTCCGGGCTGATCACCAGGGGGACCAGGTCGGGGTCGGGGAAGTAGCGGTAGTCGTGTGCCTCTTCCTTGCCGCGCATGGAACGGGTCATCCCAGTGTTGCTGTCGAACAGGCGGGTCTCCTGGACAACCTTGCCGCCGCTCTCGATCAGGTCAATCTGGCGGTCCACCTCGTATTCGATTGCCTGTTTGATGAAGCGGAAGGAGTTGATGTTCTTCAGCTCCGCGCGAGTGCCGAATTCTTTCTGGCCGCTGGGGCGGACCGAGACGTTGGCATCGCAGCGGAAGCTGCCTTCTTCGAGATTGCCGTCACAGACGCCGAGATAAACCACGATCTGGTGCAATTTCTTCAGGTAGGAAATGGCTTCGTCGGCCGAGCGCAGGTCTGGTTCTGAAACGATTTCCAGCAACGGTGTACAGGCGCGGTTGAGGTCGACCAGGGAGCAGCCGGCGGTGTCCGGCGTTTCGCCATGGATCAGTTTGCCGGCGTCTTCTTCCATGTGCGCACGGGTAATGCCGATGCGTTTGCCAACACCCCCGTCCAGGTCAATCTCTAGCCAGCCGTGCTCGCAGACCGGCAGCTCGAACTGCGAGATCTGATACCCCTTAGGCAGGTCAGGATAGAAGTAGTTCTTTCGGGCGAAGATCGAGCGCGGCGTGATTCGGCAGTTGGTTGCCAGTCCGGTGCGGATGGCCAGTTCCACCGCTTTGCGATTCAGGACCGGTAGGGCGCCAGGCAGGCCGAGGCAGACCGGGCAGGTCTGTGAGTTGGGCGTCTGGCCGAATGCTGTCGAACAGCCGCAGAAGATCTTGGTCCTGGTCGTCAACTGGACGTGCACTTCCAGGCCGATGACAGTTTCGTAATTCATTGAGAACCTCTGTATTATGAGAACACAGAACACAGAAGGCAGGATGGGCTCATGAGCCTTTTTTCTCCTGTGTTCCTCCTTCTAAATCTCCGCTGTCCGCTTGTGCCAAGCCGTTGCCTGCTCGAACGCGTGTGCGGTGCGCAGGATGGTCGCTTCGTCGAAAGGCTTGCCGATCAGCTGCACGCCGATCGGCAGACCCTCTGTCGAGAAGCCGCAGGGCAGACTCATGGCACAGGTGCCGGCCAGGTTGACCGGAATGGTGTAGATATCCGACAGGTACATCTGCAGGGGATCGTTGACCTTTTCTCCCAGGGCGAAGGCCGGGGTCGGCGCCACCGGCGTCAACAGGGTGTCAACTTTGGCAAAGGCCTCGAGAAAGTCCTGGCGGATCAGTGTCCTGACTTTCTGCGCCTTGAGGTAGTAGGCGTCGTAGTAGCCCGAAGAGAGGGCGTAGGTGCCGAGCATGATGCGGCGCTTGACTTCGGCGCCGAAACCGGCGGCCCGGGTCTGCATGTACATGTCGATCAGGTTTTCGGCCCGGTCGGCGCGCAGGCCGAAACGCACGCCATCGTAGCGGGCCAGATTGCTCGAAGCCTCGGCGGTGGCGATGAGGTAGTAGCAGGCCACGGCATAGGCGGTATGCGGCAGGGAGACCTCGACAATCTCTGCCCCGAGATCGCGGTAGGTTGCCGCTGCTTGTTCGATGGCTTTGCGCACATCCTCATCCAGGCCGGCGATGAAATATTCCTGCGGCAGGCCGATGCGCAAGCCTTTCAGGTCGCCGCTCAGGCTGGCCTGGTAATCGGGGATCGCTGTATTAACAGAGGTCGAATCAGCAGAATCATGGCCGGCAATCGCCTGCAGCATGAGTGCGCAGTCGCGCACGTCGCGGGTGACCGGGCCGACCTGGTCGAGTGACGAAGCGTAGGCAATCACCCCGTAGCGGGAGACGCGCCCATAGGTCGGCTTTAGGCCGACAACGCTGCAGTGCGCAGCGGGTTGCCGGATCGAGCCCCCGGTGTCGGTGCCGAGCGCCGCTGCGGCCTGGCGGGCGGCGATGCAGGCGGCGCTGCCGCCCGAAGAGCCGCCTGGAACATGGGTGAGCTTCCATGGGTTGCGTACCGCGCCAAAAGCGCTGTTCTCGTTGGAGCTGCCCATGGCGAACTCGTCCATGTTCAGCTTGCCGATAATCACTGCCTGCTGCGCTTTGATGCGGGCAATGACCGTGGCGTCGTAAGGTGATATATAACCGTCCAGGATGCGGGAGCCGCAGGTGGTGGGCAGCCCGGCGGTGTTGAAGATGTCTTTTGCGGCGATCGGCAAACCGGTCAGGGGTGCTGCCTCACCGGCCGCAATCCGCCGGTCGGCGGCCTGCGCTTCGGCAAGAGCCGTTTCGTCGCAGACGGTAATGAAGGTGTTGAGGACAGGATTGGTCGTTGCGATTCGATCCAGGTAGGCTTGGGTTATCTCAACGGCCGAGAGTTCCCGCTTGTCCAGTCCGGATCGCAATTCGGCCAGGGTCAGGTCGCAAATCGTCATAATGAGTTGTCCGAGAAAAGATAAAAGTTTATTCGATGACCCGGCGGACCCGGAATGCACTGTCAGCGGCGTCCGGGGCGTTGCTCAGAGCTTGCTCAGGAGTAAAGCTGGGTCTGACTACATCGTCACGGAAGGCATTTTCCATCGGAACGGCATGGGCGGTTGGTACAATGCCGTCAGTGTCAAGGCCTTTAAGCTGCTCCACGTAGTCGAGAATGGCATCCATCTCGCCGGTAAGAGAGTCGAGTTCATCATCGCTCAAGGCCAGACGGGCCAGGCGACTGACATGCTCGACTTCTGCACGGGTAATTTTCATTGTCCGGTAAACCTCCAGGGCTTGGTCTCGTCTAAGAAAGCGAGTAAGAAAACTAGCACGGGCTCCCATGATATGGCAAGCGTGACAAGCTGGTTCCCGTCCGGTTTCCGCTGTGGTCCGTTTGTTAGTCAACAAAATTCGGTTGCTAAAATCGGCAGGAGTGACACAGTATACAGTAGAAGTCTCGAATGAACATGCTAAGGCAGAGACCGGTTAATAGCCTCCATGCTCATCGACTTCTATACAACGAGAAAGCAAAAATCAAGGGAGGATGTATGATGCAAACAATGAAGCGGTTTTCCTTTCTGGCCCTGATTGCGGTTACTATTTGGGGCTGTGCGGAACCGCAGACGAAAACCCAGCAGGGCGCCATCTACGGGACGGGTATCGGCGCTGCAGTCGGTGCCGGTCTGGGACAGGTGATCGGTGGCAACACCAAGTCAACTCTGGTCGGCGCCGGGATCGGTGCCGCTCTGGGCGGTATCGCCGGCGGCAGTATCGGCCGTTACATGGACAATCAGGAAGCGGCCCTGCAGCAGCAGTTCGCGGCGTCAGATGCCGCCAATATCCAGCGTAATGCGGATGTCCTGGCGGTGACCTTCAAGTCGGACGTGCTCTTTGATGTCAACTCGGCAACGCTCAAGGCTGGCGCTTACACGGAGATCAACCGTGTCGCCCAGGTTCTGGTCCAGTACCCGCAGACGACGATCCAGATCGCCGGCCACACTGATAGTACCGGGAGCGAGGTTTACAACCAGGATCTCTCAGAACGCCGGGCCATGAGCGTGCAGAACGCCCTGGTCAACCAGGGCGTTGACCCGGCGCGCATGCGCACCATCGGTTTTGGCGAGGGACAGCCGGTTGCCGACAACACCACGGAAGCGGGGCGCCAGTTGAACCGGCGGGTGGTGGTCACGATCACACCCCAGCAAAGCGGAGCCTATTGATCCGCTTGCTTGTGTAAAATAAAAAGCGCCTCCCTTCAGTAGGGGAGGCGCTTTTTATTTTGATATCTTCGGTGGTGTCAATCAGCCTTAGTCCTTGTCTATCTTGTCAGCATCCTTTTCACTCTTCTCTTCACCTTCCTTGACGCCATCCTTGAAGTTGCGCAATCCCTTGCCCAGGGCTCCTCCCACTGACGGTAGCTTGCCGGCACCGAAAATAATCAGCACGAGTACCAGGATGATAATCAGTTCTGTTGTGCCCAGTCCGAACATGGGAGTGACTCCTTAGGAAGAGGTTATGTGAGCCATCATCATAGACATATTCAGGGAAAAATCAACACATTTGCATTTATTAACCGTTGCGGAGGACAGAGAAAATAACAACGGGGGCCGGCGCATGCCGACCCCCGTGTAGCCCATAACGGTCAGGCGGGCTTATTTGGAACGGGCGTATTTGGGGTTGTCCATCGGGTCACCCTTGTAGCCGAGTTTGCTCCACTGCATGCGACCATTGTCGCCGTGGCAGTCGAGGCAGCCCGAGGGCTTCTTCCTTGGGCGAGACCATGTGATTGATTCGCCAGTACATCTCGGTCGGCAGCGAAGCCGTACTCTCCACTGTACTTTAGGCCGCTGGCTTCCATGCCGAGCTTGGCCGCCTTGTCCCAGTCGAAGTCACGCCAGTAGCCGCCGTCACCAAAAACCTTGGCGGTGATGAAGTACTTGTTCTTGGCGTCGTAGATCTGCTTGCCGGAATGGAGCTTGAACGGATAGATCTTGGCCGTTTCATCCTTGATGCTGCCATTCGGGTAGGTCAGCATGGTGACCTTGTCCGGATCGATCTTGTCGCCGCGCTCGTAGGCGTTGGCGCTGCCGTTGTACCAGAGGTATTCGGGCGTCACCATCTTGCCCCACTTGAAGTGCCCCTTTTTCTTATCATAGGCGTGCTTGCCGTATTCATCGCTGTGCTCCTCGAGATCCTGGCCGGCGGTCGACCAGTCCCACGAGAGCTTGGTCGGGACTTCCTTGGCGAAGAAAGGGATATGACAGGTCTGGCAGGCGACCGTGGCCGCGTGCTTGTTCAGGCGGCTCTGGGCGTGCGGCGCTGCGTCATGGCACTTCTCGCAGGAAAAATGCTTGGTGCCTCCCGGTGAGACGCCCAGCGAGTTGCCGGGGATGGCGTGCTGCTCGGTGGTATGGCACTCCTGGCAGGAGAAGTTGTTGCCGTCGGCATCCATGTGCACGTCGATCGCTTTGGTCGGGTACTCCATGGAGGAATCGAGGTCGCCGTGTTTGACGGCATCACCGCCGCCGCCGTAGAAGTGGCAGGTGCCGCAATTGAAACGGCTCGGCTTGCCGACGTTCTGGGCGACGTAGACCAGGTCGACACGCTTGGAGGGATTGCCGGCGCCGGTCGGCTCCTTGACGTAGGTGCCGGTGGTGTCATGGCAGACCAGGCAGTCGACATTGCCTGCATTGCTGAAATCGAAGGTGTTGTCAGTCCAGCCATAGCCGGCATGGCAACTGGTGCAGCGCGGCTCGTTGCCGGCAATCGAGGTGCAGAAGTTGTTGATGGCGTTCTTCTTGCCGCGCACGACGGTACGATCGCCGACCTTCTGCTCCTGCCCCCAGGTCCAGTGGGTGGTCTTCATGAAGTCCTCGGCATGTTTCTCGTGGCACTTGAGGCACTGCTTGGTCACGTCCGGGCCGGTTTCCATGGGGCCCTGAACGAAGTAGCTGTGGTCGTTCTCGACCGCCAGCGCAGCGCCCGGCAGGAACGCGGTCAGGGCGAGGAGCATGGCGCTGCAGAGGGCGCCGAACATAAACACTCGTTTCATGGCTTTTCTCCTTGTTGGGGAACTTTCTAAGAAATCTGAAGTCTCTCTATGTTTACCAGAGAACTGGTTGTCGGCAACTTAATATAATATATCGATATATGGATTAATAAGCTCAAATAACGGGGAGAGGCGAACCTCTCCCCGTGGGTTACACCTTAAAATTTGACCGTCAGAGACGCATTCAGGTCGTATGCCGTGTCGATGACAGGCAGCAGGGAATAAGCCGAGCCGTCCTTGACGTCGTCGACTTTCTGCGGCTTGCCAACCGGAGAGCCGCTGTTGGAGTAGACGAAGTCGTAGTAGAGGCCGCCGATCTTGATGAACATGTTCGGGTTGATGTCGAAGATGTAGTAGGCTTCGCCGACATGACCGCGGGTGGCCAGCTTGCTGCCGAGGACGTCATCCTGGCCCTGGGTGAAAGGGGTCCAGTACTTGGAGCCGTAGTTGTACTCGAGGCCGACCTTGCCGTAGGGGGCCGGGACCTGCACGCCGGTGTAGAAGCCGTAACCGTTGCGGGTCTTTTCTTCGGTGGCGCTGACCGGAACCATCATGACTTCGGTGCCGTCGGCAGAGAGCTGGGCCTCGAACACTGCGTCGGTGCCCATGCCGCCGAACATGCCGGCGTTGCCGTTGGGGCGCAGTTGCGTCCAGCCGCCGGAGACGAAGTACTTCAGGCCGTTATCCTCCGTGCGGGTGTAGACGATGCCGCCGAGGTTGATGTCACCGATGGTGGTGCTCGGCTGCACGCGGGTCACGAAGTTGAAGTTGGGGAACTTCTGCATGTCCTTGAACAGGGTCGGGGCGAAGAGCTCACCGTATTGAGTCGGGAAAGCAATGGTCCCCTTGAAGCCGTCGTTGATGTCCTGGGCCGTGAAGATGGTGGTCTGCAGGAAGTTGGTGCCGTCGTTGAACAGGTCGAAGTTGAAGCCGGCGAAGTGGGTGTCCTTCGTGGTGATGTCGTTGAAGAGTTCGCCGTTGCCCCACTCGGACTCGAAGCCCTGGCCGTAGCAGAAACGGGCGATCATCCCTTCGATGCCGGTGTTTTCGCTGAGGTTGTAGCCGACCGTGATGCCGTCGAAGTTGAGGTTCATGACGTTGCCGGTCGGCGTGCCGCCGCGCAGTTCGTTCTCGCGGATTTCGGTGGGCGGACCGTAGGTCGAGGGGCGCCGGCCGATGGAGAGGTACACGCCGCTGTCAGCGATGTTGCTCCAGTCCATGTAGGCCCGCTCAACGTGCAGCAGGTCGCTGGAGGTGTTGCCGGTGCTGTTGCCGTCCATGGAGAAGCTCCTCCAGGAGTCGAACACCTGCGCATTGGTGGAATCGCCCCAGTTCTTGTACATGGCCAGGCGGCCGGAGAACTTGACGTTGTCCCAGACTTTGGCTTTCATGTTCAGGCGCAGGCGGGAGTCGTACATGATGTCGTTGTTGATGTCTGATTTTTCGAGCTGGGCCATGGGGAATATGCCGACGCCTGGCGCGTTGCCCGTGAGCATATAATCGGCCATGCTGTTCATCAGTTGCTGGAACAGTTCCGGGTTGTTCTTGGAGAGGTTGACAAACATGTTGTCGAGAGCGGTCCCTTGCGAGGCGTCTGGATTGAACGAAACACCCAAGGGACTACTCGGGTCCGGCGGGAAAACGAAGATGTCGCCCAGAGGGGCACCTGAGCCGGGAGGCATCATCACTGACATACCGACCTTGTTGAAGAAGTCGGTGTAGTTCACCTCGATGCCCGGGTTAAAGGTCACATCCTGGTAGTGGATGCTGTGGGCGCGGGCACGCAGGTCGCCGCTGAACTCGATGCGGTCCAGTGTCGAGTGCCGCTCGGTATCGTCGAGACGATCGGAGAGCTCCTCCAGCTCACCGCTCAGCGCCTGGATCTGCTTCTGCAGCTCCTCCATCATGGCGTCCTCCTGGCTTGCCGCCAGGGCGGTCATCGGCAGGGCCAGCAGCGCCGCCATGACCAGGAAAATAAATTTCTGCATTTCATGCCTCCTAAAAAGCTGGTGAAGAACTTACTGACCGCAGGTCTCCGGCTGCGGAGAGTCTGCAGCGTGGTCATACATGAACTGCATGATGTCAATAAGTTCGTTCGGATTAATCTGATCCCAGGCCCCGGGGGCCTTTTTGTTGTGCATGTCTTTGGCGTAGAAGCGCTCCCATTGCAGCTGGGTCTTGGAGAGCGGCGTCATGGTGCCCCCTTCGGCGCCGGAGACGTGGCAGTATTTGCACTTCTCTTTGGCCAGGGCCCTGCCCTTATTGGCATCGCCCCCTTCGATTGCGGCCTGGGCGGCACCAATCGTCAAAGTGCTGACAAACACTAGGAACAGACTAGAACAAATGAGGGATTTCAGGACGCTTTGCATGGCCATACCTCCAACGGGTTTTATGGTCCGCGTCAGGCTTCCCTCAACCAATGTTGCATCAGCCGCAAGTCTGGGGTTGGGGTGAATCTGCCGCGTGATCGAACAGGAACTGTTGGATGTCTTTCAAGTCTTGTTCCGAAAGACCTTTCAGACCTTCTTCATTATGCTTTTTCTTGTCGAAGAAGCGATCCCACTGAGCCTGCGTTTTGCTCATCGGGGTGAGTTCGCCACCTGCACCATCGGCGGAATGGCAGGTTTTGCAGGTTTTCTTGAAGAGGTGCTTGCCCTTGCGTGGGTTGCCGCCCTCAGCCGCCAGAACGGATGTGGCAATGAATGCGGCCAGTGTAAAGAAGAGTACGGGTTTGAGACATTTTTTCATGGCTGGGATACCTCCGTTTGCCTGGTGTCCCCGGACGTTTTTGTTGCCGGCTTTTAATCATGTGGATAGCGCTGCGCCCGGAATTAATGTGAATTTCATATATCTCGATTTCACAATCTATGCCAAGCGTATCATGTGAATATGCAAGTTATTGAATTAGGTTATAAAATACTTAATCATGGGTGTTCATCTGATGGGCCAGACGTTGGCCTTGTCGCTAAAAGGCGGCAGCCGTCTCTGTCATATAACCGGATTCAAGTCATATGACGAAGAATGGCGGCCTGTCGAGGAACTTATGCGGCACTACGGGTGCGTGTTGATCGATTGATGCGTACCTTTGGTTGTCTGCTGCGCCAGTCTGATGGGCGTCCGTTGCGATTTCTGCTGGTGATTATGAAAAATCGATACTCGGGATTGTTGTGTTTGTGAATGTTTATGAAGGGATAGGCCTGTCATATGTGTCAAGTTGCACAAGTTGAATCGACTGCGATAACGAACCAGGGCGACAATCTCTGGAAAAAACCTGCGGAATGCTAACACCAGGGGGCCACTGTTGTAGTGTCGCAAATGCTGACTTCAGCTTGCAAGGCGCGCTGGTTCATCTTTGACTTCGTCGACGCCTGTGTCACAGGTGCAGGTTCAGGCTATGTCTTAAACGGTCCTGGTTGGTGTACTTCCTGCTGATGTTTGAGGCGGCGACCCTGATCGAACGCCGCAAGTAGGTTTTATCTTGGTGGGTTGGCGTTACGGGAATTGGGACCCCGTCACAAGGGTTGAGCGGTTTGAGGTCATCGAGGCGGATTCCCCTATATCGGTCTCGTGCCGGGTTGAAGGGCGCTGCGCTGAACAGGCCGACGCCTGGCCTCTGCGGCAGGTCTCTTTGTTTGTCCCCGAGTGAAAAATAAAAAGCCGGAGGGCCAATGCCCACCGGCTTTTTATTTGACTGGAGAAGAGACTACTCGCGCACAAACGTGTCGATGTCCGTTTCATGCACCATACCCATCAGGCGGGCATATTCGGATTCGATGATCTGGTAGTGATGATCGGTTGACGTTGCGTTCTGCTCAAAAACCTGGCGAACTTCCGGGTTGTCGATCTTGGCGGCCAAGGCGCGCAGGTGGTCGGCCAACTTCTTCTCTTTTTCCATGGCCAGTTCCATTGCTTTGCGTTCGTCGAAACCTGCGGTATTCACTTGGTTTAGTTCTTTCATCCAATCCGAGTCCTGGTCGGCTCTTTTACTCAGGAATTCCTTCAGGTCAGCGATATCATCGCCAGGGTAGACATTGTAAAACCATTCGGCGTGCTCGCGTTCTTCACGGGCGAGCAATTCGAAGACCTTCCTGGCTTCGACGTTTTTCATCATAGCGGCACCGCGCAGATAAAAGTCCATGGCATTTTTTTCGGTCTGCATGGCGCGGCGTACAGCATCCTTCAAGTCGATGTTCTCAAACATGTAAAGCCTCCTCAATGTAGTAATTCATATGGTTCAAAGACGGGGAATCTTACCAGAAAATCACCGTCTGCCAAATGAAAAATTGCTTTTCTGCCAGATTCAAGAAACAAGGCGGATAAGCCCCGCCTTGTTTCTTTTCAAGCTTGATGCTCGATAAGTTGCTCAGGCTGCCGTTGCCGGTGGGACGAAGACGCGCTGAGCCAGTTCCTCGTCGAGGCGCAGTAGGCCGTTGCCGTCGTTGCCGATACGCTGCAGTTTCTTCACGATCAAGCTGAAACTGGCTTCTTCTTCAACTTGTTCGGTCACGAACCATTGCAGGAAAATCTGGGCGGCGTGATTGTTGTCCTTGCGTGCCAAATCCATCAGCTTGTTGATGCTGTCAGTGACAAAATTTTCGTGTTTCAACGAATATTCGAAGCAAGCGAGGGGCGAAGCATAGTCATTTTGAGGTGCATCGATAGCGCGCAGGTCTGTGCGGCCATTTGCATCACAGATGAAATGAAAGAATTTCTCGCCGTGGGTGAGTTCTTCCAGTGCTTGAACACGCATCCAATTGGCGATTCCCGGCAGATCTTCAGCCTGAAAGTAGCCTGCCATGGCAAGATAAAGGTAGGCGGACAGGAATTCGTTTTTCATCTGCTCATTCATGGCATCGAGCAATTTTGAGCTAAACATTGAAAGTCTCCTTGAAGTTAAGGGGTTTGGTGAAATTTGATAGAGTAAAATTTATATCGCAGAGATGGGCTTTGTGCAACGCTTTACATAAAAAAGCGGGGCAGTTGCGCCCCTTTTTTGGCCTTCAATTAACTGACCGGTCAGCGTACACCCTCTTCGAATATGATTTTCTGCTGCCCGTCAATAGCAGCATTGGCTTGCTGGGTCTCGCCAGTAAAGGGGTTGTGATCGGTGTAGGTGATATCAATGCAGTTGCAATCTTATAGGTATGAAGGCTTCGTGCAGTACAAGCTTCTTGCTGTTGCTACGCCGCGTCAACCCCATTATCCCGGTTGTGATATCTTTGCCGATGGTTCTGTCGTCACCCTTTGGAGCCACAAAAAGGGGGATTTCCGTAATTGTTTCTAGGGGCCAGCTATTGCCACCATTCCACCAGCCCTTAACAATGTCGCGTTACATGTTGCTGTCGAAAACGATTTCCTTGTTGTCCCGGGTGACTAGTCGTCCGAAACGTCTCTGTTTTGAACTGGCGAAGTTCGCCAGACACAAGAAAATCAACAGGGGGGTGGCCTCCAAGCGCGTGCATATGCGAACTCCCATTGCACGGCACTCCTTTTAAACAAATAATTATAATTGAATACTAAGCCAAGCGTTGTTTATAAATGTCCATGATTCGAGGCGCGTTCTCTCGAAATATCAGCAAGTTGTTCCGGATGCCTCGACGGCATTGTCGTCGCGGGAATTCTCTCCAACGTTTAGCTGTCATAGGTGTGCTATATCTATTCCACTCGGGAAAACGTGTATCGTCAAATCCCATTGGCCGCGGATTGGATAAAAGCTTTCAAAAAAAATCAACACGTTTTCCCGTTTTCTCGTTCATACTAGGCCGAAATCTCATGGCTTATCACCACTATAGATTGTTGGGGATTTGATGCCTCTGTGCTAGAATGCGCGTCCATAGTGTACGCAATTGATCCAGAAAAGTAAAAAATCGAGGACCTCTATGAATGTTCAGAGTGTCAGCTTTGTAACCAGCGCACCATCCTTGGCCAGTTGTCCGCCGGCCGGGTGGCCGGAGGTCGCTTTTGCGGGGCGCAGCAACGTCGGCAAGAGCAGCCTGATCAATTGCCTGGTCAACCGCAAAGGGCTGGTACGGACGTCGTCTACCCCGGGACGGACTCAATTGCTTAATTTTTTTACCATCAATGAACAGCTTTATTTTGTCGATCTGCCTGGTTACGGGTTTGCCCGTGCGCCGCGCGCGGTACGGGAACTATGGCAACCGATGGTCCATGGCTACCTGAAGGGCCGCTCCAGCTTGCGCGCAGTCGTATGGCTGCTTGATGTTCGTCGTGATCCGAGTCCGGAGGACCTGCAGTTTCTCGACTGGCTTGAGGAGAGCGAGATTCCGACTATCCCGGTGGTCACCAAGGTTGACAAGGTCAGTCGCAACGAACTGGCCCGTCGCATGGTGAAAATTGCCAACAGTACCGGACTCTCTGCGGAGCTGTTTACCCCTTTCTCGGTTCTGAACAAGCAAGGTTATGCAGAGTTGTGGGAATTGATCTCACTGGCCCTGGAACCCGAGGCGTGATTCCTGGCACATTGCCAGCCCTCACGCCGCCATTCCGGCGCAGAAGTATCTTCGAGGGGATTGACCTGTGAAATATGGTTGGGAGCAGTTCCGCATCGCCTTGGGTTTTTTGACCCTCCTGCCGGTTGACCGTTCGCTGGAGGTCACGCCGATACGGCTTGGCCAAAGCATGGCTCTTTTTCCTGCGGTCGGCCTGCTTTTAGGTCTTGGCTTGGTCGTCATCGACAGCGTCCTTGGTACGCTCTTGCCGCGGCCGGTCCTCGATTTCCTGTTGCTGATGATCCTGGCGATCTTTTCCGGCTCCTTGCGGCTCGAAGGGCTGGCCGGTTTGCTGGGTGGTCTGGTCAGCGGCAAGGATCGCGAAGGCGCTTTGAGGGCCATTCACGATCGCCGGATTGGTGCCTTGGGGGTGGTCAGCTTGGTGATGGTGCTCTTCCTCAAGTACCTTTGTCTTCTCAACCTGCCCTTGTCGGCCAAGTCGGCCGGCTTGATCTTCATGCCCACGGCCGGGCTATGGGTACAGGTCGTGCTGGCAGCGTCCTGTCGTCACCTGCGCAGTAAAGATGGGGGGGGGGCTGTTTTTCTAGAGCATGCCGGGGAACGTGAGCTGTTGATCGCCTGCGGCAGCCTGATCGCGGTCGTGCTGGTCCTCTTCGGGGCGGAGGGGATTTTTTTGGCCTTCCTGCTGGGAATTGCTGTCATCCTGCTGATCAAGTATCTCGAGATACGCCTCGGCGGGGTGATGGGCAGTGTGCTCGGCGCATCTTCCGAACTGGTTGAGGTCTTTTCACTGTTGCTCGTGCTGGCAGTCATCTAAGAGCCGAACGACAACGATTTCAAGGAATGTATAATGCAAAGAACACGTATCTACCTGGTTCGACATGGCCAGGTTGAAGGGCATGAAGAGAAGCGCTACAACGGCCAGGTGAATGTCGCGCTTACGCCGCTCGGCAGAGCACAGTCTGATCGTATCTGCGATTGCCTGCGCAAGATCAAGCTGGACGCGGTTTACAGCAGCGATCTCGATCGCAGTCGCTATTGCGCAGAACTGATTGCCGCAGCGCATGACCTCACGGTCTATACCGAGGAAACTCTGCGTGAACTGCATATTGGCGACTGGGAAGGCCGCACCTGGGCTGAACTGCAGGAGGCGTACCCGGACGATTGGCAGGCTCGCCTGCAGGACTTGGTCAACTTCCAGGTCCCGGGCGGAGAAAGCCTGCAGGACGCGGCCGACCGCATTCGACCGACCATCAAAAAGATCCTTGCAAGGCACACCGGCGGAGATATCGCCCTGGTCGCACACGGCGGAGTCAACCGGATTGTCTTGCTCGATGCCATCGGTGCCATGTTGGATAAAGCCTTCTCTATTGAGCAGGATTATGGCTGTCTGAATATCATCGACTATTTTGCTGACGGCAAATCAGTGGTCAGACTGCTTAACGGGATGACTCACCAGGTTTCCTGCTGATTTTTGTTCTGTTTCGGCCATCGTGCGGAGGCGACGCTTGTGCCAGAACCGTCAGGCTTGACGAGGCGGCAGGCGAGCAGATAGAGTTGGCTTGGCGCTTGGGCGCATGCTTCATTACAGCAGTCCCCATGGTGTGAAAAGAGTGACTCTCAGTGGCTGAAACGGTGCTTTATGCTTGATCATGCGTACCGTGAGGGCACGGTCTCAGCGCTCTTTCAAGTCCAGTTGGTCACCATGCAAAGATCCGGTTGGTCAGGGTTCTATTTCTAAATGGATAAGAGGGAGGATGTCGGCAGATGAAGACGATCTATGTCATCGGTGCTGGAATCGAGGGTCACGAGGGTTTCAGTCGCAGGGCCCTGGACCTGGTGGGTCAGGCGGACATGTTGATCGGCGGGGCCAGTCAGCTGGCGCTGTTCCCCGATTTCTCCGGGCAGACCCTGACCATCGGCGACAATTTGGCGCCGGTCGTAGAATGCCTGGAGAAGAGCGCAGGATCGATCGTGGTTCTGGCGTCCGGCGACCCGCTTTTCTTCGGGATCGGCCGTTACCTGCTGCGTAACCTGCCAGAGGCCGACCTCGAGTTTGTGCCCAATGTCAGCTCAGTTCAATATGCCTTTGCGAAAATTCGCGAGCCCTGGGATGACGCGGTCTTTGTCTCGGCTCTTGGCCGGGGGATGAAAGGGGCTGTCGACCAGGTCGTGGCCCATGACAAGATTGCCATCCTGACCGATGAAGAAAATACGCCGCGGGCAATCGCCACTGAATTGCTCGAACGCGGGCGGGACGGCTACACCGCATATCTCTGTGAGAACCTGGGGACAGCGGAGGAGTCGATTACCCATACCGATCTCAGGGGGCTGCAGGATCTCCCTGCGGCAGCGTTGAATGTCCTGATCCTGATCAAGGAATATGAAGCTGGCGGCGAAGGTGCTGGCCCCTGCCTGGGGATTCCTGATGAGGAATTTGCCACGGTCAAGAAGCTGATCACCAGGGAGGAGATTCGGGCCGTGAGCCTGGCGAAGTTGCGTCTGCGCCACGATATGACCCTTTGGGACATCGGTGCCGGTTCCGGCTCAGTCAGCATCGAGGCTGATCATCTGATGCCGAACGGGCGGGTCTTCGCGGTGGAGCGCAACCCCCAGTGCATCAAGCATCTCAAAGAGAACCTGCGCAAATTCAATTCTCGCAACATCACTCTGGTTGAAGAACTCGCGCCGGCCTGCCTGGAGGACCTGCCTGATCCCGACCGGGTTTTTATCGGCGGCTCCGGAGGCCACCTCTGGCAGATTCTCGAGGCGGCCGACGGCCGTCTGCAGACCGGCGGCCGGGTGGTGCTGAACGCCGTCACTCTCGACACCCTTACGGCTGCCACCGAATTTTTTGAGAATGCCGGTTACGAGCTGGAGGTGACCACGGTCAATATTTCGCGGACCCGGCCGTTGACCGACTACAAGATGTTTGAAGCGTTCAATCCGGTATTCGTGTTGGCGGCGGTCAAGGACTGAAAACAGGGGTGCGATGCGGGATGGCACTGCTGCCGGCTGAGATCTTTCCTCTTAATCATTCATGAGTGATTAATGCCAAACAAAGCAATCTGGTTCAAAGACTACCAACTAGAAGAAATCCAGGGGCTTTGTCTGGGCAACATGGTCGCTCATCTCGGTATTGAATTGACCATGCTTGGCGATGACTGCCTGGTCGGGACCATGCCGGTTGACCACCGTACCACTCAGCCGGCCGGTTTGCTGCATGGCGGGGCTTCAGTCGCCCTGGCGGAGTCGCTGGGCAGTATTGCTGCCAATCTCTGCGTCGATCCTGACCGCTGGGTCTGCGTCGGTCAGGAAATCAACGCCAGCCATTTGCGCTCGGTGCGCAAAGGGCTGGTGACCGGGACCGCAACGCCGCTCTATCTCGGGCGCACCTCGCAGGTCTGGGAAATCACTGTTGCCGATGAACGCCAAAGGAGCGTGTGTGTAGTGCGTTTGACGGTTGCGGTGGTTGCTTTCGGACATGGTGGTGGAAAAATTAAGGTTTTTGATGTTTAGAGAGACCGGATAGAAGACTAAATTGTATGGGGGTGGGCAACCGATAACAAATCTGTTGCCCACTTTGCTGCGTTCGCAATCATATCAACTCAACCCATCTCCGATCCCGCTGTCGTCAGCACCAGCTTGCCATGCTTGACCCCTTTGGTGCCGATCAGTTCATCGGCCAGCCTCTTGACTTGAGCGGCCGTGCCACGCACCACTACGACTTCCAGGCAGTGGTGAGCGTCAAGATGGACGTGCAGTGCTGACACGATCGCTTCGTGATGCGAGTGCTGGTGCTCGGTGAGTTTGTCGGAAAGATCGCGGGTGTGATGATCGTAGACCAGGGTGACCGTGCCGACGGTCGGCGTGCTGTCTGTCCGCTCGATCCGGTCCTCGACCAGGGCACCGCGGATCATGTCACGAAGCGCTTCCGAGCGATTGACGTAGCCTTTGTCGGCAATTAGCTGATCGAAGCTGTTCAGCAGCCGGTGGTCCAGGGAAATTCCAAAGCGGGCAAGTTCGGTCATCATGTCCTCACGGGGGGGTTGCGTTATGACGAACTATTACAGTTTGCTTTTGTTGATGGTTGCGAATTTTTGCATGAGTGATTTGCAAGGTCAAGGATCATGGCTGCTTAGCATTCTTTATGAGATGCCCATCCACAAGCTGTCCACGGTTTTTTGCACAATATGTTGTGCGAAAGAAGAAAAAAAATGTCTATATCTTGTGTTTTTGTCTTTGCCAATATCGGGCCGTGTGTTAACTTTTAGCAGTATTTTTTCATGGGGGAGGCTGCGGTGCTGGAATTTATTCGGAAAAGGGATGGGCGTCTAGTAGCGTTTGAAGAGGAAAAGATCGTTTCTGCCATTCAGAAGACGGTCAAGGCTGTCGGCGGCACCGACATGGACCAGGCGGTCGGTATCGGTCGTCAGGTGGTTGGTATCTTGGAAGTCATCTACAAGGACGGGCGGATTCCGACCGTTGAGAATGTCCAGGACTTGGTCGAAAAGATTCTCATCGAAAACGGCCATGCCAAGACGGCCAAAGCCTTCATTCTCTATCGTCAACAGCATGCCTCTCTCCGCGAAACCAAGGCCTTTATCAAGGAATCGATCGAGTCGATGGATTCCTACCTTACCCAGGAGGACTGGCGGGTCAATGAGAACGCCAATATGGGTTACTCCCTGCAGGGGCTCAATAATCACATTGCCGCCAACATCACCAGCAACTACTGGCTGAACAAGATTTATCCGCACTATGTCGCCGATGCTCACCGTGAAGGTGATTTCCACCTCCACGACCTCGGCATGCTGTCCGTGTACTGTTGCGGTTGGGATCTCAAAGATCTGCTACTCAAGGGGTTCACCGGCGCTTACGGCAAGATCCAAAGCTCCCCGCCCAAGCATTTCCGCACGGCTCTCGGTCAGATCGTGAACTTCTTCTATACCTTGCAGGGGGAGGCGGCCGGAGCCCAGGCTTTTGCCAATTTCGACACCCTGCTAGCACCCTTCATCCGCTACGACGGGCTCAACTATCACGAAGTCCGCCAGTCGATGCAGGAATTCATCTTCAACATGAATGTCCCGACCCGGGTCGGTTTCCAGACGCCGTTTACCAATATCACCCTCGACCTCTCGCCGCCGCGCGATCTCGGCCAGGAAGCCGTCATCGTCGGCGGCAAGCTTATGGATGCCAGCTACGGCGATTTCCAGGACGAGATGGATCTCTTCAACCGGGCCTTCTGTGAAGTGATGATGGACGGCGACGCTTCCGGCCGGATCTTCTCCTTCCCGATTCCGACGGTCAATATCACCAAGGAACTGGACTGGAACAGCCCGCGGTTCCAACCGGTCTGGGAGATGACCGCCAAGTACGGCATCCCTTATTTCAGTAATTTCATCAACTCCGACATGGACCCGGAGGATGCCCGCTCCATGTGCTGCCGTTTACGCCTCGACAACCGCGAACTACGCCGCCGCGGTGGTGGCCTGTTTGGCTCCAATCCGCTGACCGGCTCGATCGGCGTGGTCACCCTCAACCTGCCGCGCGCAGCGTATCTAGCCAAAGATGTTGACGGCTTCTTCGCCAGGATTGCCGAACTGATGCGTATTGCCTATGAATCCCTTGAAATCAAGCGCAAGCAGTTGGAGCGGCTCACCGAAGAAGGGCTTTACCCCTACAGCCGTTTTTACCTGCAGGGAATTCGCGAGCGCAGCGGCCGCTACTGGGACAACCATTTTTCCACTATCGGCCTACTCGGCATGAACGAAGCGATGCTCAACCTAGTTGGCCAGGGGATCGACACCAACGAGGGCAAGAGTATGGCGGTGCGAACCCTGCAATTCATGCGCAGCCAGCTCGAGACCTTCCAGGAAGAAACCGGGCACTTGTATAACCTTGAAGCAACACCGGCGGAGGGGACCAGTTTCCGTCTGGCCCGCGCTGACCGGGCCCGTTACGCCGACATTATTACTGCCGGTGATACGGAACCCTATTACACCAACTCAACCCAGCTGCCGGTCGGCACCACGGCCGATATCTTCGAGGCCCTGACCCATCAGGACTCGCTGCAGTCCCTGTATACCGGTGGTACAGTATTCCATGGTTTCCTCGGTGAGCGGCTCGACGACTGGCAGAGTGCCCGGCTGATGGTGCGCAGAATCGCCGAAAATTTCCACCTGCCGTATTTCACTATCAGTCCGACATTTACCATCTGCCCGGAGCACGGCTATATTTCCGGTGAACACTTCGACTGCCCGCATATGCACGAAGGGCGGGCCGCCTGACCGTGGGGACGCCCCAGCGAACAACAGAAGGAGGAGGATTACTATGCCAACCAAGTGCAATGCCAAAACGGAGGTCTATTCCCGCGTATGTGGCTTCTTTCGCCCTGTTCAGCAGTGGAATAAAGGGAAGAAGGAGGAGTTCAAGGATCGTCAGGAGTATGTGGTCGCAGTGGGGAAGGGCTAACCCAGAGACAGGCCCCTGACGGGGTCCTCTCCAGGGGATTTAACCGCACATGGGCATAAAAGGTTTTCAGGGAACGAGTCTGCTCGATTTCCCCGGGCGGATTGCTTCCCTGGTATTCTGGGGCGGGTGTAACTTGACCTGCCCATTTTGTCATAATCCCGCCCTGGTCCTCGACCCGGAAGCTTATCCAGATTTCGATCCTGCCGAACTGTTGGCCGATCTGGAAAAACGTAAATCCTTTATTGATGGTATCGTCGTCTCCGGTGGCGAACCCACCCTCGATAAAAACCTGCCCGCCTTTCTCGAACAGGTCAAGGCCCTTGGGCTGGCCATCAAGCTCGATACCAACGGTTTGGCACCTCAGGTTATCGGCGAGTTGCTCAACAGGCAACTGATCGACTCTCTGGCTATTGACCTGAAGACCCTTCCCGAGCGTTACTCGGATTTGCATCCTGGGACCGTTTCCCCTAGCAAGCTCCTCGAAACCCTACGGCTCTGCCGGCACGCCGCTGTTGATTTGGAGTACCGCACCACCTGTGTGCCAGGTTGGGTTGATGAGGACGTCATCGCCACGCTGGGCGAACTGATAGAGGGCGCTCCGCTCTGGGCGCTTCAACAGTACCATCCTGAACATGCCCTCTGCGAGACAGCGCGTAGTACTATTGCGTATCCTCCGGAACGGATCCAGGTTTTTGCCGATCTCGCAAGCCGCTATGTGCAACGGGTTGTTGTGCGTGGTGGATGATCTTGCACAGGCCAAACAGAAGATGATGATCTCTGGCTACTGGGCTCTTTAGCCCCCGCCCTTCGTCCGATCTTACTGTAGGTGAAATAACGAAACCCGGCTTTGTCGCCGGGTTTCGTTGTTTAAAAGGCACGGAATGGTTGTTCAGAAGCGCAACCAGAGCAGGAATGAAATACTGATGATGGTCATCGCGCTTCCGGCCAACAGGTACAGGAAGCCATCCATGAGGTTGATTTGCGTCTTAACATTCTGGTTGTCGAGCGGTTCAGGCATGCAGCACTCCGTTATGTTTTGATTGTCTTCCTGTTTACTCGGCGCACGGGTTGTAAGCAAGCATCCGCTGTGCCAAAAACCCTCTAGGTCGGCTGAAACTGTGTAACCACCTGAAATTATGTGGTTTTAAAACAGGAAGGCGGGTTGTTGTAAGCGATGGCCGCTGGTGATGGTCTCTGCAATGGCCAAATCACGGAGTGTTTTGACGAGATATGAACTGATTGCTTAAGGGGTTGCCATTTTGTGGCAGAAGAGACAGCGGTATTTTGCCGGGTGCCCTTCCGGAAAGGGAACATTGTCTTTGTTATGGCATTCTTCGCAGAATTTTTCGGCAGCTTTTTTGCCGTCCGCTTTGACGATGTCGTAGAACTGGCGATGATTGTCGTCAAAAGGAACCCGGCTGGTTGATTCTGGTGGTGCCTGCCACAGAAAAGCCAGGATTAGGATGGCAATCCCGATGAGCAGGAAGTCGCGTTTTTTGAGAGTAAAAGCCATGAGGACCTCAATGTTTCGTCATGTCAGTCTGTTGCCGGAGATAATAGCATATCGCTTCTCGGTTCTGTTCGACACGGGAAAGATAACATCACTTGCCAGTCACTGCAACTTGTCGTGCAGCCCGGGCGTTTGCAAAGTGCAATCCGTAATATAAGTGCTACCGCCTGATTGCTGAACCAATGGTCTGTCCTGACGCATAATGCTCAATACGGGGCTGCATGCAGGAGGTGAGTCTGTCTCCATGCATGAAGCAGGTCAATCGTGGCGGATGAAGAGCAGGTAGATGGCTAAAAAGACGATGAAACGCTCCGCCACCGACCAGAACCATGAGGGCATCGGTCGGCATGCCGCCCTCCAGAGAGTCACCTCGGGAGAGGGTGTAGCCGAGCAGGTAAATGAAGCCGGTAATGGTCATGACGGTGACCAGCAGCAGTCGCCAACGCATGAGATAGGCGATTACCGCTGTGACACCGACGCCGGTCAGGAAGTAGGGATGCTCCATGACCGTTTTCAGGTCCATGGTCTGAACATACGCCATGACCTTCTTGGTTTCAAACTGCTGCAGGAATTCGATGACTGATGAAAAATCCATTAGCTCCCCTCCGGTGAATCTCGCGGCTGCCGTACCCGCTCAGCAAGATATATATAGCATTTTTTCAGACTGTGACAAAGGTTAAAAACCCTCCATATTTCTTGACTTTTGCTGGCTTGCTCACTAGAGTAACCCCCTGCTGGAGCTTATTGATAAAGAGAGTGTAAACCGTGCCGGAACGAGCTATTGGCGTGTTTGATTCAGGGGTGGGCGGGTTAACCGTCCTGCGGGAGCTGCGTAGCCAGGTCCCTGATGAAGCCCTGGTCTACCTGGGCGATACGGCACGTGTGCCGTACGGCACCAAAAGTTCACTGACTGTGCTCAGATATGCCCACGAAGCCGCACGTTTTCTCCTTGCCCAGCGGGTCAAGCTGCTGGTTGTGGCGTGTAATACGGCCACAGCCGTTGCTCTCGACGAGTTGGCGGATCGTTACCTCGTGCCGGTGATCGGTGTGATCGAGCCTGGTGCCCGGCGGGCTCTGGAAGTGACCCGCAACGGCCGAGTCGGGGTGATCGGAACCGAAGGGACGGTGCGCAGCGGGGCGTACGAGCGTGCTCTGCGCGCTGTGCGTCCTGATGTTGAGGTGTTTGCTGCGGCTTGTCCGCTTTTTGTGCCCTTGGCCGAAGAGGGTTGGGCCGGCCACGAGATCGCTCGCCTGGCGGCCCGTGAGTATCTTGCTCCTCTGCTTGACCAGGGGATTGACACGCTGGTCCTGGGGTGTACCCATTATCCGCTTTTGAAAGTGATTTTACAGGAGGTCGTCGGCCCAGAGGTCCAACTGGTCGACTCCGCTCGCGAGACGGCCAAGGCCGTTGCCTGCCGGCTCGCTGAAAATCAGCTGTTGCATCAGGCGGCGTCTCCTTCGCCACCACGTTACTTTGTGACCGATATCCCCGATCGCTTCGTGCGGGTCGGCGGCAGCTTCCTCGGCGAGCCGCTGCAAAGGGTGACGACGGTCAGTCTGGATTGAACCATGCCCAAGCCTTATCATGACCCACGCAAATCGCAGCGCCGCTCTTTACGCAAGACATGGATTCTCTGGGGTGGATTAGTTGTCCTGGTCTTCTGCATTGGTCTTGTCGTCGGCTATTTCAAAACCATGCAGGCACCCAAGACGGCGCCGGTCGTGGTGACACCAGACGCGCTGACGACCAGAGAGGTGATCCTGTACTTTGCGTCCACTGACGGTCAGTCACTGAAGGCAGAAAATCGCCAAATCGATGGGTGCCTTACCGATGAAGATTGCCTGCGTGACACGGTCGAGGCCTTGATTGCCGGACCGCAAAGTGCTCTTGTGCCGATCCTCCCCGGACAGGTTGCCCTGCGCGGCGTCACTGCCAGTGGCAGCCTGGTGAGTGTTGATTTCAGCCAGGAGCTGGTCACTGCGCATCCCGGCGGCACCCAGAGTGAACTGCTGACGATCTACGGGCTGGCCGATACCCTGGCGGTCAATTTCCCCCATCTGCGCCAGGTGCAGATCCTGGTGGAGGGGGCTCCGGTAGCAACCCTGAAAGGCCATGTCGATCTTCGCCAGCCGGTCAATCCTGATTTCAGTCTTGGTAGAAGAGGACCTGTCGCCAACCGGCAAGATGATCAGCCTGCCGACCGGGAGAGATGAGTGAACGGTTTTCGCCAAGCATTGAGTGAACGGGTGCTGGTGCTCGACGGTGCCATGGGGACCCTGCTCCAGGAGCGCGGTCTGCCCCCGGGCGGCTGTCCCGAAGAGATGAATCTCGCGGCTCCTGAGGTGGTCGTCAGTATCCATGCCGAATATGCCGCGGCCGGTGCCGATATCCTGGTCGCCAACAGTTTTGGCGGTAACCGCGCCAAGCTGGCTCATTACGGTCTTGAAGGCGCGGTCGACGAGATCAATCGCCGTGCGGTCGAGCTGGCTCGACAGGCGGCGGAGGCGCCGCCTTTTCGTCGGCGGTTCCGTCGGCCCGACCGGACGCTTTGTCGAACCGGTCGGCGACGCCGGCTTTGATGAGATGGTCGATATCTTTGCCGAGCAGATCTCGGCCCTGGCCGATGCTGGCGCCGACCTGATCACTTTTGAGACCTTTCTCGATATCCGCGAACTGCGTGCCGGTATTATCGCCTGCCGTGATGTCTGCGACCTGCCGATTATCGCCCAGCTGACCTTCGACGATGCCGGCCGCACCGTGCTCGGCACGCCACCGGCTGCGGCCGCGGTCACCTTGGACGCCTTGCAGGTTGATGTCATCGGCTCCAACTGCGGGCTCGGCATCGACGGCATCTACGATGTTCTCGCCCAGATGCGCCAGGTGACGCCACGGCCGCTGATCGCCCAGGCCAACGCCGGCCTGCCGGTGCTCAAAAACGGCCAGACGATTTTCCCCGGGACCCCCGCAGAGATGACCGCTTACCATGAACGCCTGATCGCGCTCGGCGTGCGGGTCATCGGCGGCTGTTGCGGAACCACGCCGGAGCATATCCGGGCCATGCGCGCAGCGCTCGGCAACTTCTCCCAGGACTGGACGCCGCCGCCACGGCGCGGCTTCCTCTCCAGCCGCAGCGCCGTGGTCGAGTTCGGCGGCGAGGCCCCCTGCGCCCTGATCGGCGAACGCATCAACCCCACCGGCAAGAAGGGTTACACGGAAGAGCTGCGCTCCGGCAAGACGGCCTATATCCGTCGTGAGGCCGCCGCCCAGGTTGCTGCCGGCGCACATCTGCTCGATGTCAACTGCGGTGCCCCCGGGGTCGATGAGGCCGCGGCCCTGGAGCGGGCCATCTACGCCGCCAGCGGCGCCAGTTCTGCACCGCTGGTGATCGACACCTCAGATCCGGAGGCGCTGGAGCGGGCGCTGAAGGCGGTCGACGGCAAGGTCCTGATCAATTCGGTCAATGGCGAGGCCAAAAGCCTGGCGCGCATCCTGCCGCTCGCCCGTCGCTACGGTGCCGCTGTGATCGGCCTGACCCTCGACGAGACGGGTATCCCGGAAACCGCGGAAGGGCGGGTCGCGATTGCCCGGCGCATCCTCGACGCGGCCCTTGCCGCGGCCTGCCGCAGCAGGATCTGGTGATCGACTGCCTGACCCTGACCGTCTCAGCTGAGCAGAAGCGGGCGCTGGAAACGCTGCGTGCCCTGCGCCTGGTCCGTGATGAACTCGGCCTGGCCACCGCTCTGGGGGTCAGCAACATCTCCTTCGGGCTGCCGTCGCGCCCGGTGCTCTCCGCGGCGTTTTTCGCCATGGCACTCGAGGCCGGCCTCAAGGCGGCGATTATCAACCCCAAGGATGAACGGATGATGGACGCCTATCGCTCGGCGCTGGTCCTGCTCTGCCAGGATGTGCGCGCCGAGGGATACATCGCTCACTATGCCGAACAGTCAGCTGCGTTAGCCGCACCCGTCGGCCAGGCCGCTGTGCCGGCACGACATCCGGCAACGACTCGCCGCAGCGATTGTCGCCGGTGACAGCGAGGGGATCGTTCCGCTGGTCAAGGACGCCTTGCAGGAGGGGCTGGACGCCATGGCGGTCAGCAACGAGGGGTTGCTGCCGGGCCTCGAAGAGGTCGGCCGCCGCTTTGCCGACAACCGCATCTTTCTGCCGCAGGTCATGCAGTCCGCCGAGACGATGCAGGCCGCTTTCGGCTATCTCAAGGAAACCTTTGCCGACCAGGGCGGCACGTCCCTCGGGCGGATTCTCATGGCCACGGTCGAGGGGGATATCCACGATATCGGCAAGAATATCGTCTGCACCCTGCTGGAGAATCACGGCTTTGAAGTGATCGACCTCGGCAAGAATGTTCCGGCGGCCAGGATTCTCGAGGTGGCGCTGGCGAGGGATGTTGACGCCGTCGGTCTCTCGGCCCTGATGACCACCACCCTGCAGCAGATGGATGTGACCCTGAATGCAGCTCAGGGATGCCGGGATCAAGGTCTTCACCATGGTCGGCGGAGCCGTGGTCACCCAGGACTACGCCGACAGCATCGGTGCCGACATCTATGCCAAGGATGCCCTTGAGGCCGTCGCCAAGGTCAAGGCCGCCCTGGGGCACTGATCTGCTGACTTGCGCTGGTTTATTGCCTGTGACAGAATGGTGAAATCGTGAATTAAAAGCTTAAAACGTTTCACGCTAAAGGACAAAGAACGCAAGAGAAGCAAAAGCACTTTAAACAATAGTCTGGATGCCTTTCTTTGCGTCTTCAGCGAGCATGTCGAACGTGTGATAAACAGTTTCATAGCTACGGAGAACACCGCAGATGGTGGTCGGTTTCAACCACAATTTCCGCTACAAGGGCGAGGTCTACCACATCCAGACCGAGGACAGCGGGGTGAAAAGCCCCAATATCGTGACCTTGCTCTATCAGGGCGGCACGATCCTCGCCTCGAAGAAGACCTCCTATGCCGACATCGCCAAAGTCGACAACCTGGACCAGGTTGTCGAAGAGCTGATGAAGGAGCAGCACAAGGAAATGCTGCGCAGTCTCAAGGCCGGCGAATTCGATGCGGTGATCGAGCGCTTCCAGTCCGGCAGGACGGGAAGCCGCAGCGTTGTGGAAAGTGAGCAACACCGCAGCACCCCCGGCTGCAGAGACACCGTTGTCCGCAGCTCTTCCGCCAGCGCGTCCAGCCGTCGCGCCGGTTAAACCTGTGGCCCCTGCGCCTGCAGCCTGCGGGAGCGTCCCCAAGACGCCGCCGCACCGCCGCCCCGGTCGCCGCAAAAGCCGCCCTCCTGCACTCGAACTCAGCCTGGATGAAGTGATCCTCTCCTATCTGATGGGAGATGACAAAAGTTAAGGGGCCAGGTCTACACATTTCACAAAAAATGCTCAGACCCTGGCTCAACACAGGTTCAAATCATGCCAGCATGCGAGCGGGGTATGAGTTTGAGAGGCTGGTTGCTCTTGAGATTGATGAATTGCAAGTGTGCAGAGTCCAGTCAGCGCGGTGCGATTCTCCTGCTGCTCCTGGTGATGGTCGTGATCCTGGGGTTGGCGGCCGGCATGGCGGGACAGTCCTGGCGCAGTGCCATGCAGCGGGCGCGCGAGGCCGAGCTGCTCTGGCGCGGCGCAGCAGTATCAGCAGGCCATCGCCAGTTATTATGCGGTCAAACATGGCCCGCAGCAGATGTTTCCGGCCAAGCTCGACGATTTGCTGCGTGATCCGCGCTTCCCGAATGTGGTACGGCACCTGCGCAAGCTCTATAACGACCCGATGACCGGCGAGGACTGGGAACTGGTGACCGACCCGGCGGAACGGATTATCGGTGTGCGCAGCAGCAGCGACGTTGCAACCCTTCAAGAAGGACGGTTTCTCCAAGGAGTTGGAGAGCCTCAAGGGTAAGACGAGCTATCAGGAATGGGAGTTTGTCTATAAACCGCCGACAGCTCCAGACGCACCGGCCAAGCGGTTTCGCAGCCGCCTGGCTCAGGAAGCTCGTTACCTGTAACACCGGGCCAGCCATTTGGGGGTGGCCAAGACACTATACAGATGCCTGCCGCACGCACGCCGCTTGAGGGAGGCCTCCTTCAAGATGCCTGGCGCACGCAGGCCATCACCCTGAGCGGAGTCAACCGATGTTTTTCAACAGTCTGATCGGCCGGATCGTCATACTCTCCTTTCTGCTCTTTCTTGTCGCGATCGGCAGTGTGACTCTCTTTCATATCCGGCGTGAACATACCCACGTCACCAATACCAGCCTGCGCACTGCCGATCTGATGATGTCGGTGATCGAACGCTCCATCAACAGCTCCATGAGTACCGGCAATACCCGCGACGTCCAGACGATTCTGGAGACTGGTCGGCAGTGACCCGCGCCTCGCCGGCGTGCGCATTTTTCATCCCGACGGCCGGGTCCTCAAATCCTCCGAACCCAACGAGATCGGTCGCCGGGTCGACCCACACGATCTGGCGATCTTTCTGCAGGGGCAGCAGCACGATATCTTTCGCAGGCCAAACGGCGGTGAAGTCCTGGGTGTGGTCAAGCCGATTTACACCGAACAGCGCTGTACCCCCTGTCATGGCGCCGGTCGACGGGTCATCGGGGTTTTGAATCTTGACCTGTCGCTGGCTGAGATGGAGAGCCAGCTGCTGCAGACCTCGCAGCTTTTCGGCTTTACCATGCTGGCCATTGTGCTGCTGTTGACCGGCGGGATTTCGCTGATTTTCACTCGCTTCGTGCGCCAGCCGCTGCAGACGATGTCGACCAAAATGGCCCAGGTTGAAGAGGGCGATCTGAGCGTCAGGCTCGAACCACAGAGCCATGATGAGGTCAGCCGCCTGATGGTCAGCTTCAATTCGATGGTCGATCGTTTGCGCCTGGCCAACGACGAACTCCAGCAATGCCATTACCAGCAGATGGAACGGGTCGATCGCCTGGCCTCTGTCGGTGAAATGTCGGCCGGTATTGCCCACGAGATCAAAAACCCGCTGGCCGCGATCAGCGGTGCCGTTACTGTGCTCGCCGACGATTTTGCCGAAGATGATCCGCGTCGCGAGGTCGTCAACAAGGTGCTTGAGCAGATCTCCCGGCTTGACAAGGCCGCCACCGACCTGCTCTTTTTCGGCCGCCCGGGCAAGCCGAGTTTCGACTATGTCGACACCAACGATCTGCTCAACAAGACGATGTTTTTCGTCAGCCAGCACCCGGAAGCAAAAAATGTTCACCAAAACAAGGAATTTACCCGCAATTTGCCGCCGGTTTGGGTTGACGGCAAGCAGCTGCAACAGGTATTTTTCAATATCATCATCAATGCCATCCAGGCGATGAAAGACGGCGGCACCCTGCTGCTGCAGACCGACCTGGTCGAAGAGCAGGGCAGGCCGTTCGTCCGGGTGCTGATCGGCGACTCCGGGCCGGGTATCAAGCCCGAGGACCTGGAGAGGATCTTTACCCCGTTTTATACGACCAAGACCCAGGGGACCGGGCTCGGCCTGGCAATCTGCCGGCAGCTCATGGAGCAGCAGGGTGGTTCGATCGAGATCAAAAGTCGCCTTGGCGAAGGGACCCGTGTCATTATTTATCTGCCGGTCAGCAACGAAGCTGTACCGGCTATGAACGAGGCATAGCGTGCGCAATACGAGAATACTGGTTGTTGACGACGAGCATTTGATCCGCTGGTCGCTGGAGCAGTCCCTGAAAAAGCAGGGCTACGAGGTGGTTACGGCAGGCAGCGGCGAGGATGCTCTCAAGCAGGTGCATGAAGATGCCCCGGATCTTGATGCTGCTGGATATCCAGCTGCCCGGCATGGATGGCCTGGAAGTCCTGACCAAGGTCAAGGAGATCGACAGCGATATCCTTGTCATCATGGTGACGGCTCTTGGCGTGCTTGAGACCGCCGTCAAGGCGATGCGTCTTGGTGCCTACGACTACATCAACAAGCCGTTCAATCTCGACGAACTGTCGATCATCGTCAAAAAGGCCCTCGAGACCCGCCAGCTGCGCAAGGAAGTTGCCCACCTGCGCTCCGCCCAGGAAAGCAAGTTCGGGATCAACAATATCATCGGCGGCAGCCGTCACATGAAGCAGGTGCTTGACATGGTGCGCAAGGTCGCGAAGAGCGACGCCAGCACGGTCCTGATCCAGGGGGAGAGCGGCACCGGCAAGGAGTTGATCGCCCGGGCCATCCATATGGAGAGCGCCCGCAAAGACCGGCCTTTCATGGCAATCAACTGTGCCGCGGTGCCCGAGACACTCCTCGAAAGCGAGCTGATGGGGCACGAAAAGGGCGCTTTTACCGACGCCAAGAGCCCAGAAACGCGGTCTGTTCGAGATTTCCGATGGCGGCACCATCTTCCTCGACGAGATCGGCGACATGGAGATGGGGATGCAGGCCAAGCTGCTGCGCGTCCTCGAAGAGCGTACCTTCCGCAGGGTCGGCGGCACCAAGGAGATCCCGGTTGATGTCCGCATCGTCTCTGCGACCAACCAGGAACTGCTCAAGAAAGATCGAGGAAAAGACCTTCCGCAACGATCTCTACTATCGCCTGCAGGTCATCCCGATCTATCTGCCGGCGTTGCGCGAGCGCCGCGAAGACATCATGCCGCTGGTCGAGTTCTTTATCCGTCACTACAACAAGGAATTCGGCAAGACCGTCACCGGTGTCTCCAAGATGGCCCGCAAGTTCCTCGAAGAATACGACTGGCCGGGCAATGTGCGCGAACTGCGCAATATTATCGAGCGCGCAATCATCCTCGAGAACGAGGAGACGCTCATGCTCGAACATCTCCCCCGCGAGTTGATCTCCAAGACCGGCGATATCATGTCCGGCCCGATGAACCTGCGCATTCCGCCGGAAGGGATCGATATCGAGGATGTCGAGCGGGAACTGATTCGCCAGTCCCTGGAAATTGCCGATGGCAACCAGTCCAAGGCCGCCAAAAAGCTCAATCTCGGCATCGACGCCTTCCGCTACCGGATGAAGAAGTTCGGTTTCTTAAGCTAAAGCGCAAACACTTTATAGTGTTTGCGCTTTAGCGAAACGCGGGAAATCAAAACCATAAAAGAATACCGCTTGACACAGTTTTGATGGTTTGGTCGAGTCTCTCGTCTCTCGTCTCTCGTCTCTCGTCTCTCGTCTCTCGTCTCTCGTCTCTCGTCTCTCGTCTCTCGTCTCTCGTCTCTCGTCGCGTTGAAAATGGCGGACTATCCCATAGCAGGGCTTTTACATAACAAAGACGCAGAGAGACGGGGCCTTTCTGTTCTGCGCCTCAGCGATGAGATAGTCCTGAGTTTCCGAAAACAGTATGATCCGAAGGTCATATAGTCATTGTTGACCACTCAGCCAAGCACGATGACCTGGTCCAACATCACTGCTGCACGGCTCGCTTCGTGCCATGGAATAGAGTAAGCTTTAGTCAATATGTAGAGGAGGAGATGACATGCTCAAGTTTGATGATACTGGAAGCGGTCAAACCGTTGTCCTGATTCACGGTTTTCCTCTTTGTCGTCGGATGTGGCAACCGCAAGTCGCAGCTTTAGTGGCTGGCAGCTGGCGGGTGGTCTGCCCCGATCTGCCGGGTTTTGGTGAAAGCCCGTCAGCTGCGGGGCAGCTGTCCATGGCCGGCTATGCTGATGCGGTGGTTGGTCTGCTCGACCAGCTCGGCATCGAAAGAGCGGTGGTCGGTGGGATGTCGATGGGAGGTTACGTGCTCCTCGACTTGGTCGAGCGCTATCCCGAGCGACTGCTGGGAGCGATGTTCCTGGTGACCCGTGCGGCTGCGGATGATGCCGCAGGGAAAGAGAAGCGGAGCATGCTCGCCGCAGAGGTCAGTGCGGGCAACCTGACGATTGTTCCCGAGACTTTTGCCAAGGTGCTGTTCGCTCCGGAGACTCCGGAGAAGCGTCCGCAACTGGTCGCCGAAGTGCGGCAATGGATGGAGGCGACGCCGGTCTCTGGAGTTGCCGGTGGCCTGTTGGCGATGCGCGATCGTGATGATTACGTGACCAGACTGGCCGGTTTTAACCTGCCGGCCCTGGTGGTCGGCGCCGCACAGGACCTGGCCATACCCGCCGAGCATTCCCGGCTGCTGGCCGAGCGCTTGCCGGATGCGACCTTGAGGATCATCCCCGATGCAGGGCACATGGTTAACCTCGAGCAGCCTGAAGTGCTCAATCAAGCCTTGCTGGAGTTCCTGGCAAGCTTTCGCCGCGCCTAGCGGGTGGCGCGTGGCGAGAAAATCAAAACCGCTGCCATGCGGCAGGGTCTCGCTAAGTCGCCAAAGCAGCGATGATCGTTCTGCAGAAAGCCGGCAGGTCGCCCGGAACCCGCGAGGTGATCAGGTTGCCGTCGCGGACCACTTCGGCGTCGATATAGGTGGCGCCAGCGTTCTCGAGATCGTCCTTGATGGCGTGGAAGCCAGTGACTTTTCGGCCTTGCAGGCAGCGTACCGAACAGAGCACCCAGCCGCCGTGACAGATGGCAGCGATGATCTTGCCGGCCGCGGACGCCTGCTTGACGAATGCAAGCATCGCCGGCGAGCGCCGCATGTGGTCTGGGGCGTAGCCCCCGGGGATGATCACGGCATCGAAGGTGGCCCCTTGCACCTGGTCGGCCCGGGTCGTTGGCTGGCACGGGTAGCCGTGCTTGGAGGGGTAGCTCTCCTTGCCGGTGCCGACGATTTCGACCTGCGCGCCCGCCTCGCGGAAGCGCATGACCGGGTACCAGAGTTCGAGGTCTTCGTATTGCTGCTCGACCAACACCGCAACTTTTTTTCCGCTCAAATCCATACATAGCTCCTTTGTCACAAGCCGGGCGCAACAGCACGTGGTGCTGAAACCAAAAGCGTTCCCCTCGCAGGTGTTGCGTGCCGGTCCTAGATTTCCTGGTAACGCTGAAGGTACTCTTTCAACCTGACCTTCCGCACCGTATTTGCAGAGCTCATATACCTGATACTACCGAAGATCGGCCGAGCAGGCCCCCAGGGCCGGTCATAGCGACCGAGACACCAGAAGATGCCGCTGTAGGAGTTGGGATCGCGACCGTCGATGGCATAGCGGTCGTTGAGCTCGATCATGGCCGCTAAAGCCTCCTGCGGCGTTGGGGTCCATTCGAGGATCTTTTTGGCCCAGAGCATGCGCAGATAGTTGTGAATGGTCCCTTCGCAGCGCAGCTGGCGCTGAGCGGCGTTCCAGAGGGGGTCGTGAGTCTGCGCCTCGCGCAATTCTTCCAGAGTATAACAGATGGGGCGCGGGTCGAGGCTGTGCGAATCGAGAGTCCTGCGAGCCCAGTCGGGCAGGCTGGCGAAATCCTTGTAACGATCCGGTTCGAAGCAGCACATGTTGAAGCCGATTTCCCGCCAGGTGATCAGCTGGTCGAGAAAGGCTTCGGCGTTCGCTGACAATCCCCACCAGCCGGTCCGCTTGCCATTTGCTTTCGGCCCGATCCGGTGCGGCCCCCACTCTTCTCGACTGCTGATGGCGGAGAAGATGGCGTGGCTGCTGATATGCCCGAAATGCAGGTAGGGTGAGAGACCGCTGGTCATCTCCTGGTCAGGGTGATTACGCAGTTCACAGTAGTGTGACAAGCGCTCTTCCAGAAAAGTGTCGAGATGGTCTTTAGCAGCGGTTTCGCCGCCTCTCAGTGGTGCGGGAGGCACCTGGTGGTCGATGGGCAGCGAGGCTAGGTCGAGGCCGTTCTCTGCGAGTAAAAGTGTGCGTGCGTGCGGCCACCTTGTCGTCACGTTCTGCGCTGGCTCAATCGGTATCGGCAGAGGCCTGTCATCCAGGGGATTGGCCTGTGGTGCGCTCCTCAGGTGCTCCGGCAGGTGTTTCTGCAGGAAACGGCGAAAGGCGTATGCGGTTGGATAAGCATGGTCTGCCGCCCGCATCGGTAGCAGGCCGTTGCCATCGACGGCTTCCAGACGCATCGGCAGACGTTGACCTGCGGCGGCGATCATGCGTGGCAGGAAAAATGCCGGGAAATCGTCTGTGATCACCTGAATGGCTTCGTTTGCCAATGCCGCGAGCAAGCCTTTGCCGGCACCCCTGGCAGGCTCTATGTAGGGGTAATAGGTCACCGATTGGCTAGCGAAGGCCATGGCATTGGCGGCCATGCCGTCGAGGATAAAGCGATGCAGCCGGTCGCTGGCATAGGGATAGTCACAGCGCAGGGCTTCGAGAACCACCAGAGGTTTGCCCCTTGCAACGGCTTGTTCTACGGCATGCTCCAGGGCAAAGTTCCAGTGTGTGCGCCGGCAGGCGTTCATCCAGTAGAGGATATAACGACCGTCCGGGTTGCACGGCCGGTGATTGATGGATCTGATTCGGATTGCGGGGATCGGCATGTTTTCGTCCTTGGTACGGTTGCCTACAAGTACACTATATCAAATCAAATAACTGTTGCGGGGTGCACGAGACGGGTCCCGTGGTAAAATCTCTTCGAACCACGAACCACGAACCACGAACCACGAACCACGAACCACGAACCACGAACCACGAACCACGAGGTCACTATGTCTGACAAGATTCGGCTGGGAATCAGCAGTTGCCTGCTCGGAGAAAGGGTGCGCTATGATGGGGGTCATCAACTGGACCGGTTCCTGCGCGACACCCTCGGCGAATATGTCGATTATGTGCCGGTCTGTCCAGAGGTGGAGATGGGGCTACCGACCCCGCGGGAGACGCTGCGGTTGGTCGAAAAGGGTGACGGCCCACGCCTGGTCTTCTCCCGGTCGGGCGAGGATGTCACCGAACGCATGCTGTCCTGGGCCGACGCACGCGTCAGGCAACTGGAGCGGGAGGACCTCTGTGGTTTCGTCTTCAAGGCCAAGTCGCCGTCGAGTGGCATGGAGCGGGTCAAGCTTTATGACCGTAACGGCGTGCCGCACAAGGGTGGCGTTGGTCTCTTCGCCCGCACCTTCATGGAGCACTTTCCGCTCTTGCCGGTCGAAGAGGATGGCCGTTTGCACGACCCGCGCCTGCGCGAAAACTTCATCGAGTGTATCTTCACATTCAAACGCTGGCGTGACATGCTCGCTCAAGGCCGGACTGCAGGCAACCTGGTCGCTTTCCACACCCGGCACAAATTGCTTTTGCTCGGTCACAGTCCCGAGATCTACCGGCAGATGGGCAAGCTGGTTGCCGCGGCCGGGACCTCCCCGGTAGATGAGCTTTTTTGCGCATACGAGGCGTTACTTATGAAAGGGATGCGTCTGCACACAACGACGAGAAAGCAGGTCAATGTCCTGCAGCATCTGCTCGGATATTTCAAAAAGCACTTGAGTGCCGATGAAAAGCAGGAAACCCTCGAACAGGTTGATCTTTACAGAAAGGGGATGGTGCCGCTGGTCGTGCCGCTGACGCTGATCAATCATTACGTGCGCAAGTACGACCAGCCTTATCTGCGCGAGCAGGTCTATCTCAATCCGCATCCGGTCGAGTTGCAGCTGCGCAATCACGTTTGACAACAGCGACGAGTGGCGCGTAGCGCGAAAAGCCATTTATTGCCGAGACGAGTTCAACCCTCGGGCTGTCCCGTTGCGTTCCGTATGCGTGCCGGTGAAAGCGACTGGGCCGAAGTTTTTAGCACCGCGCCACGCTTCTTTGCTAAGATACCTGTCATGAAATGGCTGATTCTTTTCCTCTTCCTGCTGATCCTGGCCGCCCGCCTGTGGCTGCGACGCCTGAATCTACAGCACCTCGCCCGGCATGGTCATGAGGTCCCTGCAGGTTTCTCTGGGGAGGTTGATGCGGCGCTGCTGGCCAGGACATCCGATTACACCCTCGCCAACAGCCGTATCGGGCTGATCGAGACACTGGTTGGCAGTCTGCTTCTGGTGCTGTTCCTGTTCGCTGGCCCACTTGCCTGGTACGATCGCTGGATAAGCGGGTTGACAGACTCGTTCATCAGCCAGGGGGTGCTCTTCGTAATCGGCCTGATCATGGCCCAGGCGCTGCTGGATATCCCATTCAGCCTGTATCGGACCTTCGTTCTCGAGGAACGTTTTCAGTTCAATACCTCGACGCCGCGGATCTGGTTCACCGACCTGCTTAAGTCCCTCGGTATCGGCGTCTTCCTGATGTCGTTGCTCGCTGCCGGGGCCCTCGCTCTGGTGCAGGCAAGCCCGGGCGGCTGGTGGCTCTGGGTGTGGGGTTTTTTCGCCGCGATCACGCTGCTCCTGATGTATCTGTCGCCGGTGCTGATCGAGCCGCTCTTTTTTAAATTCCAGCCTTTGCAAAATGCACAGCTGGACGAGCGGGTCAAAGCCGTCATGGCCCGGGCCGGGCTGCAGGTCGACCGGGTCCAGCAGGTTGATGCCTCACGGCGCAGTAAACATTCGAATGCCTATTTTACCGGGATTGGCCGGGTCAAGCGTATCGTCCTGTTCGATACCCTGCTGGAGCAGATGACTGATGATGAAATTATCGGTGTCCTGGCCCATGAGGCCGGGCACTGGCGGCTGGGTCATATCTGGAAACGCCTGGTGACGATGGAGTTGGTTTCTCTGGTCGTTTGCTGGCTGGCCTGGCGGCTGCTTGCCTGGGGAGGACTGCCCGGCCTGTTAGGGCTTGAAGATCTGAGCTTTGCTGGACAGGTGCTGCTACTCGGTTGCCTCGCCAGCCTGATCAGTTTCCCCCTGACGCCACTCTCGAGTGCACTTTCCCGGCGTCATGAATGGCAGGCGGATCATTTTGCCCTTGTTTTGACCGGCCAGGCCGAACCTCTGGCCCGGGCGCTGGTCAAGCTCTGCAGGGAGAATCTGAGCAACCTGCATCCGCATCCGCTGTATGCCTGGTTCTACTATTCGCATCCGCCGGTAGTGGCCCGCATTGGTCGCCTCGCCGGTGGCCAGGAGCTGAGCTGAAGGCTATGGCGGCGATTCTCTTCACCACGATTCTGACCCTTTCCGCGCTTTATGTGCCGCAGCCCCTACTGCCGGTTCTAAGTGTAGAGTTCGGCGTTACCCGCGAGACCGCCGCCCTGCTGACGACCATCGTCTTCATCCCCTTAAGCCTTGCGCCACTGATTTACGGCGCCCTGCTCGAGTCAGTTTCGGCGCGGCGCATGCTGCGTTGGGCGGTTTTACTCCTGGCGGTCACTGAAGGGCTGATGTTCGTGGTGCAGCCCTTTGCCGGCTTGATGGCGCTGCGCCTGGTGCAGGGGCTGCTGATCCCGGCGATGCTGACTTCGCTGATGACCTATACCTCGCAGGTAACGGCCAAAAACGACATGGTACGGGCCATGTCCTGGTACATCGCCGCGACGATCCTCGGTGGTTTTGCCGGGCGCGCCCTGTCCGGATTGATCGCCAGCCTGCTGCATTGGCGGTTCAGCTTCCTGTTCCTCGGCATCGGTCTGTTGGTCTCCTGGTTCTGGCTGGGGCGGATCGCCGATGCTGGCGAGGTGAAAATTGCGCGTCCGGACAAGAATGTCATCGGAAAAATCTGGGCTGATCCCGTGGCGCGGGCCACTTATGCGATGGTTTTCTGTTTCTTCCTGGTCTTCGCTGCCATCATGAACTATCTGCCGTTCCGCTTGGCCGAGTTGAGCAGCCATGCTGATGAATTCCGTATCGGCCTGGCTTATTCCGGTTACCTGATGGGGATTGTGGTTTCGCTCAATGCAGTGCGCATCCACCAAAGATGCGGTGGCCCGGAGCGTGTCATGGTGGGCGGGCTAGTTTTTTTTATTCTGGCCCTGCTGGTGATGATGGCACCCTATATTGCTGCCCTGGTCGGTGGCATGTTCCTGCTCTGCGGAGCCTCGTTTCTGACCCATGCAACAGCGACCGGGTACCTGAATCGCTACATGTCGCAGTACAAGGGTGTGGTCAATGGCCTGTACGTGTCATTTTACTACGGGGGCGGTGCGGTTGGGTCTTATCTGCCCGGATTCGCTTATCGTGGCTATGGCTGGAGCGGTTTTGTGCTGGTGCTGATGATCGTTCTGGTTGTTGCCCTGCTGCTGGCGTGGCACCTGGCGCGCACCGCGGCCTTGTTGCGCATTAGCAGGGGGGAGGCTGGATTGTGAACTAGAACAAATTAAATCATGATAGTTTGTATTGACAGTGGCTATGACGGTGGTTATCTTTAACACTTATGTTCTTACCGCCACTCAATTATTAAAGAAAGGTTCTCCCATGTACTCCAGATTTCTATCCCTGATGTTCCTGTTGTTGTTCGCTTTCGGTTGCACCGCCGAGGAAACCAAAGCCGCCCCAGAGCTGAAGCTGGACACGCCAAAGAGCAGGATCAGTTACACGATCGGTGCAAATATTGCCAAGGATTTCAAGGCACAGAAGATCGATGTTGATGCCGATGTGCTTTTGCAGGGGATGAAGGACACTCTGGCCGGCAAGGAGATGCGCCTCACCGATGAGGAAATGGCCGCCGAAATCCAGAATTTCCAGAAAGAGATGCAGGCCAAGATGGTTGCCGAAATGGAAGCCCTGTCGGCCAAGAACAAGGCTGCAGGAGAGGCTTTCCTCGCGGAAAACTCCAAAAAAGAGGGTGTCGTGGTAACGGCAAGCGGTCTTCAGTACAAGATCATCGAGGCAGGAGATGGCGCTTCACCGGGGCCGTCCGATATGGCAACGGTCCATTACCGTGGCACTCTCATCGATGGCACCCAGTTTGACAGCTCGTATGACCGCGGCACTCCGGCCACCTTCCCTGTGAGCGGGGTTATCGCTGGTTGGACCGAAGCCCTGCAGTTGATGAAGCCCGGGGCCAAATGGCAGATTGTCATCCCTGCCGATCTGGCCTATGGTGAACGCGGTGCCGGTCAGGAAATTGGCCCCAATTCGACCCTGGTGTTCGATGTGGAATTGGTCAGCGTGGAAAAGGGCGAGAAATAATGTGTTCCGAAGGGCGCATTGTTGCTGCAGGGGACCAGATCCGGGTGAATTATATCGGCCGTTTTGAGGATGGTTCGATATTCGATTCTTCCGAAGGGCATGAGCCCCTGGAGTTCACTGTCGGTGCCGAGCAAGTAATTGCCGGTTTTGACCAGGCGGTGATCGGCCTCAAGCCTGGGGAGAGCTGCCATGTCGTAGTTGCTCCCGAAGATGGTTATGGTCATCATATCCCAGAGATGGTTGCCGAGGTGGAACGGCGTCTGATCCCGAACCATGATGAGTTGGCTCTCGGCAGTATGCTCGAGGTCAGCATGGAAAATGGCCAGTCTCTGGAGGTTCAGGTTGTCAAACTGTCCGAAGAGGCGGTTGTGCTGGATGGCAATCATCCCCTGGCTGGGAAACAGCTGCATTTTGAAATCGAGCTGCTCGGATTTGCCTGAGCAGCTCGTCAAATAGCCGGGGCCGCCTTTCGAGGCGGCCCTTTTTCGTTGTGGTGCGGGACTCAAGGTTCTTGAAGAGCAGGCTGGGCGAGGCGGAGGAATCTTTCAATGTGCTGATATTGAGCTGTTTTTTTGCTCTGGTATGGATTGCCTACAGGGTTGGGTGCAGGTCGCCGGGGGGATCGGCATGAACCCTGCAAAACAATTGTGCAAGACTGCTGTGCGCCCGGGAGGAATGCCATGCCCACTAAAAAGATCGTTCTCTCCGATGATGCTGCTTTGCTGGCGATTTTAAAAAACTCTTTTTTTCAGCGTGAGGGCTTCGAGATGATCCTGGTCCGGGATGGCCAGACCGGGTTCGAGGCGGTGGAGGCAGAGGCACCGACCCTGGTGGTCTTCGATCTTGCTCGACTGGGAGAACAATCCCTGGACTGTTGTCGGGCGATCAAGCGCGACCCTTTGCTAACGGCCACGCCGGTGCTACTTCTTCTCCCTGACAAAGCGCCCGAAGTCTTGGCTGATGCCTGCTGGCATGCGGGATGTGACGCCGTCGTTCATCGTCCTCTGGTGGCAGAACGCTTTCTCGATGCGGCTTGTGGTCTGCTGGGGATTTCGCCTCGCCTAGACAGACGCATCCCGGTTAATTTTCAGTTGGATTTTCTGGACAGCAAACAGAAAAAACATGTCGGTAACTGTGTGAACCTTAATGCTGGGGGGATGTTCATCGCAACGGAAACCCTTTTCCCGGTCAACACCGACCTGAGACTTGAAATCAAACTGCCCGGATTCAAAAGTCCCTTGCATGTTGCGGTGCGTGTTGCTTGGGTTAATCATCCCGAATGGCTCAAAAAGAATTCCATGCCCTGTGGCATCGGGGTCCAGTTTAGTGCGGTAGGGGCGACCTTCAAGGCTGGTCTGCAGGCCTTTCTCGAGACTCTGCGCGAGGGCTAACGCTGGGGGATTGTCGCTCCTTCTCGGTTGTTTGTGCTCACCAGTGCTGGTCAAAAGGGCTGCTTGAGTTTCAGCCGGGTTCTTTGGGGTTGAGCTCGGTCCCGCAGTATTTGCAGTAGCTGGCATCGTAGCTGTGTTTCTCTGCACCGCAGCCTGGACAGGCTTGGGTGGACACTTTCCCAGTGCTCGGCGATACCAGCTCAGCCGTGACAATTCCCGTCGGTACAGCAATCACACCATACCCCATGATCATGATAATGCTGGCGACCGCACGGCCAAGAGGTGATTGCGGTGAGATGTCACCGTAGCCGACGGTCGTCAGAGTGGTGATCGCCCAGTAGCACGAGACGCCGATGGAGGTGAAACCACTTTCATCACCCTCGATGAGGTAGAGGAGTGAGCCGAAGATCAGCACCAGGGTCAAAACCACAAAGAGGAATACAGAAATTTTGCGTCGGCTTGCGCGCATGGCTTTGAGCAGGTACTCTGCTTCGTTGAGATATTGTGCCAGCTTGAGGACTCTGAAAATCCTGAGCAGGCGCAGGACCCTGATGACCATCAGATACTGGGAGCCAGGTATCAGCAGGCTGAGGTAGGTCGGCAGGATGGCGATCAGGTCGACCAGACCGTAGAAGCTTCGCATGTAGCGCAGTGGTTGCCCAAGCGAGATGATTCTCAGAATGTATTCAGCAGTAAAGACCAGGGTGAAGAGCCATTCAACCACATAGAGCAGGCGACCGTGCTGATCGCGGACCTGGGCTACGCTGTCGAACATCACGGCGATCACGCTTAGGACGATGGCGAATATGAGGATGATATCGAAAAGCTTACCGGCGGGGGTGTCGGCTTCGAAGATGATCTCGTGCAGACGAAGTCGCCACCGTGCGGGGGTGCGTTCGCCCTTCGGTTGGGGCTTCGGGAATCGGTCGGGAGGGGACGTCTTGCTCACGCTGGCCGGTTTCTCCAAGAGTCGTTGGTGTCTGTCCCGGTATACTGCCATCTGCCGGGGGAAGGGTCAACATTCGGCGAGTTTATCCTGGCGTGTTTGTGTTGCACCTCATGTCAAAAAAGGCCCCCGATTCTGGGAGCCTTTTTTGATTGCTGGTTAGCTTTTGGCTGACCAGAGCCCGTGCAGGTTGCAGTACTCACGTGCAGTGACCTGCTTGGCAACGATTGGGAAGATGGCTTCCGGGGCTTCACCGGGGTGCAGGTTCTGGCGGTAGACCTTGCCGTCGGCAATCACTTCGACCCATTCGATGGAATGTTCATCCAACATCGGGTGGGGAACGCTGCCAACCTTGACGGTGATGCGGTCGGCACCGATCTCGATCACCGGAACGTGCTTTTCCTTGGCGGCATCGACGGTGTTTTCGGTAAGCATAACCATCTTCTGGTTGCAGCAGACCAGGGCACCGGGACCACCGTGGACGAGCTCTACGATATTGCCGCACAACTCACACTTGTAGACTTCATTCAATTTAGGCATCTCTCTTCTCCTTGGGGTGGTTAGTAGTTGACGGGCTTTATCTCAAAATGGGCTTGTGCATGGGCACAGGCCGGACAGAGGTCAGGCGCCGCGGTGCCTTCATGGAGATATCCGCAGTTGTGGCAACGCCAGGTCGTCGGTTGTCCGCGCTTGAAAACCTGACCCAGCTTGATGTTGTTTAGGAGTGCGAGGTAGCGTTCTTCATGATATTTTTCGGCCACGGCGATAGACATGAAGATCTCTGCAACTTCCGGAAAGCCTTCGGTGCGCGCCGTAGCGGCGAATTCGGGGTACATGGTGGTGTGTTCGTAATTTTCTCCGCCGGCCGCTTCAACGAGGTTTGCGGCCGTTGTGCCGATAACCCCGGCAGGAAAGCTTGCCGTGATCTCGACTTCGCCGCCTTCGAGCAACTTGAAGAGGCGCTTGGCGTGTTGGCTTTCATGGTTTGACGTTTCCTCGAAAATCGTCGAGATTTGCACAAACCCTTCTTTTTTTGCCTGGGCAGCAAAGTAGGTGTAACGGTTGCGGGCCTGGCTTTCGCCGCAAAAGGCCGTAAGTATGTTCTTCTCTGTTTGGGTGCCTTTGAGAGACATGACTTCCTCCTAAAAATTTGGTACTCCCCGTGAGCCGTAACTATACCACAAAGTTAAACCGCTGCAATTTATGACAAAATTAGTCATGTGGCCAAGCTTTATGGGGACAGCGTTGTTTTTGCCCGTAGCCTGGTGGGTTGACCGCGAGGCAGACCTGTCAAGGGATGACCCCTCAATTTTGAGCAACAATTGATGCGGCTCTACTTGCGATCTGCAGATTGTTAAGCTGGGTGCGAAGCCCCGGTTTCTTGGCAAAATTAATACGGGCTAGAATCAATAACGGCACGCCGAATATTTCTGCTGAACCAAAAAAGCCTCCCCAAAAGGGAGGCTTTTCAGGTCAATCTTTACATTCCACTTACTTCTTGTGGCAGTCGTTGCACTTGGTCGGGCCGCCCTTGTCCTTGTGGCAGTCCTTGCATGCGGCTCCGTGAGCAGCGTCCTTGTTGATCTCAATCTTGGCGGGCGTGCCTTGATGGCAGGCTTCGCAGCCAAGTTTTTCAGCATGGGTCTTGTGGTCAAAAGTAACCGAGCCCTTTGAGTTTTCATAGGTCACGGAGTCGGCGGCGTAGGCCAGGGTGAAGGTGAAGGCAACAAGCATCGCGGCAATAACCAGTTTCTTCATGTCTCTCTCCTTAGTTGGTTGGTTAAAATAATAAGCGATGCTTAATCTAAGAAATTTAATGCTTCACGTCAAGAATTTTTTTTATCATCAGGGTGTGCAGTAGCTTCTATTAATTTTTTTCAAGAATGATATAATATTCGAAAATCAATATTTTTATGGAGTTATGTCATGATGCGTTGGTTGCTGATCGGGTTTTGTCTTTTAATTGTGAGTGGCTGTGCCACCCGTTGGGAACATGGGACCAAAAGTCCTAATGAGTTTTATGCTGATGATCGGGACTGTCAGGTTGAGACGGGCGGGGCTTCAAAGGCGATAGAAGCGGGCAGCGAGCGGCTAAGCTACGAAAGTTGCATGTGGCAAAAAGGCTGGCACAAAAAGATGAGTATCTGGTTCTTCGATCCCAGGGAATAAAGAGCTGTAACAGCCTATATCAAGCAGCGGGGCCGGCAAATCTGCCGGCCCCGCTCTTTTGGCAGGCAGCCTTCAAGGCCGCTTTAGAAAAAACAGCTTGGGTTGTTTAGCGGGAAATGAACTCGAGACGGTAATGATCGCGGATAATCCGCAGGATCTGGTTGACACTCCGCAATGCTTCGCGGAGCTGTTGTTGCGATTTTTCCGGAAGTCGTAGCGGATCGATGGCGTTCCCTGGGGGCTTGCCGGCCGCGAGATCACTCAATTGACGCATCAGGCGGAAATGAACCAGGCGGGAAAAGGCGTCGCTGATCTTTTCGCTGTCCCGGGTTGAGAGCACACCCATCTGTCCAAGTTTTTCAAGTTTGTCCCAGGTTGTCCCATGGTCGACATTATTCTCCAGCGCCAGTAGGCTGACTCCCTCCGTGATGGCGAAGATGCCGGCTTTCTTGAGATCGACCTTGCCACGGTTGGTCCCCCGCCGCTCGACCTTGATGCGGCCAAACATCCCCAGAGGAGCAGGGAAGCGGATGATATTTTTGGCCACGTAGGGAAAGAACAGCTTGTTGTTTTGGCATGTTGCATAGATGAATTCGTGCAGGGCGTGCTCCAGAGAAGGATCTCCGTGAATAGTACGGAAATCCTGAAACATGCCGAAGTTGACCATGTGTTCTCCCTTGGGCACGGTAATCCACTGTTCGAGGAGCTGCTGCCACTCGCTAAGGCTGTGCTGCCATTGGGGATTGCTGGCCATAGTGTTTCCCGGGCAGCGGGGGATGCCGACAAATTCCAGTGCATCTACCAGGCGTTCAGCAAAACGGGCGCAGCTGTCGCGTTCTGCCGGCGAGATGTCGTCGGCGTAGATCATGGCACTGTCTTGGTCGGTACGCAGCGTCTGTTCGCCGCGACCCTCACTACCAAGAGCGAGGTAGGCGGCTTTGGCCGGCAGGGAAATCCCTTCTCGGCTTGCCATGAGGCTGATAATTCTTTTCGTGAAACCATCGTTGAAATGGGCGATCAGGTGAACCAGGCTTTTGGTGTCGGCACCGGCGGACATCGCGCTTCTTATCATCTCGAGGATGCGGCTGTTGATCTGCTGAAGCTCTTCGATAGATTCTGCGGCCTCCATCTCCTGGGTCAGGTAAAGCGGGCTGCGCGTCTGCTTGCTGAGCAGGTCGATGGCATTGATGACACCAATCAGTTTCTGATCTTCGTTGATTACGGCTAGATGGTGAATGTTGTTCTTGGCCATTTTGAAAATTGCCTCGAACACATATGCATGGCTGCGCACGGTGATAATACCGACATGCATGATGTCGCACACTTTGTAACACGCAAGATTCTCTCCTCCGGTCGCGATCAGGTCGCGCAGGTCGCGTACCGAGAGGATGCCGACGGGGGTCTCTCCTTGAATGACGACCAATCCCGCCAGGTTCTGGTCATGCATCAGCCGGGCTGCAGCGATGACGCTGATGTCGGGAGGGCAGGTGACCGCAGGACTGCGGCAGACACCGTGGACAGGCAGGAAGAAAAAACTCTCTTCGTAAAAGTTGCTGTCGGGCATTAACTCTCCAGAATGAAACAGTGATAATGATGGCCATTGTCCACGGTTTTATCAATTGATGCAACTGTATGTTGGTGCTGGCGAAGGCGCTAAAAAGGCGGTGTGGCTGGCAAAACAGTACATTTACTACCAAACTTGTGTTTTGCTGCTATAATTGTGACAAGCTTGTGCCAACCCTTTTATTGCAGCCATTTTCAGGGATATTCAGATCTGTTTATGACAAAAACGAAACAACGTTATATTTTTTTATTGACTCTCTCAAGCGAGTCAAGCTATCTTCTCCTTCAACCTGTTTAATAGCGGGTTTTTTGTCGGCATTAACAAGAGAACAATGGTTAAATTGAGCTTGATAACGCTTTCTAATCGTTTTGAATTATAAGTTTTACAGGTAGAATTCAGGAGCAGATATCAAACGTTGTAATCGAAAATTAAAACCTTGTCTTCCCACTGTCGCCAGGCGGTCTCGGGAGGCCCTAACGGCAACGGATGTACATCCAAGGTCCGGGCGGAATAAGGAGGTGGTTAGGGAACTTCAAATGTCTGGCAGTCTTTAGAGTTTTTTTTACTAACCTGAAGGAGGTTATTATGGACAAAAGTGGTAAAGCCTATTGGAAGGCAGTCTTAACCCTCGTGGCCCAGGTCCTTGTGGTCTGGTTCCTCGTCTCGTACGGCGCCGGTATCTTGTTCGCACCGGCACTCAACAGCATCATGGTTGGCGGTTATCCGCTGGGCTTCTGGTTCGCACAACAGGGTTCGATGTACATCTTCGTCGCACTGATCTTCATCTATGCATGGCGCATGGGCAAGATCGACGAAAAATTTGACGTTCACGAAGAGTAAAGGGAGGAGCTATAAATGAGTCTTCAAGCAATTACTTATCTCGTTGTCGGCGCTACCTTCGCTCTGTACATCGGTATCGCCATCTGGGCCCGTGCGGGCAGCACCAGTGAATTCTACGTTGCCGGCGGCGGCGTCCACCCCGTCCTCAACGGGATGGCGACCGGCGCCGACTGGATGTCCGCGGCCTCGTTCATCTCCATGGCCGGCCTGATCTCCAACATGGGCTACGGCGGCGCGCTGTTCCTGATGGGCTGGACCGGCGGCTACGTCCTCCTGGCCATGCTGCTGGCACCGTACCTGCGCAAGTTCGGCAAGTACACCGTGCCGCAGTTCGTCGGTGACCGCTACTACTCCAAGGGCGCCAGCTCCGTGGCGGTCGTCTGCCTGATCGTTGCCTCGGTGACCTACATCATCGGCCAGATGACCGGCGTCGGCGTGGCCTTCTCGCGCTTCCTCGGCGTCTCCAACGCCACCGGGATCTTCGTCGGCATGGGTATCGTCTTCATTTACGCGGTGTTCGGCGGCATGAAGGGGATCACCTACACCCAGGTCGCCCAGTACTGCGTTCTGATCTTCGCCTACACCATCCCGGCGATCTTCATCTCGCTGCAGCTGACCGGCAACCCGCTCCCGCAGCTCGGCCTCGGTTCCGACATGGCCGGCAGCAGCGTCAGCCTGCTCTCCAAGCTCGACCTGATCGTCACCGAGCTCGGCTTCCCGCAGTACACCACCAGCACCCGCATCAGCACCCTGAACATGTTCGTCTACACCGTGTCGCTGATGATCGGTACTGCCGGTCTGCCCCACGTCATCATCCGCTTCTTCACCGTGCCCAAGGTCAAGGACGCCCGTTCCTCGGCCGGTTGGGCGCTGGTCTTCATCGCCATCCTCTACACCACCGCTCCGGCGGTTGCTGCCATGGCGAAGATGAACCTGCTCAAGACCCTCAACCCGTCCATCATGACCAGCACCGACATCTTCGCTCCGGATGCCCAGCTCAAGTACGACGAGCGTCCCGACTGGATGAAGCGCTGGGAAGTCACCGGTCTGTTGAAGTTTGCTGACAAGAACAACGACGGCCGTATTCAGTACTACAATGACAAGTCCAAGTCCGAAGAGTTTAACGCCAAGGCCGCAGCCGCAGGCTGGGCAGGCAACGAACTGACCGTCAATGCTGACATCATCGTTCTTGCCAATCCGGAAATCGCTCTGCTGCCCAACTGGGTTATCGCCCTGGTGGCTGCCGGTGGTCTGGCTGCCGCGCTCTCGACAGCTGCCGGTCTGTTGCTGGCGATCTCCTCGGCGATCTCCCATGACCTGCTCAAGGACATGTGGATGCCCGACCTCTCCGAGAAGGGCGAACTGTTGGCCGGCAAGATCGCCATGGCCTGTTCGATCGTCGTCGCCGGTTGGCTCGGCCTCAACCCTCCGGGCTTCGCCGCCGGCACCGTGGCCATCGCCTTCGGTCTGGCCGCCAGCTCGATCTTCCCGGCCCTGATGATGGGTATCTTCAACAAGAAGATGAACAAGGAAGGCGCGATCGCCGGTATGATCTGTGGTATCGGTTTCACGATGTTCTACGTTTTTGCCCACACCGGGATCTTCTATGTCAAGGGGACCGAGTATAATGCAATGTTCGGTGGTCCGAACTTCATCTTGGGCATCGAGCCGAACGCGATCGGCACCATCGGCGCCCTGGTGAACTTCGCCGTGGCCTACGTGGTCAGCAAAGTGACCCCGGAATGCCCCGAGCATATCCAGCACCTGGTGGAAAGCGTGCGTATCCCGCGCGGTGCCAAGGCTGTGGATGGTACCCACGCTCACTAATTTCAGTGCAATTGCTGATTCGGCTTTTGCCTGATCATCTCACCCCGCCAGCCAGTCTGGCGGGGTTTTTTTACAAGTTTTTGTTGCCTGCCCCGTCATCCTCGGGTACAAGATGTTACGACTTTATCTTGGCCCGGATTTATTCGGGGCCTGCGGGAGTATTGCATGTTCGATATTAGTAACGCGATTCGATTGCTGTTGTTCCTGGCCATTATTCCCATGACCTTTATATGGCTACGACGCGCCTGGCGGATTTTCCTCAAGCACGATTATTCCGAGGTCGCTCTGAAGCGCGGTGAGGCACCCCCCAATGCCAAAAAATGGGCCCCGGTGACCGGGATCATCAACCTTGCGGCCGGTACCGTCGGCTTTCTGATTCTTATAAGTGTGCCTATCTGGATTCTGACGGGGATCAGTCTTGCCGGTTTGAATGAATATGAGACTTGGAGTGCGGTTGCCGGCTCGACGCTGTGGATCAAGGTCTTTGCTGATTATATCGTCAGCCGCCAGGCGCACCCGTTTGTCCTGGGGAGAAAAAAAGATAAGGACAAGGAGACGCCATGACTTACCAGATGATTCATTCCTGCATCCGGGTCATGAACCTGGAGCAATCAGAGCAATTCTATCAGGCCGCCCTTGGCTTTGAAGTGGTGCGCCGCAAGGAGTACCCCGAACACAAGTTCACCCTCAGTTATCTCAAATCAGCAGGTAGCGATTTTGAACTCGAACTGACCTGGAATCACGATCAGGCCGTGCCTTATGAGTTGGGCAACGGTTATTCACATTTGGCAGTCCGTGTCGCTGACCTTGAGGCGTCGCATCAAAAGCATGTAGAGATGGGACTCTCTCCAAAGCCTCTCAAAGGCTTACCGGGACAGGGGGCAAGATTCTATTTTATCGCCGACCCTGACGGTTATCTGGTTGAGGTGGTTAGAACCGGATGAATAAATGGCTAAATGACGAGTTACAATAAAGAAGGTCGCAGCTCATGCCGCGACCTTCTTTATGTTCTGGAGCCGCCCATCGGATTTGAACCGACGACCTACTGATTACGA
>CAWGTV010000003.1:0-613699 GCA_963825615.1 uncultured delta proteobacterium
CTGAGAATAGAGTAGTTTGATGTTGCACATGCTTCGATAACCTGTGGGCTATGTGCATAAACTCATGAACTACAATACTGTGCCTTATGTCTCTTAGTTTTTCATATAACTCCTATCTAATGTAGTGTTGTGCCAACTTATATTGACATATTCCATCATATGGATTAATTTATGTCGCTAAATCGCTCTAACCGCTCAAACAAAAAGGAGAGAACAATGAAACTTATCAAGTCCCTTCTGATTGGTCTTAGTTTGTCCGTTTTGTGTGTTGGATATGTGACGGCTCAATCGGCGACACCACCAAACGATCGTCAAGATGTTTTGTATACCTGTAATTGCGGGCCTGAGTGCAAATGCAATTCAGTTAGTACACAACCCGGTAAATGTGCCTGTGGGGTCCCGTTGAAATGGGGCCATGTTATTAAGATTGAAGGGGATGAAGCAATCCTCTGCCAGTGTGCTGAGGGATGTAAATGCGAGTTGAGTAAGGATGATCCGTCCAAATGTGCCTGTGGAAATGATGTAAAACGCGTCAAACTGGCCGGGACAGGAGTCCATTTCTGTAATTGTGGTGGTTCATGTGTCTGCAATACCGTCTCTGACCAAACTGGGAATTGCAAGTGTGGCATGCCACTCAAAAAAGTAGATTAATTAACAGAATCATATTCTGAATGATGATTGAGATATGGCCTATCCTATACAGGGTAGGCCATTTTTTATCTTATAGGTAGTGACTTATACGAACTAACAGATATGACTCCTTGAGACAGACCCTAGGGGCCGCTTCAAGAAGGTCTGTTTAAAATAACACAGTTTAATTTAACACTAACTTCTTTAGATGCTTTTCAAGAGCTATAAAATACGCAAATCAATAATAAGCCGTTTATCACACCAGTCGTGAATTACTAGACCATTACTGTGATTCAATCACAGCAGATCTCTCCATGTCGAGAGAACCATTCGGCAAAAAGATACAAAATGATCGCTTTAGGAACAGAATTCAACGAGGGTAGTCATTACCGTCGATCTGCTCTATTTCGACATTGTCTCCAGAAACAATCCGAACCAAAACACTGACATCCTTCCCTTTCGCTATGATTTTATCCAAAATATCTGGATTCGGATTGAGGATCGTGAATATCTCTACTGGAGCTTTTCCCCGGATGATGTACCCTTGATTCATTAATGCGATTTCGCCTGTAATGTTCATGCTTTTCACAGAAGGGGCTTGACTGGTCTGCGCTGACAGGGCGTTATTTCCTCCAAAGCCGCAACCAATGAAAAATACCGTAAATAAACATAGTATCGCTACATTTTTCCTCATGACAATGTCCTTTCTCGCAGATTAACTTTCTTTTCGGCCGCCTCAAAACTGCCCTAATATATATGATCAACTAATTTGCGGTTGTGAATCCAACGTCTTAGCCTCCTGGAAAGCCAATGAACCTTTGATCTCAAAATTCCATTTCCAAATTTCATAAATGACTGGGTAAACCAACAATTCCAAGAGAAACGAAGTAAAGATTCCGCCAATCATCGGTGCGGCAATTCTTTTCATTATATCTGACCCAGCACCCGTTGACCACATGATGGGAACAAGTCCTAAAGCCATTGTGGCAACAGTCATAAACTTTGGCCTGAGACGCTTGACAGCACCCTCAAGAATGGCCTGTCGCAACTCAGGGAGGTTACGCAGCCGCCCTTCTTTTTTTGCTTTATCATAGGCAAGGTCAAGATAAAGAAGCATGAAAACTCCCGTTTCCGCATCGACACCTAGCAAAGCAATGAGCCCGACCCAAACGGCTATACTCATATTGTAGCCCAGCAGGTAAACGAACCAGACAGCTCCGATCGCTGAAAAGGGAACCGCAAGAGCCACAATGGCAGTTTTGGCAAGAGATTTGGTGTTCATGTAAAGAAGCAGAAAAATCAGAAAAAGAGTCAGCGGAATGACCAAGAACAATCGTTCCCTGACTCTCTTCATGGCCTCATACTGCCCAGTCCAGACCATCGAGTAGCCAACGGGGAGTTGGATCGTGTTTTTCAATAATTCTGCTGCTTCAGCAACATAGCTACCCGGGTCCCTGTCGCCAACATCAACATAGACATAGCCGGTGAGCAAACCACCTTCATCACGAATCATGGCCGGTTCACTGACTGTCTCAATATCTGCAAGCTGATTTAAAGCGATTTGTCGCTCTCCTTCCAAGGCAGGAACAAGCAAACGGCCCAAAGACCCAAAATCTGATCTGAAATCGGGCAGGTAGCGCACATTTACGGGATAACGTTCTCTCCCCTGCACTGTTGTGGTAACGTTTGCACCTCCGATTGCATTCAGAACCACCCCCTGCGCCTCTTCAATACTTAGGCCATATCGTGCGAGTTCTTCTCTTTTCCATTTGACATCTATGAAGTAACCGCCACTTGTACGCTCTGCGAAAGCGCTTCGGGTTCCCTCAACGGCTAGGAGCTTTTCTTCGACCTGTGTCCCGATCTTTTCGATCTCGCTGAGGTTGTCCCCTGATATCTTGATTCCCACGGGAGTCCTCACGCCGGTGGTGAGCATATCAATACGGGCTTTTATAGGCATGGTCCAGGCGTTCGACAACCCCGGTATCCTTAAAGCATCATTTAGCTGGCTCACGAGCTCTTGACGCGAAAGGGTGTCCGGTTTAAACGGGCGTAATACTGTTTTGAGCCATCCGGGTGCCCAGGAGGAATACCATGTATCGACTTTTCGCCACTCCGATTGCGGCTTCAGGAGAATCACTGTTTCTAACATCGACAGCGGCGCAGGGTCGGTCGAGGTATCGGCTCGGCCAGCTTTTCCTAGAACTCTCTCGACCTCTGGAAACTGCTTGACAATCCTGTCGGTCACTTGAAGTAGTTTTTGTGCTTCCGTGATTGAGATTCCAGGCATTGTGGTCGGCATGAAGAAGAGCGAGCCCTCATCCAGTGGGGGCATGAATTCTGAACCGAGTTTGTTAAACACAGGGATCGTGGCTAATATCAACACAAGAGTAATCCCAATAACGAACCGCTTGTGCCCGAGCGACCACTTGGCGAGAGGTTCATACAGTCTAATCAGGCGACTGCTGATCGGGTGCCTGTCCTCAGAGCGAATAGTTCCCACGAACAAGGAAGTCGTTGCCCGGCTCAGCCAGAGAGGCTTAAAATTGAATTTTTTAAAGTTTGTCAAAAATAGCCTAAGGGCCGGATCAAGAGTTATTGCCAGAAAAGCTGCGACAACCATGACAAGCGTCTTGGTGTAAGCGAGAGGCTTGAAGAGTCGCCCCTCTTGTGCCTCAAGAGTTAGCACTGGCAAAAACGCAACGGCAATCACTAGCAGGGCAAAAAAGCTTGGAGCGGCGACCTGTTTTATGGCGTCTACAATCACATCACGGTTGTCGCCGCGCCCTCCCTCCTGTTGCCACCCCTCAAGTCGCTTGTGCGTTTGCTCAACGACGACAATGGCCGCATCGACCATCGCTCCGATGGCAATGGCAATCCCGCCAAGCGACATAATATTCGCTGTCAACCCCATTGCCCTGAAGGGAATAAATGAGATTAGGACAGCAACGGGAATAGTGATAATCGGAATGAATGCACTGGGGGCATGCCCAAGAAAGATAAAAATGACAATTGAAACCGTCAGGATGATCTCAAACAACGTCGATTTCAGTGTGCCAATAGCATTTTTGATGAGATCGGACCGGTCATAAACAGTGACCACCTTGACTCCCTCTGGAAGCCCAGGGGTGAGTTCTTCGATCCTTCTCTTGACGTTATCGATCACGTTCAGGGCATTCTGCCCCTGCCTCATGACAATAATTCCCGAAACGACGTCCCCGGTGCCATCCAGATCGGCAACTCCCCTGCGATAGTCTGGCCCCAAAGTCACCTGTCCAATGTCTTTGATACAGATGGGAGAACCGTCCTTGCTTGCTGAAAGAACAATGTTGCTGAAGTCATCTAGCGAGGTTGCATACCCCCTGCCCCGCACCATATATTCCGTGCCACCGAACTCGATCAGCCGTCCACCCACCTCCACGTTTCCAGACTTCACGGCTTCGACGACTCGATCGATAGAGATGTTGTAAGCTTGAAGGCGGTTCGGATCTACGTTCACCTGGTACTGTTGTACGAAACCACCGACAGTTGCCACCTCGGCGACACCCGGGAGGGCCTTGAGATAGTAGCGTAGATACCAATCCTGCAAAGAACGGAGTTCCGCAAGACTAGAGGATCCCGTTTCGTCCACTAGAGCATATTGATAAATCCAGCCGAGGCCGGTCGCGTCAGGACCCAATTCGGTCTGAACGCCCTGAGGCAAACGTGGAATAACTGTTGAAAGATATTCAAGCGTTCGTGAACGCGCCCAATAGATGTCAGTATCGTCCTCGAAAATAACGTAGACAAACGAGTAGCCAAAATCTGAAAACCCCCTGACGGCCTTGACACGCGGCGCACCGAGCAATGAGGTCACGATCGGATAGGTGACCTGGTCTTCAATGATGTCCGGACTTTGGTCCCAGCGTGAATAGATAATGACCTGAGTCTCGCTCAGGTCGGGGATGGCATCAAGCGAAACACGTTGCATCGACCACCAACCCCAGATGCAGGCAACGGCAACAAGGATAAAGATGATCGGCTTGTTTTTGACTGAAAAGTCAATGACGCGATCAATCATTGCCTTGCCTGCCCTCCATGTCGTGCGGCTCTCGATTGCTGTCTAATGTGTCGGAGACACGGGAAGGTTTTTTTGCATCTTTCTTCTGTTTTTGGCCAAGATACTTGGCTCCGGGAAAGTTCCCCCAACCGCTCCAGTCTTTGGGTTTACTGCTGTTTTGTTCTGACTCAGGACCGTTCCAGTCGATAACGCCTGGGGTGGTGTGAGACTTTTCAACAACAGCATCCTTTGTCATTTTGTGCTGGTCGGCGTCACCATGATCCGATTTCTGGGTGACTTGTTTGGGCGTCGCTGAAACCGTTGGGTCCGGTTGCGCTTTTTGTGGTTGGTCTGTATCAGCCGGAGACTTCTTGGCCGAACGTTTTTGCCCGGTATATTTACCAGGATTTTTCATGAAATGCCCCATGCATTGTTGGGAGCAGAAATGGTAGGTCTCTTCGTCGAGTTTGAAAAACCACCCTGAATACTCAGATTTTAATTCGTCGACAGCCATGCCGCAGACAGGATCCAGGATCAGGTTACTGATGGTCTCGAGGTTTTGGCTTTTCGTCTCTGAGTCGACCGAACCCACAAATGTCTTGAGGTCTGTAAGGAATTTCACTTTGCAGGCCGGGGAGCAAAAATAGTAGATTCGTCCCGCGTGTTCAACAAATCGTCCTGACTCTGTCGCGGCCTGCTCTGAAACGTTCATGCCACAGACAAGGTCTTTAGTCAGTTTGACAGTCATGCCGGAAGCGGCAGTTTTCATTCTGCTCTCAGAGTCGATGAGAAAGTTCCCTGAAACGACGATATTATCTCCTGGCATGAGACCGCTGGTGATCTCAACCCAACGGCCCAACTTCCAGCCTGTTTCAACCTCTCTGGGTTCCAGAACGCCATCGCCTATGGCGACATAGACGGTGGTCTTCATCCCGGAGTCAATGACCGCGTCCGCAGAAACATACATGGCCGGCGGCATGTTGATGGGGATTTCGACATCAACAAACATGTCCGGCCTGAGGTCATATTGTGGGTTGTCCACATCAAGCCGTACTTTCAATGTCTTGGAAACAGCATCGAATAACGGAAGCACCTTGCTGACCTTGGCGTCGAATGTCTTACCGAACTGGGTATGCTTGACTTTCACCGTCATGCCTGGCTGTAGATACCTTGCCTCGTTCTCATAGACATCCGCATAAATCCAAACTTTACTGAGATCGGCGATGGTGTAGAATTCTTCCGCCGCTTTGAACCACTGGTTCAGTGTGACATTGCGGTTCAGGACGAACCCTTTGGTCGGTGCCCTCACTTGCAGATAGGGCCGTGCTTCCCGTGTGTTGGCGAGTTCCTCGACCTGTGCATCAGTGATCCCGAGGTTCTGGAGAGCCTGAACTGCAACGCGGATTTGGTTGTTAGCCAGGTCCCCCTGCTGGTGGCGGGTTTCTCCCCCGAGCTGCTGTTGAATACGATCTATATTGTCCAGAGTGATCAGATAGGTGACCTGGGCATTGTAGTAAGCGGGCGCAAGGGCCTCGGCAAGAATTTGCCCTTTATTAACAAAACTCCCCGTGGTGACGTCGGACAGCGATCTGATCCAGCTGTCAGTCGAAGCATTGACCCGAAAAACCCGTGTTTCGTCGGGGACCACTTTGCCGTAGAGGCGGAGGCCATAAGTCAGCGGTTGCGTTTCTACGGTGGCAACTTTAACGCCGATAAGTTGTTGACGCTCCGGGCTGACCTTGACGGCACCAAGAGACATTGACATGGAGGCGCTGTTAATATCGTCATCAGCGTCCGCATAGACAGGCTCCAAGGGCATGCCGCAGGGAGCTATGCCAGGGGAATCCGATCTGAACCCTGGAGTCATCGGGTCGACATAATAGAGGATTTTACGCTGCCCCTGGTCATCGGGGCCGGAAGACGTCCCTAAGCTGAAACGGCCACCCGCCCAGAACGAGACAACAACAATGATGAGGAGGAGAATTGCGCCAATGAATTTTTTCATAACATTCCATTGCGTGATCTCTTTTCAAAGAGCTCACGGTAACGAGGGGGCCCAAAAGCCCCCTCGTTATTATAGCTACTCATTCCTGCATTTAGAATATCGCTTGTCTTTGCGAATTCACCGTATAGGTGCGCATCATCTCGTTATCTTCGTGATCGAGAATGTGGCAATGCCAGACATAACCGACACCATTGATGAGCGCAGTCGGATCGAACGGATAGAGATTGTCCCCAGCAGCCGGGACACAAGGAGTAGCAAAAGGCGCTGTTCCAGTACAAGCCGTTCCTGCCACTGGGGCATCTTGTGGAGCCCACCTAACGACGATCCTCGTCACCTCACCCGGATAGGTGATGACGGTATCCTTCCAACCCATTTCGTAAGGCAGCGGTCCCGTACGTTTTGTTAAATCAAGAAGTGCATTGACCGGCGGGTTGCCACCAATGGCGCCATCGGCATTCCTTACGCTGTACGTGTTTGGGGGTCCTTCCCCAGGGAGTACGCCGTTAGCCAAAAGGAGAGTATCGTATTGAGCAATCCAGTTCGCCGCTTTTTTAAATGGTGTGCGGTCCAGAAGCTGGAAACTTGTAAGGTGGGTATGCATCGGGTGCGCGTCGGCAGTAATGTTGATAATCTCCCAAATCTCCGTGTCTCCTACCGCAGGCAGTTCGGTTTCGCGGCAGACAGTATTACCTGTACAAGGGGCTCCTGTATCAGGCGCTTTGTTGAGATTGTATTTCGAGTTGTTCACAACCAACTCAAGCGGGACCGCCAGCACCGATCACCTCGTTCAAGGTCAGCTGACGCACAATATTCCCAGCCGGTGCTGCCGGGGGAAGCGCAGGAGCAACATGATTGTTAAGAATCGGATGGAGAGGTGTCGGCCTGATTGGCGTCCCGGCAACAATTGGCGGGACAGTGGGAAGCCCGGAGGTATTGGCCACCACCCTGAACTGCATGACTGTATCGGTGACACCTTTAATAGGTGCGCCGCCACCAGGGAATGGAGTCCGCGCCGAGTTCATCATCACCACACTCGTACCAACGGGAAGTGCCGAGAAGTCGACGATGACCTCATACCGCTCTCCAGGAGCGATAATGACGTTGGGTGTTGAGACAGCATTAACGAGATAACCGTCATCCGTCGCAATGGCAATAAAAGGCAGTTGCAACTGTTGCTTCACTTTAGTGGGCTTTAGATTGTTCGGCTTATTCTGAAGCAACGTCAGGTCGTAGAACCGGGCGTTGGAGCCGTTCAGGAGACGGAAGCGGTATTGCCGCGGCTCGACATTCAGGTAAGGCCAGGTTTTGCCGTTCACAACGATGGCATCGCCGATAAACTCGGGTATCCAGAAGGGATGGACCGTCGGGTTGGGCTGCGGATTCGATGCCAGATTGTAAAAAATCTGGCCGGTCGTATCAAAGCTTCGATCCTGGATGATGAGCGGAATATCATGCTGTGGAAATGCTGGCATTGCGGCTAGCGGCGGATTGGCTGGATCAATGATAGGATAAACACCTGCCAGGCCTGCAAAAACATTCAGCCGCGTGATGCCGAACCCATGGGGATGAAACCAGATGGTCGCTTCCTCTTGTCCATTTGGATACTGGTAAGTGTTGCTCAAATAACCGATGCCGGTGGTACTGCCGAGTTGATTGGGTTGCGTAAACCATGCGTCCGGCCCACCGTCATAGGCCGGCTCCACTTCACCACCGTGAATGTGGACTGAGTCTGGTATCAATCCCGAATAGGGTAATACGCCGCACGCCGGATTGGTATAATTCCCAAAAGTGTCCGGCAGGCAGTTCAAACCACCAGGGTTCGCCCAATCGAGTGTCATGTCGATGGGTAAAAGATTCTGCACATTACCTGCAGGAACGGGCAATTCATTCAGATACGTAGGTGATACCGGAACTCCTCGTTCCGCTACGACCACGGGGCCAAGATAACTGGGACGGACACCGCCTGCCGCCACATCAGCATCCGTTAGATAGCCCCAGACCCACGACGGCGTGTTGGGAGGAATCGTTGGTGGAACGCCTGTGCTGGGCAATATTTGTGACTGGAATTCCCTCATGTGGATAGTATAGGACGGTGTACCTGTAGACGTTGCGTCCACGACCGAAATCGCCCCCGCCTCGGGCAACGGGTCAACGAATTTTGGAATAAGCGTTCCAGGCAGCAAAACCTGTGCGGCTTGAGTGACGGCGATATTGGCTCCGAACAGGAGCAAAGTCACGCCTAACATTGATAAAACTTTTCTCGTTTTCATTTCCTCCTCCTTTATCTTCTCCTCTTCTCCTCTGTGGCGAATGTCCTTACCCTGAATGAGGACATCGAAAAAATTCTCTAAACTCAAACTCGCTCGTCACGAGTTAATTACACTGCGAATCCATTGAAGTGGTCATGGATTCGTGTTGTTAAAGTAGATTATGAGTCTTATATTCAATCCTGACTTTTTCAGTTACATTTGAATTTCTTATATTTATAAATTTTTATTTTCAAAAAAAATGCCAAAGAGAAAAAAATCATAAGTCTATGTAATTACATCAGTTTGTAAGATCATCAGTAAAATACTCTTGCAATTGCATGCGAAAAAATAAACGTTCCTTATTAAATTTATATTTACTTGTCGCTTTTTACGACAGCTGAACACTCGTCTAAGGGAGCAGACATCCTGTCAATCTCGGCATAAAGATGCATTGACTACTGATGTGTGAATCGATTATTGGTCATTTGAAAACCATAAAATGCAAAATTATTCGTTTGATTTTGGCCATAAACTACGACCCGTTATGTTCCTACTGTCCTTTTTCAATAGAGAGGAGTTCGATCTCAAATACCAGGGCCGCGTTAGGTGGAATTTTAGGATCAAGGCCCGTTCTTCCATAAGCAAGATCCGGCGGGACAAAAAGTTGCCACTTCGAGTTCACCTTCATCATCTGCAACGCTTCGGTCCAACCTTTGATCACACCATCAGTTTGGAACGTCTGCGGTTCGCCTTTGGCATAGGAACTGTCGAACTCCTTGCCATCAAGGAACTTGCCCTGATAGTGAACTCTGACAAAATCCTCCGGACTTGGAGAGGGGCCGTCTCCTACTCTCAATATTTTGTACTGTAGTCCACTCTCGGTTGTCTTCACGCCCTCTTTCAACCTATTTTCTTCCAGGAATTTTTTCGACTCCTCGGCGTTTCTGACAATCATTTCCTGGTACTTTCTCATCTGTGTCTCTCGGGCGTTTTTTTTGAGAGTCAAGATCAGGTCTTTCATCTCATCCCGACTCAGAAGAGGTTCTGATCCGTTGGTCGCATCGCGCAACCCCTGTACGAATGAGTTGAATTCCACCGCAACCCCGTCATTCTTCATACCGAGACCAACTTGATACCCAATGCTGTAATTTTCTTTTTGAGGTTTATTTACAAGAGTTTGAACAGGATCGTTGGCAGCGGCTAATAGAGGATTAACCATCAGGAGCAATGCACTGAAAAGGAATAGTTTTCGAAACCTCACAAACACCTCCATTGAGACAAATAGAAAATAAACTAGATTTTCAAAACAGATTATCTAGCACCATGAACGGCAAAAAAGCCGAGTCTACAGTAAAGAAGAGTTCAACTCTTCTTCGGCAGACCGGCTATCCTAAATCCATCAAAATAGTAGGACCCGTGACTTTCCGTCCCAACCTCACGGTTGGTTTGGCTTTTTTCGAGTTATATAGTTAGGGATAATTTATTTTTAAAAACAAAACTTTTAAATGTCAAAAGAATTGTGGGTTATAGATGTTTATTTTTTTATATTTCAGAAGATTCATACAACTCCCTCACAATTTAATTAACACTTAAAACATTTCATCGCGTTGTGTCCTGTATCTTTCGATTTATCCGATAATTTTCAGTGAAATAGTAAACGGGTTTATTTGCAGTCGATAAAAATTGGGGTGTTTTCAGGCTGGATAAATTGTCTAATTAATCCTCCTACATTGTTTGGAGGGTCTGAAACGAACTGGAATATGAACTTACTGGAAACCCTGAAATCTAAGAATGAAGGGCCTGCGTTAATCCGTCCTAGCAGTCGTGACTTGTAAGAAAAGCCCTCGATCTGGAGATTGAGGGCTTTCGTGTTTTATAAATGGTGACTTATGAGAAACCCGAAGCAGGTAAGGGTTGGAGTATTTCACGCAGGTGCATGAACCGCCTTTTGATATGCGCGCGATCATGTGCCGATTCGATGGTGCGCTCGGCCAATTCGGCAATCCATTGCGCTTGCTCACGAAGCGCCTCCCTGTGGTGGGGGCTATCAGTCAGGCTGGCGATGTTATCGAGAGCACTAAGTATGCGTGCCATGATCGCGACATTGCCTGCCGCGCTTCTGCGAATTTGGTCGAATGAATCGGCCAATAGACTTTCAAAAGTAGGGACGATTGTGATCACCCTCAGTTCGCCATCTTTGCTGAGGCGCGGGGGAGGGAGCTGCCGACCAACTAAATGCGCCAGGATTGCCGTCAAGTGATCTACGCACATCACAGCCGTCGAGGTGTCATTGACACCAGGCGAGAGTGCTTTCAGCGCAATATCCTCAATCTGCCTGACGCCAAAAGCCGGATCCTGATCAATCGTACGATAAATGCTGATGCTGTATGCCGCATTAATGGCGGCGATCGTCTCTTTATCCGGAACTTCTTCCAAAGCAAGTGAGGCCAACGCAGTCTTCTGGACAACGAAATCGCCGATGCCGCGCTCCATCCGCAAGAGGGCCTTTTTCTCCCAAGCCAAGCGCAGAAGGGCTTCGCTATCCACGCTCTGGATGTAACCGCTCTCCTCTGCCGGCACTGCACACCAGGTCTTTTCATTCAGGAGGCGGAGGAGCTCCTCCTCATCCTCCTCTTTTCCCTTTGCTCCCTGTTCCTTTTCACCCGGGAAAAGTCGATCGATGGCCGAGCAGGTTTCCTGAGCGACCGAAGCAATGAGGCTAGAGGCTTGAATCGAAGAAGCAATGTGATGAATAAAGAAAATCAGGATACCAACGCTACCGAGTGCAAGAACAAAACCGAAGAACACCGCCAGTCCCGGGATGAACTCGACTGCGCCGATACTGCGAATGGTACGCAATACGATCAGGCAATAAGCGTAGGTGCCCGCAAAGAACCCGAGCGTGATCTGTGTGATCTTGCTGCGCATGAAGATACGCAGGATTCGTGATGTGTATTGACTCGAAGCCAGCGTCAACGCCACCAGGGTCATTGAAAAGGTGACACCCAAAACGGTCATCATCGACCCCGCCAGCGTAGATAACATTTGACGCGAGCCTTCCGCACCGACTCCGAAAAGGCGTGGCCACTGTGCCAGCCAACGGTCGCTCCCGGCGGAGTCCGCTTCGATCAAAGCAACCGCAAGGACAACATCGACTATGACAATCAACAAAGGCACAAACCAAAAGCTCGATCGCAGATTGCTCAAGATTTGTCTGAATCTAAGCATGAGGTAATCCTCTTGTGAATCCCTGGCGGAGCTAAGACTAACCCGGTCTAGACTTAGAGGTAGACTACACGATGTCTTATTTGGCTATTGGCAAGTTAACACTGGTCATTGTTCAAGCTGATCTTATCTGAAGGTAAAAAAAGCACCCCTATTCTGCGGATGCCTACGATAGTATTTTGTCGACCTTCAAGAATCCGAGATGCTTACACAAATCAGCTCATATCAACTATAACCGTTCATAGCCTGAGGTCAAAGGAGAGGATTTATTGTAAATCCTGCTGCACTGTTAGGTCCGATTGAAAATGGTTGCAATTTGAAATTCTTACTGACCCTGATTTATGAGAACTTGCAGAATATTAACTAATCTCTTACGCAAGTTAAATATGCAGCATATAGTTGACCTGAATTTCCACTCGCGAAGGAAAATGTTTTTGTATAGCCAGGCGGAAGTCTGGGGCTTTCATCCTTACTCTCAGCACTATATTCTCTTCGCTTAAAGATACTAATGCTTTGATCATTTTTATATCTCTCCCATAATTCTTCAAATTCACGAAGAGATGGGACCCTATATTTTCTCTTGTCCCCTGTATCAAGTGTTTTGCAAATGTTGTTTGCAGTGCTTAAATCAACAGGAGATGAATCAACAACGACCCAATTCGTTCCCGTCGTTGGATCGAACAGATGAGAGGGACTGTCGCTATCGGATTCTTTCGCAGCAGAATTTGAATCCTGTTTTTCTTCGCTGCTAATAACAGAGATTTGTTTTGTCACAGAGTCTGCATCTGTAGGTTTTTCTAACACCATGTAATCTACGAGGGTCTTATCCGGACTCAGTTGAATTGGCGACAAGTCATTCAACATATCAGTTGCAAGCTTTGCTAATAAGTCGTCAAGAGTTGTGCGTGCCAGTACATTGTGGTTGGCTCGCCATGCTGTTGTCGACATCTTCACCGGACTTAGTGCCCGGTAGTTCTTGACGAAGCAAGGACTCCCTTCGCCGGCGCGCACCACTTCGAGAGTTGCTGAAGCTTGAAGTAAATAGCGTGTATCAGGGCCAGAACCCACGGTAGCAAGTTCGGTCAGCGCGGTCCGTAGTGTCCACTCTGGCACTGTGGTAGTTTGTGTCTTCTCCATTGCTGGCGATTCGACGGCTTCGGCCCCAAGCATCTTCTGCTCAACCAGGGAGACAAGGCGTTGGTTGGCAACCAGTGCGTTGAGCGCTTCCGTCAGCATGCCGCGTTTCGCAGCCATGTCATCGGCGCTTTCGGAGTTTAACGCGCCGCCCGCGGCACCGCCCATGGCACCGGACGCGGTCGTTATGGGCACGAGAATCCCCATGCACGGTGCAAACAAAAACCCTGTCGCGGCACACGTCAGTGTGCCGCCGAATAAGCCTATCCCGGCGCCTTTGACGCCTCCGGCGACTGCTCCAGAATAACCATCAACCATTACAACCGTATCATTGTCTCCCGCAATAGCCCTCGCACGACTGAAGTCCAATTGACAATCTTCTGTGATGACCGCTGCACGGCTTAGATCAGACTGTTGAGGACTCTTCGGAGCACCTGCACAACCCGTAGTAAGGACCGAAGCCACGACAAGCGACAATGCGGAGGGTATCTTCATCCGAATCTCCTTTACAAGGGACTAAATTAATGAGTCTCGCTTTTCAGTACACTGTAAACGACCACTTGTAAGGATTGATCATCGTGTTTCCGGCCAAGTCTGCGATGTCTGATAGCCGCACAGTGTAGGAAGCACCACGGCTCAGAGGTGCTGCCGGCCGCCATACCAAGGTGAGCTTGAGAGGATCGTACTCGGTCACCCCAGGAGTCGGAATCCCATTACTATCAACCACTTGCAACGTGTTTGTAACGTCGCTAGGATCAAGTTGTTCAGTAAAATAAACCAGGACACGAAAGTAGTATGTCCCGCCAGGTTCAGGGTCAACTTTATACATTGATGGTGGTGTGACATCAGTTACACGAACAACGGTGATCTCGTCGATTCCGCTATTGTCTGCATCATCTACAGATACTCGGATAGAGTTGGCTCCCATTTCAAGTGGGATACCGGCAGGGTATGAATCATTGCGAGTGCTCCAGCCCGCACCATCAGGATACGTTGAAAAAATGAACCAATCAGGGTCCCAAAACCCAATTATGTGGTAGCCACTTGAGCCTGACCCGCTTGCACCGTTGCTCAGGTTCTCCCAATGCACGATACTGCCGGGAAAAATTGGAATGCAAGTTGGAACACCAATAAGAGGTGGGTTCGAACAGTTATCAGACTCCGGTCCAAACGATGAACCGGATAAGTGGATAAAGCTTTGATCCGTTTCGAAGCTGTCGCCATCAATGCTTGCCACTCCACAATTTGCTGGGATGGTGACCATCCCAAGGTCAAATCCTCCCATACCAATAGAGCACCTCAAGGCCGAAGTGATATTAACGGCCTCAGGCTGTTGCCCGTCACTTCCACCCCCACCGCATCCCCCAACCAGAAGGACAAACGACCCTAAAAGCACCGTAAGAGCTCTCATAAGGTCCTCCACTGATTTTTACTTGAGAATAATTTCTCAAAAATCACCTGTTCCCACCAACAACCGGGCACATCTAAGGTGATGCTAGCCAGCATGCTTTCTCTAAATTAGCAGCAGAATAAGACCTGATAGAATACGTCACGCCACCAGCAAGTTTGACCCTATTGTTGGATTAAAATATATCACAGAGGTTCTCAGAAATTACTTACAAGCACAATCAATTCATAATTTCAGATACTTACAATCATTTGATGTAGAAAAAAGAAATATTCTTTATCACCCCGCTATTATCATTGACGTTAGTTTGTCGTCCTTCCAAATTTTCACAAATCCTGGCTTGAAAGAAAATGTCCCCCTGGACAGATCCAAGAGATCATCATTCTTAGTGACCTTCCCCCACTAAACTTGGGCAGATTTGAGGGGGGAAGGTCATAAGAGAGAAGGATTTTTTCGGGATGGCAACAGTTTCCGTCAGTATCTTCAGTCCTCTTCCGAAACAGGGTCCAGCGGACAGGCCAAAATTTCATAGCTATGAATGTAGTCGATGATTGTCAATGCATCATCAGCGACGCTGACAAAATAGACATCAACAGATCCATCTGTTAATTAAAGTGGCTAGAGGATTGGGAGGTTGTACCAGTTCGGCACGGGCGGGTCACGGAGGGTCTTCCCTGCGGCATCTTACAGGCTCCTGGCCACCCACGCCTGGATGGAAAGAATGTCCAGCTTCTTGATATCGATAAATTCAAAACCCATACCTGTCGAGTCAGAGGCCGCCTTGCACTGCTCCCCTCCCCCCTTGACCCAGGCAACCCTCCCCCTGCAGGAGAGCTGGCGTTCAGGGTTCAACTGGAACTGAAAGTCCAATTCGGCTCCCACCGGCAGCAGGTCGTCTGTCTCCATGAAGACCCCCCCAACGGAAATGTCGGCCAGGGTCATCGCCGAGGAGCGAAGTGTCTCACTGGTCGGCTTGACCGGAGTCTTGATCGGCGCCCTCTTTCCCGACCACCCAGGGAACTTGACAAGTCTTTTGCTGACATCGAGCAAGGCGGTCCTGGTCAGCGGCTTATGGATGACATCGTCGCAACCGGCCGCGAAACAACGCTCTACGTCTTCCGGTGTGGCACCTTCCGTCATCATGACGACGGGGGTGAACTTCAAGCGGTGGTCTTGCTTGATCTCCCTGCAGGCGAGATCGCCGTCACCATTCGGCATGTAAAGATCCATCGAGACCAGGTCGGGCTTCTCCCTACGGGTCGCGGCCACGGCTTGCAACCCATCTTCGGCCGTGATGATTTCGACCTGTTCACGCCTGAAACAGTCCTCGGCGATAGCCAGTTGACGGATGTCGTCATCGACCAACAAAATCTTTTTCGAATACATGAAGAGTGTGTCTTTAATAAACATGAGATATTAGCCTGTTAACGATAGGGGATCCCATGGCATGCTTGAAGAAATCGTTCTACGGTGTAGCGGATTTTTTCTCACAAGTGACACCATGATGTAGTCTTGGTTCTGATTAAAAGATACTTGGCATCAGTCGACCAGGTCAACCCAAGCAAATTGTACCGCACTTGCAGGAGAATGAATTGCGGGAGGCCGCCACGGATAAGTCTTTGATGTGATCGTACGATTCTTCGCCTCCCCCCCCTGCTTGCTCAATTTTTGGGACACACCGGAAATGTAAAGATGCACAGCATCGGCACGCGTTTTAGATTCATCGTACAGTCGCTAAACTGACCCATGCAGTGTACCTTGAATTCGGACGCCCCACGTCCTCACTTGCCCTCACACATTAGCGGTGGCAACTCCGGTGATTACTAGAAGCCCAGCAGTCTAAGAATCTGTCCCCGCCTTTAATCCGTCCTGTCAGTCGTGACAAAGAAGAAACGACCCCTGGAGCCAATCCCCAGGGGCCGATTCAGCAGGGCCTGCTTTTGTAAACACAGGTTAATTTAACACTAACGGCTTCAGGTGCATTTTCAAGGGTTAAATGGGCATCAACTAAAAAAAATCCCGATGCAAAGATCAAAGGGTTTTGTGTCTGAGTGATAGTGACTTACTAAGAATCAAGTTACGGGCTTTAATCCGTCCTTGCAGTCGTGACATTTGAGAAAAAACCCCGCAGCCAAAGGATGGGAGAGGAGGTCTGCGGGGTAATTACATTCAGGAGGCAAACGATTATTTGTTTACCTTTTTTATACTTTACCATTTTCGTCAGGCTTTGTCTGTTTGAGTCCAAAAAAAATTGCACCTTTAAATTTATACAGGGTCATGACACTTTTTATAAATAAGAATGGCCACTCAGAATTGATCCAAGTGACCATCATTTTGTCGACCGAAATATCTCTATCAATAACACCCCAGTTTTTGTCTCGGCAGTCGTGACATTTAAGAAGCACCTTTTTATGTAAGCCTCTTGGCAGTCATATTCCTATGAAGCAAAGTAGTTATTGACAGGGGACAATGTTCGCAGTCTTCGAGTTCAGATCAAAGACAACTTTAACTTGCTTGTTTTTAAGTAGCTTAATGACCTGGGCAATCTTATCTTCCAAAGCGCCACCGGGTTCACCCCAATCCGCTCCATCTCTGGTCACAAATTCCTGGATCATATTCCGCAACGTTTCAGGCTCAATCTGATCGTAAGGAACATCGACCCCTTGTTCGTGATGGTCGATTATTTTTTCATGAGGGTTGGACTTCATTCCGATACCTTAACATCCTATATTGATGGAAGACCATCAATTGCTCACTTCTTAAATCTCTCTATCAACAAAACGCCTGTTTCCGTCTCACAAGTTGTGACCTACAAGACAATGGCCACCCGAAGTTGCTCCAGGTGGCCATCATTTTGTGGTTAGTAGAAAAAATGCTCCGCATAACCGGCTAGTAATGGAGCGTAGCGGAATATCCGGTCCGATTTGATGCGGATGTAGAACAGTGCTGTATCAAAATTGAACTGCCCTCGCAGCTGTCAATTCGGCAGTTCACTTCACCGTCACAATGCCCGGCGGCTGTTATTTACCTGCGTCCGCCGGCACGGGTTCTGAGATCGGTTGCTGCGTTACGGCGCCACCTTCCGCAGCTCCGGTTTTTTCCACTTGCCTTCCAGTGCTTCCGCTTTCGGCCAGTAGAGACGCATGATTAAGGAGAATGGCCCCTTTGGTGCGGGCAGCCAATTGGCTTCCTTGTCCTTGCCGGGGGATTGGTTCTGGACAATCAGCGTCAGCCCACCGTCAGCATCCTTCTTGAGCTGCGGCAGCATCGGTGAGTTGATGAGATAGCGGTTGATCGGGTTGGCGACAAGCAGGCTCTGTGGCTCTTCATACATCGTCAGCGACCAGAACGCGTTGACAGGCGGCAATTGGCCCGGCGCAAAGCGCAAGGTGTAACGGTTGCCACCGTCCAGCTTCTGCTTTGTCGCATCCACGTAATACGTCGGATAAATTGCCTCCTGCTTCGAATTGCCGTAGATACCGAGCACGGCGGCGCCCATGCGGTAGAGATAATTGTTCTTGAGATATTCCCGCGTCCCGAACACATCGCCCGAGGTTACCTTCCCTGATTCAACATCTTTTTTCAGGCCGGCGAAAGCAACCCAACCGTCGGCGATGCCCTGCTCGATGGCGGCCTTGATTTCAGGAGATAGTTTGCTCTCGTCAAAGGGTTTGCCCGCGCCGACGCCGATCTTGGCAAAACGCTCCATAAGGGCATTCTCGGACGGAACCGTCGGGCAGAACTGTAGAACAAAGTTCAGGATGTTGAAGAACTGCAGAGAGGTCTTCTCTTCTTCAGGCGTCAGCGGCTTGATGAAATCAACGGCCGTTGCGGCCTTGGGTGCGGGCTGTGCCGAGAAACGCGGAGAGCGGCTGCGCTTTATAGCCGGCTTGTATCGTCTTGACGTTGGCGATGTCGTCCGGATTGAACAACTGGGTGCGATAGAGGGCTAAGACGAATTCGGTCTCGGAGCGAATGACATCCTTCACACCGCTCGGTTTCTCGCCCTTCCAATTCGGTCCGGCGATGAGATAGCTGCCGCCACCGTTACCGGTGGCGCGGCTGCCGATGTAGGCGAAATTGAAGGTGTAGGCGTCGATGAGCTGGATGCTGAAGTAACGCTCCTTTTCGATCGGCGGAACGGTGAGAACGAGCGGTTCGGCGCGCAGGTCCATGCCCAAGAAGGAATAAGGCGTGTCTGAGTTGGGCGTCTGGATCGCCGTGTCCGCCGGAGTGTAAACGCGAGCCGTGTTGTGGATCTCATTCCACGGTCCCTTGTATTCGGGGTCCTTCTTATCAACGAAGTAGCCGTATTCGATGCGGTAGCTGTCCACCATCGGGAAGCCGTAGATATAGGCCTCCTTGGCAATCGCACGAGCTTCTGAAGGGGTCACATCGCTTGCATTCCCAACAACGGGAAAAGTGAGACTGGCTGCTAGCATGAGCAGTGTCGTGATAGTTTTCATATTCATGATACTTGGCCTCTCATCTTGAATAGTTGTTGAACTACATACGATCCTCCAAGGGGAGTCGTCTGTGCATTGCTCAACTGGAGTGATGTCAATTCAGCTTTACGATGCCCGGCGGATTCCAGCTGCCTTCGCCTGCAGGAAGGATGGAAGGGGCTTCCGTCTTCGGCCAATAGAGGCGCATGACCATATAGATCGGACCATCCGGCGCCGGTAGCCAGTTGCTCTCCTTGTCCTTGCCCGGCGAATCTTTCTGGATGTAGAGCGTCAACGAGCCGTCTTCGTTCTTCTTCATATCCGGCAACATCGGCGAGTTGATCAGGTAACGATTGATCGGATTCTCGATCAGCAGCTGCGTCTTGCCGTCGTACATCGTCACTGACCAGAAAGCGTTCACCGGCGGCAGTTGGCCGGCTGGGAAGGTAAGCGTGTAGTTGTGCTTGCTGCCGTCCAGTGTTTCACCGGTCAGCATCCGTGCGGGTCATCGGATACATGGCCTCGATGGCATCGTTGCCGTAAATGCCGCCCTTGGCGGCGGCGGCACGCTTCAGCCAATCACCGTTGTAGAAAGCACTGTCACCAAATAGTGCACCTATCTTCCAGCCGTTGATGTTTTTCAGTCCGTCGCTCAGATACTTCGTCTACTTTGTCGTCGCCTTCCTTCATCGCCAGCAAGACGGCGGCCTTGTGTTCCAGCGAGAGATCCTTGAACTCAAAGGTCTTGCCCGGGCCGATGCCGATACTGGCGAGTTTGGCGCGAATGCTCCTTGTTCTCCGGCGTCAACGGGCACAAACTGGAGGGCAGCGTCGAGATACTCGTAGAAGTTATCCTTGACCCCTTGGCGTCGTGGCCGGTAGGAAGTCGATCTTCGGTGCGGCGGCGGCGCGGGCTTGTTTGAGGAATGCGGACAGCGGCTGCGACTTTGTATCCGGCCTGTACCTTCACCACGTTCGGCATGTCGTCGGCGTTGAACAGCTGGGTGCGGAAAACAGTCAGCGCGAAGGGCGTCGTTGATCTGAAACACCTTCTTGATACCTGCGGGCGTCTCGCCTTTCCAGTCGGGGCCGACCACGAGATAGTCGACCGGCTTCGTTGCCTGTCGCACGGCTGCCGATGTAACCATAGTTGTAGGTATTGCCGTCGATCAATTGCACAGAGTAGTAGCGCTCTTTTGCCACTGCCGGCACCGAGATCACCATCGGCTCTGCGCGCAGGTCCAGCCAGATCATCGAATACGGCGTGTCGCTGTTGGGTGTGACGACGGCCGTGTCTTTGTAGGTGAACGACGCGGCTTCATTATACATTGTGTTGAACGGCGCCTTGTATTGCCCCGAGTTTTTGTCAACGACGATACTCATTCATCACCGCGTAGTTCACCACAATCGGCAGGCCGTAGATGAACGCCTCTTCGGCAATCGCCTTGGTCTCGGCAATGCTCGGCGCAGAAATGCCCGCCTTTTTGTCGGCCTGTATCGGCACTTGAAACGGGGTCGTTCTTTTTGTCGCAACCGACTAAGAGCACTGCGCTGATGACGCAGTATAGAGCGCGACAAAAAGTATGCGTCTTGATCTGTTCATGATTTTCTCCTTAGGATTTAATTCTGGTGGTAATCGGTCAACCTGCTAAGAGGCTGGAATCGAAGGAAAACGACACTACTGAAGAGTGAAAAGCCACTTCTTATGTCAGCGGAGGGTTCCATTCATTCTTCCCCACTTGAAATTCTGAGTAAGCTGCACAATAATAATTTCTTAAATTTTAGATTGTCAGTTGGTAAGGTCAAGCAGGAGAAATTTTTTTCGTCCTGCATTGTTTCGGCTGCTGATATTAGGCAGAATTGAAAAGTTGCTGGAAACCCTGACCTATAGGAAAATGGCCACTCGAAATTAATCCATGTGGCCATCATCTTGTGGGTTAGTCTTATTTGTATTCTTACATTGCTACGGGGTACTCATCTTTGCAAAAAGCGAGATTTTTATTGGTACTGACAAAGAGGAAAAGACCCTCCGCTTCTAGGGGACCATTTTGTTTGAATTAATGAGTGGCCTAAATATCCCTATCAATAACACGCCCATGCCCTTCAATTTATGGGTTGAAACGAATCATGTTCGCACTTCCTTTTTCTATGGTTCGTTGATAGTGGACGGCCGGTTTCCCAAAAGTCATGACATAGCCGACTAGATGGTCGTCCGGGATGTTAAGCCTGCTTCTCAGTTCTGGGACCAAGTCATTGATCGTCCATTTGGCTAAGCCGTTCCAGACTGTTCCAATATCCAACGACTGTACAAACAACTCAAAATATGAAAGAGCTATAACGCAATCAGGAAATGGTGAAGGGCCTCCTTTTGGGGCTGAGGCAACAACCAGATGAGGTGCTCCTCGAAAAAGTACATCCACACCTTTCTCTTTCCAGGCGCGCACGAAACCAGCAAAAAAAGCTTTCTCCTCAGGCAGATGACCACGTGCAATGAGTTCTTCAAGCCTGCTGTAGACTTCATCCCGAAAAACAGCAAGGTTTTCCTTGTCATCTATCACAGAAAACTGCACCTGGCGCATGTTGATCCCGGTCGGTGCTTGCCAGGCAACATCGAGTGCACGTTTTATTAATGCGGGGTCGAGGTTTTCATCTAGATAGTGACGTACCGACCTCCGCCCCTTAATAAGAATCTCCATCTGATTTGGATCAGGAAAATTTCCTTTGATAGATTGACTCTGTTTTGGATTCTTACCTAATATCGATATAGCTGCTGTCGGGCAAATTGCTAAACAATGTTGACATCTGATGCAAGTTTTCTCCTTGTCAGCCTCGATACGTGGATACCCGGTTTTCAGATCGATAATTTTGACTGGGCAATCCTTGGCGCAAAGACCACATCGGGTGCATATCTCTTGCCTAACTTCAAATTTTAACATCCACCTACCCCATGCATTTATTTTTGACAATGATAACGTCTTTCAAAACATATCCAAAATGCTTTTCGATGAAACGAATCAAAAAATAAGGAAATCAAGGATAAAACCCTGTTGCCCCTCATTATTTTTTCTACGAGCGTCCTATATTCTTCTATCAATAATAGACGGATTCTCCTCCTATAAGTCGTGACAAATGAGATACGACCCCTGAGGACAATTACCCATAGTGTTCACCATGCACGATGTACGGGCATTTAACTGTTTTGAAAATACAAAATTATTACGTTACACTGTCATTCGTCTTGGATCCTTTAGTTAGAGGCAGAAGCTTTTGGTGTTCACTTTTGGCAAGATTTTGCCATTGACAGCAGAGGGCTCTGGGTGGCAGGCCGTTTCGCTTCGCACGCCAAAGCGGAATTTGAAAATCGTGTTTGGGCCAGTGCTCAATATGCGAACTAAAAATTGCTACAAAAATGAATTTCTGCGGCGACGACTGAGGATATTCTAATTACATGAGATCAAAACAAACCTGCAAATTCGAGTGGCTCTCTTATGTCAAGCTGGCCGTTATTGCCACCTCGGTCGTGTTGGGCCTGTCCGGGGATCTGACTGCTGCGCAGAACACCCCGGAGGTGAAAACGTCGACAGTCGCTTCACAAAGCACTCCTGACGAACCGAAACTTTCCGAGATTATTCCACTCTCTGCGGAGTTGTCAGCACGTTTAGCCCAGCTCGAAAACATACAGTTGGGCCTTCCTGATTTGGCTGCGATCGAAAAAGATTACGCCGAAATAGACGCGCGGGTTAACGCGGTTTCGGAAAAGTTAAAGGACTTAAGGACAACGCGAGCAGGCCAAAACGTCAGAGACACGAGGTTCAAACTTGACTTTACCTATGAAAAGGAGCGGCTAAAAAAGATTAACGTACAACTTGACAAGGCAATCGAACAACTTGATGCATGGGACAAAGAATGGCGGGTTGAAAAACAGCGCTGGAAGTCTTGGCAGTCTACATCAGTCAAGGATCGTTCCTACAGGCAAATTCTAGCTGCTTTCGATGCCGCGGATTCGACCATAGCTTCCGCCCTCGGATTTATTTCGCGGCAGATGGAACCGTTGTTGGCCGTTCAGTCGATTGGCGCCAGACTCAAAGCGAAAATCGACGGCCTGGAGGCAGAAACGACTTCCCTAAAAGAAAAAGTGTTCCGGCGGGAACCTCTGCTTGACAAGGCCCCACCGATGTACTCGCCGGATTATTATGCTCAATTCAACAGGGATTTGTGGGGCGTAGCCTGGGAAAACCTGAAGTTCATATCTCGACCGGGAGATGAGTTTTTTAAACTGCATGCCCTGGAACTCGGAGTTTTTGTATTCATCCTCATACTGGTCTTCGCTGTGATTTATCGCAAACGCCAGGTCATCGCAGCAACGGAAAACTGGTCTTTCGTGGCGGATCGCCCTTTCGCAGTAGCCTTATTCATCACGTCCTTGGTTGCCATAGTCCGGATGCAATTCTGGGCATCTCCACCGATCATGGTGAACACATTCTTCTTGGTCACCGGCAGCATGTCCTGCCTTCGTCTGCTGGTCAAAGTGCTGCAAAGTCGCTGGGCAAAGAATGTCTCTTGTGGTGTCATGTCCCTGTTTGCCGTCACCGTGGTCTTGATTATGTTGGGCCCGCCTTCTCCGATTTTCAATCTCTTCATCTTGGTGGCCTCGGCAGTGGTCCTGGCATTCGTCCTCAAGTTGGCAGCGGAATGCAGTCTTTCGGAGAGTGGTCCTTATCCTCTTTGGGGGTCACGGATGCTCGCCTTGTGGTTTGCCGTCATCCTGATTGCGCAGATTCTGGGTGATACCGGATTCGCTTACTCAATGTTCGTCAATTCGGTGATAAGCATGGCGGTTACTGCGCTCTTCGTCTTGTTTCTCTACCTGCTCCGCGGAGGCATCCATTGGGTCTTCTTTTCGTCTCCTTTGTGGCAAGTCAAACTATTACGCAGCGATGCGCACAAGAATGAACGCAAAGTCCAGGTCATTGTAGAAACGATCATTACTCTGTTTCTGATCTTGCCGGCAATTCTATACATCTGGAATCTGTTCGACAGCTATCCGGACGCATTGAACGGACTGTTCTCGCCGGGTTTTGATTTGGGCGGTCAACGGATCACGGTCGGCCTGACCATCGCCGCACTTGCCTGCCTTTACGGCTCATTTTATGCTTCCCAGATTGCACCGAAAATATTGCTCGACGAGCAAATTCTGGGGCGACATGTGGATCGCGGAGCTAGAGGGTCCATCGGCCACCTGATCCGGTACCTCATCATCTTTATCGGGCTGCTGCTGACGTTTGCGCTGCTCGGCTTCAGCCTGACGAACGTCACGATCATCCTGAGTGCTCTCGGTGTCGGTATCGGCTTCGGCCTACAGGGAATCGTCAACAATTTCGTCAGCGGATTGATATTGCTCTTTGAACGACCCATCCGGGAAGGCGATACGATCGTATTGGGCGAGCAATGGGCACAAGTCAAAAAGATCGGCATGCGGGCGACGATTATCGAGACCTTTGATCTGTCGGAAATGGTTATTCCCAATGCGGATATGATTAACAGCCATGTCACGAACTGGACCTTGAGTAATCGCCAGGTGCGTCTGTCCGTTCCGGTCGGTGTGGACTACGGTTCCGATGTCCCCCTCGTAGTGGAAACCCTCCTGGCCTGTGCCAATGATAATAGTTCCGTGATGAATTCACCGCCCCCGCAGGTGTTGTTCTTAAACCTCGGCGAAAGTTCTCTTGACTTTAAATTGCGGGCCTGGATACCGGATGCTGATGATATCTTGACAGTGAAGAGTCAGCTTTATCATGAGATCTTCAAGAGATTCCGAGAAAAAGGGATCGCGATACCGTTTCCGCAGAGAGATCTTCACCTGTACGAAATGGGTAATCCAGGGATCGAAAGCCTCAAGAAGAATCTTGGCAAAGGACTTCCTCCTGAGGGTGACTCAGCTTGAATGACAGGATTGAAACCTACATAAAAATCAGATCGCCCTCAAAGAACAGGTGGACTTTCAAAACATATATTCCTCGGCAGTGGTGACTTTTGTGAGATATACAAAAACTATGGATTCTAAGAATTGATTTGTTGACGATGTGAGTACGGTCAGTGGAAGAGCCAATTCTCCTGTCTATTTTCCCACATAGTAAAAAGTTGATTTGATCGGCCCAGATGCAAAATTCTCGCTGCCTCAGCAATCTAAGAATAACCCCCGATCCTTAAATCGAGAGCCCCGTGATAATAAATATTGGATAGTAAGTAGTTACCAGGCTGCCTCAACATCTAAAAAGCTCATTATTGAGGACAAGTCTTCCGGCGCAAGATCGACAAATTGTAAACCGACACCGACTGGATATTCAGGCTTAGGTCGATCGCGATACCGATTAATCCAAGAAACACGTGCATTGCAGTAGGCTGCTGTTTCCTCTTGTGACGGTATTGAAAATTTCAATTTGACAATATCGTGAACATCGAATGAACATGTTGTGGCAAGGAAAATCCCTCCAGCATTTAAATCCACGCCATAGCCTGCAAGTAATTTACTCTGGTGGTCACCGTAGTAAACTCTTAATTCCACTTTGAGTCTAACACTGGAACGTCTTTCAGATTTACCCGCGTTATTCATTTGGATTAAGGTATTCCTTGTATTGATGAATTAGATATTCCATTAAGTTATGAATGTTATTAAATAGATAAGATAAAATGTAAAGACAAAACAAGCCAGTCGCACTCATGCTGATGACTTCTCGTCAACGTTCTATCTCCCTCCTAAATGCTGATATATCAAGCAATTGTCATACTCGCGAATCTACCGGAATTATTCCAGTCGGTCAATTCTGATGGTGTCCTACAAGCAGGGTTAAAATCTTGCCGTTGCGAGAGTGTCAGAATCTCGATGTCCTAGACATCTAAAATCATGTTCCAGTGCCTTGACTTCTAAGGCACTCCAACATTGTATTCAAAGTTAGCAGCCCTTTCCGATCCAATCCAGGTCATCCGCCAACTAACTTTATTGGAAGTTAGCCAATACCAGGGTTGCACAAAAAGCTGGTGGTCCTTTCCAACAACTTCTCAAGTCAGTTCAATATGAGGTGCGCGATTCAATACTTTCGCGAGTCATATGCCCAGTGTAGAAGGGCCTGCCTCTGTTCATGACGACAATTTAAGTCTGCCTCTAAGCAGTTTCCTTTGATCTGGGCGATGTGCCTGCGCATCCCCATCCACCTCTTGATCTGACGTTCATCATCTCTACAGCGTCGCCCCATGTAATATCGGCAATACCACTGGAACCATCCTCGTGGGTCTTCCTCATAAATCCACCCTTTCTTTTGCCACACAGATAAAGGTTGTGACGCATTCACTCCAAAATAATTCAAAACCGGATCATGCAACTCAGGGCATAGCTTTGCACCCTTGAACCATTCAGCAGGGAATTCATTTTTGCAATCTGTCATGTATTTACCACCGAACGCACCCAACTCAAGGATCTCTTTAGGTGTCAACTCAGGGCGAAATTCTGGATGGTAATTCTTCCCAACCGGTTCGATGAGTTCATAACTGTAATTTGTCTGCATCAAATCATTGACCTGAACAATGACGGTGGGCATCGAAACCTCCTTTAACAATCGATTACTATTCATCACCACCTCCATCAGAGTTAAATCACTTATGAAATAAAAGCATCCGAGATATGGTAGTAATTATTGAAATGCAGCGATGATGTTGCACTCCCCTCTTTACATTCATAAAGATCACATTAACTAACCAATAGTTCATAACCAGCCTAGAACTGATAGCAATATTAAAATGGTTATCTACTCTTTTAAACGAAAACGTTAAGGAAAACCATTTAATCACGTCACATATATTAACCAGTAAGAATTGAGAATTTTAAGAATAATTTGATGAGCATATATAGATGTAAATCAGCTAGTTATGATCAAAGGCTTAATATATTAATTGATTCTTATACGGCTCATAGATAGCTGCAAGGGGAATCGGGGCACTTTGGGGAAACGGGGTTGCGAGTAATTGTTTGACTCCCCAGACCTGGGAGCCCAAGGCAAGTTGCAGAATCCGTCTATAATCTGCGACCTTGCTGAACATAAACTGCTGGGCCGAGCCATCTGGCAGAATTCGAGTGCCGCTCGTAAGACGGTCGCCGAGTCTCTGCCGACCGATCTGGTTTATTACGGCACAGAAGCCTAGCGGAACCAGCGCGATTACCAGTAAATGGATCAGCAACTGTGAGCGGATGTGCAGAATAAACCACGGTTGAATAAATTTTAACCGTAAGGAATTGTATTAGGAGTCGAAAACGTTTATCTTCGCTGTCAACATTTCTTCGCTTTAGGCGGTAACTTACCGCTAATCACGAGTCTGTTTGAGCTCGGTTCAGAAACGTACAGATATGCACCTATGAAGGAACCAAACGATCGAATAGATAAATTTTTGATTTTAAGGAGCTAAGAGATGAAACGAATGGAGCACAAGTTTTTCAAGGCCTGCGCAATGACTATTTTGGGGCTGATCGCAGTTCTTTTGATAGTGCAGCCAGTATTGGCAGAGGAAACGTCGACTGAAGGCTGGAAGTTCTCAGCGAATATTTATGGATGGCTCCCCGATATCAAGGCAGATTTGGTTAATGAGGGCCAAGTCGAAATCACTCTCAAGGATATAATTAACAATCTCGATTTTACTTTTATGGGTGGCCTGGCAGCGCGCAAAGGCAAGCTGTCCTTGCTTGTCGATGTGGTCTACATGAAGTTGGACCATAACACGAACAGTACCGTGGGCCAGATTCCTGATTTCTTAAGACTGTCTTTGAACAATGTGCAGATGACATCGTGGATTGTGACACCCGTTGTCGCCTACACCGTCTTGGAAACGGAGCATGTGAATCTCGATATTCTGACAGGTTTAAGTTATTTTTATTTAAAGAACGAGCTGGAATTTAAACTGCAAACGCCTGCAATGACCGAGAAGTTTTCGGAGTCTGCATCCAATGGATACTGGAACGGGCTTGTCGGGGTCAAGGGCAACGTCCTACTGAACGAGAAGTGGTATCTTCCTTTTAGCGGCAACGTGGGGACCGGTGATACAGATTTAAACTGGGAAGTTTTTGGCGGAGTCGGTTATAAATTTGAAAAGCTCGACCTGGTCGCGGGTTACCGCCATATGCAGTGGGATTTTGATAGCGGTGATACAGGTGGCGAAGTGTTCAAAAATCTCAGAGTTAGCGGCCCCCTTGTCGGGGTCCGGTATTACTTCTGAGCCCATATCCACTCGATTTCACTCGAGAACGGAGATGACACGCTGCACCTCTTCGCTGGAGAGATGCGGCCCCATTGGCAAACTAAGGACTTCCCGTGAGATTATTTCGGCCAAAGGGAATGATCCTTCGCCATGGCCGATTTCAGAATACGCCCCCTGCAGATGCGGCGGTATCGGATAGTGGATCAAGGTATCAATCCCGGCTTTTGTCAACCGCTTCTGCAAATCATCCCGCTCCGGTGAACGCACTACGAACAGATGCCAGGCAGGCTCCGCACCTTCGCTCACAACTGGCAGGAGTAAGCTGTCTTACCGGCAAGCCTCTCGAGATATAACGAAGCAACTCGCTTGCGTCTCTCATTCCACTCATCGAGATATTTCAGCTTAACGCGCAGTACAGCGGCCTGCAGCGGGTCGAGTCGGCTGTTTACGCCCTTGACTTCGTTGACATACTTCACGCGCGACCCATAGTTGCGCAGCGCCCTGAGCTTCTCAGCAAGGTGCCGATCATTGGTTGTGACCGCCCCACCATCTCCGAACGCGCCAAGGTTCTTGCCTGGGTAAAAGCTCCAAGCGACTGCATCACCATGCGCCCCGATCCGTTTCCCCTTGTAGCGAGCTCCGTGCGCTTGGGCCGCATCTTCGAGGACCCGCAATCCATGCCGACTGGCAATCTTTAGAATCGGTTCCAGATCGGCGGGCAGACCGTAGAGATGCACGGGAAGGATGGCTTTGGTCCGGGTCGTAATAGCAGCCTCGATCAATGCAGGATCGATGTTGTACGACACTTCGTCTGGCTCTACTGGCACCGGCGTCGCACCTGTCATGCTGACAGCCAACCATGTTGCGATGTAGGTATTCGATGGCACGATGACCTCATCACCTGGCCCGATCTCCATGGCTCGCAGGATCAGGTACAGAGCGTCCAGGCCGTTACCAACGCCAACACAGTGTTTCGCCTCGCAATAAGCGGCAAATTCATGCTCGAAGGACTCAACCTCTTGCCCCAGGACGTACCAGCCCGATGCCATAACGCGATGCCAAGCGGCGTCGAGTTCTTCCTTGATTTCATAATAAGGGGTTTTGAGATCGAGGAAAGGGACGTTCATTGCAAGGCCTTCACTGCTGCAAAATATTCCTGGTAGTCGCGGTAGTAATCAAGTTCGTCGTAAAGATTGGACGCCAGCACCATGCACACCGAACCGGACGAAAAATTATCCAGCTCACGCCAGATCATCGGACAGACGTAGAGGCCGTAATAGGAACGATTCAGATGAAAACGCTTCTTGCCGTTACCGTCATCGAGGAGAACATCAAAGCTTCCCGACATAGCGATGATAAGTTGTGACAACTCTTTGTGCGCATGTCCGCCGCGTTCCGAACCACCCGGCACGTCGTAGAGATAGTAAACCCGCTGGATATCGAAGGGGATATGATTCCCCTGTTCGATGAAGGTCAGGTTGCCTCGGGGGTCGGTAATCTTGGGGAGATCGATAAGACGACAATTTTTGATATTCATGTCAACTCTCAAGATATTTGAAAATTTTAGCGGGATTGCCCATGACGACCGCATTGGGTGGGACATCCTTGGTGACCACGGCACCCGCGCCGACCATGGCCCGCGAGCCAATTGTCAAACCAGGAAGAATCGTTGCATTCGCCCCAATTGTGGCACCTTTTTGTACGGTTGTGAGTAATAGTTCAAAATCTTCCTTGCTACGGGGATAAGCATCATTAGTAAATGTCACGTTCGGGCCGATGAATACATCATCTTCGATCCGCAGGCCGTCCCAGATCTGCACCCCGTTCTTGATTGTCACCCGATCACCTATGACCACATCGTTTTCGATGAAACAATGCGAGCATATATTGCAGGCTGTGCCAATGACTGAGCCAGACAATATTACAACATACTGCCAGATACTGGTACCATCGCCAATATTCTTTGATTGAACGTCCGAAAGGGGATGTATTTTCATCAGGGGCCTCTTAAGGTTTTTCAGACATTGTTGTGGTTAAGTCATTCGGACACGTTGTTAAGGTTTTCTTCTGCTTGAATAGGTGACAATCCACCATTGGTTAGATATAGACGATGCCTATTGTAATACTCTATGAAGTAGTGGCCATGTCGGTAACACGTAAACTGTCCGGGTTTGTAGCACAACATCTGTCCGGTCCATGATCTCCTTATATGGAGGCAATCATGAGACCGTCAGAATTGCTACAGGAGATCCGGAAAATGCGCTTTGAAGAATCCTTCAGCATCTGGACCGAAGGGCGGATCACGCAGGAGGAAGCCGCCCGCATGCTCGGCGTCTGTTCTCGAACGTTTCGACGCTATATCGATCGCTATCACAATGACGGACTGGACGGATTGCTCGATAAGCGTCTCACTCAGGCGTCGGCCCGTAAGGCGCCGGTCGATGAAGTTATGATCCTGGTTGATCGCTACAAAGACCGCTACGCTGGCTGGACGGCCAAACATTTCTACGCCTGGTACTGCCGCGAGGGTGGAACCCGCAGCTACTCCTGGGTCAAGAACACACTTCAGGAGAAGGACTGCATCGATAAAGCGCCCAAGCGCGGGGCCCATCGCAAGCGTCGTGAACGGGCGCCGATGCCGGGGATGCTGATCCATCAAGACGGCAGTACCCATGAATGGGTTCCCGGACAAAAGTGGGACCTGATCGACACCATGGACGATGCCACCAACGAGCACTACAGTCTGTTCTTCGTTGACGAAGAAGGGACGCACAGCAGTCTGCAGGGCGTGAAAGAGGTCATCCTGCAAGCACGGGCTGTTTTGTTCCTTCTACAGCGATCGTGGCAGCCACTACTGGCATACGCCTGAGGCCGGCGGCAAAGTCGATAAAACGAATCCGACCCAGTTTGGCCGAGCCCTGCAGCAACTGGGGATCGGGATGATCGCGGCCTACTCACCCCAGGCACGAGGTCGGAGTGAGCGCGCCTTTCATACCCACCAAAGCCGATTGGTCAAAGAGCTGGCGATGCACAACATCACGACCATGGCAGCCGCGAACCGCTATCTGCAGAAGGTGTATCTGCCGGCCTTCAACAAGGAGTTCATGCAGCCATCAACGCTCCCGGACAGCGCGTTCATCCCTTGGATTGGCAACAATCTTGACGAGATTCTCTGCGAACAGCATCCACGCACTGTCGGCCGAGATAATTGTGTCACCTTCAAAAACCTGATCTTGCAGATTCCGGCCAACGATTATCGTTGTAACTACATCAAGGCGAACGTTCGGGTCCACCGATATCTGGATGGTTCTTTCGCTGTTTTTCATGGCCCACGTAAACTGGCAAGCTATAACCCGCGTGGTGAATTAATGGATCAGAAGAAAGCTCACAACCAATAAATTAGCCTGTGTCCGTTCTCTACCACCGGGGTGGAGAATGTGGACAATTCATTTGTTACGAAACCGGAACACCTTTTCTAGCCTCTATGATTGTTTGCTCGCCCGTTGTCAGCACCCGCTCCGTTTTAAAGCTGAAAAACACATGCTGCATCGGAGTGTTGCCCCATAAGTTTGACCTCCTACGCCTCCTGGCAGACCCTAACCCACTACCCTGCGTGCAGAGAGATTCGGAACAACCGACAAAGACACCCAGAGGTTCCGCTCACAGACATGCTGAGCCCTGCTTGCTGCAAGCAGAGCGTCAATGAAAAGCCCTTTAGTTACGAGGGTTTTTAGCTGGCTGAAGTATTTTCTTGACCAGGGTAAAGAATTTGACAAGGTTTTGGCTATGAGTTAAAAGGAGGAGTGGTCAAAAATGTTAAATCATTTTGCACGTCGGAGTGAAACAGGTTATGCCGGCGTAAACCGCGAAACACAAATTCCTATCACTAACCTGAATTCTTAATGGTCATAACACTCGGTGCCTAAATGAAGTTCAGACAAGACCTCATTAGTGTGGTCATCCCTGCTTACAACCAGCCACATTATCTTCGGCGCGCCCTCCAGTCCGTTCTAGAACAGGATTACCGCCCGATTGAGGTGATCGTCTCCGACGACTGTTCCCCTACGGTTCTGAAACCGATTGTGGACGAGTTTGCGTCCGCTCTGAGCGACTCATTTAAAATCAAATATTTTCGGTCTGCAACTAACCGCGGATTCGTCGATAACTTTAAGTTTGCGATCGAACAATCCGAGGGCAGGTATCTGGTACCACTACCGCATGATAACCGTTTCCTGGAACGACGCTTTTTCAGCGAAGCATTGCGGGTCATGACAGATGATCCGGACTGCCACCTTTGCTATGCGAATGCATCCTTTGAAAGAGGCGATCGGGAGGCCCTCAATATACCGGCATCCATTGCGTTCGACGGTGAATGGGCAGTGATCGAAGGCAATGAGTTTATCCGACTTTACCGACGAGGCGGTATGGACTGGTCACAGGCCATGGTGCTCGACAACGCGAAGGCTCTTACCCTCGGGGCGTATGATCTGCCGTATGTCGTGAATGGTGTTATCGCCAAGAAGTTCGGAATTGCCCAGGACGACGCCTTTTCTTATGTCTTCCTGCTGAGTGCCGTGGGGCGGGTCGGTCTGTGCCGAACGGCGGTTTGCGAAATCGGGATGCCCCTCGAATCATACTCCCGTTCGGCCTCCTGGCGGGACACGAAGGCTAAGGTCAAGTTTTTCATTTTCTATAATATTTGGCGCAGTGACCTGAAAGGCAAATACGCGACCGACGTTAGGCAGATGGCCTTCAAGCAAGCATTGCAGTACACCGACCGCATTTTGGACATTCGGATGGGGCGCCATTACCGCTGGCAGCCTATGTTCCTGCTCATGGCGGGGTTTGGGGTCTTGAAGTGGGCGTGGGGGACGGTGCGTATGTCTTACAAGCTCGCCGTGAATACCATCCGACCCGGGACGTTCAAAAAGACCAACAAGTGAGGCCATAAAGCTGACCTTCAAGCATGTTGGCGACTTGATGGCGAGGATAGATAGCAAGCTCTCTACATAGCTTCCAATTGAACTGATATCTCGTGGTTTTCAATTCTCTCGAATACTTCCTGTTTCTACCAGCTATCTGGTTGATTCATTACTTCCTAGGCCATCGCTTTCGCTGGCTGTTCCTGTTGATCGCGAGCTACCTGTTCTATGCATCCCTCAAGATCCCTTACCTCCTTGGTGTCATTACACTTGTTACATTAGTCACCTACGGTTTCGGACTCTGGTTATATAAGGCTAAAGATGAAAAACAAAAGAAGCGAATTTTATGGTTTGGGATCACCACCAATGTCCTGATTCTGATTGTTCTCAAATACATCCCGTTTCTAACAGATAACCTGAATGCCCTTCTGAGCTTTTTCGGTAATCCTGTCAGTGTTCATCATGCTCCACTGTTTGTTGCAATTGGTGTTTCCTACTATATTTTCCAGGCCATCTCCTATCTAAGTGACATCTACTTGGAAATTGCAGAACCGGAACCGCACTTTGGATACTTTGCACTTTACCTGGCATTCTTCCCGAAGCTCTTACAGGGACCTATAGAGCGTGCAGGAGATCTGCTCCTGCAGATCAAACAGAAATATGTTTTCAATTACGAGAACATGCGTTATGGCATGTTGCTGTTTACCTGCGGATTGTTCAAGAAGGTCGTACTAGCAGACCGCTTAGGCCTGTATGTAGATGTTGTTTACAATGATGTGTACTCCTACCAGGGGCTGCCCCTGATTTTGGCGACCTATGCGTATGCTTTCCAAATTTACTTTGACTTCTCAGGCTATACAGATATGGCGCTTGGTACAGCGAGGCTATTCAATATCAACCTGACTAACAACTTCAACAGTCCCTATCTCGCCACCTCAACAGCTGATTTCTGGAGGCGATGGCACATCACCTTCTCGCGCTGGATATTAGATTACATCTTCAAACCTCTTCAAATGCGGTGGCGAAACTGGAGAAATTGGGGGACAGCATCAGCACTCATAGTCACTTTTATAATTTCAGGTATCTGGCATGGTGCAAGTTGGGGGTTTGTCGTCTGGGGGGGACTGCATGGGCTGTATATGGCCTGTTCTGTATTCTATCGCCCTTACCAGAAGAAGATCCACAAGGCACTGAAACTTGAGAAAACAAAGGGACTCAAAGCTTGGCAAATTTTTGTTACATTCAATCTTGTGTGCTTTGCATGGATATTTTTTAGAGCCAACGATGGATGGCAAGCGCTATATATAGTTAAAAACACTTTCAATATTTTAAGTAATATTACCTCTCTTCAGGAACTCGGTTGGCATGATTTTCTTAGCCAATATGTTCTTCTTGGAACAGAACTATCCTCATTTTTAGTAATTATAATTTTCATGTTTTTATACACAATTATAGCTAGGAAATCACTAGAAGAATTATTATCTAAGCCATTATATATAAGATGGATTTCATATTATTTACTTATATCTACAATCATATTCTTCCATGTAAGTGGAAGAAAATATATTTACTTTCAATTTTAGCGCGATGAAAAAATTATTAATAAAAATATCATTCATATTAATCCCTATATTTCTCATTTCCTTAATAGTGGAGATATCAATCAGGAATGTACCTAATGATTACTCTTATAAAAATGAATATTTACAAAAACATTCAGGGGATATAGAGATACTAGTACTAGGTAGCTCACATAGTTTTTTTGGTGTAAATCCAGAGTTTTTTTCTTTAAAAGCTTTCAACGCGTCAAATTTTTCTCAATCCTTAGATTACGATTATTTTATTTTCAATAAATTTAAAGAAAATCTCAAAAAACTCAGATATATTTTCTTGCCGATTTCTTATTTTACTTTATTTTCTAATTTAGAAGATGGCGTTGAAGATTTTAGAGTTAAAGATTATGTCATTTATTATGATGCCCCAGTTCCTTTTTACTCTAAATACAGGCTAGAAGTATTGAATAGTGAATATTTAAAGCTTATCAAAAGAACATATAAAAACTTCACAAGAGAATACAGTGAAATTACTTGTTCTAATCTTGGATTTGGCCGTAAGTACAAAGACAAAAAACAAAAAGACTTGGAAATAACAGGAGCTGATTCTTCAAAAAGACATACTTATGATAGTTTTGATAAATTGGAGCACAATCTTTTAGTTCTTAATAAATTAATAGAAGAATGCGAAAGGTTAAATATAAAGATTATATTATTTACTCCCCCTTCATGGAAAACTTATTATGAAAAATTGAACGGAAGACAGCTATATATTATGGAAAGTTCATGTTTGTCTCTGGCTGAAAAACACGCTAATGTCTCATATTATAATTATTTGAAAGACTCTAGATTCGATATAGAAGATTTTCATGATGCAGATCATCTTAACGATATAGGAGCCAAAAAATTTACACTTATTCTAGAAAAGATCATCAGTGACATTTAGGAAACGACTGTACACTTCAACTGTACAATACGACTTGGAATTGACGTTGGGTTGGGTGCCCATAGATCGACCGCAGCGTCGGTAAATCTGTTTTACATAGTTAATCTATATTCACATACCTCAGGCTCTATGCTTTGCCTGGGATACAGAGAAATACGCATTGTTGCTAAAGTTAGCGGTATGCCCTCGCTCAAGAATACCCTAACTTATTCCTCAAAGTTTGCCCTGCCCTCTCTGGCACAATGTTTGGTTTATCGTTTTTATGCTTATTAAGAATACTCATGATCTCATTGTCGGTTGTTGGTCAATTTATCTGGTTTCAGTGATACATCGTCATTTTTTACCAATTTAACCGAATCCAAGTAGATCCTTTTGGCCACCGGCTGTTCAACCACAAACACACCCAAACCGCTTACCGATGACAAATCCATCCGCCTTGTAAGGGGCGCACTAGCAACCTTTTCCAAATCAATACTGATCGTATTCCAGCCTTTATGTAGCGTAAGTATTTGATTAAATCTATCTGAATATAACTGTTTACCTAGGTCGTGTAATTGGTCATGGATCCGTACATCTATTTCCAAACTATCATCTGGATTGAAAATTTCAAAGATGAGGAAAAAATACATTGCGCAGCAAGTAGGGATAAACCTTTGGCAGCTCCCGGCTTCGTGGTGCGGCTTGCGGTACAAAGCTTCAACTCCATTCGCTTCATCAGGGTCGCGACATGCTTACGGCAACCTTGAAGCCATCTTGAAGCAACATGTCTCGAAGCATGCGAGACCCGGCAAAGGGGTATTCCAGGTGCAACCGGTCAATCCGCCGCATCACCTCTTGGTCTTCTTCTGAAACAGGCGGAAATAATAGACGCTGCCTCGACTGATCACGACAGCCTCCGCCTGGCGGCTGACCGGTAACGGTGATGACGTTAATCATCGCTTTGCGCTCAGCAATCACGCATTGTTGAGCGCGCATTCTAAAAAATCATTCTCCAGGGTCAACTCGCAATCTTGGCGTGCAGGGCCTTCAAATCAACCGCAGCTCCTTGCCGGCGCATGCTCAAAGACTGTTGCGCTGCTCAAGCATTGGTTCTTCACTGATGATCTGGACTGATATTCAGACCAGTCTTTAGGGAAGTGCCTCAACTCAATACCTGAGTATTTTTGTGTACCTAGATCTACTCTCAGTGAGTGATCTCCCGTAAAAGCCATTTCATCACTTATACTGAAAACCGCATCTCCTGACCATCGCGTGACTTCGACTCCAGACTCAAAATCAGCCAAAACTGGGAATGACAGCTTTGAATTTATTTCGTCGACCAACACTAGAAACCAAGGTATTGATTGAAGCATCAAAATAGCAATTAAGGAGAGGAGAATAATTTATTTTGTCAGTCTATTTAAAGCCAGCGGTGAGAGGAAAAAACCGATAGATGCGCCAAGGATATCTCTCCACACATCTTTAATATCAACATCTCGGCCAAAGCCATTCTGTGCGAACTCGATAGCAATGCCTAATATTGTGGTAATGAATAAGCAGAGAAATAATTTTTGGTATAAAGATTTGTTCTTGAATAAACGACCATCAATCAATAAGTGGTAGGAAAAAGTGCAAAAAAAACTACATGTCCAAAATTCCAGAAGTTTTGAAAAGACCGAGAAGAGTCATAATCCAGGCCGCCCAGAAAAAACAAGGGGAAGAGAATGAGCATAAGAATAACAGGCCATGTCTTTTTCCCAGTGTCTCTGCTGTCTGTTTTAGCGCGGATCAAAGTCATCAATCCCCACTGCATATTTATGTTCAGAAGTTTTTAAGTATAACGGCAAACTCCTAATGACGAATTAGTTCAATATACCAGCTTCGAGAATATGGTCAGAGGATATAAATAAAATTCATTTATTGTCCCCTACTCTTTCAGACCATTTACAGCTATCCGGGATGAGAAATTTTATAAGTGTATATCAGTGGTGTCCCAACGTTGATCATGCAAATGACTGCAAGTATACGTAATAAATGAAGAATATTAACAAAATGCCTGTTATCGACTTGAAACGCATTCCGCTTTGGCACCATCCTGCGTGGGATTTCAGCATCTCACGTCAGGAGCCGTTCCATGTCATCAGGCAAACTGGTTTTCTCCCAGGTCATCGACCATCTGCCCTTGCACACCTTTCGCCAATGTGTGAAGCGCTATCGAGGCAACCACAAGATCAAGACGTTCACCTGTCTCGATCAGTTCCTCTGCATGGCCTTCGCCCAACTGACCTATCGCGAGAGCCTGCGCGACATCGAAGCCTGCCTGCGTGCCCAGAGCAACAAACTCTATCACATGGGCATCCGCAGCCAGATGTCACGCAACACGCTGTCCAATGCCAACAAGGTACGCGACTGGCGCATTTACGCCGACCTGGCTCACAGCCTTATTCCGGTGGCCCGCAAGCTCTACCAGGACGAAGACTTCGGTCTCGAACTCGACCAGACCGTCTACGCCCTGGATGCCACGACCATCGATCTGTGTCTGTCGCTGTTCCCCTGGGCCGAGTTCCGGCAGACCAAGAGCGCCATCAAACTGCACACCCTGCTGGATCTGCGCGGCAGCATCCCGACGTTTCATCTACATCTCGGACGGCAAGGAACACGAAGTCAACATCCTCGACGACCTGCTCCTGGAAGCCGGTGCCATCTACGTCATGGATCGTGGCTATCTCGACTTCTTTCGTCTGTACCGCCTGACCAAGGCATCGGCCTTCTTCGTGATCCGCGCCAAGAGCAACCTGGCCTGCCAAAGACTCTACTCCGCTCCTGTCAACCGGGAGACCGGCCTGATCTGCGACCAGACCATCAAGCTTACGGGCCACTATTCAGCGCTACTATTACCCGGAGAAGCTCCGCCGGATCAAGGTGCGCGACCTGGAAACCGGCAAAACCATTGTGGTCTTAAGCAACAATTTCACACTCCCCGCGGAATCGATTGCCCAACTGTATCGCAGTCGCTGGCAGATCGAGCAGTTCTTCCGGTGGATCAAACAGAACCTGCGGATCAAGGCCTTCTATGGCACCAGCGAGAATGCGGTCAAAACCCAGATCTGGATTGCCGTGACCGTCTATCTGCTGGTTGCCATCTGAAGAAACGGCTCAACATCGAGGCCAGTCTCTACACAATTTTACAGGTCCTGAGTGTCACCTCTTTCGAGAGAATTCCATTAAATCAGCTACTTACAGACCTGGACTACACAAACGAACTGGATGAAAACGATAACCAGTTGATTTTATTCAGCTAAACGTTGGGACACTACTGAGTGTATATATAACTTATCTACGAATTCAATTTATTGTCACAGGATATCCTCTGTTGACAAAGAGACGCCCCAACCTCGAGTCGGAAGTTGGGGCGTAACAGATCATAGGCAAAACTGTTTTTCTCGTGAGCGACTAAACGCTATATATCCTGTCTCGGGAACAATCAATTAAGCATCTTGAATTCGGCACGGCGGTTCTTTGCCCAAGCCATTTCATTGTTCTCCTTAGCAATAGGCATTTCCTCGCCATAGGAAATGGTTGCCAGACGTTCAGGTGCAATACCGAGTGATTCCAGGTAAGTTCGAACGGACTGGGCGCGTCGTTCTCCTAAGGCCAAATTATATTCATCCGACCCGCGATCATCGCAATGGCCCTCAATTCTGATTGTTAACTCAGGTAAAGATTGAAGGACCGCCGCATTGGTAGCAAGAGTATTTCGAGCTTGATCGGATAAAGTTGACTGATCGTATGCAAAATAAACATGATCTAGAACAGCTTGGACAACGGGAGTCTTAACCGACTGCTCGTCTGTTGCCGGCACGTTAAGATTTGATTGCGGTGCTGAACTTGCCATGTCAGAAGAGGGCGTGGATACAGACGCCATGTCATCCTTGGCATTGGGATTTGCGCACCCTGAAACAATCAGTGCACCGATCAGGGTCAATAGAATAGATTTTGCAGTGGTCTTGTTCATCGTTTCTTCTCCTTATAATTGTGATGGCTACAAAAGTCTTAAATATCAGACTTGTCATATTAGACATTCATTGGAGAGATGGGCCCTTCCAAAACAACAAAAGCGCCACATCTTCTACCGAAGATGAGCGCTCCTTGAATACCTCAAATGCCGGGTCCCAAGAAATGTAACTCATCTCTTCGGCAACCCGGCTGTCCTGATTCTCGGACCCGTGGCTTTGCGTCACTAGATTTCTCTAGCTTTGCCTTTATCGGAGATTTTGATCGTTATCTACAACGATCTATACGTTCCAGTTTTGTTATTCGCACATTGTGTACCAAAATTTATTTATTGTCGGTTTTTTTATTAAATTGATTAGAAACTGCATTTTAAGAACAATTCTAAATATTAGAGTTAGAACGATTTCGGAAAAAGTTAACAGAAGTTGTCAACGGCCTAAGTCATTTGACTAAAACTAAACCAGTAATTACGGGAGAGACGTACTAATCACAGCTTTCATATCAGGTCTGGGTAACCGATATCACGTATATTCGCACTTTCGAAGGCTGGCTGTTTCTGGCCGTTGTGGTCGACCTGTTCTCTCGACAGGTTGTCGACTGGTCGATGCAGCCGAAGATGCATACCGACCTGGTTCTTAAAGCACTACTGATGGCTGTGTGCGCCGCAAGCCGAAGAAAGAGGTCTTGGTTCAATCAGATTAAGGCACTCAATACACCAGCAGCGATTGGCAAGCCTTTTTAAAAGATCACAACTTGGTTTGTAGTATGAGCCGTCGCGGCAACTGTTACGACAATGCTGTCGCAGAGAGTTTTTTCCAACGTCTAAAACGCGAGCGGATCAAACGCAAGACCTACAAAGACCGGGAAGGAGCTCGACTGGATATCTTCGATTACATCGAAATGTTCTACAATCCAGTTCGTCGTCATGGCTATAATGATGACCTGTCTCCGGCCAAGCTTGAGAAGCAGTTTTTCATCCAGCTTGAGAGTGTCTAGTAAAGCGGGTGCGATTCATAGGGATATTGAATGATATCGACACACCATCCATTTAACTTCGGTTTTTTTGTGTTTTTAGTTTGTGATTCTTAACTAGAATTTTGTTCTTCAGTATAAATGCAGTTCTAGTCTAAAATGAGTTCTGCATTACATCAAGATACACCACCAACTTGACCAACAAAATAGCTATCAATTTTCAATTTTTACAGTGCTTGAGTTTTTAAGATTATCATGGATAATTAGCTGCATAGAAGAGCAATTCTCAATGTTTAGTATATGGAAGAGAAACTACCCTAATGTACGAAAAATTTTATGGCTTCAATAAGAAACCCTTTGAACTGGTACCGAATCCGGACTTCCTTTACTTGAGTAAAGCTCATAGAAAGGCACTCAATTATCTGGAATATGGGTTGACTAGTCGCGCTGGGTTTATCCTTCTAACAGGCGAAATCGGTTCAGGTAAAACGACAATAATACGTAGCTTACTGAACAAACTCGAAGCCAAGAGCGTCCCCGCCAGCATATTCAATACGAAAGTAGATGCGAACCAACTCCTCTTTATGATCAGTGAAGATTTTGGATTATCTGCTCGTGCAAAAGACAAAATGGCCATGTTAAGCGACTTGAACGAGTTTCTTGTTCAGAAGTACGCTGACAATGAGAAACCGATATTGATTATTGACGAAGCCCAAAATCTTACTCCTGACTGTCTTGAAGAAGTTCGTCTCTTGTCCAATCTTGAATCCAACGACAAAAAACTTCTACAAATCATTCTTGTAGGCCAGCCGGAGTTAAAAAATGTTATCGCACAACCAGGACTACAGCAGCTCAGACAAAGAATCAGTGTTGATTGTCATCTTGGTGTTTTGTCTACAAATGAAACTCAAGAATATTTTTTACATCGCCTTGAATGTGCAGGAAATGCTAATGCGACAGTATTTCCTGAAGGTTGTTTCGAATTGATTCATAAGGCCAGCGGAGGAGTTCCTCGGCTTATAAATGTCATTGGGGATTATCTTCTGCTCGCGTGTTTTTCAGAGGGGACACAAACCCCTGACTTTGAGATGGTTATGGAAGTGATCAATGACCTAAAGGGCAATATTGCTTTTTCAGATGTGAATCAAAATGGCAATTGTGATATTAGAGCAACCGCAGACAACCAGAGTTGCCCTTTTAAACCAATGCTAACCACTAGTGATTGGCATAAAACAAATAATTACATTTCGAATTCCATTGTGTCCCGATTCTTAAGACATGAAAAAATCCTGAAACAAATTGTTGAGATAGAGGCTTCTCAAGATTTGGCGACACGAGATCGCCTTGAAAAAATAAGTCTCACTCTGAACTATATTGAGGAAACGTTGAAATATTTGTCTCGTTCACATTTCGCGACTAGAGCTTCGTTGTTTACTGTTAAACAAAGGGAAGACCGCATACGCGTATTACATCTTGAAATATTACAACAAACACAGATTTATACGGAAAATTATCCAAAGGTATTCATGCTCAGGGCGGAGTTGGATTCACTGTTGAGCTGCCGGAGGAACAACAATGAGATTTAACACTTAAAAATAATCAGAAGAATAGATAAATGGATGGACTTAAATCGATATCACTACGACAGTCACGTTGGCGGATACTTCCCGTCACTGAGAGTCCCCGCCCCCCCGGAGGACACCAAACCGACATTCCTTAAGCCTATGGAGGCTTGAAATAATGTGCACCAATCGACAGGCTAAGTTGCTCAAGGAAGATGTCCATTGAAATGCATGCCGAGACACTTTTATAGATCTTAACTACTGGAGGAGTCCGTCAGCCTTGTTGTACATGGAAGGTTGACGCTTGCTGTGAGGCCAGCCGTCGATCAAGCGTATCGCAAAAGACGCTACACAACTGGATCAGAAGGCTCTTAACGCTGGGCAGGTTTCTTCAGGTGCTTGGATGGTGTCGGATTTTGAAGCAGATTTCTCAAGCTTCGCAAAGGACAGTCAAAGGTGTGCCTGGATAATGGGAGCCTAACAAGCGTCATATCATTACTATGAAATTCATCTGACAGCAAGAGGTTGCCTGAACAATATATGATGTCCACTATTGTGGACCGCCATCAAAAAAAATAAACAGTGGTTTATTTACTAATATTCTCTCTTTTCCGCGATTTTTTTGAGGCTCTGATTATTACTTTCCTTGATCTTTATAAAATTTCTTTGATGTTGGTCATCTTGTTTTCTTTGCTATTTTTTCATATCAGATAAGGTTGATGGACGGTCACGAAACCGATATCATATTTCTGCAAAATCTCACCGATGGTTGGATGGTCTTCACCAATATTAAGTAACATATATTGTTTAGACTGACACGTCTTTTAACGAAACACCTGAAACCATTCTTGAATCAAAACCTTCAAACTGACCTGATGCTTTATAAATGGAAATCACTTAGTAAATTTCGGGTGATTTATTTATGAATGATTATGCAAGTTGCAAACGTAACTGTTTAAGAAATATAGGAGTTCTTCTGCATGTCAAAAGAAAAAGATATTGCAAAATGAACACAGAGGTGTGACAAAAAATGAATTTGACACACTAGAGACATGACGCCTCCGCGTTCAAAATCGTACTTTAAATCATTAGTAATCATAATATTTCAAGGGTTTGAATCATCCAAAAATTATTTGGCATCAAATTCGCATTTATTAACGCAAATACAAATTTTGAAAGGAAAGCCGACAGCGTTCTCTCTTTTCCGTAAATATCGGCCATGAAACTAATTATGAAAAAATCGATTCATTTGTGTTTTTTATGCTTTTCCATTTTGATTGTCACCGCTATCTCAGCAGCTGCTAAGCCCGCCACCTTGACCTGGGACCAGAGCTCAGAACCCGTAATTGTCGGCTATAAGATTTATTATCGTACAAACACACCTAGTTTTCCATTTAACGGTACAAATCTTTCGGAAGGGGCTTCACCGATTGTTGTTGATGGTGTAAACAGCACCTCTCTTAGGGTCGATCTGCCGGATGACGGAAACATTTATTATTTCACAGCGACTTCCGTCAGCAATACCGGACTCGAGAGTATGTTTTCGGATATCGTCGCCAGTGAATGGGTTCCCCACCTGCTAACGCCAACGAACAATGCTTCCACTAGCAATGTGGCTACTTTTGCGTGGGACCCTCATCCAGCAGGAGACCACCTCACATTTGACCTCTATTACGGTACAGATCCTAATTTTGATTCCAACACAATGGCATTCACTTCGCCTGGCACCTTTAGATCAAATTGGCCGCCATTCGAATTAAACATTACAATAACACTAGCGATTTTATTGTCTTTGTTAATGGCTATAATCAGCACTAAAAGGCGCGCAAATCCTCTATGGAATCCGATCCGTATGGGGCTCTGCATTGGAGTTTTTATCTTACAGGCAAGTTGCGGTGGCAGTGGTGGTGTCGACGATTTAGGAGATTCAATAGACACAACAGTGCCAGGAACGGAAGCACCCACTCCGTCTACCCTGTTCACAGATGTCGTTACCGACATTGAGACAACTCAGTACCAAGTCACTCTGCAACCCAACACCCAATACTACTGGAAAGTTGTTGCTGTAGACAATTGGGGAAAGACCTACGAAAGTATTCCGCAGAAATTCACAACTTTATAATATCTAAAGTAAACCCGCATCTGAATTAAGCGTTTTAGAAAATGTACGGTTCTATAACCCAAACAAAGGTAACGGCACCGAAATAATCCGGATGCCAGAGTTTTCGGTACGACGCACCTGACAAAGAGGTGCCAGGTTCAATAGGTTCTTAAACTGCTCCAGGATAGGGAACCGCTTCATGAATCTCTTGGTTCGCCCCTGGTTCTTGCCTTTTTGGATGATCCGCGTTTCAGGTGCTCGCTGGTTCCAGTGAAAGGCAGCTTCGGCGGCGTACAGCGGTAGATGCTGTTTGCTCATAAAGTGGTAAACGCCTTGTTTGGCCCGCTCCAGCGTGGCATGAAACGACTCGGCCGTATTGCTGTGAACCTGCCCGCGAGCAAACTCCTTCTGCCCGTGTTTGACACTGTCATGGGCAGAAAAACTGCGGCCGATGACCTGGTAGGCATAGTGCTCGTCGCTCATCAGGTGAGCTGACGGAGCCACCGTGCTCTCGACAAAGGGTTTGAGGTCGGACACCGCGTTGTTCGCAACCAGATGCGTCTTGACGGATCCCTGGCGTTCAACAGCAGTGGCCACGCAGGCCTTCGCGGTACCGTGACCGCGCTTATGTTTGACCCCTTGCTGAAAGCGGGGCTTGCCGCCCAGATACTTTTCGTCCACCTCGACGATCCCCTCCAGCATGGGGAGCAGGTTCTGGTGAACAGCCATCAGGGCACGCAAGGCATGGAGCATTTTCCATGCGGTCTTCTGGGAGACACCGACCCAGGTGGCAATCGCCACGGACGATGCGCCTTTACTGGAGCAGATCAACGAGTACATGACCTGAACCCACGTCCACAGGTTCAACTTCGTACTGTGGAACGGCGTCCGAGTCGTGACCGTGAATTGCCGCTGGCAATCACGACACTGAAGCAAGCCCACACGGACGGACGCACTGGTTAACCGCCAGGCTTTTCGTCCTTGGCAATGAGGGCAAACAGGCCCATCGGGCCAGATCACCGCTTCAAAGAATGCCCGACAACTGGCTTCATCGGGGAAAATACTGCGTAACTGTTCGACATTCATGGCTATTCTCCTTTCTGACCGTCCAGAGGATAGCCGTTGCGAGTGTCAGATTATGTCTCAACCTTCTTTTGGGTTATAGAACCGTTAATTTAAGGGTCATGACTAGTTGAGAGGTCGATTAAAGTATTGAAAATCTGTTAATCATGCACATCAATCCCCCGTAGCCAACGCCTACGAGGGATTTTTGTTTGTTTGCCTATAAATCCTGTAACAATCGTACTATTAAGAAAAACAATATCACCATGATGCGCGTTGATGCCCAAGGGGGCTCGCACATGGTGCAAGAAAAACAACTCTATCAATACATCTTTTAGGCTGTGTTTTAGATCGCGACGCAAGCTTCAGGGTTGTTCCTTGTGACTGCGGGCCTGGGCCATGCTCAGAACAGTCTTGGCTCCTCCTAAATTAACGGTTGAAATGATAATGCTTTCCGAACTATGCTCATCTACGAGCCTGCCTAAGATATTATTAATCTGATTCAGACAATACTTCTTTGAGGTCCAACATTACCCCTTCTGCTTGTTTTATATGAGTGATTTTGTTTGTTGGCTTGAACAGCCCCCCATATGCGAGCTGACCAGGAGAACAGTCGGTGCTTGAAAGTGCCATTGGCTGTTGTCAGGTCCGGTAGAGGGTGGCAGTAGATAAAACATGGACGGCATGCGTCAGTTAAATCTAACTAGATATTCAGACCCATGCGAACAAACCACAAAAAAAGCAGCAACCCGTAGGTTCCTGCTGTGATTCAAGTGAATTGTGGCTTAACCCGTTTTCGACTCATTAAGCGACCACCTTGCCAATCATGGTGAGGAGTTAACTTTAAGGGCTATAGGTCATATCCAGCGATGACTAGTTTTAAACCAAAACTGTACTCATTTATATATTAATGGCTTGGTGAAATTGTCATTCAACCTCTTGCTAATCTCGATGGTCACTAAACATTTAATGACACTAAGGGTTCCCACGAGGATTCCATGATGTCTCCAAAGAGAGGTCGACGGTAAATCCTAGCGCTATATCCTGCCATCTCACCAGTTTGAAATTTTGATTTGACCCAGAATTATCATTGTCTTGCGCTACAAAAACACCGAACGGAAAGACCGAACCCAACGGAGTGCTGATTACATCAATACCATCGGTACCAGATACTCCATCAATACCGTTACCGGCAATAATCTCAAATGTTCCCAAATAATTTCCATTTACCCGGCTATAAATGACATATTCGCTTGCACCCTGAGCTGATGCGATTAGATATCCTTGTCCATTGGTGCCATAGTAAATCGTCAGACCTTCAATATCAGCCGTCAGATTCCCGAAAACTGTATCAACAGATGTGCGTGTAGTTCCATCACCAGGTTCAGCTCCATATTTCCAAATACCTACAGTCTCTTCAGCAATATAGAAATATCCCGTTTCATCATCTGCAACGCAACCTTCGACAATACTCCCAACGCTAAAAGATCGCCTTAGAGCCCCTGCAATAGTTCCATTGTTATCAAAGATTTCATATTGGCGCACTGCTCCAGTTGCAGAGTTGACAAAAGCGTACACTGTGCCATCAGCGCTCTTATAAAGGCAAAACCCGTAGACAGTTATGTTTGTACTAACCGATCCAATGTTGCTCAACTGTCTGGTATTGGGATCCATTTTATAAAAAACCAGCGTATTGTTGCTGCGGTTACTCATGCCGACTAAATCAACAGGAACGCCCCCGAAAGAGAATCCATATCTGATGTCGACGTTGTTCATGTCTCCCGCAGCAATATATTGAATCTGTGTCCCATTCAAGTTATAAACTGCAATTCCCCCAAGCTTGTTTGTTCCGATAATTACACTCTGTGATGGATCGGCTGGATGGACCCATATACATGGATCATCTGCTGCGTCACCACTGTCAGGAACTGGGGTAGTTTCAACTATCGGTGAGACTTGAATGGTTTCAGAAAATGTTTGTTGGGACGTCACTGTGACGGTGTCCGTTTGGCTGTCAATGGTCCCGTCGTTCACGACGAGCCCCAGAATGTATGTTCCATCAAGATCCACAGTGAAGGAGGGGTTGGACTTATCCTGGGACGAAAGCGCTGCCGAACTGTTTGCAGGTTTCGATACAAAAGCCCAACGATAGCTCAACAGGTCACCATCGGCATCCGTACCACTGCCTGATAGGGTGACCAGGGTCCCGGTCGTAACATTCTGATCCGGCCCAGCATTGGCGACGGGGGCTGAATTCTGGGACACCGGCGTTGCTGTCACTGTGACGGTGTCCGTTTGGCTGTCAATGGTCCCGTCGTTCACGACAAGCCCCAGAATGTATGTTCCATCAAGATCCACAGTGAAGGAGGGGTTGGACTTATCCTGGGACGAAAGCGCTGCCGAACTGTTTGCAGGTTTCGATACAAAAGCCCAACGATAGCTCAACAGGTCACCATCGGCATCCGTACCACTGCCTGATAGGGTGACCAGGGTCCCGGTCGTAACATTCTGATCCGGCCCAGCATTGGCGACGGGGGCTGAATTCTGGGACACCGGCGTTGCTGTCACTGTGACGGTGTCCGTTTGGCTGTCAATGGTCCCGTCGTTCACGACAAGCCCCAGAATGTATGTTCCATCAAGATCCACAGTGAAGGAGGGGTTGGACTTATCCTGGGACGAAAGCGCTGCCGAACTGTTTGCAGGTTTCGATACAAAAGCCCAACGATAGCTCAACAGGTCACCATCGGCATCCGTACCACTGCCTGATAGGGTGACCAGGGTCCCGGTCTTGACGTTTTGGTTGTCTCCTGCGAAGGCAACGGGCACGGTATTTTCATCCGTCCCACCCCCGGCCCCCCCACCACATCCGGGAAGGCAGAATAAGGTCGCCAAGCAAATGAAAATAATTAACCATTTTTTCATATTTGCAACCCTATCAAAACTGAAGAATGCAGAAGTGAGGGATACATCATGAACATCTGAACTTCACCCTTGTTGTAACTAATTAAATCCATTTAAACACCATTAACATTTCCTCTGGTGAATCACGATCTCAGGCAACCGTATTGTTGACTTTTAAATATAACATCCATGACAATTTTAATTGTTTTTCATTTCGGCTTACTATGATTATAGGGTAAAAAACAGATAATCGTCTAATTTGAGATTCTCAAATTTTTAGGAGCAGATATTGGGGGTTCTGTAATTACAGGCTCTGAATTTGATTTTATCTCGTCCGCACCGATATCGATACCATTTCCTGAAGTTCTGCTGTCCCCATCGAAATCATCAATAAGTCCTGCAACTTGAACCCCATTATTAACAACTGATGTATTGTTAACGTTGGCTAAATGCAAATCTCCAATTTGTGGATGAACAAACCAAGCGTTTACTGCGTTGGTAATATTCTTTGTCAAGGTAGCAGAACCCCCATCTCGCGATTGAATCTGCTTGTTTGTCAAGTTGTTGGCGATAAGAACATTCGCTGTAGTTGAAAAGCGGTATTCAACAGACCAGGGGTAATCGTGCTCCTGAAAAATTGTATTATTAATAACTTGAGTATTTGGGCTTTCTGCCAAGGCGATTCCAACATCAGCATACTGACCCTTGCTTTGAGAGTGATAAATCATATTATTACGAATTATCCCACCGGAATTACCCCTTCCCTCCATGCCAAAGCCTATCCCTCTGTCGCAATCAATAATTAAATTTTTCTCTACCAAATTATTTGCGGAGTTATTCCAAAAATGGACTGCAAATTCTGAAACTCCGACTGAAGGGCTGATGATATATTTAAATACATTGTTTCTGATAACCCAATTTTTGGCAGAATGCGCATCAATACCACCAATATAATATTGAGGGCCTATCCCTGCGGTATACTCAAATAAACAGTTTTCAACCAAACCTTCGTCACCAGAAACATTGGTATTATTTAAGTCAACACTGACCTTTATCATTTGCTCAAAAGAATCTCTAAAAATACAATTTCTTAATATGGGCCTATCAGCGTTTAACTCGCCATGAATCTGTATGAGGTGATAACGACTTTTTTGCAAAGTCATATTTTGTATAGAAAACCCATTTGAAGAAACTTTTATAAGGCTTCCCACCTTTGCATCCTGGCTCATCGCATCACCCTCAATGGTGACTTTTGTCCTATCTGCGCTTTTCCCCTGGAGAGCAATATTTGGTGCTGAAATTATTAACTCACTCGTCAAGCCATATATGCCATCATTTAAGAGAATAACGGTATTCCCGCCGCGCTGGTTTGCAGCGTTAATTTCATTTTTAAGTTGTGTAACATTGCTAACCTCAACTGTGCCTGCTAAGGCTTGTTCTGTCAGCAGAAGGAGTGCAGTGAATAATAAAAAGAGTAGAGAACGAATAAAATTATTATGTTTCATAGTGGTTTCCCTGTCGCACTTTATTTAAATATCCATTTATGATCAATGGCGCCAGCAAGTCTTCATGACCCGGTTATTGTTTTAAACAATTTAGCTAATTTCTGATACGGCCGATTAAAACTTGTCAACATCAATGGGATCAGTTTCTCGACCATGTCAAAAGTTATAACTGCAAACCTTTGATGCATCAAAAGGCAAGCCGTCAACCTATAGATGTTTAACCATACTTACATATGATGTTTTTTAAGAATTCTTCTCAATTTATTTTAAGGCCCGTTGGGGGCTGCGGAGCTATCGAATTCTTTTCGACGCTTACGTAGACGTTATCAGACTGAGCCACTTTCCCAGACGCATCGTATGCTTTTGCCGCTAAAATATAGGTGCCAGATGCAAGCGATGATGTGTCCCAGGTAAACAGATAAGGGGTTGAGATGTCACTAGCCTTTAGGGAGCCGTTCACATAAAATTCAACCTTGGATACACCAATATCGTCGGATGCCGTGGCAGAGACAGCAACTATGCCACTGGCATTAGTGTTGCTTAACGGGGCAGTTATGGAAATCGATGGAGCCGCTGAATCGACAACTGGCCCCAATTGTAACTCAAAAACTTGAACTAGAGGGAGATCACCATCAGCCCCCTCCTGAGATAGGTAGATTCGTTGTGATGTCGGATCATAAGCTGCACCTATGATCCTCCTGTCTGCTTTCTGAATTGGCAAATCATAAGTCCAAACTCCGTAAGGGAAGACATCCCAAGGCTGCTTGGTACCCTTTTTAACAGCAAGAAGATCATTTGCATCATATGCCCAGATTTGATGGACATAGGGATATCCGTGCGTTCCCTTACTTGAGTCTGCAGGATCATTACATTCGGCTCCTGTGCCGTAGCATGCACCCAAACCATGTCTGCCAAAAAAAAGAACACTTCGGCTTCCCACTGGGAAAACAACCCCTGTGATCTCTGTCGACTGACTCGCATTTGGGTTAGCTGTTTCATAGCCACCCAGCGTTGTGTGGCCGGAAGGATAATATACAAGCTTGGTTGCAGGAGCCGGGTTCAAAACACCAACCTGGGCAGGATCGAAAACAAAAGCTGCCGGGCCAAGGGAGGTTCGGCTGATAATTGGAATATTACTTTGTCCTGTAAGTGCCGGACCGCCGAACTCAGACTGCCATGACGAGGGGATGTTGCCCATGTACCCTGCAACGAAACCTGCTTGAGGCACTTGAGATCCTCCCACTGTCTTCATGCCACTGAAATTGACACCATTGGCCGTCCAATTTGCATTTGCAGTAAAGTGAGTATAGAGCGCTTCATAGGCAGCATCGTAATATCCGTATACTGACACCAGAAGTTTGTTGCCATCCATAAGAATCCCACCTAACTCTGCACCGTTATTGATTGAACCGCCACCAGCCGTAATTTTATTTTTTGTCCCGCCTGTCAGATCAGCAAAGTTCTGAAGGACGGTCGCCGTTTTCAAAGAACTGAGGTTACTGCTGTTTACCAAGGGAGGGATACTGATTTCAGCTACCCTTTGATTATGAATGTGTCCAGCCATAAATAAGCTATTATTTAACGGGTTATAACCGATTGGCCCTCCTCCATAATTAAATGAACATTGAGTATCGTCAGAACACCCAAAGTTGCCCCCAGGGACTCGAAATGCACCAAGGTATTTCAAATTGCCTTGCTGAAGTAATTCGCCTGTTGCAGCCATGACACATGGGACATACAATAGTGCTACACTTAACAAGATTGTAAGTAGCATTGACTTCTTTTTTATGATCATAGATTGAACTCCTTTTGCTTAGCGAGACTGCACAAATCGCAGGTAATTTATTTTAAAATTTACTGATATCACTGATTTTATTGCTATTTTTTTAATAAGCCTATACTAAGCTAAACGAAAATCAACAGCTGACTTGTAGTTTAACATATTACATACTTCTTTGCGTCCTAACATACTAAATAATAATAATATTCTTTACTTTTCAAATGAAAAGAATACTTGTATCACAAAAAATAAAACATTTCAGTGGTCTACCAAATTCAATACATAAACTATTTTAAAGAGCAATATTTGAGCCAAAAAAACGCTGACAAAATTCAATGACACCTTTCCCGTTAAGTTGGACCGGTTTATTGGAGGAAGGTCAGGTCATGCTAAAGTTGATGACCAAAAATTGGTGCTGAGGAAAACCTAGCAAAGGGAGTGTTGTCCAGAAGAGATTATCACCACTCTCGTGATATAGATTTCCCGAGGGTCTAATGCAATACTCTCGCCCGAGGAATCAAATCAAACACTATAATAGAAATTTCATTATTTCGTTGGTGACGACAATATGTTGATGCAGCATTTTTCATTTTGCCGATCAACATAGTCATTATGGCGATTACATCTTTACTTTGACATGAGGGTTGCACACAAACATAAAGTTATTAAACAAATTTTATTTCTTAAACGGGTTAGAACCGCAGTGGGGACGTCTAACATTCCATCAACTCCAAGTATAAAGCCTCATATTCTTTCGCCATTCTTTGATTTGAGTATTGTTCATCGATTTTATGGAGACCTCGTATTGCCATATCTTTTGCGACTTCAGGGCTGTCCATGAAAAACTGAATCGTCTTTGCCAACCCTACGCTGTCTCCAGGAGAGAAAAGGCACCCATTCTCGCCAGCCGTTACAAGATCTCGATTTCCAGGGATGTCAGATACTGCTACAGGAACGCCTGCTGCCATTGCTTCCATGATGCAACGAGGGATTCCTTCCATTAAAGAAGGGAGCACAAATAGGTCGAAAGATTTCAGCAAGCTAAGGGCATCGGCTCTAAAACCAAAGAACTCAACGTATTTTGAAATACTCAGACGTGAGGCTTCCTCTTGAAGGGTCCTTTTTTGTGGCCCATCACCAACTATCTTCAGATTTATTTTACGATTATTTTTTTTAATAATGCTAATAGCTTTCAACAAGGTCTTTAGGTCTTTTCGATCAATTAATTGACCGATGTAGCCAACCGTATAAACATTTGAAGCCTTAGGTGCAGGAATAAATGACCTGACTTCCTCCACATCGACACCGTTGAGAATCATTTTTAAATTATTTCCTCTCAACCGACCTTTTATTCCTCTTTCAAGGTCAGGAGACAATGGGCATACTTTGTCCATAAACCTAAAAGAGACCCTATCCAACCACTCATAAAATTGTAATTTTTTGTCGGATTCAAAGCTCCACCCATGCGGTGTGGTAATAACCTTGCGGCCGGCCAAGCGCGACGAAAAAAGTCCAATAATATCGGACTTATAACCATGACTATGAATTATATCCACGTCATTTTTTCTGACAAAAGTAGCCAGACGGAATATAGCCCAAGGGTTGTATGCCCCCGCTGTATAAAATTCAAACGCATTCAAACCACGAGAACGCGCTGTTCCAATAACTTCAGAGGTTCCATCCTTAATATCCATCAGGTTAACTACTGTGGAAATAACTTTTTTCGGATCACTCGCACCTAAAAGCGCCAAGATCCAACGCTCTGCACCATAAAAACCAGAGCTTCCTATAAGGTGCATTACATGAGGTTTCTTCGTATTGCTTTTCAACCAAGTTCTCCGTTAATTTCACTCTTATTAGAGATTCGACTTTTCAAAACTTTTGCAGGATTCCCGCCAATGATACTGTAAGGCTCTGCGTCCTTAATGACCACAGATCCAGCAGCTACGATACATTTTTTACCAATATTCGCCATGACCACAGAACTGTTCCCAAGCCAAGAGTCCTCACCAATAACGATTTTTTCTAATTCACCGCCTTGTTCACGCATTGGAATATCAAGACGATCAAAAAAATGTTGCTTCTTCCCACTAATAATGTCGACATTGCTGCCGATTAGGACATCCGATTCAATACGGCACAAGCCGATACAACAATTAGTACCAATATACACCCGCGGCCCTATTTCGATTCCACGCTGATTTAATCGAGTACCAAACTCAATACAACAATCATTGGAACAGTTTTTTAGGGCCAAACGATAAAATTGTTGTCGAAGATAATTTCCTGGGACCCCTGGCACAAGACTCATTAATTGTGAACACCCTTGAAATGGCTGATCCGACTTGATGAAAACATCAAAAAGAACAAGAGAAAAGTAGAGCGGCAAAACAGACAAAAAACATATAGATTTAAGGATTCCTTTCAAAAAATTTTTAATATTCATCAAATTGTCCCCTATTCTGCGCATAACACTCGTAGTGAATTGTTTATAATTATTAAAAAAAAGAATATTTCAAAATAATTTAAACTCAAAAAACAAGAACATACGATTAAGCCTGCAAATGAAATTGCACTTGCATGATTCAAATTATCAACCAAATTTATGAATTGATGTTTGTCATTTTCCTGGCACCATTTGGAAATATGTAGAAAATTGAAAAATGATATAAAAATCAAAAAACAGTAACTCAATCCAGCACCAAGACCAGATTCAGCAGAAAACTGGATTAAGGTATTATGGGCAACCATCGGCCTGCTCTCAATAAAATCTGGCAAGGCCACGTGGAAAGAACTTATGCCAACACCCGTAATCGGATGGCTAGCTATCATATTCAGACCACCCATCCATGCATTTAATCGGTCTTCAGCGGAAGACTCCCCTTGATAATCTGAGATTGTTTCACTACGGTCTTTCATGACATCGCCAGCTTGCCATTGATAAAAACAGAATAAAATTAAAAGTAGTAAAATAGCATAAACTTTTTTATTGCTTCTTAGTGTACCTAACAGTGTGATGACACCGATCCCCAAAAGCCCTCCCCGAGAACCAGTTAAAAAAACGGCATGAATGCCAAAAGGGATAAAAGCCCATAAGCTATAACGGACAATCGTATTTTTTGCCCACAAACCAAAATAAAATATGAAAGGTAGGCTCGTGACGAAAATCATCGCAAAGTTATTTTCATCGTTATAAATAGTGCCCCCCAGCAAAGACTTTGGTCCCATCAATCTACCTGCATTAAATTGAATCCAATTTGCATTAAAGTATTGAAGATTTGCCCAACAAATTAAACAAATACCAGTAATTAAAAAAACAAAAGAGAACCACTTAATTTTTTTAAATCCATCAATAATCAAGGCGCCGCAAAAAAAGAAGATAAAGGTTTTATTGGCTATTGGAAAAAGGGTTTGCGGATTGAGCCCGGGGACCTCATTTGCAATGGAGATATAAGGGCCACAGAAATATGACAAAACAACAAAAAACCAGAGTGATGACATCCAAAATATTTGCTTTGTTTTTAAAAATGATAAATCTAGTTTGCCTAGAAAAATATTTAAAGCCAATCCAGAAAGAGTAAAAAAAGCGACAAAAAAAGAAACGCGAATGCCCTCAAAAACCCACCACCATATGTACTGTGGACCCAGTAGTGCTAAGAAATAATAAGAAGCAACACCTATCCAAGGACTCTTCAGGGAAGAGAGACACACGAGAAAAAGCACCAAGGAAAGAAAGGCTGTTCCCATTAATAAATTACCAAGACTTTGTTAATAGATAATTTTTGAATCATTGACATGTATGAAAAATCTAAATTTTTCCAGTAACCAATCGCGCAAAATCATACCATGTTGAAAAACCAAACGGCCAAGTAACTAAAGCCTTGATATAAAGTCGAAATGATTGGAAAAAATCCTTACAAACAGCAGCTTCCCAGGCTGAGCAAGAATAAGTAGTGGCGATAATTCTTCTTCGTTTCTTTATGGGAATTTCTTTCCCCCTGCCCCCTCCAAGCGCTATCAAAATGACCTGTTGGCGCATTTGACTCATCAGTTTATAGTTTTTGCTTAAACCATTAAAATGAACCCTGTACTTCACCAAAGGCTCTTCATTGAAACCGACAGGATATTTTTCTGCAAACTTTAGCCATAGCTCCCAGTCCTCACAATAGCTCATCAACTCATTAAAACCACTAAATTCGTTAAAGATATCTTTCTCGACCACAAGACTACTTGTTGTAATAACGTTACTCAAAAGCAAGTCTTCCCAAATATCTCCTTCATTCATGACACATATGTCTGTTTGGATTTCAGGAAGGTCTCCGACAGAACCAAAATTCGATCTGTTTGTGTATACGATGCCATAACCTTGCTCCAGTTTGGAATTTTGAAAAAGCAATTTATTAGGCAACCATATATCATCGGCGTCCAAAAATGCGAGCACGTTACCAGTAGCTACTCGTGCGCCATGATTTCGAGCGGAAGAGACTCCAAGATTCTTTTGAGTGACAAGAGTTATATAATTTTTATATTGTTCTAGGACAATTAATGAATCGTCCGTTGATCCATCATTTACAACTATAATTTCGTAATTTTTATATGTTTGTTTTAAAACCGAATCGATAGTATCAGGCAAATATTGGGCAGCATTATAAGTTGGAATGATAACACTGAATTTATTCAAGGAATCCCCACTCTCATGATATTTAAAGTCTTATTAAGCGTGTTTTAACTATCTTCAGCGTTCTTGGACATCTGTCTATTCATGACTATTTGTCCGATAAGATGTTGAAGACGCATTTCATTCTCGATAATTTTTTTTGAAGAGGTCATTTTGAAGTACATCAGTTTGAAATATGTTTCAAGAACCATCCTCAGCAAATACCTTGGTACACCAAATAATTCTGGAAATTTATGTTTTTTCTGGTCAAGGCAGACTCTACTTAACCCAGCGCGATAAGCTCTGTTCTTTAGCCATTTCAAGTTCATTTGTTCGGGTCGGATTTGATGGTAAACCAAAGCCGTAGGTAGATAGATAAATTGATAACCAACTTCTGCAAGCCTTAGCAACAACTCTGTCTCGCTACCCATTCTGTAAATTGTCCCAGCTGAGGGGCCAACATTACCGTTGAATCTCCAACCTTCTTCAAACAATTCCCTTCGGACAACCATATTCGCACCAAAGATCTCGTCCGCTTGGATTAAGCAATCTTCTTGACTCCAGTCAGCAACACCATAGGCCCCTGCTAAATAGGGATTTTGCATATCTGGGGGTTCAAATCCAACAGGCCAATCGGGCAAAATACGACCACCAAAAACCTTATGATCCGGCCAACGAGAGGCTCCTTCGCATATAGCATTAAGCCAATTTTTATGCGCAAGGATGTCATCGTCGGCCAAGACAACCAATTCACCCTTGATCAGAGGAATGGCATGATTCAGGGCGTTGTTTTTTCCTTTTTTCAGCTCTACGAGATATATTATAGGAATTTTACTCAGCCAAGCCTTTACTTCCGACTCGGTGGCAGCATCTCCAGCGTTATCGACGACCAGCACTTCCCATTGAATGCCTTCGCCATCCAAATAGCTGAAACTCTCGAGTGTCCGATGAAGAATTTCAGGTCTTTTGTATGTTGCCAATACTATTGAGATGTCCACTTTATGCTATCCAGTCTCCATGAGTGAAAAATACCTGCAGATAAACGTTGGTTGAGTCGGTTATCTTTTATAGGCTTGAGAGCAAATTGCGATGATTTTTTTTAAAATCCGAGAGAGCCCTTGAGACAAAGTCACGCTGAGAAGCGTCACTAATATGCTGTCCAGATGATGTAAAATTCATGGATGAACTTTGGAAGAAATCTTCAGTAAATATATTTTTCATAAAATACCAGCCATCTTGATGGAAACCATCAGCTCCTCCATAAGTCTCCGCAAAAAAATAGACCCGTCGATCAGGAGCATTTTCCCAGAGGGGGAGTCCTTCAGATACGCCAACATCAGGAGTCAATCCCAATAAGAGCGAAACTGAAGGTTCAATATCAATGTGTGACGTTAATGCCTTGACAGCCACGGGTTCATTAAACGCTGAAGGCGCGAAGATCATCAGTGGTACATGAAAGGAATATCTACTAATTGCCCCTGACTCAAAATCTGCGTCTTCTCTCTCTGTGCGTATTCCATGATCAGCAGTAATTACTATTATTGTATTTTCCAGAACGTTTTGCTCTTTTAACATTGTAACGATTTCCTGCAACCAAACTGCCTGCATGTTCATCAAAGTGCGACCGTACGCTTTTGTATTTTGAAGACCACCAATTCTCACCCATGGGGCGTGTCCGATTAAAGGCATATATACATGAGCAAATCGCTTATCTAATTTTAAAGATTTAAGAATATCGGATTTCATTTGTTGGAGTGCATGCAGGTCACGAGTGAGCTTGTCAAACAACCACGCCTGTCGTTCTTTATCAAAGTAAGGGCTGTTTATCAATAGCTTGTCAGCGAGTTCATCAGCAGCGCTTTTGGCACGTTGAAATTCAGGAGATACGGAGGTTTCTTGTGCAGCCACGAAAATGGTGCTCATCCCAAATTGCTTCAACATTTCAACGTCCAACTCATAGTTATATAGATTCGGCAGATAGGCACCGGTTTGATATCCATTGTCTTGCAGTTGTTCAAACATAACCTTATGGTCTTTAAAACCACCCTTCATGATCATTTCACGCCTACCGTCAGGGTAAAAACCGGATAGGATGGAGTAAATAGCATCACTGGTATAGGGATAGGTCGTTTGATGATTATATGCGACAAGAGTGTTCTCCCTCAGTTCCTTTGGCAACAGTTCCGATGCGTCTGTCTCTGGGAACACCTCCGCAGGGCCTGTTTCCATAATGAAATATAAAACATTGGACTCTTTTTCTTTTCCTAGCGGAGCGCGATTGATAATACTTTTGGGCGTATTCGTCATTTGTCGGAATACCATCAGATTTTCTTCAGTTGATCGCGTACTTTCTTTTGAGCTGAAAGGTTGATCAATGAGTGAAGAAAATATCTTTTGTACTGCGCTATTATACAAGCCACCATATTGATACGGATAAACGCCTACGGCACAGATTAACAACAAGACTAGCAATCCAGCAAAGACCTGCATACTTACTTTCAAAAATGGAGCGATGCATGAAATTTTTGTAAAGTATAAAATAATTTTAGAACTTAAAATTGTGACAAACAATGCTAGACATAATTTAACAAAAGCACTTATAGGGATATAATTTCGTGCCAAATCTTGATCTTTAATAGCAAAATAGCTTGCCTCAAACATCATTGTCAGTGAGATGTAAGATCCAATATCTTCGTATGCACGCATCTGAACGAAGTATATGATGATCATGAAGAAAGAAACAGAAGTTGTAAATACATGTCCCCTTCGTTTGAAAATAATTTGTGCGAATAAAACCACTAGAAGAGGGATATAGAATAAATTTATAAGGATATCATTGGAAAAATATCTAAAAACGACAAGGAAGGGGACATCTTTTTGTCCTAAAAGCCTGGCTATACCAAGCCAGTAATTTTGCATAAGTGATGACTTGATATAAATACCAATGAGACCAGCCAAAAACAGTGGGGCATAAGAAGCGACAAGGAGGTGCAAATCTATAGGACGAGACAATCTAAATTTCATTTTTTCAAAACACCTAGCTTGTTAAAGTCCTCGGCTCAAGAGGATGCGCTCTGAGTTGCGCAACCTCTTTATGCAAGGATTCAAAATCATTGGGTAATACCTTCTTAATATGTTCCCACACCTCATATTCATCATCTGCAGAATGAATGCAGTTAACATGGGAGAAAAAGAGCATTTCTTGATTGATCTTGTTACGTATGTTGTTCTTTAAGAAGACATTCCTGTTTCTGACAAAAGGGTGGTCCTTTGAGTCACAAGCTTTGGGGGGAACGGGATTAGGATCAAAACAAATAATAAAACAACCCGGGAGTCCGCCACTAACGGGGAAAGGGCCATTGTCCCATTTCCCACCCCGGATTTTTTGTGTAGCAATATTTTTTTGTTTTTCGTTTAATAAGACAGATCGCAATATTTCAAGTCCGGAGCTTTCAATCATTTCTTGAATGGATTCTAATTTATTGTGGCGTAGCGCCCAATCTCGTACAACAAACAGAATGGTTTCCCCCTTGTTGTTGTGAGGCAACTTTGATTCGTCTGGCAGCAAATCCCACAGCCATTTATCCTTAACAGCCAATCGCCTCAAAGTATCCAATTCAGGGACCCAGTGTTGTGATTTCAGAAACTGAAAGATCTGATTAAACTCGAATTTTGTAGGCGCTGTAGGTAAATCCGAAGCCAAGTTTTTCAAAATGAGTTGATAGTCATGATCATTCACAGATTTAACTACCCCGAGCCTTTCGTTCGGCAAACCAGAATTTTCCCCTTTGTGGAACACTGCATGATAAGCAAGACTGAGGAAATAGTGCCACCGGTCAGGCACTGCGAATATGTCTTTATACCAAATCCTCGTGGCCAGTAAATCTTGGGCCAAATGCGGTGGATAGTAAGGCATATCATTAAGATTTGAACCTTGCAGCCCAGAAATAGAGTAGATATCGCACTTTTGCCCGCCCTTGTCCTGGTAGGTAAATAAGTCCGCTATCCGCGACAGATGCTGGTCTGCGATTAAAAAGTCGATATCCTCACCCTCCTTTATTTCGGGCAGGCTTTCAAACCATCGCATGACAACATATGAAATGCCCCGCTGCTTTAATATGATGAATAGTTGCTCAAGGCTAAGCTCAGGGCGAGCATATCGGCGTGCTCCATGCAGTGAAGCGGACCAAGGGTCCTGTATCCTGCGAGGCAAACGATGGTGTTGATGCCGGGGGACTGCAGAGCGGATAACACGTGATATCACCCTGAGGGGCAGAGATTTAATCTCTCCTGAAAAAACTATGATTTCATTAATAGCCCTAATTGCAGCAAGTCTCATGCAGACAAACTCCCGATTCACAAAGCATTACAGCGACGCAACTGTCCATGATTAATTCACAAGGTGTATTATCAATTATCAATAAAGTCACAAAATATATTTGTTCATATCCCGTCATGCATGATTTTTGTTAATCTTTATTTTCCTGTCCGAAGTTTATAGTTAGCTAGGACATAAGAAAAAATATAAAGGAAGTAAAATCGCATTCCGCGCAAAGATAAAGTCATTAATTAATATCAACAGATGAATTTACCAGAGAAAATGCCTTAAGTGTCTTGAAGATTGAAGTTTCAGTCGCCACAGGTATTGACCTGGTAAAGATAATATCAAATGGTTTTAAAATGTGATTACTTTGAATTAATTCTCGAAGTCCACCTTTTTGCACAGATACGTTATGGTAATCATTAATGCTTGAGAACCTTCGTACTTCACGCACAGTCTCACCAGATGGTTCGAAGAAAACAACTTCTTCAGGGGACTTATTTATAATCTCAGAAAACAACTTAACATAATGATCCCCGATAAGAAGGACACGTCGTTTTGTAATCCTCTGTAGAATATCGTAAAAACTTACACCAGACTCAATGGAGGGACTCCCTTCATTATTTATTACTGCGCTTTCTTCTGGAAGAAGATAAACGAAGTTATTATCTTTTTTTTTCGACATGTCGTCTGATTTAGATACTACTCGTTCGAAATCTCTAGAGACCTTTTCTTTCAAACTTGGGAGCAATAACTCTGAGGGGACCCTTAGAACACCATAAACAGAATACTCATGCTCTTTAAAAAATCCCATGTTCTTGGTTAAATAGGGCGAAGCCATACCTTGCCCGATTAAGTCATAACATTCAGAAAACTTTGGTGTGTACTCATTCGGATAAGGTTCCATTGTTTCAAAATCAATGATTAATATTTTTTTGTCATAATAAAATAAATTTCTTGCATGAAAGTCCCGATGAGCGACACGATGGCTATGCAAATCCAGTACAATCGAAAGGGCAGACAACCCAACTTCGAATCGTTCTTGTGAGGACAAATTAGGGGCCAACCTGTCTACACGACTCTCAAAAGGATGTTTTTTACATAAAAAATAAGGTTGTCCTAATAGCGTTTTGCCATATTTTTCTATCTTTGTAATCCAATCTTCAAAAATAAATATTTTTTGAGCCAACACTTCTTTTTTATACGATTTTTTTGCGTCTATATTCCTGCAGAATATTTTTTTTATATAATCATTATTTTTCTTTTTGATTAGTATAGAATATGACCTAGAACTATAATAAATAACGCTCTCATCTTCTTGTAGTGCCCAATTATATTTCGGAGAGCAATCTGTTAATTCTTTTATCATTCTTTTTAATTTTGATTTATATTTCAAATTTATACTTTTATAATTATTTTGTGAAAATAATTTTTGCATATTTGTAGTATCCTGACAAACTATCAGTTCCTCCTGAAAATATAATGAAAGAAATAATGTATATAAAAAAGCTAAAAAATAAAGATAATATTAAGATAAAGATTTCTTGAATATTATTTAAGTTATTGATTAGATAATTTACAAAAACTCCCATTACTATGCTTGCCGACAAAGGCTTGTAAATTGCGATAAAAAAATCATTTACATGCACAGGTGTATCCTTGAACGCATAATATATCGATGGGTAGAGTAGTAAATAGGTCACGACAACATATGCAATCGCAACACCTTCTGCACCCCATGGAAGCCCAAATGTGAAGGCAAGGCATATAAAAAGCGCCCGGACTGCACCAAGGATGAAATATCTTCTACTCTTACCAACAGATAGAAGTACCGTCCCTCGTGTACTACCCACTGTTTGAATAAATGCTGCGAACGCTAAAATTTTAAATAATTTGCTTGCTCCCATCCACTGATCACCCAAAACCAAGCGGATGAGATGATCCGAACCAATAAACATAAAAGCAACCAAAGGCATTGATATAAAGGCAAGTACTGAAACCAACTCCCTATGATAATTTCGATATTCATTTGGCTCTTGTTGTAGTCGGCTTAAAGTTGGCATGGCTACTGAGATCAAAGGGTCTCTCAAGTTAGTTATTGGCATCATTAGTAGTTGATATGCTTTGCTATAAAGACCAAGACTTACGCTACCCCAATAACGCCCTATAAGAACATTGTCCAAGTTTCTGGAAAAATAATTAATGACATTAAATCCCACGACATCTCCGCCAAAACGGAGCAATGGTAAAACTCCTGCATTGCGACGTGGCAACCCAGGAATCCAACCTAAGGCAAGCCATGCTCCAGCGACGTTGGAGACGGTTGAAATGAGACTGTTAAGAACTAATGCCCAGTAACCAAAGCCATGCTTGGCGGCGACTATAGCGACAACGACTCCGATGAGCATAGAAATTACTTGAATTTTGGCAAGGGAATAAAAGCGCATCTGACGTGTCAACAGTGCGTTGTGCTGTACGGCCAAGCTACTTATTAAAAAGTTTATGGAAAGGGACAGCATGACATATAACAATGCTGGTTCCTTATAGAACCACGCAACGACCGGAGAGATCACGGCAACGATTAGTGTGACCAGTCCACCAACAGTCGCATTGACCCAGAACAATGTACTGACTTGCGCGTGATTAATCTCAGCCTTTTGTATGGTAGCCGTCGAAAGGCCAAGGTTGCTGAAGATGTTGGCTAAACCCGTGATAGCCACAACCATGGCCATTATCCCGTAATCCTCAGGTGTTAATATCCTCGCCAGGATCATCATTGATCCCAACTGGATAAAAAACATAATCCCCTGCGAAGTCAACGTAACAGCACCACCACGTAAAGACCTCTTCTCCAGTTTAGAGCTTAAGTGTTTAGTATCAAATATATCTTGTCTGGGATTTTTCATTCACGCCACATCACACGGACTATTTAATTGAAAAGTCGTCTATTATTAAGCCTCAACGATAAACTTTGCTGTGCATTCCCGATACGTCAGTTACGATAACAGGCTTCATAAGCCTTTATCATTCCTGAAAATGAAAAATGATCCCTAACCCGTTTCTGACAGCTCAACCCAAAAGTTTTTATCTTTTCCGGGTTCCTAATCAAGTTTAAAATCTGATCCGCCATAGCTTTTTCATTATATAGTGGCAAGAGATAACCTGTCTCTCCCGCAACAACAACTTCCTTATTTCCCCCAACATCAGTGACGACTGCCGGCACGCCGCTAGCCATCGCCTCCAGCAAGGTCACTGAGATGCCTTCCGTAAAAGATGTCAATAAAAAGATGTCCATTAGCGGATAGACTTCTTCCAAGTCAAACCGGAGCCCAATAAATTTCACCTTTTCTGAAATTCCAAGCGTTTTCGCCTGTGTTTTGAGCTTTTCAGTTTGAGATCCCTGCCCGGCTATCAGCAACACAGTATCAGGGGCCTCGCCCGCTAATATCTTGAAAACTCTCAACATCATTGGCATATTTTTTATTTCTTCCAAACGTGCGGCAGTTCCAAGGATGTGACACGACTCTCCGATACCAAGCTCTCTTCGCTTGGCAGCAATATCCATTGAGGGATTCATCTTTTCTAGGTTAATGCCATTGTGAATGACCTTGATCCTGCGTCTAGGAAAATGATCATAAACCGACATTGCTTCAGCCGTAGCAAAAGATATCGACACGAGATGATCAACCCCATATGCCATAAACGGATTAAAGATCGCTCGTTTCCAACTTTTACGGTCCGGATAAAACCGCCCGTGCTCGGTATAAACTACTTTGACTCGGCCAGAGAGCAAGGCCGCAGGCACAGCATAAAAAAGCGGCGTGTATTGATGAGCATGTACTACTGTAATATTTTCCCGACGAATAATGTCTCTAAGCCATGGGATAACGCTTCGATCCAAACCACTTTGGCGATTTTTCAAATATACCGTATACCCATCCGCCTTGAGTTTTTCACCTAACTCCCCGACCATATCAAGGCAAGCGACAACCGGGCGATTGGCTGCGAAATTCGGATAACGGGCCATGTCAAAGACAAGTTTTTCCGCCCCGCCTACCGCCATAGAAAGAACCACATGCAGTATCCGAAGGGGTTTATCGGATATGTCTTCCCTCATCACTGCCATAATCTCCCTAATATCACCAGTTCATTAACCTCGCAGACGAGTCAACAACCATGCCATTTCACGCCGCAGATTCGTCTGTCTAAAAGCTTGAAACATCTCAAGGATAAAACGGTTTATTACCGAGGATATAGTGAGGTACGGCGTCGGTTTCCCATGAGGCAGGGATTCCGGCCAGGTTCGTCCAGGCGCACTAGAATCAGTCACTGAATCTTGTTCTTTCAACCTCTCTCCGCACCAACCGTTTTGGAGCATCAACGCAATAGAGCGAGAGTAGCGGCGGCCTGGATGCTTGGGAAGTTCTTTATTGACATATTCAAAAAAGAGTCGTGCTTTGTGAAGAAAGAGTTTTTTCTCCTGTTCAGATCCTGCATACTTGGCCGCCTTATAAAAAACTACGCTTTTTCGCAGGTCTTGTACAACCCATGTCTCATTGGGAAATTCAAGTATTTCAGGCTTGTCAAGGTAGGGATATTCATTCATAACCATCCAATGGACATAAGTGAGTAAGCTTACTCGTGCATGATCAAAACCGCAGTCGAATTCGCCGACTTCTGCCTTCTTGTCTAGGAAGTTGCTTACAGCCACCAATAAAACCGTATAAGACCAATTGACTTCAGTGTTTAGAAGGTTCCTGCCAGCGATATCATCATTGGGGTGGATGGTCTTGCGTATCAGTTCATCTGCTTGATCCAAGAATTTTCGGTTTCCTCCAACTTCAAAAGCATCTATACAGGCCGTTATGGCATTGCCGGTACCGCGCGTCATTGGTAATCGTGGAAACAGGCGGTTTTTTTCGCGATTAGAAAACCAAGTTCTGAGATAACCAATACCTCGTTTTAATGCAGCAAGCACTGTCTGGGATCCCATCAAGGCTCGCAACTCCCATTCAGCCATTTCGAGGACAGCTTGCCTGAAATTTGAATTGCCGGTCTGGAAGTAGTGCAACATGAGACCAGTGGTATAGCAATGTTCTGCGCCTGGCCCGCCGCTACCGGAATGAAGTTCATAGGCGGCTTCCTGCTCCCGAGAATAGGAGCGATGTGTGGACAGTCCAGCGTCGACATAGTGGTCTGTGTGCCAGAAGAGCCCATGGTTATATTCTTCTCGGTCGAAATCGGTATGATATAAGTCAATATCTTGCACATGTCGAGCCAATTCACTGGCGAATTGAAACCATCCTAATTGTCCTGACGCAAGGGCTTTTTTGAAAGAACCCGCAATAAGATCATATTGATTGTTGTAATGAGAGACTAAAGTTGTTCCAGTTAAATGGCCAACTGTCTCATGGTCCGCATAAATATCTCCAAAATTTCGCCAACCATACTCGTCAACGAGCTCGCGTTTACACAAAAGGTCACTCAGTGTGACAAATTTGTCGATAAGATCATTTTCTCCCGGGAGATCATTGAATATTTCTGATAACCGATATTGAGAGGGGTCGGCAATAACATGAAGTGGGTTCAGTGCCCAAGCAAGGCTGTCCGGACTGGAGGAAAAATCAAGCAGGAACTCATGAGTCTTTTGTTCCCCTCCCTGCATTTCATGAAAATCAGGGAATCGACCCGGGTAAAGGGAAATTTGCAATTGTTCACCATCAGCAGCCAACTCTTTAGGAAATTCCTGCCAGAACCTAGGAATGGCTGCTGAAATACCGAGGCTTTCTGCTCCACACCATACCAGCGGTGATGCACGGAGTCCTTTAGAATGTTCACGACCATTAACTGCGATGACATAACCTCTTCGAGTCAAAGGCACTCGCCCATCTCGATTACGGTGCACTGGACTTTGCCAGTTATCACCACCACTGGACTCCTGATATATAAAAAAGTTGTCGTCGCCAGAACAACCAGCTTCATTTTCACCAAGCTCGGGAATATAAGAGATTTCCTTTACTACACCAGGTAAAAACGAAAAAGAGAAAACCAGTTCTTTAAACAAAACAGACCCCTCGTCACCAAGATCCCAAAGTCCATTATGATGTTTGGCTGCTTGTGGGTTATGTAGCGTCATTTCAATTTTCACTACCATACTATCGTAGAAAAAATGCAGGCGACTGGAATAGCGTAGAATGGGTTTGGAGGATATGGCAAAAATACCACTTATTTTTACGACTGAATGCAGGGGACCGCTCTCGTCGATTACGATTTTTTCAATTTTGGGATTGAGAACCGTCTCGCTGTCAAGTGTGAGCCGGCAGCTACTTCCATGGTGGCTAAAGATCGTGGCGTTCGAACACTGAATCGCAGCAAAGGGACGGAAGATTTTGGCATCCAGATAAAAAGAACCAGCTCCGGTTCTGATCTCCCATAAATCATCTCCTTGTTGAATACTGATTGCTTCTGGCACATCTGCCGCAAAAGGGCTTTGGACAAGCTGCCAAACTGTTGAACTGTGTGCAGGTGCAGCGGCGGCAAAATCTACAAGAACCCACTTGATCGAACCGTCGTGCCAATGTTTCAAGACCGTTGTTTGACAATATTTGGGCTGTCCTTCTGGATCAAGGATTTTGAAGCAACTATCTGCAGCAAAATCGCTTCGAGCGCAGGGAACCGCGACCCGGACATATTCCCTGTTTCGGCAAATACCGGCAGACTCTTTAATAATGAGTTCTTTTGCTATAGGTCCCGTCATATGACGCTTAAAATTCAAAACTGATATTCCTTCTGCCAAAGAGCGAGAACCAGAAGGCTCCAGAGCACCGTGCCATGATTTGCTTTCTTGTTCTGATGCTCTTGCCAGAGGCTTTTCACCCCGGATGGCTCCAGATATTCAGCCAATGACTTCTGTTGAAGCAAAATTGTTTCAGCAAATGTCTTCAAATCCTTTCTGAACCAGCTGTCCAGAGGGACAGTAAACCCATGCTTAGGGCGGCTGAGAATACTTTCCGGAAGTAATTGACTGAAGGTTTTACGTAAAAGGATCTTCTTGCTGTTCCCTTTTATTTTCCAGTGGCTTGGAAGGGAGGCAGCGAATTCAATAATTCGATAATCGAGAAAAGGGGCTCTAACTTCGAGACTGTGTGCCATACTCATGCGGTCAACCTTGACCAGGATGTCATCGGGCAGGTAAGTTTTCAGATCTGTATAAAGCATGCGGGAGACATGATCGCTCTCTTCAACTTTACGATAATGACGGAGTGTACTTTCTGCTGGGTCATATCCCGTACAAGCTGAGCTGAGTTCATTTGAAAGAAGGGTCTCCAACGCTTGATCGTCAATGTAAGTGTTTGTCAGGTAAAAAGCCCTGGCCGGGTCTAATAAAGCACTCCCGGATAGGGAGCAAATCTTGCGGGCTAAGGGATGCCGCCATCCACGGGAAAAGGTATGGGCCGCCGACAAGATTGGACGTGGTATAAGTCTACGGGCCAGGTCTTCTTTAAGTTCAACCGCATATTTGTCGTAACCAGCAAAGCTTTCATCGCCCCCGTCACCTGCCAAAGCAACGGTAACCGCCTGTCGTGCCAGTCGAGAAACATGATAGGTCGGCACGGCAGATGAGTCAGCAAAAGGTTCATCAAAAAATCTCGGCAGTAACGCGACAGTATCCTGCAGGTTAGTAACAACGCGATAATCTTTATGGTCTGTAGCGAACAACGTGGCAATTTCGCGAGCAAAAGGCGATTCATCATGCCGCTTGTCATCAAAACCGATGGTGCAGGTTCTGACGGGTTCATGAGACACCTTGGCCATTAGGGCAACAACTGCGCTGGAATCGACCCCCCCACTCAAAAAAGCGCCTAAAGGAACATCGGCGATCATCCGACTTGTGGTACTTTGCTGCAGAAGATCGAGCAATTTATCTTGAGCCTCTTCGAATCGACAGTTTGCATGGGTTCCAAAATCTATATCCCAATATTCATTTACTTTCGGCAAGCCTCCGGCATGAAGAAGCAGAAAATGTCCAGGTGGAAGCTTGTAGACGTTACGGAAAACCGTCTTGGGGGAAGGAATGTAATGGTACTTCAGAAAGTCTACAATCGCAGTAGGATCAACCTCAAAAGATAAACCCTGAATTTGCAGAAGAGATTTGATTTCGGAAGCAAAAGCGAGTCGGTCGCCGCCGCCATGATAATAATAGAGAGGCTTCTTGCCAATACGGTCACGGGCTAAAAAAAGTATTTTCTGGTCTATGTCCCATATGGCAAAGGCAAACATGCCGTTGATCTTATCAAGGCAGGTGGTTCCATACTTTTGGTAAAGCTTTAGCAGGACTTCAGTGTCGGTACGGGTGTAAAAAGTCTCACCTTCTTCCTCAAGTTCGGCTCGAAGTTCAAGAAAATTGTAAACTTCTCCATTGAATACGATAACGTGCCGCCTGTTTGCGGAAAACATGGGTTGATTGCCCTGAGAAGAAAGATCAATAATGCTTAATCTCCGGTGGGCCAAACCAACCTTTTCATCAAGGAATTCTCCTCCCGAATCAGGACCTCGATGCCGAATGGCATTACCCATATTCTTGAGGATAACTTGATCGGCATCGGGGGCACACGTTCTAAAAAATCCTGCTATTCCACACATAAGAACAACATCCGTTCAACTTTTTTAATTATTTGTTGCGAAAAACAGCAAGACCACGAGCAAAAAAATAGACGTTTAACAATACAAACAACTGCGATGCCAATCGAAGATCCCAATAATCACTTGCTTTCCAAATAGCCAGCAAGGCAATCGGAACCTGCCAGATTATCAGTAAGCCGACAAAACCAGCGGCAAGGTCTTTTCCAGCCATCAAATAACCCAAAGGGAAAAAAACTAGAGCCAAAAAAACCAATAGACAGTAGAGCAGAGGGATCACCAAACTTGGCAACTCTCTCCAATGAAAACCATGACTTTTTATCCCGTGAAAATTGCTGGTTGCACGCCAGTATTCCTTACAAAAAAAATGCCGTAAATTAGAGGCTTCTCCATGATGAACCGCAACAATACGATGGTCAGAGAGAATCCTGCCAAACGGTTTAAGACGTACAGAAAGATCATAGTCTTCACAGGTTACAAGCTTTTCATTGAACCCGCCTACCTCATTAAAGGGTTTTCGAAACACAAACATATTCATGGATTCAAGCCATTCGACATCTTCGACCATATGCTTCTTTTTTCTAACCTGAAACCAAGTTTTTTGCACCCAAGTCGCATCAGAAGGGATATCTGGAGGGCCTCCGAAACAGGAAAGCGACTGATCTCTTAGATAACGCGAGGCCTCAGTGAGCCAGGTTGGTGCTACGGTACAATCCGCGTCAAGAAAAGTCAGTATCGCTCCTTTTGCTTGGGATGCACCAAAATTGCGAAGTCCTGAAATATTGAGGTGCGGTTTTTCAAACACCCTGGCTCCCTTGGCCACGGCAATTTCCACCGTCCGATCCGAAGATCCATTATCAATGACCAAAACCTCAAAAAGGTCTTTATCGAAATTCATGGAATTAATCGATTCAAGACATCGGAGAATATTTTTTTCTTCATTTTTAGCAGGGATGATAATCGAAAAATCCATAAGGACCCCACAACAAGAAGGACTTACATTCAAAGGCTCACAAAGCGCCTGACGCACGGCCCGAGAAAATTACATGCCACCAAAGGTAAACGCCGCCATACGGCCTCAAACCTAGCCCGGCCAGCAGATTGCCTTGTCTCTTGGTTGTGCTCCTGCTGAATGTCCATCAAGTTCGTCCAATAAAGGGCCTGTGGTTTGGCCCCCCATTGTTCTTTGAACTTGTACGTTCCTTCACCCACAGAAGAACGACCGAAATCAAACAAATCACACCCTTGTTCTATTGCGTAGGCGAGAAAAGTCCAATAAAGAAGCATGTTAGGGTTATATTGATTTAACCGTCTCAGAGAGGAAGCCCAAGGAATAGAAACGGTTCTGCCATGTCGAAGGATGATTCCTGCTGCAGCCGTAGAACCATCAGGCATAAAGACCAAACCAACCCGAGCAGAGGGGCCATAACGGGATAATACTTCTGTAAACCATCTACGACTGTGGACAGGGGACCCTAAATCGCGCATATTTTCGGCGAAAACTTTGTAAAAAGTGTTGACCAATTCAACACCCCCCATGACCGCAGTCAAGCCATTACGTTCAGGATTCCTTACCTGGCTGCGAAGTTTGGCTTTAAACCCGGCTAATAAAGCTTCTGCAGTTTCTGGAAGAGCTAAAACCATTCTCACCTTATGAGAGTGAGGCCGACCCTCCTTCCTCAATGAAACGGCAGAACGAATCCAAATCTTGGAAATTGACAATTCTCCAGCCAAAACTCGTGCCTGGTTTATGAGTGCCTCTGCAATATCATAAGTATTGGCTAGAATACCCCCGATGTCACAGTAAGGAAGAGACACCAGCTCGCCCTTGGTCAAGGGTAAATGAATATGCACTAGCGGGAGGCAACCGACTACCTGACCAGCTTTTATAATCATGAGTGGATAAACATTGAAACTGTAAGCGGCTTTGATGGCTTCGAGCCAATCAAAGCGGTGGTACGACAACCCGTGCCTGTGTCCGAGGACATATTTATCCCACTGTGCCTGATCAGAATTATGTGCAATACGAATTTCCATATTTCAGATTTTATTAACCCTGAGAGTCACGTGGGTATTGACCCAGAGAGCAGAGCCTCTAAACCTACAAGGCGATTGTCCCAACAATATCCTTTTTCAACAGCTTTACGAGCATGAGACCCCAGTTCTTTTCGAACCCCTTCGTTATTCAGCAAGCTAGCTGCAGCTTCTGCAAATAACTGTGGCTCTGCTTTGGCAACCCGGAGGTCCAGTTCGGGGTTAGCCTCAATCCCCTCGAAGGCCAAAGGAGTGGCCAGGACCGCTTTACCCATCGCCATAGCTTCTAGAACCTTGTTTTGAATCCCTCTTGCAATTCGGATGGGTGCAACCGAAAGGTCAGCGTCCCAAACAAATGGACGAACATCATCAACTCTACCCGTTATGATCACGCCTGGGATACTCCCAAGGGCCCGAACTTCTTCACAAGGCTCACTTCCGACAATAACGAAATCAACATCACCGCTCAATTGGCGCACCAAGGGCAACACCTCCTTGGCAAACCAGCAAACAGCATCTACATTTGGCAAATAATCCATGGCCCCGCAGAAAACCATCCGTCGCCTGTCGGGCATAGACGAATCTGTTAACGGTGAAAAATAATCAAGGTCCACACCGTTGGCAATACTATGAATTTTGCTTGATTGTTCTGTTCGTCTCCGCAACAGTTTCGCCTCTTCTTCTGAAACGAGGATCGTAGCGTCAAATCGCTTAACTAGATCCAGTTCGTAGGATTGCAGTAACCGACTTTCCAATTGATAAACCCATTTCAACGGATGTCGTGATCTTTGAGCATACTGATGCCACTTGTCTGAATCGATATCCACCAAATCCATAATCAACCGCGGCCTAGGTGAACTTTTAAAGATATCAAGAGAACTGCGGGACAGATACTCGGCCATGGGGCTGCAAAAACAAAGTATCCCATTAATGTTTTCTTTTTTTAAAATCTTGTCTACTGCTCGCTGCAAGTGCTTTCGATAAAAATAGCCAGTGCTTAAGGGGCGGCCCTGGAGAGCACTTAGCAAACTCATTACCTTCTGCAAACGGGGATTGATCGCCTCAAGTGTTACCGAAACACAATATTCTTCCAAGACAGACGTGTAACCGAGGTCAGCAACGGAATCGATTAAAGAACACAAATGAATCCTCCACCCCTTGGACGCGAGGAACTTCAACATGTTGAACGAACGGATTTTGTCCCCTTTATTGGGAGGATAGGGAATCCGGTGCACCAACATGAGCAAGTCGTTTTGGGGTTCCATCTCAGAGGACGCCTTAGTTTGTTATGAGACATTCGAGTTGTTGTGGAAATTTTTCTTAAAGATTATACATATGGAAGAGTGCCCCACCGTAAATACCTTCAATATTTTTCCAATACAATAATACCTGTTGCAATCTTCACCTGTCTTGAACCCAGTTCGCGCAGGTTGCCTCGGGGTGATTCTGATTACTTAAAAAGTTCTAAATACAGTCGATGTTCAATCATAAAACATATATTCTCCTGAAAAGAGCAGGAGGATTCATTGAGTTCTAACAGCATTGTGAGGTAGATGAAGGATAAATGCCTAACGTTCTCTAGCTACAAGCAAACTCTCTCTATGCAAAGGCTCCGACCAGTTTTTTTCGACGTTTTTGGCTATAGGCAGAAAATCTCTAATTGGTGCAAATTTAAAATCCCTCAACAACCGTCGTAAGCGCTTTTCGGTTGAATCGAGATTTAGGTAATGTCGTATTCGACTTTTCCAGCTAGCGCCATCAATCCGAGGCTGTTCTGGGTCAATTTCCCAAGGGTGAAGATAAAAGAGGAATGCTTGTTTTTCAGTTTGGTTGATCCGATTAAAAGCCCAACGGGACACCGGATAAGGAAACAGTCTGAAATACCCTCCCCCAGATACCGGGATGTTATTTCCCGCCAAGCGCAACGTAGTTATCGGCATTTCAAGCAAATGGCATAACTGACTTGACTCAGGACCCGGCGCCCATTCACCAGTCGGCTGTCGTTGAAGGTAAAAAGGGAAACGCGGCCAGTCTGCAATCCCATAAAAATCATGTTTGACCGGAAAAACACTGGAGTCATAAAAATAGCCGGCTTCCAATAGTGTTTCGAAAGCCCAAAGCGTTTGCTTAGATATGGAATAACTCGGGGCACGGTAGCCAAGGACAGCGACACCGCCTAAGTCTTCGAGGAGTTTCTTGCTAGAAGTAATATCAACTCGAAATTCATCTTGATTCTGCGTGTTGACACGACGGTGATTGAATCCATGAGAAGCCAGTTCATGGCCTCGCTCAACAATTTTTTTCACTAGGAAGGGGTATCTTTGTGCGACCCAACCAAGAACAAAAAATGTGGCTTTTACTTCACACTCGTCCAAGATGTCGAGAATTCGCAAAGTATTCGGCTCGACACGACATGAAAATGTGCTCCATTGGTCTTGCGAAATTATTTTTTCAAAAGCTGAAACATGGAAATAATCTTCAACATCGATACTGAGATAATTTGTAATTGGCATTGCCTCACTCAATTAACTTGGAAGAAAAAGTTTTTTTATACGTGCTATTTGTAAAACAACTAAATTATTTAATCCTATTTTGCCCTCTCCAGCAAAACAGCCATTATTCATGGGAATTGAGTCCCTTGCGGAGGGCTTTACACAAGGGGAAAAACCCAGATTCGGAAGCTGTTTAAACGGTTTCAATTGAATCCATAAAATTCTTTGTACATTAAGAGAGTTCCGTTTCTATGCACTTAAATTTCAAAATTTAACGTCGTAACTGAGTAACACGCTGTTGCTTTTATAATCGTTCCCACTCTGATCTGAATCGTTAAAGTTAAAAGCATAACGAATCGATATTGAAGCATGCTCAAATTTTCTTGTCAGACTCAACCCCGCCCGGTATCGATGAACTTTTTCGTTGTCTGGTTTATAGGTTCGGTGTGAATAATCTGCGAAAAGTTTGGTATATAATTCCGGGGTCAAATCGTAGCCGACCAGAGTATTGACACCATAAATCTCATCCTCACGATCGACAAACTCGTAGGTGTTTTTGAGGGTGTAGACTCTCAAATCCCCTGAAATTCGGCTCTCGTAGGAAGCGCCACCAGAAACCTCCCACCACTTGTACCTTCCCTGATCGATTGAAGTATTTACGTCTTTGATGTATGAAGTGAAAAAACTCAATTTCTCAGGTTGACTGTATTTCAAAATCACTCGAGCAAGGGTGTCGTTCAGAGTGTCACCGCCATTATCCACGTACGTAATAGCTTTACCGGCTTTTGCTTCTAAGGACCAATAAGTAATAGGGACCCAAACAAAACCGGCAAGACTGTGCCACATTTCAGAGTCATCAAAACCATCTGAGTCATGCCAATTATAATAAGTCTCGAGTTGCAACTTCAGTTGCTCTGAGTACGCAAAATCCATTTGTAAAATAGCATCTTGATCGACGGTGTTATTAGCCACGGCATCGAGAGAATCATTATTGGAGGTGTTACTGTACTGAGATGTCGAGAGTTGATAAGCCAACTCTCCTGTAACTTTTGGTGTTAAACGGTACTTATATCTTGGCCTGACAAGCCCATTGTATTGCGTAGTCACATTGACGTTATCATTTTCAGTGACATCAGCGCCTCGGTTATCGATCTGCACCCGAGCGATACTACCTTCGAAAGGGATAGAAAAATTACTTTCTGGCAAAAATTCTCCAGAAATATTGCCGCGATGGATATCTTTGAAATTGTCATCATCTAAAGATGTTTCATTAAGATATTTCTTGAAGACGAGACTATAATTTAAATCTGTGTGGAGATATTTTCTCTTCATTTTCAACATAATGTTCGGCACGATGATTGTTGACAGGTCGTCAACTTTATCCTGATCAGTTAGGTAAATATTGTCATTGTACTCAACCTGTAAAGAGACACCTGGAGTCAATGTGAATTCAGCTCGGGCCTCCCCTTTCATCAAATATCCAAACATGGCTGTGACGACAAAAAAAACCAAAACCCTAAATTTTAAAAATCGCATTAAATTCCTCCTATTTAACGATAATAACTATCATATCTATGCCCAACATCGAATTTTGTGTCATTGCACAATACCCCCAAAACGTGACTATCATGAAGGGACTCCAACCCTTCTTTGACCTGCTTGAGCCTTGAATGGTTTTCACGTGTCACGAAAATCGTGCCGTCCAGCAAAGGACCGATAACTCTTGCATCGGCAAAAGGAAGAACAGGGGGCGAGTCGAAGATTACATAGCGATTCGGGTAACGTTCTTTAACCTCCTGAACAAATTCTTTCATGCGTTTCGATGAAAGCAGCTTCAATGAATCATTGACCTGCTGGCCAGCCGAGAGGAGGCTCAGTTTCCCGAGACCTGTTTTCACCAAAACTTTTTCGAAGGGCATATTATCTCGCAAACATTGGACAAAACCAGGCCCAACTGGAAGATCAAAAAATTCATGAATAGAAGGGCGCCGCAAATCAGCGTCAATAAGCAGTACTGAGTAATCAGTTGTTTGTGCAATTGATATCGCCAGGTTGATAGCTGTCATTGACTTTCCTTCATTAGGCACAGAACTTGTGACCAACAAGGTATTTTTAAGGGGATCACCGTTAGTAAGACTTAAAATACGGGCTCTGAATTTATTAAATTCTTCGGTGACAATCCCAAAAGGTTCGTTGACTGTAACCAGAAAGGGGTTGTTTACGTTCAGCGGAACAATAACTTCGTTAACAGAAGGTTTAGAAACGTTTTTTTTAGTCTCTACCTCGGGAAGTTTTTGCTTCGTTTGGTTAATTTTTGTAGCCATTTCAATGGCTTTATCGATGCGACTCATATCTTCCCTTAACTCAATAATTGGTTAACTAATTAGGCTTTATGCTTGACAACATTCGAAGTAAAACAATCCCGTCTATTTGAGCGTAAAGGCGATTCCAGTTGAAAAACCTTTAAGCCCATGTGAGGGGCTATGCGAACCGATGCATCATCTCATAAACCAACACTCCCACAACAATTGAAAAGTAAGCAATCGAAGTGCTATAGACAAGGACATCTTTCTTGCGTCTGTTAGCTATGGTCACTGTTTCATTGATCGTCGGTATAGTCGCCAAAATTGTGTATCCTAAAGATTTAATTTCATCGACGCTGCTGATGGTGCCAACAAAGATCTCGATTGCAATGACCAAAACTGCGCCTAATAAAAACCCTGCAATAATCGACATCATGATCATTCTAACCATATTGGGTGACACCGGTACCTGTGGCAATATGGCCAAATCGACAATTCGGAAGGTTGTCGTCTTGTCTCCAAGTTCCATCTGTTTTGCAACCTCAGATTGCCCGACACTCGTCAACAACTGTTCATAAATCTTGCGACTGCTGTCACGTTCTTGAATCAGTCTATCCAATTCTTTATTGATTTCCGGACTTTCCTGAAGTTGCTGCTCCTTACTCACCTTGATCTTTTGCAAATGCCTTTTGCGGCCTTCTAAAGAACTGATTTCCGATTCTAGTTCGAAAATATTCTGCTGCACTTCCTGGTAAACAGGGTTAGGCATTGAAGTCCCCGAACTTTCGAAAGACTCTGTCTTTTCTTCAACATGTGATTGTTTTAAACTTTCTAACTCAGCTTTTAAACGGATGATTTCAGGGTAGTTTTCATTATAAGTAGATAAGAGTTGACGAATTTTGGCCTCCAGGAAAACGACACGATCAACGTTCCCTTGTTCATTAAAAACATTGACATTCTTGGGGATTGTTTTGAGTTGCAGAAGCGATTGTCTTTTTCTCGCTTTTTGAGATTCCAGAGTGAGTTCAATGTTCTCGATTTCTCTCTGATATTCTTTGATGTCCGCCAAAACGGAAGTGTCATCATCTTTTGCAAAGACTCCCTGTTCTTTCCTAAAATTGATGATGGCGTCTTCCGCCTCGTCGAGTTTGCTCTTGAAATGTACCAATTGTTCGTCAAGGAAACGATTTGCACCAGAAGTTTCATCCCGTTTCCCACCTATATTCTCTTCCACATACAATTTAACAAGGGCATTTACATACTCTTGTGCGAAAACAGGGTTTATATCCGTAAAAGAAACGATAAAGAGTTCGTTTCCACTCACTCTTATATTAGTTCTTTTGATTAAACCCTGTATAAACGCATTTAACTTTGCATTAGTGTCTGGCATGTCAAAAGAAGAAACTGTTTTAAGTGCACGCTCAATTAAACCGCGGCTCAATAAAGCATAACGAATCACCTGAACGCGATCGTGCATGTCAGGTGTAACAGTAAAATTTTTAACGAGGCTTGTTATTACATTTTTCTCTATAAAAACTGTACTTTGTGTTTGGTATTGTTTCGGTATGCGATAACTTGCCCCTATCAAAATTGTCATTATCAACAAAGAGGCAGAAATAAAGAGATAACGCCTCCTGTGAATGATGTTATAATATTTAAAAAATTGACTGAACTGTTCCATTAGATTCCACCATGTTTACGTTTGTTTTTTAGAATAAATATCTTTGCCTCAATAACTGAATAACAAGTGTTAGGGTTTTTATCAGAACACACCGGGGCTACGAGAATATTTCTCCCGGGAAACGGGTTAAAAGATGCTTTCGTTAACGGTAACATAATCTCCTGGTTGCAAGAGAATGTTTTGTTGAAGGCCTTTGCCTTCCAAGAGTTTTTTTACGTTCACTTTTATTTCGACATTCGCCTTGTCTTGGCTTGGATTCTCAGGTTTCCGAATGATGATCACATCACTCTGATCGGCAAATTCAGTAAAACCACCGGCCTCCAAAATCGCATCAAGCACTTTCAGGCCGTTCGTGAAATAAACATATTTAGGCTCCACGACAGCACCGACGACATATACTTTATTGTCTCTGTAGTGCGGAATAAAAACGACGTCATCCGGCATCAAGCCTATATCTTCAGAGAAATTTCCCTCTACGAAAAGGCTGTAAAACCCTTCTTTGATTTTATTCCCTCCTCGCATCACGTAGGCTCTGTTCAAATCTGCTTCAGCTAGATTATTGAAACGACAAAGAAAATTAAAAAGTGTTGTCCGGCCGGCAAGCGCAACAATTTCGGAAGGCACTCCGCCCCCCGCCACATAGATGTTGTTATTCATGATCTTGGCAACAGTCAAAGTCACGATGGGTTGTTTGACTACCGACTGCAGGGCTTTTTCTATTTGTCGGGCTAACTGTATTGGCGTCATTCCAGTCGCAACAACATCACCGATGGCTGGCAAAGTGATTTTGCCATCCGGACGAACGATCACTTCACCACTCAGCGCCGGCTCTTTCCAAACGGAGACACTCAGGGAATCGCCATCTCCGACAACATAATCACTGGCTATTGCCAGGGGAGATATGAAAAAAAATACCGCGAGAGTCAGGTACAAAACTGTTTTCATGTCTTAACGACCTCCCTTACCAAAAAGCACGACCTTGATGGTCTTCATGATTACCAATAGCTCCAAACGCAAGGAGAAGTTCTTGATGAAGTACAGATCGTAACGTAATTTCTCAAGAGCATCTTCCTCTGATGCACCATAGGGATACATCACTTGCGCCCAACCCGTTATTCCTGGCCTGACTGAATGACGCCTAGAATAATAGGGAACCTTCTTGTTTAATTGTTCAACGAATTCCGGCCGTTCAGGACGAGGGCCGACAAAACTCATCTCGCCTTTCAAAACGTTAAAGAATTGGGGTATCTCATCGAATCTGGTCTTGCGCAAAACATGACCGACTCGCGTAATTCTGTTATCATTCACCTTTGCCCATACGGCACCGCTCTCTTTCTCGGCATCCTCTCGCATCGTCCTAAACTTGATGACCTGGAATGGCTCTTCTTTAAAACCAACCCGCGTTTGTCGATAAAACACCGGGCCTTTTGATTCCAGCTTGATCGCTAATGCAATCAGAGGGAAAAAGGGTAACAAAATAATGGTTCCAATCAGAGAACAAAAGACATCCGCAATCCGTTGCTTGATGAACATCAATTGAGTCACTTGAAAACCTTTACTAAATACAAACCAGCTCGGATTTATGTTTTCAAGCAAGAGCTTGCCCGTGACTCGCTCATAAAAAGTTTCAGCATCAAGAACTTCAACCCCCCTGAGTTTGCAAGAGAAGAGGTCCCTGACGGGTAATTGTTCACGACGTTCCTTGATTACGACGACAATTTTTTTGATGTTATTTTCTTGGACAATTTCATGAAGGAATGCACAGGTCATACGCTTATTGTCACTTTGAATAACGAGTTGACCTTTGTCTTGATGTATAAATCCGCAGAATTTATATCTATTATCGTCTCTTTTCATAATTTCAGAGAGACTCTCTGCCATTTCCCCAGTACCTAAGATTAGCGTATTATGACAAAAGCCAGAAAGATTGTATAACAAGGGGAATCGATAGAACAAAGAAAGCTGAATCAAGCAAAAAAATGCAAGGGACAATCCAAAAATGAGCGGGTAAAGAGTCACATCTGAAGGACGCAAATAGAGGATAGAAAGGATGACAAATGAAATCAATATCGCAAACAAGAGTCTCAGGAAAGCTTTTTTGATCCCAACGATTTCATTGTTGCGATATCCATAAAGACGGACAAAATACTTTGCAAAAACCAAAACAATGCCAAATATGGCCACATGGCTTGGATCCAAAACAGGCAAATAATGTTGCTGCACCACAAAAGCCACAAGTAAGGTGTGGACACCCAAAAATGCCAATACGGCAAGCAGAAAATCAGCCCCCATGAAAATCATAAATAAATTAGTCATCCCTCCACCATCACCCTATAAAATGAACAAAAGTAAAATTCCGGCACATGGAATCAACATAATCAAAACGACAAAATATCAGTTAAATACATTAACAAAAAACCGAAGTTGTCATGCCTTAAGTTTCTCCAACAAACTTTTATATTTTTCTGTATCCGTAAAATTGCCTGCTTCTAAATTTTTTTCAAGTTCGACAAAAATTTCTTGCGACAATGGCAACACATCTAGAAAACTTGACTCAACAAATTCAATTTTATCATTGGCAAAGAAAAATGAATTCTTATTGAAAGAGGAGTTTATCAACTCGGGACTGTTCTCAACAACCCAAGCAAAAGAATATTTTGCAGCCTCATAGTCTGTATCTAGCAATTGAGCGCATCCCAGAAGAATGTAAGCGAGTCCGTTGCGGTCGTCGTTTGCCAACACATACTTGACTTCACGGATACAATCATCGATGCGTTTTTGTTGTAAAAAGACTTCGGCAAGCATAAGTCTTGCCTGTGATAAAAACGGTTCAACATCTAGTACTTTCTGAAACTGGCTGATCGAAAGTTCAAAATTTCCAAGGCTGAAGTAACTCAACCCAAGGAAATAGTAGGTCACAGGTTTTTGACTAATTTTTAGAGATGTAATTAGATCAACCAAGGCGATCTCAAACGAACCTTGGTGATAAGAGATTAATCCACGTAGCAAACTCGCACGATAATCAGCAGGGAATTTTTGCGAGAGTTCCACTGAAATCTTTCTGGCTTCATCCAATTGATTGGACATAACAAGGAGAAAACCCTGTAAATAAATCGCATTACTATTCATTGGGTCGAGCTCATACAAACGTCGAAACAAATCCAGTGCCAAAGGGTAATGTCTCCGATTTAATTCAATTCTTGCCAGAAGTTGATATCCTGGCACGAAATTCGGCTGCTGGTTGACAACTGAGAGAAGAAGTTGAAGGGCCTCCTCTGTCCTGGATTGGTTCATATAAGATTCGGCCTGATGAAACTTTGGGTAAGGATTTTCTGGACTGAGTTCTATCGCTTTTTGGAAAGAGCTGTCGGCTTTTTTGTAATTACCAAACACAGCATAAGCGCGGCCCAGAATATCAAGGCTTTCTGACGTTGGCGTAGCGATAAGATGATATTGTTCAAGGGTTTGTATTGCGAGTTCATTTCGTGATGTCAGGAGATATATTTGCGAGAATTTAACCGGCAACTCAAAAAAGGATGAATTGTACAGAGAAATTTTTGCGAATTCGCTTTCGGCTAGTTCCAACCGACCTGATCGCAGATATGCATCTGCAAGGTAATAACGAGCTTCGTAAAAATTTACATCTTTTTGCAAAGCATTCTTGAAACAGGTGATTGAACCACGCATGTCCCCAGCCCTTAGAAGCGCAAGGCCTGAAGAAAGCATGTCCTCCTTGGTTTGACTGTTACACGCGACAACAAAGAACATTGCAGATGCGACGATTGATTTTTGAAATGACATCAGTCGCCCCCCCCTATAAATTTAGAACAGATTCAATTATAAAAAGCATAATATGCTTTTTGTGATCTGGCATAGACTAGCCGGTCAAAGGAGCACAGATGAAACGCTACACGCAGCTTACCGAGAACAAAGATGCCAATTTATGCTCTCAAGAAAGCAGGTCATTCACAACCCAGGGTTGCGGAACTGCTCGGCGTTCACAAGTCAACAATCAGCCGCGAGCTCAGGCGCAACCAAGGGCAACGTGGTTATCGTCCGAAGCAGGCGCATCTGCTGGCCCAGCAAAGGCATCAGCAGAAGCCCCGGACACGGATTCCGCCTGAGGCCTGGGATCTGATTGAAGCGCGGCTCCGTCTCGATTGGAGCCCTGTACAGATCTCTGATTGGTTGCAGCGCTTCGGCTCGTTCACCGTCAGCCATGAACGGATCTACCAATTCGTTCTGGCCGACAAACAAGACGGAGGTGACCTCTACCGACATCTGCGTTGCCAGAAGCAACGCAAGAAGCGCTACGGCACCAAGGATCGCCGTGGCCAGTTGTCAGGCCGCACCAGCATCGACGAGCGACCCGCCATTGTGGGTCAACGTGCACGTCTCGGCGACTGGGAACTTGACACGATCATCGGCAAAGGCCACAAGCAGGCCCTGGTGTCGTTAACCGAACGCAAGGCCCGGTTGGCCCTGATAGCCAAGGTTGAGCGCAAGACAGCCGACCAGGTCGCAACCACCATCGTCCGGTTGCTGACGCCACATGCAAAGAAGGTCCATACCCTGACCTCAGATAACGGCAAAGAATTCGCTCGACACAAGGAGATTGCCGAACACTTAAACGCCGACTTTTACTTTGCCCATCCCTACGCATCGTGGGAGCGTGGCACTAACGAGAACATGAATGGCCTGATCCGCCAATATTTTCCTAAACAGCGTGACTTAAGCACGGTCACGGATGATGAAATTCAGAAGGCCATGGACCGTTTAAACAACCGACCAAGAAAGTGTCTTGGTTATCGAACACCGAACGAGGTATTCTTCGGCAAGTCCCCCGTTGTTGTTAATAAAATAAAGTTCCTCTATGTAAGCATCATGTTTTATCAATCTGTTTATATACCAATTAAAAGATGCTTTCGTTAACGGTGACATAATCTCCTGGTTGCAAGAGAATGTTTTGTTGAAGGCCTTTGCCTTCCAAGAGTTTTTTTACGTTCACTTTTATTTCGACATTCGCCTTGTCTTGGCTTGGATTCTCAGGTTTCCGAATGATGATCACATCACTCTGATCGGCAAATTCAGTAAAACCACCGGCCTCCAAAATCGCATCAAGCACTTTCAGGCCGTTCGTGAAATAAACATATTTAGGCTCCACGACAGCACCGACGACATATACTTTATTGTCTCTGTAGTGCGGAATAAAAACGACGTCATCCGGCATTAAGCCTATATCTTCAGAGAAATTTCCCTCTACGAAAAGGCTGTAAAACCCTTCTTTGATTTTATTCCCTCCTCGCATCACGTAGGCTCTGTTCAAATCTGCTTCAGCTAGATTATTGAAACGACAAAGAAAATTAAAAAGTGTTGTCCGGCCGGCAAGCGCAACAATTTCGGAAGGCACTCCGCCCCCCGCCACATAGATGTTGTTATTCATGATCTTGGCAACAGTCAAAGTCACGATGGGTTGTTTGACTACCGACTGCAGGGCTTTTTCTATTTGTCGGGCTAACTGTATTGGCGTCATTCCAGTCGCAACAACATCACCGATGGCTGGCAAAGTGATTTTGCCATCCGGACGAACGATCACTTCACCACTCAGCGCCGGCTCTTTCCAAACGGAGACACTCAGGGAATCGCCATCTCCGACAACATAATCACTGGCTATTGCCAGGGGAGATATGAAAAAAAATACCGCGAGAGTCAGGTACAAAACTGTTTTCATGTCTTAACGACCTCCCTTACCAAAAAGCACGACCTTGATGGTCTTCATGATTACCAATAGCTCCAAACGCAAGGAGAAGTTCTTGATGAAGTACAGATCGTAACGTAATTTCTCAAGAGCATCTTCCTCTGATGCACCATAGGGATACATCACTTGCGCCCAACCCGTTATTCCTGGCCTGACTGAATGACGCCTAGAATAATAGGGAACCTTCTTGTTTAATTGTTCAACGAATTCCGGCCGTTCAGGACGAGGGCCGACAAAACTCATCTCGCCTTTCAAAACGTTAAAGAACTGGGGTATCTCATCGAATCTGGTCTTGCGCAAAACATGACCGACTCGCGTAATTCTGTTATCATTCACCTTTGCCCATACGGCACCGCTCTCTTTCTCGGCATCCTCTCGCATCGTCCTAAACTTGATGACCTGGAATGGCTCTTCTTTAAAACCAACCCGCGTTTGTCGATAAAACACCGGGCCTTTTGATTCCAGCTTGATCGCTAATGCAATCAGAGGGAAAAAGGGTAACAAAATAATGGTTCCAATCAGAGAACAAAAGACATCCGCAATCCGTTGCTTGATGAACATCAATTGAGTCACTTGAAAACCTTTACTAAATACAAACCAGCTCGGATTTATGTTTTCAAGCAAGAGCTTGCCCGTGACTCGCTCATAAAAAGTTTCAGCATCAAGAACTTCAACCCCCCTGAGTTTGCAAGAGAAGAGGTCCCTGACGGGTAATTGTTCACGACGTTCCTTGATTACGACGACAATTTTTTTGATGTTATTTTCTTGGACAATTTCATGAAGGAATGCACAGGTCATACGCTTATTGTCACTTTGAATAACGAGTTGACCTTTGTCTTGATGTATAAATCCGCAGAATTTATATCTATTATCGTCTCTTTTCATAATTTCAGAGAGACTCTCTGCCATTTCCCCAGTACCTAAGATTAGCGTATTATGACAAAAGCCAGAAAGATTGTATAACAAGGGGAATCGATAGAACAAAGAAAGCTGAATCAAGCAAAAAAATGCAAGGGACAATCCAAAAATGAGCGGGTAAAGAGTCACATCTGAAGGACGCAAATAGAGGATAGAAAGGATGACAAATGAAATCAATATCGCAAACAAGAGTCTCAGGAAAGCTTTTTTGATCCCAACGATTTCATTGTTGCGATATCCATAAAGACGGACAAAATACTTTGCAAAAACCAAAACAATGCCAAATATGGCCACATGGCTTGGATCCAAAACAGGCAAATAATGTTGCTGCACCACAAAAGCCACAAGTAAGGTGTGGACACCCAAAAATGCCAATACGGCAAGCAGAAAATCAGCCCCCAGCAATATAAACAAGATATTTGACATCCCAACACACTAATCCGATATAAAATTTATAATGGCTTCATTAAGGATTTATTCACAATTCATACCATGTTTTTGCAACGTATTTTTTATATATATTACAGTAAGTTACCTTTTTTCTGTAAGTATTTCCCAGGTTAAACCCTTGTCGTGTTTTTTGCGTGCTGATAAATTTTTTGGCGCAATAAACACTGCAACTGTCATACATACAACGCTAACCCATATTAGGTATGGATCAATAAAAAACAGTGCCCATGGCATAGAACCCCGCTCGAGGGGCAATGCCAGAGGGATCATCTTGATGCCAAATTAATAAGACGCAGCTCATCGATGAGTGTGTACTTCACTTGTGTTACTTTACAAAGTATGAAGTGCTAAGTTTAACCGGTTGTTGCAACAGGTTCCCTATAGTTTTACTGCTGGTGTCCAACTTAAAGACGGTCCGTTTTTACATCTTTGCCAATGCTCAAACTTCTGTAAGGCACAAAAGCCAGGCATCCCCATTTGAGTCTCAGGCAACATTTCAATCATTTGATTTAATGTTTTGTAATGATCAATTGAATCCACAGCGGTCATTGTAGTTTGACTCAGTCCCCCTAAATTCTTCATTGTGTTTGATAATTTTCCGTTTGGCTGTTAATAACTCTTCGTCTTTTTGTTCTTAGGAAGACGGTAGCATCTATTATGTCACTGCAAGTGCTGTCAGCAATACAGTCTTATAAAGAGATTTTTCGAAGATAATAGTGAGCGAATTGTTCCTCTCTCTACTCTCACCAGTTAATAATGCCGGTACCAAAAAACTTTAAGCTGAGTATGAGAATCATAATATCTTACGTGCCTTTTACGGTACTGAAACAGACTCAAGTATCAAAGCTACAGCAGTCCCTTTGCCAAGGATGATTAATCCGAATGCCAGTTGGCCGCAAAATAAATTAAACATTACATTAATGCTAATGATCCTTTTAAGTCTTTTACTCTTAATACGTTTTGCCCGCTTCAAACATTTCTGGCCGCCGCCGTTCCGAGTTGGTTTTTTTATAGGGATTATTGTTCTACAAGCAAGCTGCGGTGGAGGTGACGGTTACAACGAAGACGTTTAAATTTCTCTAAAAACATCGGGCCCTGGGACATCGCCCGCTACGGACCCACTGTTCATTTATCTTATCACCAACATCTGTGCTACTGAGTGCCTTACTGATCTGCAAACTAACACCCAGTACTACTGGAAAGGGGTTGCCGTCGATAATTGGGGAATTACCTATGAAAGTATCACACAGAGATTCTCAATGTTTAGTAGTCAATGATTGACAGGTGAGAGTTCAAAAAATCGGATATTGTATTATAAGAACCAATTAGATTATTAATTTTGGACTAGAGTCAACTCCTAAAAATTGAAGGGATCTATAAGTTCACTAATCTTTCAGGATTCTATTGGGATATTTTGTCACTTCGAAGTGAATCTTTCTAGGAATATTTCTGAAGTTATTAGTTTATTTAAACTAGTTTGTTATTGGGTTGACAAGCGTCGATTTAATTAGTTGAAGGTGAATTTCTTTTTTTTTCAACTTTTGAAAAATTTCTATTGAGTGCCATTTCAACTCTTCATAAATATTGATGAGTGATTATTTTAACAAAAACGATAATCTCATAACTCCGCAATTATCTTTCTATTTGTGATCCAAGTTCTCTCTTAGCCTGACTCCGTATGGAATTCGCCCCAAAGAGGTTTAATGAATGAATAAAAAACATTCCTTTTGACTAGTTGTATTGTTCGGTGCATATCTTAATAAAAGTCACGAGACCGTTCTGTTTTTTGCCGCGAACTGATTCGAAGCAAATACTACCGCGACGGACTGGCACAAGGGCGTCATGTAATTGGCAGTCGGATACCGCCTTAACTGGTAGATTCTTAACAACCAATTCCTTATCATTATAAAGGCTGACGGGGAAGATTCCTTCAAGATTAATTTTTTCTCCTAGGTAGCTGAAAGACAGGCCGCCCTCACTAATATCTATAATATGATAAGGTAGCAACTCAGGACCTTTAGGAAGAAAAACCAAGGCCCGTTTTTTTGCCTTGAAACGTGTGTGCCTTCTGTTCAATAGATAACCAGTTTGATCTTCCATTTACGCTTCTCCTTTTACACATTCTTGTTCTGCACACAATTAGCATTTGGGAATTTTAACGTTACGGTTGGTACTGTCAAGGCAAAAGGAGACATGAAGCCTTGACATGCAATTTCGTGCCCCTGACGAGAAATCGTTCTTGCCAACTCCGGGACTCTTCCCGGGACCCAACCAAGAATGTGAAAGTCACCTTAACAACTGGCTCATCCAATATAAAATACCGAATCGGTATTACGTTCGACTCAACCTTCCCTTCCATCCCAAGATACTGTTGGGAATATTTATTCAAACAGAGAGCCAGGGTAATAGTCTTCGACATCAATCGTTAGAAAATTGTGGATTGCCCTTAACTAAAGGCACTGTCTTTTCTGCACAAGCACAAACTCGCGGGGAGGTTAAGCCATCAATATGAGATACGGGGAATCCGCAGTTTTCCTTAAGACTTATCTGACGCGACTTCCGAGACAACCATATCAAGCATCGCGGAAGCATTCACTTGCTATTGGGTAACCTTGCCGCTAGAATTTCGAGCTGTTTGTTGATGACCTTGAGCTCTCTTTCAATACGCTTGGAGCTGTTTTCCCTACGCACGTCGATATTTTTTATGAGTTGTTCATGGATCACCAACCATGCAAGAATCTCCTTCTTGATCTCGGCAAAATCTTCCAGCATAGCAATGCGGTCCTCATACACTCCCATCCTTTCAACCACGCCGGGAGCCAGAGAAGTCTTTCCCTTCAGGCTCTTCAGGCTTATCCGGTCAATAGGAGGGATATCCCATGACACGTCCCCAACTACCTCTTCAACCAGTTCGATATTGATTTCCCTTTGTTTTTCGGCAAACGCCGCTAAAAGAATAAAATCACAAAAAACGTTAACCAGCCTGGGGATACCTTGGCTATACTTGTAGAGCGAGTCGAAGGTCAACTCGCCCCAAATTACAGCATTGCGATTGCCAGCCATCTCGAGCCGGTGAAGCACATAGTCTTCGATCTCATCACTGCTCAATGGCAGCAGATGGCAATGCACACTGATACGCTGCCGTAATTGCCTTAAGTCATCCTTAGCAAGGGTCGAATTAATTTCTGGCTGACCGACCAAAATAATTTGCATAAGCTTGGTATTTGCGGCCTCCAGGTTGGAAAGTAAACGAATCTCTTCGAGAGCGGCGCTATTGAGATTCTGTGCTTCGTCGATAATGATGACAGGGTGTTTTTTTTGTGCATGCAATTCAAGCAGGTGGTCATTTAAATCGCGCAATAGCGCGACCTTGTTTTTGCCGGCAACGACAAGGCCGAAATCATCGTTGATCATCGCCACAATCTGTTTAGAGGTAACGCTGGTATTGAAGACCATGGACAGTTCTACATCATCGTCCATGTTATTGATGATATTCTTAATAATCGTTGTTTTACCCGAACCCACCTCACCGGTTAGTAAGATGAAACCGGCTCGCTCACGCAAGCCGAAGTTCAAGTAGTTCAGGGCTTTTTTATGTGAACGGCTCTGATATAAAAACTCTGGATTAGGCACCAGGTCAAAAGGCTTGACCTTTAGGCCGAAAAATTGTTTGTACATAAGACTCTTTAGAACCTCAGAGCAGCTTCAAAATAGTTGGAATCCTTCTCCAGAGCACGCATGAAAAGCGAAATTACCGCCTGGGTATTGACAGCGTCAGCGAACTGCATTCTCTGTAGAGATATTTTATCTTTAGATTATTCACGATAAGCCGTGAACATCACGAAAACAAGGACAAGAATGAAAAAACTAATATCATTTCATATACCCAGCTTATAATAATTCAAACTGTTATTTTATGTAATACAGCATTTTACCTGAATTTACGATTTTCAACTACCTGTTTTCCTTTGGTTCTGTACAGTAATTATTTGTGGATATGATATAAGCTGCCATTAAATTGATATATCGTCCTTTCGACGGTGGAGATGTAAATGAATCTCAACCTGTTTTGCACCGTGTTTTTAGTGAAAGTCTTTATCGTAAGTGTCTGCACAAGTTATTAGCGATGAGAGTGTCTGATCACATTGAGGGAATCTGGAGTCATGGCTGTTGACAGGACTTCAGACCGAACATAGTCAGTATTCGACTAAAAAGCACCAAATAGGCACGTTATTCACAAGAAGACTCAAAACGTAAAAAGGCCACCTCGATAGAAGTGGCCTAAGTACTTGTTTTTTAAATGGTCGGGGCGAGAGGATTCGAACCTCCGACCCCGTGCACCCCATGCACGTGCGCTACCAGGCTGCGCTACGCCCCGACGGATTCGAATTATTGTTTATATCCCCCCTTTTGTCAAGCACTAATCCAAGCATCGACATGTCAATAAAACGCCTTTAAATACAGTAGGATAGAAGGACTTTACTTGGGTCTTTTGTCGACAATCCGGTTGGCTTTTCCTTCGTGACGCGGCATGGAGGACGGCTCGACCAGTTTTATCTTGGCGTGCAGGCCAATATTGGTTGCCAGGCGCTTTTCCAGCTTCTCTACGAAAGCACGCTGCTTTTTCATTTCATCAAAGAAGATGTTTTCGTTGACCTCGACCTGGACCTCCAGTGTGTCCAGTGTCCCCTCACGCTCGATAACCAACTGGTAATGGGGTTCGCAGCCTTCAACCTGGAAAAGGACTTCTTCGATCTGTGTGGGGAAGACGTTGACGCCCTTGATGATCAGCATGTCGTCGCTGCGGCCCATGGTCTTGTCCATGCGCACCATGGTGCGCCCGCACTCGCAAGGCTCATAATGCAGGCGGGTTATGTCGCGGGTGCGGTAGCGAATCAGGGGAATCGCCTCCTGGACGATGTTGGTCAGAACAAGCTCGCCCTTCTCGCCCGGCGGCAACACCTCTCCGGTCTCAGGATTGATAATTTCCGGAAGGAAGTGATCCTCGAAGATGTGCATCCCTTTCTTGTGCAGGCATTCCCCGGCGACCCCGGGCCCGACGATTTCAGACAGGCCGTAATTATCGGTCGCGACGATATTCAGCCGCCCTTCGATTTCGCGGCGCATTTCCTCGCTCCAGGGTTCCCCGCCAAAAAGACCGACCTTGAGGTTCAAGTAGCGGCGCGGGTCATGACCTGATTTTTCTATGCGGTCCGCTAGGGTCAACGCATAGGACGGAGTGCAGACAAGGGCTGTTGCGCCGTAGTCCTTGAGAATCATAATCTGTCGTTCGGTGTTGCCACCAGACATCGGAATCACTGCAGCACCGATAAGTTCGGCCCCGTAATGCAAGCCGAAGGCCCCGGTAAAAAGCCCGTAACCAAAAGCAATATGCACGATATCGTCGGCCACAACCCCGGCCGCCGTCATGAATCGAGCAACCAGGCCGGACCAGTCACTGAGGTCTTTGCGGGAATAGCCGACAACAGTCGGTTTTCCCGTTGTCCCTGAAGAGGAGTGGATCCTGACGATGTCACGCATCGGCACAGCGAACATGCCATAGGGGTAGTTCAGGCGCAAGTCTTCCTTGGTCGTGAAAGGCAGCCGGTCCAGGTCTTCCAGGGAATGGATATCGTCAGTGCCAACACCTGCCTGTTTGAATTTATCATGATAGCATTGGACCTTTACGACCCGGTCAAGCGTGGCACGCAGCCGTTCCAGTTGCAGGCGCTCAAGATCTTTTCGTTCCAGGCATTCGTGGAGTGGGTCCCAGATATTATATTTCACAATAGATACCGTATTACTTGAGGTAAGACATTAACTAGCGTATGCAAATCACCAATTAGAGTTGATAAAGCTTCTCTCCGGTCAAGATACTTACACCCCTGCCCTGCAATGCGTTGATGGCCTTGTCAATCTCATCAAAGCGGAAAATGATGACTGCATTACCGGCATTGCGCTCGACAAAAGCATACATGTACTCGACATTAATCTTCAAGTCGTCGAGAACTTGCAGGATTTTGCTCAACCCCCCTGGCTGGTCCGGTACCTCGACGGCGACAACCTCAGTCTTGTTAACGGTAAACCCGCCTTCTTTCAAGGTTTTCAAGGCAACGTCAGTATTATCGACCAGAAGGCGCAGGATTCCGAAGTCAGAAGTGTCCGCCAGGGAAAGCGCACGGATATTGACACCTTTTTCGCCTAGAACGCGGGCGACTTCGGCGAGACGACCTGATTTGTTTTCGATGAAAATAGAAATCTGTTCAACTTTCATAATGATCCCTCCATCGTGCTATTTCGGGCGGTTATCGATGACCCGCTGGGCTTTGCCTTCACTGCGGGCGATGGTTTTCGGTTCGACCAGACGGATGCGGCAGCTGATGCCGAGCAGATCTTTGATCTCCTTTTCTATCCGGCTTGCAAGGCTTTGGAGGACCTTGATTTCATCGGAGAAGGTCTGCTCGTTGACCTCCACCTGGACCTCGAGAGTATCCAGAGTCCCTTCTCGATTGACAATCAGCATGTAATGCGGTTCGACGCCCTCGATATCCATCAGCACGCTTTCAATCTGTGACGGGAAGACATTCACGCCGCGAATGATCAGCATATCGTCGGAGCGGCCGCACATGCGTGCCAGGCGACGGTGCGTTCGACCACATATGCAGGGCTCGGCGATAATCCGGGTAATGTCGCGGGTACGATAACGGATCATCGGGATCCCTTCCTTGGTGATGGTCGTAATAACCAACTCACCCTGCTCGCCCTCTGGCAGCACCTCCCCGGTTTTGGGATCGATGATTTCGGGGATGAAATGGTCCTCCCAGATATGTAGGCCACTCTGGGCCTCGATACATTCGATGCCTACACCGGGACCCAGGATCTCGGACAGGCCATAAATATCGATGGCCTTGATACCGACCTTGGCTTCGATCTCGTTCCGCATCTTCTCGGTCCAAGGTTCGGCACCAAGAATGCCGATGCGCAGCTTGAACTTACGGATGTCCAACCCCTCCTCGGCCGCGGCCTCAGCGAGATAGAGACTGTAGGACGGTGTGCAGGTGAGCACGGTCGAACCGAAGTCCTGCATAATCATCAACTGTTTGCGTGTATTCCCCCCGGACATGGGTATGACCGAAGCACCGATCTTTTCAGCCCCGTAATGGGCACCGAGACCACCGGTGAAGAGTCCGTAACCGTAGGCATTATGAATGATGTCGCCACGGTTGGCGCCAGCGGCAACAAAAGACCTCGCCATGAGTTCGGTCCAGTTTTCGATGTCCCGGCGCGTATAACCGACCACGGTCGGCTTCCCCGTCGTTCCTGATGAAGCATGAATGCGCACAATCTGGTCCAGTGGCTTGGCAAACAGGCCATAGGGATAGTTGTCACGCATATCCTGTTTAAGGGTAAAGGGCAGACGCTTTAGGTCAGCGATGGACTTGATCTTGTCCGGTTTGACGCCGGCCTTGTCGAACTGTTGCCGGTAAAAAGGCACCGTAGCGTATACCCGTTCCGCAACCTGCTGTAAACGCTTGGCCTGAAGGGATTCGAGAGCTTCTCGCGGCAATGTTTCAAACTCGTCGTTCCAGATCATGGCATATCCTTCGTCTAACTAGATAATTATAGAGGTTAGCGGATCTGGCGACCCAACTCGAAAGCCCTCAGGTTGACTTCCTGAAAACGCTCGGGGACCAGACGTTTGATTGCGGCAACCCACTGTTCCTGGGTGGGCGCCAGCGTATTGGCAAGGGCTCCCAACAAAACCGTATTGACCGTCCGCGCGTTGCCAGCCTGTTCTGCAAGTTGGAGGCCGTCAACCACACGGACATTCTCGGCATGCGCCAGCAGTTTGCGTTCAATATCTACAGGGTACTGGTTAACCCCAAGGGCGACTGACGGCGGGGCAATACGCAGACTGTTAACCACCACTGTTCCTGACTTTTTGACCAGCGGCAGATAACGGTAGGTTTCCAGCAGTTCAAAGCCGAAGAGCACATCCGCCTCACCTTCAGGGATAATCGGCGAGAAGACCTTCTTACCGAAGCGAACATGAGAGATAACACTGCCGCCGCGTTGAGCCATGCCGTGGACTTCAGCCTTCTTGACGTCATAGCCCACCTGCATGAGAACTTCAGAAAGGATTTCACTCGCCAGCAATGTACCCTGTCCGCCGACTCCGACCATCAGGATATTGGTTACATTATTTTCCGTCATCACAGACTCCGAAGGCATCAAATTTACACAGTTGCATGCACACCCGGCAGCCATTGCAAAGCAACCGGTCAATCTTGCAGTTACCTTTTGCGCCATCCTTGCCGGTTTCCCATTCAATGGCAGGGCAGCCGATCGTCAGGCACGCTTTGCAGGCGACGCACTTGTCTGCTTTTACATAAAGCGGCGTACTGGTTTTTACTACGTCATGCTTGATCAGGACACACGGTCGGCGCGTGATAATGACTGAGACCTCGGGGCGCTCCATGGCCTCCTTGATCACCGCCCTGGTATTGTCCATCTGGAAAGGGTCAATCGTCACCACGTGCTTGACACCGAGGGCCCGGCAAAGCGCCTCAAGATCGACCTGGTAGGCAGGCGCACCGTCCAGAGTGTAGCCGGTAGACGGGTTGTCCTGTCGGCCGGTCATCCCCGTCGTACTGTTGTCGAGGATCAGGACCGTGGCCGTGGATTTATTATAAACCATATCCATCAGGCCGTTGATGCCTGTATGCAGGAATGTCGAATCGCCGATCACGGCAACCACTTTTTTGCGCTCTTCTTCATTCAAAACCTTGCTCAGGCCGGTGGCGTTGCCGATACTCGCCCCCATGCAGATACAGGTATCCATGGCCGAAAGGGGTGGCATGAAGCCAAGGGTGTAGCAGCCGATATCACCAGTCACGTAAGCCTTGAGGCGATTCAACGCGTGGAATACGCCACGGTGCGGGCAACCGGGGCACATGTTGGGCGGACGCGGCGGCAGCGTTTCCTGCAGCGGCTGCAACTGCGGCGGATTGACGGCAAAAGCCTGGCGCAGTCGGCCCGGGGTGAGTTCACCGCAGATCGGCACCTTATCCTTGCCGGTAACCATGATGCCCATTGCCCTGACCTGCTCTTCTATGAAGGGATCGAGTTCTTCGATCACATAGATGGTCTTGTAGCGGGCAGCAAAATCGCGGATCAGCTGTTTGGGCAGGGGATAAACCAGCCCGAGCTTGAGGATGTCTGCGCTGGGGAAGACTTCGCGGGCATATTGGTAAGCCACGCCTGAAGAGATGATGCCGATTTCGCCATCCCCTGCATCAATGCGGTTAAACCCCTGAGAGCAGGCCCAGTCGGACATCTCCTCGAGACGCTTTTCAACCAGCGGATGACGGATACGGGCATTGCCGGGCAGCATGACGAACTTGCCCGGGTTACGCACCAGTCCGGTTTTCGGCAGTTCTGCAAGGGGCTCCCCGAGTTCAACGATCGACTTCGAATGGGAAATGCGCGTCGTGCTGCGCACCATCACTGGCGTATCGAACTTTTCGCTAACGTCGAATGCCAGCCGCGTGAAGTCAAGGGCCTCCTGGCTGTCGGCCGGTTCGAACATCGGCACTTTGGCAAAGCGTGCATACTGGCGACTGTCTTGCTCATCCTGGGAGGAGTGCATCTCCGGATCGTCGGCCACGACCAGTACGAAACCACCGCGCACGCCGGTATATGAGAAGGTGAAAAGTGGGTCGGCGGCCACATTGACGCCGACATGCTTCATGGTCACGATGGTCCTGGCCCCACCTATACTGGCACCGATACCAACCTCGAGAGCAACCTTCTCGTTGGGCGCCCAAGACGCATCGATGCGATCATACTGGGTGATATTCTCAAGGATCTCGGTAGAGGGTGTTCCAGGATAAGCTGAGGCGACTGTGACCCCGGCTTCATACGCGGCACGAGCGAAAGCCTCGTTGCCGGACAAAATCGACTTCTGCATAGCTCAAACCTCTGAAATATGTTGATATATCGCCACCTTGTCCCGAAGCCTCGGGGAGCAGCAAAAGGCTTTTGATAATAGCGGAGTCAAATAGGGGTTGTCAATGAAATGACTATGTTTTACGCTGTTTTGCAGGGACAGGAGGAGCCCCTCCAGGAGTCCGGAATCGCAGACTGTCAGGGCTTCTGCATGAAAAAAACCGCATCAGTCGACATATCTGACGCTGGTAATGCTCCGGCACAACCCTGTTTACTCTGACCTGCCAACCAGCAGACGCAGGGTGTTGCTCCCCGCGTCAATCGCGGCCAGCATTATTTCTTGCCGACAACGGCCTTGGCAAGTCCGTAGGTATGGTCACCGATCTTTTCGAAATTATGCAGCATGTCGATAAAGATGAGGCCTGAATTCACGGTACATTCGCCGGTATTGAGGCGCTTGATGTGATTGTTGCGCAATTTCTCCTCGAGATCGTCGATAGCATCCTCGAGACGCTGCGCTTCTGCATAAATGCCAGTGTTCTTATCCGCCAGGGCAGTAATGGTTGTGGCGAGAAACTGCTTGGTCACTTCGGAGATATCAGCGATTTCGGCCATTGCCACATCAGAAAAGGTTATCTTCTGATCGAGTTTGCGCTGGCAAAGATTCCAGAGATTTTCACAGTGGTCGCCGACCCGCTCAAGGTCATTGACCATGTGCATCATGGAAGCAACTTCCCGGGACGCTTCCTGGGTGATCGACTGCTGAGACAGAGAGACCAGGAAGTCCGTGATCTCCTTTTGCAGGACATCGGTCAAGCTCCTCTTTTTTCTCCAGTCCCGGAATTCTTTTCACATCGTTATCCTGCAAAAAGCGCAGGGTTTCATCGACCATTTCCTGGGCGACCTGGGCCATGCGCAGGGTTTCCGCACGGGCCTGGGCCAGGGCGATCGGGGGGGTGTTCAGAACCCTGGTGTCGAGAAATTTCAGGTGGAAATCGACCTCCGCATCCTGTCCCCGAATCATCAGGGTGCTCAACTTGGCCAAAACTCCGACCAGGGGGAGGAAGATGATGGTATTGATGATATTGAACATGGTGTGGGTGTTGGCGATATGCCGGGCAATATACGGCTTGTCACCAATTTCTCCGCCCATCCGGGCCGCCTGTTCCTGGGTTTGTATGACAAAGTCCGCATTCCCCGGCGTGATGCTGTTGATGAAATCGATGAGGAACGGGAAGAGCACCAGCATGTAGCAGACACCGAGGAAATTGAACAGGAAGTGCGCCAGCGCGGTGCGCCGCGCGGCCAGGTTGGTACCGATTGCGGCCAGGTTGGCGGTGATCGTGGTGCCGATATTTTCGCCGAGGATCAGGGCGACGCTGGCCTCGAAGGAGATCAGCCCGCTGCTGGCCAGGGCGATGGTGATACCGATGGTTGCGCTGCTGCTCTGCACGATCAGGGTCAGAATGGTACCGATCAGCACACCAAGCAGATGGCTGTTGCCCACCACCAGGAAGATATTGCGGAACTCTTCACTGGTCTTGACCGGGTCGAACGCCTTGGTCATGATATGCAGACCGTAGAACAGCATGCCGAAGCCGAGCAGGATCTCGCCGATATAACTCCACTTCTTGTTCTTCGAGAAGAGCTTGAAGGCAGCGCCCAGGCCGATCGCCGGCAAGGCGTACTTGGTGATCTTGAAGGCGATCAACTGGGCCGTCACGGTCGTGCCGATGTTCGCACCCAGGATGATGCCGATCGATTGCGTCAGGGACATCAAGCCGGCATTGACGAAACCGACAACCATGACCGTGGTGGCGCTCGAGGACTGGATGATGGCAGTGACCGCAATGCCGACCAGCGTGCCGACAACGCGGTTGTTGGTCAACGCCGCAAGGATTTTCCGCATGCGACTGCCGGCAACCTTCTGCAGGCCCTCCGACATGATCTTCATGCCGAAAAGGAACATCCCGAGGCCGCCCATCAGGCCAAAGATCGAGCTGTTTATTTAACAAGATTTCCAGCATAGATGACTCCAGCAACAGGAATTAAAGATCAAAAAAAAATCTCCGAGAGGAGGTGAACATACTGTGTCAACGCTTATTTTTCAACAGCAAAGGGGAAGATGAGCAACGGCGTCACCCGAGGCTTCGGCATCGGCAAAGACCTGCAGTTCAGCATAACCGGTTTTCTCCAGATCCGCGATAAAATAGACATCTCCAGAAACCTTTGAATTGCCGAGGATCGGCTCCTGGGTCAGGGCGCGGGTAAAGATATCCTGGGGGTGGTACTCTGCATAGAACGGCAGAGAACTCGAGAAGGTATTGGCATAGGCCAATCTCTCCTGGTCTTCCAGGTAGTAATAACCGACGTAGGGATAAGGGATCAGGTAAACCGCATCCTTGCTGACCATCTCCCTGACCCGCTCCGGAGTGACTGAGCGATATTGGCGACCGTCGCCATCTTTGAGCAGAAATGCCTGGGGGGGAAGAAACCGCTGCTTGCCGTGCGGTTGTCGATTGTCACATAGAATGAAGTGATGTTGTCGACCATGGCGTAGGGCGCCACACTCAATTCATCGTGCTTGACGGTAAAGGCGACACCGTCATGGATTTCGGTAATGGATTTTGCTTCGGAATCGACTACGCCGGAAGGGGTCGCGATCGGGGCAACGCTGACAGTGCAGGCAGAACAAAGCAGGAGAATGAACATGGCAAGCATGTGCTTCGTTGTCATGTTCATGCTCCGCATCAGGGTTAAGGCTTCTGCATCGACCAGATCAGCATGTCGCGGTATTCTTCGTTCGCCTCACGGACGCGCTTGCTGAAGACCTTGACGATGTTGCTCACCAGCTTAAGCGCCAGCGTGGGATTGTCCCGGCAGATCCGCTCGAGGTCCTTCTTTTTAAGACTGATCAGCTCAGCGTCCTCGGCAACCCGTGCAGTTGCCGAGCGCGGCAATCCATCGATAACGGCCATTTCCCCGAAAATGTCTTCCGGGCCAAGAACAACCAGGGTCTTCTCATCGCCCTCGGCGAACATCTTGGAAATGCGGATTGTGCCCTTTTTAACCAGGAACAGGGATTCTCCGGGCATATTTTCGATAAAGACCGTCGTGCCCTCGCCCATTTCACGCATTTCGCAGAAAGCGGCTAAGCTGCTCAAGTCTTCCGCTGAAAAACCTTGCAGCATGGTGCTGCCCTTGATGGCGATAAAGTCTTCGGTCTTTAAGCATCGTGAAAATAACCCTTGGATTCAGCGACCAGACGATTATAGGGATGCCGTAATGATAACATAAAATTTGTTATGGCTGGTCCGGTTGCCTCAATAATCTGCGTCAACCCGGCTGACCGCCCCAGACGGCGCGGAGGACTCACGGCACCGATCTTTTCCATGATCGCCTGTTCAATGGTCAGGGCGTCGATGATCGGTTCATCAGCACCATTAAATGTCGGGGAAACCAGGACAGAGACTATCGAAAGATGTCGCCTCAGCCACGGGAATCGTTACAGGGGAAAGGCAAAGCAACAGGCTTATAAATGACGTGCGATAACTCATAAACGACTGGAAACCCTCATTAGAATCTCAAATTTCAGCATTTCTAACATTGCCAAACGACAAAATCAACCAAACCTTACCGTGCGAGACGATAATCTTCCCGGTACTGGACATAGTTCCCGGAGATCGCATGCATATTCCTGCATTCCTCTTCGGTCAGAGCTCTTTTCACCCGCCCTGGGCTGCCCAAAACCAGGGATCTGGGCGGCACTTGCGTGCCGGGAGCAACCACAGAGCCTGCGGCTACCAGTGACGAAGCACCGACAACTGCTCCGTCCAGAACTATGGCGCCAATCCCGATGAGGCAACCATCATGCACTGTGCAACCATGCAGAGTCACGTTGTGTCCGACGGTCACATCATTGCCGATGACAGTCGGGTGCGTTTCACGGGTGACGTGCACAACGCTACCATCCTGAATATTGGTTCGACTGCCAATCCGGATGAAGTTGACATCCCCACGCACGATTACGTTGAACCAGATGCTAGAGTGTTCACCAACGTGGACATCGCCTATCACACATGCACCAGTGGCAACAAAAACCGAATCATCAATTTGCGGCGAAATGCCTTTGTATTCGAGAACCATAGTTTCAGCAGCTCCTTGTCGCTTTAATCATAATAAATCAGGAATACGCCAATCAATCATCGTGCCATTGAAAACCAACCAAGCGAGAAACCACAGCTTGGGGAATAATATTATATTTTTGATGTCTTAAGAAGACTTTTAGCGCGGGATTATGGATTGAAGTCAATTGTACAAAAAAAGTCCGGAGAACCTGTAGGGGGTTTCCCGGCCTTTATACTGTTATACCACGGAGACTCTTCAATTTTACTGTTGACCTTGTCTCTTAATTCCTTGCCGACCTTGAAGAATGGCAGTTTCTTCGGACTGACTTGAATAACTTCACCGGTCTTCGGATTTCGCCCCATATAAGCCTGGTAATCCTTAACCACAAAGCTGCCAAACCCCGAATTTCGATACGACCACCAGAAGTCAGGGCATCTGCCATCGAGTCGAAGATGATATTAACAATTTCTTCGGATTTTTTGTAGGTCAGGCCGTTGCCGACCGCCAAAGCTTCCACCAATTCTGACTTGTTCATGAACACCTCCAAGCACACCAGTGCACTTGGACGGCCGTCTTGCTTGATGCAAGGAATCGACAAGATATCCAGGCCATGAAGCGTATTATATATACTCATATTACTGTACCTTGCAAGCTGTCAAGGCCATCAACCAGTATTTTCAAGGTTGGCGAAGTTGAAGATATGGAGTGCTCAGATTGTCGTGAACGGGGACAATGTCCAGATGATACGTGCATCATCGTCACCAACATTGTCCCAACGGTGAGGAAGGTGCGATTTAAAGGAAAGGCTGTCACCGGCAGAAAGGCTATACTCCTCTCCGGCAATGGTGACCTTGAGGTGGCCTTCAATCAAAACGATCAGTTCGTCACCCGGGTGGTGCATATGTTTCTGACCGCTGGTCCCACCCGATGGGACAGTACAGAGGAAACGACATGAATTGCGGGTCACGCAAACCGGATGTAAACGACTCGGTATGCATGTTGTTCTCATCGTCATAAACGGTTGTGTCGCGATGCCCTGGTGAGGAGAAAACGATTTCGTGGGTTGTGGAAACTTCCTCTACGAAATAATTGATGCTCTTATCAAAAACGGCAGCAAGCTTCATCAAGAATTTCTACCGAAGGGATTGTCAGGCCACGCTCAACCCTGGATATCATGTTGGAAGAAACTTTTGATTTTGCAGCCAGGACCTGTATTGTCATGTCACTTTTAAGCCGTATCGCTTTCAGCTTTTTGCCTACAATTCTCTTTAGCTTCATAACAATTTCACTTTGAGTTGGAGCGATTGAAGATGGCTTAGTTTAGACTTGGCGCTGGCGAGACAACCCAGAGAACACGTGTTTTGCCATGATGCAAGATTTCGCCAACGATGCGGCAAGTGAAGCTTTAAAAACAATGGAGTCACCCTCCTCCAGAGACAAAGCTGTCACCATCGATGATAAATTCCAGAGAACCCTCGAGAACCAGGGCAAACTCTTCGCCGGTATGGACCATGCCGCCGTCTCCGCTGCTACAGTTCTGTCTCAATGGTATCGAAAAAAACGGTAAAATTTGGATCGCGCAAGGCCCTGCGTCAGGCTGATGATCTGATGTTTGTCTTCAAAGAAGAAGATCGGCTCACCCTGCCCCTTCTTGGTGTGAACGATGGTTGAGCCCTTTTCGGCCTCTTCGACAAAATAGCTGATACTCATACCGAAGGATTTGGCAAGCTTAACAATGATTTCAACGGAAGGTGTAGTGAGACCACGTTCTATTCTTGAAATCATGTTAGATGAGACCTTTGAGCTCTCGGCGAGCTCCTGTATTGTCATATCATTACGTAATCTTGTGATTTGAGCTTTCTGCCAATTAACTTTTTAACCATTTAAGTAAGGCTCCATTGGATTCAAAATGAAATATCGTTCTATCATTCAGCTATGACAGCATGTCAACGAAATATGTACCAAAAATAACATAAATAGTACAGCATGATTGTTAACCGCTGCGCACGTCAGGTTGACAATGCACGATCATCGCTGATAATCGGCAAATAATGCTGCATGACGAGGATGAATCATGTGAATTATTGGCAGGAAGTGGAGCAACTTGTCGACCAGGTCGTTCGCAGGAGAAGCACCACCCATGCTCGAGGACTGAAAATTCTTCATCCAAGCGGCGCTGAATTAACAGCTTATCTGGCTGGCGCTCATCATCTGAAAGAGCGCACCTTTGGCGACACTGCCCAGCTCTGCTCGATCATCAACGCCAAATCCGGCCGTTGCATGGAGAATTGCGCTTTTTGTGCACAATCGGCGCATCACCAGTCCTCACCACCGTCTACCCGCTTAAAACCCACGGAAGAGATTGTCGACGGTGCGCAGGCGGGCGCAGGCCGAAGGGTCTCATTGCTACGGAATCGTCACCAGCGGGACCCGTCCTGAATCAGGAGAGAATTCGACACGATTCTTGCCGCCATCCGGAAGATCCGCGAACGTTTCGACATCGAACCTTCGGCTTCTTGGGCTTCTTGACGAGGAGCTGGCACAGTCTCTGGCCGAGGCGGGTTGCGTCACCTATCATCACAATCTCGAGACGGCCCGCTCCTTTTTCCCGAACATTTGCACCACTCACGACTACGAAGAGGACGTCGACACCGTCAACTGGCCAAAGCGGCCGGGATGAAGGTCTGCTGTGGCGGGATTTTGGGACTGGGAGAATCTGACGAACAGCGCGTCGAACTGGCAGAGACCCTGCGGGAGCTGGATGTCGACTCGGTGCCGCTGAACTTTCTCAACCCGATCCCCGGCACCCCCCTGGAGGCATCACGAGGTCCATTGCACCCCTCGACTGCGTGCGGGCCATTGCCATGTTCCGCTATTTTCTGCCCGACAACCCCGATTAGCGTCTGCGGAGGTCGCGAGACCAATTTGCGCGAACTGCAGTCGTGGATTTTCATGGCCGGAGCCAGCGGCACCATGATCGGCAATTACCTGACCACCACCGGCCGTGACCGGGAAATCGACCTGCAGATGTTGCAGGACGTCGAGGTCAAGACAGATGCCTGCTGAAAACTGCCCGGCCATGTTCGTTACCGGAACCGATACCGGGGTCGGCAAAACCCTGGTTGCCGCGGCACTGGCACGGCATTTCTGCACCGAAGGGCTGAAGGTCGGGGTCATGAAGCCGATCGAAACCGGGGTCGAGCAATCCTGCCAAACTCGGCGCGGATGCCACACTGCTGCGCTGGGCGCCGCACTCGACGGACGACGACAGACTGATCGCCCCTTATCGCTTTCACAGCCCCTGGCCCCCTGCCAGGCGCCAACGGCTGGAAGGAGATTGATCGACATCGACAAAATCGTCGACGCCTGCCAGATTGCGCCAGGGAAGGACATGCTGCTTGATTGAAGGGGCCGGCGGGCTAATGGTGCCGATCCGCGGCGGGCTACATGATGGCCGACCTCGCCCGGCAGCTGGGACGCCGTCACTCATGGTCATCACACAGCCCTGCCTTGGCACCATCAACCACACGCTGCTGACAACCTTTGCGGCACGCACCATGGAACTTGGCGTTGAGCGGCTTCATCATCAACCGGATGCCGAGAATCCCCGGAGACGCAGAGCGGGAAGCCCCGCACCTGCTGGCTTCGCTCGCTTCCGCCGATCTGCTTGGCGTTTTCCCGGAAGTCTAGCGGCACGCGAACAGCACAAAGTCGAGGCACTGGCCGAGGAGATCGACGAGCTGCCAGCATATCACTGGCTTCTAGCAGGCCTTGGGCTGCCAGCACTGCACAGCTCCGTGTATTCAAGCATAAAAAAGCCGGGCGAGCTCAAGTGGCTCCCGGCTTTTATGCGTGTATATCTGAAGCAGATACTGATTTGACACTTACCTGGCAACGGCCAGCTGCTGCGCAGCAATATCGAGCAGGATGGCCATCGACTCTTTCGCATAGGGATCCTCGAGGACGCTCTCCGATCCAGAGATCCTTGCTTGTCCGGCTTGTCGGTCTTACGCTATCATCGGGCTCAATCTTTTCATCACGTTCGTCACGCCATGCGGGCTGCTCCCGACACCCTGGAGTTCCTCGCGTTCCTTGAATCACCGTCAGCGAGCAGCAGCGACTGGCGGGTATTGCTTGATACGTTCACCCAGTGGCTTCGGCGACTGCGCTGAATTTCTTCAAAATCCTCGTCCTTTGCCACTCGGGCCTGGCTTTTTGCAGTCAGGTCAGCATCGACGGCACGCATCAGCCCATCCTTATAACCGACCCCCTCGATACGGTCCCAGGGAAGGCTGTAGTCGAGATAACGTTCACCGAACTTGTTGTAACTGCTGCCGATCGGGCAGGATGATGTCGGGGACGACCCCACGATACTGGGTCGAATCGCCGCTGATCCGGTAGAACTTCTGGGTGGTCAGTCTTAAGCGCACCGAGCGGCATGGTACTGGCTCATATTGCGCAGGGTCAAGCTTCGTCGAGATCCATGATGACCTGCACCGTCCCCTTGCCGTGGGTATGCTCACTGCCGACAATGACGGCGCGGCCGATAGTCCTGAAGGGCCCCGGCAACAATCTCTGAAGCCGAAGCGCTGAACTGGTTGACCAGCACGACCATCGGGCCCGGTAGTCAATGCTCCTTGTCGTAGCCTCCAGCACCTTGGCCGCAGCCGCGCATGGACGCACCTGCACCACCGGTCCTTCTCCGAGGAACAGACCGGCGACCCCGACGGCATCAGTCAACGCCCCGCCGCCATTATTGCGCAGGTCGAGAATCAGGCCGGTCACGCCCTGCCGGTCAGAGCATTTCAGAGCCGCCTTGACGTCATCCGTCGAGTTGCGGCCGCCGCCGCCGTTGCGGGTCTCTTCAAAATCCCGGTAGAAGCTCGGAATCTTGATATAGCCATAACGTTGCCGGTTGCCGGATCGTCGATCACGGCGGATTTGACGAAGGACTCTTCGATCATCACGACGTCACGGACGATCGGCATGACGAACGGCTTGTGCCCGGCGACGCTTGATCGTCAGGCGGACCTCGCGTCCCCTTCTTGCCACGGATCAGGTCGACGGCATCGCGCAGACGCATATCGGAGATGTCAACCGGTTCATCCTTGCCCTGAGCGACGGCAAGGATCACATCATCGGCCTGACAGCTGCCCCTGCCGGTCGGCAGCACTGCCGGGGATGACTTTGACGACCTTGATGTACCCTTCGTCTTCGCGCAGGGTCGCACCGATCCCTTCAAGGGAACCGCGCATGCTGATATCGAAATCCTCCTTCGACTGCGGCGGCATATAGCTGGTGTGCGGATCGAAAGCACGGGCGAAGGCATTCAGGTAACGATCATAGTGATCCTTGAGAGTCTCTTTTTCAGGCGTTCGAAGTATTCAGCATACTGCTTGCGGACTTTTTCCCTTGCTTCGAGCTCGGTGGCCTTCTTTTGCTCTGCAGTGGCCTTGAGCGGATCTTTAACGCCTGCATCGTCAAGCAGGTTCAGATAACGGCTCAAGGTGCGGTACTTCAGATCGAGGCGCCAGCGTTCGGCAAGCTCCGCTTCCGTGTTGCAGAAATGTCAGTTTTTCCGGATCCGTTTCGTAATCTTCGGCGACATCGAATGAAAAGGGCTTTTCAAGCGCTTTTTCTGCCATCTTTTCTGCGCGGTGAGATGCTGTTGCCGATCAGGCGAAAGCCTACCGGGGCAAGGATGACCCGACCGCTTTCTATCTCATCATCGATACGGTCTTTAAAAATGGCAAGCTGCTCGACTTCGCCTGCGAGCAGGAGACGTTTCTGAAAGTCCAGTTGTTTGAGGTAAAGATCGAAAGCTGCACGCGAAAGTTCATCGTCGATCGCTTTGCCGCTGAAATGATTTTCAACCTGGCGCCTGAGAACATAGGTGAGCAGACGAGCACGGTTCTGATCCAGTTCGTCAGGAGTCGTTGCATTCATGGTGGACGGCAAAACGAGCAGGCCGACCAGCAACAACATGACGCTGATCAGGATGACACGAATCCAACGCTTGTTTGTAAACATGTGCGAATGACCTTTTGTGTGATTTTACATAGGATTATTCATATGAATGTAATGTAACTCAGATCGAGGCGTAATGGCAATCACATTGACAAAAATCTCGATGACTCGTGGAAAACGCAGCTAAAAAAAATGCCGGAAAAACTGGCCCGGGATGACGCCAAGCTCGCGAGAGGATGGCGAAGTTGGAAAGCAACCTGCGCAGATTACCTCTGATCACAGAAAAACCCGACGCTCTGTACAAACGCCTGTGCTATATGCAGCTAACTCAAATGACGAGGTGTGCCATGCTGATTAGAGTTATGTATAGCGACGGCAGATTTGACATGGTCAAACCAAACGTACTTGACAATCTTCTCGACCAACAGATCGTTACAAGCTTCAAACGTACCAATGGCTGGGCCGTAGTAGGACGAGACGCGATTCGCAGTTCAAGCCGCTCCAGCTACCGTGGCACAGGAAAGGCGTCTCTTGTGAGACGCAGCAACCGGGCTACTTGGAGATCAACCCTTTTCTCTGCGGGCAAGCCGGTGAGAGCCGCTTTCAGCAGGGAGCTTGCATGCTCAGGGTCCCTTCCCGTGCATGTATTCCTTCCCAGCGAATCAGCGCATGCGTCATCAAGCCTCTATCCATCCGTCAATCATCGGGAAATAAAGTGCCGCACGCAATGGCGGGCCATCCGGCTTGAGTTGTTCCATGAGCGCGACATAAAGTCGCAACTGGTGACCATACCGTTCAACCTCCTGTGACATGAAAGATTCAACGGATTCACCGGGTGCCGGTGAGCTGGTCTTGTAGTCGACAACCCAGCGAAGGCCATCCTGGCAGACAAAGGTGCGGTCAATCGTGGCACGGACCAGCTGACCATCAATCATGCCGTTGAGAGCCAGTTCGGTCGCGGCCTGCCGATGGCCTGCCAACAGCCATTTGCCGCGATCGCTGTCGACGGCGTTGAGCAGGCAGCGCATAATCGCTGCCGCGCAGCCCTCTAGTCGTGAAGCTGGCACACCATGCGAGTTCAGCTGGCGTTTGAAGTTGATTCGCCAGGCTACTGATCGTCGCTTCCGACCAGCTGTTTAAACCATCACGGGCAAAGCGTTCGAGCCAGAAGTGTACCAGGGTCCCGATAACCCGCCCCTCTTCCGTGCGCCGCGACCTGACAGCCTCGTCCTGATAGTGACCACTACCGGAGGCAAGGCGGACCACGGTCCCTTCAATGGCCAGGGAAGCCGCCAACTTGCGGCGGCTGCCATTGCACCGGCAGGCGTCGCAATTTCAGCAGGCCCTTCGTTACTGCGCCCTCTGCCGCTGCCGCGACAGTACACGCAGAGAACTCCTCTCTGCAGGCAGGCCAGAGGACGGACAAAAGCGACCCCGCCGGAGGGCACCAGTTGGTTGTCTCGATTGAGATTGACGTGACCCAAGAAGGTGCAAGCGCGACTTGGCCCTGGTCACTGCAACATACAGCAGCCGCAAAGTTTCCAGATCGTCCTTTTCCTGCATGATATGCCCGATTGCCTGGTATGTCGGATCCGGCTGGCTGCTCAGCAAAGGCGGGATCGGCGCCAGTAAAAGCTCGTAATCTGGGTGCTCCACCCAGCGCAGCAAGGCGCGCTCGCGAGCTCTGACCCCGCGGCCCAGGCCGGGCAGGATGACGGTATCGAATTCGAGACCTTTTGCCTTATGGATGGTCATCAGTTGCAGTTCCGGACCTGAGTTGGGGTCCGGCGCGGCAAACAGCCTGACCAGTTGCTTTTCAAGTTTTTCAAGGGGTTCATCATTGTCGAACTCTTCAAGCAAGGCAAAGAATTGCCTGACGTCGAGCAGGTCTGTTGCGTCGATGCAGGCCGGGCCATGCAACGCCAGCCAGGTCGACTCAACCAGGCTCCGCAGGCCCAGCGCCCGCGGTTGTCCAAGGCACGCTCGAGAGCCGGCAGGATACGACTCAATCGACGCCGGCCATCCGGACTGACCTGGTCGAACATTTCCGCCTGCTGTGCGGGTTGCGTCAACAGCTGCCATACGGTTGTCCTGGCGTCGCCGGCGCACAAAACCGTCAGGTCCGCAAGGTTCATGCCGCACCAGGGGGCACGCAGGACCGACAGCCACGCGACTCGATCTGCGGGGTGCTGGAGAGCGCGGGTCAGTGAGAGGAGGTCCTGGATGACGGGACGACCGATCAAAGGGTCAATATCCTGAGCCTGATATGCGAGGCCTGCCGCTTTCAGCTCATTGACGATTGTCAACAGGTGGCTCCTGGAACGCACCAGGACGGCAATCGAACCGTCGGCCTGCTCCTGTCGAGCCTGGCGGATCAGGTCGACAACGGCCTGCGCCTCGGCTAAATCCTGCCGACCGACAAAACCATGCGCGGAGAGCACAGGCATACTGGGTTCCTGGTCAAAGGCCATGGCCGGAGCAAAACGCACCGCCCCGCGGACTTCGTCCTCCACCGCCGGAAAAAGTTCGCTGAACCTGCTGTTAACCCAGCTGACAAGGCCGTTGCGCGAGCGAAAGTTCGTGCGCAACACGATGCGCTCCATCGGCAGGCCGTCGAGTCCACGTTGACAAACGCGCAAGTAGAGACCGACCTCGGCTTCCCGAAAGCGATAGATCGACTGCATCGGATCGCCGACCAAGAACAGGGTCCGGCCATCACCAGGCACCCAACCGGCAGTCAGGCAGCGCAACAGATCATACTGGGAGAACGATGTGTCCTGGAATTCATCGACCAGGACATGGCGGATTTGACCATCCAACTGCAGAAGCAGCTCTTCCGGCGCCGTTGGCGATCCGAGCGCAGCATGCGCAGCACCGGCAATTTCGATGAAGTCGACCTGCCCCCTGCGACGGAAAACGTCGTGAAGTTCCACGACCGCAAGGGGCAACAGCTCGATCAAGGCTGCGAGCACCTGCCATTGCTCCGGATCGTAACTGGTTGCCGGCAGCCGGCGCAGAGCCTTAAGCTTCTCAATCGCAACCGGGTCGTCCCGCAACGTTTCCAGAAGGGCCTGGGCCCTGGCTTTCATCTCCTGGGCGGGCGAGGTCTTGTCTGCCGGGAAGCCGTTGGTTTTATTGAGACTTTTGCGGACTTCACCAGAGGCGGTCAGGACCATGTGGACGAGTGCCAGCCACTGTTGCAGCGATCCCGCGTCCTCCTGTTCGTGCAGCAAAACGGCCAATGGATGCTGCGGGTCAGCAGCACCAAGGCTGCCGGCCGCGAACGCGGCGAGTTCACGGAGTTCACGACAGGTATCACTCCCCAGCGTTTCGAACAGCTGCTGCAGGGAGGCGGATACGTAGAGTTGCAAGCCAGATTCAAGGATCTGCCGCGGGTTTTTGTGACGCCGAGGGAGAAGATGGCGCAGCCACTGATCCCGCCTGCCTAGCATGCCGACGAACAGGTCGCGCAGCAGCGTGAGGCGGTTGTCCAGGTGAACGAGCAGGCGTTCAATTGCGTCCTGGCCGACACCGCCAGATTCAAGCCTGTCAAGCAGTGCTTCGGCAGCCATGATATAGAGCTCGGCAGGATCTTCAGTCACCTTCGGTTGATCACCGAAACGTGCCAGCCATGGCATTCTTCTGGTGAGCAGGGCACAGAAGCTGTCTATGGTCGTCAGTTGCAGGCGGGAGGGGTTGTCGAGTAGTTCCCAGCCGCGTTCCCGGTCCCTGACCAGGACGGCGCGTGCCCGTTGCCAGGTTTCGACGGCATGTGCCTCAGCAGGTGGGTGTTCATTCCTGGCCCGCTCCAGAGCCGACAGCAGGCGCAGCTTCATCTCCCCGGCGGCCTTGCGGGTGAAGGTGATCGCGATGATTTCTTCCGGACAACTGGCAACGGCCAGCAACGCCAGCAGCCTTTGCACCAGCAGTTCGGTTTTGCCGGAACCGGCAGGCGCCTGCACGATACAGGAGCGGGAGATGTCGACGGCCTGTTGCCGCTCCCGCCAATCCGGTGGCGGCATGGAGGAACGCTCAGTCACGCTGCTCCTCCTGCAAATCCGGGCCCTGTTCAAGAATCCGGCAGAGCCCCTTGAGATCACAATACTGACAGGCGATGATGGGATCAACCGGATCGACCGTAGCAACCCCCTGGGCAAAAGCGTCCCCCAGCTCCGGGAGGGCCTTCTGCCAATGACCGATGACCTCGTCGAAGGAAGCCCAGCCCCTCTCCTCGAGGCGGGCTTCAAGTGAACGTGACTTCACCTCCGGCCAGGCAGCACTATTGCGCGCCAGGCCGCGGAAACCGATCTCCTGCTCTTTGCCGCGCACCACGGCAAACATGACCGCACCGACCTTGTCCGGCGGCAAACCAAGGCAGTAAGCGGGCAGCTGCGGGTCGGTAATCCGGTCATCCAGCCACTGCAGGGGGTCCGTACGACCGGTCTTGTAGTCAATGATGGCCAAACTGCCGTCGTCGAGTTCGTCAATCCGGTCAATCCGGGTGCGAATCACCAGGTCGCCGACCTTGATCTGATGGCCTTTTTCCGCGGCCAGGACACGGAAAGAGCTACGTCGTCGCTCGTTTTCAAGCCACTGGCGAGCCAAGGATATCAGGCGTTGACGTTCAATCAGCCGCTGACGATCCGGCAGGTCGCAGCGCCGTTCTCTTTCAATTCGGTCCATGGCCCTTGCCACGGCCTGATCCAGTTGGTTGACAAGGGCCGTCTCATCCAGCGAGAGCAGTGTGTCCTGATCAACGACATTCTCCCAGAACAACTCGAGGACCGTGTGCACGAGCGTCCCTCGCGCCATATTGTCGATGCCGATCTCCGGAGTATCGAGTCCCTCCGCCCTGAGCCGGTGATGGGCAAAAGCGCGAAACGGACAGAGGGCCTGGTCTTTGATGATGCCGGTCCCACCGGTAAACGGTTTGATGGTGGCAAGCGGTGGGCCCTGACTGTCGTCGATTTCTTCCAGAACCGGCCGTGTCAACCAGAGCACCTGGTCAGGGGCACAGGACTCTGCCAGCGGCGGCTGACCTTCCGGGATGTCCTGAAGAAAAGGACTTGGCCTCAGCTCAACGCCTTTTTCACGGGCCGGCCAGCTGAAGATGATCTCCGGCGCCGCGGCGAACAGCCGCGCGGCAACCTGCTCGGCAAAGAGATATTCACGCTCGGCGTCGGAACGCTTCATCTGATGACGGCGCTGAACGGGCAGCGGTATGAACGGATTGGGACTGGGAGTGCTCGGCAGCGACTGAATCATGCAAGCCAAGGACCCAAAGGTGATCAAAGGTCATGCCGCTCGACTCCAGTGCGCCAAGGACCTGGACCTGGCCTTCCCCGCCTTCCGGCTGGAATTCCATGCCACTGACCACGCGGGTCAGGATCTTTACCGCGTCAGAGCGATTCATCGGTTGCGAGACACCATCCAGGCTGGCCAGTTCAGCCAGGGCTTTCTGAAAATTCTGGACCGCCTGGTATTCGCGACTAGACAGGCCGCGATCGCCCGGCCATCCTGCTCTGTACAAAAACACCGCAAAATGCTCTGCCCAAAAACCCGGCCAATGCCTCGTTGTTTTGCGCAGGTCAGACGTGATTGCGGCAAGCGTCGCGATAAAATCGGGAACTGTTATAGCGAACTTTTTCGCAAAGTCGGCAAGGGATTTCTCAAGCCGCGGCAAGGTCCATTCAAAACGGCGCAATCGGCGCAACTCACGATCGAGCTGCGCGCGACCCGCATTTTCGGCGACCGCCTTGCCAAGATACGGGGTGCACAACAGCCAGCTGATCTCGTCCTGATTGACCCGCATGGCAAGCCTCAAGAGTCGCAGCGCGGCTTGAATCACCCCTTCCCTGTCCAGGCTCTGCCCCAGAGAAAGATTGAAAACCTGCGCCATCTCTTCACCGGCAAGCACATGAGCCGGTTCGAGCTCGGCACAGAACAACCGCTCGACAAGGGTGCGGTAAGCGTCCAACTGCGGGGCAACGACGCCTATCCTTGCGGCAGGGTTGCCGGTCAGGAGGAGCCTTATCCATCGACCACATTGGCTGACTTCATCGGCGGCATCCGCAGCTGTGACGCGTTGCCGTTGTACGGCCAGGCACGGCTGTGAATGCCAGGTAGCGACGGTGGTCCCGCGTTTCTCCAGGACGGCTTGCAGATGGGACAGGTCGGGCGTGACTTCATCGAACCCGGCAAGCACGATGTTTGCCGGCATCTCGACCAGCCCCCGGGTGACAGCCTCGGCCAGGAGCCAGGGGAGTTCGACCGGATCATGCCACCCTTGTTTCGCGGCTTCATCCTGCCAGGCTTTGCGCCAGCGCAGAAAAGCCCGGTGATCTTCCGCCGCTTCATCCGCACCGAATTGCGCCGCATACCTGGTCAGCAGCTGGTGGGCCTGCAAGGCCCGCCGGGCGGTCTGTGGAACTTGCAGCAGAGGATTGTCGCAGCGCTTGCTGTCGGACTCGATAATCGTCTCCCAGACATGCTGCAGCTGTGAGTTGTTGAGGAACAAGGGGGTCCCCGGCAGCAGCGGCTGGCAACGGGAGAACCATGCGGAGAGGCTCAGAATGTCGGGACGCAGCCATGCCTGCAGGCCTTGTCGCTGCTGTTCGCGGTCATATTCTTGTGCCAGGTAACGTGACAGGCGATCATTGACCGTCAGGACAAGATGCCCGTCCCTGGAGTATTCATAAAGGACCTTATCCATCCTGTGCCCCGGGCTGTTCATGATGACGAGAATATATGCGGAGGCCCTGACGGAATATGACACAGCTCAGGGAAGCGCCGAGCGCATCGGCACACAGGTCCCACCACTCCGCGGTGCGCCCTGTGTGCGCAAGCAGTTGCAGAAGTTCGAGCAGGGCCCCGAAGCAGACCGCGGCAAACCCCGCATACCACCATGTCGTATCGGACGTGCCGGGCAGACAGAAGAGGAACTGGGCGACCAGTAAGCTCAGCAGTCCGTAGGCGCCGGCATGCAGCAGCTTGTCCCAACCGAGGACGCCGGGTAACTGCGGGGGGGTCGATGTCAAAGAAAGCCAGCAGAGAATACCGATATAGACGATAAGCACCAGCGCCCGCGCAGTGAACTCGGCAGGGGATATCTTGCGCATCTTGACGTGATGGCGTGCGGTCATAATGCGGAACAGCCTACCTTAATTTATCGGACAAAAAAAGCTTCATGGCAAAAGACCAGCAACATTCACGGCCCGGCCTGATTCGGGCAAAGGGCCCAACAGGGCGCGCCCCTAATTGTCGGCAACAGGGTGTTCATCAATACCACAAATAAAAAAGGACCGCTACCGGTCCTTTTTTAGATGCCATTGGAGGCGGGATATCCATTAATTCACATAGTGAAAATGGAATTTTCGCGGTTCACCATCAGCGAGCTTGGTCCCCAGCCTGAAGTGATATTCACCTTTCATAGCGAGGGCGATGTCAGCGCCGAAATGTCCATCCATCGCGGCCAATTCGATCGGTTGCCGGATCTTGGCGTCAGGATTGGTGATTTTCACGGCGACCTTGCCAGCTTCAATCGGTTTACCGGTTGCCTCGTCGACGAACATGACCATGAGGTGATGGGTTGTCGTCATGCCCATTTTCGCCATGGTTGCGGAAGAATCGTTGAGGTGGGCCATGCCCTTGACGCCCTTGATGACCTGGCTGCCGATCATGGTCATCGAGCCGTCCGCGGCCATTTCAGCGTTACCGCCCCGCGTACCATGCCCGGCATGCCCCGTGTCGTCATGGTGGGCGGTTGCCTCTGCGCCCCCTTTATCTTGTGACGCGTGCTCGTGATGATCCATGGCCGTAACAGCGAAGGGCAGGCTCAATAGCGCAATCGCCAGCATTGTCGTCATCATTCTTTTCATCGGCATACCTGTGGTTGGGTGGGAGAGCCTCGCACTGCCTGGACTCAAGGAGGTGAAACTGCCGGGGGCCGTAAACGGCCCCCGGTCCCGTTACATGTTGTGGAACATGACTTCGAACTGGCGCTGGTTGCCATCTTCAAGCTTGGTGCCGATTTCGAAGGTATACATCCCGGGTTTCAGTGCGACATCGCTACCGAATCCGGTGCCCATCTGCATCAACATGACCGGCTTGGCGTCCTGGTCCTTGAGCTTGAGGGCGACCTTCCCGGAAGCAATCTCAGCCCCGGTCTTTTCATCAGTAAAGAAGACCATGACGTGATGGGTTGCGTCCATGCCCATCTTCTGCATGGTGGCGAGGGTCTTTTCATCGTAGGTTTTCACTTTGACGGTCGCGACGACACCGTTCTGGGTATCTTTGCCGATTTCGGCAAAATCGCCGTCCATGCTGCGCCATGTCATGCCCTTTGTGCATGTCCATGTCGCCATGTTTCATGTCATCGGACATGGCCTTGCCTTGTTGTCGTGGTGCTCATGGCGGCGGCCAGCATGGGCATGCCCATGACCATAACGGTGACCAGAAGTGCGATATGTGAAACGTTTCATCTTATTCTCCTCTCTTTCGGGTTGTGTTCAGCATCGGTTGCTGAATAAATTTTAGCATATTCTCATTCTTCACGAATCTCGTCATGGCCGTCGGTTCGAGGCTTGGGGACAGCTTCCGGCCGCGCCAGAGGTAGAAGATGACCGGATAGACCATCAGCTCCATGATGCCGGAGGTGACCACGCCGCCGACCATCGGCGCGGCGATGCGCTTCATGACGTCGGCGCCGGCGCCGTGGCTCCACATGATCGGCAGCAGGCCGGCGATGATGACGCAGATGGTCATGACCTTGGGCCGGATGCGCTTGACCGCGCCATGATGGATGGCCTGACGCAGGTCGCCGCGCGTGAGCATGCGGCCCTTGTCTCCCCAGAGTTTGTACGCCAGATCGAGGTAGAGCAGCATCACCACGCCGGTTTCGGCGTCGAGCCCGGCCAGCGCGATGATGCCGACCCAGACGGCGACCGAGGTGTTGTAGCCGAGCAGGTAGAGGAACCAGAACGCGCCGACCAGCGAGAACGGCACGGCCAGCAAGACGATGGCGGTCTTGATCACCGAGCTTGGTGTTCAGGTAGATGATGACGAAGATGATCAGCACGGTCAGCGGGATGATGACCATCAGGCGCTGCTTGGCCGCCTGCATGTATTCGAACTGGCCGCTCCAGACGATGTTGTAGCCCGGCGGGCAGCTTGATGTTCGTCGGCGACCGCCTCCTGGGCGCTTTGCGACGTAGGTGCCGACGTCGATGCCGCGCTGATGTCGACGTAAATCCAGGCGGTGCGCCGGGCGTTCTCGCTCTTGATGCTCGGCGGGCCCTTGCTGATCGCGATCTTGGCCAGCTGCGAGACGGCATCTGCGCGCCGTCCTTGAGCGGCACCAGCACCCGTTCCAGGGCTGGCAGGTCGTTGCGGAAGTCGCGCTCGTAGCGGAGGTTGACCGGGTAGCGCTCCAGGCCCTCGACGGTCTCGGTGACGTTCATGCCGCCCATCGCCGTCTGGATGACATCCTGCACATCGCCGACGTGAGACCGTAGCGGGCCGCGGCGGCCCGGTCGATGTTGAAGTCGAGGTAGTTGCCGCCCACCACCCGCTCGGAAAAGGCGCGTCAGGGTTCCCGGCAACGTGCGCACCACCGCCTCGATCTGCTCGCCGATGTCGGCTTCAGGTCTGCAGGTCGTTCCCCATGACCTTGATGCCGACCGGGGTCTTGATGCCGGTGGAGAGCATGTCGATGCGGGTCTTGATCGGCATGGTCCAGGCGTTGGTCAGACCGGGGAACTGGATGGCGCTGTTGAGCTCGTCGGTCAATTGCTCGACGGTGATCGGCTTTCTCCTCCGGCCAGCACGCATGCGCAACGGCGCTTTCAGCCAATCCCACGTGTCCGGCCAGCCCGAGTAGAAGCGTATCGGTCGGCACCTTGCGCCACTCCTCTTCCGGCTTGAGCATGATGGTGGTTTCGATCATCGATCAGCGGCGCCGGGTCGGTGGCGGTCTCGGCGCGGCCGATCTTGCCGAAGACGTTCCACCTCGGGAAAGCTGGCGATGATGCGGTCGGTCTGCTGCAGCAGCTTCCTTGGCCTTGGTCACCGAGATCCCGGGCAGGGTGGTCGGCATGTAGAGCAGATCGCCCTCGTAGAGCGGCGGCATGAACTCGCGAGCCCATGCTGGCTTAACGGCCAGCCAGATTGAGAGCATGACCACCAGCAGGGCCATCGACCAGGGTGACCTTGCGCCAGCGCAGGACGAAATCAACCACCGGGTGATAGATCCAGATCAGAAAGCGGTTGATCGGATTGGCATCCTCCGGCTTGATCTTGCCGCGGATGAACCAGCCCATCAGGATCGGCACGAGGGTGATGGAGAGCAGCGCCGCCGCCGCCATCGAGTAGGTCTTGGTGAAGGCCAGCGGCTTGAAGAGCCGCCCTTCCTGCTCCTGCAGGGCGAAGACCGGCACGAAGGAGACGGTGATCACCAGCAGCGAATAGAACAGGGTCGGCCCGACCTCCTTGGCGGCATCGCGGATGATCTCCCAGTGCGGCTTCTTGCCGCGGTCGCGCTCCAGGTGCTTGTGGGCGTTTTCGATCATGATGATGGCGGCGTCGACCATCGCGCCGATGGCGATGGCGATGCCGCCCAGGCTCATGATGTTGGCGTTGATCCCCTGCAGCGTGCATGATGATGAAGGCCATCAGGATCGCGACCGGCAGGGTGAAGATCGCCACCAGGGCGCTGCGGCAGATGGAGGAGGAAGAGGATGCGTCACCAGCGCCACGACGATGCTTTCCTCGATCAGCTTCTCCTTGAGGGTGCGACGGCACGCTCGATCAGCCCGGAGCGGTCGTAGACCGGTCTTGATGCGTCACCCCTTCGGGGAGCCCGGCCTTGCAGCTCTTCGAGCTTGCGCTTGACGCGTTCGATGGTCTTGCAGGGCGTTCTCGCCGAAGCGCATGACGATGATGCCGCCGACCGTTTCGCCCTCGCCGTTCCAGTTCGGCGACGCCGCGGCGCATCTCCGGCCCGAGGCGCACCTCGGCCAGGTCGCGCACCAGGATCGGCGTCCCCTGGCCATCGGTGCCCACCACGACGCTGCTCAAGATCCTCGACGCGAGCGGATGTAACCCTAGACCGCGCACCATGAATTCGGTTTCGCGCCATCTCGATCGGCGCCGCCGCCGACATCGCTGTTGCTGGCGCTGGATCGCCATCGCCGGATCTGCGGAATCGGGATGTGGTAGGCGAGCAGCTTGTCGGGATCGACCGCCACCTGGTACTGCTTGACGAAGCCGCCGAGACTGGCCACCTCGGAGACACCCTCGACGGCGGTCAGTTCGTAGCGCAGGTACCAGTCCTGGATGGAGCGCAGCTCCTGCAGGTCGTGACGGTCACTCTCGAGGGCGTACTCGTAGACCCAGCCGACCCCGGTGGCATCGGGACCGAGGGTCGGCGTCACCCCTGGGGCAGCTTGCCTGCGGCATAATTGAGATATTCGAGCACCCGGGAACGCGCCCAGTAGAGGTCGGTGCCGTCCTCGAAGATGATGTAGACGAAGGAGAAGCCGAAGAAGGAGTAGCCGCGCACCACCTTGGCGTGGGGCACCGCCAGCATCTGGGTGGTCAGCGGATAGGTGACCTGGTCCTCGACCACCTGCGGCGCCTGCCCCGGGTACTCGGTGAAGATGATCACCTGCACGTCGGAGAGGTCGGGGATGGCGTCGATCGGCGTCTTGGAAATGGCGTAGAGGCCACCGGCCATGACGAGGACCGTCAGCAGTACGACGATGAACTTGTTGTCGTACGACCATTCGATAATGCGTTCAAGCATAATAAATTCCGTTAACAAGAGAAATGTAATGCGTTAAAAGTTAGGGTCTTTTTATTGGCACTCACATTCCTCTTGTTACTTTTTACTCTTCTTGTCATCGAACAGGCCTTCCAGATCATCCTGGCCCTTTTTCTTCTTAGCATCGTCGGCAAAAAGATCATCCGGAGCTCATGGCCTTCTTCAGTGTCTGCAGGAGCGTGCTGTTCCGCAGCAGGCGCCTTGGGCTCGAGCATTTTCTGGATTGCCTCACGCAGCTTGCTTTCCGAGTCGAGCATGAACTGGGCGCTGATGACGACGTGTTCGCCCTCGAGCAGTCCCTGCACGATTTCGATATCACCATGCTCATCTTGAACCCCGGTTTTGACTTGGCGGGGCTCAAACTTGCCTTCGCCGAGGGCCACAAAGACGGTCTGCTTCTCACCGGAATGCAATACGGCCTCGGCAGGAACCGTCAAGGCGTTAACAACCGGGTCCGATTCGAGCCAGACATTGACGTACATGTCAGGCTTCAGGTTGAAATCAGGATTGGCGATATCGAAACGGGCCTTGACGGTGCGGGTTTTCGGTTCAACGAAGGGATAGATGTAGCTGACCGTGCTCAAGATCGGCTCACTGCCGACATAGGGCAGAACGATCCTGGCCTTCTGGCCGACCTTGACCCAGGGCATCTCGTATTCATAGATGTCGGCATAGACCCAGACTTTCGAGATGTCAGAAATAGCCAGCAGTTCCATGCCCGACTTGATGAATTGCCCCTCTTTCACCATCTTCGCAGTCACGATACCGTCGTAGGGCGCATACAGAGTTAATGTCTTGGCAACCTCACCGCTCTTTTCCAGCCTGGCAATCTGGCGATCGCTGATATCCCAGAGCTTGAGCCGACGCCGCGATGACTCGAGCAGACGACTGGCGCCATCGGCAATCGCCGGAAAGGGTGATTCGGCAAGCGCCTGGCTGTTGTTGCGGGCCAGCAGGAATTCCTCCTGGGCACTGACCAGGGCCGGGCTGTAGATCTCCAGCAAGGGCGAGCCTTTTTTGACGAACTGTCCCGGTTTCATTGACATAAAGTCGTTCAACCCAACCATCGATCTTGCTGTTGAGAGAAAACTGCTTCGGTTCCTCGTAACCGATCAGGCCGACGGTGCGAATCGTCCGGCTCAGGTCCTTGCGCGTGACCAGCGCCATGCGCACGCCCATGTTCTGGGACGTCACCGGGTCAATGGAGATGATCGAACCCGAGGCGGCCTGGTCCTCATAAACCGGGACCAGATCCATGCCCATCGGTGATTTGCCGGGCTCGTCACGGATGTAGGTCGGGTCCATCGGCGCCACCCAGTACTTGATCTTACGCTCACCGGCTGGCTTGGCTGCCGTTTCACCACCGGAAGACTTTAACGGCGTCAACTCCATGTTGCAGATAGGACAAAGCCCAGGCTCATCGGTGATGATCATCGGATGCATCCCGCAGGTGTACTTCTGACCGGACTTCTCTGCTGCCTCGGCTGAGACAGGACCCGCCAGTTCGGCGACTGTCTCCAGATGACCGCGGTCGCGATCGACAATGGTCATGCCGATGATCAGGCCAGCGATGATGCCGATCGGGACGATGACCCAGGTGAAATGCTTGCTTTTACTCATGGTGGCCTCGGAATCCAGGGGGTGATTTATTTGACGGATCCATCGATCTGCGGGCTATCGACCCTCAGCGGCGGACTGATCACGGACAGGGTCGATTCAGCCTCGAGCCAGGCCAGGCTGCGCATGTATTCGGAACTGAAGCGATAATAATCCATTTCCGCCTGGTAGGTTGTTATCAAAGCATCCAGCAGGCTGATGAATTCGAGCTTGCCAACCTGATATGAGCCGAGGGCCGACTGAAAACTCTGGCTGGTCTGAGGAATGATTCCCTGACGGTAGAGTTCTGCCTGTTGACGGGTTTCTTCCATGCGGGCATAGGCGCTTGTTATCGACTGCGCAACCGTATTGCGAAAATCCTCGGCCTGGCGTTCGGCCATGCGCACTGCCGCCAAAGCTTCTGCTTTCGCTGCACGCCGTTTTTCGCGATAAATTGGCAGATTGATGCTGACCCCGGCGCTGACGAAATCGGTACCGCCATCCGACAGGTTGTCATCACGGAAACGCCAGCTGGCAAAAACGGTCATATCCGGATAATCGTCGAGTTCTGCGAGCTGATTCTGATAGCGGTAGCGCTTGATCAGTGACTGGTAGGCTGAATTCATAGGCCGCTTTTCGCTGCCAGCATCCTGAAATGTATCCAGACTCGTCTCGTTTGCCACCAGTTCGAGTCTCTCCAGGAGTCTCATAAACCACGTCCTGCGGACGGTTCAGAAGACTGTTGAGCTCCGCCTGTAATGTTGCGCGCTGTTGCCGCATTGAGATGAGGCGCTCCATGAACTGCGAACGTTTTACCTGAGCCTTGAGGACATCCTGTTGCAAACCTGATCCGGTTTCATAGCGAACTTCCGTCAGGCGGATGACGTCATCGAGCAGCCTCAGGCTACGTTCGGTGACGTTGATCGCCTGTTGATTGAAAGTGAGCCGAAACCAGGCATCCTTGACCTTGCGGGCAACCAGGTAATGCTTGTCCTGGTAAACAGCCTCATACCAGCGTGCCTGCTCCGTGGCAAGATCTATACGACCCTGGAGTTTGCCGGGAAACGGAAATTTTTGCGCCAGCCGCAGCTCGTTGCCGGTCATGGGCGTATCATCGCTGGACAAGGTGTCACGAGGATAGCTTGAGAATGCAAACGAGAGTTCCGGGTCCTGCAAGGCTGCCGGCCTGAGGCGTTTTGTAGCTGAACTGCTCCCATTGGGCTTTGGCAGCCGCAAGGTCGGGATTGTTCTTCAAAGCCTCGGCAACCAACTGGTCGAGAGTTTCTGCCTGAAGCGGTCCCCCTAACAAGCTAACGGCGAAAACGAGTGTTCCAGCAGCCAGCCGACACTTCGAAAATATATGTCCAAGGTTCATGAAGTTGTCCTTTAAACAAAGTTCCGTGATTATAATACACGGAATGTGCCAACGATATAACCGTATGTTTTTAGTAACTTTTATTAGCATCTCAAGGAATCAAAAACGTTGATTGTTGAATATTCTACAGTATTTTGAAGACTATTCAACGTAACCTGTTGGAAAATCAGGCCGCATGGAAACAGTCATGTTGAGGGTGGGGAAGTTTATGGGCGGGTCAAAGTAAGGTTATAAACATTATCGTCAATTGTCACCAGTGACGCTATCTGGACGGATATCCGTAACGACTGCGGAGTCAACCTGTGAACCGACCATGACCGGCAGGTCATTGACGACAGCCATGCTGCTGGCGCTGTCTTCCTGATAAAATATTTCAGTCAGCTGCAGGTCAACCCCTGCTGGCAGTTGCAGAGAAAGCGTCGGCTTGTCTACAACAGGTGCGACGGGAGGAAGTGAGCTTAACTTTCGGGGCCGATTTTTCGGTGCGCGTGATGTCAGGCTTTAACGCGATCTCAGACTTTCGTGAACTGTTTGACGAGGACGTGACATCCTTAGCCAGGACGGTTTCTGCTCTCCGTGCAACGCTGACCACAATCTTTTCCTGCGGCAGGACGGCAACGGGCACCTGTCTGGCATCAACGGCCTTGATTGAGTTGTATTCTGGAGCTACAGGGAGAATCTTTGACGGCAGGTTGGTCGACGGCTGAGAAACGACAGTTCCCTCCTCTCGAATGGATAGGGACGGTGTCTGCTCCGTCGTTTCGGTTGCTGCAATTGCTAACGGTTTTACAGTTGATTGTCGTGTTGCTAGATCGACAGTGTACTTTGACTGCAAAAAGATGAGCCCAACCACCACGGCACCGATTGCGATCCCGGCGAACAGAGGCCGAAGCGCACTCGACTTGGCGGGGACAGCGCCCTGATCATGAGTGAGGTCAGGAGCCGCATGTTCGGCAACCCGCTTTTTTTCTTCGATTTTCCTCAGTGCTTTAAGAATCGAACTCATTGAATCATTTCCTCACCAAAGCGTCCTAGGAAAGCCGCGGCATCTTGTATGCACCGGCCGCCTGGTAGAGCATTATGAGGGTACGTGGACCGACCAGACCATCGACGACCAGGTCATGCGTACGTTGAAAATCCTTGACGCAATTAATGCTCGATGCATCATAACGACCGTTGGTCTTTATTTTAATACACCCGGTCAAGCCAAGTAAAAACTGCAATCGGCGGACATTCTCACCCTTTACGTCTGGAGCTGCAACGTAACCGATCGCCGCAAAATCAATCCAAGGGACAAAAGCCATGTTAATGCCGAGGTCATTGAGTTCGGACAAGCTCATTGTTTCATGCCCCTGGTATGCTGGGGTAATCGCCCATTTACCGGGAACGGTTTGGCCGAGAACCGCCAGGTATCCCCCACCCTGCTCCTCGGGCAAGGGCAGCAACAACGGCACATTGAACTTGCTGAAATCTTCGAAACGACCAGCCATGCGGATAAGTTCAAAGCCACGAATCCCAAACTCACGTTCCAGGTCGAAACCTGCAGAGGATGCTTCATTACTCAAGAGTGGAGCATCCCATAGGGTGAAGATGGCATTACAGCTTGCCAGCAGACTGTTCGGTTGCAACAGCTCAAGGGGTACAGTGATGGGGTTCGACTGTTGACTTGTGTCGATCAACAATGATTTTTCCGGTGGTGAAAGGCGCGTGTCAGCTACTGGCGCAACGGGCGTGTCAGCTACTGGCGCAACGGGCGTGTCAGCTACTGGCGCAACGGGCGTGTCAGCTACTGGCGCAACGGGCGTGTCAGCTGCTGGCGCAACGAACGTGACAGCTGCTGGCTCAAGGGACGTCTCAAGCGGAGCATGTCCGAAGGGGTCGAGCCAATAGAAACCCGCAAGTAAAAAGAGCAAAAGCATGACTGTCGCGGCAATGAGGTTCCAGGGAGTCTGTCGCATGTTGCGTTGTCCCTCGCCCATGCCGGCAAGTTCCGCTACCGCCTGATTGACGTCACGGGGTGAAACGACACCCCGCTCCTCGGAAAAGGCAGTCAGAAGGGCACGGTCACAGATCAGGTTGATTCTTCTGGGCACGCCGCCGGAGCATTGGAACACCCTGCGCAGGGCAGCCCGGGAAAAGATATTACCGTCTGGGCGGCCGGCAAGTTTCAAACGATGCAGGATGTACGCAGCGGTTTCATCGTGATTCAACGGGCGCAACTGGTAACGCACGGCAATGCGCTGGTTGAGTTGGCGCAGGCTGTAGTCGCTGAGGTGGTTGCGCAACTCCGGTTGACCAACCAGGACGATCTGGATCAATTTGTCGTTTTCGGTTTCGAGATTGGAGAGGAGCCTAATCTGCTCCAGGACATCACCGGAAAGGTTCTGGGCTTCATCGATGATGAGGATCGGGGTCCTCCCGGCCCGGTTCTCCGTCAGCAGGAAATCGTTGAGGGCATGAATCAGGTCAGGGCTGTTGAGACCGTCGTCAGCGATCCCGAACTCCCGGTTGATATTACGCAAAAGCTCAAAAGCAGTCAGCTTGGGATTGAAAATAAATGCAAGCCGGTATTTGTTCTCATCCAGTTGTGCAAGCAGGGTACGCAGTACTGTAGTTTTACCCGTGCCGACTTCACCGGTCACCTCGATGAATCCGGCCCGGCTTTCGATCCCGTAGATCAGGTGCGCATAGACTTCGTTGTGGGTTTTACTCAGGAAGAGAAAACGGGGGTTCGGGGCCAGCGAAAAGGGTTTTTCTTTCAACGCAAAAAAAGTTTCATACATTTGAGTGGCTGTCCCCCTGTAAAGCTTCCTGTCGGCATTTAATGAGTATTTATTTTCATAAATTGCAGTTTATTGCAAGTTTTTCCTTGGTATTTTCACGGCTTTTTATTACATCTTGCAGTTCAGAAATTTGCGGCTGATGTGTTATGATTCTGACTTGTATATCCGCTGGGGACATTGTTGCCAGAGAAATCACCGGTAAAGATCTTATCAATTCAAACAACAGAGACTGTGAACGTTCTTTGCATATCGATAGAGGTAAACAATGAGAGACTGGAGAGGATACACCGAGATAGCACGCATCGCCTATTTCTCTATGGAGATCGGGTTGACGACTGAAATACCCACCTACAGCGGCGGCCTGGGAGTCCTGGCTGGCGACACGATCAAAAGCGCTGCAGACTTGAAATTACCCTTGGTCGCGGTGACGCTGATCAGCCGCAAAGGATACTTTCGACAGACATTTAACGAGGCGGGTTGGCAGCAGGAGAGTCCGGTCGAATGGCGTCCCGAGGATTTGCTTGAACTCTTGCCTGGCAAGGCACTGGTAACAATAGATAATCGCGATGTCAAGGTGCAGGCATGGATGTATCGTGTCAAAAGCCCGACCGGTGGTGAGCTTCCGGTACTTTTTCTCGACACCGATATCCCCGGCAACCTGCCGGAAGACCGCAAGATCACAGATCACCTTTACGGTGGCGACAAGGAATACCGGCTTAAGCAGGAGATCGTTCTCGGTATAGGCGGGGCCCGCCTGCTGCAGATTCTTGGCTTCCAGGTGCGCAAATACCATATGAACGAAGGTCATGCCAGCCTATTGACGCTGGAGCTGCTCAACCACCACCGGCTGCATGTGGAAGACACCTGGGACGAGCGCGCCTCTTGGGACACACGCCGCGTCCTGGAAAAGTGTGTTTTTACCACCCACACTCCGGTAGAGGCCGGGCATGATCGTTTCCCCTACGATCTGGTGACGCGTATCATGGGTGATGTGATTCCCCTGGATATCCTCAAAGAGCTGGGCGGCAAAGATGAGTTGAACATGACCATGCTGGCCCTCAACCTGTCGTCTTTCGTCAATGGCGTCGCCAAGAAGCACGGCCAGGTATCCCAGGCCCTCTTCCCAGGGTTCGAGATCCATGCCATCACCAACGGCATTCACCCCTTCACCTGGGGCTCTCCTTACCTGATGTCCCTTTACGACAAATACCTGCCTGGCTGGGCCAACGAACCGGAATTGCTGGTCAGGGTGGACAACATTCCCGACCAGGAGATCGATGACGCTCACGCTGGCGCCAAGGCCTATCTCTTTCAGTATATCGAGGAGACGACCGGGACCAAGCTCGACCCGTCTATCCTGACCATCGGCTTTGCCCGCCGTGCAACCGCCTATAAACGAGCCAACATGATCTTCACCGACCCGGAGCGGCTGTTAAAAATAGGTAGCGGCAAACTGCAGCTGGTTTTTGGTGGGAAAGCCCACCCCCACGACGATTACGGCAAGCAGATGATCCAGGAAATCCGCAATCAGTCGGCAATCTTCGGTGACAAGTTAAAGATCGTGTACCTGCCTAACTACAACATGGACGTTGCGAGCCGACTGATCCCGGGGGTTGACATCTGGCTGAACAATCCCCTGCGGCCATTGGAAGCTTCGGGCACGAGTGGCATGAAGGCGGCCCTGAATGGCGTCCCGAATTTCAGCGTCCTAGACGGTTGGTGGATCGAGGGGCATATCGAGGGTGTGACCGGTTGGTCGATCGGCCCGCCGCCGACTGAAACGACCACAGACGTGAATCATTCTGACGAAGACGTCAGGGACCTGTACAAAAAACTCGAGGAAACGATCATACCGCTCTACTACAAAGACCGTGCGGGTTGGCTTAAAGTGATGAAAAACGCTATAGGCAAGAACGCCTATTATTTCAATACGCATGTCATGATGCGTCGTTATGTGACTGAGGCGTACCTGCGCTGACAGCCGTATCGCCCAAACAGTGTTGTCATATGACAACAGCAGCCGGTCTTTTTACTTACCCTTCACTTCATTCATTATGTGCGGCACCTTGTTGCCGTTTGGCATCAGATCGGCTTCCGGCTTGCCTCCATTTGTCCTGAAACTCTGCAAACGTTTACAGTCATCCTGAAAATCCCCGCGACAATAAAGACTTACGAAATCGTCCCAGTGCGGCTTGACTTGGGAGACATAGCGTAGCACGAACTCACAATCCCGAAGATGCTTACATTCTGTCATGGCTGTAGATTGCTCCTTTATATTTTATTTATTCAATATATTCTGATTTAGCAATTATCGTTCCATAATATTCTTGAGGCCGATGTCGAACTAACGAATATCGAGAATGTTGAAAAGAGTGGGTTATTTTTGAAGTTTGCGGAGGGTAGATGTGACGAGCGGAAGCATCCGGTCGACGATCACTGCAACGCCAGCGGTGTTCGGGTGGATTCCATCAGACTGGTTAAGTGACGGGTCAAGGGCAACACCAGCGAGGAAAAACGGATAGAACGCGACCTGATGTTTTTGGGCAAGCAATGGAAATATCCGGTCGAAAGCCGTTGTATACGTCGTTCCCATGTTGTGCGGCGCCTGCATGCCTGCCAGGATGACGCTGACACCAGCGGCCTTGAGTTGACGCAGGATGGCATCCAGATTGGCGGCTGTTTCTTCCGGAGGAAGACCCCGCAGGGCGTCGTTGCCGCCGAGTTCGACGATGACCAAGTGCGGTTCATCGGCAAGAGCCCATGACAGCCGGGATAATCCGCCGGCGGTGGTATCTCCTGAGACACCCGCGTTGATAACCCTGACATGATACCCGCGCTGTAGTAAAGCACTTTCAAGCTGGGCCGGAAAAGACTCCTCGTTCGCCAAGCCGTAGCCTGCAGCAAGGCTGTCGCCCAGCACCAGAAGACGTTGAGCTGTTTCTGCGGTATTATTAGCTAATGTAATTTGCACACCGCAAGTCAACGCAGCCAGGAGCAGGACCAGGTAAATTAGAAAGATTCTCATGAGTGACCTATGGTTGAAATCAAAAATCTACATCTCAGTCTAATCGGTGGTGCCGGGCCGGTCAATATCCTGCGTGGTGTTGATCTGGTGGTCGCCGGAAATGAAACCATCAGTATCCTTGGTTCATCAGGGGCCGGCAAAACCACGCTGCTGATGGCCCTCTCCGGCCTTGAAAAGCCAACGTCCGGCGAGGTACGGGTCGCGGGAGTTGACCTGACCCGCCTCGACGAAGACGGTTTGGCCCGTTTTCGTCGTACTCACATCGGCATCGTTTTCCAATCTTTTCATCTGGTGCCGACCATGACCGCCCTGGAGAATGTCGCACTGCCTCTCGAATTCGCTGGGGCAGCAAACCCCTTTGTGCAGGCCCGGGCGGCCCTGGACAAAACAGGGCTCGGGGACCGTCTCAAACATTTTCCCGGGGAGCTCTCCGGCGGGGAACAACAGCGGGTTGCCTTGGCCAGGGCTTTTGTCGCCAGACCGTCACTACTGCTCGCCGATGAACCGACCGGGAATCTCGATCGCGCAACCGGACAAAAGGTCATGGATCTGCTCTTCGATCTCCAGCAAGAGCACGGTACAACTCTGGTTCTGGTCACCCATGACGAGACCCTTGCCTCGCGCTGCGACCGCTCCATCCACATGATTGACGGCCAACTCAAAGAACTTGCGGGAGCCGTAGCGTGAACGAACCCAGCATGCTTTTGCAAGCCCTGCGTCTGACACGACGCGAAATGCGCGGCGGCCTGCGCGGTTTCGGCGTCTTTTTGACATGTCTTTTCCTCGGCGTTTTTGCAATCAGCGCAATCGGCTCGTTTACAGAATCAGCGAAGGCAGGACTTCTGGCCGATGCCAGCGCCCTTCTGGGTGGCGATTTCGAAGTACGGTTGGCTCATCGTGAGTTGCCTGAAGACACCGTCGAATACCTGAGCAAACGTGGCAAGATGTCGCATGTCATAACGATGCGCACCATGATTGCTAATGCCGACGGTTCGAAGCGGATCTTAAGCGAATTTAAAGCTGTCGACCAGGCTTATCCCCTCTATGGAAGCATGGGAATCGAACCCCCGCAGCCTCTTGGAGCCGCGTTGCAGCAGGACGGCGCTTTCGGCGCACTGGTCGAGCCATCACTCTTGACTCGACTCGAGCTGAAGATTGGCGACCTGGTCCAAATCGGCTCGGCAGAATTTACCATTCGCGGCACCATTCTCAACGAACCCGACCGGACCGTTCAGGCCTTCAGCCTTGGGCCACGTTTTTTGACCAGCATCGCCGGATTATCAGCCACCGGCCTCATACAACCCGGCAGCCTGCTTTACCACGCCTACCGGTTAAGGCTCCCCGACCGGGAAACCGCAGATCAGCTCAAAGCAGACCTGCAAGCCCGTTTTCCAGAAACCGGATGGCGTCTGCGCACTTGGCGGGAAGCGGCGCCCAGGGTGCGTTTCTTTCTGGATCGCATGAACCTCAACCTGACGCTGATCGGATTGTGCGCATTACTGGTAGGTGGTCTCGGCGTTTCAGGGGCTGTGCGTGGTTATCTGACCGGGAAGATCACCAACATCGCCGCCATGAAATGCCTTGGGGCACCGGGGAGACTGGTATTTACCGCCTACCTGTTGCAGATCCTCTTGCTGGGCGCTCTTGGAGCAGGCGCAGGCCTGATCTGCGGAGGCGCACTGCCCTATCTTCTCAAAACATTGATCGGCAAATATCTACCGGTACCCTTGGCCCCGGCCGTTCATTGGCAGGTGCTGTTCACAGCTGCACTGTTTGGACTTTTGATCGCTCTGGCCTTTTCTCTGAAGTCACTGGGCATCGCCAGGAGAGTCTCCCCGAGCGTTTTGTTTCGTGGCTATAGCGACAGTTCCGGCACAGATCCCGGCAATGGCATCCGGATCGCCATCGGCTTCGTCGCCCTCTGCCTTGCGGTATTGGCGATCGTCACCAGCTCAGACCAGAAACTCGCTTTCTGGTTCATCTGCGGTGCCACGTTGTGTTTCGTCATCTTTCGCTTTGCGGCCATCGCCTTGGTCCGTGTGCTCCGCCACCTTCCAAACCCCGGGAACCCTTCGCTGCGTCTGGGAATGGCCAACATTCAAAGACGGGGCTCACCGTCTGGCAGCGCGCTTTTTTCCCTGGGGCTCGGCCTGACGGCCCTGATTATCATCATGCTCGTCCAGGCTAATCTCGACGACATGGTCAACGAAACCATCCCCGGCGAAGCCCCGAGTTTCTTTTTCCTTGACCTGCAAAACGCCCAGGTGCCTCGTTTTGAAGAGATTGCCGCAAGCTTACCCGGAGTCGGCAAGATCGAGCGCTACCCCACCCTGCGTGGACGCATCACGGCCATAGCAGGCGTTCCGGTTGACCTGGCGAAGATTGACCAATCAGTTCAATGGGCGGTACGAGGTGATCGGTTTCTCAGCTATGCCGCAGAGATGCCGCAGGACACCAAACTGGTCGCAGGCTCGTGGTGGTCACGAGACTATCGTGGAGAACCATTGGTTTCGATTACAGCAGATCTTGCTACCGGATTCGGTGTTGTTGTCGGTGACACCTTGACAGTGAACATCCTCGGCCGCGAGGTCACGGCCAAAATCAGCAGCTTCAGGGAAGTGGACTGGTCAACTTTGGATCTGAACTTCGCGATTCTTTTCTCCCCGGGCGTGCTCGAGGGCGCTCCGCAGACCCATATTGCCACAATCCAGGTCACACCAGACCAGGAAGCGACAGCCTTTGCTGCGATCACCCGGGAATTCCCTAACGTCTCGGCTATCAGCACCCGGGAAATCCTGAAGAATGTCTCCCTGGTCCTCGACCGGATCGGAACGGCCTTCCGCGGCATGGCCGCTATCGCTTTGCTAACCGGCTTTCTGGTGCTGGCCGGGGCCGTCTCAGCGGACCAGCACCGGCGCATTCATGATGCCGTAATCTTCAAAGTGTGCGGTGCGACCCGCTTCGATATCCTGGGGGCCTTTGCCGCTGAGTTTACACTCCTCGGACTGATTGCAGGGGCGATCAGTGCCATCATCGGCAGTTTGGCGGCGATGGGAATCCTGCGCGGGCTAATGAAGATGTCTTTCAACCTGCACCCGGGAACGATCCTTCTGACCATAGTCACCGGCATCACCCTGACCCTGCTGCTCGGCCTGCTTGGCACCTGGAAGGCTTTAGGGCAGAAAGCGGCGACGTATTTGCGTAGCGAGTAGCGCGATATACCAAGCACAAGAGTTTTTGATTTTCCACGCTGCGCGTCACGCGCTACTTTTGCTCTACCTCTCCACCCGCCTGCTTCCACGCTTCGAAGCCGCCATCAATATGACAGACGTTTTTGAGCCCCATCTTTTGCGCGATATCTGTGGCAAGGGCGGAGCGCCAACCCAGGTTGCAATAGAAGATGAAGCGTTTGCCATCGGCGAAGACCGGCTTGTGATAAACGCATTCCGGATCGATCCAGAATTCCAGCAAGCCGCGCGGGCAATGAAAAGCCCCGGGGATTTTTCCCTCGCGCTTCAACTCGCGGACATCGCGCAGGTCGACAAAAACAACATCAGGTGAGTTTGCTGAAGTGATCGCCTCTTCTGCGGAGATACTCTCGATGCGCTTTTCGGCATCAGCAACCAATGCTTTGTAACCAATCTTCTGCGTCATAAATCCTCCATCCATAATCGCTAGCTAAACCTGCCATTGAGAATCATAACAGAAAAGCCACCCCTTGACAGGGAGGCTTGCGGTTGCAGCCAGTTTTTCAAATGCAGTTGCCAATGACTTTTTTCTGGGTCATCAGGGGCCAGACCTCGGCAACGATCATACCGGAAACGATCAGGAAACCGCCGAACCAACCGATCGTGGTGAGACGATCACCGGCCAGCCACACTGAAAAAATCGCGGCAAAAACTGGCTCCAGGGTATAGATCAGGGCGGCTCTGGTCGGAGTGGTCCGGTTCTGGAAAGTGGTCATGGCCCAAAAAGCATACGCGGTGGCAAAAACCGATGTGATGATGAATGCGAAGACCAGGGATCCGGTCCAGGCCTGGGGCCAAGAGACCGGCTCAAAAACCAGGCTGCCGAAGCAGCCGAGCACGGCCATGGTGGCGATCTGTACGAAGGTCAGTGCGCGGCTGTCATATCCACGAGTAAAGGCATCCAGACCAATGATGTGCAGGGCCACGAAAACTGAGCAGACCACAACCAGGAGGTCCCCAAAATGAATCGTCCACGGTGTATGCCAGGTCAACAGTAAAAGCCCTGTCAAGGCAAGGCCGACGCCGACTTTCGAACCGAATGCCGCCGGTTTTTTCAGAATCGGGCCAGCCATCAAAGGCACCCAGATCACCCCCAGACCGGTTAAGAAGCCGGTATTGGCTGACGAGGTCCGCTCCAGGCCGAAGGTCTGAAACAGGTAGGAAAGAAAGAGTAAGGTACCAAGCAGAATTCCCAGTCGCCAACCGCGACGGTCAAGAGACGAGAAGCCAGAACGACCGGTGATGACAGCCAAAAGGCCCGCCGCCATGGCAAAGCGCATCCAGAGGAAGGCCATGACCGGCATTTCGGTGATGGCGTCCTTGACGATCGGAAAGGTCGCACCCCAGAAGATGGTCACGGTTGCCAGCATGAACTCGGCAAAAAGTTGTTTTTTGGTTTTAAGGTCCATGAAATCCGCAGAAAAACTGTTAGAGTATTGTACCGAAGAAAGGCGCATGGTATAAGTTCAGTTCTGTCAATTCAATCGTTTTTTCCATTTGTGCAGTGAGGGAGCCGTGTAATGAAGCGTGGCAAGCGTGAACCGATCGAAGTTGTTTGTCCGAGATGCCGTTACACAGAGATTATTTATCTCCCCGCAGAAGACCTCCCCCGCTGTCCCCAATGCAAGATCCAGATGTCGATATCCGAACTCCTTGACGAAGGCAAATCCTATTGATGACTCACGTGCCGAACGATTCGGCTGAACTACCCCATAATTTTTGAGGAGGAACCATCATGAAACAAATCAAGTTGTTGATCGTCTGTCTGCTGGCTCTTTGTGTACTCTTGCCCGGTGTCGCCATGGCCGATTCCCTCGACGACATCCTCGCCAGCGGCAAGCTGCGTGTCGGTATGGAACCCGGCTACATGCCCTTCGAAATGACCAACAAGAAGGGCGAAATTATCGGCTTCGACGTTGACATGGCCAAGCGCATGGCCAATGCTATGGGTGTCGAGCTCGAGTTGGTTAGCACCGCATGGGATGGCATCATCCCCGCCTTGATCACCAAAAAGTTCGACATCATCATGAGCGGCATGACCCTGACCCAGGAACGCAACATGAAGATCAGCTTTGCCAGCCCCTACATCGTCATCGGCCAGAGCGTCCTGCTCGACAAGAAGCTGGCCGGCACCGTCAAATCCTACAATGACCTCAATGACAAGAAGTACAAGGTTGCCTCCAAGCTCGGCACCACCGGTGAGCAGGCGACCAAGCGCATGATCCCCAACGCGACCTATATTTCTTTCGAAACCGAGCAGGAAGGCGTCATGGATCTGCTCAACGGCAAGGTTGACGCTTTCGTCTACGACCTCCCCTTCAACGCCATCGCCTTTGCTGAAAAAGGCCAAGGCAAAGTAGTCCTGCTCGACGATCCCTTCACCTACGAGCCTTTGGCCTGGGCAGTCAATCGCGGCAACGCTGACTTCATCAACTGGCTGAACAACTTCCTGGTGCAGGCAAAGAATGACGGCACCTACGACAAGATCTACAAGAAGTGGTTCCTTAGCGACGAGTGGCTGAAAGACCTTCAGTAATATGAGCAGAGCACGGCGGGCCGGGCGGCAGCAAATCGGACCCGCCGTGCTCGGTTCGCCAAAACCGGGGATATCACCTTGAATCCAAGAAATAATATCTGGCGCTGGCATTTTCTGACGCTCTTCATCCTGTTCATGATGGGTGCCGGCCTGTGGATTGCCACCAAGAAAATCGACTACACTTGGCGATGGAACCGTGTACCGCAGTACTTTGCATATGTTGACGAAACCAACGTCCCGGCTCCCTACGATGCCCGGGTCGTCTCCCTGACCAGAGCAGGCGGCACAACCAAGGTCAAATTGGCCGGGGAAAGTGGTGAGGAAGGTGTTTTTGAAGTCGATAACGACTCTCTGCGCGTCAGCGAGAACGAGGATCTGTTCCAGGGCGACTACCTCGGTTCGACATCCGAGTGGCGCGCCGGCCCGTTGTCTGTCGGGCTGTGGAACACCCTCTGGATTTCCGCCGTATCGAGCGTTATCGGCATGATCATCGGTCTAGTCACCGGGCTCTGCCGGATTTCAAACAACGCGACCCTGCGCAGCCTCTCGGTCGCCTACATCGAGCTGATCCGCGGCACTCCGTTGCTGGTGCAGATTTTCATCTTCTACTTCTTTCTCGGCACCGTTCTTGATATCAGCCGGATCATCGCCGGCATAAGCGCCCTGGCGATCTTCGCCGGCGCCTACGTCGCGGAGATCATCCGAGCCGGGATCCAGTCGATCCCCAAGGGACAGATGGAAGCGGCCCGCTCCCTCGGCATGAATGTCAGTCAGGCCATGATTCACATCATCCTGCCCCAGGCCTTCAAGCGAACCCTGCCACCGCTTGCCGGTCAGTTCATCAGCCTGATCAAGGATTCGTCGCTGGTCTCGGTCATTGCCATCACCGATCTGACCAAGAGCGGCCGCGAGGTTATTACCTCGACCTTTGCCACCTTCGAAATCTGGTTCGTCGTCGCTTTCCTCTATCTTATGCTGACGTCGGTGTTGTCCCAGGTGATTTCCTGGGTGGAACGGAGGCTTTCAATCAGTGATTAAGACAGTCGACCTGAAAAAGACATTTATCGGCCGCGGCCAGACGGTCTATGCCGTCGACGGCGTCACCACCCATATCAAACAGGGTGAAGTTGTGGTCATCATCGGCCCGTCCGGTTCCGGGAAATCAACGTTTTTGCGCTGTTTAAACGGCCTGGAGACCTTTACCTCCGGGCACATCATGATCGACGGCGTCGATCTCGCTGCCAAGAAGACCGACCTCAATCTGGTGCGTCGTGAAGTCGGCATGGTGTTTCAACAGTTCAACCTTTTCCCGCATAAGACCGTTTTGGAGAATATTGTCCTCGCCCAGCAGGTCGTTCGCAAACGCAAGACTGCGGAGGCCACCGAAAAGGCCCATATGCTACTACAGAAGGTCGGCATTGCCGAAAAGGAGAGCGAGTACCCGATTCGCCTCTCCGGTGGCCAACAACAGCGTGTGGCGATTGCCAGGGCCTTGGCCATGGACCCGAAAATTATGCTGTTCGATGAACCGACCAGTGCGCTCGACCCGGAGATGGTCGGCGAGGTGCTCGAAGTCATGAAACAACTGGCCCGCGAGGGTATGACCATGTGTGTCGTCACCCACGAAATGGGCTTTGCCCGTGAAGTCGCTGACCGCGTATTGTTCATGGACCAAGGAAAACTAGTCGAGGAAGGCACTCCAGAACATTTCTTTACGGCCCCGCAGGAAGAGCGCGCCAAGGCTTTCTTGAAACAAGTGCTCTAGAGAATTGGCTACCTGTTGCACTACGAGGGCGCTTTGCAGCGCCCTTTCTGCTTTATAGGCATTGCTGACAACAAACATTATGGGGTTGCTCAGGACTTCATATGAGTGTTCTTCTTGAGGTCTGTGATTATTTTTACAAAAAACGATTTTTATGCAGATGAACCAGAACATTAAACAACTCCTGCGTCAGGGGGCTGCAGCCGCCTGGCCGATCTGTCTCGGCTATTTTCCCATCGGCCTGGCTTTGGGAGTTCTGGCACAAAAAGCCGGGCTGCCCTGGTGGGCAGTCGCCATGATGTCAGTGCTGGTTTTTGCCGGCAGCGCACAGTTTATCTGCGTTGCCATGCTCTCTGCCGGCGCATCAACGCCCGCGATCGTTCTGACCACCTTTGTCGTCAATTTGCGGCACGTCCTGATGAGTTCAGCCCTTGCTGTCTACCTGCAAGGAGTCAATCGCGCGTTTTTGGCCCTCTACTCCTACGGCGTCACCGATGAGAGCTTCGCCGTCAACCTGACACGCTTTCGTGCGGGGGATTGGGGCCGCTGGCAGGCACTGGTCGTCAATCATCTGGCGAACGCAGTCTGGATCATGGCAACGATCTGCGGCGCACTGGTCGGCCAGTTTGTTCCTCAAGGCGCACTTGGGGTTGACTACGCCCTGACCGGCATGTTCATCTGCCTGCTGGTTTTTCAGTTGCAAGGACGTCTCTACATCGTCACCGGATTGCTGGCTGCGGCGCTGTCTGTTGCCTGGTACCTTTTGATTCCCGGAGACTCCTACATTGTCGGTGCGTCAATGAGTGCGGCAACCATCGGCTACCTGCTGAAAAGACGCTACCGGAGGGGGAGATGACCTTCAGCGACTACCTGCTCCTGTTTGGCGGCATGGGGCTGGCCACCTACCTCCCCCGCGCCCTGCCGCTGCTCTATTTAGCCCACAAGAAGATGCCACAGGGGCTGATCGACTGGCTCAGTCTCATTCCTGTGGCGATTCTCAGCGCCCTGCTCGCACCATCCCTTTTCGCCGATGCCGCGACGCGCACCTTCACCTTGGGCAAGCTGGAACTGCTGGTGGCGGTGCCAACCCTGATGTTTGCTCTAAAAACCCGCAGCCTTGGCGGGACGGTATTGGTCGGAATGCTGCTGTACTGGTTGGCAGGGATGATTTACTGACAAAAATTGCGACACCAAGCCCTGTTGACTGCCGTTATCCAGCGCAAAACCATAAAAGGGCCTGCACAGTGCCAGGCCCTTTTATGGTTTTTCAGTTTGTGCATTTACCTTCTGCAACAACTCGCCAGGCAATAATGCTAATTTACAAATTCTTCCTGTGAATGGCGAATGGCCCCCAGGCCTGATCAACGCACATGACCTCGAGGCTGTTGATGTTGACATGCGCAGGCCGGTTCACCACCCAGGTCACGGTTTCAGCAATATCCCCCGCCGTCAACGCTTCGGTACCGTCGTAGACCTTGGCCGCTTTATTATCATCTCCCTTGAAACGCACTTTGGAGAACTCGGTCTCCGCCATCCCCGGCTGAATACAGGTCACCCTGACCCGGGTGCCGATCAGGTCGGCCCGCAGGTTACGTGAGAACTGGTTGACGAAGGCCTTGGTGCCACCATAGACATTGCCGCCGGGATAGGGCCAGGCTCCGGCGGTGGAGCTGATGTTGACAATGTGGCCACGATTCCGCTCGACCATACCGGGGAGGATGGCGCGGGTACAGTACATCAGACCCTTGATATTGGTATCGACCATAGTCTCCCAGTCTTCAAGGAAAACCCGGTGGGACGGTTCGAGGCCAAGAGCCAGGCCGGCATTGTTGACCAGTACGTCAATGTCACGGAAGGGCTCTGGTAGAAAGGCCACGACGGCTTCAACCTCTGCATTATCCCTGACATCCAGTTGTGCGATGTGAACGCCGGCAGAGGACACCAGTTCATCACACAACTTTTCAAGCTTCTCCACACGACGCGCCGTCAAGATCAGCCGGTGCCCCTCGGCGGCAAAGGCCCGTGCACACGCCTCGCCAAAACCAGCGGATGCTCCAGTAATAAAAATGGTTTTAACAGTCATGTTCTAAAAGTTCCTTTCATCTATCGGAGAGCCCCTTAAGGAGCTGCATCTCATCGGGGAAGACTCCGGTCTCTTTTTTTGAGTAGACCAGATCACCATCGATGGTGACTTCGAAGACACCGCCGCTCGATTCGAGCAAGGCAACCTCGGCCCCGCAATGCTTTTTCAATAGGGCTGCCAGACTGACAGCTCGAGCTTCATACCCTCACATGGTGCAATATTCAATACTCGCTTTCATCTACCTGCCCTCCGTGATGATGGCTTATCTGCACTTGCTGCGTTGATGCTGTCCTGAATTTATCGCATGTCAGGCCGGGAGGGAAAGACGAAAATAAAACCGATGAGAACAGCGCGGCAGAGAAAGCGCATCTTCATAATGATTTTATAGCAGTCTCTCGTCCTTGCGTCATTATCTTGCCTAGCGGGTAGTGGTATACTCTATGAAAGTCTTCAGAAAGAGAAAAACATATGTCTAACACCTACCCGCTCACGGTTTTTTACGACGGCGCTTGCGGCGTCTGTTCCACGGAGATTCGCTATTATCGTTCTATCGCCGATCAACGGATTCAGTTTGTCAATATCGCCGCAGATGATTTTAACGCCCAAGATTACGGTAAAACAGTCAGCGAATTTCAGGAGCAACTGCATGCTCGTGCTGCTGACGGGCAATTCTTCACCGGGGTCGAGGCCTTTCGCAGACTCTGGGAAGGTCTGCCGTCACCGTTCTACCCCCTGCTCTCGGGTTTCGTCGGACTGCCTGGGATTCACCTGGCAGCACGGATCGGCTATGCAGTATTTGCCCGCTATCGGCATCTGCTCCCAGCCAGCCATGCAAAAAGCTGCCCGATAGCCAAGGAGCAGTAGATAACATGGATCGTTCAAGCAGTTTTAAATAATACTAATTCTATGTTAAAATTTTAAGGTTGCTTATCCCAAATGAGGGAGCGAGGTCCCATGAAGTTACGTGTTCTGGTCATTGACGATGACGCTGCAATCTGCAACCTCCTGCAAACCGCTCTGAGCGGTCAGGGTTATGAAGTGTCAACTCTTGCCGACCCGAGCGAGTTTCCGTTCATCAACAAAGAGGCTTGCACCTGCCCTGCGGACCGGCCCTGCGCCGATATCATTATCGCCGACATCGTCATGCCAAAAGTCGATGGCGTCGACTTTTTCAAGCATCTTAAGGATACCGGGTGCTTCACCCTCAACAGAGGGAATGTAGCGATCATGAGCGGGTATCTGACGATCCATTACATGAACGTGTTGAACAACCTCGGCATCCACTACTTTCGCAAGCCGTTCGAAATGCAAGAAATCTATACCTGGGTGGATGAGTGCAGGGAACGCATTGAAGCCCAGGGCAGCACGACCACGGCTCAATAGACAGGCCACCGGGGAGCTTCTCTCGCAGGAAAGCCCCCTTCTATTCGACGGGCGGATCCATGAACAACTACGCTATCGTGCGCCAGGAGCATCTCAACCATTACGGCTTCCTGTTCGGTGGCGCACTACTGCAGTGGGTCGATGAATACGCCTGGCTGGTGGCCTCCCTCGACTTCCCCAATTGCCCGCTGGTAACCGTGGGCATGGATCAGATCAGCTTCCGCAAACCGGTCGCCAACGGTTCCATCCTGCGCTTTCATATCAGGCCGATCAAGCGGGGCAAAACCTCAGTGCAATACGCGGTTGATGTCTTTGCCGATGCCCCCGGCTCCACTGAAGAATCCGACGTCTTCTCCACGACCATCACCTTCGCCCATGTCGATACTCACGGCACCAAGCAGCCGCTGCCTCACAAGGGCACGCTTCGTTCTGAGCAGGAAGACCGCAAGTAAAATCCGGGGAACAGCTCAATCCTCCACATCAATCTCAACAAAACACCAGCCGATATCTGGAATGAGCGCCTTGATATTGCGTTCGAGCTCGTTGATCGCCCTCGCAGCATCACCGACCGGCATGGATTCGCGCATGCGGATCTTTATGGCGAGCATGGCCTTGGGACCCAGCTGCAATGTGACTGCGTTGTAAAGCTCAAGGACATCCTCATCATCCACAATAATGCTTTTGATTTTAGCGACCGTTTCGGGGTCGGCCGAGCGGCCGATCAGGAGAGCCTTGACTTTTATGGAGATAAAAACGGCGACCACCACCAGAAGCACGCCGATACAGATCGATCCGACAGCGTCGTAGACCGGGTTGCCGGTGAACACTGCGAGCATGACAAAGATTATAGCGAGGCACAGCCCGACCAGGGCAGCGTAGTCCTCTCCCAGCACCACGAGCAACTCCGAGCTACGCGTATGTCGAATCCATTCACGCAGCGTTCTCTCGCCGCGCGCTTTTTTGATTTCCACCAGGCAGCCGCGCAGGCTGAGCCCTTCCATAACAATTGAGGCAAAAAGAACTGCGAACAGAATCCAGACATGACTCATCGCTTCCGGATGAAGCAGCTTGTGTGCCCCCTCGTAGATGGACAACAGGCCCCCGACCGAAAAGAGCAGAATCGCCACCATAAATGACCAGAAGTAACTGGCTTTGCCATAGCCAAGCGGGTGCTCGACGTCGGCACTTTTCCGGGCACGCTTGAGCCCAACGAGCAGCAACAGCTGGTTACCGCAATCGGCAATCGAATGCATGACTTCAGCAATGGCACTGCTGCTGCCGGTAAAATACGCAGCGATGGCTTTGGCGACGGCAACACCGAGATTGGCGAAGAAGGCATACATAATCGCCCTGGTCGGGTTGCTGCCTTGCGCTGACATAAACAATCTCCTGTTCAACAGTCAGATATGGGGCACATCCTTGCTAACTTGAGGCTTCAGTTTGCCCGCAGCCCAACGGTTACAAAAGTTTTACCTGCACCAGATCTTGATGAGTGCATAATCAAGTGACCTGTCCATCCACCACAGCCCTGGAGGCGTACCATGACGAACCCCGCCGAGACCCCGCGTTACAGCCCTGGTGAAGAGATTGCCAACAGCATCACCCATGGTGTCGGCCTGCTCCTGGCCGTTGCAGGGTTGGCTGTCCTCTGTATCGTTGCCAGTCACACCGGCAACCCCTGGCACCTGGTCAGCAGCATCGTCTTTGCCGTCACCCTGATCCTGCAATATACCTTTTCAACGCTTTACCACAGCATTCAGCTGCCACGCGTCAAGAGCCTGCTGCGGGTCTTTGATCATTCGTCGATATTCCTGCTGATTGCCGGTACGTACACCCCGTTTATGCTGGTCAATTTGCATGGGCCCTGGGGCTGGGCGCTGTTCGGTGTTGTTTGGACGCTGGCCCTCTGCGGAGTGCTTTTTCAGGTTTCGCTGCTGCGCCGCCGTCAGGGCTTGTCTCTGGCCCTCTACATCGCCATGGGGTGGGTGGTCGTGGTCGCCACCAAGCCGATGCTCCAGGCCGTGGCCCCGGGAGGGCTTATACTACTGCTGCTGGGCGGTCTGGCATATACATCGGGAGTATTTTTTTATACCTGGAAGAGTCTGCGCTATCACCATGCCGTCTGGCACGGGTTTGTCCTGGCCGGCAGCATACTGCATTACTTTGCCGTGCTCTTTTATGCGACCCCCAAGGGCTGACCGACAAAGGTCGCAGATTAGAGGATACTCTTGCCAAACAGCGAAGCGACCAGCTGCACGGCAGTCTGAGCGGTCTGGTTGTGGATGTCGAGAATCGGGTTGATCTCGACGATGTCAAGGGAGCTCAAGCGCCTGGAATCGGCGACGATCTCCATGAGCAGCTGCGCTTCACGGTAGGTCAGGCCGCCGGGGACAAGCGTGCCCACACCCGGGGAAGCCTGGGGATCGAGCGCGTCGATATCCAGGCTGACATGCAGTCGTCGCCGATGTGCGAGCCGCGCAAGAGCCTCGACAGCAATCTTGGCCATCCCCCGCTCATCAATATCGCGCATCGTGTAAACGGTCACACCACTCTCACTCAGACTCTGACGTTCCCCGGAATCGAGATCACGCACACCGATCATGACCACGTCCTGTGGCTGCAGGGTTGCGCCGGGTCCGCCCACATTCACGAGTTCCGGAAAACCACGCCCCAGCAGCAGCGCCAGGGACATACCATGGATATTGCCGGAAGGCGAAGAAGACGCGGTATTGAAATCCCCATGGGCATCAATCCAGAGAACGCCTGCCGGTTCCTGCTGGGTGACACCGGCGATGGTGCCGATCGAGATCGAGTGATCGCCGCCGAGGAAAACCGGAATGCGCCCTCGTTCGATGGCCTGCTGCCCAGCCAGGCAAGCCGCTTCACAGAGCGAACGGATCGAAGGCAGATAACGGTCGTTGCGTTCATGCGCCAGCGATTCGCGCACCGGTACCGCCAGGTTACCGACATCATGGACCTCGTAGCCCAACTGCTCGAGGCGGGCCGCCAAGCCAGCGTAACGCAATGCGCCGGGGCCGAGATCGACACCACGATGCGACTGCCCGAGGTCAACCGGTACGCCGATAATCTGCACAACCTTCATATCCGCCCCGACTGTCTCACTGCTTCAGGTTGTTCCACAGGTTAACCATGAAATCCTGGGCGTTGGTCAGAATCGCCACCGCCTGGGCCGAGCCACGATTGGCCAGCTTGTCGGCGCTGAATTCCGTCATGTCGACAATATAGAAAAAGACCGGCCGCACGCTGCCGTCATCCATCACCCGGTAACTGGGGACCATGTTGCCGAAGGCGATGGAGTGCAACTGGGTGGCCAGAGCTACGACCGTGGTCGCCTTGCGGGCGTGTTCACGCATGGCGTCCTGAGCCCGGTAAACATCTGCAATGACCTCCGGCAGCGGGCCATCATCCCGGATCGATCCGGCCAGAACGTAAGGGATGCGTTTTTTTTCGCAGGCATAAGATGATCCCGTCCTTGAGTTCCAGCTCGTCGATCGTTCTGGCGATCGAACCGCGGCTGCGCACTTCATTGATGATGTCGAGATGATTGTAGTGGCCCAAGCGGCCTCAGCGTCTGTGAATAGATATCCTGCCCCAGACCGGTGCGGAAGAACGCCGCCTCGAGGTCGTGGGTCGCCAGAGCGTTGCCGGCCAGCAGGCCGTGGCAGTAGCCGTTCTCGATCAAGCCCTGCATGGCGTCACGACTGTCCTTGTCGAAGGCCACCGCCGGGCCGAGGACCCAGACGATATGCCCATGATCGCGATCATGGCGGAGGACCTGGTAGAGGTCATCGTAGCAGCGTGAGAAAGGCGTCTCGCGCGTGCCACGGGTGCGGAAAGAGAACTTGTCAACGGCCGCATCTGCGGCGGCGGTGAACCCCTCAACGTGGACGTAGATCCCCTCTTCACCATTTTCGGTGCGCCCGACGACGACCGGGTCGCCTTGACGTACGCGCCGGGCTTCGACCACCGCAATCGTCTCCCCCTTCAAGACCAGGACCGCATCCATACGGCTTTCCGGCGCAAGCAGCCAGCGTCCCTTCCCCAGGTGCAGATATTCGGGGTGATTGGAGGTCCCGTGAAAATTTGTCGGCACGACACCATCGGCCGGAGCGGGCGCAACGGTGACAACGGGCGATTGCGCCAGATGTGCCTGGGTAAAATTCGGTGGGGTGTATGCGGGAATGACCGACATGAACAACTCCTTTTGAGTGCATCGGCAGTTTGTCCTGACCGACAGCAACGATAATCAGTGTCTTTCAACCACCTTTTTCACAGCAGCGAAGTTAAGCGACGAGGACCACGGCCAGGCCCACCAGACTGGCGAGGTCGACAAGTTGGAAGCCCGCCATAAACCTGTTCATGATGAAGACACCGAGAAAACAGAGGGCGACCAATTTGCTCACGGCACCAGACCAGGCATCGCGACTGCTCCAGGCGATACTCAGGATAGCGATGTTGGCGAGCCCGTAAGCGGTGGCCACATAAGCAAAGATCATGGCCGATCCGGCAACGCTGTGGGCCATGATAATACCCATGCCATAAAAGATGAACATGAACGAAGTCAGTATGCTTAGAATGATCAGGCCGATCAAAAAAATGGTGTCATGCTTCGTCATAAAACGTCCTGTGGTGAAAAGTTGACGGTTCCTCGAATCCTTTTATTTATACAGTCTTCGAAGGGAGAAAGCATCGATTTTCTACAATATCGCCCGTCCGACGGTGTCAGCCTTGCTACTTGCGCGTTGCCAGATAGATGCCGGCGCCGATCAGGAGAATCCCGAGGCCGTGGTACCAGTAGAAACGTTCTCCCAGAAAGAGCATCGCCATCAAACTGCCGAAAACCGGCATCAGGTGAATAAAGAGCCCGGCACGGTTGGCACCCACCAGTTCAACCCCGCGATTGTAGCAGAGATAGGAGACGATCGATGGAAAGACCATGACATAGCCGAGCACCAGCAGGGTTACCGGTCGTACCTCCATCGTCGCCACGGTCAGCGTTTCCCAGAGATAAAGCGGCAGTAGGATCAAGGTGCCCAACCAGAAGATGACGGCAATAAAGGCCAATGGATGCACATGCGGGCGTTTGCGTAGCATCACAGAGTAAGCGGCATAACAGGCAATCGCCGCCGAGACCAGCAGGTCGCCGCGGTTGACCGAGAGCGCGAGTAATACGGCGATATCACCCCGGGCAATGATCGTCACGGCCCCGCAGAGAGACACCAGGATACCGACACACTGTAGCTTCGTTACGCGTTCGCGGAAGATCAGAAACGACAGCAGGACAATCATCACCGGCATCAAGGATTGAATCAGAAAGGCGTTGAGCGCCTCGGTGTACTGCAGACCGCTATAGGCCAGGGTGTTGAAGGCGGCAATGCCAACCGTCGCCAGCAGCAGGATCACCGGCCAGTGCCGGAACAGCGTCTGGCGGTCGCGGCGCAGGTGAGGCAGCGCGGGCCAGGTGATCAACAGTGCGGCTCCCAACCAGCGCCAGAAGGCCAGGGCTACGGGCGGGATGATGCCGTGGAAAGCTCGACCGAGAATGAAATTGCCGGCCCAGAAGAGCACGGCCAGAGTCAACAGCAGATATGGACGGTCACTTGATTTTCATGGTTTGACGCGATATACCACCAGGCCAGGCTTGCCTTGCAGGTAGTCGAGCAGGACATCATCGACGACCCGCTCGATGCCCTTGCGTGACGACGCATGACGCAGCCTGACGCTCCCGTCGGCCTTGACGATCAAACCGGTATGACTGACGTCAAGACCGGCCAGATCGCTGTAGATGCCGACATAATCACCGGGCTGCAGCGAGCGGAGCATTTCATTCAGTGATTGCGGAAGTGGGGATATAGACGATTTCACGTGAGGTGACGGCGATCCCCGGCAGCCACAGCGTCCCGTCACTTTTTCGGTTGAGCTGTTTCATGACCTTTACGGCATGACCCTGTCCAACAGCGGAGGTAAGATCTGTGATCGCGGCGTTCTCAACAGCAGCCCAATCGCTGAAGAAATGTCTGCGCCCGCGATAGGAGACCACGCCATCCCGGTAGCGTACACGTCTCAACTGGTCAGGAAAATCCTCGGCTGAGTAGAGCGGCGCAGCGCTTCGATTGCGTCTAGCAGGGTGAAGCAGTCGAACCCGTTCAGAGCAACGACCAGTCGCTCAGCCTCATCTGGTCCGCCAACCAGGGTATTGGCAAGATAAGGCCGGTCGAGAAAGTGTACGGAAATGGCCACGATCCGATCGCCAGGTTGTTCGATATCACGCGTCGATGTGAGAATTTGTGCAAGCTCGGAAGAGCCCGTGTCACCAGCCCAGACACAACTGCACATAAAGTAAATTATTAACATAAACGAGATAAGATGCTTATAAATAATCATAATAATATGCACAATAATGGTAGGTAAGGAGGCTCATTTAGACTGCACCTGTTGCGCCAGAAAGCGTTTGACCTGGGATTTCGGTACACTGGCCAAGTTGCGCATCAGGGTAAAGGGCACCAGGGCAAAACCGTAGTGAGCACGCAGATCCTCAATCATCGCCAGCCAGAGATGTGCCGTCATCTCGGCGTCGGCCAGGGCCCGGTGAAAAGTGCCATCCGTGCGCAGGATCCGGTAACGCACCAGGGTTTCCAGCTTGTGATTGGGCGCGTCCGGGTAGACCCTTCGTGCCGCGAGCATCGAGCAGCCGAAAGCCTGCTGACGTTGAAGCCCGATGAGGTCAAGCTCGGCGTCGAGAAAGCGCCGGTCAAAAGACGCATTGTGAGCGACCAGTGGCAGGCTGCCGACAAATCCGGCAAAATTCCGCATCACCTCGGCAGAGGGCGGCGCGTCTTGCACCATCTGGTTGGTGATGCCGGTGTAGCTTTCGATAAAGCTGTTGATGCGCAGGCCGGGATTCATCAGGCTCTGGAAACGCTCGATGACCTGCCCTCCCCTGAGCTTCACTGCTCCGACTTCAATGGCGCGATCACCGCAATCGGGAGAGATGCCACTGGTTTCAAAGTCGAGGACGACAAGGGTTTCCAAGGGAGAATCAGGCATATGGGAGTTATAGATGGCAGCACGCTGTTTGGCAAGGGATATCCGAGCCTGAATGTTAAGGCCAAGTCGAGAACGCATTGCAGCTACATGGACAATATAACCCCGGGCCTATGCAGCCGGAAAGGGCTAAATTATTCTTTTAATGGTGACATGTCAGAAAAATCTTAAGTCTCTGTTATCATAAGTAACAGCCCGCGTCGACAGGCTGAGCAGTTGTTGCTCTCTTAAATTGGGCCGCCACGAATTTCTGCTGGGCTCAAATTTTGGGGAAAGAGCGGGCATAGGGGGGGCAAACAAAGTCTTCACTTGATTTATCCCGCTTAATCATTAAATATAACAACATTTATTACTTGTCACGTGGGCGGATTCATCACAGATGTTCTTTCCCGTCACAAGAGCATGTCATGTTGAAGTGCAGTTTCGCGTTTGCGCATACTCCGCAGTCCGGGGGCCTAAAACCGATCAGTCCTTAACAGCTCAGTCATTGTTTTCGACTCAGTGCTTAAATATCTTGCAAAGGAGTTCACCATGAGATCAGTCCTGTCTTGGGCCCTCCGCAGTGCCCTTCTGGCCCTGCTGCTGGTTCCTCTCCAGCCGGTCAATGCCGTTGCTGAAGAGATCATCAACATCGGCACCGGCGGCATTACCGGCGTCTATTACAACGCCGGCAGCGCCGTGGCCAAAATGTTCAACCAGAAACGGCAGGAGTATGGCGCATGGATGCTCAACCGGCCGTCGGCAGGGTCGATTGAAAACATCAATAACGTGCTGCAGGGACAAAGTCAGTTCGGCATTGCCCAGGCCAATTTTCTTTTCAACGCCTGGAACGGAATGGGCCTTTGGAAGGACATGCCGCAAAAGGATCTGCGCGCCGTCCTGGGGCTCTACACCGAGGACCTCACCCTGATCGCCGCCGAAGATGCCGGGATTAAGACTGCCCTCGACCTGAAAGGCAAACGGCTCAATATCGGCGCTCCCGGCTCGAGCGATCACGAGACGTCAGTATATATCCTGGAACTGCTGGGCCTTGACCCCATAAACGACCTGCAAATTTCCAAAGAACACACCTATCTGGCATCGGAAAAAATCCAGTCTGGTGACATCGACGCCTATTTCTACACGGTCGGTCATCCAAACCTTTCGGTCCTCGAGGCGATATCCGGCGAGCGCAAGGTGCTTATCGTGCCTTTCGAGCGTGAATTTATTGACAAAGTCGTTGCGCCAAGGCCTTTCCTGTCCGCCTCCGAGATCGACGTGGAATTTTACGACAAACTGGACAACAAGGGACCGGTGCCGACCGTCGGTATCAAATCAGTCCTGTTTACCAGCAAGGACGTCGATGAAGAGACCGTTTACCGGGTGGTCAAGGCGGTTATGGAGAACCTCGACCTGTTCCGGCGTCAACATCCGGCCTTTGCCGGGCTGACCAAGGAAAACATGTCTCATAATGTTATTGTCCCTCTGCATCCCGGGGCCGAGCGCTATTTCCGTGAAGCAGGGATCGCTTATTGATTTCACCGACCACTTCGTTATTGAGCCATTTGAGCTGTAACTATCAGGTGCAGGAGGACAAAATGCACAAAATCTATTTACTGATGCTGGCCTGTTTGCTGACGGGTTTTCTGGCGGGGAAGGTGAATGCTCAAAATTCCCCCTCCTACCCGGATGTCAAACCCTACGATACGACGGTCAAAGACGTGCCGCCGGTTGACTCTGCAAAACTTCCGGCCGAGGTGCCAACCAAGGTTTCTCGCACCCGACCCTACTTCTTCCCGTATGTCAACCCTTACGAGGCGACGGTCATGGAAGTGCCGTCGATTTACGAAGCGAAGCTGCCGGACGAGGTGCCGACCGAGGTTTTCCGTATCCACCCTTTTCCGGAACGCACGACTCCTGACGTTTTCTGGTACGACAAGGGGCTGATCTGCTCCCTGGTCTACCAGAAGAAGGAGGCACCGCTGGTGTTTATCATTGCCGGCACCGGTGCCCGCTTCAATTCACCGAAGATGATCAACATGCAGAAGGCCCTTTACCAGGCCGGTTTTAACGTCATTTCCATCTCTTCCCCCACCATTGCGAACTTTATCATCAACGCCTCGAGCAGCATGGTCCCCGGCAATCTCTATGACGATGCCAAGGACCTTTACCGGGTCATGGAGATGGCCTACGAAAAGGTGCAGGGCAAGATCAAGGCGACTGAATTCTACCTCACCGGGTACAGCCTCGGCGGCATCCAGGCGGCCTACGTGTCGATGCTCGACGAGGAGAAGAAACACTTCGATTTTCGCAAGGTCCTGCTCATCAACCCACCTGAGAGTCTCTATAATTCGGTGTCGAAACTGGAAAAGCTGTTGGGCGACAATATCCCGGGCGGCGCGGAGAATTTCGATGTCTGGTACCAGCAGCTCCTCAACGATCTTGCCGACATCTACGAAGAGATGGGCTTCTTCGACCTGACCGGCGACTTCATCTACAAGGCCTACAAACGCCATCCTCCCCGGGAAGATTTCCTGGCGGCCCTGGTCGGTCTTTCATTTACCTTGAGCTCAGCCGACATGGTGTTCGCCTCTGACGTCATGCGCGGCGGCGGTTACATCACCCCGAAAAATGTCATCATGAACAATTCAACCTCATTGATGCCCTTTTCCATGGTCGCTGACCGGACCAGCTTTACCGACTATTTCCATGAATACTTTTACCCGTATTTCCGACAGCAGGAACCGGGCCTGACCGAGCAGGCCCTGATCGATCGGCTCACCCTGAAGAATATCGAGAAGTACCTGAAGAGTGCCGAGAAGATCGGCTTGCTGCATAACGAGGATGACATCATCATGCTCCCCGGCGAGGTCGATTATCTGCATGGAGTCTTTGGCGACCGGGCACAGATCTATCCCACGGGGGGGCACTGCGGCAACATGAATGATCCCGCGGTGGTTCGTTTTATCGTTGATTTCTTTGGCGGGCGGGAGGGCTGATCATGACGGCATTCATTCAAAGCAAAAGACTATTATTGGTCCTGCTCGCAGGACTCCTGCTGTTGAGCGCCTGTTCAACAACACCGAAGACCACGGCAACGACCGAACCGCCGATGCGCAAGTTCGAGGAACTGGTCGACCAGAGCAAAACCCATCCGATCGAGGTCTACGACCCGCTGGAGGGATTCAACCGCGGGGTGTACCGGTTCAACTACTACTTTGACAAGTTCATTTTTCTGCCGATCGTCAACACCTACGAATTCATCATGCCGGTCTTCGCCCAGAAGGGCGTATCGAACTTTGTCGACAACGTCTACGAATTCAACAACTTCACCAACAACCTGCTGCAATTGAAGTTCAAGCAGACCGGCATCACGTTAGCCCGTTTTGCCATCAACACGACGGTGGGGCTCGGCGGCTTAATGGATCCGGCAACCAAAATGAATTTACACAGACAGAAAGAGGACTTCGGGCAAACCCTGGGGCACTACGGGGTTGGCAACGGACCGTACATCGTGCTGCCGATCCTCGGGCCCTCCAACCTGCGTGACACCACCGGCGTGGTGGCCGATGCCGTCGCTTTCAGCAACCTCGGCCCACCGGCCTGGGTGGACGATGATGACGTGACCCTGGCATTCAATATCGTCACCGCGATCGACAAGCGTCACCGGGTTCCCTTCCGCTACTACGGAACGGGATCGCCTTTCGAGTACGAGATGGTCCGCTTGCTGTATACCTCGCAACGGGAGATTGTTATCCAGAAGTAGAGAAAGTGACCCGTCGAGATCAGTACGGCCGCAGGCTTTGCGGCCGTACTTTTTTGCCACAAGCCAACAAGCTTATTTCAGGAAATAGCCGACAACCCGCCACTGGTTATCGTCACCGAGAATCAGGGTAATGGTTTCGATCACCCGCTCCCGCAGTTCGAACTTCGAAATGAACGTCAGGATCACGTATTCCCCTTCCGGCACATCAGCGGCCGTGTCTGTATAGGCAATATCATGATGAATCCGTTCGATGACCGGCCCCAGGAAATTGCGTATTTTGGCGATCTGCTCGTTCCATGCCTGTTCAGACAACATCTTGTGCAGGATCTTCGAAGAAACTTCCCAACTCCTCGTGTATTCTTCCGTGTCAACCAGGAACAGGAACTGCGCTGCAGCATGCAGGGATTGCTGGCTGACCTGCTGAGTGGGCGTCTTATTGAGGACCGGCACAACGATCAGCAGCAGGCTGGTAAAGATCAACAGCAGGTGCAACTGCACATTCGACGATAATGCTGGTACTTTGATCATAATCTCCTCCTGTCCATATCAAGAGGGATAAGCCTGATGTTATATGTCTTCAATTTAATCGCCTCACCTCCAGGAAGCAACCTGCGGCCCATAATTTGTCACTGAAAACGCCATTCGTTAAAACCTCTTTTCGCTCTGCATTCAGTAGATTCACCAACAAAAACCATGTAACACTGCATAAAACAAACAGAAGACCCGCCGGCAGCAAGACGTTGACGGGGCAATGCGCCCTGCCTATTGTGCTCTTTCACTCATTATGCACAGCGACGGTTCAAGAAAGACTCTGACGAACAGCTTTGGGTAGCCCATCGAGCACCAGGGCATAGGAGTCGTCGACCAGAGAGAGGACCAGTTCTTCAGGGAGGGAGCCATCCAGAACGAGCGTGTTCCAGTGGCGTTTGTTCATGTGATAACCGGGGATGATTGCGCTGAAAGCGTCGCGCAGGGCCTGGGCTTTGCCAGGGTCGCATTTGAGGTTCATGCGCAGGGGTTGTTCATCGAGGATGATCAGCGCAAACATCTTGCCACCGACCTTGAACACAAGGGTGACCGGGTCAAAGGGGAAATCGATCTCGGCCCCAGGCTTGGTCTGTAGATAATGGTGCAACCGTTCGAAATCCATCGTATCAGGATTGGGCGCTGAAAAGGTTCATAATCCGTGGCATGACCACCTAGCCGAACAACTCTCCCTGCTGCCAAACAGGCTGCTCGTGCTTATTCCGATCCAGAACCTGGCAAGCCGCCAGCCAGAGCTCGCGGGTCAGTTCAATGTCGTAGTGAGAATCATGCAAGCGGTTGTCATCGACATTGATACCGCAGTACCTGGCAACCGTTGCCAACTTGAAGTTGGTCAATTCGGCACGCACGGGCTGTAGTATCTGCGCCCAGACCAGCATGACGTCCAGGCACGGATACCAGAACCAGCTACCGAAATAACGGTCACCGTTCTTTTCCCAGAAACGCCGCATAAACGGCATGTCAAAGCTGTGGGCGTTGTAACCGACGAACTGGAACTTGTCGTTTTTCTTGTATTGGTCGACATATCTGCCCAACATCTCCGCCAAGCGCAGATAGATCGTGCGGGCGTCTTCAAAATGCTGCCCGGGCACGGCAAGAAAGTTGGGGTGATCTGGCTGCAAAAGCTGTCTGCGGTTGATGCCGGTCACTTCAAGGGCGGTATCCTCGATCTCGTCCTGCAGGAATGGCCGCACGAAGTAATCGAAAGATTCCTTGATCTCGCTGCCGATCTGCACGCAGCCAGAGATTTGGGTCAGGCCGTTGCGCTCGGGGTTGACACCGGTGGTCTCGACATCGATGAATAGAAGTTTTTGTACATTTGTCTCGGTCATATGCTCTGCTCTGTCTCGTTGGTGTTACAAAAGTCGGGCCCCGGTCAGGCTGAGAAAGTTTTCTGTGAGAATTCCGCGGGGGAGGACCTTCTCTCCATAAAGGACCCTGTTGCCTTCCTTGATGTAGATTTCAACGTCGGGGTTGCCATCGTCGCAGGGGAGCTTGATGGCGACAACCTTGAAGCTCACGGGCAGTTCGTTGAGAGGCCCTTCGGCGTTCATACGCCGGAAGGCATTGACGACGCCGAGGGCCGTATCGCTGTGGGCCACGGAAACACCCTGCACCCCTGCCCGGAGACAGGCCATCAGGTAATTCTTGGTCACGTTCTTGGTGTTCTTGGTGCGGGTAAGGTTGCCAGCCGTCATGTCGATGTTGTCGAAGGCGGAATCGACCTCGCCGCTTTCAACGGCATCGATCACATCCGCGACGAGGGAGTTCAGCTCGGTGGGCGACCAGTCTTCAGAATTGAATGGACTCATAAGAGGAATACTAACGAAATATAATTTTCAGATCAAACCACCACACATGTCAAACTTGCCGAACAAGCTTTAACGCAAAGCAGCAGGCAGAGGCAAGCAAGAAGCGGCCGGCAGGCCAGAATCTTTTGCATGCTTGTTATTCTGCACTGAGGCTCCCACCCCTGCACGGACCCACGCCAGAGGGCTAGGGCAAGGGGTCGGAACTGTAGGCGATATTTGCGTCATCGGCCTTGTAGAGCGGCAAGTCCTTTCCTGACCGCACATCCTCGACCCAGTTCGGGTTGAGCAGCGTCGACTTGCTGCTCAGGGCGATATCGGCATCCTGCAGGGCTTCCTCTGCACTCTTGCGATCATGGATCTGGCCGCAGATCATCAGCGGCAAAGGAGTTACCTCGCGGGTCAGCTGCGCCATGTTCAAGTCAGTACCGAAAGCCTTTGCCCTGAAGTTATAGGTGGACAGGGAGATCGCATCGATCGGTTGACGCACCAGCATGCCGATCAGTTCCTGCCACTCCTCGGCACTGTCGAAGAGGGAGACCTGCATATCGGCCACACCCCAGTTGGAAATGCGGAACGTCAGCAGCCGATCCTCGGGGACAACCAGGGCGACCGACTCGATGACCTCGCGGGCAAAGCGGAAGCGGTTTTCAATGGAGCCGCCATAGTTGTCATCGCGCTGGTTGGAATAACTGGAGAGAAACTGGTTGATCAGGTAACCGTGCGCACCGTGGATCTCGATCCCGTCAAAGCCCGCCATCACGGCACCCTTGGCCGTTTCGACAAAGCCGTTGATGACGTGATCGATGTCGAACTGGCTCATCACGTCCGGTAGGGGGTATGGTTTGCCGGTCAAGGGGTTGTTCTGTTGCGGGGCGAGACGGCTCGGCGCAATCGCCCGACCGGCCGGGTTGACTTCAGGCCAGGCCATGCGCCCGCAATGAAACATCTGCATGATGGAGATGCCGCCATGCGCCCGAATCTTTTCAACCACCGGACGCCACGCATCGATCTGTCGCTGCGTAGTCAGCCGCGCCTGACCCGGGTAGCCCTGACTGCTTTCGTAATCGGTGACGATAGCTTCGGTGTAAACGATGGCCGATCCGTTGACTGCACGGCGCACCAGGAAATCGAGGACATCCTGCCGCGGGATGCTGTCGCCGGGCGAAGACATGCGCGTCATGGGCGCAACGCCGAGACGATTGCGCAAGGTAAAGTTTTTGATCCGGAATGGCGAAAAAATGATGCTGTCTTTCATCTGTTCCCCTTTCGACAGGCTAGGTTGGCAACAGCTTGTCGGGCCTATTCAGGCCGATAGAGAAAGTATAACTGATTGCAGCGGGGATTCTTGCCGAGAATGGAAAAAAGCCGCCTGAAAATTACCCACCGGCCCTCCGGGATATATCAGCCACGCTGCAGACCGAGACGCAGGGTGCGTATCCTGCCGTTTTTGAGCAGCGGCAGGACCAGCATGCTGCTGAGCATCTTGACGATAGTCTGCCCCCAGATCGCCGGCCACACGGGGCCGAAAGCCAGGAGCACGAAGATGATCGAGTCGATGGGAGTTGAGACCAGGTTGCTCAGGACCAGACGCTTCTCGATGTTGCCTGCGCTGTAGGTGTAGATCGCCCAATCGCTCAATTCCGACACCATGAAGGCGCAAACCGACGCAATCGCCAACTGTCTGTTGAACGCGAAGGTGATGACAACCGCGAGCAGCATCCAGATCCAGCAGCCATACTTGCCGTATCTTTCCTGGACGAAATCCCGCGTCGAAAAGGTTAAGCCGATGGCAATCGCACCTGCCGGGAACGTCAGGCCGAAGACCGTGACGAGACCGAGCGTGTGAACCAGGATATTGGCCAGGACGATCGAGCCGAGATAAAAAACTGCACTCATTTCAATTCCTCTAGATGGGCAATACCGATCAATCCAGACCGTCCGATCTGCGGCGATGCGCCCATGGTTGAATGTTGACGCTGCTTCCAAAAAAAATCGAGCTGCCATAAAGCAGGCAGCCAAGTCATTGAACATTTTACGTCCACAGCAAGAGCCACGTCCAGTCTGCGGGTAATAATTCTTATCTACACAAGAATATTCATGTAATACAGCGTGTCTTGACAGGAAAATTTATGGCAGAATGTCGAACTATGCCGCACCAAACCCAAGACCTCCCCATCACATCAACTCTCCCCGCACTCGCCCAGGCCCTTGCGACCTCCCCGGCCGTGGTCTTGCAGGCCCCACCCGGCTCCGGCAAGACCACGCGGGTGCCGTTAGCACTGCTCGACGCACCGTGGTTGGCAGGGCAGCGGATCCTGATGCTTGAGCCGCGCCGCTTGGCCGCAACCAACGCGGCGCGTTACATGGCATCCTTGCGCGGTGAGGCCATCGGCGGCACGGTCGGCTACGCGATCCGCTACGAACGCAGGGTCGGACCAGCCACGCGCCTCGAGGTGATCACCGAAGGTTTACTGACCCGGCGTCTGCAGGGCGATGCCGAGCTTGCCGGGGTTGGCCTGGTGATCTTCGACGAATTCCACGAACGCAGCCTGCAGGCGGACTTGGCCCTGGCACTGTGCCGCGACGTGCAGCTGGGACTGCGCGATGACCTGCGCATCCTCGTCATGTCGGCCACCCTCGACGCCGAACACCTGGCCCGCCTTCTGGGCGACTGCCCGGTCATCACTGCCGAAGGTCGTTCTTTCCCCGTCACAATCGACTACCTGTCCGACGCCGAGCAACACCAGATCGCCGAGGCGACAGCGCAAGCGACCCGTCTGGCCCTGGCAAACACCGACGGTGACATCCTTGTTTTTCTCCCCGGCATCCGTGAGATCCTGCGCTGTCGCGACCTCCTCCAGGATCTTGCTCCCACAATAGCCCTCCGCCCACTTCACGGCGGCCTCCCCTTTGCCGACCAGGAAGCCGCCATCCTCCCCGGTTCGCAGCGTCGAATCGTGCTCGCCACCAACGTCGCCGAGACCAGCCTGACCATCGAGGGGATCGCGACCGTGGTTGACAGCGGCTGGGAACGCCGCCCGCGCTTCGACGCGGCACGCGGCATGACCCGCCTGGATACGGTACGCATCTCGCGGGCCAGCGCCGACCAGCGTGCCGGGCGCGCCGGGCGACTCGGACCGGGGCGCTGCTACCGCCTGTGGTCAGAAGGCACCCAAGGCGCCTTGCTCCCCTTTGCACCGGCCGAGATGGGCCAGGCTGACCTGGCGACGCTGGCCTTCGAGATCGCCCAGTGGGGAATCCAGAACGCTGCGAGTCTGACCTGGTTGGATGAACCGCCATCCGGGCACATAAACGCCGCCCGCCGCTTGCTGGCCATCCTCGGGGCTCTCGACGATAACGGCGCCCTGACACCCCTGGGACGCGACATGGCCCGCTACCCGACCCATCCGCGCCTGGCCCGTCTGCTGGTGGCGGCGACCAGGGAAGGCTTTCCCGGACTGGGCAGCGACCTAGTGGCGCTGCTGTCCGAGCGCGACGTGATGATCGGATCCAGACAAAGTGCCCGTGATACGGGACCGAGCGACCTGCTCGTACGCCTCGACGTCCTGCGCCGCGGCCCGCCTCCCCGCACTGCCGTGGTCCGCCGTGCCGCCGCATACTGGCGCAGGCTGACCGGGGCTGGACCGGAGCATGAGCCGGACCCCGAGACCGTTGGCCGACTGCTGGCCTACGCCTATCCTGACCGCGTCGGCCTGCTTCGCCAGTCCGGCAGCCGTCGCTACCTGCTGCGCAACGGCCAGGGGGTTGTCGTCGCGGCGAGCTCGGTAGTGCAGTCGCCCCAGTGGTTGGTGGCGGTCGAGACAGTCGGCCGCCCGGAGGGCGAGGATGAAATCTTGCTGGCCAATACACTGTCGCGAAAAACGGTCGAGGAGTTGTTCGGTGGGGCGCTGCAGTGGCGTCGCGAAGCCGGCTGGGATGTCCAGGCAGAGCGGATCGTCGTCCGGGAAGTGCGCCGCCTCGGCGCCATCACCCTGCAGGAGCGGCCGGTGGCGGTCACGACTGGCGACACCCTCCCCGCCCTGCTCGACCTGGTTCGGCGCCAGGGGCTCCAAATTCTCCCCTGGACGCACGAATCCCGTCAGCTGCAGGCTAGGGCCGCCTTCCTCCACAAACACCTCGCCAACCAGGGCTGGCCGGACTGGACGGAGGCTGGGCTGCTTCAAGAGCTGGATAGCTGGCTGCCCGCGGCACTCGCCAAAGTCAAGAGCCGCGGCGACCTCAAGGGGATCGACCTGCCAGGCGCCCTCAGGAACCGGCTCGGCTGGCAGCGCCTTGCAGAGCTCGATCGTCTGGCTCCGGAAAAACTGGAGGTGCCGAGCGGTTCGCGCATCAAGCTCGAATACTCAGCGGCAGAGCTACCGGTCCTGGCCGTCAAGCTTCAGGAGATGTTCGGTCTCACTGACACCCCGCGCCTCGTTAATGGTCGCATTCCGGTGCTGATCCACCTGCTTTCACCGGCTGGCCGACCGCTGGCGGTCACAAGTGACCTAAAAAGTTTCTGGGATACGGTCTACCCGGAGGTGTGCAAGGAGATGAAAGGCCGCTATCCCAAGCACCCCTGGCCGGATAACCCGTGGCAGGCGCTCGCAACACGGAAAACGACTCGCTCAAAGAGACGCCCCGTGTAAAACTTTGCTATCATTGCAGCAGAACCCCGAGCAAGGGAGATGCTGCCCATGGCAGAGCCATACCACCTGATCAGCTACAGCAGCACAGAGGAGCTGGCCAACCGCCTGACCCACTTGGTCGCGGCCATCTGCAGCCTGGTCGGCCTGGTGGTCCTGGTGGTTGCGGCCTCCCGCACGGGGGATCCTTTCCGCATCGTCAGCTCTGCTGTCTTCTGCGGTGCCTTGTGCATCTTTTATGTCATCTCGACCCTCTACCACACGGTCCGCGATCCCAGAACCCGTTACCTCTTCCGGGTGCTCGACCATGCCGGCATCTTTCTGGTCATCGCCGGATCCTATACCCCCTTCACCCTGGTTTCATTGCGAGCCGGCAACGGCTGGGCGCTCTTTGGTGTGATCTGGGGGCTAGCCATCGCCGGCGCCGTCTTCAAATCGTTCATGACCCATCGGCTGGCGTTTCTCGCGCCAGTGTTCTATATCGCTCTTGGCTGGCTGATCGTCATTGACCTCGAGGGGCTGCTGACCATGGTGCCGATCAAGGGTGTTCTCTGGCTGGTCGCCGGCGGCCTGTGCTACACCTGCGGCATCATCTTCTATGCCATAGACAAAATCCCCTTCAACCACGCCATCTGGCACGTCTTCGTTATCGCCGGCAGCCTCTGCCACTACATCTCGGTGCTCTACTATGTAGTTCCTGTTAACTTGCTAAAATCGGGATGAAAAGCTGTGCAGGGCAATCGGTGGATGACACGGGGAAAGGGTTAGAGCCGTTCAGAACGGATGGGAGAACATCAGGCTGCCGGAGGCGTCGCCACCGGCAGAGCCGGACGTGCCATGATAGGTGCCGGTGGCCTGCGGTTTGACTGTGCAACTGATTATCAGCAGCCAAAGCACCAAGATCGTCACAATTCTATACATGGAATAGGCCCCTTGTGCGTTTTCGCGAAAAGGAACTTCGATCAGTTGTAACCCTGATCGGGGCCGGCAGCGGGCTTGATCAAGGCGCAAATCAACACGCCGAAAGGGCCGGTCAGGATGCCGATCATGAACCACAGGTAGATGTTGCGATTTTTCCCTTTGGCCAGGGAAGCCGCCGCAAAACCAAACACGAGCCAGAAGAGAAGATATTCCATGGCATCTCCATCGTAATAATTCTGCACCCCTTTTGGCGGGCCAAATAACTGTTATGCTTTGCAGAACTGATAACAACTTTATCACAGAGGAGAAGATGATGCGAAAAGTATCGATGTTGATTGCTGTCGCCATGGTGGTTATGCTGAGCAGCGGCTGCCAGGATGAGAAGACGCCTGAGCAGGCAGCCACCCCATCGGCGTCCTCCGAGGCTACAGCTCAAGCCAAACCTGCCGCAGAGCCGGTGGACCAGACCAAGCAGACCCCGGCAGAAGCCATGGATCATGCCAAGATGGAAGCCCACAAGGCAATGGACGGAACCCATGAGGCCATCAAAGAGACTCACGAGGGAATGAAGATGACCGCAGCGGGACAGGTGGTCTATGAAAAGTCCTGTGCGGCCTGCCACACGACCGGTCTTGCCGGAGCACCGAAACTGGGCGACAAGGCGGCCTGGGCGGCCCTTAACGCCGAAGGTCTCGACAAACTGACCCATGTCGCCATCAACGGCAAAGGCGCCATGCCGGCCAAAGGTGGTAATGCCAGCTTGAGTGATGAAGAGGTTCGCGCCGCCGTCAGTTACATGATGGAACAGGGCCATTAGATTTCAGGCTGAGGGCGTCACAGACTCAGGGCGCAGCTGACTAAAAAACAACGGGGCACTTCGCTGGAAGAGCTCCTGGCCCGGCAGGTTTAAACTTTGGCAGACGCAGTTGCTTATTTCCGCACCTGAGGAGTAATACCGATGGTTCGGTCGCCGCAGTTCAACCAGAGTTCGCCATCCTGAACCGTGCACTGCAGCTGCATGCTGCGCTGCACGAGTCCCACCAGTTCGCTGCACGCTGTTTCGGGTATTTCAACCACGCTCAGATTGTCGAAACGGCGCAGTTTGCCGAGGTTGCGCTGACACCATAAGTCAGCGTTACGGCCGCCGTAGAGATAGACCACAACCTGCGCGGACCGATTGCAGGCTTTGCGCACGCGGCGCTCATCGGGCAGGCCGACATCGACCCACAGCTCAATCTCGTCACTCAGACTCTTCTGCCAGAGAGCCGGCTCGTCGTCATCGCACAAACCTTTGGTGAAGGTCAGATGCTCGTCGGCGTGCAGCGCGAAGGCAAGCAGCCGCACCATCATGCGCTCGTCAGTCTCCGAGGGGTGACGCGCAAGGGTCAACTGGTGCTCACCGTAATAGTGGCGATCCATGTCGGCAACCTGTAAATGGGCCTTGAAGATGGTGGAGCTCAGTGCCATAGAACCGCCTTCATAAAGAGTGAGGATTTATGACTTTCGCGTCCCTCGTACCGCGTACCGAAAACGGGCAAGCCCGTTTTAAGCCGCCAACCCGCTCTTACCAAAGCTACCAGAGTATAACCGCTCACGCAGTGCATTGACATCGGCATTTTCCAGGTACTCGTCAAAGGTCATGACGCGATCAATCATCCCGTTCGGGGTCAACTCGAGGATCCGGTTTGCCAGGGTGGCGACGAATTTATGGTCGTGGGAGGTAAAGAGCATCACTTCGGCATAATTGAGCAACCCGTTGTTGAGGGCGGTAATCGACTCCAGGTCGAGGTGGTTGGTCGGCTCGTCGAAGATCAGCACGTTGGCGTTGGTTAGCATCATCCGCGCCAGCATGCAGCGCACCTTTTCACCGCCGCTGAGCACGCTGGTCATCTTGGTCGCCTCGTCGCCGGAAAAGAGCATGCGGCCGAGGAAGCCACGCGCAAAGTTCTCCCCTTCGTGGGGCGGGTACTGGCACAGCCACTCGATGAGGGTCAGGTCGTTATTGAAATAGGCGCTGTTTTCTTTGGGGTAGTAGGCCGTGGTGATGGTCACGCCCCAGCGGAAGCTGCCGCTGTCAGGCTGCAGTTCACCGGCCAGGATCTGTAGCAGGGTGGTTTTGGAGACACTGTTGCCAACAAAGGCGATCTTGTCTCCCTTGTTGACGATCAGGTCCAGGTTGTTCAACACCTTGACGCCTTCGATGGTCTTACTTAAACCCTTCACTTCAAGGATGATATCGCCACAGGGTCGCTCCGGCCTAAACACCACGAAGGGATATTTGCGCGAGGATACCGGCAACTCTTCGATGTCCAATTTATCGAGCAGTTTCTTGCGCGAGGTCGCCTGCTTGGCCTTGGAGGCGTTGGAGCTGAAGCGGGCGATGAATTCCTTGAGCTCGGCGGCCTTGTCAGAGGCTTTTTTGTTGGCATCCTGCTTCTGCTTCAGAACCAACTGGCTGGCCTCGTACCAGAAATCATAATTGCCAACATAGGTGCGGATGGTGCCAAAATCAATATCGGCAATATGGGTACAGGCCTGGTTAAGGAAGTGCCGGTCGTGGGAGACGACGATCACGGTATTCTGGAAGCGTCCGAGGAACTCCTCGAGCCATTGTATGGTTTTCAGGTCGAGGTGGTTGGTCGGCTCATCGAGCAGCAGCACATCCGGATTGCCGAACAGCGCCTGGGCAAGCAATACTCGCACCTTGTCGCCGCCTTCCAGCTCTTTCATCTTCCGCTGCCGCAGTTCCTCGGGAATGCCAAGGCCGTTGAGCAGAACCGCGGCCTCCGACTCGGCTTCGTAACCGTTCAGCTCGGCAAACTCGGCTTCGAGTTCACCGGAGCGCACACCGTCTTCCTCGCTGAACTCGCCCTTGGCATAGATCGCCTCGCGCTCGGTCATAACTGCGTAGAGTCGTTCGTGTCCCATAATCACGGTATTGAAAACAGTCTCCTCGTCAAAGGCGAACTGGTCCTGACGTAGAACGGCCATGCGCAGACCTTTGCCTATGGAGACTTCCCCTTTGTCCGGGTCGACATCGCCAGCGAGAATTTTTAGGAAGGTCGATTTGCCTGCACCGTTGGCGCCAATCAGACCGTAGCAGTTACCGGGAGTGAACTTGATATTGACATTGTTGAAGATGATCCGTTTCCCATAGGCAAGACAGATGTTCGATGCACTGATCATAGATGAAGCATTCCTTGCATAACGCGTTATTGGAAAAGTAAAGACCACAGGGCCAACCCCCATGGTCTTTGGGCTGCGAAGCTATATCACTGTTGACCGTGTCAAGCAATGTTTTTCCGTAGATAATCGCCTAAAAAGCTATATCCCATGCCGGGTTTGACGCCTTTAGCGAGCAAAAGCGCACACTGTCACAATCGCATATCCAGGACCCGTTTGCATGGCCGATCGGCCATAGTGGTGACAGCAGCCTGAATCTAAAGCTGCTCGGGAGAAAAGCTGCGGGGCTCCGCAATACTACGGAGCCCCACGTCTTACACCATTTCTGTTGCTCGCCCTCTCAGTTGAAAGCCGCGCGACGGTTCTTCGACCAGGCCGCATCATCGCTGCCAGTTACGGCAGGACGCTCTTCACCGTAACTGATGGTGGTGAGACGATCGGCGTTGACACCAAGAGAAACCAGGTGTGTCTTCACCGAGGTAGCACGCTGCGCTCCCAGGGCGAGGTTGTATTCGTCGGAACCACGCTCGTCGCAATGCCCTTCGATGGTGACTTTTACCGTGGACTCCTGCAGGAGCAGAGCGGCATCAGCAGCAAGGGTCTGTTGCGCTGCAGGTGACAAGTTGTACGAATCGTAATCGAAGTAAACCGATTCCAGTTGCGCGCCGGTAAGCGTAGTCAAGGTTGCCGAGGATGCAACGGGGGCCACTTCAGCGACTGGGGACGGTGCTTCGGGTGCAGCTGGAGGCTCACTTTCCATTACGGGTTTCTTGGCACAGGCACTCAGCATAACCGTGAGACCCAACATCATGTACAGAGAAACAACTACATGTTTTTTCATTTTTTTACCATTTCCAATTTAAGGGTTAAAAGCGACTGTCCCATTGAGCACACAACTCCCGGGCGACAAAACCGAAACCAGGAGTGAAACCTGGCCGGTCACAATCATGACACAGATCAGGCGACCCCTTCGGGGGGAATAAATATATCCGCGACCAGGTCACGAGGTAAGAATACAGGGATATGCTCCAGCTTGAGCGTTCTAGCAGGCAACAGCGCACATAAAGGACTCTGGCCTTGCGGGACAACGCGGTCGAACTGACACTTGACCTTGTTGGCGAGAAGCTTAAACGGGAGGTCCTTTTCAGCGTCAACAATGAAGGCAACGCCGAAGATGGCAGCCTCGATCGGCGTGACGAGTACCTCTTCAGTCAAAGTGCCCAAACGCACTGCCAGCAGCACCAGGATCAAACCAAAGGCCAGAGCCCGGCCCAGCGGGCGGAGCAGAGGCGCTCGCGAAGGAGGAATCGCAACCATCATCGTGCCGCCCCTGCCGGCAGGTCAGGCATTGCATCGGGTGGGGAGTCTGCAGACGCCTCGTCACTCGGAGCCTCGAGATCAACCCCGAGGGTCGTTACATCAAGCTGGGTCGATACGATCTTCGCAAAGCGCTTGGCGCCGATGAAGCGTTTGCGGTAATAGGGTTGGTCGATATCGCTTGCCACCACCCGGTGACTGCTCACCGAGGCGTGGACCATCTTGCCGTTGCCGAGATAGATGCCGACGTGCGACGGATAAGGGGCGTAAGTGCGGAAGAACAGAAGGTCGCCGCTGTGCAGGTCGAGTCGATCAACCTCCTCTCCATACCAGTACTGTTCGCGAGCGCTACGCGGCAGGTTGATATCGAGGGCACGATATACCTGCTGCACGAAGGCCGAGCAATCGATGCCGTCCTGACCGGTACCACCGAAACGATAAGGGGTGGTTAAATAGGCTTCGATCACTCTGCGCAGCAGTTCTGTAGGCTGGTCGACCGGGCGTCCGACGAATTTCTCCGGAAAATCAAGATAAAGCCGCTGGCCCGGCTTGATCCGGTCGCCGCGCAAACTATTGAGGCTCTTGAGTCGGGCGACAGAGAGGCCGTGTCGACGACCAATGGTGGAGAGAGTGTCGCCCTTGCGCACAACATAGGACGGCGACGCCCCTCCCTCTTCGGCCAGTACGGCGGCGGCCAATGACGGAAGACCGAAGCAGAGCAGCCCCGCAAGGACGGTCACGAACAGCCAACGTGAAACTTTACGCGAGAACAACGCAGCGAGGCTCGATCTCCGCGACAAAGGGAGCATTGCGCTAGGACCGATTGTCATCATTCCGGTCATTCCTGAGGCCGAATTTTTCCATGCGATAGAGAAACGCCTTGTAGTTCATTTGCAGCAAGCGGGCGGCGCGGGTCGCCATCCCCCCGGTTCGCTCAAGGGCCTTGCGAATCATCTCCTTTTCGAACGCCTCTAAATCGAGACCGTCCTCGGGGATTTCAAAGCGATTCAGTTCTACCGTCTTGCGGGATTGCAGGCGACTGGCCACATCTTCCCGCGTGAGTACCGGTCCGTCACTGAGCAGAACCGCCCGCTCCATGACAGCGGCAAGTTGACGCACATTGCCTGGCCAGCGATTCTCGAGCAGCAGACGCATCGCCTCGGGAGCTATTTTGCGAACCGGGCGACCGAACTCGGTGCTGAATTTCTCCAGATAGTGTTCGACCAGCGGAACGATATCTTCACGCCGTTCGCGAAGCGGAGGCAAATCGATCGTCACGACATTGAGCCGGTAGAACAAGTCCTCTCGAAAAGCACCCTTCTCCACTTCACCCTCGAGGTCCTTGTTGGTTGCGGTGATGATGCGCACATCGACGCGGATCGACTCCTTGCCGCCGATCCGACGCACTTCGCGGTCCTGGAGAACGCGGAGCAGCTTCGATTGCATCGCCATCGGCAAATCACCGATCTCGTCGAGGAACAGGGTGCCGCCTTCACTGAGCTCGAAGAGACCCTGGCGACGCCCCACGGCCCCGGTGAAAGCACCGCTTTCGTGGCCGAAAAGCTCGTTTTCGAACAGGGCTTCGGGAATCGCCGCGCAGTTGACCGCCGTAAAAGGATGGTTGCGCCTGGGGCTATTGTAGTGAATGGCGCGCGCCACCAGTTCCTTGCCGCTACCACTCTCGCCGAGGGTCATGACGGTTGACGAGGAATCGACCACTTTCTGCAACAGCTTGATCACCCGTTGCATGGCCGGTGAATGGGCAATGATCCCTTCCAGGCTAAAACGCCCGTAGAGCTCCTGCTTGAGGCGGGCGTTCTCGTTGAGGATCGCCACGCGCTCACTCGCCTTGCGTACGGCAAGGAGAATCCTGGTCTTGTCGAGGGGCTTGGTCAGGTAATCGAACGCGCCGTTTCTGACCGCTTCGACCGCCGAGTCGATGGTGCCGTGGGCCGTGACTATGATCACCGGTGGAGGAACTGCCCCGCGCGGTATGGCCGACAGCAATTCTATGCCATCCATGCCGGTCATCTTGAGGTCGGTCAGGACCAGGTCAAACGGCGTCTTCTTCATCAGGGCCAGGGCTTCGGCTCCTGAGGAGGCGGTCTCGACCAGGTATCCCTCCCCTTCAAGGATAGTCTTCATGATATCGCGCTGCAGGGGTTCGTCATCGACCACCAGGATCACCGGCTTCATCGTTCCTCCTCGCTGATGGGCAGCTTGATGGTGACCGTGCTCCCCTGCCCCGGCTCACTTTGAAAGTGCACCTTGCCACCATGTTCCTCGATGATGCGACGGGTCAGGGCCAATCCGAGCCCGAGCCCGCCTTGCTTGGTCGAAAACAGCGGTGTGAACAGTTTATCGAGGTTTTCCGCTGCAACACCCTCACCAGTATCTGCGAACACCAGGGTCAGCTGGGTATCCTCGACAGTACTGCGGACCACGAGCATGCCACCTGCAGGCATCGCCTCGAAGGCGTTCTTGACGATGTTGTACAGGCAGGCACGCAGGAACTCCTGGTCAGCTTGCAAAACCGGCAAGGAGCCGGTTTCTCTGACAATGCGCACACCGGCGCTCAAGGCCTGGGCCTTGACCATTTCGAGAACATCCGTCAGCATCTGCGCGGTGTCGCAGCGCCTGATACGTAATTCGAAGGGGCGGCCGTATTCGAGGAAGCTCTCCGCAAAGCGGCCGATCCGGCTGATCTCGCCCTTGAGGTTTCTTACCATGGCATCAAAGTTGCCCGCCTGATCGACATCCACCGGACGGTAGGTGTCTCCCATGTGATCGATGGACAGACTGATGAAATTCAGCGGGTTCTTGATCTCGTGGGCGATGTGACGAGCAAACTGCCCGGCGCTCGCCAGATGTTCGGCTGTACGCAGGCGTTCGCGCAACTGTCGATCTTCTCGTAGACGGGCGATCATACCGTGGAAGCTGCGTGCCAACTGGCCAATTTCGTCGCGGCGTTCCACCGGCAGCGACTGGTTCAGGTCGCCGGCAGCAACGCGTCCTGCAGCTGACGCCATGGCCACAATCGGTCGGGTATAGTAACGCGCAAGAATCACCGTGACAACTGTCCCCAAGCCGAGAATAACCAGCGCGGCGAGGATGCGACGGAGGGCGCTCAAGCGCAGCAGGACGGAAAAATCCTCGGTATTGAGGGTCAGGTGAATATAACCGGCGGGACTGCCGTTGGCCGAGACCGGCACGATGACGTTGAAGATCTGCCCCTCGCCGGTGACGGTTTCGCCGAGGTCGGCTTTGAAAATCAACTCCTTGCGCTGTTGGGTAATCCATTTGCCGACGTTCTCCTGGTGGGTGCTGGCGATGATCCGGTTGGAACTGCTGATCACCGAAACCTCCTTAACACCCTTGGGATTGAGGCCGCTCAAGTACCCTTCAAGGTTCTTGCTGTCGCTCAGGTTACCGCCAACCGTCCCCTCCAGGCCGATCTGCACGGCCTTGGAGAGTTCCGTGGTCTGGCGGGCAAACTCGTTGTAGAGGCGTTTTTCCGTCTGATGATAAAAGATCACCAGGATCACCACCAGGCTCAAGCTGGTCAGCAACATGAGCAACGCCAGTCGGACCCAGAGGGAATGGATGCCTACGGACCCGGCGGTACGAATTTTGGGTGGATTGTTCTTATGGGGCGGCATTACTGCTTCGTTCCGAGCGAGGGTGGAGCCAAAGCGGCCACTGCTGCCGGAAGACGGATCAGGCAGGGGGTCCCTTCGCTGAAGGCCCAGTAAAGCTTGCGCGCATCCTGCTCCGACATGGACAGGGCGAGCTCATTATAGGGCGAGCCCCACAAAAAATTCCAGTTGGAAATCAATGGCCGGCTCAGATACCAGGCCGGCACGGCCAGAAGATTGCGCAGATGTGAAAACCAATGCGAGGAAGTTGCTCGCACGGAAATCTCGGTGCCGTTATCCAGGTGCAGACGATAGCTGGTCGGCATGTCGTGCAGTTCGAAGGCCTTGAGCGTCTGGGCGGTGTCAGCCGCGTCCTGTTCACCGACACTGACAACATGCACGTCCCGTTCAGGACTGACGAGGCTGGACTTACCTGTAAGGCTCGCCACCGACAGGTCCATGGGCTGCCCCCAGCTCCGGGAGTTGTCGATCGGGAAAGACTCAAGGACCAGTCCGCTCGCTTTCAACTGCAGCTGGTGCTCCTGCAGGTCGATGAGCAGATAGGATTTTCCTGACTTGGCAAGATCATATTCTGCCTGCAGAAACGCGTTGAGCTGCTGCAGACCGGTGAGCGCACTGTCGCCGGCTAATGCCGCAGGTACAAAGCCCAAGCAGCAACAGGAAATAGAAGATCAGAATGCGCATCAGAAGATAAACACGCGGGTGCCGATAGGCACGTTGCGGTAGAGATGTGCAAGGTCCTCGTCGCCTAGACGGACGCAGCCGTGCGAAACGTTACGGCCGAGCATACGCTTGTAAAGCGTGCCGTGGATAAAATAACCATTGCCGAGGCCGAGCGCATAGTCGCCCATCGCACCGGGCTCGGCACGTTGGGAAGTACTGGCAGGGATTGGCTTGCCCTCTTCAAGGAAGGCCCAGTCAGGCTTGATCCAGAGCGGATTGGCAACCTTGGTCTGGATGCGATGCTGACCGCGCGGCGTATCAAAAATCCAGCGCCTGCCGCTGGCCGGGTCCTCGAGCACGTTGCCGCTGCCGCATGAAGCGAGCATGTCGCGCACAACTGTATCCCCCTGGCGCAGGGTCACCCGGTTGCTGGCCGTGTCGATCACCAGGTACGCATCCTTGGGCTTCTGCCCGGCAATTTTTTTCATGAGTCGGTCGTTGGCAGCCTGCCACTGCTCGGCGCTGCGCACCAAACCGGCAGCTGATGCAACAGCTGCAGCGGGAATGGAGCCCCGGTAAGCCAGGTAGCTTCCATAGAGTTCAAACAATATGAGCAAGGCCGCACAGCAGAGCAAGGACTTGCGCAAAGTTGGAGGATTCTGCATCAAAGCAAGATTCCGAACTCTTTGCAAAGACTTATCGATGATCTGCTGACAAGGGTTCAATCCAGTCTCCCCAAGGCAATCCGGACCAGATTGTCATTCTTCATAGCGGCAACGATCAGGACCGGCGTGCCAACCTCGGTGTAATTGTAGAGCTCGAGCATCTGTGAATTATTGAGACCGATACAACCAAGCGTTGCGCCATCCTTGCCACCACCATGGATCTCGATCAGCCCACCGATATTGGCGTTAGCAGGAATCAGCTGTTTGCGCTTGGCCTCGCTAAAACGGCGCTGATCTTCAGCGTTCGGATAATTAAGCAGCAGGGCACGATAATATTTGCTGTTGGGCAACTTGCTGACGACCTGGTAACGGCCCTCAGGCGTCGCCCGGTCGCCAGCGTAGAGTTTATCGCCGATCGGGTTGAAACTAAGGCCGACCGGATAGGTCTTCTGCATCACGCCCTTCTTATACAGGATCAACTGGCGACGCAACTTGTTGACCACGATGGCATGACCACCGCTGCGAAGGCTTTCGGCTACGACTTCATCGACCAGCTTCTTCCAGCGAGAAACCATCTTCTCGTCGACAAAATGGGCCAGGATCGGACGGATTCTGTCGACGGTACGGGAAAGAAGAGCATCCGCTTCGGCAAGCCTGTCAAGGGCCAGCTCCGGCTGGCTGCTCGCGGTAAAGCTCGCGGCCTCGGCGAGGAGGACTTCGATCCGTGACAGGTTGCTGCTGTTGAGTCGGCTGTCCTTGACTGAACTTGTCAGATAGCGCAGGGCAAGCAAGCGCTCCGTGATCTCGGACGTCCGCTCAAGCAGTTCCTTTGTCTGCTCGGACTGCTTTTTCACCACTGCCTGCTGCACCTGCTCGCCTTGGGCCAGGACAGCACGAAAACTCGTCTTCGACAGCGTCATAATTACGGAACCAGGCCATGCGGGTCTGCTCGGCAGAGAGCTGGTCACGTCCGGCTTGCAGAGCCGCAAGATAGGCTGTGTAACCCACTGGTGCATAAACATTTGCGCCGGCCCGCCAGAGGTCCTGCTCCTGACTGAGAGCCAGTTGGACCTCTGGTGGGACCGGCGGTTCACTACAAGCAGTGAGCATGATCAGGAGCAGAAAAAACCCGGCAGACAAAATCTTTTGCATTGGTGGGCCAGCTCTCCCCTGAGTCGACAATCGAGATGCAGATTATTTCTTGCCTACTGCAGCTACTTTTTCCTGAGCCGTCCGGATGTCGCTGCTGATAGTCATGGCTTTGGCATTGACAGCATGGGCTTTCTCGGTTGCTGCAATGTATTCACCAGCTTCGATCTGCTGCGGTACGCTGGCGAGCTCCGTCTCCAGACCGACGACATCGCCCTTCATCGCTTCAATGTCAGCGAGGGAGCCTTTCCCCTGTGGAGCCACTTCGAGCAGAGCCTTGGCTTCCACGACGACGGCCTGAGCCTCGCTCAGGGCAGTACTGGCAGCGGTTTTCAATTCATCCTTGCGCTGGGCAACCTTGCCTTTCAGTGCAGTGCAATCTTCCACGACCTGCGCCAAGGTAAACTTTGCCAAAGAGTAGTTGCTGAAGAAGTAGCTGTCCTGTGTCTTGATTTCGGCCATCGCCTCATCAATTTTCCGGTTGATGCTCTGCAGCTGGTCCGGGGTGTACTGCTCAGCGCCTTCGGCCATAACTGCGTCAAGCGCACTTTTAGCCGCAGCGACTTCAGCATCCGGAGGTTCGGCGCATGCGCTCAGCAGGGTAGCTGCAGCCAGAGATACCAAAAGAAATTTGATTGCCTTTTTCATGCTCTTTTTCTCCTTATGATTGCCTGAGTAATGCGCACCATCATGGTGGCAGCATTTTTTATAGCAACTCTCAGGCCAAATCATAAGTAGCTGTTATTATGTTATTTATTTTAACAAAATAAAAATAATGTCCCCATATGGGGATTCTGTCTACCGATTTCAGGAAGATTTGCTCTGCCTACACTCCAGATGGGTTAAATCAGTCAGGCAGAAGCTGACAGGCGATGAGTTAAAATTTATAGGTGGTAAAATAAAAGTCTGTTCAGGCCTACAATTCGGTGCCACTATGCAATTATGAATCGAATCTTTAAGTGTCGCGGCTGTGGTCACTGTTGCTTAAATCTGGTTGACGCCTTCAACGGTTGCGTCAGCGACGCCGACCTGGAACGCTGGCAGCGACTGGGTCGTGATGACCTGCTGGCCCGGGTAGAAACCCTCGTGCTTGGGCCAGGCAACCTCTTGCACACGGCCTGGCTTGACCCTGAGAACGGCGAGGATGTCGAGCGTTGCCCCTGGCTGCTCGACCGGATCGACCGCAAAGGCTACATTTGCTGCATCGACGATATCAAACCTGACCATTGCCGAGCATATCCTGAGAACCAGAAGCACGCCGAGTCAACCGGCTGCATAGGTTACCTGGAACGGAAGGGATCCTTATGAAAGATAAACCACCCGTGAAAGACCTTTATGTTGCCAACCTTGCCTTCGAAACCGAAGAGGAGGACCTGCAAAAGCTTTTCGCCCTGTGCGGCACGGTCCGCTCCATCCACATGATCACCGACCAGAAATCCGGTTTGTCCAAGGGATGCGCATTTGTCCATATGACCAATGCGGCCGAAGCCAGAGACGCCATCGTCACGCTTGATGGTACGTCTCTGCACAAACGCTTGATCAGCGTTACGGCCGCGCTACCGAGAAAAGCCGCCGTGCCCGGCAACAAACCGGAAACAAGAGAAAAAACGCCGAAAAAGCGTCCACGCGGCCATCACAAATAACTCGTCGTTAACAATCGCACTGAGACAAAAAAGAGCAGAAATCCGCAACGGATTCTGCTCTTTTTAATTTTCAGTACTCTCCCCAGCCATGTGCAAGGGAATCGGCTCAGCAATAAATCAACCCGTCCTTTCTTTAAGCCTGCGCAGGTCCTCGATAACCTGGAGACTGCCCTTGCGGCGATCCTCCATCTCATCGAAAATGCGCTGGGCCATGTCGCTGACACGATCTACCGAGTCCTCTATCTGGCGGGTATTTTCAGCCTGTCGGGATGTCGCGGTCACCATATCGTCGGTCATCGCCCGGACCTCCTCAATGGCAGAAACGATACTTTTGGCACCGTGCGCTTCTTCACGGGACGCCCTGGAAACCTGCGACGACATCTCGCCCAGCTCTTCTATCGAACTGCTCACCCCTATCACTGACTGGGAAATTTCCTGGGTTGATTGCCGAATATCGTGGGCCATTTCCATGGCCTGTTGTGAACTGGCCAGGATCTGTGCGAGGACATCAGACATCTCTTCACCCTGCTCCATACCTTCGCTGACCAGTTTGTGCGTGCAGCGAATATGATCGACCGCCTGCCGGGTATATTTCTGAATCTCCTCAATGATCTGATTGATCCGGTCGGTAGATACAGCCGCCTCCTGCGCCAGGGTCCTCACTTCATCGGCAACAACCGCAAACGAACGCCCATGTTCACCGGCCTGGGCGGCAATGATCGCAGCGTTCAAAGCCAGCAGGCTGGTCTTCTGGGTCAGCGACGTGACCACTGAGGTAATCGTGCCGATCTCTTCCCCCTTGGTGGAAAGGTTGTTGATGACACCCTCGGCCTGTTCAACGGCAGTCACGATACCGCGCATACCTTGAAGAACATGCGTCACGGTTTCAACGCCATGCTCAGCGCGTTCCTTGACCGTTTCCGACATGGCATGGGAGCGGACGCTGTTTTCTTCGACGGCACTGACGGTGTATTGAATCTCGGTCATCGAAGCGATCGAACTTTCCATGAACTCGTTGAGCGTCTTGAGGTTATTGGACACCTGATCGATGGACACGGAAATCTCGCCGACCGCGGAGCGTGTCGAATTGACCGATTCCTGGATAACGCCGGCGCCGCCGGAGATATCCGCAGTGGCACTCGTTGTCGAAGATGCGGCCATGCGCAAAGAGCTTATTAATTCTGCATGTTCACCGCGATACTTGAGAAATTCATTGAAGGTATGTTCGAGCTGCTGAGTCAGCGACTCAACGGCCTCAAGCAGGTTGATGCGCATCAACGACGAAGAAACCTGGTCTGCAAAGAGCTTGACCGTGTCGACATCGGTATCCGAGAGTTTGTGCCGTTTGAACTTGTTGTCAACAGCCAGCAGGCCGACGGCCTGGTTGCGTACGATGATCGGGCAGAGGATGAAGTTGCGCGAGCGCAGTTGTGGGACATTATCACAAGGCGACTGCAGGTGATAATCAGCAGGCATTTTGGTGATATCGTCAATCAGCATGACCTGGCGATCACTGATTGACTTGAAAAGACAACCGGCCCGTTCGTCGAGAGGCAACTTGATCGTCATATCAGCGTCATCCATATTGACACCCCGACAAGCCGCGAAGTGAAGTTGCTTGCGGTCTTCACCCACGATCAGGACGTTGACCCGATCAAAACCGATGACCTCGTGCAGCCCATCGGCAGTCAAACGCAGGATTTCCTGGCGATCAACCGTCTTCTGGAGTTCGGCATTTATGGTGTGGAAATTTTTGATGCTGTGGTCGAGTTCGGTGAAGCGGCGTTCAAAATTACTTTTCTGTTCGGCAATCTCACTGTTGAGGATATCGAGCTTTACGGCGCGGTCATGAATCTGTTGCGACGCCCGACCGATAAAAAACCCGCAGGTACCCAGGACCATCATGGTGCCGCCGCACATATAGGCATACATGTAACGGTTCTGTTCGATCCCCAAGATATCGTGCAGCACCTGGTCGAACAACGAATTGCCGCTCTCCCAGAACAACATCAGGCGCAGGATAATCCAACCGATCGGGGCCATTACGCCCAGCAGCATGCCACCGACAGGCATAAGTGATCTCACGCTTACCGCTGTTGCCTTTAAGGATTTCGCTTAATGACACCACTAGACTCCTTCGTCAAATAGGCCTGAAACGTCCAAGCATGATACCCAGAGCCTCCGCGGCCCTGACCAGATCACCGTCCGGCTCGACACGGTTGAGAGAATCGACCGCATCAACGATATCCACATCACATACCAGCCGTCCCTGCAACGAAACCATGCGTCCGTAGCGGCCCTGTTCAATCAGTTCGACCGCCTTGACGCCAAAGCGGGAGCCGAGAATCCGGTCGAAGGGAGAAGGCGTGCCGCCACGCTGGACATGTCCAAGCACGACGACCCTGGTTTCAACCTGCATGCGCCGGGCAATTTCATCAGCCACGAAAGCACCGATTCCGCCCAGGCGTTCAACCCCGCGATTTTCAGCTTCGCTTACTCTAACGACCTTCTGGCCGGCAAACGGGAAAGCACCCTCTGCCGCAACCACGATAGAGAACTTGCTGCCGCGGATCTTGCGTTGCTGAATCGCCTCGCAGACAGCGTCCAGATCGAAAGGGATTTCCGGGATTAGAATCACATCTGCGGAGCCGGCGAGACCGGACTCGAGGGCGATCCAGCCGGCATCGCGGCCCATGACTTCGACAACCATGACCCGATGGTGGCTCTCTGCAGTCGTATGCAACCGATCCAGCGCCTCGGTGACAATGCCGACTGCGGTGTTGTAACCAAAAGTGACATCCGTGCCGCGCAGATCATTGTCGATCGTTTTCGGTACGCCCACCATCGGTATCCCCTTCTCCTGCAGCGCCCTGGCAATCTTGAGGGTTCCGTCGCCGCCAACCGCGATCAGCGCATCGGCCCCTAGGGATTGAAAATTGCCGACAACGTCTGCGGAGACATCAATCAGGCGCGTCGTCCCGTTTTCCTCAACCGGATACGCGAGGGGGTTGCCACGATTACTGGTACCAAGGATCGTACCGCCGCGCGGCAGAATGCCGCGCACAGAGTCAAGGGTCAACTCGCGCCAGCGTGGCTCTCCGACCAGGCCGTCAAAACCGTCTTCAATGCCGATAACCCGCCAGCCCCGCGACAACACGGCGCTGCGGACAACGCCACGTATGACGGCATTAAGCCCGGGGCAGTCCCCTCCTCCGGTAAGTATGGCAATAGTGCGCTTCACGAACACCCCTCATTGGCGACTACTTCTTGCGTTGTTCGGTCGCTATGGCCAGCTTGACATAGCCGGCGTCCCTAGCGAGATCCATCAAAGTGACAACTTTGCCGTGCCGCGACTCCTGGTCAGCGAGCAGCAGCACGGTCGTACGTTCGGCTTCAGATTGATGTTCGGCGAGCAGACCCCTGAAATCATCAAGCGTGATCTTGCGTTCGCCATAGTAGATGTCTCCTTCGCGGGAGAGGTAGACCTTAATCTCTTTCGGTTCGCGGTCGATCGTTTGTGCAGAAGACTCCGGGAGCTTAATGGAAATACCGGGACTTTCAACGAAAGTTGTAGAAATCATGAAGAAAATCAACAAAAGAAAAACCACATCGACCATTGGCGTCAGGTCGATACGCGGTTCATCTTCAGGCTTGCGCAGGAAACTCATTTATTCACCCAGCAGATCAACCAGACGGAGAGAATATTCTTCCATTTCAATAATCAAGCGATCCAGGCGACTGGTCAGATAGCGGTGGGCCAGAATGACCGGGATGGCAACAGTCATGCCTGCCGCGGTCGTTATCAGCGCTTCAGAGATACCCCCACCCAGGGTCGCCGGAGTCCCCATTCCCTGGCTGGCAATGACGTTGAAGGCCCGGATCATACCGAGCACTGTGCCAAGCAGGCCTAACAGAGGGGAAATGGTTGCGATCGTCCCCAAGAGCCCTAAAAATCGCTGCAGGGGAGCGGCTTCGCGACGACCGGTTTCTTCAACAATAGCCTTGATCTGCTCACGGCTGCGACCTGCCACACGCAGGGCCGCGAGAAAGACCTGGGCCAAAGGGGACTGGGATTTATGACAGGTGGTAATGGCTTCTTCCAGGCGTTTTTTGGCAACCAGCGGTTCGACCTGGTGCGCTAGATCCCTGAAAGCCTGCCGGACCTTGATGTAAGTCCAGAGACGCTCCAGAAAAATACCGAGCGCAAAGATGGAACAAAGGGCGATCGGATACATGAGGTATCCGCCTTTTTGAATAACAAGCCACATATCGATCAGAACTCCAAGAGCGTTTCAGTCAGAAACGGTTCAATTAAAGTATTGCAAGTCAGCATAGATCTCGTCACTGCGTGATTTTATTAGTTTTCATAAAGGATTACAATGAAAACCCTGACACCATGTTACATCAATACCCGGAAAAAGCGTCTACAAGTAACGTGTAGGTTTTCTCAATGTGCTGCGGGATCACTCTGGTGTCGGCGAGAACAGGCATGAAATTGCTGTCTCCGGCCCACCGCGGCACTATATGCATGTGTAGATGATCGGCAATACCAGCACCGGCAACCTGTCCGATATTCCAGCCCACATTGAATCCCTGGGCCGCACAGACATCACGTAAAGCTCTCTGACTCAGGACCAATAACTGATGCATTTCAAGGATTTCATCTTCGTCCAGTTTGGCAAAATCGGCTAAATGCCGGTAAGGGGAAAGCATCAGGTGGCCGTTTGAGTACGGATAACGATTCATGATCACATAGCTCTGCGCTCCACGAGTCACGACGAGGCGGGCTTGATCATCGGCAGGATCGTCACCGACACAGAATATGCAGCCCTCTTGTTCGGGACTCTGGATATATTCAAGCCGCCACGGGGCCCACAAGCGCTCCATTAAATGCCTCCCTTCTGAATCAGCCTGTCTTATACTTTAGTCGAGCCGGAGGATCGTCCCGCGGAGATCGTCACCTATCTCCAGCAAACCGACACTGTGATAGGCCATCCTGCGTCGATCCGTTGAACTCCCCGGGTTGAAAATACAGGATGCCATCACGCCGATGACATGCGGGGGAGTGACTATGCCCATAGACCAGACAATCCAATGAAACCGAAGAGAACTCGCCGAGAATTCGCTCTTCTAAGCCATCCGGCGGGCCCCACCCGTGAATCATACCGATTGTGAAGCCGCCGACGTTAATGATTTTTTTAATGGGCACGCCAGGAATCGCCGGATCCATGTTGCCGCGCACGGCATGCAGTGGATAATCGTCGAAGACATCAAGGAGATCGGGGACGACCAAGTCGCCGGCGTGCAAAATCATGTCAACCGGGGCAAGGACATCATCAACCAGAGAGCGCAGATACTTCTGGGCATCTTCCGTAGCAGGCAAATGCGTATCTGCAAGAACGCCTATTCTGATTGAAACGCCGACGGAAGCCTTCATCTCGCAATCATCCTTAAACAAAAGTCTGGGATCAGTATACGCCTCCTTCAGTATCGCCTGAAGTCCTTACTGTCAATTATTCCGAAAAAACGTTTAATATCAGCCCACCCTGGCTAATTTCAGCCATATTTATCTCGTCGCAACAACGAATTTACCAAAGAAACCCCTTGACGCTTTTCATATAAGCGATATTTTTTAGAGGGTTCAAAGTCATTTTTTAAATATAGGCACATTGGCATCAGCATTGCTGTATAAATTGTGCTCTTTTGGCCGCTCGGAGCTGTTTTTTCTTGACAAAACAAGGCTATGAGCATTATCTAAGCTTTTTATTATTGCTAAATATTTTTACTTAGACAAAAAACCAGAATAACAATTGGCTTCGGCAACAAGCCAGGGAGGACACACAACATGTCAAAACGTCAGGAAGCGCTCGATTACCATTCAATGGGGCGCAAAGGTAAAATTGAGGTCATCACCACCAAACCATGTGCAACGAGCAGGGACCTCGCTCTCGCTTACAGCCCGGGGGTTGCTGAACCCTGCTTGGAAATCGAAAAGAACCCGGATGACGCCTACAAATATACGGCAAAAGGGAACCTGGTAGCCGTCGTATCGAACGGCACGGCGGTCCTCGGCCTCGGCGATATCGGCGCCCTGGCCGGCAAGCCGGTCATGGAAGGGAAAGGCGTTTTGTTCAAGAGCTTCGCTGATGTCGATGTATTCGACATCGAGCTCAACACCAAGGACTCCGATGAAATCATTCGTACCGTCAAGCTGCTTGAACCGACTTTCGGCGGCATCAACCTTGAAGACATCAAGGGGCCCGAGTGTTTCTATATCGAGGAAGAGCTGAAGAAGATCATGAACATCCCGGTCTTCCACGATGACCAGCACGGCACGGCCATCATCTCTGCCGCCGGCATGATCAACGCCCTCGAACTGACCGGAAAGAATATTTACGACGCCAAGATCGTCGTCAACGGTGCCGGTGCGGCAGGGATAGCCTGCGCCAACCTCGCCATCACCATGGGTATTGATAAGAACAATGTCATCCTCTGCGACACCAAGGGCGTTATCTACAAGGGCCGCACTGAAGGGATGAACGACTACAAGGAGCGCCTGGCCGCCGAGACCGAAGCACGTACTCTTGAAGACGCCATGGTGGATGCCGACATCTTCTTCGGCGTCTCCGCGAAAGGGGCTCTAACGGCCGAGATGCTACGTTCCATGGCCAAGGACCCGATCGTTTTCGCCATGGCCAACCCCGACCCTGAAATCACTCCACCGGAGGCCAAGGCCGTCCGTGACGACGTTATTATCGGTACCGGCCGTTCTGACTACAACAACCAGGTCAACAACGTCCTGTGCTTCCCCTTCCTGTTCCGCGGTGCACTGGATACGCACGCCAGCGCAATCAACGACGAAATGAAGTTGGCAGCGGTCAAAGCCCTTGCCGAATTGGCGAAAGAGGATGTCCCCGATTCAGTTCGTAAGGCCTATGGCGGAGAGGTGATCAAGTTCGGTCGCGAATATATCATTCCCAAGCCATTCGATCCGCGCGTCCTGCTGCACGTTGCCCCGGCTGTAGCACAGGCGGCCATGGACAGCGGCGTTGCCCGCCGACCGATCGCCGACATGGCCAAGTACAAAGAGCAGCTAGAAGCGCTGCAAGGCCGTTCCAAATCGATCATGCGCAACCTGATCAACAAGGCAAAAACCTGTCCGAAACGGATTGTCTTCCCCGAAGGAGAAGAGGAAAAGATTCTGCGCGCCAGCCAGATACTGGTCGACGAAGGGATCGCCAAGCCGATCCTGCTCGGTGACGAGGCAGAGATCAGGGCCAATGCGGCCACGTTGAATGTCGACCTGAGCGGAATGACCATCATCGACCCGAACAAGAGCGACATCGTCGAGAGCTACACCACGGAATTCTTCACCATGCGCCAACGCAAGGGCGTGACCCTCGCCGAAGCACGCCGCACCATGCGCAAGAGCCGCAACCACTTCGGTTCGATGATGGTACTCAAGGGCGATGCCGACACCCTCCTTTCGGGGATCAACCATCACTACCCGGAAACCATCCGCCCGGCCCTCGAGGTGATTGGCAAGCGCGAAGGACTGTCCAAGGTTCACGGCATGTACATGATGGTCACCAAGAAGGAAGCTGTCTTTTTTGCCGACACGACTGTGGACATTGAACCGACCCCTGAAGAGCTGGCAGAAACAGCTATATTGACGGCACACAAAGCCAGACAGTTCGATTTTGAGCCGAAGGTTGCAATGCTTTCATTTTCCAACTTTGGCAGCGCGGAGCACCCGCTGACCGTCAAGGTCAAACGCGCAACCGCATTGGTCAAAGCCCAGGCTCCCGACCTTATCGTCGATGGCGAAATCCAGGCGAACGTCGCCCTCGACCCGGAGTTGGTAGAAAAGCAATACCCCTTCTCCAAACTCAAGGGAGATGCCAACGTCTTCATCTTCCCGGACCTGCAGTCCGGTAATATTGCCTACAAGCTGCTGCACAAACTTGGTGGCGCAGAGCAGATCGGCCCGATCCTCATGGGGATGAAAAAACCGGTGCACGTCCTGCAACGTGGTGATGCTGTTGCCGACATCGTCAACATGTCAGCAGTCGCGGTTGTCGACGCCCAGGAATATGCCGTCAGCCACAATTAACGTCACACCTGGCACGTAGCATACAAAGGGCCTCCCCAGCGGGGAGGCCCTTTGTGCATATATTAGCAGCGTTTTTTTACACACTTGGCACCACGCGCCACGAACATCATTTGTCCTTCCCTGGGAGAGCATCTCCTGCTAAAATGCCGGCCCACCAAACTAGTTAAGGAAGTGAGCAGATGAAATATCAAAGCACCCGTGGGCAGATCCAGGATATTCCATTCAAACAGGCCGTTATGATGGGGCTGGCAGAAGATGGAGGGTTGCTGCTGCCTGAGACCATTCCACGCCTCACCCCGGGCGATCTTGAGGCACTGAGCAAGCTGGCTTACCCTGAGCTCGCCTTCCATGTCATGAGCTATTTTATCGAGGACATCCCTTCCGCAGCCCTGAAGGACATGATCGACCGTTCCTATGCCAGCTTTAGCCACCGTGAGATCACTCCGGTTGTGCACCAGGACGGCCTGTTTATTCTGGAACTCTTTCATGGTCCCACCCTCGCCTTCAAGGATGTTGCGCTGCAGTTTCTCGGCAATCTCTTTGAATATCTGCTTGCTGAATCCGGCGATCACATGAATATTCTCGGAGCCACCTCCGGGGATACGGGCAGCGCAGCCATTTACGGCGTGCGCGGCAAGAAAAACATCAACATCTTCATTCTTCATCCGCACAAGAAAGTCTCACTGGTGCAGGAACTGCAGATGACCACGGTCACGGATACCAACGTCTTCAACCTGGCCATCAAAGGGACCTTCGATGACGGTCAGCAGATCGTCAAGGAGACCTTCGGTGACCTGGAATTTAAGAAAAAATACGCTCTTGGCGCCGTCAATTCGATCAACTGGGCCCGGGTCCTTGCCCAAGTGGTCTATTACTTTTACGCGTGGGGACAGGTCCGCAAACTGACCGGCGCCAACAAGGTTTATTTTTCTGTGCCGACCGGCAATTTCGGTGATATTTTCGCAGGCTACATTGCCATGAGGATGGGCCTGCCCATCGAGAAACTGGTCCTTGCCACCAACGCCAACAACATCCTTGCGCGCTTCGTCAACACTGGCGACTATTCCATTGGCGATGTCCACCCGACCTTCTCACCCTCAATGGACATTCAGAATGCCAGCAACCTGGAACGCTACCTCTTTTATCTTTTCAAAGAAGATTCAGCGCATCTTGCAGCAGCCATGCAGGAGTTCGCCAACACAGGAAAACTCGCATTCAGCGATGAGCAGATCGCTGCCGTCGGCGAGGTCTTTTTGTCAGCCTCTGTCGATAACGAGCAGACCCTGGCGACGATTCGCGAGTTCCATGCAACTGCAGGTTATGTCCTTGATCCACATACAGCCACCGGGGTCAAGGCCGGCAAGGAACTGGCAGGCGGTGAATATCCGGTCATTTGCCTGGCCACGGCCCATCCGGCCAAGTTCCCGGAAGCCGTCAACCAGGCCATCGGCAAGGATCCTGACAGACCGGTGAGCTTGAACGGCCTTGAGGAGCGTGAGCGGCGCTGCGAAACCATCGAAGCAAAAACCGAAAAGGTCAAGGCGTATATCTCCGGGAATGCTTTGTAGCAACATTGCTTTAGAGAGAACTGCCAATTCCGCAATCAGTGGATCAAAATACAAAAGCCCCCGGAACATTCCGGGGGCTTTTGTTGTCTGGCAAAGACTCTATTTTGACTTAACAGTCGAAGTAAAGGGCGAATTCGACCGGAGTCGGACGCATACGCGTCACGTCGACTTCGGACTCACGCTTGTAGGAGAGCCACATATCGATCACGTCCTTGGTAAAGACGTCGCCTTTGAGCAGGAAGTCGTGATCGGCTTCCAGAGCGTCAAGAGCTTCGTTCAGGGTACCGGCGACACTCGGGATGTCTTTCAGTTCTTCTGGAGAAAGGCCGTAGATATCTTTGTCGAGCGGCTCGCCCGGATCGATCTTGTTTGCGATGCCATCGAGGCCCGCCATCAACTGGGCGGCAAAAGCAAGGTACCCGTTGCAGCTCGGGTCAGGCGTACGGTATTCAACGCGCTTCGACTTCGGGTTGTCGGTCACCGGGATACGCAGTGATGCGGAACGGTTACGGTTCGAGTAGGCCAGGTTGACTGGAGCTTCGTAGCCAGGGACCAGGCGCTTGTAAGAGTTGGTGGTCGGGTTGGTGAACGCACATAAGGCCTTGGCGTGTTTCATAATACCGCCGATATAGTACATGGCCGTTTTCGAAAGGCCGCCGTAGCCGTCGCCGGCAAAGAGGTTGACGCCGTCTTTCCAGATCGACTGGTGGCAGTGCATCCCGGAGCCGTTGTCACCGAAAATCGGCTTCGGCATGAAGGTCACGGTTTTGCCGTTCTGGATGGCGACGTTCTTGATGATGTACTTGAACCACTGCAGGGTGTCGCCCATTTTGAGCAGCGAGTCGAAACGCATGTCGATTTCGCACTGGCCGCCGGTGGCAACTTCATGATGCACGGCTTCGATCGTCATGCCGACGCTCTGCAAGACTTCGACCATCTCGTTGCGCAGATCGACCATGGAGTCGGTCGGAGCGCAAGGGAAGTAACCTTCCTTATGGCGTGGTTTGTAGCCGAGGTTCGGGAACTCTTCACGGCCGGTGTTCCAAGTGCCTTCGATCGAGTCGACCGAGTAGAAGGACTCATTGGCGCTGGACGCGTAGCGGACATCATCGAAGATGAAAAATTCCGGCTCAGGGCCAAAATAAGCGGCGTCAGCGATGCCGGTTGACTTGAGGTAGGCCTCCGCTTTCTGAGCGATGAAGCGCGGGTCGCGGGTATAGCCTTCCTTGGTGATCGGGTCGATGATGTTGCAGATCAGGCTGAGGGTCGGAATCTTGACGAAGGGGTCGATCTTGGCTGTGCTGGGATCAGGCATGATCAGCATGTCCGAGTTGTGTATCGGCTGCCAGCCGCGGATCGAGGAACCGTCGAAACCGATCCCTTCTTCGAAGGTATCCTCGCTGAATTCTCCGATCGGCGTGGCAAAATGCTGCCAGATACCAACGAAGTCGAGAAATTTGTAATCGACCATCTTGCAATCGTTGTCTTTGGAAAACTTGACTACTTCTTGTGGGGTCATCTTTTTCCTTCTCCTTTTGATGTCTTATTGATATCAACTAACTGGTACGACCATTGAGTTTAAAGGGCATCATCACCCGTTTCACCCGTACGAATCCGGACGACTTCATCAACCTGGGTAACAAAAATTTTACCGTCACCGATACGACCGGTTTTGGCGGCTTCGCCGATCACCTCGACCACCTTGGCGGCCATCTCGTCGGAAACGATAATTTCCATCTTGATCTTGGGGATAAAATCGACCACGTATTCAGCGCCACGGTACAATTCTGTGTGCCCCTTCTGACGGCCAAACCCTTTGACTTCACTGACCGTTATCCCCTGGATGCCGACCTCATTCAAGGCTTCTTTGACCTCATCCAGTTTGAAGGGCTTAATGATGGCTTCGACTTTCCTCATGATAGTGCTCCTCTGTCAATTTATTATCAGGTACCGTCTTTACAGGACAACGACTTATAGGCCACGTCCTGTGAACAATAGCAAATTGCTTGCCTAAATATGGGACTCCCCTGCAAACTCAGTTAACCCTTCAATTTACAGAGCTTTTCATGCCAAGCCTCGATCATGCTGATGTCATCAGTCTACACGAGGGGCGAATAGCGTGCACACAAAACTAGCAACGCCACACACGTTTGCCGACTTTTTGTGCGCAAACTATATTGACGTCGGCAGATCCTGGTTCAACTGCTGCCAAAGATCAGGGAAAGTCGCCCCGGAACATAGCCCAAGGCCGGTCGGTCCATCTGCGAGATATCGGCAGGAAAATTCCTGCAGCATGCGCCATTCCTCTTCGAAGTTCGGCGTAAAGATTTCCTGCCCCAAGGCAGCGTCGATTTCGGCATGAGACCAGAAACGCACTGCTGATATCTCCTTAGTGTCATGGATAATGTCACGAGCGTTTACAGTCAGATAGGTTGCAATATTTTCCGATTCGACAAGGTTTCTGATCTTCGAATGATAGAGAAACGTAAGCGGCAGCCCCGAGAGGCCGAGTTCCTCAGCCATCTCTCTGTGGGCGGCAGCGATATACGACTCCCCTACTTCAAGATGTCCGCCTACGCTCGTATCCCATTTGCCAGGCTGGATATCTTTGAGAATCGAACGTTGCTGCAGCAGGAGTTCCCCGCGTGGGTTGAAGACCAGGACATGTACAGCGCGGTGAATCAGCCCTGGATTCCCGTGGCACATTGTTCTTGATGCCTGACCGATGACAACATCATCATCGGACACTATATCAAACAATTCATCCATGCCGACATTCCAAGACGTGACACAGCAGAGTTGCGTTCATGCACCGCAACGAGCACAAGTATATTCGCCTGCTAGCCCCTGTCAAAGAAAGGATTCTTGCCTTTCGCGGCGAGAGGGATGCCGTAGGCGATTTTCACATCCTTGCCCAGCAGGCCGAGTTCGACCGCAGCCTTCCCTGCTGTATACATGATCCGGTTATCAATGCGGAAATCAGCAGCCAGTGCGGCAGCAGAACCGACGGCGATGCCCAGGTCTCCGGTATTGAATGAGCAGGTGCCACCGGCATCAGTCATGGCATCACAATCGGTGAACCCGCAATACCCGCAGGCAGGGATCTTCAGCGGTTCCTTGCGGGTACCGATCAGCACAACGACCGGAGCATGTACGAGATTGTCTGCATCGCGAAGGAAAAACGAGACCCCGTCCCGCTCGCCGACGAGTTTCATCTGCTCCTGCAAACGGGCCTTATCCTCCCCCGTAACCAACGCGGTCACCAGCAGGTCTTTGCCCTTGCCTTTCGGAGCAGTACGTGCAGCAACACAGAGTGCTTCAGCAGCTCGAATGAGCGCTGACGTCTCAATCGCATCATTCAATACCAGCATTGTCCACCTCCAGTTTCGAGTTGTCATTGGATTTCACAAGAAGGATAAAATATATGATTCCAAAACGCCAGTTCAAGTGTTGTTTCCGAACATTGAACCATGAGAACTAGCTGTCAGCTCCCCCCTGTTTGAAAAATTTACCTTTTTCAACTGGACACGATCATAAGCCGTCGTCAATATAACTTCATTTTACCCACCTGTGGAAATCTATGTATCTTAAATTACAGGTCATCTTTCTTGTATTGTGTTTGACTCCAACCATATCCCTGTAGGAGATCTTGTCCGTCATTTTTTCCGGTACTGAGATGCGTTCGGCACCGCATGCGATGGGGTCTGCTATTGTTGCAACCCCAACCAATCTACTCCCCTTTGATCATCATCGAAAAGGGCCTGGATTGATACAAAGTCAAGGACGACCGCGGCCGTAGCGGTTGGGTGGATCGTTCTTTCCTGAGCAATACACCGGGTATGGTGGTCACTGGTGACAACACCAATGTCAGACAAGGACCAGAAACAAATCACCCTGTCGTCTTTCAACTTTCCAAAGGGATGGCGGCAAAACTTCCGGGGAAACAGGACAAGTGGGGGCAGGTACAAGATGTTGAAGAAAGCGTGACGGGTGGGCCGACTTCTTGGCCTGGGGGACTGAGCAGAACCTTGAACATGACAGGCTGCAACCATATCTGCAGCCTGCTCTTTCAGGCCAACATTAACGTTCATTCCTGTGCATGCGGGATGACCCATCAACCCTGCTGGCGATGAATTTGGTGTAGATATTTGTCAGCAGGTCATCCAATCGCTTGAGCGTCTCCTGAGCGATCTGCACCGGCACCTCTCCATAATATGCTTCCGCAATACTACCGGCAATGCACGCCTGGGTATCACTGTCCCCTCCAAGAGAAACCGCATTGCGTATAGCATCCTCGAAATCAATCGAATCAAGAAACGCCGTAATGGCCTGCGGCACCGACGACTGGCAGGAGACTTCGTAAGTGTAATCAGGTCTGATGACATCGATAGAGGAAGAAAGATCATAGTTAAACTGCTTTTCCGTATACTTCCTGATGCCCTCCTTGTCGGTCCCTGTGCGCGCCAGATAAATTGCAGCAGCAACTGCCTGGGCGCCCTTGATGCCCTCCGGATGGTTGTGGGTTATCTCCGCACTGTGTAGTGCTTCTGTGAGAACATCGTCCAGAGAGTCATAATACCAGGCGATCGGGCTGACTCGCATGGCTGAGCCATTGCCGTAGCTGCCATAGGGGACCGGGTCAGGTGATTCGGCCCAGCGCCGGAAGCGCCGGCCATAACCGGCGGTGGGATAGGAGTGGAAATACTCGCGGTATTTGCACTGATAAGGGACATTATGCAGCAGGCTGTCCGCTACGGCGATGGTGTGAACCGTATCGTCGGTAAAAATGCTTTGGTGGTTGAATAATTCGAAGTTCTTGCTCTTGATCCCGGCATGTTCAAACCTCGAGCCGATAATGTCCCCGGCAATTGCACCAAGCATCAAGTCCCCCACAAAACCATGTCCGGGTAAAAAAATATGATCAATTATACAAACAAGGGTTACGAACTCAACAGTAATGAACAAACATTTGCATCGTAAATAAATTACCTTCTCATGCTTAAAAAATTACTGGTCAAAGGGAAGTTGAGCCCGGAGGGGCAAGATAAGTGGTAAGAAATTATTGCGGCAGGTTGAGTGCAACCTTTGAAGCGGGTGACAACGATTTCAACTTTGCCAGCCGATCCTCTGCAGAGAGCTCACCAAGGATCTTTGCTTCAGCATAAAATTTCTCCAGGTCGTCATCAGCCTGACGCAATAAAGACTGGAAGGCGGGAACCAGGTCAAAATAGGTCGCAACGGAAGATAAACGAGCGTTATTCAGGCCACGCTGCATCCACGCATCAAACCCCTTGAAGCCGCTCCAACTGGCCTTTAGAGACTCGTAGTCGTCAAAAGACTGTTGCAATCGCTCCGTCTTGGCAAGGCGTTTTTTTTCATCCTCCATAGTGGACGCGTAAATTTTGGCCAGATCAGTACGGGTTTGAATGAGCAGTTTGTAAAACGTTGCCGATCGCTCTTCACGGAGGAGATAAGCTTGCCAGAGTTCGTCTGTACCGGAATGTTGCAGCCAGCGACGCAGCCCTTCCATTTCTACCGTTTTGGCAAACGACTCGTTAAAAGGAGTATCGTTTGGGACGTAAATGACCTGATGCGCCATTTCATGAAAGAGCAGTGCTGCAAGCCGAATGTCATCATTGGTCAGAAAAGTATTCAGGACCGGGTCATCAAACCAGTTGAGCGTTGAGTAGGCCTGGACACCGTAGACATCCACGTCAAAACCACGGGCAGAGAAATCCTGGGCCGCAGTCCGTGCCGCCGCTTCATCAAAATAACCATGATAGGTCACGCAGCCGGCGATAGGATAACACCACTGCTTCAGTTCGAGAGAGAGCTCGGGGGCAACAACCAGGTTCCAGACTGCGTAGGGGCGGCCGAGGTCGGCATATTTACGGTAACTTCCGGTATCAGGCAGATGCAGCGAGACAACAGCAAACTCGCGCATCATGACAACTTTGGACAGTTGTTCACGAACGGCCTGCGGCTCAGTCTCATGTTCGAGAATTTCGTCGATCGGCCTGGCGCGTGATAACAGGGTCCACTGCCCCACGGCGCATTGCCACAGATACGCACCATCATTGCAGCCACTCAAGAGCAAAAGACTGGCAAGCAAAATTGACCTGGAAAGGTATCGTCTCATGGCTGAGGTCACTGTGTTCAGATTAAACCATTGGCTGTCCGCATGGATTTTCAGCAATCCGCTACCGGTCGGGTCAGGGTTTGGAGTTACTTTTTACAGCGCAATTATTCTCAAAATTAATCAGCCAAGCCTTGGTCGTGGTACCATCGCCAGAAGAATACTGGCCTATACTGCCATCGGCATTAACAACACGGTGGCATGGCACAAACAAGGGAAAAGGGTTAGATGACATGACCCTGCCAACAGCTCGGGCCGCCATCGGCGAACCAACTTTTGCGGCCAGTTCACCATAGGTGACAACCTGTCCGAAGGGCACTTCACCCAACGCCAGATGAACTTTACGAGCAAAATCAGAGAGGGCTACATCCGCAAACTGCACAGAAAAAAACTGGCGTTCACCGACAAAATATTCCCTCAATTGATCCAACCAATTCTCGATCAACGGCACAGAAGCTTGTTTTGCCGTCGGATGCAACCGCTTGATTTCAGCTGCAACATCTTGAGAAGAGCGCTTAAAGCATACTCTGAGCAGAGCGTCCCCCCTGACTACGATAGCAACGGCTCCCTGCTCGCATGATATCATATTCCACAATATGTTTGTCATCTGTCAGCCTTTTCGTAAAGGACGTGAAAACCTGTTCAAGACAATGGCCCAGGCCTGGCGCATCTCATTGATACCAAATAACCATAGGCTGGCAAAATATACCAAACCTCCGGCGACAACGGCTACACCGAGCAGCACAAAACGTACACCGAAACTCCCTGGAGTCAACCAGTCGACCTGGTTGATGATCAATATTACGATGAAGGCCATTGCAGTGAGGCCTGGAAGCATGCAGACAAAGGTTCGCCATATTAAGGCAAGGCCAAGGTCTCCCAGTCGCCGTGCAAGCAGCAGCATGAGCACGATGGCATTAAATATCGATGAGATTGTCAAGGCAAGTGCCAACCCGGCATGTCCCATGATTCTCATCAGGAGAAGACCAGCAGTGACGTTGACCAGAAGTGTCCAGAAAGAGACCAATACCGGGGTGCGGGTGTCTTTCATTGCATAAAATGACGGCACGACAACCCGGCTGATGCCAACGAAGAGCAACCCGGGGGCGTACCAGGTCAAAGCGAGAGCGGCCTGAGAGACATCAAAGGCACTAAAGTTTCCACGCATGAAGAAGAGGCTGTACACCGCCTGGCTGCAAAGGATGAGTCCCAATGCCGCCGGTATGGTCACCAGCAGGATCAGAACCAGGGCAAACCGCAGCGACTCACGAAAACCTGGCTGGTCGTCGACCACAGCCTGTCGGCTCATGGTCGGCAAGACCGCCTGAGCGAGGGAGACGATGAAAACGCCCTGGGGGAACTCAAACAAGCGTTGACCGTAGTAAAGCCACGAGACACTCCCTTCTTGCAGGAACGACGCGAGCAGGCGCGTAACCACGACATTGATTTGATAGATGGCGACTCCGAGGATTCCCGGCAGCATGAGTCGGGCCACCCTGACAACAGCCGTGTGACGGAAATTGAAATCCAAGCGCAGGTCAAAACCGTGCCGATAGAGTACGGGGATTTGCATGGCAAACTGAGCCACTCCTCCGACAAGGACTCCGCAGGCCAGTGCAGTGATCGGTTGTTCCAATCTTGGGGCCAAAACGAGAGCTGAAGCGATCATGGCAAGATTCAAAAGGACCGGGGACAAAGCTGGCAGCAGGAAGTGCCCGGAAACATTTAGCACTCCGGCGAACAGAGCGACCAGACTGACAAAAAAGATATATGGGAACATCAGCCTGTTGAGCAAATCCGTCAGTGCCAATTTCCCGGCATTACCGATAAAACCATAGCCAACGGCTTTGACCAGCCAAGGTGAGGCAAGCACACCGACCAGGGTTACGCAGGCCAACACCAGTAACAGCAGCGTCCAACAGATACGAACAACCTGGCGAGCCTCTTCAGCACCTTCACGTTGCAAAACATCAGTAAACGTTGGCACAAAAGCGGCGGTAAGAGACCCTTCGGCAAAAAATCTCCGCAAAAGATTGGGGATAGTAAAAGCGACAAAGAAAGCATCAGTCACCATCCCGGCACCGAATACCGCAGCGACAACCACATCACGCAACAAGCCAGCAACCCGGCTTGCCATGGTTGCCATGGTGAGGATTCCGGCCGCCCTGGCGATTTTTTTCTTTTCCAGGTTCGCTTTAGACATGTTATTTTCGCCCGCGCTTACACATTATTATTTATTAATCCTTATTTCAATATTCATAACATATTTAAATTAAACGCTATTTTTTTATAGATTGGAATCTTTTTATCTTGACTGAGCCTTCGCCGAATGTTATAAAACTGACGCTATAATAAAATCACATGTAAGAAACAGCACCGGAGGAAATAACAGTGGCAAATCACAAATCAGCAGAAAAACGTAATCGTCAAAGCAAAATCCGCAATGCCCGCAATACCCATATTCGCTCCACCATGCGTAGCTATGTTAAGAAACTTCGCATAGCCATTGCCGATGGTGACATGGAGACCGCAAAAGCTGTCCTTGAAAAAGCTGTTCCTTACATCGACAAGGCTGCCAGCAAGGGCGTCATCCACAAAGCGACGGCAAGCCGTAAAATCGGCCGCCTGGCAAAACTGGTCAACACGACAGAAGCCACCGAATAAAAAACTTTTGGAGTTACACTTATCAAGGGGAGTGCCTGTAGCAGGCAGCTCCCCTTTTTTACATTTTACCCAGGGCTGCAATCTCGAGGGCCAGTTTCTCCATATGCATCTTCGGTTCACTGCCTGAGGATTTCAGTGCCAGATCCGTCATCAAAAACAGGTTGAACACGTGGCGGTAATGTTGGCTGTTAAACCTGCCGGCCTGCTGCATCAACCCTTTGAGAAAAAATGGGCTGACGCCAACCAGCTTCGGCAAGTCGTTCTGAGGTGTTTTTTTGGCCATCAATTCGCTGAGTTTCCACATCTGTCGAAAATGTCTTGTCATCATGGCCAGCACCATCAACGGTGCCTGTCCTTCTGCCAGGAGCCGGTCAAGGAGATGCAGGGCGGTCGAGCAGTCCCCCTGGCCTAAAGCATCGGTCAAATCAAACACACTCTCAACGCGGGTATCAGAAACGATTGCAGCGACATCGTTCTCATCGGCGAGGTCACGTTCACCCAGGTAGCCGACGAGCTTTTCCAATTCGCCCTGCACTTCGACCAGATTGGTCCCGACTCTTTTACAGAAAAGCTTGAGCCCCCCTCCGGTGAAAGTCACATTGTTGCTTTTGGCAAGATCACGCACAAATGAAGGCAACTGGTTGTCATAGATCTTCTTGAATTCGTAGACTGCCCCATTTTTTTTAAGCACTTGATAAATCTTGCGGCGTGCATCTATTTTTTCTGCTGTCATCAACAGCACAGTTTCAGGAACCGGGTCTTCGATATAAGACAGCAAACCATCAAGCTGATCTGCTGACGCTTCATGTATATGTTTGATGATAACAAGACGGCGCGCGGAAAAAACAGGATAGGTTCTGGCCTGATCGACAACTTCAACAGCCTTGAAATCACGCCCATGGAAACGGGTCAGGTTGAAATCACGGTTTTCAGGAAGAACTGTAGCGTTAAGTATGGCCTGCAAGCCCTCTTCGATAAAGAAAGATTCCTGACCATAAAGTAAAATCAGACCGGGGACGGATCCGGCCTTGATGATATTTCGCAACTCACGCAATGACATGGTCGTAAACGATTCAGAAACCGTTCAAGAGGCTGGCGTAGATATCTTCCGCAAGCCGCTGGGCAGCCTGGCGGGCAGCCAAACGCTCACCCTCGAGTTGCAGGTTCTTATTGACTGTGGCCAGATAATCTTCATTGCGCGTGCAGGCTCCCCTGCCATAGAATTTCGCTATTCCCTTTACGAACCAGACGTGCGGCAATAGTCATGGTGGCCCGATAATCAGTAATGCGATCTGTTGAACCGTAGGCAAGAGCAGTACTGGTGAAGTCCTTTACCTCGCCGGCCAGAAAAACTTCTGCCAGTTCAGGATTTTCAGTCAACTTGACCAGCCTAGATCTGGAAAGTTCAGCAACCATGGCATCGGTCATGTAATTCTCCAGATAGGGTTCCGACGTCTGATTGACAAATAGATCGATGTAGAGGTTGCGGGCATCGCCACCGACCCAATGATCAGAAGAAGCGGGAGCGTGGTAACCGCACCCTGTGAGTAGAAAGAAGAATGAACATAGCGATGATACGCATGAGCTTTATCCCACGACGACATTGACAAGGCGACCCGGTACAACGATCACCTTGCGAACAGGCTTGTCCTCAATAAACCTCAGAACATTGGCATCCGCCAAGGCCGTTGTCTTGACAGCCTCATCATCAGCATCGGCAGGTACACTCACTTTACCACGGACCTTACCGTTAACCTGCACCACAATCAACAATGTATCCGCAAGCAGGGCATTTTCGTCCCAGACCGGCCAACCTCTTGCCTCGAGTGAGTCGGCGTGACCAAGAGTCTGCCACAACTCTGCACAAATGTGCGGAACAAAAGGGGACAGTAAGCGGATAACTGTCTCGACGGCCTCGCGCACGACTTCTGGCGCAGAGGTCTTCCCCTGGAAAGCCGAGATTCCATTGACCAGCTCCATGACCGCGGCTATGGCCGTATTGAAATGGAAGCTGCCGTCAATATCTTCCGTAACCTTCTTGATTGTTCGGTGCACAAGGCGTCGTAAATCTCTTGCATCCGGTGGTAAACTTGCGGCATCGACTTCACCGGCATCAGCAATAATCGCCAGGTTGTCTGCCGACCAAGCGCCAGACCCTGTTCAGGAAGCGAAAGCATCCCTCGACCCCCTGATCGTTCCATTCGAGATCTTTTTCCGGAGGGGAGGCAAAGAGTGTGAAGAGCCGGGCCGTATCGGCACCATATCGATTGATCAGGCCATCAGGGTCGATCACGTTCTTCTTCGACTTACTCATTTTTTCGTTGCGCCCTGTGACCACATTGGAGTGGCAACGTGAGCAACGACCACCTTCAGCTTCTTCAGGATAAAGCCAGCCATGTTCAGGACAGGAGCGAGTCTCCATACAGACCATCCCCTGCGTCAGCAGGTTTTCGAAAGGCTCATCGATGGCAATCATTCCCAAATCACGCATGATCTTGGTCCAGAACCGGGCATAGAGAAGATGCAAGACAGCATGCTCAACGCCGCCGATATACTGGTCGACAGGCAACCAATACCCTACTGCCGACGGCTCTATAGGGGCTGAAGAACAATGCGGGCTGGCATACCGCAGGAAGTACCAGGAACTTTCGACAAACGTATCAAAGGTATCGGTCTCACGTCTTGCTGATTTTCCACAGTGCGGGCAAACGGTGCCAACAAAGGACTCAAGAGCAGCCAAGGGGCTGCCTCCCTCGCCGGTGAATTCGATATCTGTGGGCAATTTGACCGGCAGGTCCTTGTCTGGAACCGGCACAACGCCGCAATCGGCACAATAGATGACTGGGATCGGTGTCCCCCAATAACGCTGCCTTGATACCAGCCAGTCACGCAGGCGGTAGTTGACAGACATCTTTCCCCAGCCCTGGGCTTCCAGGTAAGACGTGATTGCCCCCTTGCCAGCATCATTATCAAGGCCGTTGAACTGTCCAGAGTTGACCATGGTGCCCGGGCCTTCCCAGGCCTCGGTCATCACTTCAGCATCCAGTCCTCCACCATCAGGTTGAATCACAACCTGCATCGGCAATACGTACTTGCGCGCGAACTCGAAATCACGCTGGTCATGTGTCGGCACAGCCATAACTGCCCCAGTGCCGTACCCCATGAGGACGAAATTTGCCAGGTAAACAGGCATCCTGGCGCCGTTGACCGGATTGATACAATAAGTCCCGGTAAAAACCCCTTCCTTCTCGTAATCGTCTTTGGTTCGCTGAGACTGGTCCATAACCTGAACCTTTTTAATAAAAGCTTCAACCTCCGGCCGACGTTTTGACGATGTGATTGCGAGCGCTAGAGGATGTTCAGGGGCCAGGCTCATGAACGTTGCACCAAACAGCGTGTCAGGGCGGGTGGTAAATACACGGATCGCTTCATCCTTGCCTTCAACGGCAAAATCGATCTCGCATCCGGTACTCTTGCCGATCCAGTTGCGCTGCATCGTCAATACGGACTCTGGCCAGCCTGGCAACCTGTTGGTCCAATCGAGAAGTTCCTCGGCATAAGCGGTGATACGGAAGAACCATTGATCGAGTTCTTTCTGCTCGACTTTGTTGTCACAACGCCAGCAGCACTCTTCTTCCACCTGCTCATTCGCCAGAACCGTTTCACATTGCGGGCACCAGTTGACTGCAGCACTTTTTTTGTAAGCCAGCCCCTTTTCCAACATTTTCAAGAAAATTAACTGTTCCCAGCGATAATAGTCGGAATCGCAGGTCGCGAGTTCCCGGTCCCAATCGTAAGAAAGACCCATCCGTTTGAGTTGGGTCCGCATGTTGGCGATATTGTCCTTGGTCCAGACTGCCGGGTGGATGCCGTTCTGGATAGCGGCGTTTTCTGCGGGCATACCAAAGGCATCCCACCCCATTGGGTGCAGGACGTTATAACCCTGTAACCGTTTGAATCGGGCAACGACATCACCGATCGAATAGTTCCTTACATGTCCCATATGGATACGGCCGGAGGGGTATGGAAACATCTCAAGGAGATAATATTTCGGTTTGCTCTGGTCCTCGGAAACTTTCCAGGGTTGGCTCTCAGCCCAATGGGCCTGCCAGCGTCTTTCTATTTCCAAGGGGTTGTAGCGCTCTTGCATACATGCTCCATATTAACTTGACGACCTTAAACATGAAAACCGGCATAAGCCGGTTATTCTCGCGGGCAAGACGGTGGCAGCGTTCAGTACAGCTGCATCCGTCGCCGAAAGCCAGTCTATTTTGCGCGATAGGTAATGCGACCGCGGCTGAGATCGTAAGGCGAAAGTTCCACAGTGACCCGGTCACCCGGCAAAATGCGAATATAATATTTGCGCATTTTCCCTGAAATATGGGCCAAAACGACATGCCCGTTATCGAGTTCGACCTTGAACATGGCATTCGGCAAAGGTTCTATGACACTGCCTTCGACTTCAATTGCTTCTTCTTTTGACAAACCAGCCTCCCGTTATCTCTTAATAAGCTAAGGATCAGACATTCATTAATTTTTTAACCGTATCCAGAATCTGTATGGTCTGAATCGGCTTGGTAATGTATTCGTTGGCACCGAGGGCCAGGGCCCTTTCGCGATCTTCGGTTGCCCCTTCGGTGGTGATGACGATAATCGGAGTCTCCTTGTAATTCGGATCATTGCGGACCATGCTCACCAACTTCAAACCATCCATGATCGGCATGTTGATATCCGTCACAATCAGATCAAACTTCTGGGCACTGAGCTTTTTCAGTCCATCGACGCCATCGTTAGCCTCTACGATCTGAAAGCCCCGAATACGTTTCAGGGCAAAGACAATCAACTGCCGCATGGTAGGCGAGTCTTCAACTACAAGAACCTTATAAACATCCATGAAATCTCTCCCCCACTACTTGGTCAACAAGTCAATAAAACCCTGAATGGTCGACAGTTTCCGTTCCGAATCCGAATACATTCGCGACGAAAACACTGCCGTTGCGGCATGTCCGGCCAATAGCGTAAAAAGTTCATAATCGACATTGGTAAATTCATCTTTTTGCGTGAACAGCTTGTAGATGGCAATCACGCCAATGACATGCTCTTTGATTTTAAGTGGGATACAGACGATCGGCTTCTCGAAATCCCGTACGTAGCCTTCCATCGAATCGATGAAGTAATTTTCACCGGATTTCACAGCTGCGCCGATGATTCCTTTACCGATAGAAATAGAAGGCAACGCGGACGTTTCGACCCCCTCGCTGGCAACCGGCTCAAGGCGATTGGTTTTTTCATCAAGGAGTAAGACGCCGAACTCCTCGGCACCGATCAGGTTAATGACAATTTCAAGAATAATCTGCAGTACTTCCTTAAAATCAAGGGTGGAGTGCAGCTGATAAGAAGCAATGTAGAGATTGGCGAGCATGTTATTCTCTTCCTCAATCTCAACATAGCGGTTGGCGAAATTCTGGTTTTCTTCTTCGACCAGCTTGATCCGCCCGAGGATTTCTTCCTTCTCCTGCTCCAGGGCTTCGATCTTCTGCTTCAAGGCAACGGCATCAGGAGTTTCGGAAACGACCGCGTGACCTTTCTCCTTCAGGGTCTCCTCAAGCTTGACAATGCGAAACCTGAGCTTCTCATTTTCCTTGAGAAGGTCCTGGGTGAATTCCGCACCCTTCTTGAAAACCTGCAGGAATTCATCTGCCCGACTGGCGGTATCTTTTTCTTCGTCATGATTGCTCATGCGCAATCTCCTTGTTGATTATTCCCGTGCAAAGCTGGGAAATAATAACAATCCTGGCTAAAAATATCCAGCGATATAATCTCCAGAGTCAACTGGCCGGATCATCTCGCATATCCGCAATGCCGCAGTATTTTCCTGGGAACCATTGGCAGAGAGACAATCTGATCGACCATACCGGTCGCAATCGCTTCTTTTGGCATACCAAAGACAACACAAGTCTCCTCGGCTTCGGCAAAAGTCGTTCCGCCATTACTTTTTATGGCATGGATTCCCTTGGCACCGTCATTACCCATTCCGGTCAGTACTACGCCCAGCAGTCGAGGACCAAAAACAGCAGCAGCACTAATGAACATGGTATCGACAGACGGCAGATAACGCTGGTGACCCTTCGGTTCCGACACCTTGGCGATAATCTCTTCGCCTTTACGGAAAAACTCGAGGTTCTTCCCCCCCGGCGCGATTAGGACCACCCCCGGGCTGACCAGATCACCGTTTGCGGCCTCACGGATTGTGAGGGCCGAAAAACGGTTGAGACGTTCGGCGAAAGCCCGGGTAAAATCCGGAGGCATGTGTTGAGCGACGGCAAAGGCGACCGGGATTTCATCCTGTATTGCCGAAAAGATATTCTGCAGCGCCGGAGGGCCACCGGTAGAAGAGCCGATAACGACCATCTGAAAATCCTGGTGCCTTGAGCGGCTCTCTGGGCTGGGCTTGGAGGCATGCTTCGTCGCCTTGTTCCGCAACTCTTTGGCCGAACCGGAACGGGCCATCACGTTCTTAAGGTTGATACTGGTCACCTCGCGGACTTTTGACAGGAGCTCTTCACGAATGTCCATGAGCACCGGTGAAACCCGCGAAGAGGGTTTCGGCACGAATTCGACAGCACCAAGTTCAAGAGCCTTGAAGACATTTTCATCATCAGCTCTCGACGAGACCACGATGATTGGCGTCGGCTGTTGCTGCATGACGATGCGCAAAAGGGTGAAACCGTCCATGCGCGGCATTTCCAGATCGAGGGTGATCAGGTCAGGTCGCAGATCGAGAACCTTACGCAAACCCTCCTCACCATCACAGGCATAACCGACGACTTCGACGCTGGGAAGAGACTCCAGCATCTTGACAATGGTGCGCCGGTTGAATGCGGAATCGTCAATCACCAGAACCCTGACTTTGCCGGCGGTCATGGCACCCCCCCGGTCATTGTATTGGCTGTTACAGGCTTCTGATAAACCATATCATGCTTGAAATGCCGCAATTGGAAAGCCGTGCTGATGTTGATGAGAGATTCAGAATGACCCAGTAGCAGGAAGCCTTCCGGCACCAACCTTTGGAAGAAGTTTTCAATGACGCTTCTCTTCCCAGTCTGGTCAAAGTAGATGATGACGTTCCGGCAGAAGATGACATCCATCTTGCCCAGCAGAGCGATCCTGGCAGTATCAAAAAGATTCAAATGACTGATGGTGACGAGGTTACGAACGTCATCCTTGACACGCATTTTTCCGGCCTGTTCGGAAAAAAAGCGCATTTTCTGCTGCGACTCGGTATTACGGAAGGATGCCTCGCCGTACAGCCCCTCACGGGCCATGTGCAGGACCCGCTGGCTGATGTCGGTGCCGATGACTTCAACGCGCCATGATTTCAGCCATGGCTGGTCGAGCAAGAGCATGGCAATCGTGTATGGTTCTTCGCCGGAGGAACAGCCGGCGCTCCAGATACGCAGCGTCTGCTTGCCTTCCCGCTCCTTGCTCTTGCGGATTTCCGGGAGGATATCCTCGACAAATGTCCGCAGTTGAAAATCTTCACGAAAGAAATAGGTTTCGTTGGTCGTCAATTCGTCGATGACCTCAGTAAGCTCCTGGTCCTTGTTCGGGTTGTAGCGCAGGAAATAGTAGTAGTCCTTGAAATTTTTCAGGTTATGTTTCTGCAGGCGCCTGCCGAGCCGTTTTTCCAGAAGATATTTCGAGTCCTCGGTGAAGTTCAGTCCGCAATGTTGGTAGACAAAATCCCGCAACAAACGGAATTCATCTGCACTCATCGGTATTTCAGGGGTCATGAAAAGCATGCGCGCGTCAATTCACCGTAATTCGTCAAGCAGATCCGTCAATTGCTGACGCACTAATGATTCCGTCTCTGCCGCAAGGCGTTTCTCGAGGAGCGGCCGGGCTCCAGCACCTAGCATTTCCACGGCGCTTCTGGCAATTTGTGCGCGAACCATCCAGAAAGGATGTCCGATCAACCTTTCAGCATATATCTGAATCCAGTCGCCGGTCCCATAGCTGGTCAACAGGTTCATAGCTGCGGTCACGACTTCCTCATCGGCATGGTCCAGAGCATTAATCAACTGCGGAGTGGCCCCGGCACCGACAAGACTGACCAGAGTTTCCAGGGCAGCAATGCTCACCAGGCCGACCGGATCTTTTATCGCCTGTTCCACCAGAGTTCGACGACGCTCACTGGCGGTCCGGCCCAAACCACGCACTGCGGCCGAGCGCACCCAGATATCCTCATCCTGCAAGGCAAGTTGCAATCCATCGAGAGCGTCTTCTTCGTCACAACTCGCCAGGATCTCAATGACGGTCCGCCGCACCTCGGCGTCTTCATCGGTCAGGGATAAGAGCAGCGTACTGATATGTTCACCCACGTCATAACGTTCAAAGACTTTGACCGCAGCTCTCCGAACCTCAACCGCTGCATCCTTGACCGCCATGCTCAATATTTCCAGTACGTCGGGAGCGTCCAATTCCCGCAACACCATCACGGTATACATCCTTTGCCCGGGGTCGTTATGAGCCAAAAGCGGCTGCAATTCTGCAAACGTTTCTTGCGGAAAGCGCTGTCCCAGGGAGATCAACGCCTGAGACGCAGCTTCCTGAACATCGCTGGAGGCATTCTGTAGGCAGGCGACCAAAGCAGGGAGTTCCTGAATCGCACCAACTCTGCCGAGGGCATGAGCCGACATACGCACAATTTGTGGATCATTGTCACGCAGGCCCTGTCGCAACAGCGGCAAGCTTTCAGTACAGCCCGCTTCGCCAAAGATATAAGCAAGACAGGCCCGTAGATTCCCTGAAATAAGTGGCCAGGCGGTCAGCAACGCCTGGGGGTTGGCCCTGCCGATGTCCACCAGGGCTGTCATCGCTTCCTGTTGCAAGGATTCGTAATCCAGCATGCGTAGCAGAGGCTCAACAACGTCTGAGGCCCCTAGCCAACCGAGGATTTTAACCGAGGCACGTCTGAGTGTATGGTTTAATTCATCGTCAAGATTAGCGGATACAGCAAAGGTCGCAGGCCCTCTCTCGCACCTTGTCAGCTGCTGCCTGACCTGCTCGGGGTAACGCTCAAAAATCTCCACCAATGCCAGGATAGCTGCTTCGCGCACGTTGCGCATCGGATCAACCAGGGCAGCGACCAGTTCATTGATTGCCGTTACATCCCCTGCCTTGCCAAGGCAGTCAATCAAGGCCTTACGGAGCAGCTTTTCGTCCTTGTAAGGAAGCAGCTCAGCAAGGGTGACAGGAGAGGCAATCCGGCTCAATGTCTCCAGGATGGTAAATTGCAGCAAAAGGTCTGGATTCTGCATAGCCTTGAGCAGGGCTGGCACAGCCTCGGGTGTTTTCAGTTTGCCGAGGTTCTCAGCTGCTGCCGCACGAACATTACTGTCATCATCCTCCAAGCCATGAATCAGGTTCGGAATAGCTTCGGGGGCGGCAATATCGCCGAGGATATCGATAATGAATTTACGGACATCATGATCGGGATCGCCGGCATGGTCGAGGAGCATCGGCACCGCCTCCCGACCCATGCGGGTGAGAATCTCCACCGCAGCATTACGTAACCCGGCATTTTCTTCAGCGTGCAGCAGTTCGATGATTTCACCGATCAGTTCACGACTGACCGGCATCTTCACGAACAGGTCGATCGCCTCCTTGCGTACCCGCCAACTGGCATCACCGAACGCCGTGAAGATCAGGTCAAGGCCCTTAACGGAATCAATGGTAGCCAAATCACGCAACCCCTGCAGTCGCGTTTCCTCATTCGAGGAATTCAATGCTCTACTAATCTGGTCGATTTTTTCCACGATACTTCCCCGTTTGCCATCAATCACCTAGTTCCCGACGTCGTTTTTCCAGGAGGTCGAGGAAGGCAGCTTCAAGAATCTTACTGTTTTGTATTTCTGGAGAGGGGAAACGTTCGCTGAACAGCCGTCTGGCCTCTTTGATTTCCAGGGCCAGCAGTTCCGACCAGTTGCCACGAAGGATCCCCTCGTCGATACGATCCTGGTAATAGAGCGAGATGTCAGAGACGATGATCCTGGCGAGACGCTCGGCGCGGGAACGTTCAGGGACATGCTTCGCTGAGACTTCATGGTCTTCAGCTGACTGGATCTTTTCGTTGACCGTATGGATGAAATCCAGGGATTGCGATGCCCCTTCAGCTACCGACAGCCTCTTCCCAGACGTTTCCACCTCGCCATGTGGCGTCGATCCTCCTGCAGGAGCAGCACCAACCAGCAGGCGGTTGATTTTGAGGACCAGATCATCGGGGATATGATGTTTTTCGATATAATCGTCGGCGCCATAGAGGGAATTCGGCGAGCGTTTGTAAGCCGCTTTGTTGTAAACGGACGAAAGCAGAATAATCTTGACACTATCCAGTCCGGGGCGACGTCTGATCTTGTCAACCACCTCAAAGGCGTAAAGCCCCTGCAGGGCGACATCGACAATGGCAACATGGGGACGGACGGCGTCCATGGCGGCAAGGACCTCTTCGCCACTGTGGCCAAGAACCCCTTGGAAACCAGCATCTTCGACGAGTTTCCTGATCGTGTTACAAAGGTCACTGTCGCTGTGCCCAATCATCACGCGCACCTTTTGTTCCGTTGAGGCTGCAACAGTGTGTGCCAACTCGACTTTGAAGGGGCTGCGGCAACGGGCACAACGCAAGGTGAGCCGTTTCCCGGCAAGTTTCTCACGGTCTAGGCGGAAACGGGCAGCACAGGAAGGACATTTTACAATCATCAAAAACCTCTAGAGAGAGACTGGTGGTTACGGCAAAAAGTACGTTAGCCGCGATCAGTCTTGTTTTGTTGGTGACTCAGTTTCTGCAATTCGATTTTTTCGTCAGTCGAAAGGACTTTTTCCAAGTCAATCAGCATGATCAGTTCATCATCGCGACGCGCCACGGCAAGAAAATAATCCGCCTGGGGGCCCTTGATGAATTGCGGGGCCGGCGCAATCTCCTTGCGGCCGTAACGTCTTACTTCTGTCACTTCGTCAACCAGCAAACCGATAATCTTGCCGGCAAGCGAACAGATCACGATACGGTTTTTACGATTCTCCTTGCTGATTGGCTGGTCAAAGCGTTTGCGCAAGTCAGCGACTGGAATCACTGCGCCGCGCAGGTTAATGACACCTTCAATAAAGGAGGGTGCTTTGGGGATGGGAGTCAGCTTTTGCGGGCGGATAATTTCCTTGATCTTCATGATATCCAGAGCATACAGCTCCGCACCGACCCTGAAGCAGGCGAGCTGGATTTCCTGCCGCATTTCTTTGTCGTCCGATTTGGCAAGGGATATTGCACCGGCAACTTTTGTCATGGTCACTCAATAAATCTCTGGATGGTCTCGATGACCATGGCAGATTTGAATGGTTTGGTGATATACCAGTCTGCACCGACCTGCTCACCGCGGGCCATATCTTCACGGCTTTTCTTGGCCGTCAGCATCACTACGGGAATATGCTTGGTCTCGTCATTGGACTTGATACGCCGGCAAACTTCAAAACCGTCAATTTCCGGCAGCATGATATCCAGCAGCACCAGGTCCGGTTTGACCTTGGCGATAGCATCGAGGGCCGCCTGGCCATCACCGACGCCGTGAACTTCGTAGCCCTTTGACGTCAGTAGGATGCTTTCCAGCTTGAGTAGACTTTCTTCATCCTCGACGATCAGAATTTTTTTCTTTATCACTTAAATCTCCTTTCAAATCTCAATGCAGTTCAGCATTCAGCACATTCTTTAAATTCAGCAAGATGATCATGCGCCCCTGGCAGCGGCCGAGCCCTTCAACCATGTCACGGTCCAAACCGGAAAGGACACCAGGCGGAGGCTCCAATTCGTCATCCGAGAGGTTGATGACCTGGTTGATACTATCCACCAGCAGGCCAACGGTCACATTATCGTGTTGCGCGACAATAATGCGGGATGTCGGCAACATATCCGAAACACCAAGGTTAAGCCGCCGGCGCAAATCAAAAACCGGAACGACGACTCCACGCAAAGAGATGATCCCAAGGATGAAACCTGGGGCCCTCGGGATATCGGTAAATTCTCTGACTTTGATTATCTCGCTAATTCGTGTGATGTCCAGCGCATATTCTTCATCATCAAGATGAAATGCGAGGTACTGCCGCATGCTTAGCGCCTGGTCATCCACTTGATTATCCAGGCTGTCGGCATAAGATTCGTCCGTAGCCAGAGCGAACTCTTCTGTCATCGCAAAAAGTCGGTCCAAAGCGTCAGTTGTCTCATGAATCACAAAAGGTTCGTCAGCAATCGCAACCAAAGCATCCTCAAACTCAGTTTTCTCAGATGCAGGCTGATGACTTGCAGGATTCTGCTGCGGTTCAGTATCCGGTAACACTGCAGGCGCAGCGGTCTTTGCGCCGTGTTTGCCTTGAGCCTTTGCTTTTTTACGTATCTCTGCGATATCCATGGTATTGTCCGCTCTTTCAACTTAGAGCATTGTTGTCCAACTCGAACATCACGGCCGTCATGACCGCTTCGCCAACCCTGTCATCGCCCCTCCCAAAGCACTCAAGCAAAGCCAGAGAAGCGGCATGATTGATCATGCGCGGCGTCCCCTTGGAATAGGCATAGATCGATTGGATTGCAGCGTCGCTAAACAAGCCGGTTCGCCCACCAGCCCTGACAATGCGGAAGTCGAGATATTCAGCAGTTTCTCCCAGATCCAGGGGTTTAAGTTCATACTGCATCCCGATCCGCTGTCTGAGAGGCTCGTAGGCCCGGTGTTTCAGCCTCTCCTTCAATTCCGGTTGTCCCATGAGCACAATGCTGATCAAGTTACGATCATCCAGTTGGAAGTTCGTCAACAACCTGATTTCGTCGAATGTTTCCTTGTGCGGCACCAGTTGCGCCTCATCGATCACGACAACAGGCGTCTGAGCGCTTTCATAGTACTCGAAGAGGACGTTGCCAATCTGTTCGAGCAGGTCAACCTTGAATCGGGCGGGTTCGACAACGCCAAGATGACGAGCCAAGCTGCTCAAGAACTCAAGTGGTGTCAAGCGAGGGTTAATCATGCAGACCACTTTGAACGAATCATCAAGAGCGTCCATCAGGGCCCGTGAGAGAGTCGTTTTGCCGCAGCCGATTTCACCAGTCAGCAAAACAAGATCCCGTTCCTCGACCGCATACTGCATGCGCGCCAAGGCTTCGCGATGACCTCGGCTCAAGTAGAGAAACCGGGGATCAGGGGTTTTGCTGAAGGGCCTTTCCCGCAGCCCGAAATACGCCTCATACATTATGCGACGACTCGCCGCGCAACGCTTCCGTCATCAGGCCGGCAACGTCGAGCACCAGAATCGTCTTCTGGTTACCCAGCTCTGCAGCTCCGGCGACCCCTTTGACAAAAGACAGAGCCTTGCCAAGGGGTTTGATGACAACATCCTGTTGGCCAAGGAGCTCGTCGACGACAAATCCCATGCGTTTTTCCGCCAGGCCGACAATGGCGACAAAGAGAAGGCGCTGGTTATCAGTGCCCGCCGCCTGTAAGCCGAACACCTGGTCAAGTCGCAGTAACGGTACAGTGTTTTTACGCAACTCGATAACTTCCCGTTTCTCTACTGTCTCGATGGCATCGGCTTCGATCATCATGGTTTCGAGGACCAAATTTATCGGGATCGCATAAGTCTTGTCATCGACCTGGACAATCAGCGCTTTGATGATCGCCAAGGTTATTGGCAGAGTGATGATCATGCTGGTGCCCTGTCCAGGCTGGCTTTTCACCTCGATCATCCCGGAGAGTGCGGTGATGTTGCTCTTGACAACATCCATACCGACACCGCGCCCGGACATATCGCTGACTTCGTCACGGGTGGAAAAACCGGGCATGAAGAGCAGTTCGTAGCTCTCTTCTTCGGTCAGCGCCTGATTCTCACTGATCAGCCCCTTTTCGATCGCCTTGCGGCGCACCTTGCCGATATCGATGCCGCGCCCGTCATCGTGCACCTCTACGACAACATGGTTACCCTTCTGCGAAGCCCAGAGCTTGATAAAGCCTTTCTCCGGTTTGCCTGCAATGCGACGTTCCTGCGGCAACTCCAGTCCGTGGTCGATGGCGTTGCGGATTATATGCATGAGCGGATCGGAGACATCCTCGATAATCAACTTGTCAAGCTCGGTGTCGGCACCGCGGATATCAAGGTCGACTTTCTTTCCTTGCTCATTGGTGACCCTGCGCACGATCCGGGTCATTTTTTCAAACAGCTGACCCACCGGGACCATGCGTACATCCATGACGCCCTTTTGCAGTTCGTGCAGCCGGCGCTCCAGAATACGGGTTGCCTTACCCAGTTCAGTCGCCAGTTCCTTCTCACCGGAGCCTTTCAAGCGTTCACTGATGTTGGCGATAGAACTTTTCGAAAGGACCAGCTCTCCGACGATGTTCATCAGCAAATCGAGCTTGTCAATATCAACCCTGACCGTGCGGCTGATCGAACGCAGCGAGCTAGCCCCATCCTCTGCCTCAACCGATGTGGGCAGACGTAGCTCCGAGGCAGACGCAGCTTCGTTAATGGGGTCCTGGAGATCAAAGCTTTCCGGTTCCGAAGCGCCGACGGCATCACCGTAGGTATGTATGTCTAAATCGTCGCGGCCAAGCAGCATGAGGATATCGGCATGGTCGAGCTCGCTACCGAATAGGATCTGGAAAGCGATCCGCGCACCGATATCACCAGCCGACGGCAGGGTGCTGATCACCTCCCCCTTCTGCTTGAGCTGCTGCGTGATTTCGGCCAGGTCCTGATCGAAGCTGGCCAGGTCGAAATTCATGCGCAGCAAATGGATAAACCGGCCTTTGCGAACATTTTCAAGCAGCCGGTGCTCTTCAAATTCGGTCAGGACATTGAGGATACCAGGCTCGATGTTGAATCCGGCCAACGGGTTCGCTACTGTTTGTGCCTTACCTTCGGCCGCCCGGTTGATCTGTGCCAGGATACCTCTGAGATCGAGTGTGAAGTTTTCATCGTTACTTTTGCCATCGATCAATCGAATCAGCATATCGAGGGCGCTAAACAGGGTATCGATCAGGGCTTGAGTGAAAGGGACTTTGCCTAGACGCAAGCCGTCGAGGATGGTTTCCATGGCATGAGACAGTCGCGAGAGGTCATCAAAGCCGAACATCCCGGCCAGACCTTTGATCGAATGAGCGCCGCGGAAAATACCGTTCAGGACATCGGGATCGCAGTCACCGGTATCCAGAGCATCTGCAAGCCTGACCAGGTCAAGGTTCAGAGAGCCGATAATTTCCTCGGTTTCACTGATGAAATCCTTAAGGGCTTGTGAAGAACTCTTATCGGACAAAGACAGCCTCCCTGTCAGTCGAGGTATTCGCGGATCAGCTGCTGCAACTGGTCGGGGGCAAAAGGCTTGACGAGATAAGCATTGGCGCCGAGGGACATCCCTTTCTCACGATCACGCTCACTCCCCTCGGTACTGATGATAAACAGAGGTGTTTGTCGGTAATTTTCATTGTTGCGAATAAAACTGACCAATTCAAGCCCGTTGATGTCCGGCATGTTGATATCGGTAATAATCAGGTCGACCTTTTCTCTTGGCAGGATACGCAGGGCTTCAAAACCGTTGGCCGCCTCAACGGTCTCGTAGTCACCCATGGCAGCAATTGTCGAAACAATCAGTGATCGCATGGTCAGCGAGTCTTCAGCTATCAGAATTTTTTTACTCACCCGGCGGCCCCTTTGGAGGTCTAAACATCGTTGCGATTATTCATCATGCGGCGTTCGAGGAGTGCTTTCTCCATCGCTAACCCCGCTTGAGAAAGAAAAATTTCCAAGGATTCGGTGTCACCGATCGTTTTATCATCAGGGAGGTTGTCCCCGTAAAGTACGGCAACCACACGACCCTCGCTGATCAGAGGCCCGACAAAAACTTCCGCGGGGCGTTTGCCTCCGAGTTGGTTGAAAATGTAATCATTCCATTCACACTTCTGCGGCTTTCTGTGACTGGGTGAAAACGACTTAAGTGCCTCGGCAAAGACATGCTCAGCAGCTTTTGGCAGACGGGTATTGCGGACCCTGACATCTGCGGATTCTCCGGACAATTCTATGCCAAACTGCCCCAGACCGACAATTTCCTCATCCTTGACCAGCAAAATAACAGCACGGTTCATCAGTTCACTGGCAAAACGAAGGATCAGCAGGATGATGCCGCCACCAAGCGAAGGGTTGTTAAGTTCCTGTAGCATACCACGTAACAGGTGCAGGCCGGGGGATTGTTGAGGCCCCTGTGGTGAAGCACCGGTGGCCACTTCGCCCATCTCCCGTAACAGTTCAGCCCCGATATTGTACAACTGATCCTTCGGTACGCTCACATCAGCAGGATGTTCGCCAAAAGCGATAATTGCATCGGCCAAAGAAACCAAACCATCTCGTGCGCGCTTATCGAGGATCTCGTTCTTTTTAGGTTTAGGGAAAAGCGCCGGCACGCCGAACCTGCGTATGCTCTCCTCGGCTTCCTGGTTGGGGTGGTCAGACATCACCAGTATCTGGAAATCGGGATATTTGCCTCGCACCTCGCCAAGCAGTTCCAGACCACCTAGGACGCCGCTGCCATCTCGGCGCGGCATGATAAGGTCGATGACCAGTGTGGTCGATTGCGGGTCAGCTTTCTGGACGGCTTCCATAAACGAGCGGTAATTGGTAAACACGTGGACCTGAGCCCTGCGTTCTTGCAAAAGCCCGGCAATCTGCTCGGCTGTATTCAGGTCATCATCGACGACAATAAACTTGCGGTTCCGGGCTGCCGGCATTTGCGTTTCGGCAGCGGCAGTCTCCTCATGGTCGTTGACTCGGGTCTCGCCCTTGATTTCGGCAAGAAGTTGGTCGACATTGACCAGAGATTCCCCCTGGTCATCAATATCCTCGCCACGATGACGCTTTTCATCAAGGATGCGGCTGCCCTCCATCGCCAACCACTGGGGGTTCAGCCCCTGGTCGAGCATGAATTGCAGAGGGTTGAGATTGGTAGCCGCCAGTTCAGGTTGTTCACCCAGTTCAAAAGAAAATGCCCCTTCGTCCCAGCTGAAGAAACTATAAACAACCCGCTCGACCTGCTGTCGCACCGCTGTTTCTATAGCCTCACGCTTAAGGCCAAATTCGCTGACCAGGATATCACCGATACGCCGTTCTCTGCCGCCTTCCTGCTGGATGACGAGTGCCTTCTTGAGCGTATCCATGTCAGCCATACCGGTACGCAAGACGAGGTCGCCGATATTTTCCGGGAAAGTCGTGGCAGTCGCACGGATGACTTGGCCATCTTGAAAGATGACCCGTCCTTCGCGATCACGGCTGTTCAGTTGCAATACACCGGACTTGCGGCTCAGGCTGACTATCTGGAGGATTTCCCCCAAACCGAGATCTTCTAGGTTACCAACGAGGCTCATAAGCTCTTGCAGAATCTTCTTCAGAAAGACATAACACAGCGTAACAAGCGGAAATTAAATAGAATTAAATATACTTCAAGAAATGTAGACAAGTAAAGGACGTTTTCCGGAAAATCTAGTGCTCGCGATCGGAAAACTTGAGACGAATGGGACAGGCGGTAAAGCCAAAGGCCTGGCGAAAGCAGTTCATCAGGTAGCGTTCATAGGAGAAGTGGACCCCCTCGGCCTTGTTGACAAAGATCACAAAAGTCGGCGGGCGGACACCGGTCTGGGTGATATAGAAAAATTTCAAGCGTTTACCATGATAAACAGGGGGCTGATGATTCTGCTCGGCGTCTTTCAGGACCCTGTTTAGTTCCGCGGTCGAGACTTTGCGATTGAACTCATCACTAACCATTTCAATATCCGCCATGATCTTGTGGACTCGATGGCCGCTGAGTGCCGACACAAAATGAATAGGACTGTCAGGCAGAAAACGGAATGATCCGCGCACCTCCTTGACGAAATTGCCCATGGTGCTGTTGTCCTTTTCAACCAGATCCCACTTATTGACTACCAGAACAACCGCCCGACCCCGTTCGTGGGCATACCCGGCGATGGTCATGTCCTGGTCGGTAATCCCCTCGGCAGCGTCGATCACCACAATGGCGATATGTGCTCTTTCCAGCGCCTTCAACGCCTGAATCACGGAGTACTTTTCTAGCTTCTGTGACACCTTTCCTTTGCGGCGAATACCGGCCGTGTCGATCAGAACATAGCGCCGTTCGTTGTAGGTAAATGGCGTATCTACACTGTCGCGGGTGGTGCCGGCGGTCGGATTGGCCACCACCCGTTCATAACCGAGCAAACGATTGACCAACGAAGACTTGCCGACATTGGGGCGGCCAATAATCGCCATGCGGGTTTCGCTGACATCATCTTCGGCAGGGGCCTGCTCGGGGAGCAGGGCGATTATTTCATCAACCAGATCGCGTATACCGAGGCGATGTTCAGCTGAAACGGCATGCAGTTCGCTGACCCCGAGAGCATAAAATTCGCCAAGGGAGGCCTCTTGCACAGGACCATCGACCTTGTTGACCACGAACAGCACCGGCTTGGCCACCTGGCGAAGCATGTGGGCAACCTCTTCGTCAGCAGGATTCAAGCCCTCTCGCCCGTCCATCAGAAAGATGATAATATCAGCTTCTTCCATGGCCAACTGCGATTGTTCGCGCATCTGGGAGAGCAGCCGTTCGTTGCTGACAGGTTCGAACCCTCCGGTGTCGATCAGAGTAAAACGTTTGGCATAGCGGGTCACGTCCGCATAGTTGCGATCGCGGGTCACACCCGGGACATCCTCGACAATAGCCATACGCCTGCCGAGGATACGATTGAAGAGAGTCGATTTACCCACATTGGGGCGACCGACGATAGCGACAATGCCACTCATGATTTAAATATAATACCCCTTGTACCAGTCGACGAATCTCGCGACGCCAACCTCGATTGGTGTTGACGGACGGAATCCGACATCCATGCTCAGGGCGTCGACATCGGCCCAAGTAGCGGGCACATCCCCCGGTTGAATCGGCATAAAGTTCTTCACGGCAATACGGTCCAGAGCTTTTTCCAACGTTTCGATCAGATGCATCAGTTCCACAGGGTTGTTGTTGCCGATATTGTAAAGCCGGTATGGTGCAGCACTGGTCCCTGGATCCGGTTCATCGCCAGACCATTGCGGATTGGGGCGGGCCGGTCGATCGATAACCCGCACCACACCCTCGACAATATCGTCGATGAAGGTGAAATCACGACGCATGCGGCCGTGATTGAAAACATTGATCGGTTGGCCGCTGAGTATCGCCTTGGTAAAGAGGAACAGAGCCATGTCAGGGCGCCCCCAAGGGCCATACACGGTAAAGAAGCGCAAACCCGTACAGGGCAGATCGTACAGATGTGCATAGGTATGCGCCATGAGCTCGTTGGCTTTCTTGCTCGCAGCGTAGAGAGATACCGGATGATCGACGTTGTCGTGCACCGAGAACGGCATGCTGGTATTGGCGCCGTAGACCGATGACGACGAGGCATAGACCAAGTGACCCACACTCTGATGTCGACAGCACTCCAGAACGTTCATAAATCCGACCAGGTTGGCATCGACGTAGGCACGCGGGTTGGTCAGTGAATATCGTACCCCGGCCTGAGCGGCCATGTTGACCACCGCGTCAAATGTTTGCCCTGCAAAAAGCTGCTCCATACCGGAGCAATCTGCGATGTCACACTTGATGAAGGTAAAGTTGTCCTTATTAGACAGATTCTTAAGGCGTGATTCCTTAAGTGATACATCATAATAGTCGTTGAGGTTGTCCAGGCCGACAACGTAGTCGCCGCGGGCCAGCAAGCGCTGACAAAGGTGGGAAGCCGATAAAGCCGGCGGCGCCAGTGACTAGAACTTTGGCAGGCGTGGTTCGTGGCGCATGGTGCGTGTTAGGCGAATCTACTGCTGTCTTCTGAGTCATAACCTCGTCGTCCCCTCTTTAAACTTTATCCTCCTGGTTGAAGAACCAGATAATGGCTCGGCAATTCAAATCATTCTATCATGTCCGCTCACCCAGTAATCCGAAATAGCCGTGCCAAACACTACTCGTGACGCGACGCGCCATCAAGGAATGTCAAAAGCTCCTTGGTTTTCTGTTCCATCAAGCCTTGGTCGCCACGGCTCTCGACATTCAAGCGAACCACCGGCTCAGTATTCGACATGCGCAGATTGAAACGCCAGCGCTCATATTCGACCGACAGGCCGTCGGTGCGGTCGATTTTCAGAGCGCCGGGGGCATATTTTTCTTCTACCGCGGCGATCGCTGCACCCGGATCGTCAATGGTACGATTAATTTCACCGCTGGCAGGGAACCGGAGCATACGCTCGCCGACTAGCTCCGAGAGCAGTTTACGCTGCCGACACATCATTTCGACGACCAGCAACCAGGGGATCATGCCACTGTCACAGTAGGCAAAGTCGCGAAAATAGTGATGCGCGCTCATCTCGCCGCCATACACGGCATCCTCAGCGCGCATGCGCTCCTTGATGAAAGCATGGCCGGTTTTGCTCATCACTGGCGTGCCGGCAGCCTGCACGACAATATCGATGGTGTTCCAGGTCAGGCGCGGATCATGGATGATCTTCGCCCCCCGCTGTTTGACGAGGAACGCCTCGGCCAGAAGCCCGACGATATAGTAGCCTTCGACAAATTCTCCATGCTCATCAAAGAGGAAACAACGATCAAAGTCGCCATCCCAGGCGATGCCGAGCCCGGCGCCGTGTTCGAGCACCGCATTCCGCGTGATACTGCGATTCTCCGGCAAAAGAGGATTGGGGATGCCGTTGGGGAAACTGCCATCCGGATCATGGCAAATTTTGATGATCTCAAGCGGTAGTTGCTTTTCCAGCAGATCAAGCAGCGGCCCGGCGCAGCCGTTGCCCGCGTTGACCACGACCTTCAAGGGGCGCAGGGCCGAAAGATCGATATAGCTGAGCAGGTGTCGGATATAAGCGACACGATGTTCATATGCTGCGACCTGCCCCACGCGCTGCGTAGCATCGAACTCAGCGCGCTCGGCCAACTGGCGAATCGTGTCAAGGCCACTGTCGCCACTGATCGGCCTGCTCCCCTCACGCACCAGCTTCATGCCGTTATAGTCAGCCGGGTTGTGACTCGCCGTCACCATGATGCCGCCATCGGCCATAGCATGGGAGGTCGCGAAATAAACCTCCTCGGTACCGCACAGACCGATATCTAGGACATTCGACCCGCCCTCCGTCAAACCACGCACCAAGGCCGCGGTTAAAGCCGGGCTGGTCGGCCGCACGTCCTGTCCGACGACCACGGTTTGAGGACGCAGATGCTGCGCAAAGGCGCGGCCGATGCGATAAGCAACATCCTCGTTGAGTTGATCGGGGATACGGCCACGGATATCGTAGGCTTTGAAGCAGTTGATTTTCATGTGAAATCCGTAGCGCCTAGCGTGTGGCGCGGCAAGAGATAGCGAACAAGGAGGTTTATTCAAGTTTCAGTGATTTGCAAGCCTAGCGCCAGCCCACTGTTCCAACCTTCAGCGGCCATAGGCGTCATCAAAGCGCTCGATATCGTCTTCACTGAGCAACGAGCCGGTCTGCACCTCGATGATTTCGAGAATCGAATCTCCGGGGTTGACCAGACGATGTTTATCGCCAATTGGGATGTAAAAAGACTGGTTGGCCTCAACCGTCTGCACGACATTTTCACAGGTGATTTCTGCACGCCCGCGGACCACCACCCAGTGTTCGGCACGGTGCTTGTGACGCTGCAGCGAAAGGCGTGCACCCGGGTTGACGGTAATGCGCTTTACCAGAAACCCCTCGCCGGAGTCCAGCCCTTCATAGGCCCCCCAAGGTCGGTTGACCCGTTTGTGCAACAGGTACTCCTCACGCTGATGCGTTTTAAGCAGCTCGACCACCTTCTTGACTTCCTGCACCCGATCCTTGGCGGCGACCATTATGGCGTCAGCAGTCTCCACCACCACAATGTCCTGCAGGCCAATCGCCGCCACCAGTCGTGACCCGCCGTAAAGATAACTGTTGGAGCAACCCACTTCGACCACATCACCATGACAGACGTTGCCGTTCCCCGCACTTGTTCCGACCTCCCAGAGTGCTGCCCAGGAGCCGACATCGCTCCATCCCGCATCCAAAGGAATCACAGCGGCGTGGTCGGTCTTTTCCATCACGGCATAATCGATGGAATTTGCCGGACACGCGGCAAATGAACTGGCATCCAGTCGAGTGAAATCCAGGTCAGCGCTCCGCTCCTGCCAGGCCTGCCGGCATGCTGCCAGCATCTGTGGAGCATGCTTCGCCAACTCGGACAGATAGGTCGACGCTCTGAACAGGAACATGCCGCTGTTCCAGAAATAACCTTTCGAAGCCAGATAACTTTCGGCTGTCGCCAGATCCGGTTTTTCGACAAACGCCAGGACCTCATAGATATCAGGATTTGAGTTGTGTGGAGTGTTTTGGATTGCACCTCGAAGGTTGGTTGCAATGGGATTCCCCGCACGAATATACCCATAGCCAGTTTCCGGAGCAGTCGGCACGATCCCAAAGGTCAGCAGCGAACCCGATTCGGCGGCAGTGATGCCGGTATTGACGGCATCACAGAGCGCGGCAGCATCGCGAATGACGTGATCTGCAGGCAACACCAGGAGGATCGGATCAGAACCATCGACCATTGTCTGCAGAGCGGCCACAGCAACAGCTGGGGCGGTATTGCGCCCAACTGGCTCAAGAATCACGGCTGCTGCCGCCTGGCCAACCTGACGGAGCTGTTCTGCGACCATGAAGCGATGAGCATCGTTACAGACCACCAGCGGCGCACCAAGCCCTTCAAGTCCCGCAAGACGCAGGACCGTCTCCTGCAGCATGGTGTGCTCGCCTGCCAAAGGCAACAGCTGCTTCGGGTAGAGCTCGCGAGACAATGGCCACAGCCGGGTACCGGCTCCGCCGGACAATACAACAGGTACGATTCTATTTATTACATTCATGATTCATATCTCAAAATAGATGTTAGCAGGGAAGCATCATAAGGCTGGTAACGAAATGATTGTGATTTATGCTGTTTACAATCAATTTCTAAAGCTCTCCTGGTGATTTAAAAACCATTGATAGGTTTTTTCAATTCCATCTCTAAGTGCAACCTTTGCTTCCCAGCCCAATGATTTGGCCCGTGACACATCAAGAAGTTTACGCATAGTCCCATCAGGTTTACTCGAGTCGAATTCCAGCCGCCCGGTATAACCGACAATCTCTTTGACTGTCTCGGCCAATTCCCGGATGGTCACATCAACTCCGGTGCCAAGGTTCACAAAACAGGGTTTGGGATAGCTCAAAAGTTCCGCAGACAGGATCGCATCGTCCAGCTCCATCACATACACACAACCATCGGCCATGTCATCCACGTAGAGGAATTCCCGCATCGGCGTACCGGTCCCCCAAACGACGACGGAATCCTGTGCTGAATTCAGTTTGGCGTCATGAAAGCGCCGAATCAGTGCGGGGAGGACATGTGAGTTCTCAGGGTGGAAATTGTCCCCTGGGCCATAAAGATTAGTCGGCATCACAGCTACGAACTGCGTGTCATATTGACGGTTGTAAGCTTCGCACATCTTCAGGCCGGCAATCTTGGCCAGAGCGTATGGTTCGTTGGTCGGTTCCAGCAACCCTGTCAGGAGCGCCGCTTCGCTCATCGGTTGAACAGCCGCTTTCGGATAAATGCATGAAGAGCCGAGGAACAGCAGACGTTTCACCACGTGACGATAAGCTTGGTCAATGACATTGTTCTGGATCGTCAGGTTGACATGAATGAAATCCGCCGGGTATGTATTGTTGGCATGGATGCCGCCGACCTTGGCAGCCGCCAAAAAGACATATTCCGGCTGCTCGGCGGCGAAGAATGCTGCAACAGCCCTTTGATCGGTCAAATCGAGCTGGTCGATTTCCGGCGTCATAAGATTGGTGTAGCCACCGGCCCGTAAACGCCGCACGATCGCCGAGCCAACCAGGCCATTGGAACCCGCGACAAATATTTTAGAGTCTTTCTGCATAGGATCTCTCCGCCTAGAGAAGTGTCAAGAAACCCGATATGCGAACAGTATGGAACCCATTCGTTCCTGGGTTCGAGCCGCATCAACTTATTCGTGATAATCAAACGTTTGATAACCGTGTTTCTTAACCAGCTCATCCCGCTGTGCAGCGTCAAGATCACTGCGTACCATTTCGACGACCAGCTCCTTAAAAGTTACTTTTGGTTCCCAGCCAAGCTTTTGCTTCGCCTTGGTCGGATCGCCAAGCAAAGTCTCAACTTCAGCCGGGCGGAAATAACGGGGGTCAATGCGGACGATGACGTTGCCAACCTTTAAGCGTGAATTCTCAATTTTGAATTGACTCAGGTCAGCGACGATCCCGACTTCATCCTGGCCCTTCCCTTCCCAGCGAATGCCGATACCGAGTTCTGTCGCAGCCGTCTCGACCATCTGCCGAACCGTATATTGCTTGCCTGTGGCGATTACAAAATCCTCCGGCTCATCTTGCTGCAACATCAACCACTGAGCTTCGACGTAGTCCCTGGCATGCCCCCAGTCACGCTTTGCATCAAGGTTGCCGAGATACAGAGAGTCCTGCAGGCCGAGCGCCATACGCGCCACGGCACGGGTTATCTTGCGAGTGACAAACGTCTCACCGCGAATCGGAGACTCGTGATTAAACAAAATGCCGTTGCAAGCAAAGTAACCGTATGATTCACGGTAGTTGACCGTGATCCAGTAGCCATAAAGCTTGGCGACCCCGTAGGGCGAGCGCGGATAGAAAGGTGTCGTCTCCTTCTGCGGCGTCTCCTGCACCTTGCCGTAGAGTTCCGAAGTCGAGGCTTGGTAGAAACGCGTCTTGTCTTTCAGACCGAGGATGCGGATGGCTTCGAGAATGCGCAGCGTGCCGATACCATCGGCGTTTGCCGTATACTCCGGGGTGTCGAATGAGACCGCAACGTGCGACATCGCCGCCAAGTTGTAGATTTCATCGGGCTGCACTTCTTGAATGATGCGAATCAGGTTGGTCGAATCGGTTAGGTCGCCGTAGTGTAGGACGAAATTGCGATGCTCGACGTGCGGATCCTGGTAGAGATGATCGATACGATCGGTATTGAATAACGATGCCCGACGTTTGATGCCGTGCACGATGTAGCCCTTTTTTAGCAGGAATTCGGCGAGATAGGCGCCGTCTTGACCGGTAATCCCTGTGATGAGTGCAACTTTAGACATAGACCCTCCCGATTATTGATTTGTAACGTTCGAAAGGCAAAGTACGATCATGGAAAAGGTTTCAATTTTCATGGTCGTTTTCAAACCTCTCGTCGTGGGCTGTGCATCACAACTTCAGCGTCCCCGGACAATAAAGTATGGATTCAACAGATTCTCTTTGTTGTAGGTCAACGGTTGGCCATCCACGGTCGTCACCGTGCCACCGGCTCCTTCTACAACCGCATGCCCGGCCGCGGTGTCCCACTCCATGGTCGGGCCAAGGCGCGGGTAGAGGTCGGCCTTGCCTTCGGCAACAACACAAAGCTTCAATGAACTGCCGACTGGCAGGGCATCGGCAACCTTAATGTCATGCAAATACTCTTCAAGCTCCGGCGAAGGATGCGATCGGCTCATCACCACGGTCAGACCGACCGCCGGATCCGCCGTGCGCACCGGATCGCACCAGGGCCTTGCTCGCTAACCGTGAGCCATGCCCCCTGCCCCTTGATGCCAAGATAGGTCTTGGCCTGCGCCGGCACACAAACCACCCCGGCAACCGCCAGTCCGTCCACAATCAATGCGATATTAACGGTAAACTCGCCGTTGCGTTTGATGAATTCCTTGGTGCCGTCGATAGGGTCGACCAGCCAGAAACGCGACCAGTGCTTACGCACTTCATAAGGGATATCTCTCCCCTCTTCCGAGAGGATCGGGATCTGCGGATAAGCCTGCTGCAGACCCGCCACAATCACCTCGTGAGAGGCCCGGTCGGCGCAGGTCAGAGGCGAATTATCCCCCTTGAGCTCGACGTTGAATTCGCCAGCATAGATATTCATGATCGCCGCACCGGCATCCCGGGCGATCGCGCAGACATCTTCAAAATTGATTCCAGCAGTTCTCATAAATCACGACCTTTATACAACTGTATCCCCCAGATAATTCAGAAAGGGGAAACCAGTGATGTCAATTTAAAACTCGAAATCAAACCTTTAAAATTGTTCTATCTTTCAGTCCCATCCGGATCATCAGAGACATAATCATCACCCAGAATCTTTCGGACGATCTCTTCTGCCAGTTCATCGGCCTGGACTTCACCTGCATTCACAGTAATCTCGGGGTTGTCCGGGACTTCGTAAGCCGAATCGATGCCGGTGAAGTTCTGCAGTTGCCCTGTGCGGGCTTTTTTGTAAAGCCCCTTGGGGTCGCGGGCCTCGCAGACTTCCAGTGACGTGCTCACGTAAACTTCACAGAATTCGCCGTCATCCAACATCTCGCGGGCCATATCGCGCTCGCTGCGGAACGGCGAGATGAAAGAGGTCAGAACGATCATACCGGCGTCGACCATGAGCTTGGCCGTCTCTGCCACCCGCCGGATATTCTCAACCCGGTCGGCATCGGTAAAGCCGAGATCCCGGTTGAGGCCATGGCGCACGTTGTCGCCGTCGAGAAGATAGGTGTGCTTGCCCAGCGAATGCAGCTTCTTTTCCACCAGGTTGGCAATGGTCGACTTGCCGGCACCGGAAAGACCGGTAAACCAGAGCACGCACGGCTTCTGGTTTTTCATGGCGGAGCGGCTCGCCTTGTGCACATCGACAGCCTGCCAATGGATGTTGGTGGCACGGCGCAAGGCGAAATCGATCATTCCTGCCCCTACCGTCGCGTTGGTCATGCGGTCGATGAGGATAAAATTGCCGGTCGCTCGGTTCTGTTGATACGGGTCAAAAGAAATGGCCTTGCCGAGGGACAGGTTGCAGACCCCGATTTCGTTGAGCCCCAGCGTCTTGCCGGCAACATGCTCGAGAGTGTTGACGTTGACCTTGTATTTCAGATCACTGATCTGCACGGGAACCGTCGTCGCCCCTGATTTTAAAAGGTAGCTGCGCCCCGGCAGCAGCACGTCGTCATGCATCCAGACCAGGTGAGCTTCCAACTGGTCGGCATGGGCCGGACGGTTGAGCGGATCAGCAAGCAGATCACCGCGACTGATATCGATCTCATCGGCCAGGGTCAGGGTGACGGCTTGGCCGGCAACCGCTTCTTCAAGGTCCCCATCCATGGTAACAATGCGGGCCACGCGACTCTGCTGCCCTGAAGAGGTCACCGTGACCTTATCGCCGGGGGCAATCTTACCGGAAGCGATGGTCCCGCAGAAGCCTCGGAAATCAAGGTCCGGGCGGTTCACCCACTGGACCGGCATGCGAAAAGGGCGGTTAAGGGCCAGGTTGTCAACTCTGACCGTTTCCAGATAAGCCATCAGGGTTGGGCCGTGATACCAACGGGTCAGGGCACTCGGAGTGATGATATTGTCGCCCTTCAGGGCAGAAATGGGGATACAGGCGATATCTTCAAAGCCAAGCTGTCCGGCAAACCCCTCATAGTCAGCCTTGATCGCTTCGAAGCGTTCAACGCTATAATCGACCAAGTCCATCTTGTTGATTGCCACCACAACCTTACGGATGCCGACCAAAGAGACCAGGTAGCTGTGCCGGCGGGTTTGGGTCAGAATGCCTTTGCGGGCATCGATGAGAATGATCGCCACATCGGCTGTCGACGCACCGGTCACCATGTTCCGGGTATATTGCTCATGTCCGGGCGTGTCGGCGACGATGAACTTACGTTTGTCCGTAGAGAAGAAGCGGTACGCCACATCGATCGTGATCCCCTGCTCCCGTTCCGCCTGCAGACCGTCGAGAAGCAGAGCATAATCGATCTCGTCACCCTGGGTGCCAACCTTCTTGCTGTCCACCTCCAGCGCCGCCAGCTGGTCCTCGAAAATCAGCTTAGAATCCCACAACAGCCGCCCGATCAGGGTACTCTTGCCGTCATCGACGCTGCCACAAGTAATAAAACGCAGCATCGACTTCTCTTCCTGCATTTTCAAATAAACTTTTATGTCTTCAGCGATCATATCTGACTGATGGGCCATGCGAAAACTCCGTTTTCTCATTCTTAATTATTCATTCTGAATTTTGAATTTAAGCTTTGACTCCAATTCAAAATTCAAAATTCAGGAAGGGTGTTACTAGCCGTTGCTAGAAATACCCTTCCTGCTTCTTCTTCTCCATCGACCCTGCCTGATCATGATCGATCAGCCGCCCTTGCCGCTCCGAGGTCCGGGTCAAAAGCATTTCCTGGATGATCTCCGGCAGGGTCGCCGCAGTCGATTCGACTGCGCCGGTCAGCGGGTAGCAGCCAAGGGTACGAAAGCGCACCGACTTCATCTGCACCTTTTCTGCCGGGGCTAGTTTCAAGCGTTCGTCATCCACCAGAATCAGCATGCCGTCACGCTCCACCACCGGGCGCACCTTGGAGTAGTAGAGTGGCACGATCGGGATGTTCTCAAGATAGATGTATTGCCAGATGTCGAGCTCGGTCCAGTTGGAGATCGGGAAGGCGCGGATGCTTTCTCCCTGTTTGACCCGGGCGTTATACAGGTTCCAGAGCTCCGGGCGCTGGTTCTTCGGATCCCAGCGGTGAGCCGTCGAACGGAAGGAAAAAATGCGCTCCTTGGCCCGCGACTTTTCCTCGTCGCGCCGGGCGCCACCGAAGGCCGCATCGAACTTATACTTATCCAAGCCCTGCTTGAGCCCCTCGGTTTTCATGATATCGGTATAGAGGGCCGAACCATGGGTGAACGGGCTGACCCCCTGATCGACGCCCTCCTGGTTGGTGTGGATCAGCAGGTCAAAACCATGTTCACGCGCCATGCGGTCACGAAACTCAATCATTTCACGGAACTTCCAGGTCGTATCGACGTGCATCAACGGGAACGGCGGTTTGGCCGGATAGAAGGCCTTGAGCGCAAGGCGTAGCATCACCGAAGAATCCTTGCCGATCGAATAGAGCATCACCGGGTTCTCGAACTCTGCCGCCACCTCGCGGATGATATGGATGCTTTCCGCCTCAAGCTGGCGAAGATGGGTCATGTTGATCTTCATGTTGAATACCGTTATTAAATTTCCGTTAACAGACCAAAATGCGCTGCACAATAGGGAATAACAACCACTCATTGCACAACGCTTTTCGCACGTCTTAAGTCATTACTTATACAAAATATTTTTTCGCAAATAGCTGAGGATCTGATTGGTTGCTTCAGTCATCGTCACACCATCCACATTAATTGTGATTTCAGGGTTCTGCGGCACGTCGTAAGGGGCATCGATTCCAGGGAAATGCTGGTATTCGCCACTGCGGGCCTTGGCATAATGGCCCTTTTTGTCCCGCAGTTCGCAGGCCTCGACCGTGGTTTTCATGTAAATCTCGACGAAGTTCTTCGACACGTTGCGAGCAAACTGCCGGCTCTGTGCATAAGGCGAGACAAAGGAGGCGACGACGATGATCCCGTTCTTCTCAAGCATGGCACAGAGGTGACCGGCCCGTTTGACATGACGGTTGACCTCCTCCGCAGTGAAACCGGTCTCCGGAAATAGGGGTCGCACGTCAAGGCTGTCAATGCGTTCCACTTTGAAATTGAGCGCCTGCAACTGGCGATAGACACGATCCGCCAATTCCTTCTTCCCCGAGGCTGGCAGCCCAGAAAACCAGAGCACAAAAGAGGGAATTTCCTTCTTGCCGTAACTGATCCGGTGCCAGATGCGCTCATGAAAGAAATACAATGCCATCTTGGCAAACACTTCCAGGAAGCCGATAGTGATCGCCAGCGCAAATCGCCCGGTGAATAGGAAGACAATGATTGCGGTTGTGATCGTTGCCCAGGTCCGCCAGGAAATCGCCTTAAGGATGGAGCGCTTTTTGGTTTCGTATTGCATGAAATACAGTTTCAGGCAGTGAGACTTTTATGTTTAAGCCAGATTGGTTATTGCATATCCAGTTAAGCACTTGGCACTACAGCAGAAATCTTTTATAGAACTCGACTTTATATCACATCAAAAGTGTTGATGCATCAGAAAACAAACAGCGTAAGGCAGGTTGTACGGCAGGGCAGCTAACGCAAAGCGACAGGAGAATTGCCGACGATAAGCACACAGATCGTATAGCCTTGCGAGTGCCTGAAGCAGCCGTGCCCAATGACTTAGTCATTGGACACGGCGCTCAGAGCATTACACTTATTATCGAACAACATCTACCGCAAAGTTGCCTGTAGATATTCGACAAAACGCTGCCACGATTTGCGGTCGGCCTCAGCGTGGTAGCGTTTGCCGCCGAATACGGTGAAGGCATGCGGCGCACCGCTGTAGGTGATCATCTCATGGGCTACGCCGTTCGCCTCGAGTTCAGTGGCAAGGGTGGCAAAGTCCTGCATGGTGATGCTGCTGTCGGCGGTACCATGCAGGATCAGGAACTGCCCCTTGGCCCGGCTGTAATCCTGCCCTTCCGGGGTACTCAGACCACCATGGAAAGTGACAAAACCTTTCATGTCGGCGCCGGACCGGGCGTATTCGAGGACGGCCGCACCACCGAAGCAGTAGCCCATGACAACGGCATTACCGACATTGCCCCCCTTGGCTTTTGCGGTGTCCATAGCGCCCTGGATCAGTGCGCGCATCTTTGTCCGATCTTTGTAAAGTTCTCCCGTATGCTGGCGCATGTCCGTCACCTCGGTCGGTCGCACGCCCTTGCCAAACAGGTCGGCAGCAAAAACGGCATAACCCAATTCAGCCAGCATTTCTGAGCGTTTGACTTCGTAATCGTTCAAACCGTCCCAGTCGTGGATCAGCAGGACTAGCGGAGCACCCGGGGTCGGGCTGACGTAATAGCCTTCGTAGGTTTGTCCATCAACCTGGTAGTCGACGTTTGCACCAGCAGCAAAGACGCTGCCGGCATAAAGAAGTAAAAAGAGCACTGTTAATATCGATCTCATTGTGTCCTCCGTAATTATTAGGACCGGTTTGGTATTTTTTGGATTTTAACAGGTTTTCCGGGGTGTGCAGAAGCACAAGGGGAGGAACGACACGGGATCCGTGGTGTCGGACCTAATGCATGCCCATCAAATTATTGAGCCAGGCTTCAATCTTCTCGAAATGCGAGCCCTGCCAGTATAGTCGGTCGCAATCTATACAGCGGTGGAAGACCTCGTAATAGAGACTGGTTTTAGGTTCCAGACGATGTTGAACGGCAGCTTTGGCCATGTTCTCCATTATACCGTTGCAAGCCATGCAGCGCAGCCACGGTTGGATGCTGTCAGATAACCGGAAGCGCTCGAGGACTTCACGCACTTGTAGGGCAACCTGATCGGAACGCACCAGGTAACCGTGCCTGACTTGACGATGCTTGAGAATTCCTCTGTCTCGGGTCAGAATGATGCGTCCCTGGTCTTGGGCCACCTGCATGATCTCGGCATCGCCAAAATCATTCTGATAGAGGCTGTCGAAACCAAGCAAGCGCAGTCGGCGGGCCAGTTTACCAAGGTGAACATCCAGGATGAATGTGGCAGGCTCAGGTGCTTGCGGCGACAGATGGAGAAGGTCGTCAACCGGAACAGGCACATGCGGAGGATAAACTTCAACGGCATCACGATGCTGGAGTTGATAATTGAACCCAACTGAACAACCTTTGGCAATGATGGCATCGACCTCGGTATGGGGGACCCCCATCGCCTCGATGGCATCCTTGATCCCAGGATGCTCGTTGAAACGATACTGAATAGGGCTTTCGCGGTATTTGCTGAGCAACAAGGCTTGCAGGCCTCCGCAAAAATGAAAAGTTGCCGTAAACTGTGTGCAAGCTTCAGTTCTCCGCGTCCCGCGTCCCACGACCCTTCCCAGCTATTCCCGGTTGGCCAGCGACACCCCGCAACTGCCGTCACAATAAGGCTGATCTCCGGTCAGTCCGCAACCACAGATGAAAACCTTTTGGCGCTTTTTGATTTTGAACTCGATCGGAGAACGGCCGCTACCACTGTGCGACTCATCGCAGAATGGCAGGTTCTGCGATTTACCGCAGCTGCAACGATAGTATGTTCCTGGCTCCAGGGTGATGCCGATTGGCAGGCCCAGATTATCTTTACTCATGAATTCCTCCTATACGCGGCGCGTAAACAACAAAACCCTTGATTGGCCCTGCATGCTCACAAATAGACTTAACAACATATCTCTAACTTAAAGATTATTCATATATTTTTTATAAAAACTTAAACTAGTTGTGAAAACTGACGTCCACATCCAATAATATCATTCATGCGAGCAAGTTGCTGAGACGCCATAGACGATTCCCGGCATTGGAGGTTTTTCTGTGCCAGCGTAGCATGCAGATTTTTCGTGCCCTTAAGTAGCGGGAGGGTTTGAACATCTCTCAGAAGAAACCAGCATTATGTTACTTTGTAAACCAGTCATATGCGAACTTACCAACCGCGCCGAGAACCACCAGTTCAACGACGGTGACGGCGACCATCACCCAGACCTTGCCTTTGCTACCCTGCAGACGATTAAGGAGAAAACCGGGCATGACTCTGGCTATATCCTCGTTCATGTTCTCCCAAGCTTCCTTGAAGACACTGTCTTTATGATTTTTAACAGGCGCCGGTTGCTTACGGTTCTTTTTACTGCTCATCAATAATACCCCAGGAAATCACGTTGTACGTCATGCAGGCTCTCACAATAAGCGACAATAAAATAACCGCCCTATCGGAGAGCCGACGCAAGGCGGTCATGGTTGAATTGTTTGTGTCGCAGGAATGTTCACGAACCCTCACAAACAGATCGCCAGGTCATTGGCCAGAGGGTACCGTGTTTATCGTCTTCGGTCAATCTGCGTTGAGTATTACCAGGATCGCACCGCGCCGGAATCAACATGGACGAAATTTGATTTGGGATAATAGCCAACGCCACCCTTGCGAAGGCTGAGAGCAGCTTTGCGTACGGTTTTCAGGGGGACGCCGGGGAGACGCAAATCCACGGCCTTGCCTTGGATGTGATAACTGTTTTTGGCAACACCGCTCGAAGCACTGCGCAGAATCTGATTGGTTTGCGGCGAGCGGTATCCGGAAATGATTTCAAAGGAACGCCTGACGTCAAGCTTGCGAGAGATTGCCGCCATCAGGTCGAGGGTGAGAGGGTCGATTGTATGGATTTCATCGGTGCGATGGTCACGCAACACATAGTTGATGTCCTGCAGCGCGTCAGGGAGGTAAAGTCCCTTTTCCCAGTACACCACTTCTTTCAAACGTTCACCGGTATGTGTATTAAGCAAGCTCAGGGTACGTTCACTCGCTCCGGACAAGCCGAACCGTGCCCAGGCCGGCATCGGACTGAGACAGGCGATTGAAGCAAGCAGCCCAATCTTAAGAATCCGGCGGCGGCTCATATCTGGGTTCATAAGGACACTTTTATCTTGATCCTGCATAACAATACAGCCCTCTTCTTTCAAAACATGCAAATCAGCAAATATCACAAATCAGTAAAAAGCAAGGGTCGTTCCAATTTTAATGCAATGTTGAACAAAGTTGACGAAGAACAGCCAGGAGCTGGCAATATTCGGAAAACATTCGATATTTCAGGCTGTTAGCTGAAAGAGGAAGATTCCTTGAAACCCAAATTAAACCAAAATAATGGCAAACCTATCCGCTAAAAGACACTGCCGGGTGACACTAAAGTGTCATCCGGCAGTGTCATAACACGAAGCCATGTGCGTTTCAAGTTATTGTTTGTTAATAATAATGCTTCTACGAAGAGAGTTCAAAAGCGATCTTCAGGACCACCTGGTACTCCGAAACCTTGCCATCGTCATCAATATGCCCCCGGACCTCCTGCACCTCAAACCAGGAAAGTTTATCCAGTGATTCCTTGGCACGATCTACCGCCCTTTGAATGGCTCCTTCGACACTCTGTTTCGAAGTCCCGATCACTTCCACCTTTTTGTACACACGCGATTCACCGTACGTCATTTGAGACCTCCCTGTGCTAAGAGCTGTACAGAATGATAAGCAAGAGGAGCAACAGCCATGCCTCAAAGTTGCTTCTCGTACTTGGTAAAGCAATCTTAGCAGAGTACGGAGGATATGCCAGAGAACATGGAGTTAAGACTTATCCACAAAACCTATCGCGATGGACCTGATTGTACGGCAGGCTTTCCGCAGAGTGACCGCCCTTCTCTTCTGCAGGATAGCCGATACCAAGGATACATTCGACGGCATGCGATAGCAGACAAACCGAGAAGATTTTTCACATAATCCTCTGCGCTACGGTGACTATCGTGTGGTCGCAAACGAATCTGAACCCAGCAGCTGCCCAAACCGAGTTCTTCAGCCACCAGTTGTATGACCATGGCTGCAATCGAGCAATCTTCTGTCCATACATCACTTTTTGTCGCATCTGCGGCAACGACGATGGCCAAAGGGGCATGGGCCAGAAAACGCCGAGCCATGCTGCTTGGCTTTACCGAGCTGCTTCAGAAGCTGCGGCTCGGTGACGACAATGAATTCCCAGGGGTTGCGGCCACGTGATGTCGGTGTACGTACAGCCGCTTCGATGAGTGCATCGATTTTGTCAGTTTCAACCGGCGTGACTCGTAAATTGACGAATACTGCGACGCTTACGAAGCAGGGAGAGCAGCTGTGAGGCCATGATTAATTCTTCTCCAGATAGGAACGGATTATTTCAACCGAACTCATATCGATTGACTGAATTTCAATACCGAACCCCTGGGGGACGGTCATGTTTTGGCGTGGGAAACCCTGGTTGACCCAAGCGATACGACCTGACACATCGATCTTCTTGGCGCTGACGGTTGGCAACAGAAAAGAGGCTTTGACACGACTGTTTGGGGGGATTTCCTCTCGAAACTCGACATAGAGGCCGTGCAGGCTGATATCAACCCCTCGCCCCTGGTAATTGCTGCCATTGATGGAAAAATCGACCGTCATCTGACATGGCACACGCCGTTCGCGCCGTTCAATGTTGAACAGGTACCGGTGACCGAGATTGAGAAATTCCTCACGGCCAAAAGGCTTGGCCAGATAACCATCACACCCTGAGGCCACGACCTCTTCGGTGCTGGCGTCACGATTGGGCGTAAAAATCAACAGAACCGGAATCTTTTTGAGCGACGGATGTGACTTGATTTTCCTGCAAGCATCGATTCCGGTCATACCCGGCATGGCGACATCCATGTAAATCAGGTCTGGCCATTCGCGCATAGCCAGGTTGATGGCCTCTTCACCGCTGGAGGCAGTAAAAATGGCCGCCGGAGTGCGATTGAAATAATCACGCATGACATCGCGGAAAAAATCGACATCGTCAACCAGAAGAATCTTCAGGTTATTTTGGCTCATATTGAACACCTCTAAAGGAAAACCCGCAATTATAAAAACCCGGCCATTAAACCTGTCGGCTGTCAGTCGCAATTCGACAGGCCTTGCTAAAATGTGCAAAATCAGTACCGAAAAAGATTTAACCGTGTTGGTCCAGTCGCCTCTGGGGTCTGAAAAACTCAGCGGCCGTCTTCGAGTAAAAGTGTGAGTTTGGCGATCTTGCCTTCTACAGCGGCAGCCAACTGTTCCTCGCCAAACATGTAGGTAAGCTGCCCTACCATCAGGAAGACATCGGCAAGCTCATTGACAACAGCCGCCCGGTCAACTTTGCCCCGGGTAAAATGCTGCAAAGTGGCGATCAGCTCTGCGCACTCTTCAATCGTTTGATCGTACTGGGCCTTTTCACCCCACTTGCTGATAGTTTTTGCATAGATTTCCCGATAACGCATCATCTTTGAAAACATCTTTCCGGACATCGCCTCATCGTTGAAGCTGCCCTGACAATGCAAATGTTGCATTGCTGGCGCGACAATACATGTAAGAATATGGCAAAAGATTAACAGGAAAAGGGTAAGAAAAGAAATTCAAAACAAGGGAGGCAGAAAAGTTATCTTACTACGGCAAAAAGTGCGGGGGAGGTAAAAAACACACTTTCCAAGGTTAAGGGATAACTGCCGTGAGGATGGTTAACTAACTTTTATTCTTCAATTTTCTCGGCAGCAACGCACTCTTCCAAGGTTTCGAGGCAAATGCCCTTGACCATGTCGTAAGAAAGACAGATGCCTTCGATCACTTCCTTGTCATCACGATCGCATTTTGTTGTGTCGATGTTAGTAAGATTCATGCTGGCCTCCTCTGCTCAGTTGTGACTGCTGCTTCGGAAATTCCTTAAGATTTTTAATAAGCAAGTGTCGTGCCATTTAAACAGGACGCAGGACATGCAATTACACGACTACAACGTTCAGAGACTTGCACCTGCCAAAGGATGAAGATGCTCTAACAGGGAAATTTACATGCGGGGATTAGTCCTCTTGATCAAACGGCACAACTCTTCGTTTGCACGACACTAAGGCCCTACACGGGGCCAGGACGCCCGGCTCCCACCACGCACGGATGCCTCCAGCGATCTTGATGCCTGCATAACCTACATCGCCAGACAGTAGATGCGTGGGATACCGACCGGAACATCATATCGGCAGAACCGAACAGTCGAATCGGAAAGAGTTAGCGAAGAGAACGACGTGGAGGCTCGAACGGGCGACCTCGCCACAACCAATATCAATACGCACCCAGGACATAATGTCCAAGTCGACTACACCGGCTATCCAGGTTATCTCGATTATTCTCCAGGGTATCTGGACGCCATTCTGCTGTTGTAAGGCTGGATTTATTCTGCCGGCACAAACACTCCGTGCAAATCAAAAAACCTGCGCCAGAATAGCGCAGGTTTTAAATTCGACTGGCCGCAGAGACGACCAGAAGACACTCAGTGACGCGTTCCCCGTCGGTCCAAACCGTCATAGTGATGTTTCATTTGTCCCTGCTTCGTGGCTCTGACAGGGTCGACTCCGACTGTAGCCCAACCACTCGAGCGCTTGAACTTGTGGACACGGCAACTATCTAACAGGACATCAAGCACGCGTGGCGTGAAGTGATGGTAGGTGCCATCTTTGAGGATGACATCAATATATGAGCGCTCCGTTCTAGCTAGAAATGTACGCTCAGCCATATTCACCTCCTTGTTGCAATTCTCATGTAAATTTTTATCATACATCTTGGTAGACGCAAGAAAATACCACTATTTTTCAATAACTTCACGAGATTGTTAATGTTTTCCAGCCTTTGGAATACTCAACTAGAAAAAGCGTGCGCCGGTCAGCAGGGCTGCAGCAGCCAAACCGATCAGCAAGGTCCATAAACCATTACGGATCCATAGATATTTATGCGTAAGGCGATGCTTGCCCAGGTAATAAATCTCTCTCAGGTAGGCATCATATAATTTATCCTTGTCGGCAATGGTTTCCTTGAACGCCGCCTTGAATTCATCTTCGCTGACTTGTGCGAACGAGCGAAAATAGAAGAGGTTCAAAACTCCTTTGACATGTAAGACCGGAATGATGGCAAAGATGGAAGAGAGGATCGCAAGGGCACCGGTCATCATCAGCACCAAAAAGGTCGACAGGTCGAGTTTGTCATATTGCGTCATGGAGATCGTCAGCATCAGGGATGATGCCGTCATGATCATTGCCGCCTTGTTGTCGGCCATCTGGTTTAACGTCATATGTTTCGTTAAATTGGCGCGCAGTGCATTGCTTGCCAGCAGTCGTGGCAGGACAGGTTCTTCCACAGTCAGTTTTTCCATCAGATGCTCCTTAAAAGGACTTGTCGACCGGATTTCTCACTTTCCAGAGGCAACGCTGCATGGGGGCATGAAAAATGTGGTCTGCTCTTATCTAAGAGAAAGACCAGGATCCGAAGATCGAGGGCTTTCGTGTTTTATAAAAGGTGACATTTGAGAAAAGCCCCCGTTCTGGAGATCGAGGGTTTTCGTGTTCTATAAATTATGACTCGGCCATGCTGAAATAAATGGCTCCGTATTTATGTTAAGCGCTACGGCTCTCTTTCTAATTGATCAGTTTTTGACTCTCTCGGCAAGCCCACTTAGTCATCAACCAACTCCCTGCAATTGCTATCGGTAGCCAGAAGAATGAATAGATAAGAGGGATCTCTGTCAAGACTAAGAGCATCATGATTAGAAAAATAGGTGCAATCAGTATTAGAAAAATAAAAACACTGAACATCCAAATTTTGTTAGCCATTTTCAGTCCTTTAGATACGTTATACCAACATATGCTTTTAGAACTTAACACGCTCTATTATTACCTGTCCAATCCATGAGCTCTGGTACAACTCTCAAACCTTCTTTGAAAAACTGCAGTCTAAGAATTGAGGATCTGCGTTAATCCGTCCTGGCAGTCGTAATTTATAGAAACGGAGTCACAGCATGTCGGCCTGACATCGAGTGGCCAAAGGAAATTCGACTTGTCTATGTACATTCCCCTCCTAGATGAAGCGGTGCATCGTTTCAGCAGCCCAGGTTTCGACATTTTCCAAGGTCACCCGGTGAGCAATCAAAGCCTTTTCGGCATGTCCACGCAAGTCCCTATCATCAAGGTCTGCAAGACGAGTGAAGATGCCGGTTCGACGGCCCACCATGTAGAGCATCTGCTCCTGTGGTTGCATGTTGAGAAAAGCCCTGATCGGTGCAGCCATCTTTACACGGTCTTGGGGTAAACGTCCCTCCACCTCCTGAAACAGGTTGAGAATATGGTCACTCTTGACGGTGCTACCGATATTCAGAAGGTTATCTATGAACAGCAGCAATTCCTCGGCTATCTTCTTGTCCCCTAGGGGTTTGAAGCGTCCGGCCTCAACATCATTATGGAGATCAATCACCTCAGGGATCGCCAGCGTACGGATGCGAATGAAGTCGGGATCAATCTGATTCAGGGCATCGGCAGATTCGAGAGCGTTTTCACGCGAGAACTTTTCGCCCCCTAAGCCAGGCATGAAATATTCAGAGAGCTCAATACCAGCCTTCTTAACCTTCTGTCCGGCGATGATGTGGGTTTGTTTGTCGACTCCCTTCCTGATGAAATCGAGCACCTCATTACACGCCGACTCCATACCGACATGAATTCGGTTGAGTCCGGCGGATGCAAGGCGAGCCATGTCCCCATCACTGATGCGCGAGATTGAATGGGAACGAGCGTATGAGGTCACTCTCTCGACTTGGGGAAAGGTTTGGCGAAGATGTTCCAGGATCGCGATAAGATCGTCAGGTTTGATGATCAGGGTGTTGGCATCCTGAAGGAAGATGGACTTCATCCCGCCTCGTATCCAGGTTAAGGCCGAATGAAATGCCAATTGGTCTCCAGTCGAAAGTCCAACCTGAAGAGCTTTAATGTTGCGTCTAGCTTCCGAAGGCGCGTTGATGGCCTGATTGATTTTATCGACGAAATATCGTATCAGATCAATATCCTTGCAGATATGATCGACTGAGCGGATGCTGAATGCCTGCCCTTTGTAAAGGCCACAAAAAGTGCATTTGTTCCAAGGACAATTGCGCGTCACCCGAAGAAGTAGGCTTCCCGCCTCACTCGGAGGCCGAATCGGACCGAGCTCAAAGCCATGGTATCCACCGTTTGTCTGATTTTCTTGGTTCATCTAGGTTTCCTAAATACTGGGGCCAGCAAATTTCAACCTTCGCTCATTTCTGTCAGTATGACAGATTCAGTGAACCCCTGAAAAGTCCTGTCATTTCTGGGGAGGTCTGCCTGCATTCCAATTCTTACTGAAAGCCCTGACAAATGAGAAAAGCTCCAGATATGTAGATTTGGGGCTTTAATGTATTTGCGGAGAGGGTCAAAGAACCCTGGTAGCCTGTGACTAACTCTCCCGCCGGGTGTTTAGGCAAAACAATAATCCCTCGGAGCGATTTCTTGGGGATTTTTTTGCAGCTACAAAATGGTAGAGGAAGTGGTAGAGATTGAAGTATAAACAACAAAGGACTTACGCATTAAATTACGTAAGTCCTTGTTTTAATTGGCGGCCCCGGCGCGATTCGAACGCACGACCTACCGCTTAGGAGGCGGTTGCTCTATCCAGCTGAGCTACGGGGCCGTTAACAGATTCAGAAGTTGATCAGGCTATAGACCTTACCTTCAGGCAACCTCTTGCGCCCGGCGAGAAAATCGAGTTCAGCCATAAAAGCGCATTCGACGATCTCGGCGCCGAGTGCTTCGACCAGCGTTCACAACGGCAGCTACAGTGCCGCCAGTAGCCAGCAAATCGTCGGCGATAATAACTCTGTCACCCGCATGAAAGGCGTCCTCGTGAATTTCCAGGGTATCAGTGCCATATTCGAGATCATAGGTAATCTGACGCACCTTGTAAGGCAGCTTACCTGGCTTGCGCACCAGTGTTATCCCAATACCCAGTTTGTAAGCCAGGGCAGAGCCGAGCACGAAGCCGCGGGCTTCCACGCCGACGATCTTGTCAATCCTTTTACCGACGTATCGATGAGCGATCAAATCGATCATGCGATGAAAACTACGGCCATCAGAGAGCAGGGTCGTAATATCTTTGAAAATGATTCCCTTCTTGGGAAAATCAGGGATGTCGCGAATAATCTTCTTTAATTCTTCCATGCTCGGCTCACTCCAGTGAGGATGTTTGATCAACTTTCAGTATTGGATGGATCATGCTCGGCGAGCAGGAGACGCAACTTGTCGAGACTTTTGGCTTCAATCTGCCGAATCCGTTCGCGGGTCACTCCAAACTGACGGCCAATCGTATCGAGGGTCTGTGGGTCGCGGTCATCCAGGCCGAAACGCAGAGCAATGATCTCCTTCTCGTTGTCGTTGAGAGTTCCCAGCAACTCAGTGATGATCTGGAACTTGTTCAACCACTCGGCCAGATCGAGCGGGCTGACGACACTGGTGTCCTCGATGGTATCAATCAAACTGTAATCGTTATTCTCCCCCATCGGATGCTCGATAGAATAGGTTTTCTTGAGCAGAACCATGAGACGCCGGACATAAGAAGGTTCGACGCTCATCGCATCAGCCACCTCCTTGACCTGTGGTTCACGATTGTAGACCCTGACGAGTTCGCGGGTGATTTTGATCAGCTTGTTGATGTCATCGGACACATGCACCGGCAAACGAATCGTCCGGCTCTGGTTGACCAGGGCCCGCTCAATCGACTGACGAATCCACCAGGTGGCATAAGTCGAGAAACGGCATTCCTTGCTCAACTTGAAGCGTTCTACCGCCTTGATCAGTCCAAGATTGCCTTCTTCAATCAGGTCGAGAAACGGCAGGCCACGATTCATATATCGCTTAGCGATTTTGACAACCAGTCGCAGATTCGACTCGATCATGCGATCCCGCGCAGCCATGTCGCCTTGATCAATGCGTCGCGCCAGCGTTCTCTCTTCTTCAGCAGTCAGCAGGTTGGTTTTCTGAATATCTTTCAGATAGAGCTTGATCGCATCCATCGAAAAATCTTCATAGTCTTCGACTGTCTCTTGCTCTTCCTCTTCACGCTCTACTTCGGCGAGGCTCTCGTTATCAGGCTCTTCTTCCTCCTCGACTAATACAGCTTTCTGGATGTCGTCGTCTATTTCTACATTTTCACTGTCCTGCAAAACATCGTTCATGACACGGTACCTTCTCTGCAGAAGTTAATAAATCAACCGGCTGTCGCAAGCGGATCGCACGGTCAAGAGTCTAAGGGAGCAACCCCCCTAAGGCAAGTATAAAATCGGGTTCACGGCAGACTTGCCCTTGCGAATTTCGAAATGAAGTCGGGCACTTTGTCCGCTTGGCGGCAGGCCACTCAAGGCAATTTCCTCCCCCTGGCCAACGTGATCGTTCATCTTCACCAGATTCTTCTGATTGAAGCCGTAGACACTAAAAAAACTGTCGGAATGTTCGAGGATGACGAGATTACCATAGCCGGGAATTGCATTGCCGCTATAGATGACCTTGCCGGAAGCCGCAGCGACCACCTTGGAACCCTTCGGCACAGAGATTTCAATCCCTTTGTAGACCTTCTGCCCTTGCGTGCCGAACTTGTTCAAGACCTTTCCTTTGGCCGGCCAGATGAAGATTCCCTGGACAGGTTTGTTACCAGGAACAGCGGCAAGGGGTGTTTTTGCTGGTGTATTTTTCGCAACAGGTTTCTTGGCAGTGCTTGCTTCCATGTTCTGTGCGGGAGGCTCAGGGTTGGCTGACCGCGCCGGTGGGCTTGGAACCGGGCTCGTCGTTACCGGGACTTGACGGAGTTGCGAGGCACCAGGGATATAAATCTTCTGATTCGCCTTGAGTTGTGTCGGGTCCTTGATGTTGTTGATTCGTGCCAGACGACCCTCTTCAACCCCATAAGTTTTGGCGATGCGATATAGCGTCTGGCCAGGCTGAACGGTATGATAAATACCTGACGGTGCACAGGCAAGCGTCAAGACTCCGCAGCAGAGGATCACGACTAAACACTTTTTCAGAACATAACAGAGCATAGCAGGATAAAGACTGTTTAGAGGTTATTGACAAACTTCTCGCTTTTCACTTCGCGATGCAATGTTCACAGTGTCCTACATCAGAAAACATATTTCAACAGCAGGAAGCCGCCGAGGAGCAAGACCATGAAAAGGATGCTCAACAGGTTGAAGTAGCGATCGATAAAATCACGCACGCCAGGGCCATAGCGATAGAGCAACCAGGCGACCAGGAAAAAACGCAGACTGCGACTGATCACCGAAGCGAATAAAAAAATCAGCAGGTTGATCTGAAAGACACCAGAACCTATGGTGATCACCTTGTAAGGGATCGGTGTGAATCCGGCCGTAAAGACCACCCAGAAGCCGTAGGCGGCAAAAAGCTCCTGAACCCGTCCAAAAACCTGCGGGGTAAAACCAGGGATGTAATTAAAGAAAAATTGGTTAACCAGCGGCCAGGCCCCCCAACCAATGCTGTACCCAAGCAATCCACCCAGAACGGAACCGACCGAGGCAAGTAAGGCAAAATGCCATGCTCGCCTCGGCAGCGCGATACACAGGGCAATCAGCAGGATATCCGGCGGCACTGGAAAGATTGAGGATTCAATCAGGGCGAGCAGAAAAAGAGCCGGACCACCATACGGAGTCTCGGCCCAATGCAGCACCCAGTCATATAAGTTGCGGATCAGTCGCATTGGTCAATATCTTTCATCCTGCCAGCCATGAGAGCCTATCAAGGGAACAAATCGACACCCCAGAAGTCTCTCCTCCTTGTATTCACTTTCTCCGGTTCGCGTGATTCGCATCAGGACCTGGCTGTCCCGGTCTCCGACCGGAATGACCAGGCGTCCACCTACGACGAGTTGTACAAGATACTCCCGGGGGACTTCAGGTGCGCCGGCTGTCACGACAATGGCGTCGAAAGGGGCCATCTCCTGCCAGCCGTGGGTGCCGTCAGCGACACGAATATTGACTTTGCTGAATCCGCAGTCATCCAGCACCTTGCGAGCCCGCCTCGCCAGGGACGGTATTCGTTCCAAGGAAAACACCCGATCTGCGAGCAACGCCAGCACCGCCGCCTGGTAGCCGGAGCCTGTGCCGACTTCGAGAACCGTTTCCACACCAGTGAGGTTGAGAGCCTCACTCATGACCGCCACCATGTAGGGTTGCGAGATCGTCTGTTTTTCTCCGATTGGCAGCGGGGCATCCTGATACGCCTGATTTTCGAACGCTTCTTCGACAAACTTATGACGGGGAACCTTGAGCATGGCATCAATGACACGCTGATCCGTAACTCCTCGGGCGATCACCTGCCCTTCGACCATGCGCCTTCGGGCGACAGTGAAATCTCTCATGACTCAACACCCGGATCATTGCCGGGCAAGGGGATTTCGTCCATGCGCCACTGGCGAAGCCGCTCCATCGCCGCATAATTGGTCAAGTCCAGATGCAGCGGAGTTACCGAGACATAACCGTTATGCACCGCATGGAAATCGGTCCCCTGCAGGTCCTGGAAACCGAGTGCACCAGCGCCGATCCAGTAATAGGAACGCCCTCTGGGATCACGGTTTTGCACGACAGCGTCTTCGTAAATTCGCTTCCCCTGCCGAGTCAGTCGAATACCGAGGGGCTTCGAATCCGGTACATTGACGTTGATAAAAGTATCCGCGGGCAAGCCGTGCTCGAGTACGAGTCGTAGCCAGTTGGCAGGCAACTTTAGCGGCAACCACAAAATCATCATATTTGAAACTCTGTCCGGCCAAAGAAATTGCCATTGCCGGAACCCCCATGAGGGTTGCCTCCATGGCTGCCGCGACCGTGCCCGAATAGGTCAGATCATCACCCATATTGCCGCCTTTGTTGATACCGGAGATTACCAGGTCCGGTTTTTCAAGTAAAAGCGCCTGGAGACCAAGGCTGACGGCATCTGTAGGGGTCCCGCTGACGGCCCAACGCTGCGGGGCGATTTCTTCAGCGCGCAACGGAGCGTGTAGCGTCAAGGCATGGCCAATGGCACTCCGTTCACGGTCGGGGGCGACAACAGCCACCCTGCCCAGGGATTGCAACTGATCGGCCAGCGCCTGCAGTCCCGCGGAATGAATGCCATCGTCATTGGTAAGTAAAATCAGCACAGGGGATATTTCAGTAGAGAAGGCAGCTAAAACGACAACGAATCAAGGTTTGACTTCCAGGCTCTTTTTGAGCCGCTCAATGTCCTGACGAATCTCCTTGAGGATTTTCGGGTTGTAGGCTCCGGTGAGGGGCAAGGCCAGTTGATCAGCGGAATCAGCCGCGGCCTGTTTCTTTTCTAGAACAGGGATCGCGGCCTTTGCAGGCTTTTCGCGCAATTTCTTGCGGGCGCCGGCAATGGTGAACCCTTGATTATAGAGGAGATCTTTCAGGCGCAGGATAAGTTCAACGTCCTGCTTGCGATAAAGACGCTGGTTGGTTCGGCTCTTGTTAGGACGAATGGTATTGAACTCGGTCTCCCAATAACGGAGAACGTGCGTTTTGATGCCGGTGAACTTGGCAACTTCACCGATCTTGTAATAGAGTTTTTCGGGAATCTGAAAGTCCATGCACCGATATCCTGAAGATGACGGAGTGGACCGGCCTTAGTCCTCCGACCCGTTAATGGCGGCCTTGAGCACCTGGCTCGGCTTGAAAGTCAGGATGCGGCGAGAGGTAATTTCAATCTCATCACCGGTCTGAGGATTGCGACCGCGGCGGGTGGCTTTGTCCTTGACGACGAAATTCCCGAAACCGGCAATTTTGATCTTGTCCCCGGTCTCGAGAGTGGTCTTCATGATATCAAAAACCATTTCGACGATCTCAGCGGACTCCTTTTTGGAGAAACCGGTCTTCAAATAAACATTTTCGACAAGGTCCGCCTTAGTCATATACAACCTCCTCCTAATTGATATCTACGCGAATTTTCAGGTTTTTATATCATAGCCTGAAGACGTTAAGCAACTGATTTTTTTAACGCAGTTCGGCACCCAGTTGCTTTTCCATCGCCTTGACCAACTTTCCGTGCAAGTTTTGAATCAATTCATCGGTCAGGGTCCGGTCCAGAGCGCGGTAACAGGCACGGATGGCCAGGCTCTTTTTACCGGCAGGGACCCCTTCACCGCAGTAGACATCAAAGAGTTCAATCCTTTCCAGATCCTTGAGTTTGACCTGGCCAAGGACGTCAAACACCTGTTGTGCGGTAACTTCGGCGTCGACCAGGAAAGCCGAATCACGCTGGACATCAGGAAAGCGCGAAAGCGGCTGGAACTTGACTGCGCTACCGGACAAGGCAAACAAAGCTTCAAGATCGAGGTCACAAAGGATCGCAGGCTGGCCGATGTCGAAATTATGTAGAACGATCGGGTGAATTTCGCCCAAGGTCCCCAGCAGTCGCTCCCCCTGGTATAGCGCACAAGACTTGCCCGGATGATAAAAGAGTTCGTCGTGCTGCGCATCCCAGCGCACATCAGGAACGCGCAGATCCTTCAGCAGTTGCTCAACAACTCCCTTCATGTCGTAGAAATCCCCTCTGGCACTCGACTGTGCCCACCCCTGGGGTTCTCGACGACCGCAGAGTAACGCGGTTAAGCGCAGGCTTTCGCAAGGGAGTTCGGCGCCGTCAACGGGTTGGAACACCGGCCGCAGTTCGAATAGCGCCAGGTCTTCACTGCGATAAGCCAGGTTGCGGCTAGCCGTCTCGAGCAGACTCGGCACCAGAGTCGTGCGCATGCTCCCCTGCTCTGCCGTAAGAGGATTGAGAATCTGGACATGCCGACGACGGTGGTCGTTCTCAACGAGACCCAGTCCGTTAAGGCAGCCAGCATTGAAGAACGAATAGTTTATGATTTCTGCATACCCCATATGCGCCATACGGTCACGCACCTGACGTTCCAGGGCGAGATGGCCGGGCAATTGCTGGCAGGTCAGGGTGCTGACCGGCATAGTGACCGGAATTCGGTCATAGCCGACGAGGCGGGCAACCTCTTCAATCAGGTCAATTTCTCGCTCAAGGTCGGGGCGAAAATTGGGAATTTCCACCTTGACTTCATCAGCGTGCAGATCTCCCGAAGGGTCACAATTCAGGCCGATGGCTGTGAGCTTGCCACGGATATCCTCCATGTCGATGTCGAGGCCGAGGATCTGACTGGTGCGCGAGGGAGCAATTGAAACCATGCGTCGAGGCAACGTCTCGGGGTAGACATCCACGGCTCCGCGGGCAACCACACCCTCACCAAGCTCGGCGATCAAAACAGCAGCGCGATCAAGGGCCAACGGCACCATGTCGACATCAGTCCCGCGTTCAAAGCGATGGGAAGATTCAGTGTGAAGCCCAAGCCGTTTGCTGGTGCGACGAATCGAGGTCGGGTTGAAATAAGCACTCTCAAGAAGAATTCTAGTGGTCTCCTGACTGACTTCCGAGTTCTCACCACCCATAACCCCGGCCAGTGCAACGGGACCAACACCGTCACAGATCACCAGATCGGATCCCGTCAACTCGCGAACTTGCCCATCAAGAGTCGTGAACTTGGATCCGTCCTGGGCACGTCTTACGACTATGCGCTGCTCGCGCAGCCGTTCAAAATCGAATGCGTGCAGCGGCTGACCAAGCTCCATCATGACAAAGTTTGTGATATCGACGACATTATTGATGGAACGCATGCCGACGGTTTCGAGGCGGCGGACCAACCATTCAGGCGACGGACCGATCTTGACGTTCTCAATCAAACGTGCAGCGTAACGTGGACAGAGGTCGGCATCCTCTATCACAACCGAAGTTTTTTCGGCAGCCTGTGCGCCACTCTCCTTGACAACCGGCTTTGGCAGACGCAATGGCGCGCAGACCATTGCAGACACTTCACGAGCTAAACCGACAACACTCAGGCAATCAGCACGATTTGGGGTCAAACCTATTTCGTACATGACATCTTTGAGCCCGAGGGCTTCGAATACCGGTTGCCCGAGAGACAACCCTGGTGGCAGGATCAAAATCCCTTCCGCACTATCAGTCAGACCAAGCTCACTGGTGGAACAAAGCATTCCGCAAGACTCCTGGCCGCGGATTTTCGACTTCTTGATTTTAAAATCACCGGGGAGCACGGTCCCGACCTGAGCCAAGGCAACCAGGTCACCACTCTTATGATTTGTGGCACCACAGACAACCTGCTGAGTCACACTGCCCGTTTCAACCGTGCAGACCGTCAGGCGGTCGGCATCAGGATGGGGCTGGACGTCTGCGAGGCGGGCAACAATGACGTCGTCAAGCCCTGCACCAAGACGCTCCATGGCATCAACTTCCAAACCGGTCATGGTCAGACGGTGCGAAAGCTCATCGGCAGAAAGATCAAAATCGACATATTCCTTGAGCCAGTTCAAGGTGACTTTCATACTTAAAGTCCTTTATGAAGCAAATGCTGTAATCGTTTAATTAAACAATCGATATAGACGGAGACATTCTTGCCTCGCATCAGAACTGCCGCAAAAAACGCAGATCATTTTCAAAGAACAGGCGCAGGTCATTAACACCATACTTGAGCATCGCGATGCGCTCAATGCCCATACCAAAGGCAAAGCCACTATACTGTTCAGAATCGTAGCAGACCGACTTGAATACCTCGGGATCAATCATGCCGCTGCCAAGAATCTCCAGCCAACCTGACTGCTTACAGACCCGGCAACCGCTGCCGCCACAGATCACACATTGAATATCTACTTCGGCGCTTGGCTCTGTAAAAGGGAAAAACGAAGGGCGGAAGCGAACATCGATATTCTGGCCGAAGAATTCATTGATAAAAGTCGTCAGGATCCCCTTGAGATCGCCGAATGTAACCTTGCGATCGACCAAGAAGCCTTCGATCTGGTGGAACATGGGACTGTGGGTAATATCAGAATCGCGGCGATAAACGGTTCCGGGAGCAACCACGCGTACCGGCGGCTGATGCTCCAACATGGTGCGAATCTGCACAGGGGACGTATGGGTTCGCAGCACAACATCATCAGAAACGTAGAAAGTATCCTGCATGTCGCGGGCCGGATGGTCTTTGGGGATATTCAACGCCTCGAAGTTGTAGAAGTCTTTTTCGATCTCGGGCCCTTCGGCGACACCGAAGCCAAGGGCGGCGAAGATCGCCACGATCTCTTCAGTCACCTGAGTGATCGGATGTTTGCTGCCATGCCTTTGATTGCGGCCTGGAAGAGTGACGTCCAGGCGTTCATTGGCCAGTTTCTGCTGCATGAGCTCATTACGCAGTACATCCTGTCGTTCTGCAAAGGCTGCCTCCAAGCGGTCCTTGACCTCGTTGGCGAGAGCCCCGACCAAGGGGCGTTCCTCAGCAGACAACTGCCCCATGCCTTTCATCACTGCAGTGATTTCACCTTTTCGGCCCAGATAACGGGCGCGGACCTGCTGCAGTTCAGCCTCGGTAACCACATTCGCGGCTGAGTGCAAAGCCTCTGCTTCGATCTTGTTTAATTTGTCTTTCATGAGATTCCAGACCAGAGAATACACCGGCCTGGCGGGGAGCCAGGCCGTAAGGGAAAAAAGAGATGGGGAAGGCCCCATCTCTTTATCGTTCGGCAGTTACTGCAGCTGGGACTTGGCCTTTTCGACGATTGAGCCGAACCCGGCCGGGTCAGTGACAGCCAGCTGGGCTAGGATCTTGCGATCAATGCCAATTGCAGCCTGCTTCATGCCGTGAATCAGACGACTGTAGGACAGGCCATTGTCACGGGCGGCAGCATTGATCCGGGCGATCCAGAGGGCTCGGAAATCACGTTTGCGTACGCGACGGTCACGAAATGCATAACTGAGTGCGCGGTCGACTGCTTCTGTTGCGCTCCGGAACAGTTTGCTGCGGGCACCACGGTACCCCTTGGCGAGCTTTAACACCTTGTTCCGTCTGCGTCTCGCTTTAAATCCTCTTTTTACTCTTGCCATTGCTATTCTCCTTGAGAATCAGATAAACGGGCTACCCCGCCCCGGATCTGCAGGGGGAGACATGTGTGCCCCACAGTTCACGGGTTGTTGTGCCGTCTGGTCCTTAAAGATAAGGGATCAGGCAGCTGATATTCTTGGCGTCGCTCTTGTCAACCAGAGTTGCCTGACGCAGGTCGCGCTTACGCTTGGTCGACTTCTTGGTCAGGATGTGGCTGGTGAACGCCTTGTTGCGGCGGATTTTGCCGGTTCCGGTTTTACGGAAACGCTTTGCAGCGCCGCGGTTGGTCTTAATCTTAGGCATCGTTTTTCTCCTTAACTGTTTTATCAATCTGCTACGGCGTTGCCGTTAGGATTATTTCTTCAGGGGTCCGATCACCATGCTCATGAATCGCCCTGACATGTTCGGATGACTTTCAATCTGTCCAAGTTCAGCAACATCTTTGGCAACTCTCTCAAGGATACGACGGCCGAACTCCGGATGCGTGACCTCACGCCCACGGAACATGATCGTTACTTTGACCTTGTTGCCTTCTCCCAGGAAACGCATGGCGTTTTTGAGCTTGAACTGGTAATCGTGCTCGTCAGTTTTAGGCCGCAGCTTGACCTCTTTAATCTCAACACGGACCTGCTTCTTTTTCGCCTCGGCAGCACGCTTGCTCTGCTGGTATTTGTACTTGCCGAAGTCCATGATCCGGCAGACCGGCGGTTTAGCGGTCGGTGATACTTCGACCAGGTCAAGTCCCTGCGCTTCGGCAGCCTGCAAGGCAGCATTCAAATCCATGACGCCCAACTGGTTGCCTTCATCATCGATGACGCGAACTTCGCTGGCACGAATGAACTCGTTGATATTGGTCGTGTCCTTACTTATGACGCACCTCCTAATGATAGAGCCGGCATTCTTCCTGAATGAAACGGACAAAATCCGCTGGGCTCATCGGCTCCAGGTTCTCACCGGAACGATGCCGCGCGGTCACGGTGCCGGCAGCCACTTCCTGGTCGCCGATCACCAGCATATACGGAACCTTTTCCATCTGGGCTTCACGAATCTTGAACCCCAGCTTCTCATTGCGTAAATCAGCCTGCACACGAACGCCCTGTGAGCGCAGTTCTTCATAGACCTGCTCTACATAAGCGGCTTGGCTGTCAGTCACGTTGAGGACTTTAACTTGAACCGGGGCAATCCAGAGAGGGAAATTGCCGGCGTAATGTTCAATCAGCACACCGATAAAACGTTCAATGGCCCCCAGGATGACCCGGTGGACCATGACCGGCCGATGCTTCTCGCCGTCACTCCCGACGTACGTAAGATCAAACCTTTCCGGGAGGGTAAAATCGCACTGGATTGTAGCACACTGCCACTTTCTGTCAAGAGCGTCCTTAAGCTTGATGTCGATCTTCGGACCATAAAATGCGCCATCACCCTCGTTGATTTCGTAAGGCAGGCCGGTATCATCAAGGGCGCTCTTCAAAGCGTGAGTGGCCCGTTCCCAATCCTCATCGGAACCAATCGCCTTTTCCGGACGGGTCGAGATTTCCAGCTCATACTCGAAACCGAAGATCGCCATAACATCCTGAACGAACTTGAGGACTTTCTTGATCTCGCCGTCGAGCTGCTCCGGCATGCAGAGGATGTGAGCGTCGTCCTGGGTGAAGCCGCGCACGCGCAACAGACCGTGCAGCACACCGCTCTTCTCGTGGCGGTGAACCGTTCCCAGTTCGAAATAGCGCTGTGGCAGATCGCGGTAGGAACGCTTCTTCGACTTGAATATCAGCATGTGGGCCAGGCAGTTCATCGGCTTGAGGCCATAGCTCTGCTCGTCCACCTCAGTGAAATACATGTTTTCACGGTAGTTGTCGAAATGCCCGGACGTTTTCCAGAGCTCAGTACGCAGGATCTGCGGACCCATGACGATATCGTAGCCGCGCTTGAGATGCTCGCGCCGTTCGAAATCCTCGATAACTGTCCGCAACAAGGCCCCTTTGGGATGCCAGATGACCAAGCCTGCACCTGCTTCATCGTTGAAGGAGAAGAGATCGAGTTCGCGACCGAGTTTGCGGTGGTCGCGTTTCTTGGCCTCTTCTATGAGGTGCAGGTACTGCTTCAGCTCTTTCTTGTCGGTAAAAGCCGTCGCGTAAATCCTCTGCAACATGGCATTTTTTTCGCTGCCACGCCAATAGGCCCCGGCCACGCTGGTCAACTTGAAGGCTTTGAGCATACCAGTTGACGGAATGTGGGGACCACGGCAAAGATCGACGAAACTGCCCTGGCGGTAGAGGCTGACCTCGGCCTGGTCCAGGTCTTCAATCAGTTCAACCTTGTAGTCCTCGCCCATGTCACGAAAGAGGCGAATCGCCTCGGCGCTGGTAACAACCTGGCGTTCAATCGGCAGATTGGCCTTGGCCAATTCCTCCATCTTTGCTTCGATCTTGTCGAACTCTTCTGGGCTGAATGTGTGAGCATCGCTGTAGAAATCGTAATAGAAGCCATTGTCGATCGCCGGGCCGATGGTTACTTGAACCTCGCGACCGTACAGTTCCTTGACCGCATGAGCCATCAAGTGTGCCGTCGAATGACGGTAGATGCTCAACCCTTCCGGAGTATTGAGAGTCACCAGGCGCAGGGCAGCATCAGCCTTTATCGAAGTCGAGGCGTCGACTAGGGTGTCGCCGAGATATGCGGCAACGGTCTGCCGCGCCAGGCCTTCACCGATTGAACGCGCCACATCGAGAGGGGTTGTTCCAGCAGCGACTTCCTTAACGGTTCCGTCGGGCAATGTTACGTTCAGCATCGACATTCTGGTTCCTTTAACGAAAAGAGGCATCCGTGGATGCCTCTGCCTGTTCCGGGTGAAGTTTTTGGTAGGCACGGGCAGGATTGAACTGCCGACCCCTACCGTGTCAAGGTAGTGCTCTCCCACTGAGCTACGTGCCTGCACCCAAAATGCCGGATACATTTAACAAAGGAGCCTCTTGCTGTCAAGCCTTTTTCTACGCAATTTCCGCTATTTGTTAAAGGAAGAATGATTTTCTCACACAAAGTCGCAATGGCCGCAGGGTAAAGTGTTACGGTGCCCCTCAACAGCGCATCTCTGACAAAAAAAGCCGCCCATGCAGGCGGCTGGTTATTTTTGCAGAGGAGCGGCCTATTTGCCGATCTGAGTCCAAATCTCATCGGCGCGCTTCTGACCTCTTTTAATATCTTCGAGACTCATCTTCTCTTGCACGATTGCCAGGTTTTGTCGTGCGTTTTCATCGCCGTTTTCCGCGGCCACGGCCAACCAGGCAAAAGCCTCTGCATCGTTTTTTGCCACACCGGTACCGTTGAAATACATGACGCCGAGATTGGATTGGGCGCCGATATGTCCCCGCTCAGCGGCCAGAAGATACCAATCCACAGCGAGTTTTGAGTCCTGCGGCACACCTTCGCCGTCTCCATAAGCAACCGCAAGATTATATTGCGCCTTGACATTGCCCTGCTCAGCGGCCAAACGATACCACTTGACGGCCTCTTTGGGATCCTGTGGCACACCACGCCCGCCATCATACATGACCCCGAGATTGAATTGGGCGGCGGCAGAACCACTGTCGGCGGCCAAACGATACCACTTGACGGCCTCTTTGAAATCCTGTGGCACACCACGGCCGTTATCATAGGCAACGCCGAGATTGTATTGAGCTTTGACATCGCCCTGCTCCGCGGCTAATCGATACCATTTGACCGCCTCTTCGAAGTCCTGGGGCACACCTTTGCCATTATCATACAGAACCCCGAGATTTGATTGGGCAACTGCGTTCCCTTTTTCTGCTTCGACAAGCCAAAGTTGGTGGGCCGTGGTAAAATCGCCGGACTCGGCTGCCTGCAAGGCATCTTCCAGATTGCCGGCATATGTGATGGCCGCCATCATCAAAATTGCGCCCACAACAAAACCAATTTGAGTGAACTGTTTCATAAAGCCTCCGGAGTTAAACAGAGACAGGGATTCGCGCCAAGCTAAATCCCTGTTTTTATTATGGTGCAGGTAGTTGGGATTGAACCAACGACCCCTCGCGTGTGAGGCGAGTGCTCTCCCGCTGAGCTATACCTGCATTCTTTATGCGATTGTACCGCTTGGAGCGGAGAATTTTTATAACAGCATCGGTTAGGACTGTCAATAGGGTAACCGCACCTGTAAGGCTACATCAGTATAGATTCAGGGAGCCAGGACAGATGACAGCCGTTGAGTTGCCTTTATGATTCAATCCCCTGCCGTGCCGGCTGACCGGCATGGTAATAGTGCTTGATCTTGCGCATTTCGGTAACCAGGTCGGCAAGTTCGACAATGTCGGGATGAGCATTGCGGTCCGTGAGGACCAGTTCGGTGTGCAGTGGCTTTGTTTGACGGCTTCGAGTTCGACCAGGCCAAAATCAACAGCGCAATTCAACTCGTCGAGGACCACCAGGTCATAACCCCCACTTGCGACCAGAGCCCGGACCCGTGGAAAGGACTCACGGGCCATCGTATAGTCCGACTCGGTTTGCTTCCCCTACATGACGAATTGAGGACGACCAACCTGCTCAATGGTCAGGCGGCCGGCAAACTGTTTCTCAGCTTCGAGTTCGCCATAGACGGTCTGCCCCTTCATGAACTGCATCATGTGAATGCGCAAACCGTGGCCAAGGACACGAAAAACCAGTCCCAAAGATGCCGTCGTCTTACCCTTGCCGTTGCCGGTATAAACCTGGACCAGGCCTTTAGCCAGTTTACGCGGTTGGGTCATGGGCCTTCTCCGTATAAGGGTTGCAGGTAGCGGTCCGGCAGAGAGACCAGGCGGCGTTCGCGATCGAGGACCAGATGACGGGTGCGCCCCTCGGCAACAAGTACGCCCTTCTGGTTGGTTGCCCGGTAGGAGAACTCGAGCAGGCGCCCCCTGCCCTTTTCCAGCGTGGTTGCGACGGTGATGCGATCCTCGTAAAATGAGGGTGCCCGGTAATCGACCTCCACCCGGGCCACGATCACGAAGAAGCCGTCCCGCTCCATGTCGCTGTAGAAACAACCCTGCTGGCGCAGAAATTCGGAGCGGCCTTCCTCGAACCAGGTCAGGTAGTTGGCATGATGAACCACGCCCTGAGCGTCCGTTTCGGCGTAACGTACCGTCAGCGTAAAGCTGCGGGTCAGTTGTCGATCGGCCATCTTCTGTGACTTTCGGCATCGGTCATAAAGAGCTTGCGGGCCATACGGAAGCCTGGTTCCGTGACCATGTGCTTGTGCAGAATCTCTTCAATCTGCTCATCTGTTTTACTCGCGAAAGCCCCGGAAAAATTCACCAGGGCATCGGCATCCCAAAGAATACGGAATTCCGGTGTATCGACGGACCCGGCGGTATGGTGATTGCCGATGATCTTTGCAGCCGCATCAATCAATGAGTCATCGGCATCAAGCCTGGCAAGAATCGCCCTGGCAATCGGCGGGCCCTCCAATTCCTGCCAGTTGCCGGCGTTGGACCCGTACTTACGTTCCGCTTCATGGATACCGATATCGTGCAGGTACGCAGTCGTCAAGGTCAGCACCGGGTCAGCCTCGATATAGACCAACAGATTTTGGGCATGCGTGCAGACCTGCAAGGCGTGATCGATGCGCCGTTGATCATCGCCAAAGTATTGCACCATGGCCGCGTGAACCGCAGACAGGAAGGTTTTCTGTGCATCGCTAGTTTTAACGAGAAGATCGAACATTGCAAAATCCGGGCTGTTGCATAAGTGCAAAAAGAGTAACGATCGGTAGAGAGAAAGTCCAGACGAAAAAGGGTCGCCGATATTAACCGGCGACCCGGAAGGTCAGTAAAGCCTCCTTCGCTTGTCGCGTGCACATTGCAGCGAAGGGCTATTTCTTGTCGCCGCGGATACCGATGCAGACCGTTTCAAAAGGTATCTCGCGACCACTTTTAGCAATCGCCTGCTTCGCCATAAAAACCAGGCCATTGCAGCAAGGAACTTCCATGTGAACCACGGTCAGGCTCTTGATATTGCTCTGCGTGATCATCGCACTTAGTTTATCGACATAGGGCGCCGTGTCGTCAAGTTTCGGGCAAGCAATCGCCAGGGCCTTCCCCTTGAGCAGCTCTTCCTGAAAATCCGCATAGGCAAAGGGGGCACAGTCCGCAGCCAGCAGGACGTCAGCATTCTGGAAAAATGGCGCAGTCGGCGGGACCAGGTGCAGCTGGATCGGCCATTGAGCCAAGTCGTGACGGGCGTGCAGCGGAGGGCTCTGCCTGGTCAGCGACCGGCTTGTCGAAGTTCATGATGCGGGCCGATGGACACCCGCCAACGGCAGGAGCAGCGAAACTCTTGACTGCGGCCGAAGGACAGCCGCCTGAAGGCGACACGGCATGCGGCTGAGACATGATGCTGCGGTTTGTGCCCGACCTTCTTAAGCTGCTCTTCGACAGCCGCCTCATCGAACTCGTCTGCTTCGCGTTCTTCTATGGTGATGGCATCGACCGGGCAATCGCCAAGGCAGGCGCCAAGCCCGTCGCAGAGGTTGTCGGCGATCAGCTTGGCCTTGCCGTTAATGATCTGGATTGCGCCCTCGGCACAGGAGGGGACACAGAGGCCGCAACCGTTGCATTTCTCTTCATCTATTTTGACCATTTTGCGAATCATCAATTTATCTCCATATCGTTTGAGTCGTCGTCTAATTCCGTTCTGACATGACAACATTAACCCGATTGTAGCAATACAGCTTTGACCGGGGTCAAGCCGTCTAGAAAAAATAGTGCCAGAGCAGATCGAGCCGGCCCCGTTTGATCAGGTATTGCCCGGAGAAACGCATGATTTCACGAACCTTGTCGCGATAAACAGGCTTGAAGCAATGGACCTGGCAATGCTTGCAGGCCGGTTTTTCGGTAAGCGGGCAACGCAGGCGGCGTTCAAAAGCATAGCGCAGAAAGTCGCAACATTCTGCACAAACTGGATACCTGTGCAGTGGAAGATTTTGCAACCCGGGCTCAGGATCGGTGATAACAGCCCGTTCGCCACTATGCTTCACGCGACAGTAGACCGCGGTAAACTGCACCAGCACACTGAGATCTTTGAGTTCTTTGCGGGTTAGCCGAGACGCCGAAGTTTTCATGTTGAAAGTTTAGCAAACAATGAGAGGTGAGACGTTGACACGAGTCAAAAGCGGCAACATGAGTGCCTTGCCTCAACCCGCATCACTCTCTGCAGGAGCTTCTTTATCCTTCCTTGCACTTTTCAGCGAGTTCTGCCAGTCGATCAAAATCGAGGATTGCAACAGTTTTACCGGAGACGCTGATCAGGTCATCCTCGGAGAGTTTGCGCAGTGTCCGGGAAAGTGTCTCACTGACTGTCCCCAGGTTGGACGCCAGCTGGCTTTTGGATATCGGCAGTTCCACCGCGGGTTTGGTGCCACGGGACAGTTCCATAAGGTAACGTGCCAAGCGTGATGGAACATCCTTGAAGGTCAGGTCCTCGATCTGATTGGCAAACTGGCGTAAAAAACGGGACAGGCCGGCGATCATGTTAATGGAGATTCGGCCATTGGTCATCAGCAGGTCAAGAAAGCCGTCCTTGGGCAGAAAGATCAGTTTCGATGTCTGCAAGGGCTCGGCATAGGCGGGATACAAGCCATCACCAAAAATCGCCGCTTCTGCAAAGGTTCCGCCGGGATGTATGATATGCAGAATCCGTTCTTTCCCCTCGGGAGAGAGTTTATAGACCTTGACCTTGCCATCGAGCACGATGAAAAAGCCGTCGGCCTGTTCACCCTCGGAGAAGAGCAGTTCACCGCGCAGATGTTCACGAATGCGGACGATCCCCATCAGGGCGTCAAGGTCATCGTTGGAGAGCCCGGCAAAGAGTGGGCTGTGCTTCAGTATTTGGCGATAATTCATTCGGCACCCTTAACTTGAAAGAGCCTTTTATGTAATCATATTAGTTGTTTTGATAATATCAGCCAAGGGTAATCTCGACAATCGTGCGAAATCGGACAAAACTGATATTATTTAAAGCAAAACAGCTGAAGCAGAAGGAGGTCTCAATGAAGTTCTTAACCCTCGCAACCTTGTGTTTTAGCATGGTCATAATACAGCCCGGAGTCGCACACTCTCTGGACGATGCACGCGCATTGTCCGGGTTGACCTCGGTCCGCGCAATCTTCGATGTTCGCACCGGCGAGGAGAAGACCCTGCAATTCATTTTCACAACAATCCGCGACACCCTGGACGCAACCATGCAGCAGGACGTCAAGCCGCACTACGTCGTCAGCATGCGCGGGCCGACGGTGAAACTGTTGATTCGCAGCAGGCATGGGGATGCGGAATTACAGGAAAAAACCAATAAATTGATCGGGGAGCTTAACCAACGGGGAGTCCGCCTGGAGGCTTGCAGCTATGCCCTCGGATCTCTTTGGCCTGGAAGCGGAAGACCTGATCGACGGGATACATGCGGTCGGCAACAGCCTCAACTCGCTAATCGCTTATCAGATCAAAGGGTATGCGCTGGTGCCGATGAATTGAGCCTCTGAATAAAAATACGTTGCTGCCTTTGATTTTTCAAAGGTGAATGTGGCTATTGTCAATTTTTAAACAATGATAACCATACAGGCAATGGCAACATGGGATAGTTATTTATTTGAGAATTTAAATTCAAAATTCCTTAAAACCACGTCTTTGTAGTGACCAGAACCATGTGTAGAGAATGTTTCCATGAATCGATGAACATAGTGATATGAAGAATGGCCCCTATTGGAAACAATACCATGTCTACATAAAATACGGGGCTGAAGATAACTCCTGCGACCCGTATTCTCTTGCGATTAACATTAGCACAATCAATTACCCTTGATAAACCTTAGGGCCAACTACCAGTAACCGGACGGTCGCCTGCTCCGCCGAAGCCTATAATAGCGGTATCAATTCCGGGATTCCAGGCTCCATTGTTATTGGCATCAAGGTACCAGGCACCGTTGCGGAAGACGCCGATATCAGAGGTAATGTCGTCTCCGTTCCAGTCACCGATTACCGGGAGGTCGCCAGCCCCACCGAAGCTGGCATACACGATATCCACACCAGGATTCCAGGCGCCATTTTTATTAGCATCAAGGTACCAGGCACCGTTGCGGAAGACGCCGATCTCAGAGATGAAACCGTCGCGGTTCCAATCCCCGACAACCGGGAGATCGCCAGGTCCACCGAAGCTGGCATACACGATATCTGCACCAGGATCCCAAACGCCATTGTTACTGGCATCCAGATACCATGCCCCTTTGCGGAAGACACCAATTTCCGAGGCAATACCATCGCCATTCCAGTCTCCGACAACCGGGAGATCGCCAGGCCCACCGAAGCTGGCATACACAATATCTATACCGGGATTCCAGACGCCATTATTATTGGCATCCAGGTACCAGGCACCGTTGCGGAAGACACCAATTTCCGAGGCAATACCGTCGCCGTTCCAGTCCCCGACAACCGGGAGATCGCCAGGCCCACCGAAGCTGGCATAGGCGATGTCAATGTCTGGGTCCCAAGCTCCGTTGCTGTTGGCATCCAAATACCACTGCCCGCTACGAAAAAAGCCAATTTTTTTAGCATTCAGGTAATTGAAGGCTGCCAGCGCATCAACCAGGCCATAACCGTAGGTATTGTCAGTCCCGACAGCGCCGAGATCGTTCGCCGATTGTTTGAGTGCTGTTTCGAGAAAATCGACCGGTGCCCCTGGGAAAGCACTGAGCAAGAGTGCCAACACGCCACTGACATGGGGGGCAGAGAAAGAGGTCCCATCAACCAAGGCATAGGAATCGGGCTGGATCCCACCGGCGGTCAGATCGCTGGTCCGGACCCGGAAACCGGGAGCGACGATTTCTGGGAAAATCGTGCCGTCGCAGGCGGAGGGGCCTTGAGCACTGAAATTACTGATCTCACTCACAGACGTGTCAGTTCCCACGGATCCTACGGCGAAACTTTCCGGGTAGTTGGCCGGTGCAATGCTGGTGCTCGCGCCTGGCCCGGTATTGCCGGCTGAGAACACGACGGCAATGCCCGCAGCTTTCAAGGCCTGAACATCGGCCTGAAACACCAGAGAGGAATCACTACAGGTGTCCGGCGCTGACTCGAAACCCCAGGAGTTGTTGACAATATCCGGGGCATCGTCAGTACTCGGGTTTCCATCCGGATCGAGCAACCACTGGAAACCGTCATGGATCGCGCTGACCAGTGTCGTACCGTCATCGGCGAAGATCTTTACTCCGATCCATTGGGCATCGGGAGCAACGCCGATGTATGGGTTTATACCGTTATTGTTGCCGCCGAGGACGAGGCCGGTCACCTGTGTACCATGACCAGCGCTGTCGAACGGGAAAGGGGATGTTCGCCGTTGGGATCGTACCAGCTGTTGCTGCCGCCGCGCCATCGCGGTCCGAGATCGACGTGGTCGACATCAACACCGCTGTCCATGATGGCTACCGTAGTCCCTTGGCCAGCAAAACCCAAGGCCCAAACGCTTGGTGCGTTAACCTGGTCAATATTCGGCTCGGCCGGACCCTCAACCTGGGTCATTGTAACCTCCGGAACCTTGATGACCTGATCGACGGCAATTGATGCCACGCCAGGCAGATGGGAGAGTTCCTCGATCAACGCAGGCGTCGCCTCTAAGGCCATGCCGTTGATTAGCCAGAGATCTTTATGCCTGGCTATATTGCGACGATTTAACAAGTTTTTTAGGGATTGTTGACTCTGTTGAGCATGGGCCTTGAGACTATGTACAAGTGTTGCTCGTTCCCGAGTGCGGTTGAAACCCTTCTTGCGGCTCGAAACGGCAAGGGGTTGAACTGTGATCCGGTCTTTCATCCGCAGGAGGATAGGGATTTTTTCACCCGGATCAGCTAAAAAAAGTTTATTCTTCAGGAGGGGATCAATTACAGCTGTATCTGTCGACAGGGCAGGCGTCGTGAGCAGGCAGAGTACCGACATGGTTGACAGGATGACTTTAAACCACAAGCTATTCATATACTACCCTCTTGTTAAGAACATGAAGTAGTCAGGATTTGACGCAATTAGTTTTGATATAATTTATACTTTAAGACAAATCAATCAAATGACAAAATAATCGTATAAAAAATTGGGGTGCAAGAAATTTCTCTTTCACCCCAAAAGGTCTGCAATTAATCCTTAAGAATCTGAGTAAAAATATTTTATTACAGCCTACTGCCAGTAACCAGTGACCGGCAGGTCGCCAGCCCCACCGTAGCTAGTATGTACAGCGTCGACACTGGGGTTCCAAACGCCATTTCCGTTCATGTCCAGATACCATGAGCCATTTCTGAAAAAGCCGATCTGGGTTGCTCCGTCGCCAATCCAATCACCTACGATTGGCACGTCACCCGTTTGACCAAAAGCGGCATACACGATATCTGTACCGGGATTCCAGATGCCATTGGTATTAGCATCCAGGGACCAGGCACCGTTGCGGAAGACGCCAATCTCGGAGACGAGACCGTCGCCACTCCAGTCCCCGACAACCGGGAGATCGCCAGGCCCGCCGAAGCTGGCATAGACGATATCTGTACCGGGATTCCATACACCATTGTTATTGGCATCCAGGTACCAGGCACCGTTGCGGAAGACACCTATATCCGCAGCAATACCGTCGCCGTTCCAGTCCCCGACAACCGGAAGATCGCCGAGGCCCGCCGAAGCTGGCATACACGATATCTATTCCGGGATTCCAGACGCCGTTGTTATTGACATCCAGGTACCAGGCACCGTTGCGGAAGCACCGATTTCCGCAACAATACCATCGCCGTTCCAGTCCCCGACAACCGGGAGGTCGCCAGGCCCGCCGAAGCTGGCGTAGGCGATGTCAATGCCTGGGTCCAAGCCCCGTTGCCGTTGGCATCCAAATACCACGGACCATTTCGGAACACACCAAATTTTTCAGCGAGAGCGGCAACTTGCACCGGATGTGGCGAGAAGGCCAAACGACGATCGTAAATGGGGATATTGGCAGTTGCATTGGCCTGAATAATCACATCCAAGGTTTTGGCGGCCGGTAGGAATAGCGTGGACTGCTCCTTGGCAAGGGGGAACGGAACCAGGTTGCCGTCTTCAGCTAGAACGGTGACGGTATGCACCCAGAAACTGCGGTACGCGCGTTTCCAACCCGGCGTTCAGGAAACGCACCAGGTTATCGCCCGCAGTAACAGGTACCGCCAGATCGCCAGCATCATAATACGGGGTGCCGTTGAGGAGGAAATATTTTGGATCATAATCCATGGTGCTAGTGACGGTCTGACCGGGGCCATAGTTGCCGCTCGCCACGGCATTGTGCAGCGCCGGATCGACTTCACTGAACAGCATCACCAATTCACTGTCGTAAGGGGCACCGAAGACCTCTGGTGGATCACTGATGGGGCCATCATCGACCTTAAGTACTGCGTACAGGCCCATTTGTATCTGCACCGATGGGTGCGTGCCACTCTGGATCAGATAGGTGCCGGGAGTGAGTGGATTCGCGCCCGTCCCCCACTCGTAAGTTCGGTACCGGACGGTAAAGATTCGTGTGTGAACGATCTCACCCGCTGGCTCGGATTGGTACGCCCTCCCGTAGAACCATCGGTCCAAGTCGGAACCATGGCACTGGCTTCAGAAGCCGGTTGTCCGGGGATAACGATCGAGGTCGGTTCGATTAAACCAGGGCCCTGATCCAAGTTATTTGTCAGGTTTATGGTCAGAGTGTCGGCAGTTGTCGCAGCGATCGTCTGGTCCGGGCACGGTTGCTGTACCAGGCTCCGCTGATGCCAAGCGATAACCCCACATCGGGACCACCTCGCCGGTTTCCGGCATGGTGATGTTGACCTTCTCTGCCACTAGGTTGACGACAACATCGAGAGCCAGAGCCGGAACGCGGCTAGCAAGACAAGTGCGGCCAACCCAACAGATAATGCGGTAGAACGAACTTTTTTCATCGTTATGCCTCTCATAACTCAGCCCCCCTTCCTATTGAATATCGGTGACAGAGGGTGGTTCGATAATGAGGAAGGTCAGCATGCCGCCCGGGAAGATATCCCAGTTGGTGAGCTCTTTCTCATTGTGCGAATGCCACATATAATAGTAACCGCCATTCTGGTTGAAGCCGCCTTCTCCCGGTGGCAATAAGGCAGCACCACCCAGATAAGGGCTGCCGCTGTAGAAGGGGCTGAAGGTCAGCTCAGAGAGTGCCGGCAGGGTGACGGGAATCGGCACGCCATGGTCGGCGGGGTCTTCACAAGCTTCCATGGGGTCGCCAGGGGCATGGCCGTAATAGTCCCAGCCCATATTCTCCCCGGTCCAGGTGAACACTGCATCGTAAGTCTCGCCTGGGTAAACCGACTGGGTGAAGTCGGAGAAGGCCAGATCGGCATCAGTTCCATTGGTCGACAAAAGCCAAGCGTCCTTGGCAATAACGTTGATATTGTTGCCGTGGGTGTGGAGCGGATGGCCATCCAGGCCACCGCCGACCATGCGCAGCAGAAGCGTGTCGCACGGGTTAATGCGCGGCAGGCTGTTATAGGGCTGAGTCGGCAGCCAGGACACGAAAGGATCAAGCAGGGTATCGGGACCGTTGCGACCGTTAATGAACCAGTAGGTGGCGTAACGCTGCGTCATGTCAATCTGGTCGAAGCGTCCGAATTCAACCATGTCGTGGATCACCGGATCCATGTCAGTGAGGAGGAACAGCGTCTCGTAGTCGTAAGCGGTGTCAGCGGAATCGTATGCCTGACCAGCAGTCCCTGAACGGACAACGACTACCCCGACCAGCCCCATTTCCACCTGCAGGTCCATGTTGGTCCCGCTGTAATAGGTGTAGGTGCCAGGCTGGTTGTAGGTGACCTCATATTGGGCCGTGCCGTTGGCAAAGACCGCCTCCATGGTCAAGGTCCCGGCGACATCACCGGTTGCGGTGACCGCATCGGCGCCGGGGAAAACCATCGACGTCGCCTGTGGCAGGTTGTTGTTCAGGTTGACGGTAATCGTATCACCGGCGTTGATAATGATCGTCGGCCCGGGATACTGGGGCTGGCCGTTAACGCCATACCCCCAGAACAGCACGGTGTTCCCCTCCCCGGTCGTTATGCGATCAGCCTTGGCCGTGAAGTTAAACGTGGTTCCCGTCACGCCATCAATTTGTGCCTGGGCAAGCCCAGTCCCGGCAAACAGAAGCAGGACCGACAACAACAGGACACTGTTGAATTTCCGAATAGTCTTGATATGCATCATCACTTACCTCCAATGTCTTGTATCAGCTTCAACATGTATCCTACTGCACTACGATTTCCGTCATCATCCCACCAAAATCTTCCTGGTTATTGCTCAGGTTGTTCAGGTTGGTCGTATAGACGAAATAGGTGCCGGCCGGAATATCAGTGGTGTCGAGAATGATGTCCTTTGCTTCGCCACCCCCCAGTGTCACTGAATGAGTGGTGTAATACAGGTCCTGACCTGCCACATCACCGGCGGTACGCAGGATGCGCGCGCCCTGGCCAACAACCTGCATCGGGATGCTCGGCGACGCGATCGTGAAGAATTCGACCGTCGACAGGCTCGAGAGGCGGAGCAGGACGCCTGGCCCTGGGGCACCGTGATAACGGAATCTGTCAACTGTGCCAGGTAGCCTTCCCGGTTGGCGACAGGGAGCGTGTTGACCGTATCCGGGTAACCCCGGCCGTTGAACATCGGCAGTGTGTCATGCATGAGGGCAAAGGGCAGCGGCTGGACTGCCTCGCTGGCATTATGAAACTCCGGGTCAAAGCCAGCAATCTGCAGGGGCTTGGCCACATGGTACCCGGTTGATCCGTCGCCATCATTGTAGGCATAGCCCGGATACCCAAAGCCACCGGTCATATCCTGCATCGGCTTGACGTAGAAGTTGCCGAGCATCCCCATCTGCATGTGCTCGGTCGCTTCGACGTGGCAGTGGTACATGAAGGTCCCCGGCTCGGTCAGGTGGTAGAAATAGGTCAGGGTCGAAGCCCATGTTGATGGAGACCGCCGAGTCCGGCAAGCCATCGAAGATCGAGGCGACATTCGGGAAGCCATGGTAATGCACCGTATGCGGGTCGAACAGGTCCGGGCCGCAGCAGCATGCCGACATTACTGCAGGTTCAGGTAAACTTTCTGACCCTGGCGCAGTTCGATCCTCGGTGCGGGGAAATTAGCTCCCAGGCTGAGGCCATTATATGGCGCTGCGGTCGGCAAGCTGATATCGGCGGCATCCGGGCGAGAGTCAGCCAGGCTGGAAGACCACAGGGGTTGCCTGCGGATTCGCATTGTCGAAGCGTTGCGATGCGAAACCGAAGATATAGGCATCGGTCCCATCCCCCATCGTCACCACACCATCACCCGCGCTGAGGTGGATACAGACATGATCGTTCCCGGCATCACCATCCCCATCAGTATCGATCCCGTCTTCATCCGGTGGGCACTGAACGCTGAATTCTGCCCAAACGGGCGTCACCCCCAGTAAGAACAACAGGGCAAGGGTTAGTATGTAACTGAAGACTTTATGGCGCCTCATGATGAACTCCTTTCAGAGAGAACTTTTTGACAATGCAGGGAAAACTCGCATCAAGGGCTGTATATTCTGATGGCGGGAAGTAGAGAAAGTTCCGCAACCATATCCCATCCTATATTTGAGTAATAAAGATTCATGGTAAATGTCTTGTCTACTCTCCCCCCTGGCAGATAACCAGAGGGGAGAATGGCTCACCTGTTAAGTTATTCAACCGACCAGTTACCAATGACAGGGAGATCGCCGGCGCCACCGAAGCTGACAATAACTCTATCAGTGCTAGAGCCCCACACGCCGCTAGCATTGGCATCCAGATACCAACTCCCATTGCGGAAGACGCCGATTTCGGAGGTGAGGCCGTCGCCGTTCCAATCCCCGACAACCGGGAGATCACCCGCTCCACCGAAGCTGGCATACACGATGTCTGTACCGGAATTCCAAGCGCCATTGCTATTGGCATCCAGGTACCATGCACCGTTACGGAAGACGCCGATCTCGGAGACGATACCGTCACCATTCCAATCCCCGACAACCGGGAGATCACCAGGCCCACCGAAGCTGGCATACACGATATCTGTACCGGAATTCCAAGCGCCATTGCCATTGACATCCAGGTACCATGCACCGTTACGGAAGACGCCGATCTCGGAGACGATACCGTCACCATTCCAATCCCCGACAACCGGGAGATCACCAGGCCCACCGAAGCTGGCATACACGATATCTGTGCCTGGATCCCAAGCGCCATTGCCATTGACATCCAGGTACCATGCACCGTTACGGAAGACGCCGATCTCGGAGACGATACCGTCACCATTCCAATCCCCGACAACCGGGAGATCACCAGGCCCACCGAAGCTGGCATACACGATATCTGTGCCTGGATTCCAAGCGCCATTGCCATTGACATCCAGGTACCATGCACCGTTACGGAAGACGCCGATCGGAGTCGGAACCAGGACTTCGTCCGCACCGATATCAGTCACCCCACCCTGCGGCCTGACTTCACCATCATAATCCATGGCAAGAACCGGGAATGTGACAACGACGGTTGTCCCCAGCGTCGACGGCAGACGAGCCGTTAGCCAGGTGGTAATCTCCAAAGTTGAGGTCCAGTTCATCGAACCGCACAGAGATGTTGTTGCCGCCCTCGTCGATGGTCGCCGCGGCTTGCAGCGTGTTGAAATACCCCTGGATGAAAGTCGGATCTGAGCTGATGTTGGTGCCATCGTTGTAATTTTCGCCAAGCACTCCTGTGAGGCTGCTCAAGTCGGTATATTGAGGATCAAGCTGAGCAGCTGCCGGGGATGAGCCAGCCCGGTAATCCCGAAGTCCCAGTAACCTTACTGAAGACCGAACGTATTCGGACCAACGTTCAGACCCTGATGAAAGTAGGAACGGTTCTGGTAAACGACGTTGTTGACCAGGACCGGATTAGGGACATTGGTGCCCAACGCTGCAGCAAGGGCGGCACTGTGGACATTCGCATGGATGCCAGCAGGGGCAGGCATCGAGGCGTTGAGGTTGGTGTTCGGGAAAGACAGCAGGGCTGTCGAGGTGCTGTCGTTGTGCGCGATCGTGTTGTTGACAATAGACACATTGGCCGCATCCTGCAGGGAAATCCCGCCGCCGGCCTTGGCCGCGACGTTGTTGTCAATGATGTTGTTGAAAATTCCAACTTCATAAGGCGGGGGATCCAACCCTGCTGCATTGAGCCCATCGATGCGAATACCGCCACCAAAGCCCGAACCGGCCAGATTGCTCTTGATCAGGTTGGCATCGATGACGACGGAACCGGTGCCGTCACCGATGTTGCCGATATAAATACCGGCTCCATCGCCATTTACATTGGGGGCGAAGTAGAAGCCCTCGTTCAGGGCGATGACGTTAGCCTGGATTGTCCATTGTCGCTGTTACCGACATGACTGATGCCGGCCCCATTGGCGCGACTGAAGTTGCCTAGGATCTGTTGTTCTCAACCGGTAATCGTGGGCCGCATCGTATAAGATGATGCCGCCCCCACCGTTGACACCGGAGTTGGTGTAGATCTGGTTTCGGTGGATATGGATACCGGTGTTGTTGACATTGGCTCCGCCAGGGATACCGATCGTGATGCCGCCACCAAGTTGACCCTGGTTGCCGGTGATCAGGTTATTGCGGATCTCCATGTTCGCGCCGTTGTCGAGCACGTAGATACCACCACCGACCGTACCGCCAGTGATCTGGAAACCCTCGATGACGATATTATTGGCACGGATCAGGCCTGGGTGGTCTGGTCCTGGGAAGGTCACCGTGATGCCCGGCACTTCGATCGCCGGGTCCGGTGTCCCGCCAAGCGTAGTCAGCTTGTCTGCGCCAGGCTGGATCGCACTGTTGACCGGCGGACGGGAGTTGATGACCGTACCCACGCCGGAACCGAACAGGGATACTTCCTTGTACAGGATGACCTGCTTCGTTGTAAGTGCCGTCGGTAACAAAGATGCGGGTACCGGTACGGCCAGCTCACTGTCAATCGCGTACTGGATTGATGGAAAGGCGCTCGGAGTACCGCACTTCGGGACGTCGGCGCCGCTATTGCCGTCGACGAAGAGGTCGCTGGAAGCAACCACCGACAGGACTTCACACCGAGCGCGTTGGTGTTGACATTATCACCGCGGGTTACGTACAGGGGACCGAGAGGTCGCCCCTGCCGGGACCGTTGCCGTGATGCTCGTGTTGGTCCAATCGCCTGGTGCCACATTGAGCCTTGGGCTCCGCCAGGAGATACCGTATCCGTGTGAACATATGCCAAAGCCGATTGTCACGGCCGTCGACCGTGCCCAGCGAGGTGATCACGATCTGAGCAGCCGGGGCACAGGCCACCGCACCGACACCACCGCCTGGTTAACCGAGAAGATCACCGGCTCACCGCTCGGCGGATTGACATCCAGCGGCGCGGAAGGATAGCCGACAAACGCAGCCGTCGGCACGATCGGCGAATCGATATAGCTGGTCCGGCGGTTTCAAACTGGAACTGCCACGGCGGCACGGAGTACTCGGGTGCGTGCCACGGATCAGGGATGCGCGTCACCGGTCGGATTCGCCGGGTTCGGCTTCAATGGGTCGTTGAGAATGATATTGTACATGGCCAGGGTCACGCCGGTCGGCGAAGCCTGGTTGACCGTATAGGAACCCGGCACGAGGAATTCGTAGGAGCCGAATTCGTCGGAGTAGGTACGGGCAACTTCACGACCGTTCCAGTCACGCAGCGAGACCGGCAGCCAGGAAGGCGCCATCTTCTCGCCGTAGGCCGGGCTGGCCAGGTTGAACTCGGGCGCCAGGTCGTTGTTGATGAAACCGACGCCACGCGCGGCCTTCGGAACCTTGGTGAAGAACCAGAACTCGGCCGCAGCGTTGAGCCCGGAGGTCAAACCACCTGCTTGCGGTCGCACAGAGGGCGCTCCTGCCCGGCAAAGGGCGCCGCGAGTTCATCTGCGGTAAAAGCTGACATCGGGGAGGATCACCCCGGCATCATCCGTCCAGAGAGACATATAGTGCGGCACGACATGCAGTTCGCCGACACAGATCGGCGGCAGAACCTGGGTGCTGGGGGTGAACTCGTCGCCAAAGTCGACGTTCTTGTCTTGCTTCGCGGAGCTGGAGGTAACCGTGCGGTGTTCCGGCCTCGACGATGTAGGTGCCGATCTGCAGCGGGATCGGTTCGTCACCGGCCGGCACGCCAACCCGCATACCACGCTCGTAGTGGTCGACGAATGCATAGCCACCGTCGAACACGCCGTCGCGAATCTGGTTCCAGGTCCCGTAGCTGTCAGCACAGCGGCTGACCTAGGCACCATGGACAACGGGAGATCCTGCATGCAACCGGTCGGCTTGCTGTCGTCAAAGCTGTCGGTATAGGCGATCTGCACGGCGTCGCCATAGTCGAAGATCGCCGTTGTCGTTGTGGTCGATATCTTCCGCTCCCGGGAAATTGTCAAAGGGAACGTTATCGATGTCGGCCAGTTCCGGCGTACAGGTCAGCTGCGCGCTCACCGGCAGGGGATTGCCGGAGGCATCAAGACAGTCGATCCTGCCGTAAGGCGCGACGTCGTCGTGATAGAGGTTCACCTGCACGTTGGGGATGCCCGGCTCCCACTCCTCGGCCGCGGCAAAGCGCGGATCGTTCTCGGCGCGGGTCACGGCATAATAGACGATGCCGGAGATCCCGCCGTTTTCATCATCCAGGGTGGCGGGTGCGCCATCCGGCCCCGGACCGTAGAAGTTCTTCCCCCAGTCCATGACGTTGGTCTGGGTCAGGTAGAGTTGCATGGCCTTGGTCAGAGTCGGGCCGGTCTCGTGCTGAGAAAGGTTGTTGTTGGTATGCGGGTTGTTGACCGGCGGGCCGGCGAAGGTCGCCGTCGGAGGTCTGCGGCTGCGGGTTCAGCGCGTCAAAGGACGGCATGGTCCAACCGTTGGCCGGTGGAATAGCACCGCCCAGGTCGACCGCCGAGGTCAAGCCGGTCGCCTTGTAGCGGGCAAAGTCGACCTCTGTGACCAGCCACTTGAAGAACGGGAAGACCTCGGTCAGCTCGTAGTCCCCTGCAGGGTCAGAGACCGTCGCCTGGTAGATGGTGCCGTCGCGGAAACGCAGGTTGACCGCCTGGTCGACCAGGCCGATCTCGCCGGAATCCCGGAAGCCGTTCTCGTTGGCGTCGACATAGATGCTCCCCTTCAGCGTGCCAAACCAACGACCCGAGAGGAAGACTTTGGGAGTCTCCGAGCCAATATTATAGTTAGGCGGGATGGGGTTTCCATCGGCGCCGATGGTCTCAGGAATGCTGAACGGATGGAACCCGAACAGGGCGTCCAGCGGGTCATCCCAGGTAACGAGCTCGTACTGCCCTTCGGGGATATCGGTGATGGTGAAGTTACTGCTCGTTCCACCTGTGCAGGGAGCGGCGTACAGGCCCTGACCGGTAATCGCGTCGTTCACGCCAACCCAGCAGTTTTCAACCGGCGGGCCGATAGCCATGACCTGGTTGTTAGGTGGCCGGGCAAAATGGTTGAAGCGGTTCTCGCCGTTGAGCGAACCGAGGGTTTCTCCAGGCCCGGCAACAGGAGGAGACACTGTCCATGGCAGCTCGGCAGGGACCACGAAACCGAAGAAGGCATGCCAGGGAGAAGCCGCACCGAACTGCTCGACAAAGAACGGCGCTTCGTTGGCCAGAATCCAGACGTCCACTGTCGGGGTCCCTTCAATGGTCGAGTCCAGGATGTACTCTTTGCCGTCCTTAGGTGGATTGACGACGATGCCGTATTTGCCGGGCGAGATGTATTTGACCATCGCTTCACCTGGCAAAATGTTATAGGGGTTGACAGTGGTGTCCTGAGCAACCGGAGTTGTTTCGTCGCAATAGCCCAACACCGCCGTATTATAATTCACGGCAAACCCTTGAGACGTGCAGTAATCATCCACGGTCAGAGTGGTAATAACGCCGTCGCCTACGACGATGATACAATCTGCCGGAGCGCCGCCTCCTGCAATGCAGGCGTCGTCATACTGGGTGCCGAGGGGGTTGGCAAAAGCATCCTGCCAGAGGGGGCCGGCGCCATCGCTGACGATCAGCGTCGCGCCACCCAAGCCGGGCTCGTTGTCAATCAGGTCAGGGGCGTTGTTAATCGGCCAGTGGTCCTTGAAGACGAAGACGGTAAATTGCGCGGTGGGCAGAGGGTAAGGCTCAACATAGACGTAAACGTCCGTCGCGCCGACCGGCACCTGCGCTCCACCGATGGCATAACCGCTGTTCGGCATGACCGTAATGTAATAGCGCTCAGCTGTGTCAACATTCACACTGGCCGTACCTGCAGAGCCATTGCCCTGTGCCGGCGAGCCATTGGTCAGCACAGCTAACGGCGCATAGCCATTATGAATGGCAAACGACAGCTGATCCGTCACGGCGGCACCGGGAACAGTATTAAAGGTGTTGTCCACCTCGACCATCCAGCGGAAGGCAGTGTCGGCCATCGGCTCGTTAGTCGCGCCGTTGACAACATGCAGCGTAAAAGCCTGGGCCGGTGAAGACAGGACCAGTCCTGCAAGCATCGCGACAAACCAGAAGCTCAACACGGACACGAAGAATTTACGACCACGACCATTTTTACTCATCTCACATTCCTCCCAGCAGAAAGAAATCCGGACGCGAAATCACCCCGGATGTTTCGTTCAATCGGCTTAAAAACAAAAAACGACCGGTCGCATTGTCACACCCTAAGGCATCAGCGGACCGGTCGGCGATATCGTTAAAAGAAGAGGGACGCCCCGTGGAAGCGGCAATCCTCTTCTCGGCGAGCAAACATGGCGGAGGGCCAATGTCACACTGCCAAAGATGAATAGTCCATATTGAGTAGTTTGTTGACATCAATAGCCTCCAGAAGGCTGAAGCAAAACAGAACCAGAACAAAACACAAGTAAATCAAAACAATAAAAACAGCGAATAACCTATAACAATTTATGGTTCTAGTTAAACAATACTGACTATCTTAGTCAAGATTAGACCAAATTATAACAGACTAATCTTATGGTATTCATAACCCTTTGAAAAATCGATCTTTTAGTGTTTGGAAATTGATTAAAATTAAGGAAAATTTTGTTATTTCAAGTCGTTTTAGAATTTTAATCTTTTGATATTTCATGACAAAAGTAAGCGTGAATCACACGGGTAGGGATACCCCCATTGAAGGGGTAGGATTTTCCGTAACGGTTGATCAAGGGAAAATAGGGCTTGATTTACAGAACTGAGCCGATTTGCAGCAACATCAGACTTGCCAGGTATCAGTATCAATGATTCCGAGCTGCACGGCATATTTCACCATTTCGACCAGATTACGGGTACCAAGCTTTTTGCTGACGCTTGTCCGGTGCTTTTCAACTGTTTTGGGACTCAGATTGAGACTTTTGGAGATTTGCTGGGTGCTGCTACCGGCGACCAGCAGGCGAAAAACCTGCTGCTCCCGTTCGCTCAGCAGGTCATAGCCGCTCGGTTCATCAGGTCCATCTTGGCGATCGCGCAAATACGTCTGAAAGACCTCTTTCTTGACCCTCGAGCTCAAAAAATACTCGCCGTCATGGACGGTCCGGATGGCCTCGATCAGTTCGGTGATGGGTGAACCTTTGACCACGTAACCAAGAGCCCCGGCAGACAGCGCCCGGTGCACATAGGCCTCTTTTTCATGCATGGAGAAAATCAGTATCTGGACTTTCGGCAGCTCGTTCTTGATCAGTGTGATCGCATCCAGACCGCTTAACTGCGGCATGGAGATATCCATCACGACCACGTCCGGAGACAGGTATTTGAGTTGTTTGAGAGCATCGAGGGCATCCACTGCGCTTCCGATCACCTGCAGATCCTGATAATGTTCGATCATGACAGGCAGACCTTCTTTGATGACCGGATGATCATCGACGATAAATATCTTTATAGCCAAGCGGAACCCACCTCCCCTTTAACCGGGACCATAGCCCGGACTGTGGTTTTTTCTCCAAGCATAGAAGATAGCTCAAAAGAGCCACCGACAGCAGCGAGTCGCTCTCGCATGCCCAGCAGACCTAACCCGCCACTATTCTCGTCTGGGTTTTCGCGCTTCGGGTCTGGCAGGCCATCACCATCGTCGCGAATCGTGAGGATGATCAGAGGATGGCTGTAAGTGAGATTTACCCTGACTTGTTTCGCATTGGCATGCTTGATGATGTTGTTCAAGGCTTCCTGGCAGACACGGTAGAGGGCAATTTCGATATCAGCTGGGAGACGCTGTTTGATACCGACAGCGTTGAATTCAAACTGCAGGAGCGGGTGCTCGGAAGCCTGTTTTTTGACATACCAATTCAGCGTCTCCACCAGCCCCAGGTCGTCAAGCATATCGGGTCTCAGTTCCGAGGTGAAACCGCGAATATCATGACCCAGTTGCGAGATTGTCTCCATCAGGTACTCGCATGTCTGCACGGCGGCAACGTCATTATTGGCCACTTGCCGCTGGATCCTCTCTGCTTTGCATTGCAGGTTCGTAACCATTTGTCCGAAATGGTCATGCAGTTCCAGCGCCAGTTTTCGTCGTTCATCTTCTGCGGTCTGTAACAGTTTCTGGTTTAATTTTCGGATTTCCTGCTGTGTCCTGTTTTCCTTTTCCCAATGAGCTTTGAGGGGAAGGTAAAATATAAAGTACGCTGGCGACAGGAAAATGCAGAGGACCACTAGGTCACACAACGCTTCGAGCCAGTCGGAAGAATACGTCAACTGATGCAGGAAGAGAATATCCGTCAGTTCTGCCAAACTGATCCAGACAATGATGACGACCAGAAGCTTGCCGGGTCGCCACAGTGCAGGAGAAGAGCCCTTGCCATTGACGTTTTTGACAAAAACATTTGCTTGGGTTGTTTCATGTGCGTTCGAGTTAGCCACGGCTACACCCTCGACGGCCAGAAAGAGGTACTCACATCAGATCGGATATTGCACACGTCTACTTATAACCATTTCTGACAAATTTTATCAACCAGTCTGGCACCGGCAGAGGGACAGCTGTTGACGGCTTTTAATCATGCAGGACATTAATGAATACCTGGCGCCAACACCAGCTAGGCCACAGCAAACCGCTGCCATTATTCAACAATCAGTTTTTCCACCCTATTTTCACCAACGACAATGGTTACCGTGTTGCCTTTTTTGATAAATTTTCCCGGATTACCGAACAACATGAAATAGGTAACCCCCACCCTGGGGTCACGAGACGTTGGCCTCATGGGCCCACCTTTGGCGGGAACGGGCACTTCAAGGACAGCGCCTGTCCTTTCGTCGATCAAGTGGGGTTTGAGTTCTTTGAGGAAAAACGGCATGGACTTCTCTTTATCCAGGACCTTGAAGCGAAAATCAAGCATGGACCCGGCTGCAGTTGTACGAATGGCAATAACTTCGATACCCAGGTCCTCAAGAATACGATGCTGGTCAACGGCGGCCTCTTGAGCTGCGGCGACTGGTGCCACGGGGTCCATCTGGACCGGAGCATCGCCTACCGGTTGACAACCGCTGATCAGCATCGCGACAGCGCAGCAACCAACAAAAGCGCGCATAAATCTCCCAAGGAGTCGATGGCACTCTAACTGGACTTCTCTATAGTTCTTCAATGGGCCGCCCCTTTCTTGACTATTTTTCACAGTAACATGAAAGACAGTAACATGCGGCTGTCTTTAAAAAATCTCGTTCTGCGAAGGTGCTGGATCACCTCTCTTGCAAGGAGATGGGCGGACCTTCGCGACAATTAATGAACAACCCAGCCACTGACCGGAACGAGTTCCGGCGTTGGCCCCTTGCTGAGCTTCACCACAAAGCAGCCCTTTGAGGCATAACGTTGCCCGGGGCCAAAGCTGACTCGGGGATAATTGGCAATGGCATAATTTTCATCATGCATCATGTCAAAGACATCCAAAAAATAATCGCGATAAAAATCGTCGCTCATCATGCGAGTGACACCGGTCAGCATCCAGCCGAGAAAATACATTTTTGCCTGAATGTCAATATTGGTGACCGGGATCTTATGGTTTTGCAACCATGTCCGGACGGTCTTTTCTATCGCCACCTTCTGGCCCGGCAAACGATATGGGTAGGTCATATACACAATATCCCGAAGAGCTCTCGGGCAACGCCGTGCTTTTCTCTCCCAGGAGGCTTGTCGACAAGAGGATGGCTCTTGTGATTCGACTTGTTCACTCATGATCGAAGACACCGCCTGGACTCCTTCAGGGCCGGTCCATACTGCGAAAATCGCCTTCGGGTGGCTTTTGCTCAAACCTTTCCAGTAAAGGTCGCTGTTTAAAACCTTTGCATCGACTTCCTGATCCAATAAGAGGGTTCCGTCGAGCATCTTCCACGTCTGCCGAAAACCCTCCGCCAGCAAGCGGCTCTCGTCGCTGTCAGTAAACACCTGCACAATCGGAGAGTCTTCGGCCAGGTTCAGACTGTGCAGATATCTGGCGGCAGCTTCTCCCTCCTGATAAAACCCCTTGGAGAAGTACAGGGTATACCAGTCATCATCGTTGAGAGCCGGCAAATCCGTGATCGGAAAGATACAGGGGATTTCGTATGCTTCGCAAAATTCATGAACAGGGGACCAGCCTCCGGTCACGATGCCGCCAAGCATTGCAAACACTGGGGCCTTTTGATAATAAGCCGTCAGCTGATCGCGCCAAGTTTCGCGCGGGCCTTTGAGTTCCCAGACATCAAGCACCGTGCGACGATAAGCGGAAAACTTGTCCTGCTTGTAAAAAGGACCCTTCCGCGACCGGGATTCCTGATTCCGGGACTGGACGTTGCGGTCATTCACCACAGTTTCGAGGGTCAACAGCATGGCGTCTCGATCTGCTTGCGGGACGCCTTCGGCAACGACAGTGGCAAAGCGAAGTGCCTCGTCATCGACTCCGGGAGAATACTCTACCGATAGCGTCTTGAGATAGTTGACCATGATTTCAGATTCTTGTGCATTGAACAGATAACGGGGCATGGTCCAATCAAACTCACGACCATTTGGATCAGTCCCGTGCGAAAGGGCCTCTGCTAGAGTTTCATCCGTGTAAGCCGGACGGAGATCCTTTCCCTGGAACGGTTTGGCGAGAAGGCGGCGTGCCGGGATGGTTTCGATCTCGGCGCCGGAACGATACGTGCGAAACAATTTGGCACCGTTGGTGGGGAGGGTGATGATCGTCCCTTCAATGACCCCCAAACCACTTCGGAGATGACAGTTTTGGCAGCTGAACATGGTCCCTTCGACAGGGATGTCCATCTGAACCAGCGCCTGCATCGGCTCACCGGAAGGGAGCATGCCATTTCGGTACATCTGCTCTCCAAGGCGATGGGCTTCTTCCGCGGGGACCCCCGCGATTGTCCCAGACTGATCGGCCAGCACCGATGCCGTCGTGAGCATCAAGACAGATAAAATCACTAGATTTCTGATCATCACGCTTCCTTGCACGGGATTCTTGTCAACAATAACGGCAATAAATTATTTTTTATACAGCGCTTCATATTCCTGCATGAGCTCTGATGTGCCCACCAGACCATAGATCCTGACCCATTTACTTCCGTCCGGTGAGCGAATCAGGGTCAATGGGTAATGCGACATTTTATCCTGAACATAGGCGTCAAATGCCTTTGTCACCTTGTCGATGTCCTCACGGCTTCCGGTCAGGTAGTCCCAGCCAGGCTTGGCCTGGTAACGGGCCAGATACTCGGTCATAACGTCCGGAGTATCGTATTCCGGATCGATCGAGATTGAAACCAACTGGATCTGTCCGGAATCCGCGCCGAGCTTTCTCTGCAGATTTGAATAACCTGCAGAGAGAATCGGGCAGATGGTCGTACAGGTCCCGTATATAAAGTCAAGCAGGACAGGTTTATCTGAATTCAGGATCTCAACCAGGCGAATAGGCTCCCGGTTCTGGTTGACCAGTACCACGTCTGGGACCGTATATGTTTCCTCGGTTCTTTTGTACCTCTTTTCGTCAGCGATCGCATTTGTGGCAACCAGAACGATTAATATCAAGTAAATGACGAGAGCGGAGGCTGATTTATTCATTGATTCATCCTTTACTAGACTTCTCAGGTGAAGAGGCAAACGGTATCGCGGGATTAACCTTAGTGATCTATTTTAACAATTTTTCACATATTTTTTCACATGGCGCCTCGAGAACATCCCTCTTTAGTTTACGGGATATTGCCAAATTTCTGCAAGAAGACCTATCCTCGAACCATTTTTCTGACCGCTACAAGCGACTACATAGAGAGATCGGAGAAAGGGTCGAGAAACAGGCGGGTCAGAAATAGCCCCGTAACGACAAGCGTCCGAACAGAATGGGCCAACTGGACAAAACGGAAAACAATAGCAGCCAAAGCAGGGCAGACCAGAGCCAGCGCTTTTGTGCTGCCACGGCAATGTTACTGAGACTGGGGACGCGACGCAAAAACTCGAGAATAACCGGCACAATGCTGCAGAAAGTTGCACCAGCCAGGCTTAAGTAGAGGGGATAACCGACAAAACCGGATCCACGCTGCAACATGTCGAAGGGACAGTGGTGGGTCGGCAATTCGTAGATGTAGAGTGAGATGAATGAAATCACCGCCGCGATTGCAACCAGCAGGAACAGGCAAGCGACCAGGGCCAGCAGGTAGAGGAGGACCGGTCGCCGGCCGTACAGATTGCCGATCAGCAGCATGGCATGCGTTGCGAGCACAACATAGAAGAGGATCATCATCGGCCGTGGCGGCCAGCCGGAGACATCTGCGGCGACCCCGCTTCCGGAGCTGCTGAAAAGGGAGCCGCAGCAGGAGGTGATGATTTCCGGGTTCAGTCCGAGGAAGTAGCGCAGCTGCAGGTAAAGATCGGCCGCGACCAGCGGCAGCAGCAGGATCAAAGCAAGATATTTGCCTTTAACCAGCGGGAAATCCTCAGCCTGCAGATCGTAATGATTGACCACGGCCCAAAGTGCGGCAAGCAGGGCCAGGAGCAATTTGACGATCAGTACCTGCCAGCCGACCGGGTTGGCGTTGAGGGACCCTGTGGCACACATAGCGCCAACAAAAAGCTCATGCATGTCATCGACGGTATACATGAACAGGGGAAGGGAAAGAATGGTAAAGCCGAGGGCGTAATGAACCAGTGTGGACACCAGGTAGGTGCGCCGCTCGAGCAGCAGCTGCTCCTCATCGGCACGGTTGGGGTCCCAGCGCAGCAAAACCCGCAGGCCGACCTGTACGGCCGCAAGCATCAGCAGCAGGACCAGACCGCCACCGAGCAGCAGCGCCAGTATCCCGGGGTGTAGAATCATCGGCTGGTCGTTCCGGTTATCTTGCCATCGTGCATGTTCACAACGGTCTGCACAAAATTATGATTGAAAACAACCGGGTCGTGCGTGGCAATGATGATCGTACGTCCCTGCTCATTCAGTGTCTGCAAGATTTCCAGGAATTCTTCGGCGAGGCGGTTATCCAGATGGGCGGTCGGTTCATCGGCGATCAGAACCTGGGGATCATTGATCAACGCCCTGGCGATGGCCACCCGCTGTTGCTCCCCTCCTGAGAGCTGCTCAATTCTGCGCGAGGCCTTGTCTTTCAGACCGAATTGCTCGAGCAGAGCCATGCCACGCAAACGCATTTCACCCGGGCCAAGATCCAAAGGATAGAGCGGCAGAAGAACATTGTCGAGTACCGGCAGATTGCGAATCAGCTGAAGCTGCTGAAAGACGAAACCGAAGGTCTTGCGACGGACACCGGTCAGGAAACGTTCCGGCAGTCGCGAGATCTCCCGGCCGGCCACGACGACCCGGCCGCTGGTTGGTCTCGCCATGCCGCCCAGCAGGCTGAGCAGTGACGTTTTGCCTGATCCGCTCGGACCCTTCAGAGCTACCACGCTCTGCGCGGTGATGGTCAGCGACACATCGTGCAAGGCGTGGAAAGCATCCGGACGCTTCGGATGATATATTTTATTGACCAGTTCTGCCTGGATCAGGGGTTGCATTGTCATAATTACATCCGCATGACACTGTCAGGATCGGTAACCGCGGCTTTCCACGAAGGGATGACGGTACTGACCACATAAGGTGTGATTGTCAAAAACGCCAGGATGCAGACCTGATACAAATCAAGATAAGGGGTCAGCTCAAAATCCGGGAAAATCACCGACCACCCCTTGATCACCGCCGACAACAGCGGGGCGCCGAGCAGAAAGACATGGACCAGGGCGCCAACCAGCCCGAGCAGGAATGCTGTCAGGGCCACAGCCACCCCTTCCCAGAACTTAAGGAGCAGAATATCGGCAGTATCCCAGCCAATCGCCTTGAGGATGCCGATTTCACGCCGTTCCTCCGCGCTAAGACCGGTCGCCTTATCCCATGCCAGGATGCAGAAGGCGACCAAGGCCGAAGCGAACACGGTCAGCAGCATGCCACTGCGCCAATTGAACACGGCATCATAGGTTCGCACAATTTCGCTGCGCGTGATAGGCCTGGTCTCCGGCAGCTCGCGCTTGATTTTACGGGCGATGACATCGATTTCTCGCGGGTTATAGATGCGTACGGCCAAGTCGGTCGCCTGGCCATCGGCAAAACCAAAAAAATCGCGCAATTCTTCTGTCGTCATCACGACCAGGTCGTTGGCAAGCAAACTCGATTCCGGCTGGAAGATCCCCGTCACTGTAAAGATTCTGCCGATATTGCTGCTATCGATCAGGGCCAGGTCATCATCCAGGCGAAGACCGCGCACTGCAGCGACACCGGCCCCAACAGCGCACTCGGCAATATCCTCTGGCATCCTCCCCTCAATAAGGGGCCACTCTGCAGGGAGCCCCTGATCAACGCCCATCAGGGTGTAGTTGGCCTTGGTCAGAGCATCGTAATAATACCCCCACAGGCGCGGCTGGACATTTGCGACACCTGGCAGTTGCCGAATCGTCTCGGCATACTGGTACGGCACCAGCTCGTGACGGCCGGCAATCTGGCGCTGCACGATCAGGTCCGGGGCCGCCGTCAGCAGCAGATTGGCCTCGGTGCGCAGTGCATGGGTCAGGAAGAGAACCGATGCCAGCACGGCGATGGTAAAGGCATAGACCACGATGATCGCAAGGCTCTTGCCCGTGCGCCGGCGGAGGGAAGAGAGGGCATGCTCGAGAATTTTCAGGTGCCGTTTCATGACTTACCCCCGGCGCGCAAGGCAACCTTCAGCTGTGTGTTCAGATTGAACGAGGGGGGCGCCAGCAAAGAGCCGGCAGGGAAATGTTCCAGGGCGCCGGGGAATTCCTGGAAAGGTGTAAACAAATCGGCCTGGGAAGGATGTCTGGAATAGCGGGCTTCTGTCCAGATGGCCAGGTCGGTCAACTGCAACTGGCGCACCATTTCACGGCGGGCAGAGGTAAGGCTCTGTGCTTGAGTTGCAACCTGCCGATCCGCCCAAAAGAAGATTCCAGTCGTGACACTTAACAGAAGCAGGATCGTACCGAGAAACATCCGGCAGTACATCATGGGAGTGGGTCAACCGTGGAAAGGTCTTCACCGTCGAAGCGCATGATCTTCTCAAAACCATGATCCAGCATAAAGGTCTTGAGAGCAACGGCACCTGCGATGGGAACGAGTTCTTGGCCCATAGGCCCCAAGACATCACTGCCGGCGACAAAAAATACCTCGCGGGCATCGTGGCGCTGCACGGTGTAATATTCTGTAACCTGAACCTCCTTGATATCAGCAAGCGTTGCACCGGGGCGATATTGCTGGATATTGAGCACGAAATTGAACAAATCCTTGGGTCCATCGAAAAAGTTATGGCTGCCATCTTTAAAAATAACGGCAGCGATCCAGTTAGGATAAGGCTCCACCATCATGCCGCATACGGCGCAACGGTCCTTGCCGTCTGGTTGCAAAGGCTCCAGAGCCTGAACGGAAGCGGGGAAAACGCAAATGCATGAGAAGAGCAGTGCGATGGCGATGGAGTAGACTGATTTTTTCATGAGCACAATAGACACTTTCTCATTTAAGGACAGACATGGGATTGAATGCTTGAGAAGAGCTTCGCATGCAAAAAGCTCAAAAGCACGAAACATCTAGATTTATACCATTTGCAGGATGATACCGCAAGATTGGTACGGAGGCGGATCATGACTGGGGAATATCAGGTCAACGATGAGATCTGGCGGCTAGATATCAAGTTTTTCAGCCTGCTGGTGGCCCCGGTAAGATAGTGACTTGCATCACCGAGACACAAGCGGACTCTTTAATAAAATATAAATACTCAGCCATATTTGCTAATTGTTTATGCATTAATGTGGTCTAGAGAAGAAATAAAAAAGGTTGGCCAGAACTGGCCAACCCTCTTGATTTTACTTGGTGCCGAAGGGGAGACTCGAACTCCCACGTCCCTACGGACACTAGACCCTGAACCTAGCGTGTCTACCAATTCCACCACTTCGGCATGAAGCGAGGGCAATTTATAGCAAAAGGGATTTACCAATGCAACAAAAAAGTGGCTCTGGTATCAGCAGGTTCAGCCATGCTCGAGACGCCTTGGCACAACCATCAGCGTCCGGTAGTTAGCGATTGTGACCAGGCCCGGCTTGGCGCCTTTCGGTTTCTTGACATCCCGCCCTTGCGCAACGATCACCTCGACCTTACCGGCTCCCTTCCCCTGCGAGTAGCCCGCGGCAAAAGACGCGGCACAGAGGATATCTTCCTCGCGCACGTTTCCTGACAACCCGTCGCATTTCAACACCAGGTGACAACCCGGCATGTTGTGCGCGTGAAACCACAGATCATTGGCGCCGGTAAGGTGTCGGCTGACATAATCGTTGGTTCGGCTGTTTTTCCCCCAGAACATCTGCAACCCTGAGGGTGAATCCGCTCTATTGAGCTGGTCTTGCGGCTGCACAGGCTGGCGGCGGCCGAGCTGCCCTCTGACGGCCTTGAGCATCCCGGCGTTTTCCAGCTCGAGCTGCACCTGGTAAAGGTCGTCACCGTTTTCCGCTTCCTCCAGGGCAAGTTGAACCTGCCCCAGCCAGGCAAGCTCCTCTTCGGTTCCCAGCAAACGCCTTTGGTGATGGGCCCCTGCCCGCTTTGCCTTGCGATACAATTTGAAATAACGCTCGGCATTTTCCTGGGGCGACAGCTTGACATCCAGAGCAATGTTTACTGTCACCACTGGTGACTGGTAATAATCCTCGACCTCGACAGATGCAGCGCCGCGCCTGATCTGGCGCAGGTTGGCCAACAGCAGATCGCCCATGATGCGCAGCGGTTCGGGGTCAGTAACCCTTTGACTGTCGGCGGCGATATTAGCAACTCTTTTCTTGAGCTTTTTGCGGTGTTTGTCGATCAGGGCGAACAGACGTGCAGTCAGGTCTCTCACCGGCTCCTGATCCTCTGCGATCTGGTCCGCTTCGAGGAGAGAGGAAAGATCCTCGAACTTTTTGACCGTGTCGAAAGCGTTGACGCCGAGCTCCAGAGGCAGCATGCCGGATTGATCCTCCCAGCTCACCATAAAAGGTTCGAACGTTCCGCTGCTGAACGTTTCCTGCACCTTGGCAAGAATCGCTTCAACTGAGCGCCCTGCAGCTCTCTCGTTGTAGATGGCCTTAGCCAGGGTCGGCGACATCGGCGAGATATCGAGACGGGATATCGTCTGCGGATCGGCAGCCGCATCGATCAGTGCTGTCACCTCTTCACTGGCGCCGAACAGGGAGATGCGCAGCTTTTGCTCCGGCAGAAGATAAGCTTCGCCTGGAAGCAGTTTACGGGGACTGTCCTGGCGCCACAGAAGATCGACAATACCACCCGAGGCGTCGGCTAAAATCAGGTTGCCCTGTGCACCGAAAGCTTCCAGAATCAGGTCGTAGCGTTCACTCTCGGGCCCGCTGAAAATGAAGTGCACGATGCGATCCATTGGTTCAGCACGCACCTCGAGGAGACGGCGCAGGCGGGCCCGCAGCAGTTGGCAGAACCTGGGAGGTGCCGCGGGAGCGGCATGCGTCAGTCGGGTTTGGTAAAAACAGCCGCGACCGTCCGCCTGCAACAGCAATGGCACTTTCTCTCGCCCGTTCCAGAGCTTGAGCACCAGGGTCCCGGCCGTGACCTGGATCACCCGATCGAGTCGACTGTTGGCCAGTTTGCGTCCAAGCTCAACAGCCATGGCCTGAAAGATCACACTATCCATGCGCAGAGCTTAGAGCATCAACCCTCGAGACTGCAAGCAGACTCTGACCTTGATACCCGCTCTCACCCCTTCTTTTCAGTCTCTGCCAAATTGGCAACAGCAATAATAGTGATATGCTAAAGGCCGAAGCCAGGGCGTCCTTATTTAACGGCGAATCACTGTATAATGACCTCACTTTCTTCTTGACTTAACAGATAAATTTGGCATGATTAATAACCGTATTTATTGAAGAAAAAGGAGACGTACGATGTCAGAAGAATCCACATATCGTCTTGGCACCAAGGCTCTGCACGCAGGCCATGTCCCGGACCCGACAACCAACTCGCGAGCCGTGCCGATCTACCAGACAAGTTCCTATGTATTCAATTCCAGCGAGCACGCCGCCAACCTGTTTGCGCTCGCCGAGATGGGCAACATCTATACCCGCCTGATGAATCCGACCACAGATGTCCTCGAGAAACGCCTGGCAGAGCTTGATGGCGGTGTCGGGGCCCTGGCGCTGGCATCGGGAACCGCTGCGATCAACCTGGCGATTCTCAACCTCGCCAAAGCCGGCGACAACATCGTCTCGACCCAGTATCTCTACGGCGGGACGTACAACATGTTCAACTACACCCTCAAACGCATGGGGCTTTCCGTCAAGTTCGTAGACAGCAGCAACCCGGCGAACGTCGCCCGGGCCATCGACGATAAAACCAAGGCGGTTTTTACCGAAACAATCGGTAATCCGAAAAACAATGTCGATGATTTTGAAATGATCGCGCGCATCGCACACGACAACGGCCTGCCCTTCATCGTTGACAACACCGTCGCGACACCTTATCTCTTCAAACCATTCGAGCATGGCGCCGATATTGCCTGCTATTCCCTGACCAAGTTCATCGGCGGTCATGGCACAAGCATCGGCGGCGCAGTCGTCGACAGCGGCAAGTTCGATTGGTCAAGCGGCCGGTTCGACGAGTACACGACCCCCGACCCAAGCTATCACGGCCTGGTCTACCACGAGGCTCTCGGGGCCATGGCGTATATTCTCAAGATGCGCATCACCCTGCTGCGCGACATGGGCCCCTGCATCTCACCGTTCAATTCGTTCCAGCTCCTGCAAGGTCTGGAGACCCTGCACGTGCGCATGCCCCGGCATTGCGAAAACGCCATCAAGGTCGCCAAGTTCCTCGAAGGGCACCCCTCGGTCGCCTGGGTCAACTACCCTGGCCTAGAAAGTCATCCGGACTATGAACGGGCCAAACGTTACCTGCCGAATGGACAGGGAGCAATTCTCGGTTTCGGCATCAAGGGCGGTAGGGAAGCCGGAGCCAGGTTCATCGATTCCGTCAAACTTTGCAGCCACCTGGCAAACATCGGCGACGCCAAGACCCTGGTCATTCATCCGGCCAGCACCACGCACCAGCAACTTTCCGATGCTGAGCAGATCGCTTCCGGCGTAAGCCCTGACTACATCCGGGTCTCGGTCGGCATCGAGGATGTCGAAGATATTCTTAATGACCTTGACCAAGCGCTCAGAGCCAGCAAGTAACAACTGCGTATGATGTAAAAAAAGCGGGCTCTAAGCCCGCTTTTTTGTGCCCGCCAATGAGAGAATAACGGTTCAGCATGGGTGCGGTACGCTCTCATATTTTTTTGCCTGCACCTTGATCGCGTGCTATCCTTGCGCGCAACTAAACCCTGTAATCTGTGATCATGCGTTATCGGCTCGAATACATCCTCCTGATCTGTATCGCCGCAATCGTTCGCCTTTTGCCGCGCAACGCCGCTTTGTGCCTGGGTCGCAAATTCGGTGTCATTGGACGATTCCTGAGGCCAAAGCGAACAAACATTGCTGACAACAACCTGCGTAACGCCTTCCCGGAAATGCCCGCGGCCGAACGGAAACGCATTATCAAGCAGGTGTTTAGCAACCTCGGTATCGGCTTGGTTGAAATGCTGCGCCTTGACCTGCTGGACGGCAAAAGAGATCTGAACAAGTTATTTACTATTGAAGGCGCAGAGCATATCCGCGAGGCTCTCACCATGGGGAGAGGCTGCATCCTGCTGACCGGTCACCTGGGATTCTGGGAGGCCGGGAACTTTGTCTTTCCGGCTCTCGGTCTGCCGACTGCAATCGTCACAAGACCGATGAAGAACCCGCTGGTCGATGACTACTTTCGGCGCTTGCGAGAAAGCCATGGCGGTTACGTCATCGACAGGCGCAAAGGCGCGCGACGCATCTTCAAGGCTTTGCAAAACAACCACCTTGTAGGGATCCTCATGGACCAGCACACAGCACGCAGACAGGCTGTGCGCGTGCCCTTCTTCGGGCGACCAGCCTACACGACACCGGTCATCGCCCAGATGGCCATGAAATATCAGGTTCCGGTGGTGCCGGTGTTTGCCTACCGTAATGTCGACCATACTTACCGGGCCATGGTCTCTCCGCCATTGCTGCTCGACTGTGATTTATCGTCCGAAGGAATCGTGGCCGCCACAACCCTGCTGACAGAAAAAATCGAAGAAGGGATCTTGCGCGACGTCGGACAATGGTTCTGGATTCATCGCCGCTGGAAATACATGACAGACCATGGCAAGTAAAGACCTCCCCTTCCATATTGTGCTCATCGAACCGGAGATACCTCCGAACACCGGAAACATTGCCCGGCTCTGCGGTGCCACGGGGACAATCCTGCACCTCGTCGGCAAACTCGGTTTTTCTCTCGATGACAAGCATTTAAAGCGCGCCGGGCTTGATTACTGGGACGCTGTGGACATCCGCCGATGGGCAGATCTGGAAGAATTGCAGGCGGCTTTCCCGGCCGGAAGATTTTGGTACACCTCGAAAAAGGCGGGCAAAACCCACGTACAGGCCGTCTTTCAACCCGGTGATTTCCTAGTATTCGGCAAAGAGACTCTCGGCCTGCCAGAAGAATTGTTACAAAAGAACATGGATCGCTCGATCCGCATCCCTATTCACAGCCCGATTGTCCGTAGCCTGAATCTCGCCAACGCGGCCGCAATCATTATTTATGAAGCTTTACGCCAAACCGGGCAACTCGACGAATAGGGCAGCGGATCAACGCATCCAGGGTCAAATCTTGTAGTTACCCCTGCTACAGCACAGGCCGAAACAGAAAAGGCGCCCGCATGGGCGCCTTTTCTGTCTTGATTGGCAGATCAAAAGATTGGGAAACTATTGCAGGTTTTCCTCAATGCGAATCAGCAGGGTTTCTTTCTGGATTACGTCGAACTGATCGATCTCCGCCAGGGCCGCGACAACGTTGCGTTCTACGGCCTCGTGGGTCATGAAGACGATCGGTACGGCCTCCGCAGCATGGCGATGAGGCTGTATCATCGATTCAATGCTGATTTCATATCTGCCAAGCACACCGGCGATCTTTGCCAAGACCCCAGGCTGATCCTTCACAGTAAACCTTAGATAATAGTGTGCAACTAGCTGTTCCATAGGCTTTATTATGAAGTTTTTCAGCTGTTTTTGCGGACATCCCATGGCAGGGATTCTCGTGCCGACACCGGTGCACAAGTTGCGAGCCAACGCCAGCACGTCACCCATGACAGCGCTGGCCGTCGCATCCATTCCGGCTCCATAGCCTGACAACATAACCGGTCCGGAAAAATCACCGACCAGGCGGATACTGTTGAAGACGCCATTGATCGCTGACAACGGATAGTCATTTGGGATCATGGTCGGATGCACCCTCGCCTCAACCTGGTCGCCATCACGTTTGCCGATCGCCAGCAGTTTGAGTTTGTAGCCGAAATCACGTGCGTACTCGATATCAAGGGCCGTGATCTTGCTGATCCCTTCTGTGTAGATCTTGTCGAAATCGACCTTTGTGCCGAAACAGAGACTGATCAACAGGGCGAGCTTATGGGCTGTATCGATCCCTTCAACATCAAAGGTCGGGTCGGCTTCGGCATAGCCGTGTCGCTGTGCGTCAGCCAGCACTACGCCGAAATCCTCGCCTTCTTCATCCATCCGGGTCAGGATATAATTACAGGTTCCGTTGAGGATACCGTACAGCGCAGAGAAGTTGTTGGCGCCAAGATTCTCTTTGATCGCGGAAATCACCGGGATGCCGCCACCGACTGACGCCTCGAACATAACTTCCACCCCGGCCGCTTCTGCGGCCTGAAAAATCTCCTCACCATGCTTGGCGAGCAAGGCCTTATTGGCGGTCACGACATGCTTGCCGTTGCGAATCGCCTGCAGTACGAAGGATCGCGCCGGTTCATAGCCACCGATCAACTCGATGACGATCTGGATTTCAGGGTCATTCAACAGCCCTTGCGCGTCATTGCTGAGCAACCCAGGGGGCAGTTGCACACCGCGATCCGTCGTTGTATCGAGGTCGGCAATGCGCACCAGGTCAATGTTTGTGCCAAGACGACTGGCCATAAGTTCGCGATTCTTTTGCAAGACCTTGACGACACCGGTTCCGATTGTACCGAAACCGAGCAAGCCAACTTTGATATTCTGCATGGTTGTTACCCTTTAAAACCTAGTGCTGATAGAGTCACTCTAAAACTCAAGCTGAGAGAACCGTTTCGCAGCAGAAGTGACAGGTTTCAATACCTGTGCCTTCGGCAGCGAGTGCGTCATAAATTTGTTTCTGCAAAGTACCGGCATTGGCTTCTTCGTGGGGCATGAATGCCAAGGACACATCCTTGAAACCGGCCTGTCGAGCGACGCTCAACATGTGCCTGACCAGCGCAGCATGGGTCTCCTGGCCAAGCCCGTGCCATTTGCCGCCGCCGACAAAAAGCACCCAGTCAGCGGCAAGCTTGCCATTGTTCTGCAGCATGACATGTTCGCCGGCACGCCCAGAAATCTCCCCCGAGATGAGCATCCGGGTCAACTGGCCATCCAGTCGCCAGTCAAGGAGAGCAGCAGGTCCCTCAAGAGGCTTCTGGTCGGAGAAATACAGTGCGACAACAGATTCTCCGGGGAGATTGTCTGCTGGCAGCTCCATGCGCTCGGGAGGGTTCATGACGGTGCAGTTCTATGCTGCTGCGAGAGGTGATCCAGAACGCCATTGATAAAAGCCGGCGTCTCCTCAGTACCAAATCGCTTCCCGATCTCAATCGCTTCGTTAATGACGACATTGTGCGGGACATCATGGCAGTAAATTAACTCGTACGCCGCCAGACGCAGAAGAGCCAGGTCAACCCGGGCCATGCGATCAAGGGCCCAGTTGGTCGAATAAGAATTCAGTTCCTGATCGATACTTTCGAGATGCTCGGCCACACCGCAGACCAGGCGTTCGGCAAAGTGCCTGACTTCCGGAGGCATGGAGGTCTCCCCGTCCTCAACCGTTTCACCCAGCACATCATTGCGGAACTGGAAATTTTTCCAGAAATCCACTAGGACATGGTCGAGGGAGCCGCCTTCATGATCGGCCAGGCTGTAAAGTACTTTCAGGGCCATTTCGCGCCCCTGGCGTCTTATCCCGCGTGACATCTCGGGTCAAAGAGCTTTGTAAAGGTTGGCCATTTCAATCGCAGCCACAGCGGCATCAAAGCCCTTGTTACCAGCCTTGCTGCCGGCGCGCTCGATGGCCTGTTCGATTGTATCAGTGGTCAAGACGCCGAAGGCAACCGGGATACCGGAATCAATGGAAACGCTGGCGACACCCTTGGAGACCTCAGCGCTCACATAGTCGAAGTGAGGGGTCGCGCCGCGAATGACTGCACCGAGACAGACGATCGCATCATAACGGCCGGAGGCCGCCATCTGCTTGGCAGTCGGCGGGATCTCGAAAGCTCCGGGGACCCGGACGATGTTAATATCCTCTTTGGCAGCACCGTGACGCAGCAACGCATCGATGGCCCCTTCAACCAGCCGGTCGCTGACAAAGCTGTTGAACCGGCTCACCAGCAGACCGACCCGCAATCCCTTTGCATCCAGTTTTCCTTCGATAATTTTAGGCATCTCTGTCCTCCAGTAAAGCATGGTCCGAAACAATCTATCCCGGAGTTATAAATTTTCCAGCAGATGGCCAAGCTTTTCCTGCTTGGTCTTGAGATATTTCAGATTACTCTTATTGGCCGGCATCTGAATTGGGACCCGTTCGACAATTTCGAGACCATATCCTTCTAGTCCGATGATCTTGCGCGGGTTGTTGGTCAGCAAACGGATCTTGCGCACACCGAGCTCGCTCAGGATCTGTGCACCGATGCCATAATCGCGCAGGTCAGCTTTGAAACCGAGAGCCTCGTTAGCTTCAACGGTATCATGTCCTGCATCTTGAAGGTTGTATGCCTTGATCTTGTTGACCAGACCAATACCACGCCCTTCCTGGCGCATGTACAAGACGACACCGGCGCCGGCCTGGTCGATCATGCGCATCGAAGCATGCAGTTGATCACCGCAATCGCAACGTTCCGAACCGAACACGTCGCCTGTCAAACACTCAGAGTGCACCCGGACCAGGACCGGCTGGTCAGGACGGATGTCACCCTTGTACAGGGCCAGGTGCTGGCATTTGTCGACATCATTGTCGTAGACAATCGCGTTGAACTCACCGCCGGATTGAGTCGGCAGGCGAGTTTCGGCGGCCCTTCTGATCAGCAGTTCCTTGCGCATCCGGTAGGCGACCATGTCGGCGATGGTGACGATGCGCAGCTGATGCTTCTCGGCAAACTTGCGCAGTTCGGGCATCCGCGCCATGGTGCCATCATCATTCATGATCTCGCAGATCACGCCGGCAGGTTTCAAGCCGGCCATGCGCGCCAGGTCGACGGACCCCTCGGTCTGACCGGCACGCACCATCACACCGCCCTTTTTGGCACGTAACGGGAAGACGTGCCCCGGACGGGCCAGGTCGAGCGCACTGGTCTCATCAGCAATGGCAACCTTGATCGTATGCGCGCGGTCGGCGGCGGAGATACCGGTGGTCACACCCCGTCGCGCTTCGATGGAGATGGTAAATGCCGTTCCAAAGGAAGAGGAATTGTCCTGAACCATCAACGGCAGGCCAAGATGATCGGCGCGGTCTTCAGTCAAGGACAGGCAGATCAGGCCGCGCCCTTCCTTGGCCATGAAATTGATCGCCTCCGGGGTGACCATTTCCGCGGCCATGCAAAGATCGCCTTCATTTTCGCGATCTTCGTCATCGACCAGAATGACCATCTTCCCCTGGCGGATATCTTCAAGCGCTTCTTTGACGCGGGCTAATGGCATAGACCTTCCTAACACTCTGTTTATTCAGCAAGACTTGAAAATATCTCACAAAAAACCATGCTTGGCAAGGAGATCCATCGTCACCCCCTGCACTTTAGCGGGGGCTCCATTTTGGATGTAACGCGCCACGTATTTGCCGATCAGGTCTGTTTCGACATTCACAACATCGCCAACCTTGCTCTCCCGCATAGTGGTCATGGCCAGGGTGTGCGGTATGATCGCAAGTGCGAATGAATCCGCGGACACTTCGTTCACAGTCAAGCTGATGCCGTCTATGGCCACGCTGCCCTTAGCCACCAGCAAGGCGCTGACAGAGGGATCGGTATGGAAGCTGAATCGCCAGGCATTGCCATCCTGGCGGCGCTCGACGATCTGCGCCCGGCCATCGATATGGCCAGTCACCAGATGCCCGCCGAGACGGTCGGAAAGCCGCAGGGCACGTTCGAGGTTGACACGCGTCCCTCGGGTCAGGCGCCCCAGGTTGCTGCAGTCGAGCGTTTCCGGAGAAACATCGGCGCTGAAAGCTCCGTCACCGAAGGAGGTCACTGTCAGACAGATACCGTTGACAGCGATGCTTTCACCAATGGTGAGTTCCGCCATGGGCAGACCGGTCATAACAGTCAACTGTGCCTGGTTCGTGCCGAGGCGCAGATCACGCAGGGTGCCAATATCTTCAATCAGACCGGTAAACATGCTTTATCTCCCCTTCTATCAGAATATCCGTGCCGACCTGACGGGCGCGCAGGTTCTGCAACGGCATGGCAGTGTTCATACTGGATGTTCCCATTCCGGCCAACAGACTATGGCCGACACCGCCTAGCAGCTTCGGCGCAACGAAAATCATGAAGCGATCAATCAGGCCGGCTCGCGCCATCGCACCGGCCAATACGCTGCCGCCTTCCAGCAAAAGGTATTGTAGGTCTTTTTTTCCGAGTTCGACAAGTGCGGCAGGCAAATCCAGCCCGTCGGCGTTCGCAGCAACTTTTATTACGTCCACACCGACTGCACGATAAGGCTGCAAAACTTTTTCCGCATGGTTTTGGGCCGTTACTAAAACAGCTTGACCTCCGGCCCCGGAGAAGACCGTTGCCTGTGGCGAGGTTCTGAGTCTGCCATCGAAAATAATTCGCACCGGATCGCGGCCGCCGTCGACAAGCCTGGTCGTAAGCTGCGGGTTGTCAGCCATAACCGTGCCCGAGCCGACGATGATGCCATCGACCTGATTTCTCAGTTGATGGACCAGCTCGCGGCTTTCTGCACTCGATATCCACTGCGAATCGCCGGATGCCGTTGCAGTCTGACCGTCGAGGGTCATGGCCGCCTTGTAGACAACGTAAGGCAACCCGCTGGTAATATGCTTGGCAAACGGCGCGATCAGGTCACGACACTCGTTGGCAAGCATATCACAGACGACTTCGATCCCTGCTTGACGCAGCCTGAGAAGTCCTTGTCCGGCAACTTGCGGGTTCGGGTCCCGAGCTCCGACGAAAACCCTGGCAACACCGGCATCGATCAACGCCGCAGTACAGGGACCGGTGCGCCCCTGGTGACAGCACGGCTCCAGCGTGACATACAGATCAGCGCCTCGGGCAAGATCGCCGGCGTCAAGCAGGGCAAACACTTCGGCGTGTGGTTGTCCCGCTGCCGGGTGATATCCTTCGCCAACGACTTTGCCGTCACGCACCAGCACAGCACCAACCGCAGGATTGGGCGCAGTCCTACCCAGACCTTTTTGGGCCAGGGTGATTGCTCTACGCATGTATGTTTCCGATTGGATTGTCATTTCGGCTCGCATTGCGTCACCGGCAGACGTGAACCGATCCGCCCGTAGTGTCCTGGGGGATCTACTTGGTGGAACCCTTGGCCAGAATATCCGTCAACTCAGCCATGAATTCGTTGATATCGCGAAATTGACGATAAACAGAAGCAAAGCGCACGTAGGCAACTTCGTCGAGCGACTGCAGTGCCTCCATGATCGCTTCACCGATGCGACTGGCGGCGATCTCTTTCTCACCACTTTCCTGCAGTGACAGCTCCATCTGGTCTACGACCTTTTCGATGGTGGCAATCGAAACAGGCCGCTTTTCACAAGCACGCTGGATCCCGGAAATGATCTTCTGGCGCTCAAAAGCCTCCCTGCGTCCATCTTTTTTTATGACCAGGGGTAAGGTTTCCTCGACACGCTCATACGTAGTGAAGCGGCGTTCACAGTCGACACATTCCCGGCGCCTGCGAATGTTATTCCCTTCTTTGCCGAGTCGCGAATCGACAACGCGCGTATCGTCATGACTGCAGAATGGACATTTCATTATCGCTCTCCAGATTGCTTGCCAGCAAGATCGGCAAAGGCGTAAGCCTCGATTCCGGACTCATCCAGCATTTCCATGGAGAGTTTATCAGCATAACCCTGCAGATAAATCACCTTGCTGATTCCGGCATTGATCAACATTTTCGTGCAGATGATACAGGGTGAGTCGGTACTGTACAGAACCGAATCGGCAATATTCACACCGTGGCGCGCCGCCTGGATAATGGCATTCTGCTCGGCATGTAGCCCGCGACAGAGTTCATGGCGCTCCCCGGAAGGAACTTTCAACTTTTCACGTAGGCAACCGGTGACATCACAGTGGGTTATACCGCTGGGCGTTCCGTTATAACCGGTGGCCAGGATATTCTTGTCCTTGACCATCACGGCCCCAACCTGGCGGCGCATGCAGGTTGAACGCCGCGCCACCAAGCGGGTGATATCCATGAAATATTCATCCCAGGACGGTCTCTCCATCTAAACGAGCCTGTGCGCGTAAAGAGGAAACTGCTGGCAGAGCTCGCGGATTTCGCCACGTATTTTAGTCAGTACAGCCGGGTTTTCGATGTTTTGCAACGCCTCGTCAATCCATGCACCGATCTGGCGCATTTCGTTCTCCTTGAGACCACGGGTGGTGCTCGCCGGGGTGCCGATGCGCACCCCGCTGGTGACGAATGGCGAACGGGTGTCAAAAGGGACAGCGTTCTTGTTGACCGTGATACCGGCCTTTTCCAGGGTTTCCTCAGCAACTTTGCCGGTCAGGTCGGTGCCAGTGAAGTCGAGCAGCATGAGATGATTGTCCGTTCCTCCGGACACAAGATTGTAACCTCTCGAGACAAGTTCTGAAGCGAGAGCCTGAGCATTCTTGACCACCTGGGTGGCGTAAGCCTTGAACTCAGGGGTCAAGGCCTCCTTGAAAGCAACCGCCTTGGCTGCGATCACATGCATCAGCGGTCCCCCCTGGATTCCCGGGAAAATATTGCTGTTCAACTTCTTGGCAAATTCCTCGCGGCAGAGAATCATGCCGCCGCGCGGGCCGCGCAGCGTTTTGTGAGTGGTGGTGGTGACATATTCGGCATGTGGGATCGGTGTGGGATGCACACCGGCAGCGACCAGGCCGGCAATATGGGCCATATCAACCATGACCGGTGCGCCGACCAGATCGGCGATGCGGCGAAAGGCCTCGAAATCGAGGGTGCGCGGGTAAGCGCTCGCACCAACCACGATCAGTTTAGGCTTGTGCTCCTTGGCAAGCTGTTCGACTTCATCATAATCGATCCGCCCTGTCTCTTTGCGGAGACCGTAGGGGACGATATTGAAGAGTTTGCCGGAGAAATTCACCGGCGACCCATGGGTCAGATGGCCACCATGGGCGAGGTTCATCCCCAAGACGGTGTCGCCGGGCTGACAGGCGGAAAAATAGACCGCCATATTGGCCTGTGAACCGGAATGGGCCTGAACATTGACATGCTCTGCACCGAAAAGCTCCTTGGCGCGATCAATCGCCAGCTGTTCGGCGACATCAACGAACTCGCAGCCGCCATAATACCGTTTACCCGGGTAACCCTCGGCATACTTGTTGGTCAGGACCGAACCCTGGGCGGCAAGGACTTCCTCGCTGACAAAGTTTTCCGAGGCAATGAATTCCAGGCTGTACTCCTGGCGTTCCGTTTCCCGGCGAATCGCGGCAGTGATTTCCGGATCGAACTGAGCGAGTTTATCAAACATGGCTGCATGCACCTCCCGAAAGTTTATCGACAACATGATAGTGAGAAAAGTGAAACGGGCAGGCGCTTGGCCTGCCCGAAATTACTGAATCATAACTTGCCGGCACGAACAGTGGCTTCCACATGGGCAATCTTGTCGAGCCGCCGCTGATGGCGGCCGCCCGCGTAAGCGGTATCCAACCAGAGGTTGACCATCTTGAGTGCCTTCTTTACGGAAAGGACCCGACCGCCAAGAACCAGGATATTGGCGTTGTTATGTTCCTTGGCCATCTGCGCCATGAACTCGTCAGTCACCAGGGCCGCCCTTACACCGGGGAATTTGTTGGCCACGATCGACATACCGATGCCTGTGCCGCAGACCAAAATGCCAAGGCTGGCAGCACCGCGGGAAACAGCATCAGCAACCTTTTCAGCGAAATCGGGATAATCGACCGAATCACCGTTGTCAGTGCCGTAATCGTCTACGGCCATACCGCGGGCGACAAGGGTGGCCTTGACCGCCTCCTTGAGTTCCAATCCGCCATGATCACTACCGAGCACAATCATCAAATTTACACCTTGCGGAACAGCAGGGTCGCATTGGTCCCGCCAAACCCGAGCGAGTTGGATAGAGCAATATTGACATTTTCCTGACGCGCCACATTCGGCACGTAATCGAGGTCACATTCAGGATCCGGCTCAATATAGTTAATGGTTGGCGGAACGACACCACGACTGATAGCCAGCAGCGAGAAGATCGCTTCAACGCCGCCTGCCGCACCGAGCAGGTGCCCGGTCATGCTTTTGGTTGAACTGATCATGAGTTGCTTGGCATAGTCGCCAAACACTGCCTTGATGGCGAGGGTTTCATAAAGGTCATTGAATGGCGTCGAGGTGCCGTGCGCATTGATGTAATCGACTTCTTCGGGGTTCACGCCGGCGGTTTTCAATGCCATCTTCATGCAACGGGCCGCACCCTCTCCACCGGGAGAAGGCGCAGTCAGATGATAGGCATCACCAGTCATACCGTAGCCTGCAACTTCACCATAGATTTTCGCGCCGCGCTTCTTGGCGGCTTCGTATTCTTCCAGAATCACGATACCGGCACCCTCACCCATCACAAAACCATCGCGATTCTTCTCGAAGGGGCGGCTTGCCGCCTGCGGATCATCGTTGCGCGACGAGAGGGCCTTCATGACCGAGAAACCACCGATCCCCAGCGGACAGATAGTCGCTTCCGCACCTCCAGAGATAACGGCGTCAGCGTCACCACGCTGAATCATGCGGAAAGCATCGCCAATGGAATGGGTTCCTGTAGCACATGCGGAAACCGGAGCGATATTAGGACCCTTGGCCCCGCACTTTATGGAAATCTGACCTGCAGCCAGGTTGATAATCGACATTGGAATGAAAAACGGGCTGATCTTGCGATAGCCGCCGTTCATGAAAGCTTCGTGATACCTCTCGATGGCGGATAAACCACCCATCCCGGAACCGACGACAACACCGACACGTTCAGCGTTGTCATCATTAATCTCCAGGCCGGAATCGGCAAGAGCCATGACCGCTGCACCGAGAGCGTAATGGATAAAGAGGTCCATCTTGCGGCCCTCTTTTTTGTCAAAAAACTCATCTTCAGGAAAGTCTTTGACTTCGCCGGCAAATTTGACTGCGAACTCAGTTGGATCAAAATGGGTGATCGGACCGATACCGGAGCGACCACTCGTGATGGCATCCCAGTTTTTTTCAATACCGGTTCCGAGGGGTGAAGTGATTCCCAGGCCGGTGACAACAACTCTGCGCATGAGGCTATAGTCCTCCCAACACAAAGCCAGTCCCCGGCAACCACATCAGGGCTGCCGGGGCAGGTTCTGTTATTAGTGACGGTCGCGACAGCAAGTCGCAGTTGTCAAATATTTAGGAATTCTCGCTGATATAGTCGATGGCATCCTGAACAGTCTGGATTTTTTCGGCATCTTCATCGGAGATCTCGATATCGAACTCCTCCTCGAGGGCCATAACCAGTTCAACCGTATCCAGAGAGTCGGCACCCAGATCGTCCATGAAAGACGCCTCTGTCGTGACCTGATCCTCATCTACACCCAACTGCTCCGCAACAATCTGCTTGATACGCTCTGCAATACTAGCCATTTTATTTTCCTCCTTCTTGGTTTCGATCCGATCTGTGACCGTCTCAATTTACGATTTACTATCATTCCCTCGCGGGGTTACATATACATTCCGCCATTGACTCCCAGGACCTGACCACTGATGTAACCGGACGATTCAGCTGCCAGGAACAGCACGGCATTGGCGATATCTTCAGGTGTTCCCAAGCGGCCCAGAGGGATTTGCGCGGCCAGTTCGTCACGCACCTTCTCCGGCAGGGTATCGGTCATAGCCGAGATGATAAACCCCGGGGCTACGGCATTGACTGTGACCTCCCGCTTGGCAAGTTCACGAGCATTCGATTTGGTCAAGCCGATCAAACCAGCCTTGCTGGCACAATAGTTGGCCTGTCCGGCATTGCCCATCTGGCCGACCACTGAGGCAATGTTAACAATGCGGCCGTAGCGCTGCTTGGTCATGACTTTAGCGACCGCCCGTGTACAGAGGAAGGCACCTTTCAGGTTGACGTTCAGAACGGCGTCCCAGTCTTCATCCTTCATCCGCACCAGTAGTCCATCACGGGTGATTCCGGCATTATTGACCAAGATATCGATGCGACCAAACTTTTCCATCGCTGCGTTGACCATGGCCTCAACATCAGAAGCGACAGTCACGTTGCCTTGCACGGCAATCGCGTCAACACCCAAGGCCTTGAACTCCGCAACAGCCGCCTCGGTTTCAGCCAGGTCGATATCAACAGCGACAATGTTTGCACCAGCCCCAGCCAGAGCAAGCGAGATGCTCTTGCCGATACCCCGCGAGGCACCAGTCACCAGGGCGACTTTATTCTTGGGCATGTTCTTCCTCCTTACTAGAAGCGATATATTATTAATTTGTTGACCAGGTCAACAGCTTCAGGGTTGCAGGGCACGAAGGCTGGCCAGATTCTCCACGTTTTCAACCCGTGAATCTCGCGCTATGCGCTTGACCAGACCGCTGAGGATCTTACCGGGACCGATTTCCACAAACTGTCTAACGCCCATTTCGGACATCGTGGTTACGGATTCTTCCCAACGAACCGGGGCACTGACCTGCTTCACCAGAAGATCGCGGACCCGCGTGGCGTCCTGATTGGGTGTCGCTTCAACATTGGTTATGACCGGCAACGCCATAGGTTTTACAACAATATCTTCGAGCACTGCAGCCAATCTCTCTCCTGCCGGGACCATCAATGCACAATGAAATGGGGCACTGACCGGCAAGGACATGGCCCGCTTGGCGCCTTCGTTCTTCGCCAATTCAATGGCGCGCTCGACGGCCTCTGTATGACCGGCGATGACAACCTGTCCGGCACTGTTGAAGTTGGCCGGAGACACAACCTGACCTTCCGCGGCCAGCTTACAGACCTTGTCGATCACAGCAGGATCAAGGCCTAGAATCGCCGCCATCGATCCAGTGCCGACAGGGACCGCCTCTTGCATAAAAGTACCACGTTGCCGAACCATACGGACAGCATCGGCGAAATCGAGAGCACCGGCGCAGACCAGAGCTGAGTATTCGCCAAGGGAATGTCCGGCCGCACAATCCGGCACAAGCCCCGTCTCATCCTGCAAAGCGCGCAGAGCGGCAATACTGACGGTCAGGATCGCCGGTTGGGTGATCGCAGTCAGCTTGAGCTCAGTTTCGGGACCATTATAGCAGAGTGCCGCCAGATCGAAACCGAGGGCGTCATTGGCCTCTTCAAAAGTCCGGCGGGCAACGATGAAGTTGTCCGCGAGGTCTTTTCCCATGCCGGCATGTTGAGAGCCTTGACCGGGAAATAGAAATGCGCGCATGTGCTAATACTCCGTAAATCAGGTTCAGAAAATCTACCAGCGCAGCAACACCGAAGCCCAAGTAAAGCCCCCGCCGAAAGCATCAAACAAAAGGAGGTCTCCCTCCTTGATAAGGCCGGCACGATTTGCCTCATCGAGGGCCAGTGGAATTGTTGCCCCCGAAGTATTGCCAAAACGATCGACATTGATATAAACCTGATCGTCTCTCAAGCCAATTCTTTTTGCGGTAGCTTCCAAAATACGGATATTGGCCTGATGAGGGATGAACAGATCAACATCTGCCACCGTCATGTTGTTGGCTTCGAGAGCAATCCTAGCCACATCGGCCATCGAACGTACGGCAACCTTGAAAACCTCGTTACCCTGCATTTTCAAGAAGTAATCTTTGTTCTGCAGTGATTCCGCATTCGGCACTATCTTGGTACCGAACCCAGGTTGATACAGTAGCTCGAGTTGGGTGCCGTCAGCGTGCAAATGCGTTGAGAGGATACCACGGTCCCCCTCCCCGGCTTCAACCACCACGGCCCCGGCAGCATCGCCGAACAGCACACAGGTGTTTCGGTCATCCCAGTCAATAATCCTGGTCAATATCTCCGCACCGATCACCAGGGCTTTCTTACAGCGCCCCGCTTCAATCCGGTCAACGGCACAGGACAGGGCATAGAGAAAGCCGCTACAGGCAGCAGAGACATCGAAAGCCCCTGCATTCACTGCACCGAGGTTGCTTTGTACAACACATGCCGTCGCTGGCCAGGGGTAATCACCGGTGATCGTCCCAACGACTATCAGTTCGATATCCTTGGCATCGACACCGGCCATCTCCAAGGCGCGCTCTGCCGCCTTTGTTGCCAGGTCCGATGTGTTTTCGTTGTCTGCAGCTATGTGTCGTTCGCAAATCCCTGTCCGCGTTCTGATCCACTCATCGTTGGTATCGATAAACTTCTCAAGATCTTTATTGGTCAGAACTTTTTCAGGGACATAAGATCCTGTACCGGTGATTCGTGCTCTGATCACAATTCTACTCCTTGTGTGGTCGGTTGGGCGACGACATCGGAGGCGTCGGTGTCACCGTTCTTTTCGGCACGGAGTTCCTCGAGGCGTTCAGTCAATTTCTTGTTGACCTGGCGCACCACGCTGTCGTGCGCCATCTTGATCGCATTCATGATCGCCTGGGGGTTGGAGCTACCATGACAGATCATAGCCGTCCCCTGGATGCCGAGTAAAGGGGCTCCGCCATATTCCGCATAATCAACCTTCTTGCGGAATGCTTTAAGCGCAGGCTTGGCCAGCAGGAAACCAATCCGCGATAAAAATCTTGAGCTGAATTCTTTGCGCAACATCAGGCTGATTGCCTCCGCCAGCCCCTCTGAGACCTTGAGGACAACGTTGCCGACAAAGCCGTCACAAACAACCACATCAACGCGACCGTTGTAGATGTCACGCCCTTCGATATAACCGATATAGTTCAGTGAGGATTTCTTGAGAATTTGCTTCGCTTCCCTCGTCAACTCATTGCCCTTTGAGTCCTCTTCGCCATTCGACAACAGGCCGACCCGCGGGGCAGCCTTGCCAAGCATCTGGGAAACATAGACGCTGCCCATCAAGGCGAACTGGGCCAAATGCTGGGGCTTGCAATCAACATTGCCGCCAACATCAAGAACAAGGGTGTGGTCTATAAGATTGGGAACCACCGTTGCGATAGCCGGACGGTCAATTCCGGGGATACGCTTTAGCACGAACATTGCGGCCGCCATCGTGGCGCCTGAATTACCGGTACTGACCACGGCGTCCACACACCCTTGCTGCACCTGATCAAAGGCTACCCGGATGGACGAGTTTTTCTTTTTGCGTACCGCATCAGATGCCGAGTCGTGCATGCCGACAACTTCACTGGCCTGCTCGATACGGATATCCAGCCCCTGGATATCGTGCTTTGCCAGTTCCACTTCGACAGACGCGGTCTGGCCGACCAGTACAATCGGAATCTGCCAATTCCTGGCAGCCATGACGGCACCGGTAATTTCATGGGCGGGCGCTGTGTCCCCTCCCATTACATCAACCGCTACAACGGGGCGCTTATTCAAAAGAATTGTCCCTATTTTTCTGTACCTAGGACGTCCTTACCCTTATAACTGCCGCAGGCAGGACAAGCGCGATGAGACTGCTTCGGCTCCTTGCATTGCGGGCAGAGTGATATTCCGGGAGTTTTCAAGCTATCATGGGAACGACGCATATCGCGCTTGGATTTCGAAGTCTTCTTTTTTGGTACTGCCATTGTCTGAGTGTCTCCTTAAATACCCGGGGAATCCGGTCTGTATATTTTTTGCGGGGCCCAAGCCCCATGAATCTCACGGTTTAACTTTAAAATGTTTCAGGGCAGCCAACCCGGCATGAAAAACCGGGGGGGAACAATTACAGTTTTCCTGATTCAGATTGCATCCGCATACCGGACAGAGCCCCATACATGATTCTTTACAGAGCGGTTGTTGCGGCAAGGCCATGATGATTTCCTGTTCTAGATCCGGACGCAAGTCCAGTTCGGGTCCTGAAAAGAGGATCAATCCCAGCTCTTGACTTTCCAGCTCAACTTCTTCTTTGACGTCAAGCTCGCCATCGTCACCGAGCCCAGCATAACAAAGTGTGACCGGGATATTCAACGGGTCGATAACAGGCATCAGGCACCGACCGCAGGGCGAAGTGACCCTTGTGGTCAAATGACCGGTAACTTCTATGACGTCTCCTGCCCAAGCAGCTTTAAGGACACCGTGAATCTTGTCATTAAAAACGACTGTGCCCTGCTGGACCAGTTCGTGCAACACCGGGAAATCGGTCGACTGCTCATCGATGACAATCTGGCGAGGGCGTCTTTTCAGTTTGTCTATCTGTATCAGCACGACAATTCACCACTTGTCAAATCAGGCAAGCCGCCAGTATAGGAACCTACTGGAAACAGTCAAGAAGTTTTCGCCTGAATCTTGAATAAGTCCCTTCTATTAACGTATTAAAGATAAATTTGCAACAGTTTTAACGGGCCGGAATCAGGGTCCCTTGCAATCTTTCGAAAGCTGCGGTAGAAGAAGTCAACACTGTCTGAGAAAAGATCAACGATGACTCACAAAGCCACCCACAATAGTGTAGATTCCCTGCTGAAAATTATGCAGGCCCTCAGGGCCCCGGATGGTTGTCCTTGGGATTTGGAACAAACCCCGGCAAGCCTGGCGCCATACATTCTCGAAGAAGCCTGCGAATTGATTGATGCCATCGAAGCAGGCACCACGGAGCATATCCTCGATGAACTCGGAGATCTGCTTCTGCAGGTCGTTTTCCTGGCACAGATCTTCAGTGAGAGAAAGCAGTTCAACTTCGACGACGTGGCCGCCGGGATAGCCGACAAACTGCTCCGGCGTCACCCCCATGTTTTTAATCGAGACCAAATGGGGGACATCCTCCCGGAGTTGGATAAACAGTGGGACGACATCAAACGATCAGAGACAACCCACAATAAAACGTGCATGGATGACCACCTGCCCAGCAATTTACCGGCACTGCAGCGCTCTCAGAAACTTGTCTCCAGAGCATGCCGTTTCGGGCGGCAGGAAGAACTGCCTGCGTCTGACTTTGACCTGTTGCGAAGAATTGACCGGACAAGCGACGACAATAAAATAACCCTTGATGAGAACTCCCTTGGCCAGGCTCTCTTTTATCTCGTCAGAATTGCCCATGATGCAAACCTCGACGCAGAATCGGCCTTGCGCAAGACGACCCGCAAAGCCATATCTGACCTAGATGCTAAATAATGGACATAGATGCCGCCCAAGCATTCAGGATTTCGCATATTTCTCATCAACCTTGCGAATGTAAAAAAAATCAATGCGTTCAAGCATCTTCCGACCTTGTCCACAAAAAGTGTGGACAAGGTGTTGAAAAGCATGTGCATAAACAGGACTCAAAACGGCGGAGCCATAGCTTCCGCAATATGCACATTATTTAGGCATTTTATTTACCCTTTAAAATCAGATATTTACCAAATATTTCAAAAGATACACTAGATATGATGTTTCTCCGTGGACACTCATTTACCATTTCTAATTAAGAGAGGCGCCGTGTTCATAAAGTTGCTCATAATCTTCATATCTGTACCATTTATCGAACTTTACATACTGATTGAAGCGGGCCGCATTATCGGTATTGGACCGACGCTGGTTCTCATTCTGATGACCGGCGTTGCCGGCGCCTGGCTGGCACGCAGCCAGGGAATAGAGATTCTACGTCGGATACAGGAAGAGACAGAGCGTGGGCAGATGCCGGCTATCACCCTGATCGATGGGGCCTTGGTGCTGGTAGGCGGCCTTCTGTTGCTGACGCCCGGTTTTTTTACTGACCTTCTCGGCTTCAGTTTCCTGGTCCCCCTGACCCGGAACTCCTGGCGGCAGGTATTCAGCGCATGGCTACAAAAGCAGGTCAAGAAAGGCACGGTGACCGTTCAACGCTTGTAACCGCTGGGTCACAAAATCTTTTTTTAAAAAAAAGCAAGGGCCGTCACGGGAGCCCCTGCTTTTGGAGAAGAACCCTGCCATAGGCAGGATAGCCTCAGTTTTTCTCTGCAGTTTCAGCATTCACCCTCGCCAACAACTGGTTACTGCGGTCCAGGAAACGGGTCATGCGCTCCTGGTCAAAGGTACGGCATGTCAACATTGCCAGGTCGTATACCTGGGCAACCAGCAATTCAACATCTGCAGCTTTGTGCTTTGTATGCAAATCAAGAATGTTCTGGACAACCGGGCTGGAAGCATTCACCAGCAGAGAAGGACCTTTTTCCGGAAACTCCATCTCTTTGCCAAGGGTACGCGTCATTTCCCGAAACCGGCGATCCTGCTCTGAAAAAAGCGCCATCGCAGGGACAGACGAGTCCTTGAGCCGCTCGACGCGAACTTCCAGTTTATCATCCTGAAGATATTGTTTGAATAAATCGGCAATTCTCTCATCACGAGTCTTGCCATCCTCACTATCAACCAACTCGCGCGTCGTATCCTGTTGTATTAGATTTTCAGTGACGTCAGCATCCACCCGTGCAAAGTGGATTTCGCTGTTCTTCATCTCGAGGAACTGGATGAAATGGGAGTCGATCTGTGCATCGAGAACCAGCACGTTGAGACCTTGAGCTTTAAAGAGTTTCAGGTAAGTCGCCTGAGACACTTCATCATTGGAGTAATAAACCGTGCTGGCCTTCGCTGCGGAGCTGTTCTCAAGGTATTCGGGAAGCGTCGTCCAGGTTTCGGTGCCACTCACGGCAAAGAGGATATGGTCCTTGAGTTTTTCATAAAACTTGTCATCTCTCATCATGCCGAATTTGATGAATGTATGGATGTCGGACCAGATGGCCGCAAAGGCTTCACGATCCTGCTTATCGAGTTCGACCAGCTTGCCAGCCACTCGGCTGGTGATCACCTCTCGAATCTTGCGGACCTGTGGCTCATTCTGGAGATAACTGCGTGAGACATTCAACGGCAGGTCAGGCGCATCGAGGCACCCTTGCAAAGGGGTTAAAAATTCAGGGATCAGTTCGGGGCAGTTGTCGCTGACAAAGACCTGGTTGCAAAAAAGTTTGATATAACTTTTCGTCACATCAAACTCGGTCGTCAAGCGTGGGAAATAAAGAATCCCCTTCAGATTGAAAGGAAAATCGATATTGAGGTGAATCCAGAACAGGGGATCATCGGAGAACGGGTAAAGCTTCCGGTAGAATGACTTGTAATCTTCATCACTCAGATCTGTTGCCAAACGCGTCCAGAGAGGGTTCTGATCATTAACTACAGAATTTTCCAGGTAGATTGCTACCGGCAGGAAGTTGCAGTACTTGGTCAAGACCTCACGCAGACGGGTCGGCTGTAGAAATTCCAGCTCATCATCTTCGAGCGTGAGAACGACCTCGGTGCCACGGTCTTTCTTTTTGATCTCGGCAAGGGTGTAAGAGGTTGAGCCATCACAGGACCAGTGAGTGCCCACTGCAGCATTCTGATAGCTAAGAGAACGGATTTCCACTTTCTTCGCCACCATGAAGGCGGAGTAGAAACCGAGCCCAAAATGGCCGATTATCTGGCTCTTGTCTTCGAGCTTTTTGAATTTTTCTACGAATTCTTCAGCTGAGGAAAAGGCAATTTGGTTGATATAACGACGGATTTCATCGGCGGTCATGCCGATGCCATTATCCTTGACTGTCAAGGTGCGCTTGTCTTTATCGAGCAAAACATCGATCCGGTAGTCATCTGCCTGCTGTAAGCCTTCCACCAGATTGACGTGCTGCATCTTGTGAATCGCATCAACGGCATTAGAGACGAGTTCGCGCAAAAATATTTCTTTGTCGCTGTAAAGCCACTTCTTGATGATCGGAAAGATATTTTCCGTGTGAATGGATATTGAACCCTGCTCTGCCTTTTTCTTGCTGGTCATAAGATAAAACCTCCCGAACGCATGATATGTCCGGGAGGAAGATAGTTACGCTCGGCACGAATGTCAAGGCCGGCAGGGCGAATTATCAGGCGCCGTAGAGCACACCAAGGGGTTGGACGACCTGTTCTTCTTGCAACATCAGTCTTAATTCACGGTAGGATTCGATGTTCAGGTGCAAGGGGCGGGTAAAACTGTTAGCAATCTTGGCATCATAATGACGCACCCCCCATCCGAGGCACAAAACACAGATCAACAGGGGCAGTGCCACATTGGCGACGAAATAAAGGGAATAACCCCGGGTGCGACCCCAGAATCGCCGCAGGAGAGCAAGCACGGCTTCCTGTCTGCCGGCAAGGACCAGGTACAGTGAAATAGCCGCGACATAAAGGGCAAAAAAACCGAAGACAATATGTGCATTCATAACGTCAACCTCCACCAAACAGTTGCGATAAATGCAACAAACTTTACTTAATTATATGCAAAAGCTGCACAAACACAAGCAAAACAATGTTCTATAATAGCAGGAGACCAGCAGACTATGTACCGATAATCTTGACCAGGACCCGCTTGCGGCGTCGGCCGTCAAACTCGCCATAAAAAATCTGTTCCCAAGGACCGAAGTCCAATCGTCCGTCAGTTATTGCCACCACCACTTCTCGCCCCATGAGGGTGCGCTTCAAATGACCGTCAGCGTTGTCTTCTCCGGTATTGTTGTGCCGGTAGAGATGCAACGGCTCATGTGGAGCCAATTGCTCAAGCCAACGCTCGAAGTCATGGTGCAGTCCGCGTTCATCATCATTGATAAAAATCGATGCGGTGATATGCATCGCGTTACAGAGGAGCAAACCCTCCCGGACACTACTCTCCTTAAGACATCTTTCAATCTGTGCAGTAATGTTGAGGAAGCCACGACGTTCAGGGACCTCGAACCAAAGTTCTTTTCGATAGGACTTCATGGTAATTTCCTTGTTGTTGCCCTCTTGACCGGCAGATCTAAACAGATGCTTGTCGGCGCAAAAACAGGCGTGTTAATATGGCGAAGTGAAAAGATGTCGGAAATGGATAATTGCGTTCAACAAGGTATAACCGGACGACATGATCATCGCCTGCCCGGCCATATTTGCACACAGGACTGCTTTGCTCCTTCCTGTCCTGCTCATCTCCATTGCCTGCTCTAAACCTGCAATCGCTGCGTCCACGCAGAGGCTCGACTTGACGCGCCCGCAAACCATTCGCCCTGAGACAACTTCGGGGCTGCAGGCATTTTTTCAGACCCTTGACTACAACTGGGCACAACTGGAAAAAGGCGTGCCACTTTTTATCCTTGAGGGGATTCCGCCTGACATCAACGAAAACGTCAACCCGAACACCAAGAAACGTGCCTTCTTCATGGGACTCCTGCCGATGGTCCTATTGGCCAACCAGGAGATTACCAGAGAGCGCGAGGACCTCCTGCAGATCCTGGAAAGACACCGGGTTATGGAAACAAAACCTGACGACCAGGAACGTCTTGAGGAAATCATGCAGCGCTACGGCTTGCGCGGCAACCCGCATACCGACCATCGTACTCGCTCCCGTCTGCTGCGCAGAGTGGATACCATCCCCCCTTCTCTGGTGCTTGCCCAAGCAGCGAATGAATCCGCTTGGGGGACATCTAGATTTGCCCAAAAGGGTAATAACCTCTTCGGCGAATGGACATTTATTCCCGGAACGGGGATCGTCCCTGAAGACCGCCCGGAGGGTGAGATTTACGAATTGCGCAAGTTTTCTAGTATCTATGCATCGATCCGCAGTTACATGAACAACCTCAACCGCAACGGTGCCTACACCAAGTTCCGTAAAATCAGAGAGAGGCTGCGCAACGCAAATCAACCCGTCACGGGCATTGCCCTGTCACAGGGTCTGCATAAATACTCGCAGCGGGGTGAAGAGTATATTGACGATATTCAGGCCCTGATTCGACAAAACAAGCTGTCTCGCGCCAACACGGCATCCCTGCGGCGACCCCGACCGGAGAAGCAGGTCATCAACATCAGCACCTCGGGAAGTGGTCTTTTCTCAACGAGGAACAAAATGATTGGCCATCATATTGCCACTGGGCTGGACCCATAACTGGCTGTACCAGTACCAGGTACGGCCATTTGCATTTGAGGCCGTCACAGTGTATTTACTGCGCCGGCCCATAATCGGCTGAAATGCCATGACCTCAAAGAGTCCTTCCGCATCGTTCAAAGTTCTGACCAGACACTCATCCGTCGAACCAGAGACAAAACAATGCAGCGTACTATTATCGACATCATTGTGCTTCAAGTAAAACCTTAAAACAGGTGGATTTTCGCCAGTTATCACAGTGCTTTTGGGAGATACTATCTGCACGGGCAAACTTTTCATAAAAAGCTTGCTGCGAAATTCGTCAAGCGATGAATGTTCGCCTCCAACGGGAAAACGCGGCAGACGATAAAAATCCTGTTCGGCAGTTACAACACCGGACTGCTGCCCGAAGGCAGCCACAAAACCGGCACCTTTGACCAGCTCTGCCAACTCTGGCGAGAATTCACCATAAGGGTAAGCAAACAGTTGCGGAGACATATTGAGGTGGTCCTCGAACGCCTTCTGAGATCGACGGAGATCCGACCTGACCGATGCAGACCAGTCAGGGCCACTCGTAAGAGGCGCCCTGTCGAGCAGGTAGTCATGACTGGCCGAGTGGTTGCCGATTTCCACCCCCTCTTCCTGCAAGGTCTCAAGTTCCTGCCAGGAGAGGTAGTCATTGCCGCCGACAGAATCTGTACTGACAAACAGGGTCGCCGGATAGCCATAGCGCTTTAGAAGTGGCCAACCGTCAGTCAGGAATGAGTGGTAAGCGTCATCGACTGTGATGACGGCACAACGTTGCGGCAGACTGAGCCCATGTCGCATCCTTTCGATGACCTGACCTAGAGTAAGGACGGCAAAACTCTGCTGCTGGAGCAGCTCAAGCTGGGCATGAAAAGCATCGGAGGATATATTGGTTGAGGGATAGCGTGAATCATTGAAACGGTGGTAAATAAAGACGTTGGCCTGGTCAGCATACACAGGGCATACGTAGAGGAGGATAAGCAGCAAGCTGACCGGCAAAGACCACCAAGCTGAGCTACGCTTTGACAGCTTTACGTGACTGCTTGACCTTTGAACGCAGGTAGCGACGAATGCTGTTGCGGGCTCGCGGTGTAACCGCCCATTCCAGCCATTTCGGCAACACTGTCGGGCTGTCGGCTGTTTCAACATCGATTTGATCTCCGTCCATCAGACGAGCCTTGAGTTGGCGCGTTTTACCATTGATGCGCACACGCACCGCATGCAAACCCAGCTGTTCGTGAATATTGAAAGCAAAATCGAGGGCACTGCTCCCCTCCGGCAGCGCCCGTACATCACCTTGCGGCGTGTAGACCTGGATAGAGGCTGAAGCCAGGCGCAGACTTTCCATGTCAAACGCCGATTCGCCCTCGATCAGCGACTGCATCAGATTCTCGAAGCTTGAGCTGCGGAATTCGAAGCCTGGAGCAAGGACGCCGGCATCGTTGAAACGCGACAGCTTGCGCGTGGTAATTTCGACTCGCAAGCGGATCTCACCGGCCTGCACACTGGTCTTCAAAGCCTGGTAACCATGTTGCGAGGGTACATTCAGATGATCGCGCAATTTACCCGGAATCGGTGGGTAAAGGCGGTGCAGCAAACCAAGGGCATGGTAGGCGTCCATGGAGCGGTCAACCAGGATATCCAGGGTATAGAGGGCAGGCAGACCACGAGAGGTCATGCGGGCGGCCGCGATGGAAAACGGTCGCCAACGATCCTTGACTACGGCATCGATCTTGTAATGTTCGAGGATATTGTGGACATTTGAACGAACGCGACCAAGGACGGCTTCGTAGGTCTGGCGCATTTCACTGACAGCGACGTCATAACGCTCCGCCCTGGTCGGGTAGAGGATCGTCAGGGAGAGTGCGTCCAGTTCGGTGGCCACACGCCCCATGCCAAGATGCCTGGCCAGAGGGACATAGATGGTACGCGTCTCCTCGGCAATCAGGCGCTGCTTGTCCGGGTTAAGGGCCTGAATAGTCTGCAGGTTGTCGATCCTGTCCCAGAATTTCAGGCAGAGTACGCGAATGTCTCGCACCGCAAGGAGAACCTGTTTTCGGTAGGTCTGTTCCTTGAGGATACTGCGGCTAAGGAGATCGTCATCGACCTTGGTCAAACCGTCAACCAATAGACCGATCTCCATACCGAACATTTTGGCGACATCTTCCAGGGTGGTCGGGGTATCTTCAACCACATCGTGCAGCAGAGCAGCAATCACAGACGCAAAATCCATCCAGTGTCTCGCCGCCAGGTGGGCGACCCGTAACGGATGGAAAAAATAGGGCTCCCCAGTCTTGCGCACCTGCTTGCGGTGGGCTTCGCAAGCGAGATTGATGGCCTTCTGCAAGGCCTCAATCGATTCGTCGAGCACCTTCTCGCTGAGGCTGCCCCCATAATGCGTGACCAGCAGCTCCATGATCTCATTGATCAGGCGCTGCTGGCGTTTGTCATCATATTTCTCAGGCACGTCCGGCGGCGCCAGCGGATGTTGAATACTGTTCATGTCTCTATTTTATCATGACAAGAAGAGATGCCATCTTTTGATGCAATCCTAAATCATGGTCTGCAGGCTCGAAAGCGTGTTGCGCAACCGATTCGCAAATCGTATCCAGGTTGGCGTCAACCTGGAGGCCAGGTCATGTCGCGACCGCCGAGCAGGTGAAAATGAATATGCCAGACTGTTTGACCCGCCGCTTCATTACAGTTGTTGACAATACGAAAACCGTCCTCCGAAAAGCCCCTGTCGTGAGCTATTTTCCCTGCAACCTGAAAAACGTGGCCAATCATTTCATTATCTGCCGTCGTCAAGTCAAGGGTTGTGCGCACATGCTTGCGCGGCACGATCAGGATATGGTTTGGCGCCTGGGGATTGATATCTTGAAGGGCAACGAGCTGGTCGTCCTGGTAGACGAACTTCCCCGGGATCTCTCCGGCGATGATTTTACAGAAGATGCAGCTGTCCGGCATGTTCGCCTCCTTCATCGAAGCTGTTGTCAACGCTGTCCCCATCCAGGGGCACGACGTGCCAACGCTCACGCGCAGCACGTTTGCCTAAATCGAGATTATGACTGAAGAGAATCAATTGTCCATCGGCCGAGGCCAAATCAACCAGGTTCAGGGCCGTCGCCAGGCGTTTCTGGTCGAGATGAACAAATGGATCATCGAGCATCAAAGGCAGAGAGCGCCCATCATCCCGCACTTTCGCCAAGGCCACGCGCAACGCCAGATAGATCGCGTCAACCGTCCCCCTGCTGAAATGCTCGAAAGAGACCCAGCGCCGGCCATCAATTTGAACCGACGGTGTCATATTATCATCAAGTTTCAAAGTGGCATAGCGCCCTCCGGTTATCTTGCCGAACAGCTTGCCGGCTTCATCATTCAAGCGAACCAGGTGCGAAGAACCGAACGCTTCGACCGCTTCAGCAAGTAAAGTGACGGCTTTACGCAAAACCGCGATACGCTCTTCCAGTTCGAGCTTGCGTGCAGACAGACTCGTACCTGAAGTCGCCGTGCGGGGCTTCTGTTCGGCCGGGTGTTCATGCAGTTGCTGCCGAAGTTCTTGCAAACGGGCTTCTTTCTGTCTCAACCCGGCTTCGAATTCAGCCATGCGGCTCTCCAGTTGAAGCAGGTCCTCTCCCGCCTTAACGCGAACTTCCACGGCCGAGATCTCAACCGCTGCGACATCGGCATCTTCAACCTCGACTGGGGTCATCGGAACCTCACCCGCAGGAAACTCGCTCTGCGTCCAAAAGCTTTCTAGCAATTCTCGATGTGCTGTCACGAGTTTCTGCAACCGGACCAGGTCGATCGCCGATGATGGCAGATCAAGGGCTTCGCAGCGCTCACTCAGGACAGCCTGGCGATTCTGTGCTGTCATTTTTTTCTGGTCAAGCCGGTTGCGCTCATTGCGGCATTCATCCAGGGCTTTTTTGCGCGCCATATATCGCCAGGCACACCACCCCAGCAGCATGGAACTGATACAGCCAGCACCGAGCGCTACCCAGAGAAACTGGAAGCTCTGCCACCATGCGACTGCCGCACCGGCAAGCAGGAGCGCAGTTACACCGAGAGCGCCCGACCAAGGGACCTTGGGTATCTTCTTCTCACGACTGTTGATGGCTGCATAGGGTTTTTGCAATGCAGCAAGCTCCTGCCTGATTTCGGCCGCTTCAGAGAGCAGTGTCGGTAGCTCTTTAGGGGGATTTGCCGGTAGACCGGCGGCAGCAAGCCTCTGCGCAAGAGCTCCGGCAGGAAGCGGTGTCACTTGTTTTAACGGAACGGCTGCCGCTTCAGCGGGAAGCGCTTCTGCAGCCGGCTGGCCTGCCTTGTGCCGAACGCGCTCGATATAGCGTAGCCCCTTTTCATAATCCTGGCGGTCGCTGGCCAATGCTTGAGAGAGAGTTTCAATCTGTGCCGTGATTTCAGCAGTATTATCGATTTCTACGAAAACCGGTACAGCCTCAACGCCGCCCTGTTCAGCCAGCTGCCGGCAGATATCCTCATACTCCCGATCGCGTTGCTTATCACGACCCCACGGATTGCTGCGTGTCAGGTCAAAATGTTCTTCAAGCAGGCCATCGAGGATTTCTGCGTAATCCGTCTCGGCCGTGCCGCTGACCAGGGTTCGCAGTTTTTGGGCAAGCTCGTCGCCGGACCATTCCTGCGGATGGTGGCCGAAGAAGTATGTGGCCCGGAACAGTTTCTCGTCGGACACGCCCAGCAACGTCTCCAGAAGCTCGCGATATTCACGACAGGTAGCACTCCGTCCCCGCAACGGGACCTTCCCGGAGAATTGCGACAGGACATGGTAGAGGTCATCTTTCTCAACCAGCGCAACATCATCGGTGATCAGGTTGCGCTTGACCTGAATAGTGCGCCCGCGCCCCTCAAAAAAGAGTGCCGCCACACAGGTATTGCGCCCCCAGGGTTTATATCTTTCCAATCGGTCAGTGCCAAACAGGACGGCGGGAATCGCTTCAGCAAGGGTCGACTTGCCGGCCTCGTTGGGCCCGATCACCAGGTTCATGCCGCGCCGGAATTCAACAGTCTGGCCACGAAAGCGGCCGAAGCTTTCCAGTTCTACGCTGCGCAGGATCATGGAGTATCGCCTCCCCTTCCCTCAAAGCGGGCGAGAAGCAACAGCAACGCTTTTTCCAACAGGACCCTCTCCTGGCTATCGGCCTTCCCTGCCTGTTCCAAAACCGTGCGGACGAGTACACCGCGTACGCTCTCTTCCCTGGACAAGACCTTGATCTGAGCGCTATCCAGCAAACCGGTCATACTACCCCCCATCGAAGAATTCCGGATAGTAACAAGCATTCTGGTGACAGGGGGCACCAAACATACAACTCATCGGCACCGGCCTCAAGGAGCAAAGCTGCTTCGGAAAGGTTATCGATTGGAGAGATAATGCTCATATCAGCTGTTGTCCCGAAATTTCCAGATGTGGTCACGCCGGTAATCCCACCAGCCCGGATTGGCTTCTGCCGCCAGGCTTTCGCCGACCAGAACCAGGGTTAGGGCCGGTCGCGGGTTGACTGTATTGAGGTTGAAGAAATCCCTCTCCCCAACCACGGCCACAATCGTATCAAGAGTGGCCACGAGAACTTCCTCTTCCGGCAGACCAATCCTGTGGGCAAGGGCCATTGGTACATCTTTACCATACCCCTTACGTAGCTGGCCAACCAACTCGGCCAGGGGTAGGTTATTCATGTAAATTAGCAAAGTAACGCCAGGGGCGGCGAGGTCGCCCATGGTCGGCGCATCTGGGCCGTCACCGAGAGCCCGAGGCGAAGCCAGTACGGCTCGGCTACAGACCCCGGGAAGATCGAGGGTCTTTTTCAACAGTGCCGCAGCAGCGTTAACAGAACCGACCCCCGGCACAACCACGGCCTGCGCACCTAGGGCATCGACCACCGCCTGAAAAGGGGAATAGAAAGTCAGATCACCTGGGACCAGAAAGGCAACCGGGCCATTGACCAGTTGGGCCTTGATAAGGGTTATCAGTTCGGCGAAATAGAACTCAAAGGGGACGAATAGTTCTTTGCCAGCGAGCAGACTGGCAAAGGTCTGCTCGAAAAGTGGCGGCACGTATGCTACCTGGCATTCCGCAAGCAGGCGCTCGGCACGCCTGGTCAGGAGTTCGGGATCACCAGGTCCGGCGCCAAGAAAATAGGCTTGATGACTCACGTGGTGGCCTCCTTGCGCAGGTGTATCAGGAACTCTCGGTTACCTTTCGGCCCAAGCAGCGGGCTTTCACAGAGGTTCATGACCTGGCAACCAAGCTGGCTGGCCAGCTGCTTGATCTTTTCGACAACCTGAGCATGCTGCTCCGGGTCACGAACGACGCCCCCCTTGCCCACCTGCCCTCTGCCCACTTCGAATTGCGGCTTGATCAGCGCCACGACATCGCTGTCATGAGGAAGCAAGGCGAGAGTCGCCGGCAGGACTTTCTCGAGAGAAATGAACGAAGCATCGATCACGGCAATCTCTGGTAGAACATCAAGCCGTTGCGCTGTCAGATTTCTGATGTTGGTACGTTCGAGATTAACAACCCTGTGGTCGTCGCGTAACTTCCAGGCCAATTGCCCATAACCGACATCAACGGCAAAGACCCTGGTTGCACCGTTTTGCAACAGACAGTCTGTGAACCCGCCAGTCGAGGCGCCGACATCGATGGCAACCCGTCCGGCGACATCAATATCGAAAAGCTCGAGAGCTCTTGCCAGTTTCAGGCCGCCGCGTGAGACGTAGGGGATATCTTCGCCGCGCAGGCGGATCGATGCCTCGGCATCGACCTGAGTGCCGACCTTGTCGATCGTTTGGTCATCGACGAGAACACGACCGGCCAGGATCAGAGCCCTGGCCCGCTCCCGTGAGCCGGCCAGTTGCCGTTGTACCATCAGCTTGTCGATTCTTTCTTTAACAGCCATCACGACCACAAGTCATGTAACGTAGGGCCTAAATAGTTGCCAGCAGGCGTTCTCTTTTCTTGTCACCGTCACGCTGCAGACAGCGGCCGAGAAACAGCCCGAAAATCTGCGTCAGCCAATCGACCTGTTCAAGGAGCGCATGACCGGCGGGAACCATGTGGAGCATGGCCTGATGGGTGCGGGCAAAATCAAGTACGGGCTCGATCGGCACGATATCGTCACTCCAGCCATGCACAACCGTCAACTCGCGGCAGATTGGCCGCGGGGTCTGCTCAGCATATCCGGGGAGACCGAAAGCAGGAGCCATCAGGAACAAACCGATCGGTTGCACCACCTGCGACGCGACTGTAGCGACATAGCCCCCCATACTTGAGCCAACCAGGATAAGGGGCCCATCGAGGGTTCTGGATTCATCGATCAACCTGGCTACCCGTAATTCCGGGTCACGGTTATCGCTGTCGTCACGGCTGATGACCCGGCAATCGAACGCCTCAGCGATCTTGGCAAGAGCTCTGATCTTGATTCCCCAAGGGCCGCTCTCACGCCCGTGGGCAAAAACAACAGAAACATTCATGTGCCTGCCCCTTCAAAATGAAGCCGACTATAGCATAATTTAAGTCTGAATCCCACTATCATGAGTCGATTATAAAGGGGAAATTATTGTTAAAAATCTCATGTTCTTCCCTGATTCTTCTCAGTAGAGGGCTTCCAGCGGGGCAAGACGACATCGCTTTGTGAGACTAAACCGATAAAGCCCTCAGAGAAAAGTAGAGAGCAACCTCACCGACACATCCTCCGACCAGTATAGTCCGCCATTGCCTGTCGCAACAAAACCGCAATGGCCGCCGTGCTCAGGTGCAACAAGGCTTACCAGCGGATTGCCATGATAGGAGAAATCGGGAGAACAGGCAGCGGTCAGAAAAGGATCATTGCGGGCATTGATTATCCAGGTCGGCAATCGAATTGTGCCGAGATAGCGATTGCTGCTGCACTGCTGCCAATAGTCCAGGGCGTTGCGAAATCCGTGCAATGGAGCTGTGTAGCGTCCGTCAAACTCCTCGAAGGTCTTAAGCTTGTGGTAGTCTGCACACGGAAACAGCTCTGGGAACTGTTTGGCCTGTCGATGAACTTTTCTCCCCATCAGGCGCATGAAACGACGCATGTAGATAAGGTTGCCAGTCTCGGCAAGACGCCGGGATGCCGCAGCAAGGTCGCAGGGCACTGAAAAGCAGATAGCAGCCTTGACCTCGCAGGGGACTCGATCCGCTTCACGGCCCAGATAAACCAGGGAAAGGTTTCCCCCCATGCTGAAGCCAACCAAAACGACTGTTCGGTAAGCGTGTTTTACAAGAGCATGGCGCACCACGGCATCAAGATCGTCCGTGGCCCCATTATGGGTAAACCGCGGCAGGCGATTGATCTGGCCGCCGCAGCCACGAAAGTTCCAGGCCAGCACATCCCAACCGCGATTTGCCAAAGCTAATGCCATACCGGCAACATAATGTCGGCGTGAGTCACCCTCCAACCCATGTGAAATAACCGCCAGACGCCGGCAACCCTGTTGCAGCCAATCCAGATCGAGAAAATCGTTATCTGGCGTCGTGATTTGTTCGCGACAGTAAGCCGGAGACTCAAGTCTTCTGAACAGCGTCGGCCAGATCGTTTCTAAATGCCCGTTGTATAGATACCAGGGACGCTTGCAAGGAGGGAGAGTCATGGTTCATACCCACGGTTACGATGCAGCGACGGTTGCCATCAAACAGACAAAGCATTTTACAAGGCTCATATCTACACAGTGATCAACGACGCTTAGGAAGTGATGTCTGATCGGCACAGGTGCGCTAGGTCGATGAGGTGCAGATACTCGATGAACGGATCCAGGCTGAACGGAGTTGACGTATCATCTTGTGAGGTTATCGTCGCCGAGCCTCTTGCAGATTGTTTGCAATGCGTCAGACATACGTTGCGGTTCGGCGAAGGACATATCCCTAAGAAACCCTGGGACGGACAGCCCATGGAGTAACCGCGGTCTTTACCCTTTTATTATGTTCCGGCCTATTTGTTCTTTTTCACGGATCGACCCGAGTGACGCCAGTGGGCCATGTGCCCCTCAAGCAATTCAATGTTTTTGTATCCTCGCCACGTGAGGAGCATCCTGGCAAGCTGTGCCCGGGGACCATGTTCGCAGGTCACGACGATCAGGTCAGTTTTATTGTGCAACACGGCAGCCGTTGCCTGCAGGACCTTCACCAAAGGGGCATGAACGGCCCCCGGAAGATGACCGGACCTGAACTCGAAGCCACTGCGGACATCAAGAATGATTGGCGCTTGCTTTGCTTTGATGCGTCTTTCCAGCTCTTCGCCAGTCATTCAGGCCTCTCTTCTTCCGCATCTATTCCCGGTTTCTCCAGACTGACCCGACCAATCAATCCGGCCCGCAATTCGCGCAACAGCAGTTCTGAGGCTCGCAGTTGGTCAACATTCCCGCCAGCAACCAGACAGCCGCGTTTGCGGCCGATTTCTTCGATTAGTGCAGCGGCATCCGCAGGCTGGTCGGTAAGCTTGTAGCGATGGGCAAGAGCTTCGGGGTAGTAAAGCATCAGGTGCTCGGCGGCAAACAGCGCCACGCTGATATAGTCCATGCCACCCTCGCCAATGGCCCCGCTTGCCGCCAATCGATAAGCGCTTTTCTGATTACGTATGTCAGGCCAGAGCAAACCTGGCGTATCGGAGAGATGAATACCGTTGCGCAGGTCGATTTGCTGCGGACAGGTTGTGATCGCCGGTTTATCGCCAACACGCGCCATTTTTTTGCCGGCCAGAGTATTGATCAATGTCGACTTGCCAACATTCGGAATACCGATCACCATGGCACGCAACGTCTTGCCGGGAACCCCGCGGTGGGGAACCAGTCGGCGGCACAGAAGCGGAATCTGGTTTGCGGTTGACCTCTTCCTGGCTTCGATGGGCAGGGCCCTGACCCCGACCATCTGATCGAAATATTTGACCCATGAACTGGTCACAGCTGGGTCGGCGAGATCACTCTTGTTGAGAATCTTGATACAAGGCTTGGCGCCGCGGAGCTTTTCCAGCATCGGGTTGGAACTGGAAACAGGCAGGCGGGCATCAAGGACCTCAATAACCACATCAATCTTCGGCATCACCTCGGCGATCTGTCGCTTGGCTTTCGCCATATGTCCCGGATACCATTCAATCTTCATCCACTACATCCCTTTTTGCACGCAGTAACACCTCTGCCAAAGGCGGGAGTTGCAGCACCATGCAAGAAACACATGATGATTGGTGCTGGTGCATTTGCCTCAGTATGATTTACGGAATATTGTCTTGTGACACTTTGGACAGGGAGGAATCCTCGTCGACTTGGTCATGTGCATTTCCGCTTCACAACTTTTACAAGTCAAGGTTCCCGGACTGGTAATTTCTCCCGTTTTATACTCCAGCGACTTTTCCGACCGCTCCGCAAGTTCCGTTAGTGTTTCAGCGGTACTGGTAAGGATCCGGGAGAAAGCGCTCTGCACACCGGCAGCGAGTCGCTGTGGTTCCACGGCTTTTTTCACTGCTTCTGTCGCCTTGCTGGCATTCTCTTTCAAGTCCCTGCTGACATACTCGCCCAGTTTGTCCGCCTGCTCCCGCGAAAAGTCACCCGCCGCAGCAAGCTCCTCTTTTGCTTTCTTGAGGGCCTCATCGAAAGTCTTTTTCCCCCCTTCCAGGATATCCGCAGTTCGCGAGACAAGTTTCTCATAAAGACCGACTTCTTCCTGTTCATTCTTCTTTTCATTCTGTTCGTTCATGATATCTCTCCAAAATAAAGTGATTTACAGCATCAATTTTATTTAAGATTACCACAAAGGAAGAAGGTTGATGCCCTGTGATAAACATATTTCACAAAAAACCCCGCGGCGTGTTCGCACCTGAGTTTGCAAGCAGCCAAAAGAACTCTGGAAATTATTGAAGTTAACCGGAGAAAGTGCAAGAATAACATCAATTTCTAGGCTTCCGAAAGATCAAGGATTGGAGGAAAGTATGCAAAACCGATATATCATGACGGCCTTTGGTAAAGATCGGCCCGGCATCGTCGCTGATGTGACTCAGATTCTCTATGAAAACGGTTGTAATCTCGAAGACACCACCATGTCGATGCTGGACGATGAATTTACCATCAATCTGCTTTTTTCATCAGGCAACAGCAGTATCGGAGCCAACTTGCTAGAAGAATGCCGCAAGCTGGAACAGGTGAAAAACATTTCTGCCTTTATTCGCCCGGTCAATGAACGTCACCCAACCGGCAGAGGGGATTTCACACTATGCACAGTTCATGTTGAAGGGCTTGATCAGGCGGGTATCGTTTACAAGATCAGCCAGTTTTTGGCTGATCGATCATTAAACATTGTCGATCTCAAATCAACCGTGAAAACAACCCCTGAAAGCGGCACTGTCCTTTACCTGATGGATATTCATATACAGGTCCCTGCATCATCCTCGATCGCTGCTATCGAAGGGGGGTTGAACACAGTCGCCGAAGAGCTTAATCTTGACATTACCCTCACTTCTTGATCCACCGCTCTGAAACATGCAAAAGGCCCGGTCTCTACGACCGGGCTACAATGCTTGGCACCAAGTGCCTACCGGGGAATATACGTTTTTCTTTCGACACCGACCGGACATTTATTCACTTAGTAGGCCGACCGGCAAAAATGCATTTCTCTGTTAGAATACTTAAACGAAATCCTCAGAGACCTTACGTATCCATAAGGGAGGTGCTGCCATGCATAAGGACAATGTCCTGAATGTATTGCAACAGTCAGAAGAAAAGCGTGCGCGATTTTTAGAGGCATGGAAGCATGGGGTCGAATTTCTGGGGTCGAATTTTTTTGGCCCAGGCACACCTGAATCAGCCAGGAGCAAGGACGATTTGCGCCCGATCAAGGACGTCGTCGAGGCCTCTTTCGACCGTGAGAGTGAAGGTGAAGAGCAGTTCCTGGCAGCCATGGTCAGCTTTTTCGACCCGGCCTGGGGGGAAGAACTGGTCAACCGTATCGAATGTCACAAATCACTCTGCGGGATAACATTTGACCTTGACCATGAATGTACAGAGATCGTGTGCAAACTCTTGATCAATTACGAAGGTTGGCAGTGAGGACTCCGGCGTCCGCAGACCAACCGGGACGCACAACCCACATGAGTATGCATCCTGTCGTAACGGCAAGACAGACACTGCTAAATCCCGAAACGACCCTTCCGCAGCAACAAGCCGAAAGCCACGCGCCGACTTGCTGGTCTCAGCATCAAATCTCGCCTTCTGCGGCGAGCGCTTCACGCATTTCATTGCGTCTGCGGCGATAGGGTATACCACACAACAAGGTTACATGCGCAGCCCGGTAATGTTCGATCTCTTCACCAATCTTGCGGAACTTCATCCTGACAAAAAACACGGCAGAGGCCCACAGCAGGGCAATACACCAAACCCAGAGGGCGAAGATGATCTTCACGCCGGCAAAGACAAGCAGTCCCAGCGTGACGAGGCCACCGAAGACGTAAGGGAGCACGTAATAGCATAAGAATCCGACTACAATTCCGAAGAGCGGCAGGGCCACCGCAAAGAGCAGAAACGCGCTGACAACAGCAAACAGATAACCCTCCATAAATACCTCCTTCCCGTTCCGTTCTGACGGCAAAAACACAAAAGCCAGGGCCAATTTGATGGCAACCCGGCTGTCCGAGGAAGTGTACGCGGGCGGATCCGTAGCTTTCCGCACCTACCTTACGATAGGGATGGCTTTTACACCGTATAAGTAACTAATAAATAATAACTATTACTCTGTCAATAGGGATTAAATATTAATTTAATCCAATCTTTATGAGCCTGTAGAGAATATGGTGAAATTTGATCCGGGAGAAATATTTTGCTTGCTAAGATGAAAATCAGCGAGATGGCGCTATACTATTAAGGAGCAACGTTGCTGGCAAATTCAACCCTTCACCAAGGAGGTTCTGCCTATCGAAGATAAGCCTGATCATTATGAAGGTTTACAAACAATCCGGCGGTTGACATCGCCGGAAAAGCCCGTGATTAGGGAATGATGATAGGTAAAAGTTAAGGCCTGCGCAACAAGCGGCAGGCCTTTCACTTTGCCTGGACCGGACAATCACTAGCGTCACTGGCAGTGATTACCTCGGTGACCCGATGAAATGGATTGTTAACCACCCCGCTGCGTAACCAGTTCATCGCAGAGAGTATGATAAAGTTCTTCTCCAGCCAGGAAGGACTTGATCTGAACCCCCATCCCGCCTTTCAGTTTGCTCAGCACGTTCGGTGGGACCTTCTTGGCCCAGCGCACTTCACCTAGCATGGCAATCAGCCCCTGGGGCTGCTTGATTTCAATCTTGATGACGACCCCCGGCTTGACGACAACCGTAGAACGGATAAAGAGACCGTCATGATTGATGTCGTCGGTGAAGCCGAACTTTTCAACCTTGTCAATACCGAAATTGACTGGAATCCTTTTACGTTGACGCTTTTTATAGCGACTTTCCGCCATCCTCCCCCCTATGAGCACTACAACAGATCAGAAACTTCATTTTCCGGAATACTTGGCGCGCCGTTCTTTCAAAATCTTCGCATGCCTGGCTTCCTCGCCAGCCAGCCAATTAAAGGCATCTCTACCGTCCTCGGTCTGCGCCAGGCCGCCGGCTCTGAGAAAAAAGGCGGCAAACTTCTCTTCTGCCTCAATGGCCAGGTCCAGGGCCTGAATGTCGGCACTGTCCGTTTTCAGGATTGCCTCAAGGCGCTCGGCATCGGGGAAAATCTTCGCATCGGAGAATTGGCTCAGATAGGGCAGGAACTCATCTTCGCTATCGCTGAATGCGCCGTCCTGATACTTGGATTCCAACTGGTTCAAACGCCGTAGATGCTCAACTTCATCCTGGGCCAGCCAGGCAAAAAGTTCTTTCAACAAGGGGTCAGCAGCCCTTTCGGCCATCGTTGAATAGAAACGATGACCGTTCTTTTCGACCTCTTTAGCTGCCCTGATAACTTCAAAACCACTAAAGTACTTGATACCATTCATAAAAGGTAACCTTTCAGAATTTATTGCTTTATGTAACCCAGTGTGAACCAGGCTGTCAATTGCCAAACAGCTTCTGCAGGGAATCCTGCAACTGTTTGCGTGCCGGATCCTCTACAGCAGCCGGCTCTCCGCCGGCGGGGTGCTGACCGCCAGCCGCTGGCGCTGGCGTCTTCTGTTTGAAGAATTTATCGATCTGGCGCTCCAGTTCATTACCGATCGCTTTTGACGCCTGTTCCTGTACCCCCTTCGGATCCAGTCCGAAACTCGGCGCGTTGAAAGTCCCTTTCAGCAGCAACGGCAGCCGGGTCCAGCCATCGCTGTCAACCAGGTAATTCATGACACCTCCCTTGTTGTCCATTTTTTTCGTTAAAGCGGGACTCAGCCGTGTATCAAGCTCTAGGTTCAGAGAACCGTCCAGTCCGATGGTGCCTTTCGGAGTAAGCTTCAGCATATCGCTGCGCATCTGGCTGTCCACCGTGACCTTGCCGTCAGTGACTTTGAACTGCCCCGTAAAATTGTCGAACTTGATATCATTAAGTTCTGGCAGCTGCAGGAAGGAGCTCAGTCCCTTGACCAACTCCGGGCTGATCAGACGGCCATCGGCCACCAACATATCACCGTTTCCGTTGAGGGTCCGGCTGAGAGACTGCCACTGCGTACCGCGACCATCAAGAACCAGCGACATGTCCATGGCGCCGATCAGGCGACCTGCGGCCGGCGGCAGCAATGCCGTCAACAATGGATCAGCCTGGATCGTTTTCAAGCCCAGGATCGCCGAATAGGCCAAACCTTTCTTGCCAAGATCGACGCGCGCAGAGTTGCTGAACGAGCCACCGGCGACCTGACCGTCCATGCGGGTTAAATTGAAGATGTTGTTTTTGAGCTCATATTGGGCCAGGAAATCTTTGATCACCAACCCTTTCCATACCGTTTCGGTAATTTTAATTGATCCCGTAGCCTGCAAAGGGATGTCGAATGGCCCGATTTCACTTGTTGCGGTACGGCCCTCCGCGGTGCCGCCACCCTTCTCCAGAGCTGCGGCCGGGGCGGCACTGCCAACAAGCAGCGGCTCCAGTAGAAAACGCTCGGAGGTAATGTTGGCCCTGACGTTAACAGGCTTTGAAAAAATATGACTCGCGTTGAAATCTATATCCGCATTATTGTCGCCGAGCCTTACCTGCAGCCCCTTCGATGACAGCTCTGCACCGGCCAGAAGCAGGCGGCCCGAGAATGCTGGTCGTTGTCCTCCAGCATCCGCCTGGACATTATCCAGTTCAATGGTCGCCGACTTCAATAACCCTAACGCCGCATCCATGGGGCCTGACAGACTTGCTTCAGCGGTAACCGTCCCGGTCGGATCGAAGCTGCGGAGATCACCAATAAGGCCCTGCGGTATGGCTTCCACCGCCTGACCGATCTGCAGGTTGGGGACTGTGACTGCCAGGTCAAGAGCCGGTTTGCCCATCAAGCCGGTCACGCCGCCTTTGGTGCTGACCTTGATACCGTTGTAATCCAGATCAAGCTTACGCAAGTCAAGGGTTTCCCCTCTGCGATTGAGCAGAAAATCGTAGTTTGCACTGAAGCTGGCATCCTTCAGAGGCGCATCCGGCAGGGCGTCGAGAAGCAGATCGATCTCGGCAAGCGCCAGAGTGCCTTGTAGTGAGATTTCGTCAAGGCTTCCGGCAACGGTCGATTTCAGGTTCAACTTCAGACCGCCCAGTTTGCCGGGCAAGGCGTCCTGAAAGTAGGGCGTGAATGGGACCGCATCGAGATTCTGCAATTCGACTTCGAAATTCCCGTGAAGAGAAGCAAGGTTCAACGTACCGTCGAGGGAGAGCGGGCTGCCGTTGAGTTGGCACTGAATCGACAGGGGGACATCGCCAGACAAGGAAACACCTTTTGCGGCAATCTGCAAGGCGGAGACTTCGTAGCGGTACGGCGCCTTGTCATTTAGGACATGGTCTAAAAAGACCAATTGCCCATCCTGTAACAAGATATGAGTCACCAGGAGGCTGATCGGCGTTCCACCGGGAGGTTGCGGGCTGTTTTCTGCCTGTGCCGCAGGCTTGGCTGCCGTGCCGGCAAGGTCGCTGAAATTGAACTGCCCATTTCTGAGTCGCACGATCCTTATGCTCGGCTTTTCCAGCCGAACCTCGTCGATGACGACTTTCATGGCCAGAAGGGGCAACAGTTGGTACCTGAGCCTAACCAGATCGGTCGAGACAAAAGTTTCCAGTCCATCCTGCTCGTAGATGCGCAGTCCGCTGATTTCTATCCCGGAAAACAAACTGACTTTTATCTCGCCCAGATCGATCTTGCGGTGCAAATTGTCCTCTGCCAGCGGCAGCAGCGTAGCCTTGATCCGTTCCGGGGTAATCAACACGTTGGCCAACACGACCAGCGCGACGATCAGGGCAATCAGGATAGCTACAGCGACAGAGAGAAATTTTATCCATTTTTTCATTTCAACGACTCCCGACGAGACCGAGGTTGGGGAAGGCAACTGTTTCCATAGTGGATCAGAGACAAACTTACAAAGGGTCTTCTATGCCATTGAGGGCAAGAACCGTTTGCCATTCTTGGGTAGTTACCGGCTGAACCGACAGACGGTTGCCTTTGCGCATAACGCCCATTCCGGCCAGCAGCGGATGTTGGCGTAAATCCGCGCGGCTGAGCGGCTTGGGCAGGTGACAGAGGTACTGCACATCGACCATGTACCAAATCGGCTTTTCATCAGTGGCTTTCGGATCAAAGTGCAGTTCGCGCGGATCGAGCGCCGTATGATCAGGATAGCCCTCGCGCACCACCTTTGCCAGACCGACAATGGCCGGCTCCGGGCAGTTGCTGTGATAAAAAAGAACCCCGTCGCCAAGTTTGACAGCATCGCGCAACAAGTTGCGAGCCTGGTAGTTGCGCACTCCATCCCACTGTTCGATGCCGTTAGGCCGCTGCTTGAGATCATCCAGGGAAAAGCAGGATGGCTCCGATTTCATCAACCAGTAATTCATATTAACACCTGTATTGCATCACCAGACCCAATTTTGACATCTTAGCAGAAACCTTATGTTTTGATTACAGACCCTATATTTTTTCTGTTTCTTGACCTCTGTCAAAGTGATCCTTGCGTAAATCGAGTTATTGTTGCATCAAGATTGATCACGTGACTATCAAGTATAGCAAATCTCAAGGGTCAATCAGGCTGACATTTTCGAAGTAACTGTTAAAGTGATGAAGGTTTTGATGCCACTGCATCAGAGCCACCTTCCAAACCTTCAAATTTAAGGAGACAAACCATGTCCATGTTCTGTTATCAGTGTGAACAAGCCTCCAAAGGAACCGGCTGCACTGCCATCGGCGTCTGTGGCAAGCAGCCGGACGTCGCCGCTCTGCAGGATCTTCTCGTCTACACCCTCAAGGGGATCGCCTTTTGGGCAGACAAGGCCCGTGTCAAGGGGGTTAAGAACCAGGAAATCGACCGTTTCATGATCGACGGACTCTTTACCACGGTCACCAACGTCGACTTTGACCCGGCCGCCGTCGCCAAGTTTGTCGCCGAAGGCGTCCGCCTGCGTGACAAGGCCAGGAAACTGGCCGGCGACTTCGCCGGCAAGGTCCCCGCCGCAGCCCAGGACTGGAAACTGCCCGCCACCCTGGCCGAACAGGTCAAACTGGGTGAGCTGCACGGCGTCAAGGATTACAGCGTCGATGCCGACATCCATTCGGTGCGCGAAATCACCATGTACGGCCTCAAGGGTTATGCGGCCTATGCCGACCATGCCCGCATCCTCGGCAAGGAATCCGATGAAATCTACGCCTTCACCCACAAGGCGCTGGCCGCGCAACTCGACGACAGTCTCGACCTGATGGCCAATGTCGGCCTGGCCCTAGAAGCAGGCCGCATCAATTACGTCACCATGGAGCTGCTCAACCAGGCCCACGTCGAAGCTTACGGCCATCCGGTGCCGACCCCGGTGCAGCTTGGCACCAAAGCCGGCAAGGCGATCCTGGTGTCCGGTCATGACCTCAAGTTCCTCGAAGAACTTCTCAAACAGACGGAAGGGACCGGCATCAACATCTACACCCACGGCGAAATGCTTCCTGCCCACGGCTACCCGGGGCTGAAAAAGTACGCTCACCTGGTCGGCAACTTCGGCGGCGCATGGCAGGACCAGCACAAGGAGTTCGCCGAATTCCCGGGAGCTATCATCTTCAACACCAACTGCATCCAGAAGCCGGCCGACAGCTACAAGGACCGCCTGTTCACCTGGGGCCTGGTGCAGTGGCCCGGCGTCAAACATGTCGAGGGGTGGGATTTCAGCGCGGTGATCAAGAAAGCCCAGGAGTGTGCAGCCCTGCCCGAAAACCCGGGTCAGGAGATCCTCACCGGCTTCGGCCACAACGCCATTCTCGGCGTCGCCGATAAGGTCATCGAAGGCGTCAAGGCGGGTGCGATCAAGCACTTCTTCCTGGTCGGCGGCTGCGACGGCGCCAAATCGGGGCGCAACTACTACACCGAGTTTGCCGAAAAAGCACCGAAGGATACCGTGATCCTGACTTTGGCCTGCGGCAAGTTCCGTTTCAACAAGCTTGACCTTGGCGATATCGGCGGCATCCCGCGCCTGCTCGACGTCGGTCAATGCAACGATGCCTACAGCGCCATCCAGGTTGCCGTCGCTCTGGCAGGAGCATTCGAGTGCGGCGTCAACGACCTGCCCCTATCCATGGTGCTCTCCTGGTACGAGCAGAAGGCCGTGGCGATTCTGCTAACCCTGCTCCACCTCGGCATCAAGAACATCAAACTCGGCCCAACACTTCCGGCGTTCATTACACCTAACGTGCTCAACTTCCTGGTCGAGAAATACAATATCGGCCCGATCACGACCGCCGAAGCAGACCTCAAACAGATCCTCGGCTGAGCAACGAATGAGTAAAACAAATACAAGGGGCGGCTCTTATCTGAGCCGCCCCTTGTATTTACAACCCTCGCCTAACCCCTGGGCTCGCAACCCGAATTAGACCTTGCATTAATCGTATAAATTGAATATATTGAGCAATATAAATAGCGGGGAGGAAAACCATGCCACTGTTCGAATATCGTTGCGCGTCGTGTGACAAGACCTTTGAAAAGCTCCTTAAAAAACAGGCCCCTGAAGTTGCCTGTCCGGTTTGCGGACAACCTGCGCACAAGGCCGTTTCTGTCTTTGCCGCTGCAGCGCCAAGTTGCAGTGCACCCTCCGGATCTGGTTTTGGCTGAAAGGCTTGATCTCCGAGCGCGTGCCGCTCGAACACAAGCCGTCACTTCTATGGCGCAGGCAGGAAAAGCTTCCTGCCTGCGCCGTGTTAATTCAGGACCTCGAATGCGGCAACCTTCTCCTGGAACTGCGAGTCAAGCCGCCGGGGCTTGCGCTTCTGGTAGTCGAAGCAAACCAGAACCGTCTCCCCCTCTGCGGTCACTTCGCCATCGCGCTCGATGCGATACGCCATGGCAAACGACGATCGGCTGATCTGGCCGATTTTGACGCCGATCACCAGTTCGTCATCAAGAAACATCTCGGCGTGATACCTGACATGCGCTTCCGGCAAGATAATGCCGCACTGACCACCGATATCGAGCTCTGAGTAGCCACCAAGATTTTTCAGGTAAGCGATGCGCGCATCCTGAAAAAAATTCAGGACTGCAGAGTTGGCGACGTGTCCACCATAATTGACGTCAACAACCCTGACTCGGTAAGGGATAGAAAAATTGAATCCTTCCATAAAAAACTCCCTAAAGCAAATAATCAAGAGGCGTGAACCTCCGCTGACCCGAAACCACCAATGATCATGTCTGACACTTCATGCAGAAGAAAGTTGATCTTTGTCCGAGCCTGATCTGCGTGATTAGAGAACCGCAGGCAGTACACGCCTCCCCTCTCCTCCCGTAGACGCGCAGCTCCTGCTTGAAATAGCCGGGTCGTCCCTGACTGTCTGCAAAATCCCGAATCGTGGTTCCCCCGGCGCAAATAGCTTCTTCGAGAATCCCCCTGACCGCACTTACCAGCCGTTCAAAAGCAGCCTTGCTGACTTTTCCGGCCGCTCTGGCCGGGGCGATGCCTGCCCTGAACAGGGCTTCGCTGGCGTAAATATTGCCAACCCCCACGACAACCTTCGCGTCCATCAGAAACGGCTTGACGGCGACCTTGCGTCCACGGGAAAGACGGAACAGGTAAGCTGCGTTAAACCCGGGGTCGAAAGGTTCCGGCCCCAAAGCAGCCAGGCGTTCATGCTGCAGCGGTTCGCCTGCGGTCCATAAGATGGCACCGAATCGCCGGGAATCATTGTAGCGCAAGGCAGAGCCGTCCGTGAAAATAACCTCGACATGATCATGTTTGCGCCTCTCCGCGCCAGAGGAGGTAACACGCAAATGTCCCGTCATCCCCAGGTGGACGATGAGCGTACCACGATCAAAACCGAACAACAGGTATTTTGAGCGGCGCGCAAGAGTATGGAGATTCTGCCCTAGCAACTCTTCCCGAAGTTCATCAGGGACCGGCCAGCGCAAAGCAGGATTGTGTATCACGACCCGCGCAACCGTTTTATTGACGACCAGGGGTTCGATCCCGCGACGGGTGGTTTCCACTTCTGGCAGTTCAGGCATACGAAAACGGGGCGAAGGCCGCGGGCTGCGGAATGCAATAAACCATCAGTGACATCCTTGGGTGACTATCTTGACCAGGCCGGCAAGGTAGTTTTGCGCTTCCGGAGTTCCTTCAGCAGGGGCCCAGGGGGCAAAATCCTTGTCGGACAGGGCAACATAAGGACCGGGTTTCGTCTCAAAAAAGACGCTGCCGGCTTCCAGTGCCAGCAAACTGTGCCAGATGCCTGCAGGCAGGTCGATTGCGACCACGTCACACCCGTCCCCGAACGGCACGATCGAAGCAATATCGCCAGCGTCCGTGAACGTCACCAGGAGGAACTTTCCACGGATCGCCATGAAACACTCCGGCTTGGGCGGATTCAGGTGCCGGTGAGGATGGATGTAGGTGCCAGGCTCCATGGCGTTGAACAGCCGCTGGCAGGGGTCCGCATATTCATCATGCAGGTTGAGATTTTTGCGCAGCCGCGCCGATTCGGCAGCGGCTCGGCTCAACTGATCGAGGCTATCCTGGGTGACGATTTTCATCCTTGCTCCTGTCACCTCAGAAAATCGTCGCCGGATCAAGCTTGGCGAAATCAGCAAAGCTCAACGCGCGAGGGTCTTCGGGGAAATCTTCAGCGCTCATTTTCTGGCCGCGATGATAACGCCAGGCACCACCTTCACGACGCAGCCAGGCAAGTTCTGCGTAGCGTTGTTCATCTCCGTGGACTTTCATCTGCATAAGGAAAACAACCTGTGCTTCCTGGACACAGACCTTTTCTGCGAGAACCTGGCAGCTCAGAATCTGGTAATCCTGCCCGAGGCTCGCCTTGCCAAACTGCAGATATTCCTCCCTCGCAACGAACTGGCGGCGAAAACTTGACCCCGAATGATAGGAATCGAAGATAAAACCGAAATTGCCGCTGCAGAAGGCCTGGCTGCGGGCCAAGATGAGTTCGGCAGGTGTACCAGAGTGCCCACTGGCATTCATGACAACCATCCACGAAAAAGACCAGTCATTAAGCTATGCCCCGTGTATGATTCTTAATCCCGAATGCGCGGGTCCATCGCATCGCGCACTCCCTCACCGAGGAGATTGTAGCCAAGGACCGTAACGAGGATTGCCAGACCTGGAAAAACCGACAACCACCAAGCCGTTCCCAATGTCTGCTTGCCGGCGATCAGCATATTGCCCCAAGACGGCGTCGGCGGTTGAACGCCGATCCCGAGAAAAGAGAGGGCACTTTCCGTCAGGATGGCGCCGGCAACGCCAAGCGTTGCTGAAACGAGCACAGGTGAAATGGCGTTGGGCAGGATATGTCGGAAGATAATACGGAAATCCTGTGCGCCAATGGCGCGCGCCGCAAGGACAAAATCCCGTTCGCGTAGCGAGAGAAATTCTGCCCTTACCAGTCTCGCCACACCCATCCAACTGGTCAGGCCGATGATGATCATGATGTTCCAGATCGAGGGTTCCAGGAATGCAATCACCGCCAAAATCAGGAAAAACGTCGGGAAACAGAGCATGATGTCGACGAAACGCATGATCAGCGCGTCGACCCAGCGCCCATAGTAACCGGCCAGGGCCCCGAGCAGAATGCCAATTGAAGTAGCAATGCCGACGGCGACGAAACCGACCAGCAGCGAGATCCTGGCGCCATAAAGAATCCTGGCCAGGACATCGCGACCCAGGTCATCGGTCCCAAGGGGGAAGTGGTAGCCTGGAGGCTGCAACCTGAGCGCGATATCTATCGCTCCGGGATCACGGCCGACGATTGGTGCCACCAAGGCGAGAAGAAACATGGCAAGGACGATAACAGCCCCGGTCATGGCCATCTGATTGCGCCTTAAGCGATGCCAGAGAACTTCACGAAAAAATGCCGACATTGGAGCCTCGAAAGAAGCGTTAAACTTCGGGTTATTACATCAATTCGTCCAGATCCTTGTAATCGATCACACCTCTGTCGAGGAGAATCCGGACCAGGTTTTCATAGCGATTCTCGAGTTTTTTCACTGCCGACCCAGGCAAGTTTTCTGGCACGCCGAAAACCGGCTTGGCCACCGGGATGTCCGCCGGATTTTCTACCGAGCGTAGGGGCAGATGGGGGGGCGGGCTTGTTGGTTCGATAAGGTCATCCAAGGAGAAATCAAGTTCTTCCTGCTCGTCAGGCTCTTTTCTGTAATTGCTGTCAATCGCGACGCTGATCGCGTCGACAGAAGCGAGCGCAGGCTTGATGCGGCAACCGGTCATGAATTGGAGGGAGTCTGTGACCATGAAATTGGTGGGGTCGGTCATGGCAACAACCAGATGCATGGTCCCGCTGACTTCCTTTCGTTCCACAGGCAAGACATGAAACTCACGGGCTTTATTAAGCGGGATATAGGCCAGGACATCTTCCGGGATTTTGCGATCTAAAAGCTCCACCTGAGGGAGGTCAAACTGCCGTGCGAGAAAATCCTGCAGTTTGTCTTCCGTGATGTAGCCAAGCTTGATCAAGGATTCGCCGAAACGGCCACCCCAGTGCCGCTGATATGACAATGCCGAGTTCAACTGGAAATCATCTATGATCCCGGATAGCTTGAGGATCTCACCAAGCCTGAGATTTTTGGCCAATACAACCTCCTGGCGCGACCATTTTCCCGCGGGCTGCTCTTTGGAAATAAGTTGCCTGCCCCATAGTCTAACATAAAGATCATCCAGACAGGAAACGGGGCCAATGCGTGGCCCCGTTTCATGAACGAAAAATTTCAGCCCCGGCTCAGGGTTGGATATTGATTTCCACCCGACGGTTCAGCTTGCGCCCTTCTGCGGTTGCATTGTCTGCAACCGGTTGGGCCTCCCCAAAACCGAAGGTGCTTATGCGATCAGCGGCAACGCCATATTTATCAATCAACGCCTTGCGGACATTGTCGGCTCGCCGCTGGGACAGGCCCAGGTTGTATTCTGCCGGGCCCCGGTCATCGGCGTGTCCATTGAGGACAACCGTGTACATCGGATAATCGCCGATGAAAGCGGCAACCTTTTGCAATTCACTATAGTGGAACGGAGTAACCTGATCCTTATCGAAACCGAACAGGAGATTCACGGTCAGCGTAACGACCTCTACGACCTCTACCACCTCTTTGGCCATCATCGGTTCGGGAGCCTTTTCCTGTTTGACGACAGCAGGCGCTTGCTCGACCTCTTTGGCCACCATCGGTTCGGGAGCCTTTTCTTGCTTGGCGACAGCAGGAGAACCGCCGAACTGAAAAGTCAGCCCAACCATAGCCTGGAAATGGTGCCGCCAATCCGGACCAGGATCAGTATTGAAATGGTCGTCAGATCGGTAGTCCAGCAGGTGGCGTGCATCGAGGCGTAAATCGATGGACTCACCAAGGGCATACTTTACACCGGCCCCATAGTATCCGAAGACGTCTTCGTCGTTACCGTCTTTAGTATTATCATAGACCATGAGACCTGCGCCAAAGGCGAGGTAAGGGTTGAGGACGGCATCCGGCCTGAAATTATACTGGGGGCCGAGGCTGAACGTCCAGATATCGTAATCGATGTTCGCGCCACTATTGGTTTTCGTCGGAGTGTAACGCATGTCTGTCTCAATTGCCCATTCAGGAGAAATATTGTAACCGAGACCCAAGCCATAACTTGGTGCGTCATCGATATTCATCCCCCCGTCAATAACGTGATAACCGATCATAGGCGTCAGGGTGAACGCCCCAGCTCGACGCTCGGCCATGGCATTACTCCCAATGAGTAAGAAACTGATCATGAGCAACAGGGGAAACATAACGATTGAACGATGCATAGCAAACCTCCTCGAAAAAACCCAAAAAAAACACCCACAGATTACAAAAGTATTATTTACAGGCAAAACAATACTTTAATCAACTGCAAAATACCATATCAACGTCGACCGATGCCAAAATATTCGAAACCTTCTCCTTTCAATCCAACCGGATCATACTGATTACGGCCATCAAAGATGACCGGTTGTTTCATCAATTCCTTCATGGCTCGAAAATCGGGATGGCGAAACGGTTTCCATTCCGTGACCAGGGCCAGGGCATCGACCTGTTCCAGGGCTTCATACTGGTGGCGGACAAGCGTAACGCTGCCGTCGGCAAACCATGCGGCAGGGAGTTCTTCACGGGCCGCGTCTAAAGCTTCTGGATCATAGGCCTTTACACGAGCGCCCGCGGCAAGCAGTTCGCCAAGGAGGACAATCGCCGGAGCTTCGCGGATATCGTCCGTGCCGGGTTTGAATGCCAGTCCCCATATGCCGAAAGTCAACCCGGAGAGGTCTTTGCCGAAGCGCGCCGTTATCTTGCGGAACAGCACGTGCTTCTGATCCTCGTTACGCTCGTGCACCGCCTGCAACACATTCGACTTGTAGCCGTTTTCACTGGCGGTATGGATGAGCGCACGGACATCTTTGGGGAAACAGGACCCGCCGTAACCACAGCCAGGATAGATAAACGAGTAGCCGATACGGCTATCGGAGCCGATGCCGAGGCGCACATTCTCCACGTCAACACCGAGACGGTCACAGAGGTTGGCGATTTCGTTCATGAAGGAGATCTTGGTTGCCAGCATGGCGTTGCCGGCATACTTGGTCATTTCGGCGTCCTTAACCCCCATGAAAAGGATGCGGTCATGGTTCCGGCTGAAGTCCTTGTACAGCTCGCGCATGACTTCGCGGGAGCGGTCGGAAGCCACGCCAACCACAATGCGGTCCGGTTTCATGAAGTCATCCACGGCAGCCCCTTCCTTCAGGAATTCCGGGTTGCTGACCACATCGAAAGGCACGTTGGCCGTGCGCTTTTCAAGCTGTGCCTGAACAGCCGCCTTGACCTTCTCCGCAGTGCCCACCGGGACCGTCGACTTGGTAACGACCACCGTATAGGTGGAGAGATTCATGCCGATCTCGCTGGCAACAGCCAGAACATGCTTCAGGTCGGCGGAGCCATCCTCACCCGGAGGCGTCCCCACGGCAATGAAAATAATCTCGGCATTGACCATCGCTTCGGCGAGAGACGTGGTAAAGAGCAGACGGCCCTCTTCGTGATTACGCAGCACGATCGGCTTGAGTCCTGGTTCATAGATCGGCATCCAGCCATCTTTGAGCCGGGCCACTTTTTCGGCATCAATGTCAACACAGGTCACACGATGACCCATCTCGGCGAAACAAGCCCCAGTGACAAGGCCGACATATCCGGTTCCGACCACAGTAAGTTTCATTTCAAACTCCGTGACGCGTAATTAAGAATTTGTAAGATTATATAGGATTTAATGGATTTACGACCATTTGTCGACAAATCATCTAAGTTTCTCATTTGCGAGACAGGTGATTAAGGTTTTCTCGCCACGCGTCCCGCACTCCGCGCCATGAGGAGTTTCTCCCACTCCCATGCCGTGCGCAGAATCACTTCGAGATCATCACAACGCGGCTGCCAGCCCAATTCACTGCGAATCTTTTTACAACCAGCAATCAGTTCAGCCGGGTCCCCTTCGCGGCGACCGGTCTCCTCGACGATAAAATCTACGCCTGTCACAGTTTTGGCCATGGCAACCACCTCCCTGACGGAAAATCCGTGACCGTATCCGCAGTTGAAAACGGTCGACGGGTGGCCGTCGATGAGGTAGCCCAAGGCATCCAGGTGGGCCTGGGCCAGGTCTGTGATGTGAATGTAATCGCGGATACAGGTACCATCCGTGGTTGGATAATCGGTGCCGAAAATCTGCAATCTGGGGTAAATCCCCAAGGCCGTTTTTAGCGCCCTGGTGATCAGATGAGTCGGGTTCGCATAATCCTGTCCCAGGCGCCCCCCCGGATCAGCGCCGGCAACGTTGAAGTATCGCAGGGAGATGTAGCGGAAGTCGGGTTCCGCCGCAGCCAGGTCAGCCAGGAATCGCTCGGTGATCATCTTGGAGGCCCCATACGGGTTGATCGGTTGCAAGGGGGCTCCTTCTGTCACCGGAAGCTCTTCGGCATTGCCATATACGGCGGCCGTTGAAGAAAAGATCATCTGCCCGATTCCAGCAGAGCGCAGCAACTCAAGAAGGTTCAGCGCGTTGACGGAATTGTTGCGGTAGTATTTGAGCGGATTGCTGACACTCTCACCCACCTCGATCGACGCGGCAAAATGCATGACTGCGTCCGGTTTGAACTCTGCCAGAGTCCGAGCCAGAAGAGCCTTGTCGGCCAGGTCTCCGATCACCAGCTCACCGGCGAGGACCGCATCCCGGTTACCGGTCGACAGGTTATCATAAGTCAGCACATCGTACCCGGCCTGGCCCAGAGCCAGGACAACCTGGCTGCCGATGTAACCCGCGCCGCCGGTCACGAGCACCCGCGTCCTTTGCAAAGGTTGGTTCATACTTCTTCTCCCTTGTGAATTTTATCGCATCCATAACCCTATGCTCAGCTTAGCTGAGCACTTATTCGTAACCGAATTCCTTCATCATGCGTCCGGAGCTGGTCCAGTTCTTCTGAACCCTCACAAAGAGTTCCAAATGCACCTTGACTCCCAGAAGGCGTTCTATCTCCTTGCGCGCGGCCTGGCCGATCTGGCGAATCATCGTGCCGCCCTTGCCGACCAGGATCCCTTTTTGCGAGTCGCGCTCGACATTGATCACGGCGTCAATACCAACCATGTTGCGCGCAGTATTTTCCTGGAATCTCTCCACCAGGACAGCGACTCCGTAGGGGACTTCATCCTTGGTGCGCATCAGGATCTGTTCACGGATCATCTCGGCAACAATAAAACGTTCCGGGACATCGGTCAGCTGATCCTCGGGATAGTAGCGCGGGCCCTCAGGCAGCAATGCCGGGATCTCAACCATCAACGCGTCAACACCGACGCCCTTCAAGGCCGAGATCGGCACGATCGAAGCGAAAGGACAGATTTTGCGATAGGAATCAATCATCGGCAGTAAACGAGCCTTGGGGATCATATCGATTTTATTGATCACCAGCAGTACCGGGTGGTTCCCCTTTTCCAGAAGCTGGGGGATCATGGGGTCGGAATCTACCGGGCGGTCGGCCTCGACCAGCCAGAGGACGACGTCAACGTCCAAACAGGCTGCGCGGGCTTGTTCCACCATGTAGCGATTCAACGGGGAATGGGCTTCGTGGATTCCCGGAGTGTCGATAAACAGCACCTGGGCATGGTCAAGATTCTGGATCCCCAGGATACGGTTGCGCGTTGTCTGGGGCTTGTGCGAGGTAATCGCGATTTTCTGGCCGACGATGCGATTCAGCAGAGTCGACTTGCCGACATTCGGCCGCCCGATAATCGCCACAAATCCCGAGCGAAACTTTTGTTTTTCAATCATTGAGCCCTCCCTGGGCCAATAATGCATTCAGGTAAAAGGCCTCGCCGTAGATCTTTAAAAAACCACGGGCAACGGCTTGATTCGTCATCAGGCGGACGCCTGCGCCATGTTGCTCAAGCCACTGGCGATTCTCGCCGCGATGCCCCAAAGCATCACTCAGGTCATCAGGGTTGACGCAGATCTGCCGGCCGTGTGAGCCAGCACTCAGCAACGCCCGCCGCCAGAGACGCGAACGGACCAGCTGCCCGAAAGCAGGATGGTAGGGACCGGCCAGGAGATTTGCCTCAAGTTGCGGGTCGCGCTGCAGCCCCAAACGAATCACCGGCATATCGGCAAGGCGACAGAGGTGCAGCATATCGGCACAGACGTCGACGGCGTGGTCGAGCGACCAGGGCGTGTACCCCCCGGTTTGCCAAAGTTTCGCCAGCTCTGTGCCGTCAATCACAACGGTTGGATAGATCCTCACAAATGACGGCTCAAGCTCGAGCGCCCGCCGCAGCGAGGTCAGGGCCTCCTGAGCATCCCCACACGGCAGGCCAGGCATCAGCTGGACACCGACTTTCAGGCCGGTGGCCCTGCAGCTCTGAATTGCCGCGACACTGTCTTCGGGGGAATGCCCACGACCAGAAGCGCACAGGACAGCGGAGCTGAAGCTCTGGCAGCCGATTTCGACCGTCGTCACACCCGCTTCCTTGAGACGTTCAACAGAGTCGCCGCCAAGGGCGTCAGGTCGGGTGGAAATGCGGATACCGCCAACCCGTGCTGCATCGACAAAGGCTCTTGCCACGGCAAGATAGCCTTCTTGCAGCTTTACGGGCAAGAGTGTAAAGGTCCCGCCATAAAAGGCGATCTCGCCATCGCCATGCAGGGGCAAGGTCCTGTCAAGCCAACCATCGAGCTCCTCCGTGGCAGGCGCGGCAGATTGTCCGGTGGACCGGTCCTGAGCACAGAATAGACAGCGGTGCGGACAACCCGCATGCGGAATAAAAACCGGGTATATCTTCACGGGAGATTATCCAACTCAGCAAGAGCGGCTTTGGCAGCTGACTGTTCGGCACTTTTCTTGGTCCGGCCCTCCCCCGAACCATAAGTGCGCTCGTTGATCAGAACGTCGATGCGGTAGATGCGCTCATGCGCCGGTCCGGCCGTTTCAGTCAGTTGGTAGACCGGCAGACCGCGCTGCGACGCTTGCAGGATCTCCTGCAAGCGACTTTTAAAATCCTGGCCTTCTTCGACAGTTGCCTGTTGGAGTGAGGGGACGAACAAAGGCAAGATAGCTGTGCTGGCCGCCTCGTAACCCCCATCCGTAAAGATTGCACCGAACAGAGCTTCCAGCGCGTCGGCCAACAAGCTTGGCTTATCCCGCCCGCCACTGCGCTCTTCACCGCGGCCGAGGAGCAGCCCAGAGCCAAGTCCGATCTGTTTGGCCAGACGGGCCAGGCTCGGCAAGGCGACTACATCCGCCCTGAGCCGCGTCAATTCACCCTCGGGTGAATCCGGCAAGGTTGACAGCAGGTATTGACTGATCACCAGATCGAGCACCGCATCACCGAGGAATTCCAGCCGTTCGTTGTCCGGCAGACTCTCAAGTTGCTCGTTGGCATAAGACCTGTGTGTCATAGCCTCGGCAAGTAAGGCGCGCTCACGAAAAGAGTACCCGAGGGCCTCTTCAATTCTTCGCCAATATTCTTTTTCAGTGTGACCTGAAGGAGTCATAAGCCATGCACAAAGCAGATTCTTGGCCGCGACCAGGGCGACCGACCTGCCGCAAAAAGTTTGTCATGTTACACTAACCGACCATATATATCAATTGCACCATGCCACTTAATCATTATAGTATGTTTTATCGTTTCGTGGATTTGCACTAAAGACTTGCATCCTCAGCCAACCCGTTGATTTATGCCCTTTTTTATCACTTTTGAAGGCATCGAGGGAAGCGGCAAATCAACTCAGCTGCTGCGCCTCCAGGATTATCTCCTGTCGTTGGGGTACCAGGTAGCTGCGACCAGGGAGCCGGGCGGCTGCCAGATATCCGACGCCATCCGTGTCCTACTTCTGAACCCGGAGAATGAGGACATGGCGGCCCGCACGGAACTCCTCCTTTACAGCGCGTCCAGAGCGCAGCACGTCGCCGAAGTCATTCGACCGGCGTTAAGCGAGGGTAAAATTGTGCTTTGCGATCGTTTCTCCGATGCAACGACTGTGTATCAGGGTGCCGGTCGCGGTCTTGATCTGGCGCAGCTTGAATCCATCAACCGGTTTGCCGCCGAAGGCCTTGTCCCCGACCTGACTCTGCTTCTCGATTACCCTGTCGAGGCAGGACTACCGCGCGCCAGGGAACGTAACCGCAACAACAACCTGGAGTCGGAGGGCCGTTTTGAGCTGGAAACCCTCGCTTTTCATCAGCGGATCCGGCGGGGGTATCTTGAACTGGCCGCAGGACAGGAAAGATTTAGTATTATCGACGCACTTGGCAGGGAAGACGTGGTAGCGCAACGCATCACTGCTGCCGTTGATCATTTTCTTGCCCGCAGGAGATCGGCATGACTTTCGAGCAGATTCTCGGCCACGAGCGCCAAAAGGAAATCCTGAGCAGGGCCTTGGCCAACGGCCGGATTGCACACGCCTATCTCTTCTCGGGCCCGGACGGTATCGGCAAGAGGTTGATGGCCATGGCCTTGGCCCGCGCCATCGTCTGCCTCGAACAGCGCGGCTGTGGTCATTGTCAGGCCTGTCGCAAGATTGATCACCAGAACCATCCCGACCTCCATATCCTGGAACCGGACGGCAATTCGATCAAGATAGAACAGATTCGCGTGTTTCAGCGTGAGTTGAGTCTCAAGCCGCTGGAAGCGCCACGCAAGATCTGCTTGATTGACCAGGCCGATGCCATGACTGTTGGCGCAGCGAATGCACTCCTCAAAACCCTTGAAGAACCGCGCGGCGACACCCTCCTGATCCTATTGAGCGCGCATCCGAACCGCATGCTCGAAACAATCCGCTCGCGCTGCCAACCGCTGCCGTTCACCCGCCATCCGAACAGCCGTATTCAGGCCGAACTGGAAAAGCAGCTTGGCATCGATGCGACAGAAGCCCATGTGCTGGCCGCGCTTTCCGAAGGGAGCTTCAAAAAAGCCTTCGGCAAAGACCGCGAGCTTTACCTTGAACAGCGCCGGGAGCTGCTAAAAACCTTGACGGGGTTGTCCCCAGGCAGTATCTTGCCCATTCTGGATTTTGCCGAGCAGTTGTCCGCCGACAAGACCGTCCTTCCTGATATTCTGGAGATTTTTCAGGCTTTTTATCGGGATGTCTTGATGACATTACAGGGTCGCGGCGACGATGAACTGGTCAATCTTGACCTCAAGGACAAGGTCCACAGGATTTCCGGCCGCGAGGATGTGCCAAGTGTTCTTGCCAAGCTGGAGGCATTGATAAATGTTCAACGCCAGTTGGACCGTAACGTGAATCGCCAACTGGCCATGGAGGTTCTCCTCCTGAAACTGGCCACCTGAACTGGCGTCACTCGCAATTTTCTGCGTACTAACTTATATAGTGAGCTCATGATACGTATCGTTCCACTCAAATTTCAGCAAGCCGGCCGCCAATACGATTTCAACGCCATGTCACTGGAACTTAAGGCTGGTGACAAGGTGATCGTAGAAACCGATCGCGGCCGCGCCATGGCAACAGTGGTCATCCCCCCGCGTGAAGTCGAGGATGACCAGGCTCCGGACGGCTTGAAGTCTATTCTGCGCATGGCGTCAGAGGAAGACCTCGCCCTGGCGGAAACCAACGCTGCCAGAGAAAAAGACGCCCGCCGCTACTGTGCAGACCGAATCCATGAACGCCAACTGGAGATGAAGTTGGTGCGCGCCGAGTATGCTTTTGACGGTTCGAAAATCATCTTCTACTTTACTGCAGATGGTCGCATCGATTTTCGCGAACTGGTCAAAGATCTCGCCCATTATTTCCATACGCGCATCGAAATGCGCCAGATCGGCGTGCGTGACGAAGCGAAGTTGGTCGGTGGCCTCGGCATCTGCGGCCGTGAACTCTGCTGTAGCAGTTTTCTCACCCAGTTCAACCCGGTTTCGGTAAAAATGGCCAAAGAGCAAGGCCTGGCACTCAATCCGACCAAGATCTCCGGACAGTGCGGTCGCCTGCTCTGTTGCCTCGGGTATGAATTCGAAACCTACAGCGAACTGAAAAAGGGCATGCCCAAGTGCGGCAAGAGGATCATGTGGCAAGATCGCGAGTGCGAAGTCACGAACCAGGATATCCTCAGACAGCAGGTCACCCTGCGTGACCGTGAAGGCAGTTGCTGCTGTGTCACCATGGAAGAACTTCGCACCGGTCAGGCTAGCCAACCGACGCCGCAGGATAAGCCGTCTGGCGAGACCCACACCAATCGCCTGACCAGGAACAAACCACAGCGGCAGGAGACGCCCAGACAACCCGGCAGATCGCAAAAGCCGGCAGAAAAGTCCACAGCAAAACCGGCTGCAGAGGCCGCAAAGCTAAATGAAGCGCAAAACGCCCAAAAACAGCCGGACATCCCGGAAGGTCAGACTCCGAGCAAGCGCCGTCGACGCGGCAAACGCAGGCCACGTGGAGGCCGCAAACCAGGCCCGAGTAATCAGGGAGAATAGTCATGTCGGACGATAAACACTTTTACCTGACAACCCCGATCTATTACGTCAATGACGTTCCCCACATCGGCCACGCCTACACAACCCTGGCCTGCGACGTTCTCGCCCGCTACAAACGCGCACGCGGCTATGAAGTCAGTTTTTTGACCGGCACCGACGAGCATGGTCAAAAAGTCGAAAAAGCCGCCCACGCCAAAGGGGAAACACCCCTCGAACTGGCCGACCGCGTCGTCAAGCGCTTTCAGTCCCTGTGGGAAAAGCTCAACATTTCCAACACCGACTTCATCCGCACCTCCCAGGAACGCCACAAACTGGCCGTGCAGGAGATTTTTCGCACCATCGAAGCCAGAGGGGACATCTACCTCGGCGAGTACGAAGACTGGTATTGCACTCCCTGCGAAACCTTTTGGACCGAAACCAACCTGCTCGACGGCAATTGTCCTGACTGCGGCCGGCCGACGGACAAGCTCAAGGAGGAATCCTACTTTTTTCGCATGAGCAAGTACCAGGACCTGCTGCTTGCCCATATCGAAGCCAACCCCGATTTTATACAACCGAAATCGCGGCGCAACGAGATTTTGAGCTTCGTCCGCGAAGGGCTGCGGGACCTCTCGATTTCGCGCACGACCTTTTCCTGGGGAATTCCGGTGCCGGGCAATGACAGACACATCATCTACGTCTGGTTCGACGCCCTGACCAACTACATCAGCGCTCTCGGTTTCCCGCACGACAATGACGGCAATTTCAAAAAGTTCTGGCCATGTAACGTGCATGTTATCGGCAAGGATATTCTGCGCTTCCACACCGTCTACTGGCCAACCTTCCTGATGGCGGCGGGCATCCCGCTGCCGGAGAAAGTTTTCGCCCATGGCTGGTGGACTGTCGAAGGACAGAAGATGAGCAAGAGTCTGGCGAACGTGGTCGAGCCGAACATGCTCATCGACAAATACGGGGTCGATGCCATCCGCTACTTCCTGCTACGCGAAGTCCCCTTTGGCCTCGATGGCGACTTCTCCCATAGTGCCTTGGTACACCGCATCAATTCCGACCTGGCCAATGACCTTGGCAACCTGGTCAGCCGCTCCACAGCAATGTTAAGCAAATACTTTAAGGGTATACTGACAACTCCAAGCGAAGACAAGGATATCGACAAAGACCTTCAGGATAAATTTGTTCAGCAGATAAACGTGGTTGACGAGTTGATGGAGACCCTCGCCTTCAACAAGGCGCTGCAATCGATTTGGGAACTGGTCAGCGCGGCCAACAAGTACATCGACGATTCCGCGCCATGGACCCTGGCCAAGGAGGAAAGCCAGGCCGGGCGTCTCGGTACGGTCATGTACAACCTGCTCGAAGCAGTGCGCCTAATCGGTCTGCTTGTCACCCCTTTCATGCCCGATACCGGCGCCAACATCTGCAGAATCCTTGGCATCGATCCTACCCAACAGCGGCTTGACGAACATGACAGCTGGGGCTTGCTACAGCCCGGCACCAGGATCGAAAAAGCCGCCCCGCTCTTCCCCAGGATCGAGACAGAATAGCGCGGCGGGTAGCGCGGAGAGTCAAAAGCAGCTACAATGACCTTGTGGGGACAGGAGCAATCTTGTCCCCACATTGTTCTGCCTTCGCAAAAGATATTCTTTACGCGCCACTCGCCACGCGCGACGCGCCACGAAATTGATCCATGAAAAATTTACAGACCCCATTAGTCGACTCCCACGCCCATCTCGATTCCAAGCCCTATACAAACGACCTGGATGCCGTGATTGCACGCGCTGCTGAAAACGGCGTCGGCCATATCCTGACAGTCGGTTGCGATCTGGAGAGCTCGCGCGCCAGCGTCGATCTGGCTCTGCGCTATGCAAACGTATATGCCAGCGTCGGCATTCATCCGCACGATGCCAGCATGGTTGACAACAAGGTCATCGGTGAGCTGTCCCGCATGATCGAATCTGTCGACAAGGTGGTCGCCGTAGGCGAAACCGGCCTCGACTTCTATCGCGATCGTTCGCCGCGCGACCTTCAAGAATCTTCCTTCCGCAGACACATCCAGTTGGCCAAAGAAACCGCCAAGCCACTGATCATTCATGACCGCGATGCCCACGACGATGTCCTGCGCATCATGCAGGAAGAAAACGCCGCCACCGCCAGCGGTGTGCTCCACTGCTTTTCCGGTGATCTGGCTATGGCTCGCAAGTGCGTGGAGATGGGCTTTTATATCTCCTTCGCAGGTCCGTTGACATACCCGAAGAACGATGAACTGCGCTCTATCGCCCAAGCCCTGCCGATCGATGTCATGCTGGTCGAAACCGACTGTCCCTACCTTGCGCCACAGCGCTGGCGGGGCAAACGCTGTGAGCCGGCTTTCGTCAGGGCGACCGCCGAAACACTTGCCGAGGTCAAGGGGCTTACCCTTGAGGATGTGGCCCGCATCACCAGCCTCAATGCCTGGCGGCTGTTTGGCATCGGTGACGTAGACCAGAGCACGCGCATCGCCTACGTGATCCGCAACAGCCTCTATCTTAATATTACCAATCGCTGCACCAACAGCTGCACCTTCTGTGCAAAGTTCAAGGACTTCACCGTGAAAGGACATCAGCTCTGTTTGGAACGGGAGCCCTCTATTGAAGAGGTCATGGCCGCTATCGGCGATCCGGCCCCTTATGATGAAGTCGTCTTTTGCGGCTATGGCGAACCATTGCTGCGCCTCGACCTCGTCAAACAGGTTGCCGGTTTCCTCAAGCAGAAAGGGATCACTGTACGCATCAACACGGATGGCCAAGCCAACCTGGTGCACGGGTACAACATTCTGCCGGAGCTTGCCGGGCTGGTGGATTCGATCAGCGTCTCGCTCAACGCTCCCGATGCTGTCGCCTACCAGAAGCTCTGTCGTTCTGAATTCGGGGAGCAGGGGTACCAGGCAGTCAAAGATTTTCTCGTTGAAGCGAGGAAACACATCCCGGCAGTCACTGCAACGGCTGTGGCCATTCCCGGCATTGATATCGCCGCCTGCCGTAACCTTGCTGATGCATTGCAGGTGGAGTTTCGTGAAAGAGTTTATAACGAGGTCGGATAGAGTTTCTTTTACGTAGAATCGTTGCTGCGAGCATGCTGACGTTCAATACAGCAACATAGCGCCCCTCCTGGAACTGGCAAAGCAATCCATACACGCACCAGCCCCGCACGCTCACAATAATTCAGCGTCCCTCGGAAAATATCTCCTGACTAACGCGGAAACTTCTTTGCGAATACGATCGGATTCATCTCCGGCAAAACTCTTATAGAGTTCCGGGGCCAGAGCGGCAAACCGGTCGAGGATATCCGGGTCGAAATGATTGCCCCGACCTTCCATGAGGATTTCCAGGGACTGCGCCAGCGGAAAGGCTTTTTTGTACGGCCGCTTGGAGGTCAAGGCATCAAAAACGTCGGCAATCGCAAAGATTCTTGCGCCGATTGGAATATCCGTACCCTTCAGCGCATGCGGGTAGCCTGAGCCGTCATATTTTTCATGATGACAGCCGACCACCGGGATTGCATCGCCCAGCCACTCAGAACGATTCACGATGTCAACGCCATGCCCCACGTGCCTGCGCATGACGACAAACTCGTCCTCATCAAGCTTGCCCGACTTGAGCAGGACCCGGTCTTCAGTGCCGATCTTGCCGACATCGTGTAGGAACGCCCCCTTGATCAAGCCCTGCATCGTCTCGTCATCAACGCCGACTGCCTCGGCAAGCCGCGTCGAGTAGAGCGTAACCCTGTAATTATGGGCATCCGTATCGCTGTCACGCTTGGCAATAGCACCCCCGAGAGTCTGGATGGTCGCAAGGTTGGCATCGAGCAGGCGCAGCGAGAGCCCTTCGACCCGACGGATCAGACCCAGCACCACCGGGTAGAGGACGGCCGCGCAGGTCGCAACGATCAACATGACAAACAGCATGCTGCGTTGCAGGCGCTGGTTGAATTCCGCCAAGGCAACGTCCGAGAGGGCATAAATACCGACGATGTGCAGCATCGGGGCTCCATGGCGATTGTTCAGTGGCAGCCCGACCCGCACAACCGGGTGGCCGGCGATACGAGCCGGAGTTGTCACCAGGCCGGCGTCTGACTCCGCCAGGAGACCTTCTGCAGCAAGCCCTGTGAGCAGGGCTTGGCTATCGGGATAATCGGGGTCGATCGCTTCTGCAAGTTTCTGCCTCTGAAGATCATAGATGGCGACAACTGCAAAGTAACCGGTCCGCTGACGAATCGGACCATCGCCGCCCTTGATTCTGCTCATCAACAGATCGGAATCGATGCTGTCTGGATCATCAAGCAGGTCATAAAGATGCGGGTTGATCTGCGCGACACGCTGACTGGCAAAAAAGTTGATATCACTGATGATACGGCTGCGCTCCACGTAATAAGCGATCGCTACGATGACAATCGAGATTGCCAGGGTCGCAACAATCAAGCGTTTGATCAGGTCACGGTGGACCGTCGAGTTCAACTTTACAGCCATAGGGCTTATCCCCTTTTTGCTCTTATATCCGGGCCACCGGCGAACGATGCTTCCCGGCCAGAAAGAGCGGCGCTATCAAACTGCAGCAGAATGCCCCGGTGCAAGTATGTTGAGCAGCATCCGAGGCAATCAAAGCTCTTCTTAATGTGAAAGAGCTGTTAATCCCCCTGCTCTTCTGTAGTTTTGTGTTCATCGGGCAGGACGTCCATCTTTTCCGGTGTCACCAGATCGCCAAGGAACAGGCTGCCATTGTGCACAAAGAAGCAGTTTTTAAACCCTGAGGCCATTTCAGCCAGGCGGTCAGCGTAGTCATCTTCATCCCCTTCTTTCGGAGTGGCAAGACCTAACAGGACGATATCCGCGCTCGCGCTTTCACGGTGCATGAGATCAACCACACTTTCCTCTTCATCCCTGACCATGACATCAACGTCCGCCTTGATGCGGATTTCCGGAATCAACTTGGCCAAGAACCGTTCGGTCTGTCCTTTCATCAACTCATTTGATGCAATGCTGAGGATACGAATGCGGGCATTGCGCCAGTCGGCATTGCGGGTCAACAGGTAGGCTAGCAGCAGCAACAGGTCACCATTGCGCTTGAGGCCACCCCACCAGACATGAATCTCCTGGAGTTGGTCTTCACGAAAGGTTTTTAAAGGGTTAGTTTTGCCTATAATCAGGCTCTTGTTGAGATGTTTGAGTGGACGGACGACACGCAGAAAATTGATCAAACGCCTGCGGTCATCCGGCCAGCCGACCAGGATCGTGTTGCTTTCCATCCCTGCAATACCGTTCGACTGGGCGACAGCCATAATACCACGTTCGATATTCTGGACGACGTTGACCTCACCGAAGGCTGTTATTGCATGTTTTTTTAGAACCGTATTAATGACCTTCTGGCGCTCAATAATGTCGAAATCGAGGCCCCGGACATCACCCTGACAAAGTTCGCAGATCGAGACGACCCCACGGTTTTCTGCGAACCAGGCCCCGAAACGTGCCAGGTCGAGACGCTTTTCAACTTTGCTCACAAAGACCAGGATATGCGGACGCCAGTTGCGGGCTGTCATAGGACGATCAATCAGCTTGACCAACGCCCAGCGGATCAAGGCTTCGTAAAGGTCCCGCCGCACATCGCCCCAGGAGTCTTTGCGCACGCGCCGTTTCAGAAACAGCCAGAGAGCAAGCTCAACAGTCATCGCAAAAATGGTCGCCGGCCAGTGAATCAAGAGCATCACCCCGAAACAGCCGAACCCGCCGAGCAGACTGAGCGTCCAGTGGATATTCATGGTCGGCCGCCAGGATGAGTTGCCAGAGAGATACTCAAGTGCCGCGACGAGGTTGACCATACCGTAAACACTTAAAAAGAACATGGTCGCCACGGTTGCAACGGTGTTCAAATCACCGAGAAAAACCGCAGCCAAACTCAAGATCAGGGTAATAAGCATACCCATACGCGGCTCATCGCCTGCTTTAGCCGAACCAGCCAGCCAACGCGGCACCAACCGGTCCAGAGCCAGGGCTTGGAGTGTTCTTGGCGCACCGAGCATGGAGCCGACAGCAGAGGAGAAGATCGCCCCCCACAAGCCCGGCAGAACCAACCACGGGCCAAGCAGGGCAATACGGTTCCAGATCAAGGGATCATCAACCAGGCTGGCAGCATCTGCACCGAAGTAGAGCAGAACCGGGACAACCAGATAGACCAGCAACCCGACCAGAGTAGCGACCACACTGCCACGCGGTATGGACTGGCGCGGATCGGCTAGGTCTCCCGACATGCTCAATCCAGCCATGATTCCAGTGACCGCAGGGAAAAATACGGCAAAAACCAGCCAGAAACCAGCTCGTTCGATGACATCACTCGCGGGAGCTGCTGATTTAACCCCAGGCCCCCAGATCGTCCCTGCAGCAAGAGCCAGCAATGACAGACCGATAAGGACCATCACCGGGATCTGGGCACGCAATGCAAAAGTTGCCCCACGAGAGGAAAGGAGAGCGACCAAAGCGATGATCACAAACGCCGCTGCAGAAACCGGGACTCCGGGCCAGACAAATTTCAACGACTCGGCAAGACCGAAGGCGTACAGGGTGACGGATAAAGCCTGGGAGATAAAGAGCGGGAAACCGATGGCACCGCCGATTTCCAGGCCGAGACTGCGGGAGATCATGTAATAGGCCCCACCGACACCGACATGACTGTTGGTAGCAACGGCAGAAAGGCTCAGTGAGGTCAGAAGGGTGATCAGGTTGGCCAGCAGGACGATCAGCAAAGTCTTGAATAGACCGACCTGACCGACGACCCAGCCAAAGCGAAGATACATGATGACGCCGAGAATGGTCAGAATGGTCGGCGTGAAGACCCCGAGAAAAGTTCCCAGTTTGCCGGTAGAAGAGGATCCGCTATTGGCGTGCTTGAAAATGGCTGAAAGCTTGGTAGCGGGCATGCAATAACCTCCGGGTAATAACCTGACAAAGGATAGCGGATTTATTGCTAAAATAAAAGGGCGACCCATACGGGTCGCCCTTTTATTCTGGTCTGGATCAAAAACTCTGAATTAGAGCTTAGTGACGTTCGACGACTGGGGGCCTTTCTGGCCTTCGGTCACATCGAAGCTGACGCGATCACCTTCGGCGAGGGTTTTGAATCCCGAGCCCTGGATCTGCGAAAAGTGGACGAAAACGTCAGGACCGTTGTCCTGCTCGATGAATCCAAAACCCTTTGCTTCGTTGAACCATTTAACTGTACCTTGAGCCATTTTGAAACTCCTTCGCTCCCAGTCGGGAGGTTTTCTGTTGTGCACTTTCGCCTGCCTGATACTAAAAACCACTCAGCCAAAGTAGGTTTGAGTGGTTTGTTCCAAACTGACTACCTTTAATCTGTCTGTTGAGCAACGAAAAAAATACACAAACTTATTTTGATGAGTGCTTCTATCACGGGCATTTATGCAAGTCAATCTATTTATTTAATATTTGTTCAATTTTTAAAATATTTTCTCCGGCAAGAGAAACAAGGGGTTACGGGACCAGTTCACCGTGCAGGAAGCCGTCCTGCCAGGCGACCGGTCTGACAGTGACACGTTTCCCGGCCAGCGACGCGTCTCCCGGGAAACGAACGTCAAGGTAATTTCTCGATATCCCCTTGAGCAGCCCGGCCCTGGATCCGGCTTCGACAACCACGTCAAGTTCTTGTCCGAGAAAACCTTTGGCAAAAAGTTGTTTTTTTTCTTCGGCAAGGCGACGCAGTTGCTCCGCCCTGCCCCGGCTGACAGTAGCCGGGACCTGCCCAGCAAGCATTGCTGCAGGAGTCCCCGGACGCTTGCTGTACGGGAATACGTGCAGATCGGTTATGGGCAGTTTTGCTATGAAATCAAAGGTTGCACGAAACTCCTGATCCGTTTCACCGGGAAAACCGGTAATCACGTCCAGGCAGATCGCTGCGTCAGGTTGGGCAACCCGGACCTTGTCAATTAAACCGCCAAAGAACTCGGTGTCGTAGTTTCGGCCCATGCGCTGCAGAACATGATCGTCACCAGCCTGCAAGGGGATATGGAAGTGTGGACAGATGACCTGGGAAGCGACGACTGTTGCCAGCAGCTCATCGGTCAACTCGGTCGGCTCAATGGAGCCAAGACGCAAACGCCGAATGTCGGTCTCCTGTTTGATTCTCTGGATCAGATCATTCAGCGTCAGTGAGGGTGAAAGGTCTGCACCATAGCCGCCGATATGGATACCGGTCAGGACTATCTCAGGGTATCCGGCTTCGATCAGGCTGGCAACCTGCTGCAGAATTTCGTCCGGAGGGGCAGAACGGCTGGCACCACGCGCATAAGGGATGATGCAGTAACTGCAGAAGGCATTACAGCCATTCTGAATCTGCACAAACGCACGGCTGCGTCCTGCAAAAGTGGTCAGCGGCGCCAGGCAGACATTTTGCGCCTCACGGATATCTGAGACGTCAACATGACTTGCCTGTTCCTGACGACCAAGGAAATCAAGCAGCCGCTGCTTCTCTTCATTGCCGATCACCAAGCTGACCCCGGGCAGATCCCGCAGCGCATCCGGGTCGACCTGGGCATAACAACCGGTGACAACCACGCGGCAGGTGTCGTTAAGTCTGCGAGCACGGCGAATCAGGTTGCGTGATTGGGCATCAGTAGAGCTGGTCACTGTACAGGTATTAACGATGACCAGATCTGCTCCGCTATCGAACGCAACAACCTGATAACCTGCCTTTTGCAAGGTTTCCTGCATGGAGGCGGATTCAAACTGATTGGTTTTGCACCCCAGCGTTGCCAACGCAACCTTTGGCAGCGCCGTGACGCAGGACTTGGGACGCGGGGCGCGGGAATCTTTATCCTTAGTTGACGACATGACAGTTCTTTGTTTTGTAGACATATTGTGTATAAAAATCAGTTTTAAATACTCGTCACGCGTCACGCGTCCCGGCCTTGATGATCCACCCGCCACCGAGCACGCGATCGCCATCGTAGAAAACGGCGGCCTGTCCGGGGGTTACGCCGCTCTGCGTTTCTTGGAAATCAACCCTGACCAGGCCATCGTCCTGCATGGTGATTATTGAGGGGACTTCCTGGTGGCGATAACGGATCCGGCATGACGCGGCAAACGACGTCTCAGGAGAACCTGTCGTCCAGTTGAGGTCACCGACAAGGCAGTGGCTGACGGCAAGGTGCTGCTTTTCGCCAACGAGAACTTTGCGGTTCGCGGCATCTATGCCGACCACGTAAAGCGGCTGCGGCCAGGAAAGCCCCAGACCGCGCCGCTGGCCGATCGTATAGCGATAGGTACCTTGGTGTTTGCCCAGTACCTGGCCATCGACATAGACAATATCGCCGTTCATGCGACCGGGACCCCGCTGCTCTTCGAGAAAACGGGCATAGTCGCCATCAGGGACGAAACAGATATCCTGACTCTCAGGTTTTTCGGCAACTTTCAACTTTAGGCGCGTGGCGTGCCCGCGCACCTCGTCCTTGGTCATACCACCGAGGGGAAAACGTACGTACTGCATCTGCTCCTGAGTCAAGGTGAAGAGAAAATAGGACTGATCCTTGTTGCGGTCCAGCCCCTTGCGCAAGGAAAAGGACCCCGCTTCAGAAACAACCTGGGCGTAATGTCCCGTGACCAGATAATCGGCCTGAAGTTCCAGGGCACGTCGCAGCAGTATTTCAAACTTGAGGAGCTGGTTGCAGACCACGCAGGGGTTGGGCGTGCGGCCATTGAAATAGTCGTCACAGAAGCGTTCGATCACTTCCCTTGAAAACTGCTTTTCAAAATTGACCACGTAAAATGGGATGTCCAGGGACTCGGCGACCCGGCGCGCGTCGTAGACGTCGTCAAGGGAACAGCAGCTGCCAAAACTTTCGCCGTGTTCGGCGGTGAAGCTTGAGTGATCCCATATTTGCATGGTCATGCCGATCACTTCGCACCCCTGCTCTTTGAGCAAGGCCGCGGCAACCGACGAATCGACCCCGCCGCTCATGGCGACGACAACTCTTTTACCTGGTTCGATCATAACGATTCAGTTCATTCGGCGAATATCGGACAAAAATCATTACAAAACAGGAGACAGAATACAGCAGGTGAATTTGACTCTTCACTCTTTATTTTACCTACAGTCCCCTCAATATGGCAAACAATCGAAAGGGCACCTCAAAGGATGCCCAGACGACTTCATGCTAATTCTCTTATATGGCTGTTAACCATTCGTTTCCTTGTAATTTTTAATGGCTTCATGCAGTGCGTCAGCCGCGAGGTTCGAGCAGTGCATCTTTTGCGCCGGCAGGCCGTCAAGGGCCTCGGCAACTGCCTGGTTGCTCAATGCAAGCGCCTCATCGATAGTCTTGCCAATCGCCATTTCCGTCACCATGGAGGAGGTCGCAATGGCCGCACCGCAGCCGAAGGTCTTGAACTTGACATCCTTGATGACATTGTCTTCAACCTTGAGGAAAATCTTCATGATGTCGCCGCAGGAGGCGTTGCCAACTTCGCCGACACCGTTGGCGTCGACAATTTCACCCACATTGCGCGGGTTGGTAAAGTGATCCATAACTTTATCTGTGTACATATATTGTCTCCTCGACTTGAATAATAAGACTTAAAACAAGCTGGTTTGCGTTTACATGGTGTTCACGAAACGTGTCCCGTGTCCCGCGCCCCTAAATTCTCCGCACCGTTTCACAGGTCACACAACCTTCAGGGGTTCTGCCGCAATTATACAACGGGCTCATGTCGCGCAGGCGCTGGACTGTCGCCGGGAGCACTTCCAGGACCCGGTCAATTTCCTCGGCAGTGGTTTCCGGACCGAGACTGAAGCGGGTACTCGAATGGGCCAGCGTCACTTCAACGCACATTGCCCCCATGACATGGGAAGGCTCTAAAGAACCGGACGTGCAGGCAGACCCGGATGACGCCGCGATGCCGTACATGTCGAGATTGAGCAACAGTGACTCCCCTTCTATATACGCAAAGCTTACATTCAGAGTATTCGGCAGGCGCTTCTCCCGATCGGGCGTGCCGTTCAGTTTGATGTCGGGGACCTGGTTGAAAATACCGTCTTCCAGGCGGTCACGCAGGACTCGCACACGCTTGTAATATGTGTCGAGCTCGGCGCGGGCAAGTTCACAGGCTTTACCCAGACCGGCAATCCCGGCAACGTTCTGGGTCCCGGCGCGACGATTGCGTTCCTGGTGGCCGCCATGAAGAAATTGCGTCAAACGCGTACCGCGGCGGATGTAGATAGCACCAACCCCTTTTGGAGCACCAAGCTTGTGCCCGGACATCACCAGCAGGTCAACGTTGGCTTTCTGGACATCAACCGGAATCTTGCCGACAGCCTGAACGGCATCGGTATGAAAACGGATGTTGTATTTCCTGGCAATCTTGCCGATCTCCTTGATGGGGTAGATATTGCCGGTTTCGTTGTTGGCCCACATCACCGAGATCAGCACGGTTTTATCCGTGATAGCCCGCTCCAGGTCGATCAGGTTGAGCTCACCATTTTTGTCCACTGGCAGGTAGGTGACGTCGAAGCCTTCTTTTTCCAGGGTTTGGCAGGTTTCAAGGACGGCCGGGTGCTCTACCGTGGTGGTGATGACATGGTTGCCTTTACCCTTTAGCGCTGCCAACGTCCCCTTGATCGCCATGTTGTCCCCCTCGCTGCCGCAGGAGATAAAGACGATCTCGGCGGGAGCTGCATTGATCAGGGCAGCGACCTGTTCCCGGGCTTTTTCAAGCGCGCCGGAGACCTGACGGCCAGCCCAGTGAACACTTGAGGGGTTGCCGAATTGCTCTCTATAAAAGGGCAGCATGACCTCGAGCACTTCAGGCCTCACTGGCGAGGTAGCGTTATAATCCAGATAAATCTGCTTCACCTTCGAACCTCCAGGAAATCAATTTTGGACTGTCAGCTTAAATTCAGTGATTCTCTCGCTTCAACTTGCGTTCGGCCTCTGCGGTGAGGTCAGCCAGGGTAATCGAGGCCAGGAATTGCCGGATTCGCTCTGCGAGGCCATGCCAGACATTGTGCGTAACGCACTGATCGTCACAGACGCAGCCATGTTTCTGGTCCATGCACGAGACCGGTACCAGTGACTCCTCGACGCTGTCGATAATCTCGTCAACCTGAATATCCTTGGCTGGCCGCGCCAACAAATAGCCGCCACCTGGGCCGCGCACGCTCTTGACCAGTTGACCGCGACGCAGCTTGACGAAGAGCTGTTCCAGATAAGTCAGGGAAATACTTTCACGTACGGAGATATCACGCAGGTTGACCGGCGAACCATCTGAATGAAGATTCAGGTTGACCATGGCCCGTACCGCGTATTGCGCTTTTGTGGACATACGCATAATTTTTACGCCTCGGTTTTTTTCGTTTTACGTGCACGCGTGGCGCCGACTGCCTTGGCTGCCGGTTTTGCTGCAGCGGCCTTGGCCGCAATGCTGCGCCGGGCCGTTGACTTTGCTGCGGGTGCGACATCGGTTTTTTCCAGCCGGTCCGTCAATTCTTCGACCTTCTTTTCCAGGGCGCGGATCTGATCAAACAGGCAACTGATCGCCTTGGCTTCGGGATCGGGCATTTTGCCGTGTTCAAGATCTATGCGCTGTTCTTCAACCTTCGGTTCCTGCTGCATAACGACACGACCCGGAATGCCGACAACCGACGAATTTTGCGGGACTTCCTTGACAACCACTGAATTGGAGCCAATTTTCGCACCCTTGCCAACCGTGAATGGACCGAGCACTTTGGCACCCGAGCCGATCACGACATTGTCTTCAATCGTCGGGTGACGTTTCACCTTGTCCCAGGTGACCCCGCCAAGCGTTACGCCGTGGTAAAGGGTGACGTTATTACCAATTTCAGCCGTTTCGCCGATGACGACCCCCATGCCGTGGTCGATAAAGAACTTCTTGCCGATCTGCGCCCCAGGGTGAATTTCGATACCGGTAAAAAAACGTCCCAGGTGAGAGATAAAGCGGCCGAGGAAGTAGAGTTCGCGGGTCCAGAACCAGTGCGCGATCCGATAGAACCAGACCGCGTGAAGGCCCGGGTAACAGAAAAGGATCTCCAGGACACTGCGTGCAGCGGGGTCCCGATCGAATACCGAATAAATGTCTTCACGAATAGTATCAAACACTTTGACATGCCCTCCACGTCCCGTTAGCTGTAAAAATACCGGCAAAAAAATTGCCGGTCATTAAGCCTGGATAACGGATAGCATACCCGAGTAAATTTGTCAATTATTTTTCGTGGGAGATCAGAGGAAGAGGTGGTAAGCTTCGTTGCCCGTTTCTTCGACATAACGGTACCCGAGACTGTCAAGAAAAGCCTGCAGCTGTGACTCCTGTCCCTGGGGGATTTCAAGACCGACCAGAACCCGGCCGAAGTCGCCGCCCTGCATGCGGTAATGGAACAGGGAGATATTCCAGTCTGCTCCCATAGAGGCAAGAAAACGGGCCATGGCACCAGGGCGTTCCGGGAACCAAAAGCGGAACAGGCGCTCGCCACGGGCATCGGGTGAGCGACCACCGACCATGTAACGGACATGGGTCTTTGCCAGTTCATTGTCGGTAAGATCGATATTTTCAAAACCCTGCGCGGACAGTTGCTTGCGAAACACCCGCCGCTGCTCATCACCGTTGATGGCAATGCCCACAAAGATATAGGCAGACTGGCGACCGGAGAGCCTGTAGTTGAACTCGGTAATATTTCTTTCACCGACCACTTCACGGCAGAACCGGAAGAGCGACCCTGGCTCTTCCGGGATGGTTACAGCAAACAGGGCTTCCTGCTTTTCTCCGATCAAGGTGCGCTCGGCAACGTAGCGCAAGCGATCGAAGTTCATGTTGGCGCCGGAATTGATCGCCACCAGGGTCTCCCCGGTGACTTGCCGTTCGCGCACATATTTTTTCAATCCCGCCAAAGCAAGTGCGCCGGCAGGTTCAACGATGGAACGGGTCGCCTGGTAGGCGCTCTTTATGGCACTGCAGATTTCATCGACATCGACCAGGATGATTTCATCAACGCATTTACGACAGATATCGAAGGTCAGGTGACCGACCTCGCGAACCGCGACGCCATCGGCAAAGATCCCGATCGAATCGAGTTTCACCCGGTGACCGGCGGCCAGAGATCTGGCCATGGCATCACTATCGACCGGTTCGACGCCGATCACTTTGACTTCGGGACACAGGGCCTTGAGAAAGGCGGCCATCCCTGCGAGAAGCCCACCACCGCCGACAGGGACAAAGACGGCGTCCATCTTGCCAGCACTCTGGCGCAACAGTTCATTGGCAATCGTCCCCTGGCCGGCGATAACCAGCTCATCGTCAAACGGCGGGATAAAGATCATCCCCGAGCGGGCGACCAACTCAGCGCAGTGATCGGCAGCCTCGGAATAATTGTCGCCGAAGAGAATCACTTCGGCGCCGAAAGCCCTGACCGCGGCAATCTTGATATCCGGAGTTGTCACCGGCATAACGATGGTTGTGCGAATCCCGAGCTTCTGCCCGGAGAATGCGACACCCTGGGCATGATTACCCGCCGATGCGGTGATGACCCCCCGCTCCCGCTCAGTTTCACTCAGGTTGGCGATCCGGTTATAGGCGCCGCGAATCTTGAAGGAAAACACCGGCTGAAGATCTTCCCGCTTGAGCAGGACGCGATTGTTCAGCAACTGCGAGAGGAACGCCGATTCCTCGAGGGGTGTCTCGATGGCCGCTTCGTAAACCTTGGAGGTAAGAATCTGTTTGAGCAGTTTTTGCATGGTGTTTGTTTATGTTTCCGGTCGCTGAGCGACACCAGTTCAATGTGCCGCCTGAGAATAAGCGCAACAGACGAGGAATTCAAGAAAAAGGATGTCGCCCCTCATTGAGGTCGTTATACCGGACGTTCCAGGATCATGGCGGCCGCCATCGCCCCGGCGGCACAGATCGATACCAGACCATACTTGGCCTTGCGGCGCTGCAGCTCGTTGGCAAGCGTCGTCACGATGCGGGCCCCGGTCGCGGCAAACGGATGACCGACGGCAATCGAGCTCCCCATGGGATTGAGCCTTTCGGGGTCGACGCGGCCTATGGCGGGCTCCTTCCAGCCCTTCTCCCAAGCGGCCAGGTTGCACGCCACCTGAGCACCGAAAGCTTCATGCACCTCTACAATGTCCATATCCTCCAGGGTCAGTCCGGTTTTTGCCAAAAGCCGCGGCACGGCGACGCAAGGAGCCATCAACAGCCCGTCATCGGGGTGGATCCCGGCAAATTCGACCGCCTTGATAAAAGCCAATGGCTCATAGCCTTGGCGGTTCGCCCGTTCTTCCGACATCAGGGCGACAGCCGCGGCACCGTCGGTCAACTGACTGGCATTGCCTGCCGTGATGGTTCCCTGCGCCGAACGGTCGAAAACCGGAGTTAGCTGGGCCAGTTTATCCATACTGGTCCCCGGGCGAATGATGGTATCCTTGGCGATACCCTGGAGCGGGACGATCTCCCGGCCAAGACGGCCATCCTCGGTTGCCGCGGCAGCCCGCAGGTGGCTGCGCATGGCGATCTCGTCTTGTTCCTGGCGGCCAATCTGCCATTCCTTGGCACTGACCTCTGCGTGTTCACCCATCGACAACCCGGTGCTCGCCTCCCTCACAGAGAGGGATTCCGGATAAAAGTGCCGCAGCCTGAGTTTGCATAACGTCTTGAGCTTCTGGCTGTTGTCGCGGGTCCGGGCAACCTCGAGAAAGAGGCTCGAAGCTTGCCGGCCAAAAAGGATCGGTGGATTGGACATCGATTCGACCCCTCCGGCAATGCCGGTGTCCGCACGGCCAAGGGCAATGGAATCAGCTACGGCAACCAGCGCATGGATGCCGCTGATACAGTTGTTGGACACCAGGTGTGCCCGGATAGACGCTGGCAGCTCAAGTTTGAAAACGATTTCCCGGGCCAGATTGGTCAGGCGCGGGTCGTGGATCACCCGCCCCCAGACCAGGTCGTCGATCATTTCCGGGTTGAGAGAAAGACGCTCGATCAGCCCCTGCACAGCATGGGCTGAAAGCGCCAATGGCGAAACCTTGCTAAATTCCATGCCGGCCTTGACGAAAGGGGTCCGCATCCCCCCAATGATGGCGACACGCTGCAGATCTGAGTGGCTCATAAATATTTCTCCAGAGAATGACGTCCGGGTAATCCCAGTTAATTTTAATCAATCATATCATGATTTTACCATTTCGTGGCCGCCGTCCGTCAACCGGCAAGCCAATTTGAATCCCGGAGAAATCCACCTCGGCCAGGAAAAGATTATTTACAGTTAATTATCGACAACTGTATACAGTTTCGCTATACTTCGAAATCAGTTTCCGTCGGGGATGGAGCCTGCCCGGAGAGAATATTACATGTCGTTCTAAAGGAGAGAAATCATGCCGGAATTCACCTATCAGAACCCTTATCCCGTTGCCAAGGACGAAACCAAGTACTACAAGATTCCAGGTTCGGAAAAATATGTCAGCGTTGACAACTTTGGTGGCAAGGAGATACTGAGAGTCTGCCCCGAAGCGATCACCATCCTGGCCAATGCCGCCATGAAAGATGTCTCCTTTCTGTTGCGCAAGGAGCACAACGAGCAGGTCGCCAAGATCCTGACCGACCCGGAAGCCTCGCGCAACGACAAAGGTGTAGCCATGGCCTTCCTGCGCAACGCCATGGTTGCCGCCCAGTTCGAGCTGCCGACCTGCCAGGATACCGGCACCGCCACCGTCATCGCAAAGAAAGGACAGCAGATCTGGACCGGCGTCAACGACGAGGAATATATCTCCAAGGGTGTCTACAAGACCTACACCGAGGAGAACCTGCGCTACAGCCAGACCGTCGCTCTCGACATGTACGAGGAGAAGAACACCGGGACCAACCTGCCGGCGCAGATCGACCTCTATGCCACCGAGGGGGATGCCTACAAGTTCCTCTTTATCGCCAAAGGCGGCGGATCGGCCAACAAGTCCATGCTCTACCAGGAGACCAAGGCGCTGCTCACCCCTGAGAAGCTGTTTGACTACCTGGTTGCCAAGATGAAGACGCTCGGCACCGCGGCCTGCCCGCCGTACCACCTCGCCTTCGTTATCGGCGGCACCTCGGCCGATGCGGTCATGAAAACCGTCAAGCTGGCCACCGCCAAGGAACTCGACGGCCTGCCCACCAAAGGGAACGAGCACGGCCAGGCCTTCCGCGACATCGAGATGGAAGAGAAGCTGCAGAAAGCGGCCCAGGAGCTCGGCATCGGCGCCCAGTTCGGCGGCAAGTACTTCACCCACGACGTGCGCGTCATCCGTCTTCCCCGCCACGGCGCTTCCTGCCCCCTGGGGATGGCCGTCTCCTGCTCCGCCGACCGCAACATCAAGGCCAAGATCACCCGCGACGGCCTGTTCGTCGAAGAGATGGATCGCGATCCGGGGCGACTGCTGCCCGAGCAGTATCGCATGGCCAAGCATGAGCACGGCCACAAGATCAACCTCAACCAGCCAATGGCAGCCATTCTGGCCGAGTTGACCAAGCTCAAGGTCGGCGACGCCCTGCTGCTCAACGGCACCATCGTGGTCGGACGCGACATCGCCCACGCCAAGTTCAAGGAAATTCTCGACAGCGGCAAGCCGCTTCCCGAGTACCTGAAAAAGCATCCGATCTACTACGCCGGCCCGGCCAAAACCCCGGCGGGCAAGCCCTCCGGCTCCTTCGGCCCGACCACGGCCGGCCGCATGGACAGCTACGTCGGCCTGCTCCAGGAGCACGGCGGCTCGATGGTCATGATCGCCAAGGGCAACCGCTCCCAACAGGTCACCGACGCCTGCAAGAAGTTCGGCGGCTTCTACCTCGGCTCCATCGGCGGTCCGGCCGCCCTGCTCGCCGAGGAGAACATCAAGAAGGTCGAGTGCATCGACTTCCCCGAGCTCGGCATGGAAGCGGTCTGGAAGATCGAAGTCGAGAACTTCCCCGCCTACATCCTGGTCGACGACAAGGGCACCGACTTCTTCAAGCAGCTCGGTTTATAAACAGGTTGAATAAGCAACAAAAAAAGCCCCGGTTTCCCGGGGCTTTTTTGTTGCAAGTGACGCGTGGCGTGCGGCGCGCAAGATCTTTAGAAAATGGATTGCTGTACATGCCTAGTCTTTTCCCGCTACGCGCTACGCGCCGCGCGCCACACCCGGCGGAAGACGGGGATAACAAGCCACTTGATGATCATGCGCACCGGCCGCTCCACATAAAAGAGCGGATAAAACACCCCGCCGAGGGGAAAAACCAGCCAGTCCGCCTGGCGCGGGCAGAACAACCAGCGCACAATCTGCCGCCAGCGATCGGCAAAGCGTTCCCGGCTGCGCAGGTAGAACAGGTACTCGCGCACGAACTGCCGCTGCATGGGATCATTTGGAAACAGGTGGTCCCAGACATCATCGGCGAGCCTTTTAACCATCGTGTCCGCTGCGATCTTCTGCGCAACCTCGTGCGGCAAAGCCATCCCCCCCACTCTACCGGCCAATTCCAGGCCGAGCAGCAGAGCACGACGCGAACCGCACGTCTCGGCCAACGCAAACGCTTTCTGCCAATCGAGCCGCTGGTTGGCTGCCAGCATCCTCTGGGTATCGACCATCCACTTCAGGCTGTCCCAGAGATGCTTGGTGCCATGGGCGCAGTGGAGAACCAGAGTCTCTTCCGGCTCCAGGCGGCCCTCTCTCGTGCCCTCTGCACCCTGCAATCGCGACCAATGCCCCGACAGATCAAAGGGAAGCACATACATCGGGTGGAAAGCCTGCCAGTGCAGTTCGACAGCGATCGACAGCCCCGGATGGAACAGGAAAAGATGGTTGTTGACTCTCAGCAGACTCGGCCAGCGCTTTTCCGGCAGGTCGAAATCGAGGATGTAGCCTTCCGCCTGGAGCAGAAGGATAGGCTTGCCAGGTTTGCCCGGGCGGGACCAGGATGTCCAGATCCTTGAAGGAACGCAGGGCCAGGTCACCATAAGCCGACTCAGCCAGCACCGGCCCCTTGAACGGGATGACCGGAATGCCGCTGGCAAGCAATATGCGGATCAGCCGCTGGAGCTCCTTCTGAAGCTGAAGGTTGCGCAGGGTGTTGTGTGCGTGGAGATTTTGGTAGTGGATTAAGACTTCAGTCGGGATCCGGTCAGCGACCGGTTTCAGCCCCTGGTAAATCAGGGGAAAGATTTCGTGCCGCCAGGCCTGGGCGGCAAGCTCCTCCCAGTCCGGTCCGGCCTGCAGACAGGCGTCGACCTGCCCAACCTCGAGCGGGTCACGGATCAGGGCGAGCAGCAGATGCCGGGTGATATCCTGAGAGGAGTTGGTCACGGCTGGTAATGTTCAGCCTGGGCCCTGAAGAAACGCGCATAGGCCCCGTTGCGCTGCAGCAGCTCTGCATGGGTGCCGTTCTCGACCATACTCCCACCTTCGATGACGTAGATGCGATCAGCCAACCGCACCGAAGAGAGGCGATGGCTGATAAGCAGAGCGCTGCGCTGGCCGATCACCGTGCGGAAGGTACGAATCATGGCCGCCTCGGCCAGGGGATCGAGGGCGCTGTTCGGCTCGTCGAAGATCAGCATCTGCGCCTTGCGGAACCAGGCGCGGGCAATCGCCAGACGCTGCCATTCACCGACGCTCAATTCCTGTCCCGAGTGGAAGTTGGTACCCAGCTGGGTCTGCAAACCTTCACTGAACTGGGTGATGACCTGGTCAGTCCCGGAGCTGCGCGCCGCCTCGAGCAGAGCCTCTTCATCGGCAGCATGGTCGATATCTCCCAGCCAGATGTTCTCGCCGATGGACAGGTTGAACTGGGCGAAGTCCTGGCTGACCACGCTCACCTGCCTTCGCCAGGCCGCCGCCTGGAAGGAGCGCAGGTCCTTGCCTTCCCAGCTGATGCTGCCGGACTGCGGATCGTAAAGACGGCAGATCAGTTTCGCCAGGGTCGTCTTGCCGGAGCCGTTGACCCCGACCAGGGCGACCACCTCGCCAGGCCGGATCTCGAGGGTGACATCCCGCAAAGACGGCTCGCTGCGGCTCGGATAAGTGAACTTCAGACCACGGCAGACCAGGCCAAGGGTCGCAGGCGCCGGGACCACGCTCTCCTCCCCAACCTGCTCGATCATCGACGGCAGATCGAGGAAAGCGTAGAAATGCTTGAGGAACAGGTTGTCCTCGTAGAGCCAGCCAAGCCCCTGCAGGATGTTCTGCAGGGCTGCCAGGGCTCTCTGGTAGCCCTGGAAATACATAACGATCACGCCGAGGGTCATGCTCCCCAATACGGCATGATAAGCCATGAAGGCCAGGGCCCCGTAGAGGACAATAGTTGCCCCGGCCTGAGTGAGCATCTCGCCGCGTGCCCGCTTGACGCCCAGGGCCAGACGTCCCTGCCGCAACTGCCGGCGCAAGGCGCTGAAGCGGGCGGCAAACATGCTCCCAATGCCAAGTAGGCGGATATCACGTGCGTTTTCGGCCCCCGTAACCAGCCAGTGAAAATACTGTGCCTTGCGATCGGTCTCGGTATGATCCAGTTCGTACCTGAAGCGCTGGCGGGCGTAGAGGATGCGCATAAGGCCGGCCGGCAGCGCCGCCAGCAGCAGGGCCAGGCCGACAACCCAGTGGGAAACGAAGAGCAGGCCAACGATACCGGCCAGCAGCAGCCCGCTCTGCAGCGTCTGTTTCAGCCCGTTGACGATCCTAGCCGGGCGATAGGGAGCCTCCATTTGGGCCTGGTGAAGCGTGTCGTGAAAGGCTGAGTCCTCGTAATATCCCAAATCCACGGCGACGGACTGGGCATGTATGAGATCGGCGACATGGTCGGTCACGGCCAGCCCCTCCGCCTCCGCGGCATGCCCACCCCACGCATTCGCTACAGTGGTCACCAGGGCCACCAGGCCGGCCAGGCCGATCCAGATAGCGACCGGGGCGAAACCTGCCCCAGGACTTGTGACCGCAACGGCCAAAGAATCGACCACCTGCTTGAGCAGCAGCAGGGAAATCAGCGGCAATACCCCCTGCACGACCACCATGGCCAGATTGACCAGGGTCCACCCAGGTGCGGCGGTCCAGACGAGACGCACCGCTCGGCGCAGGCGCAGCGCTGTGTTCAGGCGTTTTCTGATGTCAGCTGGGGTCATCTCAGTGGCCTCGAAAATGCGAAACGTTCTTCGTCATCTTTGTAACATGCTTTGATATGTCTGGAAACTCCACGCATTCAGCGCGCAAAGGATTGGTGCCAGTCAATCCTTTAGCATATAATGCCCGTATTATGAATGGATTGGCACTAGAAAAGATACATACCGGATCCTTGGAACTGGCTCTCGGCCCCCTCACCTATCGCCTGGTGGCGCACGACGCCTGGGGCGAACAAGTGCTTGCCGAACTCGGCCTCCACCTCGAGACAGCTCATCGGCCATGCCACCGACCCGATCGGATCATCCATCTCTGCTCCCTGCATCAGGGCCCCGAAAACTGCAAGGAAGAGCGTGCGCTCCCGGAACTTTTACTCTCCTGGCTGCCGGCCAGCGATCGGGACAGGCGATGGTCCTATCGCCGCAACCTGGTGAACACTGTCTGGTCCGCGACCGGGTCGACGCATTCTTTCTGGACGGCAGGAATCGACACGAGCCTGGGAAGTTTTCGCTATCACCTCCCATGGGACCTGCTGCTGCACGATATGCAGGCGCATGGCGGCGGGCTGATTCATGGCGGTCTGGTTGAACATGAAGGTTCTGCGCTGCTGCTCCTGGCCCCTCCGGGAGGCGGCAAGACCACGACCCTCGCAACCGCACCCGCATCCTGGCAGGTGTTGAGCGACGACGCCGCGCTGCTCTGGCCCCTTGACAAAGAATGCTGGCAAGCCAGCCCCCTGCCGTCATGGGGTGTCTTGAACCGGACCACAACCGGGCCGACGGCAAAGCTGCGCAAGCTCGACCGCCCTGCCCCGGTCCGTGTTCTGGTGCGTCTCTTCCAGAGCGAAGAACTACGTCTGAATGCCCTGTCGCCAGTCGACACGGTGCCATTGATCTACCGGGCCCTGTGCGAATACCCGGCGGCTTTCCTTGCGGACCCTGGTTTCCGGGTGCACTTTTTTCACATATCCGCTGCCCTGGCAAGACAAACTCCCTGCTGGCGCCTGGACCTGCCCTTGCACGCAGCGGTCTGGTCACGGCTTGCCACCCTGTTGGAGCGACCCCGAACTTGAGCCCGCATCGCCAAAAATATTTCAGGTACCACGGCAGGAGCATGTGGCCCTGTTTCCAGGAAGGGGATCTGCTGGAGGTCGAACCGGTCGCAATCGACCGGCTGCGTGTTGGCGACTGCGTGCTGTTTCCGGACCACGCAGGGCAACTCGTGGCACATCGCTTGATCGACAAGCATGACGGCCTGCGAACACGTGGCGACGCCACGACTATTCCCGACCCTTACAAGGTTCTGCCAAGGGATATCAGGGGCCGGATAATCTGCCGCCATCGGTTGGGACAGAGGAATCGGGTGACGGGGGGAAGACTCGGCTTGCTGGCCTCGGTCTGTTATCGTTATGCAGGACGGATCGATCCGGACCGGCCTTCACGCGGGGGGAGGATTGCAAGAGCGATCCGCCGCCTGACAATGGTGGCACTTAAACCGATCTGGCGTTTGGGAAAGATCCGGAAGTTGCTGGGCCCAGAACAAGAGCCTCAGGTGGTATGGATGCTGGGAAAGGTTGTGATCGGTCGTCAGGTTCGGCCGAACGGGGAATGGCAAATCCGGTGGCCCTGGCGAATATTCATTGAACCTGATGTATTGCAAGCTAGAGGGAAAGAATGAGAACTAGCGACCGTTGCCAATGTTGCAGCTGATTTTAGCGCCACTTCCCCGAGAACAGTCCCCCCCTGACGGACCACTCCCCTGATTGCATTGATCTGGACTGGTCGGCGTCACCGTGGTCCCGGTACCGCAGGTCCCACCCAGTACCGTACCGAGTTGATCGATGGATCTGATCAGTGGTGCCTGCCATTCTTTCTTACCGGACATTTCAACTCCTCATTGTAAATTGAACATATTTTATAGTTTATCTACCTTTTTTACAAGCCTTGTCGTCGGAAAAATGCCGGCCTCCACAGCCTGTTGACAGAACCAGTGCGGGGCGAAGAGATCAGCACCGGCTTGATAATTGTTGGCTACGCAACTCCCCCTGCAGGAACCTTTCATCAGGCAGTCGCCACAGACCCCCTGCAGATCCCCCGGCAAGCCTTTCCGCAGGCTCACCAGCACCGGGTGATTGCCCCAGACCTCTGCCAGGCCCGAGGCCATGATCGTGCCCATCGCCAACTCGGACAAATGCTGGCCGACACCGCACAAGGCATATTCGCCATTGGGAAGAATTCCCAGGATGTGCAGGATATTGCACCGACCGTCGCGGTCGCCCGAAACGATCTTCGAAAGCGGGCGGAAGGCCCAGGGGACATCCATCGATACCGGTATTGTGCTTTTAACGTCAGCGGAGACATTCAGCCTGTGCGCGAGTTCGACCAGCTCGGTCACCCTGAGGACGTGCCCCTCCTCCGCCAAATGAGTGTCGCCGGAAAAGGGCTGTAGGATATTGAATTTGACGGCGCCGGCGCCGAGGTCGGCGGCAAGGACGAGATAGTCGTCCAGTTCTGTGACGTTCTCCCGCTGCAGGGTCAGGATCATCTCAGGGGCATAACCGGCAGAGGTCAGAGCACGGATCCCCCTGAGGGTGCGCTCGTACCCTCCCTGGATTCCGCGGATGGCGTCATGTGTCTCGGCCCGGGCGCCATCCAGGCTGACCGAAACCTGGTTCACACCGCAAGCCATCATCAACTCTGCCAGCGGGTCATCGACCAGCAAACCGTTGGTCTCGAGGTTGGCCGCTAGGCCGAACTCTTTCTGCAGATGCAGAAAATCCCTGAAAGCGGGGTGCAGGGTCGGCTCGCCGCCGGTCCACTTCAGATGACGCAGACCCAGCGGCAACGCCTGAGTAATAGCGTGACGCAGGCAATCCGGATCAAGGGCCTTGCCGGAATCACCCTGTACCGTCCGGTTCGTGACAAAGTAACAATGCCGGCAGGCACAGTTACAGCCGCTGGTCAGATAAACGTAGAAGGTCGTCAGGTCCGGAGTGCTGGCAGACGGCACACTCATATTGCCAAACCCCGGTCGGAGAGCTCGTTGATCAACCGTTTCAGGCAGGTCTCGGGACAAGGTCGATGGATCTCGCCAGTACGGGTGAAGGCTGTGCCCGGGCAGTTTCCGGTACAGCTCTCCAGCCAGTCGCAGGCGTTGCATTCTGCAAAAGACTGCAGCGGGATATGGACCCGCTCGCGCATGCTTTTCAGCGCTTCAGAAGATTGCCAGACCTCGGCGAGGTCATCCTGCCCGATATATCCCAACACCAGCTGTGGCAGCATGACACAGGGGATAATGGCGCCATCGGCGCGTACCGCGAGCTGTGTGAAGATGCAGCCGCAACCGACCAGCTGGCCGCGGCCTGGGATCGGCTGCCCGGAGCGTCGGGCATCTTCCATGGCATGAAAGGCGTGCCAGTCGGCCAAGGGACCGGCATTGGCCTGGACACGCCCGGGATAAGCGTTGTCGAGCTCGGCCAGGAGATGCATGGCCTGCAGGCGCTGCTCCGGTTGCAACAGGACGTCCGGTGCATATTTTCCGGAAGACCCCAAAGAAGATGCGGCGTTGGTGGAAAACGACGGCAGGCCAAGTTCATCGAGCAACAGGCGGGCCAGCACCGGCAGGTCGTCGATGTTGCCGGGATGCACGGTCACGCGAACTGTAACAGGGAGCGCCGCCGCCTGCAGGATTTGAATCGCTGCGACCGCCGGCGCGAAGGTGCCAGTGCCGCGCAGGCTCTCGTGAATCGCGGCCGTTGAGCCGTCGAGGGAGACCTGAACCATGTTGCAGCGACCGGTGGCCTTGAGATGGGCCGCAATCTCGGAGGTCATCAGGCTGCCGTTGGTCAAAACGCCGAAACGCATCCGGTTGGTCACAACCCCGTCAACCAGAGTCAGAAAGTCTGGGCGCAGCAGTGGCTCCCCACCCTGGAGAGTGACCTCCATTACGTGGCAGCGGGCCAGCTCTGCGAAGAAGGACAGCCAGCGCTCGGTCGGCAGATCGGTGTAAACAACGTCAGGATTGTTGAGATAGTAGCAGTAGCTGCACGAGGCGTTGCAGCGCGAGGTAATCTCGAGATCGAGAGTGCGCGGGGTGCGCATAACCTTGCGGGGCATCAGGTCTGCTCCCAGACCCCGACCGCACCGAGTTTCGCCAGGCCGTCGACCAGCTCTAAAATCTGCTGATCGGCAGAGGAATCCATACCGTCGTAAACGTCCCTGAGGCTTTCAAGGACCTGCCGCAGACTGCGTTGGCCATCGAGCCGCTGCCAGATCTCGACTGCCGTCTGGTTGAACATCTGCACGTTGCCGCTGTCCGGATCGAATAGCAGTGCGCAATCATCATCCTCGATACGCAACACCAGGTTGGGATTGACGGCCAGGCGCGTCTCCAGGTCAATGTTCAGCTTGTCATCCATCAAAAACAACCCTCCGGATTTCTGGGTGTAATCATGCCGCACGCCTCTTCAAGACCAGGCCATGATTCAGGGCGAAACCGAGCAAGGCAAGCATCTGCACCTCGGCATCCGGTCTGGTCAGTTCATAATGTTCCACGAGAAAGTTGATGCAATCGTTGCGGTTGAACGCCCCGTCACCGACAGACTCCCGGGCCAGAATAAAAACCTGCGCCGCCGCCTGATTGACCGTGATCAATGCGTCACGGTCGGCAACCAGCATGACCACATCCTCGTCAAAGGATTCCAGGTAAACATGGGGGGAGAGCTGGTAGCAATGCATCCGACACGTGCCTTTCAAATCATCGGGTTCATGTTAGATGCATTGCCATATGACTGTCAAATGCCTGCATATCATACGTTCAAGCTTCCACGAACGAGACCGCAGCAGCGGTCAAGGCATCCAACTCCTGCGCACTGCCCGCCTCGGTATAGACCCTGACCACCGGTTCGGTCCCCGACTTGCGGAACAGCGCCCAGGAGCCGTCCTCGAGGATGATCTTGACACCATCGGTTGTGATCAGTTGCTTGACCGCTTTGCCGGCCAGGCGATCGGGCGGTGAGACCAGTTTGTCGCCGATCTTGCCGGCCAGTTCCATGGAAAGGCGCAGGTTCTTGCGCTCGGTGTGAAACTCGCCGACGCGGCGATAGAGGTCTTTCAGCAGCTGGCCGAGGGTCTTGCCTTCGACAGCCACCATTTCGGCAACCAGCAGGCAGGCCAGCACCCCGTCCTTGTCGGGCACGTGGCCGCGCAGGCTCAGACCGGCGCTCTCCTCGCCGCCGATGACGATCTGGTTGTCACGGATGAATTCGCCGATGTACTTGAAGCCGACCGGCGTCTCGCGCACAGCATAGCCGTGATGAGCGGCCACGGCATCGATGAAATGCGAAGTGGCAACCGAACGGGCGGCATCGCCCTTCTCCCCCTTCCTGCGGATCAGATAGTCATAGAGCAGCGCGAGGATGTAGTTCGGTTCGATGAAGGCTCCATCTGCATCGACGATGCCGTAACGATCAGCGTCGCCGTCGGTGGCCAGGCCGAGCACGATCCGCTTGTCGCTCATGACCCGCTTGATCAGATCATTGAGGTGGGTCGGTCCGGGATCAGGGGGCAAGCCGCCGAAGTAAGGGTCGCGGGTGCCATTGATTGTTTGCACCAGTAGCCCGGATTCGGTCAGCAGGCGATCGACATAATCGCGCCCGGCGCCGTACATCGGGTTAAAGACCAGCGTCATTCCCGACCGGCCGATCGCCTCGAGGTCGACCTTGCGGCGCAGTGCGTCCAGGTAGTCAGGCATGGGATCGATCTCTTCGACCAGGCCGGCACGCACCGCCTGGTCGAGAGGCATGTCGCGATAGCAGACCTCGCCGAGCATGGCATTGGCCAGGCGCTCGATCTCGCTCGTCACTTCCGGCAGCGCCGGGCCGCCCCACGCGGTCGAAAACTTGATGCCGTTGTACTCGTAGGGGTTGTGGCTGGCGGTAAAATTAATCGCCCCGGCCGTGCCGCGCCGCATGATTTCATAGGCGATCACCGGCGTGGGAGTATCGCGTTTGCAGATGAAGACCGGCACGTCTGACCCGGCCAGAACCCGGGCCGACTCCCGTGCGAAGCGTTCACCGAAAAAACGGCTGTCGTGACCGACCACCAGCCCCGCCGTGCTGCTTTTCTCCGCGCGCAGAAAATCGGCAATAGCCTGAGTGACAACGCGAACGTTTTCGAGGGTGAAATCTTCGGCCAGGATGCCGCGCCAACCGGAGGTGCCAAACTTGATCTGGTGCATGAATTTCTCCTGCAAAGGATGTGGTTAATTAGAAGACATGTTGGCGACCCGGACAGATGTCGCGTGTGCAAGATATTTTAACGCAAAGACGCAAAGGTTAAAGGAGGTCGTAAAGAAAACACTCACTGGAGGCAGAAACATCTGCTCTTTGTCTCTTGATGACTCATTAGCATTTGATATCTTCATGCATCCACCTGTTATCAATTGTTATCTTCCGGCATGACCGGCCCCGGGTAGTCGGTGACCTCAGCAACATAGGGGCAATCTGACGGCAGGAAGCCTTTGGCCAGAGTTGCATCTGTCAGGCGAACGCAGCCTGGGCGTTGCCTGTCACGCTCAGCATAAACGCGGCACAGCTTGGTTTGCGTATCGAGAAACTGACAGGGGATTGCGGTGTAGTATATCCTGCCTTCGAAATCAATCTTTTCGTGACAGCAACGCCCGCATCGACGACAAATTGAATCCCAGTCGTGCTGGCTTTTTTCGTTTGGATTATTCATGTCGGCACACTACCCAATCCGGGAATTTCGGTCAACATACAAGATCATATGCCTTTTAGGGTTGACACGGATTGGCAAAAGGATGTAGAAATCCGGTCTCGGAAACCAGAACACGCATCATAAAAAGGAGTACCCCATGCAGTGTCAAAAAGTTCTCCCCGGTGTAGAGTGCACTTTCTGGAGCAAAAACGGCTGCGTCTTTGAAGGCGGCAGCTGCCAGAACGTCATCGAAATGTGCGAAGGCTGCGATCATATCGTCGAAGGCACCATTGGCCCGGTCTGCATCAAGGCCCCTTCGCCGCTCAAAAAATGGTCGGCAGGTCTGTGCAACTTTGCTACACATCGCAAGGTCGAAGTCAAGATCGAGGACATCAAAGTCAACCCGCTCAAGGCTTCCAAGCGCGCTGGTCGTAAATAAGACATTCTTCGCGCAAGAGTTTCAGGCCGGCAACCTCATGGTTGCCGGCCTGTTTTTTTTCATGGAAAACAATTATCGTTATCATCTCTTCGGCAGGCTGATATCGACTGTCACGCCTCTTCCGACGAAGGATCAAATTCCTCTAGCGCAACACCACTCACTGCATCCTCATCGATCAACAGAGGAAGAGCCTCCACATCCGCGCCGTTATCCTGTTCGGGGACCAGTTCACTGAACTCGCGTAACGTCGGCAGCGCCGAAAGATCCGGCAACCCGAACAGTTCCAAAAATTCGCGCGTTGTGCCGTAGATCATCGGCTTGCCGGGGACGTCCTTTTTTCCCAAAATTCGCAACAAGCGTTTTTCCAACAAGGTCTTGAGCACGCTGCCGGAATCGACGCCGCGCAGATACTCGATTTCTGCCCGGGTGACCGGTTGTCGGTAAGCGATGATGGCAAGCGTCTCCAATGCAGGCCGGGAGAATTTGAACGGTCGGCTGCGACCGAGTTTTCTCAGGGAATCAGCGTATTCAGGGCGGGTCCTCAGCTGATAACCGCCCGCCACCAGCTGCAGGAAAAAGCCGCGCGGACGCTCGGCATAATCCTTCTCCAACGCCCCGATCGCAGCCATGATATCAGCCTGCGGCAGATCCAGTGCCTCGGCCATGCGCTCAACCTTGATTGGCCCGTCGGCAGCAAAGATCAGGGCCTCGACCAGCGGAGTAAGTTCAAGAGTATCCAAGGGATTCTTCTCCAACGTCCAGGACATCAGTTTCTTCAAGCACAACAGCCGGGAAGAGCCAGATGGTTCCGTTATGGGCATTTTGCATGAAACGAACCATGCGCAGCTTCACCAGCTCCAGCAGCGCCAGGAAGGTGACGATCATTTCGTTGCGCTTGATGCCGCCACTGAAAAGGTCACCGAAGGCCAGGCTCTCCTGCCCCTGCAAGCGGGTGAGAATCATGTTGATCCGATCCGTAATGGAAAGCTGCTCCATATTGATTTCATGGACAAGCTCCTCGGGGCTTTCTTTGAGGACGTCCTGCAACGCGGCCAGGAGGTCAAATAGGCCAATCGCAACAAAACCTGTCTCGGACTCCTCTAGAACCTCTGGTTCAGGGGCGACGCGGGCAAAAAGGTCACGGCCCAACTGGGGCTTGTTCTCGAGAGTCTGTGAGACTTGCTTGTACTTCTGGTACTCGAGCAGCCGCCGCACCAGCTCTGCACGGGGGTCCTCTTCCTCGTCTTCCACGTCCTCTTCGACGATCTTCGGCAGCAGCATCTTCGACTTGATGTGCAGGAGCGTTGCAGCCATGAGCAGGAATTCTCCTGCGACATCGAGATTGAGGGTTTTCATGGCATCGAGTATGGCCAGATACTGACGGGTGATCAAGGCCATGGGGATATCATAGATATCCATCTCGTTCTTCTTGATGAGATGCAGCAGCAGGTCAAGCGGCCCTTCGAAATTCTCCAAATGAATGTCGTAACTGTTCATAGCGGAGCTCACCGATAGAAGAGCAGGTGCATAGTCTGCTCGACCACGCCCATATGCGGCCCGGCCAGCATCGCCACCACCTGGTGAACCGCTGGACCGAAAGCTGTCTTCCAAATCGACGTGCCGAAGATCAGGAACACGATCAACAACATGCCGAAAGGTTCGACGCGGCGCAACATCAACGCCTGACGCTCCGGCAAAATCCCCATCAGAACCCGGCCGCCGTCGAGAGGCGGGATCGGCAACAGGTTAAACAGGCAGAGAATGACATTGATGTAGAGGCCGAAGGCGGCCATCAGGCCAACCGGGTTGATCATGGTGAGGACAGGGCTTTGCTCGGGCAGCGCGGCGGCCACATAGACTACAACACGCAACAGTAGCGCTGAAAAGAGCGCCAGCATCAGGTTCGCCGCAGGACCCGCGAGTGACACCCAGATCATATCTTTTTGTGTGCGGCGCAGATTATTCGAATTGACCGGGACGGGCCGCGCCCAACCGAAACCGAAGACCAACAGTGCAATCGTGCCGATGGGATCAAGGTGCTTGATCGGATTCAAGGTCAGGCGACCGAGCAGTCTCGCAGTCGGATCGCCAAGTTTTTCGGCAATGAATCCATGCGCAACCTCATGCATGGTCACAGCCAGCAAGGCGGGAACCAGCATGATCGAAATTTTGAGCAGGATATGTTCCATAAAAATGGTTTCAGCCGATCATAAAGAGGATGGGTCTTTTTAACAGATGCCGTCGGTCAAGTCAATGCCAACCAACCCCAACAAATAACGTAACTTATTGATTTTAATGGGCTTGATTGACAATGCATGATTAAGTGTTCCGATAAAACATGAAACCTTTCTTCAGGCTGTCGACTTCCCAAAGAACGCTGCTGATAGAACGCAGAGTGATGTTGCTGTTTTTGTGAAATATGTAGAGCTGCCCCCCTTAGCTTTCTGACTGCGTCCGGCGTCCCAAGTTCCGGTATTTACGCAGCACCAGTGCCTTCTCATCCTCCGCTGTAACCACCCGTTCGTCGAGGCGCGCGGCCAACAGGTCATCAAGGATGATTCGATAAAGAGGCCCGGGAACGACACCGAGCTTGCCAAGGTCATGGCCGGTGAGAATCGGTTTAACGTCGCGCAGGTGAGTGATATAGCGTGATATCCACTGTCGTACATGCTCCTGCCGAGTTCTGGCCATCAAGAACAGGAGGATTTCCGAAGCAAACGGCTGAAACCAGCGGTACAAGTTGCTGGACCGGGGCTGCCGGATATCCGTCCGGCGTCTTTCCAGCCGTTTCAATATTCCCATGGCGGTACTGCGCTGTGTATTGAGGATGTCATGGTAGCGCTGCATAATCTGCAGATGCCCGCAAAGGCGTTTCATCCCGGCTTGGTCCAGCGACGCGGTAAACACCAGAAAGTAGCAGAGCCAACGCTCACAGGGATGCCCCGTGTAAAGCAGGTCGTACCAATCCATGGCCCGCCTTGCCTCGTCAAAGAACTTCGAATAATCAATCTTGCTGGTCAAAGCCGGATGCAGGTACCTGAGAACATCGAGGCGTGCCAGACGGGCGATGGCCGGTAGCGGCTGGTGTTCATTTAAAATCAGGAAGAGCTCGTTGAAGAGGCGCTTGCCGCTGACTTTTTCCAGCAGCCCGAGCCTTACCACGCTCTGCAGGAGGTGTTCAGTCTGTTTGCCAATCTGGAAGCCCAAGCGTTGCTCAAAACGCACAGCGCGGAAGATGCGCGTCGGATCTTCGACGAAACTCAAGTTATGCAGGACGCGAATCGCCTTGTCGTCAATGTCGCGCTGCCCGCCGTAATAGTCGAGCAGTTCGCCGTAAACGGAACGGTTCAGGCTGATCGCCAGGGTGTTGATGGTAAAATCACGGCGGCTCAAATCCATCTTGACCGAGGCATGTTCGACGTCGGGTAGGGCCCCGGGCTTCAGGTAGTATTCCATCCGCGCTGAAGCGATATCGACTTTGAACCCGTCCGGGTAGATCAGGACGGCCGTTCCGAACTTACGGTGAGCGCGAACCCGGCAATTGTTGCCGCGCGCAAATGCCTCGGCAAAAGCAACCCCGTCGCCCTCGACGACGATGTCGAGATCCAGGTTCTCTTTGCTCAAGAGCAGGTCACGCACAAAACCGCCCACGACAAACACGTTGACATCAAGTTCGTCGCCGACCAAACCGAGCTGCGCCAGGAGGTCTTGAATGCGTTTGGGCAGGCGGTTGCGGATCAGTCGCTGAATCTGCGCCGCCTTGTAGCTTCTGCCACCACGGCTAACCAGGCCGCGTTCTCCGGAACGCGGCGGCGTGCCGACGCTGCTGGCCAGGTGCCGCAGCAGGTCGGTGCGGGTGACCGCCCCAACCAGCTTGTGGTCAGCCACCACCGGGACAAAGCGCTGGTTGCTCTCAACAATCAGGGTCTTGAGCGCCTCAATCGTCGTCTGCGGCGTGACACGGTGGAAATCGCTGGTCATGAACTCGCTGACCAGTTGCTTCTGCAGGCCGTGATAGACCGCCTTGTCGACGAGTTGTCGTGAGAGGATTCCAACCACGTTTTGTCCCTCGAGGACCGGTACCGTGTTGATATTGTAGCGGGACAAAATCTGGTGAGCCGCTGCAATGGAATCGTCGGCAAAGACCGCCTTGACCGGGGTCGACATCAGGTGGCCGGCCTGCCACTGCGGCTGGACATGCTGCTGCAGGATGGTCGGCAGGCGTTCCAGCACCTGCAGCAGGGTCAGATCCCGGATTGCGCATGAGGCCGCCGAGGGGTGCCCGCCGCCGCCAAAATCCTGCAGGATATCGCCGACATTGACTTCCTTCAACCGCGAACGGGCGACCATGAAGATGCGGCTCTCCATGCGCACGATAACGAACAGCGCGTCAAGATTCTCCATATCCTTGAGCTTGTGCGCCAGAGTGGCTATATCGCCGACGAAATGGTCAATCGAGGCATGGGCGATAGCGATATTGATCCCCCGAATATTCAGAATCGTTTTACTGGCGATCAGGTCATTCAGCAGCCGGACCTGGTCAGGGGTCAGTTCCTGGGTGATCAGGTCGGCGACGATGTTGAGGTTGGCCCCGTTTGACAGGAGATATGCGGCGGCCTGGTAATCTTTCACTGTCGTCGTATGAAAGGTCAGGCTGCCGGTATCTTCATAGAGGCCAAGCATCATCATGGTCGCTTCGTCAACGCTCAGTTCGACCTGTCTGGCCATGAGGAGATGACAGAAGACGGTGACCGTTGCGCCGACCGGTTCGATATGCTCAAGTGAACCTTGCAGGCGGCCTGATTTAGCCGCGTGATGATCATAGATGTGGATATCGACCCCGGGCCGCTTTGCGACTGCGGCAAAGGGACCAATACGGGAGGGCTGGCTGACATCGACCAGGACCAGACGGGTGATCTCCTGCAGGTCGATATCACGGACACGTTTGAAACCGAAAGCATATTGAGCGCTCTTCAGGAAGAACTCACGCAGGCTGCGCTCCTGACCGCCGGGAAACACCATGACGGCATCCGGATAGAGTCGCCTGGCAGCAATCATCGATCCGAGACAATCGAAATCGGCGTTGATATGGGTCGTGATGACGTCCATTTAAAACCCGGGTCGCGGAACGCGGAACGCGGAACGCGTAAAATTCAAAGTCATCATTCCGAATGGCCTATATACAATACTATCACTCAAACCCAGCGCGGCAGGCCTTAAGCGTATAAGTCAGAAGGTGTGTCAAGTTTCTACAGCTTTCGGTTTCAGATTTGCGCGAACCGGGTTCCGCGGTTCGCGTCCCGGTTTTAAATTTTAAGGCTGCCGATCAGCTGGTGGATATCGTCGATCCCTTCATCGATGCAGAACGCTTCGATCCCCTCGATGATCGACAGCATTGCACTCGGATCGACAAAATTGGCCGTGCCGACCTGGACCGCCTTGGCGCCGACAATCAGGAACTCCAGGGCATCCATCGGTCGGACGATGCCACCGATGCCGATCACAGGCACCGAGACGGCCTGCACAACCTGGTGGACCATACGCACGGCGATCGGCCGGATCGCCGGACCGGACAGCCCCCCGGTCCGGTTGGCAAGGCGCGGCTTGCGCGTATGCACATCCACCGACATACCGGTAATCGTATTGATGCAGGAGATGGCGTCGGCACCGGCCTCTTCGACCGCCCGGGCAACGACCGTGATATCGGTCACATTGGGTGTCAGTTTGACAATCAATGGCTTTTGCAGCTGCTTGCGCACCAAGGTAACGACTTCGCTGGCCGCCTTGGGGTCGGTCCCGAAGACGATGCCACCCTGCTTCACGTTCGGGCAGGAGATATTCAGCTCCGCGGCGGCGATCTCGGGGATGTCGTTGAGGCGCCTGGCAACTTCAGCGTACTCTTCGAGGGTGTTGCCGAAGAAATTGGCAATCACCGGAGTATTGACGGTGCGCAGGAAAGGCATCTTGTATTTGACAAAAGCATCTATCCCGACATTTTGCAGACCGATCGCATTGAGCATGCCACTGATCGTTTCGGCGATGCGCGGCGTCGGGTTACCCGCCTTGGGTTTGAGGGAAAGCCCCTTGGTAACGATCGCGCCGATCTTTTCCAGGTCGAGGAAAGGCGCGTACTCTTCACCATAACCAAAGGTGCCCGAAGCCGGCATGACCGGGTTGCGCAGCTTGATCCCGGCAATATCAACGATCATGTTGGGTCGCTTGACGACTGTCTTGGTCAGCTCTTTCATCAGGCGCACCCCCCGCAGTTGATATCAGTCTGTCCCAGGGCCGTCCAATCGAGGTATTGCGACTTGAAAACCGGCCCGACCTTGCAGGTGCAGAGGTAACTGGGATTCTCCTCAGTATGCCCGGCCCCCTTGACGACGCAGCCAAGACACGCACCGACGCCGCAAGCCATCGACTCCTCCAGGGAAACCTGTAGCGGCGTCTTGCTGGCCAGGCAGATATCGTGCAACGCCTTGAGCATCGGCATCGGTCCACAGGCAAAGACTTCTGCCCCCGGGAACTTTTGCAGTTTGCGCACCAGGACCTGGGTGACCAGACCCTCTTCACCTAGGCTGCCATCATCGGTGGAGACATAGGTTTCCACGCCGAGCCGCTCGAATTCGGTCACGGCGAAGATGTCGTCGCGTGTGCGACCACCCATCAGCAGCCGGACACTGCAACCGTTGGCAACCAGCTCATCGGCAAGCATGTACAGGGGAACGAGGCCGATGCCGCCGCCGACCAGAATCTTCTCACCCTGGCATGACTTGCAATCGAAACCGTTGCCCAGAGGGCCCAGGAGTTCCACCCGGTCGCCTTCGTGCAGTTCCGCCATGATCGTGGTGCCACTGCCAACAACCTTGTAGACGATCTCGACGAATTCTTTTGGCGGCAGGCCGTCGCAATCGGCAGGCAGAAAGCCAGTACGGAAAATCCCAAACGGGCGGCGCAACAAGGGCGGCAGCGAACGCTGCACCCGGAACATGATAAATTGGCCGGGATGGGCGTTTTCGCCAAAACCGGGAGCGAAAATCTTCATCCGGAAATATCCGGGTGAAATCTCCTGGTTAGAAATGATCTTGGTCCTGTAATTCTTCATGTTTCGTCACACTCCTGAATAAGGCCCCGGCACCAGTTAAGCAGGGACCACATGGTATGTCATGATCAAGGCATCCTCGCCATCCGGATAATAGGCGGAACGCCTGCCACAAGCCGAGAAGCCGAAACGCTCGTAAAGAGCAATCGCCGGAGCATTGCTGAGACGCACCTCGAGCCAGATCGACATCAAACCCGCAGCCCGACTGCGCCTGATGACATGCTCGAGCAGGTGCACGGCAATGCCGCGGCGGCGCAGGCGCGGCAAGGTTGCCAGGTTCTGGATCTGCAACTCGCCGGCAATCAACCAGCTGCACAGGAATCCGGCCAGTTCTTCCTGGCACCAGTACAGGTCCACCGACGCAACCGGATTGTCAAGTTCATCGGCAAAGTGCTGCAAACTCCACGGGTCCGACTGACTGGCACATTCTAATTTGTGTACGGCGGCAAGATCGGTTCGCCGCAACGGCGCAATTTTGTCACCGTCAGGCAAATTGGTTGCAAGGTTGATATGCATCGAAATCCAGCTTCTCTGTTACCATGACCGCAATAAAGTGGCGGTTCATAATAGGCCACCAATGTCGAGCTGTAAAGAGGGAGATTACTGCCTGATTTCAAGGTTTGCAATTGACAACCTGCAGGGGGGTGATTTATTTAATAGCCCTACGTAAAACAGATGGGGGCGGGAAACCCCGCGCGCATATATTACAGATGTCGAGCAACAGCGCAAGGCCCAAAAAATCACCATTAACCCCCGATTTTGAGATATACTCGCTAACCTGCACACTCTTAAGGCATGTCCTCATGTTTAGCGTTCGAATACTGTCTTCAACTGTTAAGGAGAACCGCTCTTGTCAGATCGTTCCAGCATGACCTATAAAGGTGCCGGGGTTGATATCGAAGCCGGCAATCGTTTTGTCGATATGATCAAGCCGCTCGTCAAGTCGACTAGCCGCCCGGAAGTCCTCACTGATATCGGCGGTTTCGGCGGGCTCTTCTCCTTGAACGCCCATAAATACAAATCGCCGGTACTGGTTTCCTCAACTGACGGCGTCGGCACCAAGTTGAAGCTGGCCTTCCAGATGGACCGCCACCACACTGTGGGTATCGACCTGGTTGCCATGTGCGTCAATGACATCATCGTCCAAGGCGCCGAACCGCTTTTCTTCCTCGACTACCTCGCCACCGGCATGCTGGCCCCGGAAAAGGCCGCCGAAATTGTCAAGGGCATCGCCGAGGGCTGTCGCCAGGCCGGATGTGCGCTGATCGGCGGTGAGACTGCCGAACTGCCAGGGTTCTACAGTGACGGGGAATACGATCTGGCCGGTTTCACTGTCGGGGTGGTCGATCGGGACGCAATTATCGACGGATCGACTATCCAGGTTGGCGAGTTGGTGATCGGTATCGCCTCGAATGGTCTGCATTCCAACGGCTATTCCCTGGCCCGGCGGATTGTCAACGATCGCATCACCGGAGGGCTTGATGCTGTCCTGCCGGAGCTCAACGAGTCTCTCGGCGAGGCCTTGCTCCGTCCCACCCGCATTTACGTGAAATCGATTCTCAACCTGCTGCGCGATTTCGAGATTCAGGGGATGGCCCACATTACCGGCGGTGGGCTGCTGGAGAATATTCCACGTATCCTGCCCCGCCACTGCAAAGCGATGATACACAAGGATTCATGGCCGAAGCTGCCATTGTTCGAACTCCTGCGCGAGGCCGGAAATCTTGAAGAGAAAGAGCTCTATCGCACCTTCAATTACGGCATCGGCATGGTTCTCGTGGTGCCGAAAACGTCCGCCGACGACATCCTGTCCCGTTTGCAGGGGCTGAAGGAACAAGCTTATATCATCGGTGAAATTGCCGCCTGTGACGAACAACGCCCGCAGGTGGAACTCGTTTAACATAGACCATCTCGACCTGGAGCGTCTCCATGTCCAAAGTATTGCGCATCGGTGTCCTTGCCTCGGGCGGAGGCAGTAATCTGCAGGCAATTATAGATCGTTGCCAGGACGGTTCGCTTGCTGCCGAGATTGCCGTTGTCATCACCAACAATCCTGACGCCGGTGCCTTGACCCGCGCCGGCAAAGTCGGTATCCCGAGCCTCTGCATCAACCATCGGGATTTCTCCCGTCGCGAGGATTTCGACAACGCGGTGGTCAAAGCCCTGCAGGAAGCCCGGACCGACCTGGTGGTCCTGGCCGGTTTCATGCGCATCATCACGCCGACTTTCATCTCCGCCTTTCCCGAACGGGTCATCAATATTCACCCTGCCTTGCTACCGGCCTTTCCGGGCCTGCACGTTCAGCAGCAGGCCATCGATTACGGGGCCCGCTTTTCCGGCTGTACCGTACACTTCGTCGACGGCGGAGTGGACACCGGGCCGATCCTCATTCAGGCAGTGGTGCCAATTTTGCCTGAGGATACGGCTGACACCCTGGCAGCCAGAATTCTAGAACAGGAGCACAGGATTTATCCACGAGCTATCCAGTTGCTTGCCGAAGGACGGGTTCGTGTTGATGGGCGAAAGGTGACCATTTTGCCAGCCTGCCCTTCAGCAACGTCAGCGTTGGTTAACCCATCGCTAGAAGATTGAACCCATTTATGAGCCACGAAGAAAATCGCAAACCGATCCTGGTCAGCGCTTGCCTGCTCGGGTTACCGACTCGCTACGACGGCAAAGCCAAGCGTTCACAGGCCGTCATCGACTACCTGCAGCGTGAAAAGCTCTCGCCCGTGCCAGTCTGCCCGGAGCAACTTTCCGGCATGTCAACACCACGGGACAAGACTTTCTTCCATTCCGGTGATGGCTATTCTGTCCTGCGCGGAGAGGGCAGCGTCATCTCGGCGTCTTCCCAATCGATGAACGAGGTCTTCTGCCAGGGCGCGAAGGTGACCTTGCAGGTCGCCCGGCTGAGCGGTTGTCAGCGCGCGCTGCTCAAGGAACGCAGCCCGTCATGCGGTGTCCACCAGATTTACCGGGGTGAGGAACGCGTGCCGGGTGCAGGGGTGACCGCCGCCCTTTTAATCCAGACGGGTCTTGACGTTATTTCGGAAGAAGACCTCTGAGCTTCTGTAGGCAACAAGCATTAAGACCTCACCGCCATGGCCTTTGTGTCCTTTGTAACTTTGCGTTACACAGATCCCGCTTCACAGTCCTTATAGCCGAGTTTTTTCAGGCGGGCCATCTTTCCCGGTCTGGTATTTCCAGATCGAGTCATGCGATTATACACAGATGAGCAGTAAACATTACGATGTTGCAATTATCGGCGGATCTTTGGCCGGCCGCATTGCCGCCGCACTTCTCGCCAAGCAAGGCAGCAAGGTGCTCTTCCTGCGACACGAGGAAGCAACGGCGCCCACCTGGTTCCATTCTTCACTGTTTCTTGAGAAACTCCTTGGCACCCTCGGCGGGCGATCCTGTTTCGTTGCCCAGAAACCCATCCAGGTCCTCTCGGCTAAAGCCCGCGTCACTCTCAATAACGATATCTCGATCGACAAAGAACTCTGCCGCGAGTTTGGCAGACTTGGCCCAGCGGTCGCCCAGTGGTTCGAAGAGCTGCGCTCCCAGGGCGACCACGTAGAGAACGTCCTCTGGGAGAATGGCGGCCTACCTTGGCCAACGCTCAAGGCAACCGCCCGTTTCAAACTGCTTTGCATGCGTCGCAAAGTCAACTGGTCCGAACTTGACACGCCAATAGTGAAATCACTCGAACAGCTGCCGCAAGCAGCGACAGCTTTCGTCACTGACCTTCTGCAGGGGCTGTCCCTGAAACAAATCACTACCTTGTCACGCGGTCAGGCCGCTCTCTTATGGTCACAGGTAATGCGCCCGGAGAATCTCAAGGAACCTGATTTCAGCCAGCTGTTGAGCAAACGCTTCGACCAGTTTCATGGTTTAAAGGCCTCCCTCGAAGACCTCGAGGGGATCGACTACGACGGTTCCCGCTGGACCGGCGGACAACTCAAGGGCGGCGGCCATTTTACGGCAACCCACTTCCTGCTCGGTGATACGCGTTGGCACAACCATTTTGCTCCCGGGAAAGGATCGGCCCTCCCCTCGCCATACCGTTTGACCAGAATGACAACCAGTTCCCTGACCGGCCAACTCTCCCCGCTTGTGGCCTCGCGCATTATTTGCGGCGGAGAACGACCGCTGCGTTTGGCGATCGAGCAGAGCAATACGCAACACTACGGTCTGATTCTGAGTGCGGGCGAACTGCAGGAAGCACAATTGAGAAAACAGCTTGAGCCGGCGCTCCCTTTCGCCCGTTATCAGCTTGCTGATGCAGATGGACCTCCGTGCTCCTCAAGCGGAGTCAAGCCGCGCAGAAAAACCACAGGGTTTGGGCCAATTTGCCGTTGCGCATCGACACCAATCTCTACTGTGCCGACAACTATGCTCTGCTCGCAGAAATGGGCGCTGCCGGGGCGGCCCTGCTCGGCTGGACCCTGGCAGAAAATCTGCTAATCGGTCGCCCTCATGGGAAAGAATAAGAAAAGCACTTGCATAGCATTCTTATTCATGCTAGAAACTCCTGTTTAGAACGCAAGAGGAGGAAGAACCAATGGCTAACGTATGTGATGTTTGTGGGAAGAAACCGATGACTGGCTGCAATGTCAGCCATGCGCATAATAAGACCAAGAAGATCTTCAAGCCTAATCTGCAGAAGATCAGGGCCGTGCAGAATGGCTCCGTACGAAGCGTGAAAGTATGCACCCGCTGCATTCGTGCCGGTGCCGTGCAAAAAGCCTGCTGAGCAGATTTTCTTGTCAGTAAACGTAAGGGGCGTCCCGACCAGGACGCCCCTTTTTTATCGATCCACTGAAGAAGCAAGCGAGCGGTCCTTAGACCGCAGCAATCCATTCAACCTCCACCGCAGCACCTTTGGGCAGCGCCGCTACCTGTACGCAAGCCCGTGCCGGCGGCACATCGGTAAAAAACTCGCCGTAGATTTGATTGACCGTGGCAAAATCGCCCAGGTCGGTCAGGTAGATGGTCGTCTTGACCACGTTGGCAAAACCAAGCCCGGCAGCATGCAGCAGAGCCTGCATATTGGCCATGACCTGGCGGGTCTGTTCAACAATCCCCCCCGCGACCATGACACCGCTTTTCGGGTCGAGGGGTATCTGCCCGGAAAAGAAGATCATGTCGCCCACCTGGATGGCTTGCGAATACGGCCCGATAGCAGCCGGCGCGGCATTGGTCTGAATCTGCTTTTTCAACATGGGTGTCACCTCCACTCAAACTTGTTTTTTCCTTAGAACCGTCAACTTTTACGTCCGAATCTGACCCGCTCGACCTGCAGGACCCCTTTGAGCTTCTGCACCGTCTCTACGACCCGGGTCAAGTGCTGGACATCCTGCACATCCACTTCGAAACTGTGGATACCGCGGCCATCATCGGTCGAATAGACGCTGGCCCGCAGGATGTTCGCTTCACACTTGCTGATGGCCTTGGTGATAGAGGCCAGGATGCCCTTCTGGTCGACGCTGTAGACCCTGATCTTGACAGGTCGTGTTGCACCCTTTTGCCGATTCCATGTCACTTCGATACGCCGGTCAGGATCGGTTTCGAGTACGCGCGGACAATCGGCTGCGTGCACTGTCACGCCAAGGCCCTGAGAGATGAAGCCGATGACTTCATCGCCGGGCAGAGGGTTGCAGCACTTGGAAAAACGCACCAGAATCCCTTCCTGTCCCTGGACACTGATGGCCTCATCCGGCTTCTTGCGAATCTTGCCAAAAACCTGGCTTATACGGCTTGGCTTGGGGGCCTCAGCCTTGAACTGTTCAGGGATGAGCCGGGAAAGCACCTGGTTGCAGGTGATTTTACCATAACCGACTGCCGCCTGCAGATCATCGACACTCCGGTAGCCAAGCTCTTCCAGAGTTTCTTTCATACTCTCCAGGTTGATCGCGCGATTGTAGCTGAACCCGTATTTGCGCAGTTCCTTTTCCAAAAGGTCGTGCCCAAGGTCCAGGCTCTGCTGCCGCTCCTGGTCTTTTACCCAGTTGCGGATGCGGTTTTTCGCCTTGGACGTTTTAACGAACTTCAGCCAGTCCTTGCTGGGTGTCTGGTTGGCAGAGGTGATGATTTCGACGATATCGCCGTTCTTCAACTCGGTTCGCAATGGCACCAGACGACTGTTGACCTTGGCGCCGGTACAACGGTGGCCGACATCAGAGTGGACGCTGTAGGCAAAATCGATTGGCGTGCTCTGCTTGGGAAGTTCCTTGACATCACCATTCGGAGTGAAGACGTAAACCTCTTCCGGAAAGAGATCAACCTTGACCGAAGACATGAACTCTGAGGAATCCTTGAGTTCCTTCTGCCATTCGAGCATCTGCCTGAGCCAGCCGAAACGCCCCTCATCGGTGCGACTGCCCCCCTTGCCCTCCTTGTACTTCCAGTGGGCAGCAATCCCCTGCTCGGCGACCCGGTGCATTTCAGCGGTACGGATTTGCACCTCCATGCGCTGGCCGGCCGGGCCGAAAACAGTCGTGTGCAGCGACTGGTACATATTGGCCTTGGGCATGGCGATAAAATCCTTGAAGCGCCCCGGCACCGGTTTCCAGGAAGAGTGGATGACACCAAGCATGGCGTAGCAGTCGCGCACGCTCGGCACGATGATGCGAAAGGCAATAAGATCGTGAATCTGTTCGAATTCAATCTTTTGCTTGAGAATCTTGGTGTGAATCGAGCTGATATGCTTGAAACGCCCCTGCACCTGACCATCGATGTCGTGTTCTTTGAGGATATCCTCGAGACGCTTTTTGACATCAGCCACGTAGGTGTCGGTCTTGCGCCGGTGCTGTGCGACCTTCCTGGCCAGATCTTTGTAGACCTCTGGTTCGAGATACGTGAGGGAAAGGTCCTCCAGTTCGCTTTTGACCCAGCTGATACCGAGACGATTGGCGAGCGGTGCGTAGATATCGGCTGTTTCCTGGGCGATCATGCGGCGACGTTCCACCGGCTGGTAGCCAAGAGTGCGCATATTGTGCAGGCGGTCGGCGAGCTTCACCAGGATGACACGGATATCCCTGGCCATGGCCAGAAGCATCTTGCGAAAATTCTCTGCCTGACGCTCCTCGCTGGTCTTGAAGGTGATCTTGCTGATCTTGGTGACGCCGTCGACCATTTCGGTCACTTCTTCACCGAACAGCTGGTGCAGCTCTGCCTCGGTGGACAGGGTATCTTCGAGGGTGTCATGGAGCAGGCCGGTCACTACCGTCGGGACGTCCATACGCAGCTGAGTCAGGATGGCGGCGACCTCCATCGGGTGGGTCATGTAAGGATCGCCGGAAAGGCGCGTCTGCCCCTGATGCACCTTTGCAGAGTACACGTAGGCCTTGCGCACGGCGTCAAGATCGGCTTCGGCGTGATAAGAACGAATTGCTTCGAGGATGTCGTCGATGCGGATCATAACCGACGCTCAGGTGACTTTTTCAGGCTGACAAAAGGGATGCCGGCCATGACTGGCCGGCATCGTAAAATGTGCAGGGTTCCCCGGCAGGGCACTTTAGAGCAGAACCCCTCAGGGCTGCTTGCGTACAGGGATTTCGAAATCCACCTTGCCAGCTGCGATTTCCCGCAGTGCCAGAACGATATTGCGGTTTTTGGACTTGTTCTCAATCAGCGGTTCCGCCCCTTTGAAAAGCTGCTTGGCGCGCTTGGTGGCCACCATGGTCAGCAGGAAGCGATTGGGAACAGCTTTCAGACAATCTTCTACGGTAATACGTGCCATTTTTCCTCACTTTGCATCAGCCGGACAGCACCGGCTGATAATAAATTCTCAGTTTCTTTAAGATATACGGCTCAGCGTTCTATTTCAAGCCGAATTCTTCCGGCAGAGTATCAATAACGCGTTTGGTTCTCGCTGATTCGGCGATCATGATCGACCTGACCCGGTCAACGGCCTGTTCGAGGATGTCGTTGATCACAAGGTAATCGAAATGAGACCGCTTCGGCGATCTCTCCGGCGGCATTGAGCATGCGCCGTGCGATTACCTTCTCATCATCCGAATTGCGGAAATCCAGGCGCTTGCGCAGCTCACTCATATTAGGAGGGAGGATAAAGATGAAAACCCCGTCAAGCCCGCTGCGCCGCAGCTGTTCGGCGCCCTGGATATCAATATCGAGCAGCACGTCGGCACCCGCGTTGCTGGCCTGTTCCAAGGTCGCACGTGCTGTTCCATAACAATTACCATGCACCTGAGCCCATTCGACAAAAGCGTCATCAGCAATCATGCTGTCAAACACATCCCGACCCACGAAGTGGTAGTCGACACCATCCCGCTCACCGGCTCGCTGGCCCGCGTCGTATAAGAGATCGATTGCCGGAGGTCTGGGAACATAACCTGGATTTTCTTGCAGATCGAAGTTTTTCCGGCTCCGGAGGGTGCGGAAATCACGTAAAGGATCCCTTTTCTTTGCGCGTCCTGCGCCCCGCGTCCCGGGTTCTTTGTCTCACTCAACATTCTGAACCTGCTCACGAACCTTTTCGAGCTCGGATTTCAAGGCAACGACCGTGTTGGTCAATTCCGCATCATTGGATTTCGAGCCCATGGTATTGACCTCACGGTTCAATTCCTGGACGAGAAAATCCATGCGCCTGCCGACGGGTTCAACATCATCAAAAAGCACACGAAACTGGATCAGGTGGCTCCTGAATCGGGAAAGCTCTTCGCTGATGTCGCATCGATCGGCAAAAACCGCAATTTCCTGGGCAACCCGCTGTGGATCCCATTCCACGTTTTGCTGAAGTTTCGCCAGCCGCTCGGTGAGCTTTCCCTGCCATTCAGCTGGCACCTGGGGAGCACGCTTTTCGATCTGTGCCAGCATGTTTTCGGCGGCATTCAGGCGCTCTTGCAGATCCCTTCGGGTCTCCTCCCCTTCAGCCAGGCGCATACTGACCAGCTGCTCCAAGGCGACTGTGGTAGCGCGACCGAGGCAGTCAGCGAGCGTGGCCTCGTCGATATCCGCCTCCACGACCTGGAGCACGTCCTTCTGGCTGACAATCTGCCCGATAGTTACCTGTTCCGAAAGATTGAACTGCCGGGCCATGCCCGTAAACAAATGGAGATAAGCAGCAGCAAGCTCATGGTTCAGCGTCGGCACTGCCTGGGCTACAGACGAAAGCTCGTAATTCACGTAAACATCAATTTTGCCGCGCCCCAGGGCCTGGCCGATCTGCTTGCGCACCCCATTTTCCAGGCTCAGAAAAGTGCGTGGCAACTTGATCGAGATGTCAGCGTAGCGATGATTCACGGTCTTGATTTCCACGGTGACGGTGATATCGTCCTGCCGGGCTTCGCCCTTGCCGTAACCGGTCATGCTCTTCATCAAAATAAAGACTCCTAGTAACTGCCTTTGCTGGTCAGAACAACCCAGACTGTTTTAAATAAAATCCGAAGATCCAAGCCAATACTCCACTTGTCTATATACTGCAAATCGAGCTTGACCACATCATCAAAGTTATCGATCTGGTTTCTGCCGCTGACCTGCCACAAGCCAGTAATACCTGGCTTGATACTGATCCGGCGACGATGCCAGTTTTCATATTTTGCCACCTCGTCAGGTGTCGGCGGACGGGTGCCAACCAGACTCATGTCTCCTTTCAGAACATTCCAGAATTGCGGGAGTTCATCAAGGCTGGTCTTTCTCAGAAACTTGCCGATGGACGTAACGCGCGGGTCATTCTTGACCTTGAATATTGCGCCCTTCATTTCATTTTGACCCTCGATGAGAGCTTTTTGAAGATCCGCATTGTGGTGCATCGTACGAAACTTCCAGATCCGAAATGGTCGGCCGCTCTGTCCGATTCTCTGTTGACTGAAAAAAACCGGGCCTGGAGACTCAATTTTAATCGCCAGAGCAACTAATGGGAAAACCAAGAATAAGAAAATCAAACCAAGGAGTGAGCCCAATATATCGACAATTCTCTTCAGGAAAAGCTGTTGTGCATCGAGGCTTTTCACATGAAAAGTTAATATTGGCAGAGAACCCTGAAAAAAACTTAAATCCCTTCTGATAGCGATCGACATTGTAAAAATCGAGCACCATGCGCACCGTGATGCCGAGTTCTTCCAAGCTCCTGAGATGTTCCTCGATATCAACGAACTGGTCTTGGGAGAGACAAAAGACCACTTCGTCGACAGGGTTACATTTACAGGTCTCAAGAATATCTTCCAATCGTCCCAGAACTTTATGACCGGACACATTCTTTTTGAGACTACCTGAAGCGACTTGCAGGACACCTAGGACACGAAGGCCCCAGTCTGCATGGTCTTCAACAAGCTTGATGAACTCCTGGGCGCGTTCTGTCGTGCCAACAATAAGCAGTTGACGATAATTCAAACCTCGACGCCGAATGAAACTCAGCAGCGCTTTAAGCAGCACCCTTTCCAGCAGGATGAGAATGAATGCCGTAGCAATAAAAGCAAGGACCAATTTGCGGCTATAGAAGTCACGGTCAAAAAAGAGGATCAGCGCAGAGATCACGAAACCTGAGAAAAAATGGACACAAAAAATCCGGTAAGCCAGGTCGAGAAAGCTGATTTGACGAATTGATTTGTAAAGATTGTATTTTGCGAGGAGGTAATACCAGACTGGCAATGCTGGCAATAAAATCCATGAGTAACGATAAATACCGGCGATATCGGCAGACAGGTATAAACTTCTTACGTAGTAAGCTACGACAAAAGAAATCACAACCAATGACAAATCAAAGGTAATCGTCAATCGGTTCAGTAATTTGGCTTGTTCTTTGAGCAAAATCTACGTCTTTCCCTGCGCACGAGAACTCAATACAGAAGTTATAGACATCCAGGGTTTTTTCAGTCATCTCCGTCACTGAGAAGCTTTTTGCTTTAAACAGTGAGGCGGCCCCCATCCGGTTCCTTAATTTCTCGTCGGCAACTAATGTTGATAAAGCCTCGCTCATTGCTTTTACATCCCGGCAAGGGACGATATAACCGTTCTCACCCTCATCAACCACCATATCCGAACCGCCCACCTGGGTGGTCACAAGAGGTAACCCTGCACACAGTGCATCCAGGAAGACATAAGGGAAGCCTTCATAATCACTGGAAAGAGTAAATATATCAAAAGCCTCCATCAGCTTCTTTTCTGTTACATAACCGGGCCATGTAACAAGGTGCGCGATATTCAATTTTTCCGCAACTTTTTTAAGCTGCGCTTGCATAGGACCATCACCAACCATGACAAGGCGAACATTTGCGAAACGTTGAGCGACTTTTGCAAACGCCTCGACCAATACATCTGGAGCCTTTTGCTCGACAAAACGTACAACGGTGCCCACCAGAACGTCTGCGTCAGACACTCCCCAGGCATGACGCAAATCAACCCTGAGATTCTGTGTATCTGCCAGGAGCATGTCAATTCCGTTTGGGATCAGAAAAACCTTCTTAGATGCAATCCCGAGGAAACTTTCAGCATGTTCCTGTTCAGCCTTGGAGGTTGCGATTACGGTATCGCCCAAAAAAGCAAGGACCCGCTCAGCAAAAGCATAGAAAGTAGACTCGAGCCAACTGAGGCCAGGATTCATTGTGATAAAAGCGTGGGCAGAATAACATTTCGCCTGAATCCCGGCACAAAACAAGAGCCTCGCCAAGCCTCCGCCTTTGGAACTGTGCCCATGAACAATGTCAAACGGTCCCATTTTTATTGCATACTTGCGGATTTTCCATAATGCACGGAAATCGGAGAATGCAGGTTTATGCACCATGGGAACAGGATATATTTTAACCGGGAGCAGGGAAAGGTTGCTGAGGCCTTCAGCTAAAACCGGATCCATCCTGTTGGGAGAATAAATCAGATGGACATCCACACCTTTGGCACAGAGTCCGGAGCATAAGTCGACCACATGCCTGGCCACTCCCCCTCCTGCCTCAACGATCATAAGTACGCGCATTGTAGCGATTTGAGTCTACCCGTTTAGAATAAGTTTATAGCGATTATGCACCCGAAGAGTACTTTTTTCTCCAGTGTATCAACCGCGAAGAAGCACTCAGCAGAGACAAAAACAAAAAAAATCTCAATTTCATAATTTGCCCTGCCCCGGAGCGCTGCATCTTCGTTACGGTCTTTTCATGACGGTGGTAAACCATTAGCTGCCGAGGAAGAAAAGTGACCTCCCCCACTGCTGTACAAGCTAAACCGATCCAGCGATCATGCATATAAGCAAACGGCGGGAACGGCAAAAGGAATTCTTTGCACTCCTTGCGGATCGCCATGCAGCAGCCTAAAAAAGTATTTTTATAGATATTCTTCAACAACCCCGGGCCACTGTTCCGCCAATGGAAATAGGACTCATGAACCATTTCTTCTTTACTATTGACGACTTTGGCATCGGTGACAATCGCCAAATCTTTAGAGCTCCGGAAAGACTCAACAACCATTGCAACTTTGTTTGGCAGCCAGTAATCATCTTGATCGGCAAAAAAAATGTAATCGCCCCTGGCTGCGGCCAAGTGATTTTTCAAATGATTTTAAGGGGCCAAGATTGGTTGCATTTCGAAACACACGGATTCTGGAGTCATGAAACGACTCGATAACCGCAATGGTATCATCATCTGAAGCATCATCGACAATGACAATTTCATCATTGTCAGCGAGTTGCACCAAAATGGAATCCAGTTGCCGTCTAAGGAACTGATCACCGTTAAACACGGCCATGCAAACTGAAACCATAGGAGACCTCAGGCTGATATTCAAACAGAGAATTTAACAGTCAATGTGATTTAGCTATTAGCAATCAGAGCAGCACACTATTTTCGAAGCTAGCCCATCAATCAACATCACGACTATTTACCGAGGAAGAGTTTAAATTATTCACGTCATGCGAGCCATGCCTTGCGGCTAAATAAAACGGTAAACCTAACATTCGAGACAAAGCACCCGCGATTTGAAACAACAGACCAATCAGGGCCCCATTCTGAATCAACAGCAGGTGCGAGAGCAAAAAATCAAAGGCCGCCGTCCCAAAGCCAAAACCACCCGCCACGCCAAACACTCCACCAAAGATTGCCAAGGGAAAGACAATAAGCCCTTTGAGTGGTGAAACAGCATTTCCAACAGCAATGGAAATAAGCAATAAAGAAGTACACCAAAAGAGATGATTCAAAACAGACAGACTTAAAGTGGTCAAGAGAACCTTTGGATTCTCACGCAGGGCATTAAAGGCCCCGATCATCTGCTTTAAGCGCTGCCCCCAAGCTTTCGCCAAAAGCCAGTTATTAATTTTAGGATTATTATAAAGGCGCCGTGAACCGGCTATGCGAAAGGCAATCAAAGGGCCGACGCTGGCCGAAAGCGTCATGCCAAGAAGGACATGGCGGGCGGGCAAGTTTTCCAAAAAATTCCAACCAATGAGACAGGCCAGTGTGGCGAGCAAGAATAAACCCAAAAGCCCTATGACCCTGTCAAAGGCAACCGCCATCACTGCCCGTGTCCGCAATCCGGGGCCTGCATGTGCAACGACATAGCCGGCCTTAACAAAATCGCCGCCATTTGAACTAGGCATAGCAAGATCGAAGAAAGACCCAATCATGGTCCAGCGTAACGCTTGACGAAAGGGGACCTCAATCCCCTGGCTGGACAGGATGGCTTTAAATCGATAGGAGACAATACAGAAAGGAGGGAGGGTGAGCAAAAACGCAGCCAGCAGCCACGGCCAGGTGTCAGCAAGCGATGGCAGGATCGTAAGATCAATGCGGTTAAAATGAAATAACAGCCAGAGGATACAGACCGCGACCGCCAATTTAAACCAAATTGACGTTACGATGCGACGCAACCAGCTAAACTGTCTTTTTATCTCTCCCATCAATCGCGCCGTTTCAACTCGAACCACAAGTATGCAAGCAAGCGCTTGCCTGTCGGCCAAATCTTGAAATGGGTCTCGCCGTAATCACGCGCGGTTTCTCGGGTAGGGAATTCAATTCTCGGAATCCGCAATTTATATGCTCGTACAACCATTTCGATGTCAATCGACAGCCCCACGTCGAGCACCTTCATGCTACGGAACGCCGAGCGCTTCCAGCCCTTGAATCCGTGCAGCACATCGCGTACCCAGGGACCTTCCCGGCGCCAGACAAGTGCGGCCGCAGCCGCCAGGCAAAGGACCGCCCATTTACGGGGACGGAAAAAATGGGCATCTTCTTCGTTAACAGAACCAGGCAGCTGCCGGCTGGCGATGACCAATTCGTTCCCCTGCTCGAAAAGGGGTCTGAACTTGCGCAAATCTTCTGTCGGCAACGTCCCTTTAGCGAAAAAAACGACGACCGCATCACCTGTTGCTACGTCATTGGCATGCACGTAAGCAGCGTTCAAACCCCTTTTAGGCTGAAGGTGAACGGGAATCCCCTGGCTTTCGAGATATTCTACCGTGCCATCGGTGCTCCCGCCGTCGACAGCAAAAACTTCATCAAACGCGTCAAGCGGCAGCTTTGGCACATCTGCCTGGCAGCCCTGCAGTTCATTCCAGACAATCAAACATAACGAAACTTTCATCCAACCCCCTCAGCACATAATTCACTTGCCATTTGCAGGGCTTCTGCAACTGCCACGTCCGAGTTCAAATGCTCCCAGCGACCCCAGCGTCCGAGCCCCACAACACCGTTATTTCGTCCCCAGGCAAGAATCTTCTCGACAGCTTCCGGTTTACCCAGGGTGTTGATCGGATACGCAAATTCGTTATGAAAACGTACGTTCTCCGCGAGCAAGGATCGCGCGGCATTGGCCTCTGTCCAGTGCCCGCGAGACCCTGGGACGAAGTTTGCTCGAAGCAGAAGGCGATGGTACGCAATCGACTCGTCTGGTTCGTAGACCCAATGGGCCTTACTGCTCAAGGTTTCCGGGTGGTAATCGACGTCGATGGCAGCATTTTTCAGACTTGCAATTGAATTCAGGATTTCTGTTGGCAAATCGCAAAAGCTCGGCCACAAAGTCCATGGAATCGAGGAGATGATCGTCTCTGCCTGCCAACGGCCATTGACTGTACGCGTTGCCAGATCGATCTGCTCAACAGGGCAGCTGGTAACGAGTGAATCGCCAAGGGCCTCGCCCATGCGGCGCCACACCTCGCCATAGCCGAATTTTTTCGGGTACAAGAAGGTTCCGTGGGCAGGCAAGGCTCCCATCGGTTTCCCTTCCAGGCAGCTCAACAGCGTTTCGCGAAAGGAGACGTTCGGTAGTTTATGCAGCCAATACGTGCCGAGCAGGTCAGGATCCATAGACCAAATCTTGCGATTGTACGGCAGCATGTATTCCCGGGTAATGACATCACCAAGCTTCCATCTAACCCAGGCCGCGAACGATTCCGGCATCGCCTCGCCGCGGACACAACCTGCTTGCGCAATCGATTCAAGGTAATCGACCTGAACTTCGCTCGGCAGCTGCCAAAGGTTGGCTTCTAGCGGGTGATCTATCTCCAGTCCACGGATGCGAATTTTCGAGACACGGTCGTACAGGTCCCACTCCTCCCGCGGCATGAAACGAAACAGAAAGTCCAGCACTTCCTGTCGCTTTAAATCGAGAAAGTGCCCGCCACCGATATCAAGCGGTGCCCCATCGACCATTTCTGAGCGACACAGGCCACCTGCAATCGGCTGTTTTTCAATGACAACAATGTCGTCGAGCGTACAGCCGGCATCCAACAAGGCGTGCGCAAGAGTCAGTCCACTTGGCCCTGCGCCAAAGATTACAATCTTTTTATTGCCTTTCATTTATGCTCCTTACACAACTTACAAAATAATTACCACGCTACGCGGGGAGAATTTTGCTTAGATAATCGAACCCCTTGTATAAAAGGGATATCAGCTGACTCTTCGGACGATGTCAATCTAAATGAAAATGATTCTGCGTTCTGACGTGCTAATCGGATTGAAAAAGGTTTATTCCCATTAATAGATGCTGGATCAAACGCGCCTAGAGATACCCAGTCAGATTCATTCCAGCGGACATAAACATAAAATCTCCGTAGTCCTGGTTTAGCGTTCCACAGCTCCCAGAAATCCAAATCAATAACAACATTAGCTTTTAAAAATTTTAATACATATTCAAAATTGCCATTCCTATTTGAACGGTAATAGTCCGAGTTTATTGAAAGACTAGGATGTTTGTAAGTTCTATCATCACCGGACGTCCAACCATAATTTATAAGCCAACTATTAGATGGGAGAGCCAGAGAATCATTAAAATGTTTATCTGGAAAAACATCGGGACTATTATTCAAATTATTTGCTCCGAGATTAATTGCAACAACATCACTTACTAAGGATTCTGACCAATCGAGTTGTCGAATGATTTGCCGTGAGAAGAAAAACGGTTCGAATTCTTTAAAATCTCGAAATACTCGTACATATTCTCCAAAAGGGTCATTTTCCTCAAACCCCAAATTTGCAATAATAATAACTTTTGAGCCATCTATAATTCCGGGGTTTGTTTGCCAAGGGGGGCATATCTGGGTTAGCGTCCCGTCTTGTCGTACGCTTCCCATTTCACAGACATATGGTACGCCCAAAACTCGAGTGAGATTTTGTTGCGCGGGCCAATATGTTCCATAAACTGCCTGAGATACTTCAGCACTAATTAAATCTCTCATAGCTGGTCCTGGTGTAGCACCATCAAGGGCAACAGGAAAGATTTTTTCAAAAGCATTAAAAAGCAATACGGGTTTATTTGGTTCATCTTCTATTACACTTCTAAAAATTTCAGAAAGCCTTGCATCAGCAGTTCTTGTCAGAGGAAGGATAAGACCTTGATGATGAGCAAAAAGTGTGATCGATAAACTTGTCATTAAAATGATTGAAAGTGATTTTATAGGCCTATAACAAATAATTACAGAAGCTGGAATACTGAGAGAAGCAATAAATATCGTAAAGGGGATATATCCATATCGTCTGGACATCACTTGTGAAACACTATCAGTTAAAACTGTAACTACTAGAAACACAGACAAATATAAGAAAGAGATTAAAAATAAAATACCAGAAAAAATTAATTGGGAATTTTCAAACATTTTTTTATCAGGGTTGATATTTTTTTGCTCACTAAAAACCCATTGATAACAAACAAATATTACAAGACTGAAAATAATTAAATTAATCAAAAACAAAGCATATTCATGACCTATTATTTCGTTAAGCTGTTGAATCGCCGATAAACCAACGCCTTTTAAAGCAACATCGATACGATGACTCCAATAACTCAAATCTTGGGAAAGGCTTAAAACAAAACGGTGACGCTGATCGTTTGTTGCGGCGAACGATCTCCAAATTTGATGATGCGCAATAATCACACAACACATTGAAACCACAGTCAAAATAGCACCGCGTAGCGCAGATCTCCGGCCAGAAGCGAGAGAGACTAAAATTAATATTGATGGAGCAGCAACAAGATGAAACTCTCCTGTAAGAGCCAATAAGAACCCCAACAAGGCCGCAATGGAATATAAGCTCTTATAATTTTCTACTTTAACTAGAAGATACGCGCCAATAACAGTTAACTGAGCGGGCAATATCACATAGGAATAATGATGGAAACAAGATGTCCAAATAAATGGAGAGAATAACCAGATCAGGCCTATTGAGAGCGCAAAAACCCTTTTAACTTTCAGTCTGATCAACAATGCATAAAGGACCAAAACATATATTGCATGAGATGTGGAAATAAATATTGAATATACTGAGGCAGAATCAATACCTAGAGACCAAAGAAAAAACTGTATTGTGCGTGAGACTCCATATGTCCTGTATTCGGTTGGCAGATCAAAACCGAAAAAAAGATGAGTTAAAGCACCTATCCAACCGTCCACACTGACTAAATCACTGAATTTTGCAGGTAACGCAATATCATCATAGACAAGTGTTGCGTTGGTTAAAGATACAAGCCCAACACAGACTCCAGCGATAATTAGCACAAATGCTGCACGGGAATCTGCACTCTGCAATCTATTATGAGCCTGATAGATATTTGAAAATTTGTTCTTAAATAACATCAGGCTACTGAACATCCATAAAAAAAGATAAATTTCTTTTAATGTATTTAAATAATTTCATATTTGAAAAAATATTAGTTTTATTTGTTATCAACATCAAAAGGAACACTCCATATATTTGCATTGCGGGAAAAAGGTATCTTGTTTGATCTCCTGGCCATGAAGATGCATCAATTAATGAGAATAGCCCTCCCCTCAAAAGAATTGACGAGCCCATCAATACATAAAGGAAAAAGATATTTAAATTTATTTTTTTTGGATACACAGCCAGAAGGACTATTCCAAACAAACCTGCCCATTCTAGTAGTACTAATAATTTTCCATAACTTCCCCAAATAAAGCTTTTAACAGATTTCTGAACATTCTCGGGATTATCATCAGGTATTGACATCTCATCAAAGGCAAAGGTGATCTTACGAGAAAATTTGTCATTTATTTCATAAGGTTTACCCGTTTGTATACTTAGCAAGGGGATATCAAAGACCCCTCCATTACCGGTATGCACAACAAAGTGGGCACTAGAGAGATGTTCAGGTAATACATTTAGCAACAGATTAAGACCCGATTTTTCTGAAACATCTCCATATCCAGGGCCAGAATAACTGCTAGCGACATCGGGTCTACTGGTAAATTTATTAGTCGAGCCAAGGACCTTTCCGGCATCAGACTGGACCTCCACTAAAGTGATGTCATCACCTTTGGCAAAAATCCAACCGCTAAGAACGACTGGCGGGCCTTGAATCAATGCAATTCGGCGGTTAGCTGCTGCATCAAAACCACGGCGAACAGAATCACGGAGGTCAGCACCATCATGTTCCCTCGAGGGTTCTTCACTAGAGATAAAGCGTTCCCTGATTTTTCCTATGGACGCCGGAAGATATGGCAACCAGTTGGATGTTTCCGGATCGAGGAAGCTGAAAAGGACAAAACGACTCTCTATTTCCTTGTTGTCGATTGCCCGGTTAATCTCGTCAGCGACTTGCTGGAAATAGTCATCTGCCGCCACGGCCGAATCATGATGGCCAGCCAACACAGCAGCGTTTTTAAGTGCCCAATAGAACCACCCGGCGGCAATCTCATCTTCAATCCCCATCCATTTGCGGGTTTCTGAAGCGGCTGCCCTGCCAAATTCTCCTTCAAAAAATGGCTCCAACTCTTTAAAGGCCGGGCTTACGGAATAAGCCTTAAATCTCACATCCTTGGGGACAGGGACAAAACGAATGGGCTTGTCTGGTTTTATCCGCAGCAAGGCCTTGTAAGCAGCCTTATAACCAGGGGCATCCATCTCCGTCGCAACAAACAGGCCGAATTTTGCCAGGTTGGCGGTTTTGACCAATATCGATGAACCAACAATCATCAGGACGGGAATGAGCAGTATAATGCCTGCTCTGTAAATGGCCTGACGGACAAGTCTCTTTTCGCGCCAGAAGTCAACGGACAGGAAGACAAAGACGACAAGCAACATTGCCAAAAGCAGGATATTTTCTTTCCTGATATGCCATAGCACGGCGAAACAAACACCAACGAAGACGGCACATTTTATATTCATTGCACCGTCTCGATTGACCCACAAGTAGAGCAGCGGACGCCAAGGCCAGCAAAAAAATTGAAGTGTACAGGGTGCCGGGCAAAGTGTAGTTAAAAATTTCGAAACTTGCCGGATGGAAGATAATTAATACATAGGAAATGATTGCAGCAAAAATAGAGATTCCAACCTTCCTAAGTGAGACGACAAATAAAAAACTCGAGGCGAGAAAAATTATTTCTGTCGCAATCCTTAGCGGGACCCCGGTTATATGGACAAATCCAAGCCAAAGCGAATAGACAGGAAGATGGACATACATCGTCCAATCGTATCCTGAACCGAACCAATAACCCCGGCTTGACGCCATAACTTGCCAAAAATCATCCAATGGCTGGTATCTGGCGATAATTTCCTCGCCACCAACAAGGACGAGCTTCAAAAAGGCCAAGAGTAAACAGCAAATCAAAAAGTAACGGGTTTTTATAGGTTGGTTTCCATCTACCATTTTTTTAAAAAAGAGCCCCTCTTCACAACCTACGCTATTTCAAAACGCCTTATCTGTTTCCCTCGTTTGTCATCCATAGTGCCGTGCGTTCCAATCCATCCCGGAAAGCAACTTTTGGCTCCCATTGCAAACTGTTCCTGGCTTTTTCTATATCAAGAACACTGACAGGCACATCAAGCGCACGAGCCAGCGCATATAAGAGCGGGAGACCGGCAGGCCTAAAACCTTCTCAATTGCATCCAGAATATTATTGAGACTTTGTCCCTGACCACTGCCTATGTTAAAAAGCTTCTCCTTGCCGTTCGATGACAACGCCTTCACCATGGCGGCTGATAGCATCGCTAACATAAATATAGTCACGGACAACCGAACCATCACCCCAGATTTCAATCGTCTCATTTCTTAACGCCCGGTGCAGAAAAACCGCCACAGCCCCCTGGGCAACCGTGGTCCTTTGTCGCTCGCCATAAGGGTTCGCCAAACGCAGCACACAGTAATCAAGACCATACAGGGTGTAGTAAAGATTCAGGTATTTTTCAATTGTTAGTTTACTGATGCCATACGAGCAGATCGGGTTGGTCGGGTGTTCTTCGTTGATGGGAGTACTGTTGGGTACCCCGTAGACCGTCCCGCCAGATGAAATAAATATGACTTTACGGACAGTTGATTTACGCGCCACTTCAAGCAGATGTAATGTGCCGACAATATTGGTTTCAACATCGTAGACGGGATTGTCATTGGATGATTTTGGCAAGGTCGTTGAAACGAGGTGATAGATTACATCACAATCAGGAACAGCCCGGGCGATGTCCTCCTGGTTGGCAAAATCGCCTTCTACCCACTCCACTTGTTCATCAGCTGAAAACTCTCGAAATCTTTTCAGATTGGGGCGATCAAAGATTCTGACTGAATGCCCTTCAGCCAGGAGTGCATCACACAGATGCGACCCCAAAAACCCTCCTCCGCCAAGGATCAGACATTTCATTGTTCACCCCTTTCCGAGAGGACCTCTTTATAAATCTGCTCGAGATCACAGACATACTCTTCGATCGTCCTTGGCGGCTCCGCATTTGCAGCCAATTGCTTCAACATATCGCGATCGTCGGATAACGAATCTATCAAGCGCGCTAAAGCGAGAGCGTCTCCTGCCGGAAACAAAAGGCCATTTTTACCGTGATGCACAATCTCTGAGATCCCCTCATGGTCGGATGCAATCACAGGGCACCTGGCCGCTTGTGCCGTATAGATGACCAGGGGGGTGTTCTCATGCCAGACGGAGGGCACCACAAGGACGTCAAGGGCAGCGAAGATCTTTCCGATCTCGCTGTTGGGGAAGGTGCCGCAAAATCTGATCCTGGGGTCGTCACCGGCAGCAGCTTTCAGCTTTTCCACATAGTTTGGATAACCCTCGAGGTTCCCATACAACAAGACTTCCAGAGCACGCTCACGAGGAATCTGTCGGACCGCTTCGACCAGCACATGAGCCCCTTTATGCTCTGCGAGGGTGCCGACAAAGCCGATTCTCAATGGCACACTCCACCTCAGAAGGGGGCATTTTTTCGGCCGGGACAAAGTTTATGCCAAAGGGACAGGAAACAACCTTTTCCTCTTTGAGCCCATGTTCAAGAAGGATTCTCTGCATCAGCCGCGACGGAACGATCATCCTGTCCAGACGGTTCATTTGTTTTTCAAGGAAGGCGGGCCTTGCATATAGTGCTTTTACCAGCGGTGCAAACCACTGACTTGCAAACATCCCCTTATTGATCCCCCAGATCATGCTCCTGAGCATACAGTCCGGGAATATACTCAAGCGCCGGGAGGTCTTCTCTGGCTGAGACAAAGCAACAACATGGCGCAAACAGTTTACCCGAGACGAATCAGGGCCCTTGCATAGGGAGTGATCTGTTAACCGCAACTGACTCATCGGACAGATCAGCCAAAAATCAGTAGGAGTCATCACCATGGGGATGCCATATTCATGACAAACCTCAATCGCCGACGCAGACAACCTATGCAAGTGGAAAAAGTGAACAAGGTCAGGCTTATGTTCTTTCAGGTAAGTTCGAAAAAAGGATGCAAACAATTGGTTGTTGTATTCCGCTTCAACGATATTGGGCTGCCCCCCCATGGGCACCCTGCCATGGTGGAACCTGGTGACGAAGACCCCTTCGATGCCAATAGCTGTCGAAGCGTTCGTTGTCATGAAGCTCCTTCCTGGCGGGATAACCGGTAAAGACCGACACCTCATGACCGAGCCTTTGCAGCATCTTGGCGGTTTCAAAAGTAAGAACTTCTGTCCCGGAACAGTGGTCCGGCAGGAACTGATGTGTGGTCAGAAGGACTTTCACAGCAAAGGTCCTGATCTGTTAAATAAACAATTGCATCCCATAAGCAATCAAATCAAGCCTTCCATAACCTTGGCATAAACGGCCAAGACTTCTTCAGTCATCATCCTCGTCGTTCGAGCGTATTCTGTAGAATCTGACAACTCGCGCGCTTTGACCGGTTCGGCTAGCGATACTCCTTCAAAACTCTGAGCAAATCCGAAATATTGCCCCGCTTGAACACATAACCGTTTTTGCCTTCTTCGACAAATTCCGTCATCCCTTCAACATCCGAGACAATGACAGGGGTATGACTCGCCAAGGCATCGAGCAGGACCAGAGGGCTGTTCTCGTACCAGGTTGACGGGATTACAAAATAATCCAGCTCCGAGAATACTTTACCAATCTCCTCCTTGGGGAAGGTCCCGCTGAAAATAGATGTCGTATCCACGAGCTCTCAGCGCCAGTTGTTCCATATATCTGGGGTCCTGATCTGCGGGCCCGAAGATATGTAGCTCCGCCCGCCCCGCGGCAGCTGTCGAAAAGCATCGACCAGGATATCCGTGCCTTTGTGAGCGGCAATCTGTCCGATATAACCGAATTTCAAGGAGGCCCTTCAGGGCGGATCTTTTTGGAGTTGCGCGACAGGTCCACACCGAATTTGATATCGTAGACAGGGACGGACAAACCATTCTGCAAATAAGCCTTTTTCAGAAATTGGGTCGGAGCGATCACGGCCCTATAGTTCCTGTATAGAGTCGCCAGGATGTCCGGCCGCATGGTTATGTCGAGCACCGTTCCGGCGAGTGCGCCCTTTCTTGCACCCGGGAGTTTAATCAGGATATTGAGCAATGATGCTAAAGGACTTGCCCAAGATGCATTTTCAGCGAGACGTTCTAATGCTGATGCCCCGGGATGTTTGCTGTTGGCTTTCAGATAACAGGCCAGACAATTCGTGCGCTGCTGATTGGGGCCACGGCAGAGGCTGCCATCAGCAGCCTCGAGTTTGTTATTAAAGCAAAAACCGAAAAAATCTGTCAGGGTCGCGACAATTTTGATCCCGAGAGACTCTGCCACTTCAAGCAGAACCGCTGTGTGGTTAATCAAATGTGTAACATGAATAATGTCCGGCTTGATTTGCTCCAGCAAATCCCTGAGCAGGGGCCCCATCTCGGGTTGGTAATAAGTGTCCTTCACACGGGTATTCGGAAGGAAGTTCTTATCGATGCAGACGACAGGGATACCATCATAGTCATATCTTGAAACCACCGTGTCTTTTTTGGGTTCACCTGGGAAAACAGCGGAAACAACAACAGGCTCATGGCCCATTGCTTTTAGATTCTTCGCAATGTTGTAGGTATAAGTCTCCGTGCCATAAAAGTGGTCAGGAAAAAAACAATGCACAAAAAGGGCTATTTTCATCGCCCTGCACCTATTAACTGAACGTATAAAGAATGATAAGAATCGATCATAGCGGCCACTGAAAACATCTCATGAGCTCGTGACCGGTTCTTCCTCCCGATCTCAATGCGTCGTCCCCTGTCATCCAGTAATTCGTTGATGATCTCGGCAAGCCGGCGGCTGTCCCCCGGTGGAGCCAGCAAATCTCTGTCGTTGATTATCTCGGACAGAGCGCCAATATCGTAGCCAACCACGGGGATGCCGGTGCTCATCGCAAACGGGCTGACCTGGCCGAAGCTTTCCTTCCAGACCGGCGCAACGAACAAACTCATCTGGTTATAAAGTGCGGGAAGTTCCTCGTAGGAGACATATCCAGTAAAATTGAACGCATGGGCAACACCGGCATCTTCAACAGCCCTCTTGTAGGGCTCCAGAAAGCTCCCACCACCAACGATGATCACTTTTGTTTGTGGACGCCGTTTGACCACTTCAATAAAGACATCGATCGCCTGTTCGTTGAGTTTGTCCTGCTCCAAACGATAGACCATCCCGATACAATCATCAGGGACATCGTTCATGTCTTCTCTTTTGAAAATATCGAAGTTGCTGCCAGGATAGACCGTCAAAGCTTTCAGCCCTGACTCGCCAAAATTTTCAAGGACATAGTTGCTGACGTAGACATACTTGTCGATATGCTCGGCAATGTACGGGACGACGGGGGTGTTGATATTCTCTACAACCCTGCAGCCGAATTCTTCTGCCGCCCTGAAAACCTGTTCATACCAAGGCTTATCAATATCACCCCAGTAGTGGATATGGACAAGTTGTGGCCGGAATTTTTGTAAATATTCCAGGATGTCACCGTGACGGGTTCGGTCAGTGAATTCATGTACCGGCAATCCAACATAAGCAGGAGGGTCCGGTTTGTAACTGGTAATAACTTCCTGCTCATAACAGTGCCCCAGATGTTCAAACAGGTCGACAACCAAACGAGAGGATCCACCCGTCATGAAGTTTGCTAATGCGTGTACAATCTTAGGACGATCATCATTTGGTGGTTGAATCATCTTGACACGATAAGCTCCGGAAGATTTGTCCGATCCATTTACAGGCGTTTTCTTCTTCCAGAAAAATCTTGCCCGGAACGCTTGTCCGGGCTGCCTTTGGGAGATCAGGATCTTGATGAGAGCTTTGAACGCGCGGAGAGCTTTTATAAGCAATATCTTCTCACTCTTGAGGATATCGAGCAGACCGTTCAGGCCAGCTTGACGATAAGTCTCAAGGGCGGCTTCGCTGGCGTGTAAAGCCGCTTGCTTCTTTTTCATAGCATCAGCCATCGTCGCTTCTTTGACTTTGATCATTTCCTGGATGGTATGGATCGTCGCGTCTTTGTCCTTGTTCATTTCCTGGAGGGTTTGGATCGTCACGTCCTTCCCTGCAAGGGTGTCTTGCATCGTCGCTTCTTTGACTTTGATCATCTCCTGGATGGTATGGATCGTCGCGTCTTTGTCCTTGTTCATTTCCTGGAGGGCATGGATCGTCACATCCTTCCCTGCAAGGGTGCCTTGCATCGTCGTTTCTTTGACTTTGATCATCTCCTGGATGGTATGGATCGTCGCGTCTTTGTCCTTAATGGCCTGGTCATAACGGACGACCTTCTGAAAACAAGACAACTTATCAAGACGCTCGCGATTCAGAGCCTTGGTATCGGAAATCATCTTGGCGACAAAATCGAACGTACTGTCAAAATTACAAGTGCCTTCCAGAGGTTTAAAGCGGGCATCAGAACAAACAGCGATAAATGCCACCGCCGGAAGATCAGTTGTCCTGCCATCAACATCCACCGAGCTGGAACTGAAGCCACCGTTTTGCAGGGGGGCATGCCTGTTGGGCAATCAGAACACTTGGCCGGATCCATTGCCTTAAGATCTGTACGTATTTGAAATGTTCACTTAACAGCCCGACGAACTCATCTTCATTCATTTCATGCAGATGAAATGGGTTCTCGCCGTAGTTCTCTGTCACCTTTGGGTTCGGTGTAGAGATAACAAGCTTCCCTGCCGGGGCCAACAGCCGGTGGATGCTTTCTATCGCCAAAGCCTGTGTCTTCTGGTCTACATGCTCGATCATCTCAAAACATGTGACCAGGTCAAAACTGTCGGCCGGAAGGCCATGTCCCAAATCATCACGCCGCTCGAAGCGCAGGCGCTCGTTTGTGATGCTCCTGCCGTGCCCATTGCAGGGCTTCTTCTGAAATATCCAAGCCGACGACAGATTCAGCCGCATCGGCAAGCATTGCTGACCCATAGCCAGTACCACAGCCGAAATCCAGGACTTTCAAGCCCTTGGCAAGCGTCCTCGCCAAAACGTACCGCGGGATATGTTCATATTCAGCAATCTTGTTCCAGGTCCCTGGAACATATCGTTCGTGCATGAATGTCGGAGAAATCACTTGCTCTGGCAGTACACAGAAGACCTGCAATACTTATCCAGTTGGTCGTAAGAGACAAATCAACGGCATTGTTTGAACTCACAGAGGAGGCGTCCAAGGATGCGGCTCTCGACAACCTCGATATGCGTCCCATTTTAAGCGGCGCAGCAACGTATCGAGCGCCTGGGCGGAGTAATAAATTAGATGGGAGGAGGAAGGCCGGTCACCAGACTTGTCGGGATCGGCAACGGCGTTAAAAGACCCTGTATTCGGCGTTGTTATTATAATTCTCGTTTGTGGCCCGATAGCCCCCTTACTGAAAAGAGCATAAAAAAGTTTATATGGATTGGCCAGATGCTCAAGAACATCCAACATCAAGATCAGGTCAAATTGACAAGGGGGTAAATCCTCAACCTTCTCTACCAGGTAAATCTTTTCACCATGTCTTTCCTTGGCAATTTTCCGGGCGTGATTCAGAGCTTTCAACGCCGAAGCATTGCCAGCCTTTTTCAGAGGCGGCAGCAAGACGAGTCCCGTAACCACAGCCAATATCCAGAACCGTCAGGTATGAATTCTGAGCAGTAATCGCCTCGAAAGCATCTGCCAGGTAGTTCGGCAAGTTGTTTGTTTGCTCATCATCATCTTCATGGCCGAAGCTCCCCTCTTCGAACCATTCTTGCTGATTATTCAGATCTTTCAGGTCAGACCTGTCCGACAATGGCCAGACAAAACTTGCAGAACAGCCCTGACAATACCAGAGGCTATGGTTCGGTTCGCAGAGCGGTCCGACAGCGGATGAACCACATATCATGCATCGCGACGGAGGAATTTCACCTGTGCCTGGCGTCGAACGATTTTGTACTTTTTTTGACAAAACTTCCTCCTGATAGGCAAATGATTTATTATCACTGTCCAACGGTCTTTTCGGCTATACACATCCAGTTAAGGGTATCTTCCGGGTCATAGAATTTCTTGTCGAGCCAAAGGAACAAGTGGTTGAGGGCACGATAAACGTATTTATTATGCACTCCCCTTTCAGACAAATGGCTTAAGAATATTTGTCCCAAAAGGGCATAGACGCCACCGGTTGGGCGAAGGTCCTTGACAACAAAGCCATGCCTCTCGAGATAATCGAGCAAACCGTATCGTGTAAACCTGTGATAGTCATACGGCACTTCATGATGTCGCCATTGCATGGGAGCGGTCAGCACTAGAATCCCGCCACTCTTCAACAGGCGGGCACACTCACTTAAATAAAAATCGACATCATTGACGTGTTCGATCGCTTGAGTAGAAAGGATCGTGTCTACACTCTGATCCTCCAAAGGCACCGGTTGGTTGGGAGTAATGATTATATCGGGCTCGACCCCTTTGGCTGCAGCAACATCGGCGCCGATGTATTTTGTAATATTTGGCAGGAACAGTTCCTTGTAGGGTTGTCCTCCACAGCCATAATCAAGCATGACTCCCTTAACCGAGTTGAGGGCCGTGTCCTTCATCCACGTAAAGAGAAGTGACAGAACAATATAATGATGGCTGTCATGAGTTATGTTCAGGCTGCTGATTCGTTCCAGACCTTCAAGGGTATGAGGAATATCTACAACGGGTTCAGTCATATCAGGTTTCTTTCCATGAACACGGATGGACAAACTTTCCCCAGGTCGGCAAGCCAGACCGAACAGAGAAGGTCACGCTTGCATCAGTCATTGCATAACATAACGACAGGTCCTTGGAATAACAGGCGAACGCTGCATGGTAATCGCCTGGGGCAAGGCAATTTGCCAATAGGACAAGTTCTCCCTGCTTCGTTTCGCCAGGCATCGAAGCAGACCAATAAACCTGTTTTTCTCTACTTGTCTGTCCAAGGATCCAGTCTCCGTCGGCACGATAGACACTGACGGCAAAGATGGATTCATCAAGCTCCTGCTTAGCCCTAAGGGAAAATTTAAATTTGATATCCTGCCCTGTCTCGAACAGGGGTGATTTCCCAGAAAACGCGGCACTGAATGATATCGCTTCAAATTCGGCCATCCCTGTATCCTGCTGGGGGATGATCTGTTTTGTGTCCGTGTCTTTAGTGGTTAGAGAAGCTCCTGTCATGAAGATGGAATAACCTTGGGCAACCGCAACGGGGTCGCCATCTTCTTTGACTTGACCGCCATCCATCCAGATAACCCTGTCGCAGAACATTTGCAGGGTGCTTAAATCGTGCGTGACGAACAGAATCGTGACTTCCCTATGACGTAAAGAGGCAATCCGATCCATACATTTGTTTCGAAAGGCCAGGTCGCCAACACTGAGCGCTTCGTCAATGATCAAAACATCAGGGTCGACACTGATCGCAACGGCAAAAGCCAGACGTACGAACATCCCGCTCGAATAAACCTTGACCGGTTGATAAACGAAATCACCGATATCTGCAAAAGCCAGGATATCATCGACTTTTGCACTCATCTCAGCTTGAGAGAAGCCGATTAAAGATCCATAAAAATAGACATTCTCAAGCCCGGTCATTTCGGGGTTGAAGCCTGCACCAAGTTCTAAGCAGGGCTAGTGACTCTGCCGGCAACGCTGGTATTGCCCACTGGAAGGCGTTAAAACCCCAGCAAGAATCTTTAACAGCGTTGATTTCCCCGAACCATTTTTGCCGACAATGCCTACGGTTTCGCCTTTTTTCACCTCAAAAGACAGGTCATTTAACGCATAGAAATCACGATGATACTTTTTCCGCAGAGGATGTAATGCTTCCTTTAAACGATCAACCGGGTCATCAAAGAGATGATAGACCTTGGTCAGATTATCAACCTTTACAGCAATATCACTCATCTACAAGACATCCGCAAAGTGAGGGCGCAATCGATTGAAGACAACGGCACCGGTGACAAACAGGACCCCGGCAAACACCCAGTAGTAAAGAGTGTAGACAGGGCGGTCCCAAAACCAGACGTTATTGACGAAGCAGTCCCGGTAACCCTGGATGATGTAATATATCGGGTTGAGTTTCAGATAAAAATGATACTTCTCGGGAACGATATCTTCAAGGACCAGAAGATCGGCGTCCCCCAGAAACCAAATTGCAGGACCATTGGACACGATCTGCCCGATATCTTTGAGGAATATCACCAAGGCAGAGGTGAGCCAGGATAACCCCAGCAGCAGTGACGATCATGGCAAAGACGTAATAAAACAACTGAAAAGCATAAATGCGTTGGGTGAATGTTATAGACCATAAAAAACAGGAAGATGACACAAATGAAAAACAGATGAATCAGCAGTGCCGAAATTATTTTGACAATCGGCAACATGCTGACCCGAAAACACTACTTTTTTTACCAGATAAGCTGTTTTCAACAATGGAGTTGGTTGCGCTGGAAAGGCTGTCAGCAACAAAAAACCATGGGATAATCCCGGTAATCAAGCCAGAGGATAAAAGGAAAATTGTCGACCGGTGCCGATTTGAAACCTAATCTCAAAAACAAACCAGAAGATCAGGATCGTGACAGTAGGCTGGATAAATGCCCACAAAAGCCCAAGGTAGGAGCCCAGATATCGCGTTTTGAAATCACGTGCGGTTAATTGCAGGATAAGTGCGCGATTATGATATAAATCCAGCAGGAATCTCAAAAACTGTCTGATCACTAAAGGAGACCTCTATACCTGTCAAAAGCATTCGGCATTGGCAAAAACAGGGGCATTGGCGTCCTTGGGAGCCAAGACGGGGGCTAGACCCTCCTGGCCATTCGTATAGCCAGTTGAGGATCATCCCAGCAAATACACCTTTCATATTCCGGCGCATAATAATTGGTCGTTTTATAAAGGAATTCAGCGACTTCGCTCAGGACAAAAAAGCCATGGGCAAAGCCTTCCGGGATCCACATCTGGCGCTTGTTATCCGCCGACAGATGAGCGCTGACCCACTGCCCGAAGGTCGGCGATTTTTTTCTGATGTCCACGGCCACATCAAACACCTCACCGACGACGCAACGGACCAGCTTTCCTTGCGCCGCGGGAGGCAGTTGATAATGCAAGCCACGCAGCACACCCCTGGTCGACCTCGAGTGATTATCCTGGACAAAGCGGGTATTTATCCCTGTCGCTTCACACCAGGCTTTTTCATTGAAGCTTTCGTAAAAAAACCCACGCTCATCACCAAACACCTTGTGGCTCGATGATCAGAACATCAGGGATCTCAGTGGCAATCACTTTCACAATTGAACTCCATCGTTCAAAATCATCTCAAGGTATTCACGATAACTGGACTTGGGAGTATCTGCTATAACTTTCAGCATTTCCTCCTCTGACAAGTAGCCTTTGCGATAGGCGACCTCTTCCAGGCAGGCTATTTTCAGCCCTTGACGGGCTTCCAAAGTGCCAATAAAGTGGCTCGCTTCAAGCAGGCTCTGGTGCGTACCGGTATCGAGCCAGGCAATCCCGCGCTCCAATTTTTCAACCCTTAGTTCCCCACGGCGGAGGTATTCCACATTGACATCGGTAATCTCCAGTTCCCCTCGCGCAGACGGGGTGAGGTTCTTGGTGATCTCAACGACCTTGTTGTCATACATGTAAAGTCCCGGTACGGCATAGTGAGATTTCGGTTTCTCAGGCTTTTCTTCGATGCCGATGGCTTTTCCGGTTTTGTCAAATTCCACAACACCGTATCGTTCAGGATCGTGGACCGGATAGCCGAAGACCTTGGCCCCCGCAGAGAACTCGGAGAAAATTCTGGTCAGTCCCATCTTGCCGTAGAAGATATTGTCGCCAAGAATCAGGCTCACAGCATCCTTACCTATGAACTCTTCACCAACGAGAAAAGCCTGTGCAATCCCCTTGGGCTCCGGTTGAACCGCATATTTCAGTCTGATGCCAAAGCGCCTGCCGTCACCGAGCAAAGCCTCGAAACGCGGGGTGTCCTGAGGCGTCGAGATGATCAGGATGTCCTGCACCCCTGCGCGCATCAACGTGGAGAGCGGATAATAGATCATCGGCTTGTCATAAACCGGTTGCAGCTGCTTGCTTGCCACCAAAGTCAACGGATAGAGGCGCGTCCCAGCACCACCAGCAAGAACAATCCCTTTTTTAATACCGCTCATAAATACGTCCCCTTACATAGTTCAATCAATGAACTGCTGAGATCTAGCCTGATCGCTGCGCGCAATATTTTGCCAGGCTCACTTTCCAGTCCGGCACCAATGCCCGCGTCGCTGCAGCGTATTTTACCTTGGAAAAAACTGAAAAAGCAGGCCTTTTTGCCGGCAGAGGGTACTCTTCGGTCTTGATCGGCCGAACGACTTCTACTCGCAGTGACTCGCCATTCTGTCTCGCAAGAGTGTTACGACCTCGTTGGCAAACTCGTACCAGCTGCATGAGCCATTATTTGAAAAATGGTAGGTGCCATAATATCCAAGGTTGGTGCCTGTTGAAGTGTGGCATCCAATGCCAGCAGGTTGAAGATTGCCTCGGCCAAGTCACCGGTATAGGTCGGAGTCCCGAATTGATCAGCGACAATGCCTAGCTCTTGCCGTTCTCTGGACAGTCGAATAATTGTTTCAACAAAATTTTTACCGCCGGGGCCATAAAGCCAACTTGTCCTGACAATGAAATATTTCTTGAGACCACTGGCCAGAAGCTTCTGCTCACCCAAAAGCTTCGAACGCCCGTAAGCAGACTGCGGGTTGGTCGGGTCGTCCTCGACATAGGGTGTCTATTTTCTTGCCATCAAAGACATAATCCGTGGACACATGAACCAGAACAGCATCAACATTGTTTAGCGGCTGCGGCCAAATAGCCGACGGCATCGCCATTCACCCGATTGGCCAACTCTTGTTCCGTTTCGCAGCCATCGACATTGGTATAAGCTGCACAGTTGATGATGATTTCAGGCTGCAGCTTGTCTATCACTGCAATGACTTGCTCCTGATCTGTGATATCAAAATCAGGGAGATCGACCGCTGTGAGAACGTACTCAGGTGGTGCTAAAGAGGCAATTCTGTTCGCAAGCATCCCGTTGCCGCCGACGAGCAGCAACTTCTTTCTTCAGAGCAGCCATCGCTAGCGGTCACCATACATTTTTTCGTAATAATCCTGGTAAGATCCATCTATGACTTTGGCAATCCACTGAGGATTGCCTAAGATACCAATCAATGGTGAGACGGATCCCTGCGGTAAAATCCAGACTAGGCTCCCAACCCAGTTCGTCCTTGAGCTTAGACGCATCAATCGCATAGCGCCTGTCGTGACCAGCCCGATCCTTGACGAACTTGATGAGCGAGCGCCGCGGTTGCCCATTCGGCAGTCGGCGCGACCTTTTCATCGAGGATGTCGCAGATTGTCTGCACCACCTCGATATTCTGCTTTTCGCTGTTCCCGCCAACATTATAGGTCTCCCCTACCCGACCTTTTTGCAGGACTTTCAGGATCGCCGTGCAGTGATCAACGACATACAGCCAGTCACGCACGTTCTTGCCGTCGCCGTAGACTGGCAGGTCCCTGCCATGCAGGGCGTTATTGATAATCAAGGGGATCAGCTTTTCCGGAAAGTGGTAGGGACCGTAATTGTTCGAACAGTTGGTGATCAGGGTCGGCAACCCGTAGGTGTGGTGATAAGCGCTGACCAGATGATCGGACGACGCCTTGCTCGCCGAATAAGGCGAGCGTGGATCATAGGGAGTTGTTTCCGTAAACAAGCCGGTCTCTCCCAAAGAGCCATAAACCTCATCCGTTGAAACATGCAAAAAACGAAAGGCTTCCGCGTCCCGACCCAACCAGGCTTTTCTAGCGGCTTCAAGCAGTGTGAAGGTGCCCAGGATATTGGTCTGGATGAAAGCGGCCGGGCCATCGATACTGCGATCGACATGGGACTCGGCGGCGAAGTGGACCACCGTGTCGATCTTCTCTTCGACAAACAGCTGGTCGAGCAACTCACTGTCACAGATATCGCCATGCACAAAACGGTAGCTGGATTTCTTTTCAACATCGACGAGGTTGGCAGGATTGCCGGCATAAGTCAGTTTGTCCAGGTTGATAATTCTGACATCTGGCAGGCTCTCAACAACGAGACGGACAAAGTTCGAACCAATGAACCCGCAGCCGCCAGTCACAAGAATATTTTGCATCGACAATCCTCCATCTAAACAAAAAAGCTCCAGCCAATTTAGAGCGGAGCGGTTACTTTTTTGGCTTCACATCCCCCCGAACAGGCCATGGATATTACAATATCGGCACTTTACCGTCAATCAATGATTACCATTATGTTCTATGTATTTATCGAGGATAACCCTCGCCGCGCATGCAAGATCCGGGCATTTTTCGATCAAGGTGCTGCCTGAGGATGCGGCAGCAGAGTTCCCGTAGCCGGTCAGGACCAGAAGGCTTCTGCACCCTGCCCGCTCACCCGCCTCGATATCGGCCAGTTTGTCGCCGACCATGAACGAATTATGCAGATCGATATTGTGTTCATGAGCGGCCTGCAACAGCATGCCCGGGGCCCCCTTGCGGCAGTCACAGGCAACTCGATACTCGCCGACACCTTGCTCGGGATGATGCGTGCAGAAGTAAAAAGCATCGATCGACGTGCCATAACTGGCTAACTCTGCCTGGATATGCCGGTGCAGCCGATTGACCGCGTGCTCGTCGAAGTAGCCGCGGGCAACCCCGGACTGGTTACTGACGACGATGATCAGAAAACCGGCGTCCTTGAGCCTTTTGATCGCCTCCGGCACCCCGGGAATAAACTCGAAGTCCTCGATCTTATGCAGGTAATCTTTCTCGACGTTGATGGTTCCGTCGCGATCGAGAAAGACTGCCCGGCGTATTCCAGTCATGATCGAAGCCTCAATCCTGGTAGGATTCGAGTATCTTGTTGATGATGTTGGTGGTCGATTTGCCGTCGACGAAATTGATCAGCTCCACCCGCCCACCGTAACTTTCCACCAGCTCCCGGCCGACCACCCCCTCCGGCGTATAATCCCCCCCTTTGACCAGGATGTCGGGGCGCAGGGCGGTGATCAGCTCCAGCGGGGTGTCCTCATCAAAGACCACCACGTAGTCGATGCAGTTGAGCGCCGCGAGGATATGCGCCCGCTCTTCCTGGCCGATCAGCGGCCGATTCGGGCCCTTGAGCCTCCGGATGGAGTCGTCGGAGTTGAGCCCGAGGACCAGCAGGTCACCGAGTTGTCGTGCGGCCTGGAGATACTTGACATGGCCGACGTGCAGCAGGTCGAAGCAGCCGTTGGTAAAGATGATTTTTTTGCCTTTTTGCCGCTCTCCGGCCAGGATATTTTGCAAAAGCGGTACGGAGCTGATCTTCTCATCCGCGTGCTGGAGCCCTGCGGCGGCAAGCAGTTCCTGGGCATTGACGGTTGATGTGCCGACCTTGCCAACGACAATGCCGGCACCGAGGTTGGCCAACCCGGCCGACCATTCCAGGGGGAGCTTTTGCGCCAGGCCCAGGCCGAACAGGGAGAGCACCGTATCCCCTGCCCCGGAGACATCGTAGACTTCGCGGGCAACCGTCGGCAGGTGCATCTCCCCGGCGGCCGAGAAGACCGTCATCCCCTCTTCGCTGCGGGTCAGAACCAGCGCGTCCAGCTCGAGCTCAGCAAGCAGCTTGCGTCCGGCCGCCAGCAGCGTCTCCTCGTCGACGATCGTGATGCCGGTGGCCTGCTGAGCCTCCTTGCGATTCGGCGTCAAGACTGACGCGCCGCGGTATTTGCGGTAGTTGTCACCCTTGGGGTCGACGAGCACGGGGACCTTCGCTGCCTGGCCGAGGGCAATCACTTCCTTGAGGACACGCTCGGTCAACACGCCTTTTTGGTAATCGGAGAGATAGATGACATCGAGTCCAGAAACCGCCGCCCGGACATGGGCGATGATGCGATCTTCGCTCGCCGCGGTTATCTCAGCCCGGGTTTCCTGATCGATCCGGACAATCTGCTGGTTGCTGGCAAAAATCCGGGTCTTGCGGCTGGTCACCCGGCGGGGCTGGCTGAACACACCATGTTTCTGTATGCCACGCTCGGCAAGCCGCCGCAGCAGGAACTGACCGTCATCATCGTCACCGACGACGCTGACGACATCGACCTGGCCGTTGAGGGTCAGCAGGTTGTTGATCACGTTGCCGGCGCCACCGAGACGCAGCTCTTTGCGTTTGACATCGACGATCTGGACCGGGGCCTCGGGACTGACGCGGTCCACGGCACCCCAGACATACTCGTCGAGCATCAGGTCGCCGACGACCAGCGCCCTGGTCCTGGTGACCCCTTCGAGAAACGCTTCAATGCGCAGGCGGTTCAAGGTCATGCGTCAGCCCCCTTGTCGATCTTGTCGAGAATTGCCGCCGCCAGCAACGGGATGTTGATTTCATGGTGGCCGACGATGGCGTAGCCATTGCCGCTCCCGGAGGTGGGGCGTTTGATGACGTTCTGCATCGGTCGGTAATGCTGGTTCATATCGAAGTTCGCCGTGGTGAAGTTCTCGACACGATGACCGAGGTTTTGAGCGATGGACAGAGCCTTGAGAAAAACCTCCGGCATGATGACCGCCGAACCGACATTGAGCCAGACGCCACCGTCGCCGAGATCGGCGACCACCGAAGCAATCAGCCGGAAATCGCGAAAACTCATTTCACCGGTTACGGCCCCATCCATTTCAGGATGCTGATGAATGATATCCGTGCCCATGGCAACGTGAGCCGTGACCGGCAAACCATTTTCTACACAGGTGGCAAGCAGGCTGTAGCCCTTGAAGGGGTGTTGGTGTTCGATAATCCATTCGCCAATGGCCTGGCCAAAACCAATCCCCCGGTCCATGCCGTCCTTGAGGGCCCGGTTCATGCCAGCACCGGTTTCATCGGAAAAGCCGAAGTCCCCGCTGTGCAGCACATCACCGACTTCTTCAGAGGTTGCGCCGGTCAAGGAAACTTCAAAATCATGAATCGCTGCGGAACCGTTCATTGCGACGGCGGTGATCACATCCGCCTCGATCAGGGACTTTCAGGACCGGCTGCAAACCGCACTTGATGACATGTCCGCCCATGGCGAGGACCACCGGACGATCTTTTTGCCGCGCTTCAACAACTTTTGCAGCGACAGCTCGCAACGCATCAGCGCCAAGCAGGCGCGGCAGCGCATCAAGCAGGCCGGCACACGTCATACCTGCCGCGACAGGCTTGCCGAAGTGCTCCCGAACGTTGACCTTGTTGTTGCGGGTCTTGATGGAATAGGTTTTAACTGTCGACGTATCGATCGGATGGTATTTCTTCATTAACCCCTCGCTAAATGAATTGGCCCCCGACAGGGCTCGAAACATCTGTGCTAAGCGAGCGCCGACGGGAAGCGCCGCCTTGCGCACAAGCACATCTTCCATAACCAGGTACTCCAGGTCCGAGCCAAAGAACATGTTGAGGGCATCGACTGGCGCGCAGATCATCGGTTCACCGCGCCGGTTGAGCGAAGTATTCAGAACCGCGCCGTTGCCGGTCATCCTCTCCATCTCCTCAAGCAAGGCATAATAACGTGGGTTGGTGTCTTTGTTGACCACCTGGGCGCGGGACGTGCCATCTTCGTGAACCACCTCCGGGATGCGTTCCTTCCAGGCCGGGTTGACATCGAAGGTAAAGGTCATATACGGCGCAGGGTGGTCCGTCTGCAGGATGTCTGCGGCCACGGTGTCGAGGATGCTTGGGCAGAAAGGCCGCCACCTTTCGCGATACTTGATCTGCTGGTTGATGCGGTCGGCAACGCCCTTGACACTGGGGCAGCCAAGGATGCTGCGACAACCGAGCGCGCGCGGCCCGAATTCCATGCGCCCCTGGAACCAGGCGACCGGGTTCCCCTCCGCCAGCAGCTGCGCGGTGGTTTTGACCGGATCGTCGATCAGCTCCCACACCGGCTGGTGCGGATGCTGCTGGCAGGCGACCACACACTCATCGGTAGAGTACTTCGGCCCGAGGTAGACATGTTGCAGCTTTTCGACCTTGATGCCGTGCAGGTGGGCTGCATAGGCCGCCGCGCCCAGGGCCGTGCCGGCATCGGATGCGGCCGGCTGCACGAAGAGTTCCTTGACGTAGGGCAGATCGATGATGCGCTGGTTGAGCTTGACGTTCAGAGCGCTCCCTCCGGCGAAACAGAGTCGGCCGGTCTCCTCGAGGATGTCCCTGAGATAGTAATCGATCATTTCCAGCGACAAGCTCTCGAACAGACGTTGTACGCAGGCGGCGTAATCGATATAGGGCTCGTCGGCGCTGTCCCCCTGGCGACGCGGCCCGAGCCAGCGGATCAGTTCCGGGCTGAAGTAGTAGCCCTTGCCATTCTCCTTGTAACGGCGCGGGCCCACCGTATTCACCAGTCGCGTGTTGACGATCAGCTCGCCGTTTTCGAAGCTGGCCAGGCGGGAGAAGTCGTACTTTCCCGGATCGCCATAGGGCGCCATCCCCATGACCTTGAATTCGCCGTCAAGCATTTCAAAGCCGAGGTACTCGGTCATGGCGCCATAGAGCCCGCCGAGGGAATCAGGGTCATAGAACTCCTTGATCTTGTGAATCTCGCCGTTTTCCCCGTAGCCGAAGAAGGTCGTGGCGTATTCCCCCTTGCCGTCAATACCGAGAATCGCCGTCTTCCCCGCGAAACCGCTCAGATGGTAGGCGCTGCTGGCATGGGCCAGGTGATGTTCGACCGGGACGAATTCCACATCGTTCCAGCGGATGCCGACCTTGTCGAGCATTTCCCTAACCCGGGACACGTTGCGATGGTAACGGCGGTTGCCGTTGAAAATAGCCGTAAACGCGCGGTCCGGCGCATACCAGTAGCGCTTGGCGAAGTGCCAGCGTTCCGGCCCGCCAAGACCGATTTTGGCATACGGGAAGGCAACGATATCGACCTCTTGCGGAGTTATCCCGGCATATTCGAGACAGAAGCGGGTCGCCTCGAGGGGCATGTGGTTCTTCGCATGCTTGTCACGTATAAAACGCTCTTCTTCAGCAGCAGCAACCAACTGGCCGTCGACATACAGGGCCGCAGAAGGGTCATGGGTCAATGCGCCGGAGAGGCCGAGAATAACTGTGGGCATGTGATCTAACTCTCTGGGCAATCAGCTTAGGGGTCTTTGCACCTGGAATGCCGTTGGCGGCCAAAAGCTTTTTGTGACTATGGCCGTCGGTTACCTGTCCAGCTGTTCGTCAAACCAGCGCAGCCATCCAGGTTGAGCCTGCCAGTTGTTCAGGAAGCGCTGCCTGTCCACCCGGTAAAGGCTCTTGGAACGCGCCGCAAAAAAACATTCATGCATTGCGTCAAGGTCAAGCACCCAGAGGGTGTTGCCCCTGATCAGGAAATTATCCGCCTTGCAATCGCCATGGACGATGCCGAGCTTGCGGAACAGTTTGAACAGGGCGACAAATTCGCCGGCGACCTGCCCTTTCAATGCAGCGGGCAGATTTTTATCGCCTAAAAAGGGCTCGGCGTGCGCTCCTTCTAGATAATCACTCACATAATACCCCGTGGAACGCAAAGGGCCAAAACGTTTTTCGAGCAAGGCAACGGCCCCGGGCGTTGCAATCCCGGAAATTTTCAAACGGTGGGCATTTCCCCAGGACGTCCAGGCACGGGTAGGCCGAAAGCAGCGGCTCAGGGCATGCCACGGGCTCTTGATGTTGTAACGTTTGACCACCCAGTCGATGTCGTCACGCTCAACGCGGACGACCGTCGAACTGTTGCCGTCTTTAAGCATCTCCCCGTTCTGCATGAAGGCATCCGGATCAGCGAGAAATTGCTCCAGTGCGTTCCCTTGTGCCTCGCGACGATAGATAGCCACCTGGCCACGCTTGTGCGAACGGACAAATTCGCTGCAGGTCCGATAACACTTGGCAACGTATTTGCGGCGTCGCCAGCGCCTGACTTGCGGCAGACGATTCTTGGTCATGCGAGCGAACTGCGTAGCGGGGAAGTTGCGCCGCTGCGCATAGTGCAGGGTCGTTGCGTCCGCCAGGGGATCGAATTGCGGCGGCAACTGGGCAAGCAAGGTCACCAGGTTGCTGCAGCTGGCACCAAGGTCAAGCGCTTTGCCGCTGCCACGTACGCTGATGGCATCCCCGTCAATGGCATAGATTTTTTGCCCGGAGACGAGGAAGTTCTCCAGATGCAGATCCTCCTGCACCAGCCCCGCCTCGTGCAGCCCGACCAGCAGGTCGGCCATTTGGTGCAGGAAATCTGTGCGCGAATCGCTCGTTGCCAGATTATTCCAGACTTCGAGGGCCGTCTGCGCCTCGGGGAGGAACTCGAAGACCAGAATCGGGATGCCCTCATCCAGCTGCCCGGAGAAAAGCAACGCCGGGGTGCACACCCGGGCTTGCATCAACGCCTCGGCGCCGGCCTTCTCCCTGCCCCAATGCCGCCGGGCACTTCTGGGGTCGATAAACAGCTTGACCAGCACGGCCCGCTGTTGCCATAGGCCTTGATACACCAGCCGCTTGCCGGGCAGGCTGCGCAGCAGCTGTACGCACTGAAGCGCGCTGTCTTTCGAGGGGCCCTTCAGATGAAGGACAAAAGGGCATGTTTCGAGGAGATTTACCATGTCAGCCCGGTTGAATGCAGTAAAATCTGTACGCGCGAACAGTTCGCATGGCTCCTATTGAGACGACCTCTTCGTATAAAAGCGGGCATCCGCCAAGGCTTGCAGAACAAGCGGCTGCATCTTCGAAGTCAAGCTGCTGCCGTCGACCGGGTAATCATCAAGGCCGGTCGCAAGATTCTGATGCTGTGTAGTTGATTTGAAGGGGATCACCAGCTTGCCATAATCATTGATCAGCCCGATATCACTCCAACTGGCCACGACGATGTTGCGCTGCGCCGCCGGGGACGATAAATCAACACCCAGGCTATAATCCCTGACGGGGTTTTTGACCCCCAGGCGGCTCAGGATCGTTGGGGCAATATCCATGTGGCTGGTTCGTTCCGTGACAACCCGAGGAACGTTGCCGGGCAGCCACACAACCATCGGCACCCGCACCTGCCAGTCATTGAACGATGAGTTATGGCCCCAGCGCCCGCGTTCCATGAATTCTTCGCCATGGTCACCGGTGACAATCACCAGAGTATTGTCAAGATCACCGCTCTCTTCCAGAGAATGCACGACACGCTGCAATTGCCTGTCGATACCGTAAGCCGCGTTGTCATAACGCGCCTTCAGACCTTTAACCTGAGGGGCAAGCTCTTCACGTGATAAACCGGCGTAATCCACCGACGGGAGATAATCTTTGCGAACGATAGCCGTCTCAGGGAATGAATAGCGGGCATGCGTACTCTCGTAAAACAGGAACCCAAAGAACGGTCTGGAACGGTCGCGGTTCTGGATGGCAGTAATCAGCGCCGTGGAGTTGCTCTCATCCCTTTGCCACGCTTCACCGACATTATTTTCAATCAACTGTTCTTTCGGGATCTGTCTGAAAACCGTTTGGTCCAATTCCGGATAGCTAAACTTCGCACTGGTATAAACAAAGTACTGATAGTGGTAATCATTGAGCACGTCAAACAGGACCGGCCCCCGCCCGATGCGCAGGAAGATATCCCAATAATTCCCCGGGATGCCATAAAACAGTGCGAACAACCCCTGCCGGGTGCCATTGCCGCCGGAATAATGGCTGGTAAATTTCCAGGCCTTGCGCGAAAACGCCTCCATGTTAGGCATGATCTCGGCTGTCAGCAGGTCCCAACGCATCGACTCGGCAACCAGCATCACAATATTCAACGGTTTTGAATTTTGCGAGAGAGCAAGAGGATGTTTAGGGTAATCCAGCTGGCCTTCGTGCTGGTCCAGTTTAACGTGTGAAGCTTTCTTGACCACCATCCCCATACGACTCAACAGGGTATTCATCGACATCGGTTGATATAAGGGCATGGCATCGCCGCGGTCCAGGACCGGCCCGTACAGCTCAGCTTTGCTATAAGCATAGATAGTGCGTTCGGACAGCGTCGCCAGCAGGAAAAGGAGCACCAGCCGGCCAACCGGAATGTGCACGCGGGAGAGCTTGAATGACATCAACAAGCTCACCGCATGTACCGCAAGCAGGACTGCAACATATTTCATAAGAAGCAGGAGATTCGTTTGATCCGCCCCCAGAGAGGCAAGACCGCCAGGGCTCGTTATAAGATTCCAGACAAACCCATTGATATGGAAAGCGAACAGATCGTAGATGCGACTGTCTGCAAACACGAACAAATGGCCAAGGACTGAGAAGACGATGGCAACGCAGATCGCAAGGGCCCGGAACCGCCGTAACAACCAGTAACTGAGGATTGCAGGGGCCTGGTACATCACACCGTAGGTGAGCAAGATCAGCACGGTATGAATCTGGTCTCGCAGGGTGTCATCCGGCAGGGTTTGTAAAAAATGCGCGCATAAAAACATACTGAACAGCCAGGTGCCGAGCAGGTAGGCTGTCGCATTAATTTTTCTAAACATATAGGTCTCTTTGTTAATGGCCGATGACTCTCCGGATTGATACAGCAGCTTATCGATGCTGCACCGCCGCCGGCAAACAGCCCTGCTCCGGGGGTGGTGGCCGTCCGGGGATGGGACATGCCTGCTATTTTACGCCAAAGGACGGTTGGCAACCAACTTAAGGCTTGGCCGGCCACACTCAGCGCTTAAGGCCAAGCCCTGACTGGAAGAGTCCTTTTTCAACCAGGTCACAAAGGATATGCACCATCAGCAGGTGCGCCTCTTGAATCCTGGGAGTTGTATCGCCAGGGACGGTCAATGTCAGTTCGACCAATGGGGCTATCTCGCCGCCATCACGGCCAAGCAGCCCGATGGTCCTGGTGCCGATCGCCTTGCCGACCTCAAGGGCCCGCTTGACGTTACGGGAATGGCCGCTGGTCGAGATACCGATGAGAACGTCGCCGGGGCCGGCAAGCGCCTCGACCTGCCTGGCAAAGATTTCATCGAAACCGTAATCGTTGCCGACCGAGGTCAGGATCGACGTATCGGTGGTCAGGGCAATCACCGGCAGCGCCTTGCGCTCCAGGAGATAACGGCCGACCATTTCCGCGGCAAAATGCTGGGCATCGGCCGCTGAGCCACCGTTCCCCATGACCAGGATCTTGTGACCTCCCTGCAACGCGTCAATCAAGACTCGGGCGCAGTTGCTGATCGGCCCGGCAAGCATCTCCCCGAGCGAGTTCACCGTGTCGATATGGGCCTTCAAGTGGCGGTTTATTTCGTCAATCATTACGATTTCCTCTCGCCTATCATGGCAATGTTCCATCCTGCAAGCGGCAAAACTTATTCCCCCTCTTGCCTGAGATACTTCCTGTACAGTTTGACGGCCTTGCGGTCAATCTTGGTCCACCTGGTCGCGAAGTTCTGCATTGTCTCTCTGATATCCCTGTTTTCATAACAAGAGATGAAGCGCAGCCGGTCTCTATGGGTCAACTTGGCTTCCATGCTCGAGAAATGCAGACCGGCCAGATCTTTCAAACGCCAACGCTCGGGGAGATACGGGCGGACCTGGCTGCGATGCAGGTCGATCACATGTAACGACGGTCCATTGCAATCATTGTTTGTCAGCCAATTAATCTCAACTAGAAAATGACAGATATAGAAGTCCCGGTGATTGAAACCGCTCTCATGCATGGTTCTGGCAATTTCGGCCACCCTGCGGATCAGCATGCGCTTGACATGCGGTTCGGGCGGGAGTTGTCGCCACTGCAAGACCAATTCTTCCAGACTGATGGCCGCTTCGATCTCTTCGGTGATGATGAATGACTGCAGCTGCGCCGGATTGCTGCCGCGCAGCCCGTAGCCGGCAACTGTCATCGTCGGCACGCCAATCTTTTCGAGCGCCCGGATCGCCAGGTATTCGTCTTGCGCACTCAGCACCGGAAGCTTGCCATTGAACAGTGACTGCACGATTTCCTGCCAGCCGACACCAGGATGAATTTTCAGGAAATACCCTTTGCCGGCATGTTCGAAACGCAAAGTTTTTCGCCCCTTGAAGTTCCGGTAGATCTCTCCGTCCATGGCGAGAATCTGTTCAAAAGCATCGGCACCGGTGAATTTCTCCTGCAGTGCAGGGCAGAGAGAGATCATCGCAGAGCCTTCCGTGCGGCAATTTCCTCAATAATGTCAACAGCATGCTCATGAAGTCCTGACATATCGGCGCGTGCCGCATATTGTGCACCATTCTCTCCCAATGTCTGCAATTCGGATCCATTAAGCATATCTAGAAGCGCCTGATCCAGAGCCGCCTGTTCGAAAGGCATCGGTATCAATCTGCCGGCATTGGCATCCTTGACATGAAAAGCGTAACCGCAGTTTTCCGTGACCAGAACAGGAAGTCCCGCAGCCATCGCCTCAATCAGCGCATTCCCCGCGGCTTCTGTGCGAGCCGGATGCAGCAACAGATCAGCGGCCAGCATATACCTTGGGATATCGTCCCGGCCACCGAGGAAATAAACCTGTTTGGCAAGGCCCATTTTCTTTGCAATCCCCCTGAAGCTCCCGATTTTCCCCTTGCCAATCACATACAATTTGACCCGGGCACGTAACTTTTCAGGGAGTCTGGCCATGGCTCTTAGGGTACGGTCAACTCCTTTGGTCTGAAAAGCTGAACCGACCATGAGAAGCATTATATTCTCTGACAAAAGTCCGAGCTCTTTTCTGAGCTCATCCCTTATCTTCAGGGCATTGGCCGGGCGAAAATGATCCCTCGAAACACCTGGAGGGAGCAAATGAAAGCGCTCTTCCTGAGTGCCATAACACGCAATGAATTTGCTTTTCTCCTGAGGCGCAAGCAGAAGAATCTCTGTTTTTGATTCGGGCGCAAAAACCGCTCTTTCAAAATCAACATACGTCCTGTATCGGGGCATCAGGCGACTAGTAAACCTGGAGCAAGCCTTTCTGGCCCGATAACAAGAATCTGCGGCAAAATAGAGATCCAGCCCCGACATCTTATTAAAACCAATGATAATATCAGCATTTAATTGAAGGAAAAGCTTCTCCACAGCACGGTTAAACTTCAGGCAGCGCCGATGATTTGAAATGGCCGAATGTGGCAGTAGTTGGACGTCGAGGCCTGCCGGTTTATCCCCTTGCCAATCCATGGTCAGGACACGCACGGTGTGCCCCCTGTCCATTGCGCTGCATGCGATCTTCAGGAAATCGCGCTGCAACCCGCCATAAGGGAAATACTCATAAAGGCAAAAAACCAGATTCATACAGTGGTCACTTTTTGAACTGTTGGTGTTTTAGTAGCAGCCATGCTGACATGTGACCGACACAGGGCCTTTGCCGGGCATCAAACCCTGCCATCCTGATTGCCGAGCAAATCTTCTACTGTGCGCAAGACTTCTGCAACGGGGATGCTCTGGCCGCATTCCTGGTCATTTTCACAGTTTTTACGCAAGCAGGGCGAGCAATCCATGGGGGCCTGCAAGCGGACATGTCGATCACCGGGCGGGCCGTTGCGGCGGCTGTCCGTGACCCGGTAGAGGGAGACCGTCGATGTTCCTACTGCAGCTGCGAGATGAACCGGCCCGGTATCGGCGCCGATCACCAGGCGCGCCGCGGCAAGCAAGGCGACCAACTCCGTCAGGGTCCCTCGCGGCCAGATAACCGCCCTGCCCTGAGCCGCCTCGGCCATGCGTTCGACGGCGCGCTTTTCCCTGTCGTTGCCCCAAGTGAGCACAAGCTGTTCGCCGCGCTCAAGAACCAGGGCTCTGACGAGTTCAACCCAAGACTCGAGAGGCCATAATTTCGTGTCCCAAGTTGTGCCGTAATGCGCCACCAAGAATGCGCCGCGACGCATACCAAATTTATCAAGCTGCCGGGCGACGTTTTGCGCGGCACCGTCCAGAACTGGCAGAGGGCCGGACAAGGGGATCTCAGGCGTACCCGGGAATGCGGCTTGCGCAATCCGCAGGTATCGGCTCGTGATGTGATGATTTGCCGAAGGGATCGGCACCTTGCGATTGGTAGCCAGAAGATTCAGCCATTCTCTAGTCTGAGCCCGATCAAAGCCGAAGCGCAGTGGGGCACCGCTGAGCAGGGTGAACAAGCCGCTCTTGCTGTTGCCCTGGAGATCGAGAACAACATCGTAGTGCTCACTACGCAGCTTCCCTATGACCTGTAAAGAGCCCTTAACAGCACGGGTCGCCCCCTCGGTCCTCCAGCCACGCGTATCCAGAGTGATTAAACGGCGGATCAGCGGGTGGTTTTCCAGCAAGGGGGCAAAACTGCTCTCAATCAGCCAGTCCACGGTTGCCTCCGGCACGGCTGCATGCATATGGGCAAGGACCGGGAGTGCGTGTACGATATCGCCAAGTGCACTGACTTTGATCACCAGCACCTTCATGGGCCATCTCCAACGACATCGACCACGGCAGACATGACGTCCGCAACTGTAACGCGCAGCATACAGCGGTGATCGATGGGACATTGCCGTAGCAGACAGGGCGAACATTCCACAGGGTGTCGCACAATTTGCGCACGTGTCCCCCAAGGCGAGGTCGTCATGTGGTCGGTCGGCCCGAAGATGGCCACCAACGGCACACCAAAAGCAGCGGCAACGTGCATCGGCCCGGAATCATTGGTGATCATCAAGCTGCTGGCCGCTAACAGAGCCATCATCTGGCAAACGTTGGTCTGGCCGATGAAATTCTGATGCGGTGTCCGCATGGCCTTGGCGATATCTTGGCCGGTTTCTATTTCTCCGGGTCCGCCGGATAAGACGATCGGCAGGTCGTAGCGATCGGCCAGTTCATCGGCGACCGCTGCAAACCGCTCAGGAATCCAGCGCTTGGCCGAACCGTACGCAGCACCGGGGTTAATGACAGCGAACCGCCCCTGCGGCAGGTGCCGGGTGGCCCACTCGATATCTTCGGCAGCAAGTGCCAGGCATTGCTCCTTGAGCGACGTTGTAACGCCGCACTGTGCAAGCATGTTCAGATAGTAATCGGTGTGATGCAGGGCTCGTTCCTGGACCCCGACCGGCACGGGGTGGGTCAGCAACAGGCGCCGGCTGTCGGTCGTGTAGCCTGCCCTGCGCGGGACCCCGGCCAGAAAAGCCATAATAGCCGCCTCGATAGCATTCTGAAACAGGATGGCACAATCAAACCTGCGTTTGCGCAGCATAGCAACAAAACGCAGGAAACCCGGCACCCCTGCATGCTGGCCCTGTTTATCAAAGACCAAGACTTCGTTGCAGTCGGGATGACAGGCGAACATCTGGGCCACCAAGGGATTTGCAACCACTGTGATATGGGCCCTGGGGAATGTCTCTCTCACCGCCCTGAGAGCGGGAGTCGACATGACGGCATCACCGATCCAGTTGGTTGCTCTCACTAGGATCCGTTGCGTATTTTGTCGGGACAGATCTTTCAAATCTGATGAAGGTCAGTTCAGCCCGGAGCTGTCTTGGCGGTGCTGTCAAGAGGCACCGCTTCGTCAATCAGCATTACCGGAATGTCATCCCGAATCGGGAAAGCCATTCGGCACGCATGACAGACGATCTGTTTATGACATTCTTCGAAAGCAATTTCGCCCTTGCACTTCGGGCAGGCAAGGATTTCAAGTAACTGTCTGGACAAAGTCATCTGCATTGCTCCATCACATGATCTAGCATGTTGACGAGGGGGGAGAGATCATCAAACGTCAATTCGACGCCAACCTTGTAGCACGGTTTCGGAAAATCAACCGCGGACAACTTGACGGCATCTTTTTCCGTGGTCACCAACAGGTCGTGATTATGACATGATCCAAGCAGGCGGTTCAAGATTTCCCGGTTATATTCCTGGTGATCGGCCAACGGCATTGCTTCGATATCGGCAAACCCGAAACCGCGCAAAGCCGCGAAGAATTCGTCAGGGTTAGCAATACCGGCAAAGGCCAGACAGCTTTTTCCGGCAAAGGCTTGCTTGGAAACAACCTCACCATTCAGGCTGGTGATGGTCTCGCTGAGCCGGTGACGACTGTACACGATCGGTGCATGGACGGACAGTTGAGGTTTCCGCTCAGCGTCAGCGCGGGTCATGACAATCAAGTCGGCACGCTGCAACGCTGACGTCGTTTCCCGCAGCATCCCGGTAGGCAGAAGCCGTCCGTTGCCGAAGGGACGCTTTGTATCCAGCAAAACGATGTCGACATCCCTTTGGACCGCCAGGTGCTGAAAAGCGTCGTCCAGCAAGAGCAGATGTGCGCCATCCTTTTCTGCGGCCTGGACACCAAACGTCCTGTCCTTGGCGACATAAACGGGGACCCCGGGGTTGCGGATCGCAAGCAGATAAGGCTCGTCACCGCACTCCTGCGGGCTCATCTGCAGCTTGCCATTGGCATCAGTGACCCGACCAACCGCCTGCCGGTAATTGCCGCCGTAGCCCCGGCTGATAATGGCACATCTCACATCACGGGAGTGCAGGTACTTGGCCAGAAAATCGACCATCGGCGTTTTGCCGGTACCGCCGGCGGTTAGGTTGCCGACGGAGACGACCGGCACTCCGGCGCGATAAGCTTTTTTCAACCCGGCAGCATAAAAAGCACTACGGAGACGCATCGCCAGTCCATACAAAAAGCTGAGGGGGCAAAGCCCCCAGAACATCATAAAATCTGCAACAGTTTGCGGGCCATTGACAGCCATGTGCAGATATCTTGAATGCCAGGAGCTGATCATGACAGAATCCATCGATCGAGGACCTGGAGGGTTCTTTGTGTTGCACCCCGGTTCTCGGCGAGGAGATGATAACCATTTTCGCCGATGTGCTGTGCCTCGGCAGGATTTTCAATCAACAGGCGCATTTGTCGCACAAGGTCCTCGGCGTTCTTGACTTGCAGACCGGCGTGTGCAGCTTTAACAAGGCGGCCAATTTCCTTGAAATTCTGCATGTGACTGCCATACAGGACGGGTTTTTTTAGTAATAACGCTTCAAGAATGTTGTGCCCGCCAATGTTCACCAGGCTGCCACCGACAAACACCAGGTCCGCCAGGGCATAAAATTTCAACATTTCACCAAGTGTGTCAACAATCATCACTTCGCCGGGCTGGAGTGTCCTGTTAAAAGTCTGCAGGGTGCTACGCAAGGTTCCGGGGACATGCAGTCTGACGAGATCTTCCTGTACCTGACGACAGCGTTCCGGATGCCTTGGGACCATCACCAGGAACAGCCTTGGGCAGATCATACGCAACTGCAGGTAGACATCGATCAGCTGTTTCTCCTCTCCCTCATGCGTACTGCCGGCAACCCAAACGAGGCCATTTTCAGGCAATTTGAGTTCACTTCTTAAGGCCTCGAGATCAACATCAAGCTCTGGCGGATGCATATCAAACTTGAGATTGCCGGTCACCTGAACACGTCCGACGGATGCACCAAGATGGCGTATGCGCCTTGAGTCCTGTTCTGATTGCATGCAGAAGGCGGAGATGCTATCGAGGATCGGCAACAGCAGTTTGCCGGCCATGCGATAGCGGGGGAAAGAGCGGTCTGAGATTCGGCCGTTCACCAGAACAATGGGGATGTTGCAGCGTTTGGCCTCAAGGACAAAATTCGGCCAAATCTCTGTTTCCACGAGGACGACCAGGTCCGGTTTGATGAGGTTGAGGGCTTTGCGGACAATCCAGCGTAAATCGAAGGGGAAAAAGATGTAGTAATCAATCTCGGCAATACCGGTCGTGATTTCCCGCCCACTTTCAGTGACATTTGAGAGCAGCAGCAACGCATCAGGGTAGCGTTCTCGCATTGCTTTGAGTAGCGGAATTGCCGCGCGGGTTTCACCGACAGACACGGCATGCACCCAGACAACTTTACGCCCATGCAGCAAGCTGCGAAAATCCTGTGCGTAACTGCCAAGACGCTCCCGGACCCCTCTGCGCGTCTTGCCATAACGCACGCCGCGGTAGAGGTAATATGGCACCAGGAACAGAGCCGAAGCATAGAGAATCAGGTCATACAGCAGATAAACCATATTGTTTCAAATGTTCTCCGGCGGCACGGTTGGTTTCGTCCATGGCAGCCTGCAGGCGGGCGAGGAAGTCTTCCACGTTTTCATGTTGTTCATAGTTAAGCGCTTCACCGTAAATATACACGGCCTTGCCCCATGGATATGGCAGAAGAAAGCGATCCCAGGAGTGAAACCGGTGGCCATGACTGCAGGCAAAGGCTGTCGGCACAACCGGGCGACCGGAGATTCTGGCCAACTCGGCCACGCCTTCCTTGAGGCGATGCCGGGGCCCCTTTGGCCCATCGGGAGTAAAGACCAGGTCGAGAGGCTCCCGTGACAATTCGACCAGTTCCTTGAACGCCGCTCGCCCTCTCCGGTTGGAGGAACCACGCACCGAACCGATATTGAAATAGTTCATGGTTCGAGAGATCAGTTCGCCATCCTTTGAAGCGCTGATGAGAACTTTTGCTCCCTTGCCGCTATAGCCTTTGACCATCAGGAACAGTTGATCGTGCCAGAACGCCAGAATCACCGGCTGTCCGTCATCCCAGAGATGTCTGACGTTATGTCCGCCGAGGGTCTCCGGCTGCAAGCGCCGATGCAGCCAGCCGATGACTCGCGCCGCCAGCCCGGGGGCAAGGCCAAGCAGAAGTTTGTCGGCGAATGAACGCATCAGGCATCCCGGAACTGCAAGTCATAAAGGTTGCGGTAGACACCTCCGTGCTCCAGGAGTTCCTGGTGGCTGCCTACTTCCACCACCCTGCCCCGTTCCAGAACGATAATCCGGTCGGCATGCATGACCGTCGAAAGGCGGTGGGCAATCACCAGGGTCGTACGGTTTTTCATCAGGTTTGCCAGAGCCTTTTGCACCACGACTTCACTTTCCGTGTCCAGCGCACTGGTGGCCTCGTCAAGGATCAGGATGGGAGCGTCCTTGAGCAGTGCGCGCGCTACACACAGTCGCTGGCGCTGACCGCCTGAAAGCCGGACCCCCCGATCACCGATCACGGTATCGTACCCCTGGGGGAGCTTTTCGATAAATTCGTCGGCATAGGCCTGCCTAGCGGCATCGACAACCGACTGGTCATCGGCGTCCAGCCGTCCATAGCAAATATTGTCCCGGATCGAGATGTTGAACAGGAAGGTCTCCTGGTCAACAAAGGCCAGGTTGTTCTTGAGGCTCTTCATTGACACATCGCGGATATCATAGCCATCAACCTTGATGGATCCCTTTTGCGGATCGTAGAAGCGAGCCAACAAGCCAACCGCGGTCGATTTTCCGGCACCGCTGGCGCCGACCAGGGCAATCACCTCCCCTGGCCCGGCATGCAGATTGACATCGACGAGAACGGGATCGTCACCATAGCTGAAAGAGACGTTATCAAAAACGACATCTCCCCTGGCACGCGGCATGTCAAGTGCATCATGACTTGTCAACGATGTCGCAAGGTTCGTCAAGCAAAGAAAAGATGCCGTCAGCAGCACCTATCGAGAGCTGGATAGTGTTGCTGACCTTGCTCAATTTTTTGACCGGGTTGAACATCATCATGATGGCGGCGACAATCGAGAAGAGCTGCCCCTGTGTCATGTCGCCGGAGAGGACGCGCGCGACCCCATACCAAACCACTGCGGCCCCCCCGAGGGAAGCAAGCAGTTCGACTGCAGGAGCCGTCAGGGAATTGTTTTTGATCACTTTGCGCATAAACCGGTAATAACCCTTGTTTTCATCTTTGAACTTCTGTATTTGATTCTCTTCGCGTCCGAAGGCTTTGACGACTTTGATGCCGCCGTAAGCCTCCTGCAGGGTCCCGGTCAAAAACCCCATGCTATGCAGGCTACGCTTGACATTAAGCTTGATTTTTCGCCCAAGGTGGGTAGTTGGAATCACGAAGATCGGCAGCACCAGGAAAGCGACTGATGCCATCTTCCAGTCCTTGTAAAAGGCCAGAGAGATCAATCCGACCAGCGTGAAGCTCTCCCGCAAGCCATCCACCAGGGCTTCTGCTGAGGATCGTTGGATGACACCGACATCGTTAAGCACCTTCGAAGTCAGCATTCCTGAAGATTGATTGACATGAAAGGCCATCGACAGCTGCATAGACTTTTTGAACAGGTTGTTGCGCAGATCCTGAACGACCAGTTGACCGGCCGTCTTAACATAATACTCCTGGAAGAAGCGGCCCACGCCCTTGGCGAGCGCCAGGCCGATGATGATGACGGGAACCAGATAAACCAGCTGGTGGTTACCGGCCGTAATGATCTTGTCGACCAGCGGCTCGATAAAGTTCACGAAGGAGACATCGGTCCCGGCAACGACCAGTGAAAAGATCATGGACAAAACGATACGCCACAGATAGGGGCGCGAATAGCCGATCAAACGGAGGTAAATCTCTTTGTTTGTCATTTCTCTCTTCTCTTTATGCAGGCTGTTGCCTACGGATCATATCGAGCAGCATTTTGGCAACCCGATGCGAGCACCCCGGATCGCCGAGCTTGTTTTTCATTCTACGCAGTCCGACTCTCATTGCCTCGGCATAACGCTGATCGTTCAGCACATGGAGGGCCTCCTCGGCAAGGACCGGTGCGGTCGCCAATTCCTGAAGGAATTCCGGGACAATGTGCTCTTCGGCGACGATATTCGGCAGGCCGAAGTGTTTGACCCTCACCAGACATTTGCCGATCGCGTAAGAGAGCGGCGACAATTTGTAAAAAATTGCCATGGGTGTTTCGCTCAACGCAACCTGCAAGGTAACTGTGCCAGAAACGCTAAGCACAGTGTCGCAGCTTCTGGCAATCTCATAGATGCTGGCTTGACAGCTCTCAACGAATGAAACCGGCAGCCCTTGGGTAAACTTTGCTGCGACCTCAGCCATCGTCAAAGTGTCGGCAATCGGCACCAGAAAATGAACGTTCGGGTCACGACCACGAATAATATCAGCTGCGGCAACGAGCGTTTCCAGCATATAGCACAATTCATTGCGGCGACTGCCCGGGAACAGCCCGACCACCTTCTTCTCTGCCGGGATTGCAAGCTGCTGGCGGAGATCGTCACGCTCTTCATCCTGAGCAAACTCATCCAGCAGTGGATGACCGACATATTTGACCAGGATATTCAATCCCTCATAATAAGCAGGCTCAAAGGGAAAGATAGCGGCCAGGGAATCGACGACGCCGGCAATTTTTTTCACCCGCCCCCGGCGCCATGCCCAAACCTGGGGGCTGACGTAATACAGCACGGGGACACCAGCCCGCTTGGCATGCTTTGCCAACCGCAGGTTGAAATCCGGGAAATCGATCAGGACCAGGGCGTCCGGTTTCCGGGCTCCCTTCAGAACCCCCTTGAGCTTTTGAAATGAACGCCAGATGACCGGAAAATGGCCGACCACCTCCACGACCCCCATGACTGCCAGTTCTTCACCAGGGATCAGGATATCGCACCCGGCGGCAGCCATCCTTCGCCCACCGACACCGAAAAACCTGGTCGCAGGAGACAACCTTGTGACCGCTTCGATCAGGTTCGCACCATGCAGGTCACCAGACGCTTCACCGGCCACAATCATGATTTGCTTGACAGACATCGTCATACTTGAAATTCTTCCTGAAATCATTGGCCGTCGAACCGGTCTTTATACAGAGTCCTATAGGTTTAGCGCATATGACTTGCTGTCGCTCTGGAAACAATTCAGGCGAGGCAGGCAATTTGCCCCTCGCCTGAACATACACTGATCTGACAGGTCCTGCGCTAACTCTTTGTTCCAGAGAAGCCCAGCGATGGTCAGTTCATCGGGCAATACCCCGTTGGCTGTCCTTGATGAAGTTGAGGAAGTGGTCAGTTCAGGACTCTGCTCCACCTCCTCGGTAATTTGATGCAGGGCCTCCTCCAGGCGCAGGCCGGAGCGATAAATCATGCGATAAGCCTTCTTGATTCCCCGCGTTGTTTCCTCGGAAAAGCCGCTGCGTTTCAGACCGATCAGATTCAGGCCAACGGTTCTTGCACGGTCGCCCTGAGCAACCGTGTACGGAGGGATATCCTGGGCGACCATGGAGCCGCCGCTGATCATCGTGTGGCAGCCGATGCGGCAGAACTGGTGAACTGCCGAGAGCCCCCCCAGAATTGCCGAAGACTCGATGGTCACATGACCGGCAAGGGTTGCGCCGTTTGCCAGGACCACGTGGTTCTCGATGATGCAGTCATGGGCTACATGTGAATAGGCCATAAACAGGTTGTCATTACCGATCCTGGTAACACCGCCACCTTCGGCTGTGCCTCTGTTCAAGGTAGTAAATTCCCTGATCCGATTGCGGTCACCGATCTTTAAATAAGTCTTTTGGCCGGCATACTTGAGATCCTGTGGTGCGGCACCAATGGAAGAGAATTGGAATACTCTGGTTGTCACACCCGATTTCAGTCCAGCCTTCAATGACAACGTGACTGGCAATCCTTGTGCCTGAATCGATGGCAACATGCTCGCCAATCACGGCATAGGGCCCGATACTGATATTGTCGGCAAGCCTGGCCCCGGGGTGAATAATGGCTGTCGGGTGGATCATAAATGCCCTTTATTTATCAGCAAAAGTTGCCCTGAGCTCAGCTTCAGCAGCCACTTTGCCATTGACCATGGCTTTGCCGCAAAAGGTATAGATGCCGCGGCGCAACTGGAGCACGTCCAATTCGAGTTGCAAAGCGTCTCCAGGAAGCACCGGCTTGCGGAATTTGGCCTTGTCAATGCCGACAAAATAGGGCACTTGATTTTCACCGACCTCCTTGGCAAGCAGGGCATAAACACCGCCGACCTGTGCCATGGCCTCAAGGATCAGCACTCCGGGCATGATCGGATGGCCTGGAAAGTGGCCGAGAAAAAACGGCTCGTTAATCGTCACGTTCTTTAAGCCGACAATCCGCTTGCCCGGCTCAAACGAGACAATCCGGTCCACGAGGAGAAATGGATAGCGGTGCGGCAAGAGCTTCATGATGTCAGTCGCGTTTAGTTCCATAATTAGCCTTCTCCCTCCGATAACTTGTTTTTGAGTTCTTCGATCTGCTGCCTGAGCTGCTGCAGTTCACGACGCATTTTCGGCAGATGCGCCATGGTCATGGCAGCTTTCAGCCATTCACGGTGAGGCATTGCCGGAGCACCCGCGAGCATCTGGTTGCCATTAACATTGTTGGAAACCCCGCCACGGGCGGCCAAAGTCACATTATCGCCGATCACGATATGACCGGCCACCCCCGCCTGCCCGCCGAGGACACAATGCTTACCGATGGCAGTGCTGCCAGCGATACCGACCTGGGCAACCAGCAGGGTATCCTCGCCGACCTGCACATTGTGGGCAACCTGGACAAGGTTGTCGATCTTGACGCCACGGCCAATCCTGGTCACTCCCATCGTGCCACGATCGATACAGCTGCAGGCGCCGATTTCGACATCATCTTCGATCACGACGTAGCCAACCTGAGGGATTTTGTAGTAACCCTGCCCGTCCGGCGCAAATCCGAAACCATCCGCACCAATCACAGCGCCTGGTTGCACAATGACACGATTGCCGAGCACACACTGCTCTCGCACGGTCACATTGGCATGCAACAGACAGTTCTCACCAATGTCAGCATTGGCGCCAATCACCACGTTAGGGTGCAAGCAGGTCCCTTGACCGATCTTCGCCCCGGCGCAGACAACACAGCCGGGAGCGATGGTGACATTCTCACCGATAACGGCCTGCGCGTGGACATGGGCGCCCGGCAGTATTCCCTGACCAAGGTGGGGCGGCACCGTGAAAAAGGCCAAAATCTTGGCAAAGGCCAGGTAAGGATTCTCCACCAGCAGCAAAGGAGTCTGCGTACTCCCCTGTAAAGACGGGTGCACGATGATCGCCCCGGCCTGGCAGTCAGCAAACTTTGCCAGGAACTTGGGATTCGCCAGAAAGGATATCTGCTCAGGCCCCGCCTCATCAAGAGGGGCAATACCGGAAATAGAAGTTGAGGGGTCGCCATCAACGACCCCCCCGACCAAATCCGCCAAAGCAGCCAGGGAGATTGTGCCCCTGAACGTATCATGCATGACGATCTATTTGCCCTGTTTGTCAAAGGCCTTGATAACTTCATCCGATATATCAATGCTTTCATCGGCATAAACGATAGAACTCTCGGTTTTTTCGAGGATGATCGTATAACCACCGCTCTTGCCCACTTCCTGCACAACCTTGAGAAGGCTCTCAAGAATCTTGCGGGTAAAATCTGCGTCTGTCTGCTGCAAGGTCTCCTGGATATCCTTGGTGAACCGCTGGTAATCCTTGACCTTTTGCTGGTAATCACGCTCCTTGGCATTGCGGGCCTCTTCAGAGAGCAGCATGGCCTGCTTTTCCAGGTCATCTTTGAGTTTTTTCAACTCTTCCTGGCGCTGTTGAACTTCAGCATCGTAGCTCTGCACCTTGGCCTTGATCTTCTCCTTGGCTTCCTTGCCGGCAGACGACATATTCAAAGCCTTCTGCAGATCGACGTATCCGATCTTCTGTGCCTGTGCCTGTGCCAGCACAGGGGAAGTGACCAGGCCAAAGCCAACCAACAGCAGGACAACAAACTTCTTCATCATAATCTCCTTGCTAAGTGAACTTTCTCTGAGTTTTAAAAGAAACGCCCGATCATGAAATCGAACTTGCCACCGGACTCATAATCCCTTTGATCAAGATTGAACCCGTATTCGAAACGCATCGGGCCAAGCGGACTCGCCCAGCGAATCCCCGCACCGGCGCTGTAGCGCCATGATGCGAAAGCCTTGTCGTCCTCTCCCCAGTAATCATCACTACTCCAGGTATTGCCAACATCGAAGAAGGTGACACCCTTGATCTGCAGTTCCTTATACAGGGGGAAGATATATTCGAAATTAAAATACGTTTCAGTATCGCCACCGATAAAGTCACCGTACTCGTCACGCGGGCCGACTTCACGGTTCTCAAAACCGCGGATGTTATAGATGCCGCCGAGATAGAACCTCTCGTCGATAGGGACTTCATCACTGTCCAGGGAATGGACAAAGCCAAATTGACCGTGGGCAGAGAAAACCGTGTCCCACTTCCAGGGCCAGAATTTACGGGCATCGAGAATATACTTGCTGAATTTTTCCGTGCCGCCGAGACCGGCAATTTCCCAGGAGACACTCGAGTCGAGCCCTGAGGAGGGGTCCAGGCGGTTGTCGGTGGTATTGTAAGACAAGGTGGTGGTTACGGAGCTGATGATTGATTTGCCTTCCTGGTCCTTGATGTCGGAGGAAGCGAACTCACTGACATCGTAGATTTTCACATCTGCTAAACGGTAAATCACAGAAAGCCTGGTAATATTCACCGATAGGATGACCGGCTTTTACCGCAAAGCCTTGAGATTTACGGCTGTAATCATCGTAATCACGGTTAGTTAAAAATATATCCGCACCCAGCGTCCAGCGCGTATCGAGAAAATACGGGTCGGTCAAGCCCAGCTGATAGGTCGAGCTCGACCCGCCGAAAGACCCGGAGAGGTTCAGTTTCCACCCTCGACCGAGGAAGTTCTCCTGGGTGATGGACCCCTGGACGACAAAACCATCGACCGATGAATAGCCGCCACCGATACTGAAAGTTCCGGTGGAACGCTCCTTGACGTTGACGTCAACATTCATGTGGTTTTCATCGGATCCGGAACTGGTGCTGATATCCACGGCTTCAAAAAAGCCGAGGTTATTGATGCGCGCCTTGCTTTTCTTCAGGTTGGTGGCGTTGAACAGATCGCCTTCCACCAGCTTCATCTCGCGGCGCACGACCTTGTCGCGCGTCTTGGTGTTGCCGGTAATATTGATCCTCTCCACTGACACCTGGGGGCCCTGCTCGATATCAAACATGATGTCGATCAGGTGCGACTGGTCATCAGCACGGGTCAGCGGAGTCACGTTGGCGTACGCGTAGCCCTGGTCGGCATAGACATCAGTGACATCGCCCACCCCCTTGCGTAATTTTGCGCGGGAAAAGACCTCACCCGGAGCGAGCGGCAACATGGCAAGCAGCTCTTCCTTCCCCTGAATCAGGTCACCCTGAACATCGAGGTTGCTGACCTTGTACTGGGCGCCTTCATCGATCTTGATGAGCAGCAGCATGTGTTTCTCATCGTCAACCAGGCTGATGACCGGCTCACGGACCTTGACACGCACATAACCTTCGTTGAAGTAGAGGTCGGCAATCCTCTCGAGGTCCTGGTCCAGTAGCAGCTGATTGTAGTTGCCGCGCCCGGTTATCCAGGAAAAGATCCACTTTTTCTTGCTTTCCATGGCATCCTGCAGGTCGCCTTCGTCGAAAACCGTGTTTCCCTCGAAGCGGATATCCTTGATGCGGACAATTTCACCTTCCTTGATCCGGAAAGTCACCAGCGTTTCATTGTCTTCGTTGACATGGCTGTCTGCGGTGATCTGGGCCGCGTAATACCCTTCCTTGGTGTATTCGGCCTTGATCATCTCAACACTTTTGGCCACTTCGAAAGGGTCATAGATATCGGGGATGCGCACGGTGATCACCTCGCGCAATTTCTCCGTTTTGAGCTCCTCGTTCCCCTCAAAGCGGACATTGCGCACCAGGGGTCGCTCCGTCACCTTGAAGGTCAACACCGAGGCCCCCGGTTCGCCTGATATTTCCGCGGCGATATCGGAGAAGCGGTCCATGCGGTAGATATCCGCCATGGCGGCTGTCGATATCGGCAGAGGTCACCGTCTGTCCCGGCTTGATGATGCATGGCATTCAGCACATCAATCGACTTCACGCGCTGGTTGCCTTCAACCACAATATCGGCAAGCAGAAATTCCTGGGCTGCCCATGCGGGAAAAGCCAGAGACAGGCAGATCAGTAATGAAAGGGCCCTCTTGAACATATCAGCTCCACTCCAAGTCATGATACCAGTTGAAAATCGGGTCATTATATGGGATCGCTGGCTGAAGGTAAACCATAAATTAGCCCGGCAAGGCGCAAATGACCATGCCTTAGAGGCCTCGCAAAGGGCCTTCTGCATCGGGGAATATGCTTATGTCAAAACATTCAAGTGTGTCAGGATTCCAGGTAGCCATCGACCATGCGCACTATCCGGTCCATTTGGGCCGCAACTTTCTCGCTGTGAGTCACCACGACGATGGTCAGGTCACGTTCTGCGTGCAGCCGGTCGAGCAGGGCCAGGATTTCATCGGAAGTCGCACTGTCAAGATTGCCGGTCGGTTCATCGGCCAAGAGCAGCTGCGGAGTCATGATCAGGGAGCGGGCGATGGCGACCCGCTGCTGTTCACCACCGGAGAGCTGCCCCGGCTTGTGGTCGAGGCGATGGCCAAGACCAACGGCCGCAAGAATCTCTTGCGCCTTCTGCTCAGCCTCCTTGAGCGAAGAGCGTCCGATCAAAGCGGGCATCATGACATTTTCCAGGGCGGTGAATTCCGGAAGGAGCTGATGGAACTGGAAGACGAAACCGATGGAGCGGTTGCGGAAAGCGTCCAGCTCTTGTGCTGAATAGTGGAAGATATTTTTCCCGGCAAAGGAGACGGAACCGCTGGTCGGTCGATCCAACCCCCCGAGCAGGTGCATCAGGGTGGTTTTGCCGGCACCAGAGGCCCCGACCACGGCGATGCGCTCGCCGGCCCGGATATCAAGGGTCACATCTTTAAGGACCTCGATCCGACCGCGGTCGGTAAGAAAGCTCTTTGACAAATCACGAACAGCGATCATCGTTTCAGCCTATTCGTAACGCAGCGCTTCTGCAGGATCCATCCTGGCTGCGCGCCAGGCCGGATAAATGGTCGCCAGCAGAGAGATGGACATGGCAACGATGACGACGGCGATCACATCGCCCGAGTTGACCACCGACGGAAAGCGATCCATGCCGTAAACCGTCTGGTCGAAGATCTTGATATTGAACAGGTGTTCCAGCCCCTTGATGAGCGGGTCGGCATATCTGGCCAGGACCAGCCCCAGTCCGGTTCCCAGCAGGGTGCCAAGCACACCGATGATCAAGCCTTCGAGCACGAAAATCTGCATGATGCTGCGCGAGGTCGCCCCCATGGAACGCAGGATTGCAATGTCGCGATGTTTTTCCATAACGACCATGATCAGCGTGGTGGCAATGTTAAAGGCAGCCACCAGAACGATGATGCCCAGGACGATGAACAGCCCCAGCTTCTCCAGCTTGAGTGCCGACAGGAAGGATCCGAACATGTCCTCCCAGGAACGTACTGCGTATGGGAAGCCGTATTCCTGGCGTAAACTGGCGGCAACGGGCGCAGCCTGGTCAAAACTGTCAACTTCCACCTCGACGCCGCTCACGCCCTCACCAAGGTCAAAGAACAGCTGCGCCTGCTTGAGGTCGATATAAGCGAAGTAGGCGTCGACAAAACCGCCGCGCTGCTTGAAAATGCCGATCACCTTGAACGGCTTCATCTTCGGGATCATGCCGAATGGTGTAATCGTGAACATCGGCGGGATGACATTCACCGAGTCGCCAAGGGCGACGCCCAGCGAGGTCGCGGTGTCCAGCCCGATCAGGATTCCCGGCGGGGTTATCGCCGGGTCGTAGAGCAACTCTTCGACGTCGGCCCCAGCCTCGGTCAAGAAATCCTGGCGGAATATCTTGTTGTGCCGCTCGACACCTTTGACGTTGACCGCCGCAACATTGCGCCGAGAAAGCAGCATCGCCTCCTTGCTGACAAATGGCGACGCATTCAGAACGTGGGGAGAAGACGCCTTGGCTTTGGCAACAACGGCCTCGGAATCGGTCAGGTCCTCGCCATGCTTCTGGACCAGGACGTGGGGGATATTGCCGAGAATCTGCTGCCTGACGCCATCGTGAAAACCGGTCATGACCGCCAGCACGACGATCAAGGCGGCGACGCCGAGGGTGATTCCGGTGATGGAGATAAACGAAATCACCGAGATGAACGTTTGCTTGCGCTTGGCACGCAGGTAGCGAAGGCTGACGAAGAGTTCGTAGTTCAACAAACCCCCCCGGGACGCGAAAGTCAAGACATTGAGCGAGGGCCGCGATCGGCTGGGCTCTTGTGCCAAACAGTAGATAAAGCTCATTGCTGAGCAATTGGTTTTACGCGTTCCGCGTCCCACGCCCCTTGTCACGATCATTTTGCCTCCGGGCGCAGTTGCGGGAAGAGGATGACGTCGCGGATCGACTGGGAGTTGGTCAGCAGCATGACCAGCCGGTCGATGCCGATCCCCTCACCGGCAGTAGGCGGCAGCCCATACTCCAGAGCCCGGATATAATCTTCATCCATGGCATGAGCCTCCTCATCGCCCGCTTCTTTCTCGGCAAGTTGCTTGACGAAGCGTTCGCGCTGGTCGTCCGGGTCGTTAAGCTCGGAAAAGGCGTTCGCCAGTTCCCGGCCAACGACAAACAGTTCAAAGCGATCGACAACCTCTGGATTGTGGTCGTTCTTACGCGAGAGGGGTGAGACTTCGGTCGGATACTGGGTGATAAAAGTCGGCTGCCACAGCTTCGGCTCTGCAACCGCATCGAAGACTTCCGTAAGCAGCTTGCCGTAGCCAATCTTGCGGTCAAGCTCCAGCCCCAATTGATCTGCATAAGCCAGAAGTTTGTCACGGTCATCGACATCAGCTGCGTCGATTTTGCCATACTTGAGGACCGCTTCACGCACGGTCAAGCGCTGCCAGGGGCGCTTCAGGTCGACCTCGCGGTTACCGTATTTGAACTGCAGGCCGCCGACCACCTGCTGCGCGACATGGCAGATCAGGTCCTCGGTGAGATCCATCAGCTCTTCATAGGTTGCATAGGCCTGATAGAACTCCATCATGGTGAATTCCGGGTTGTGCTGGATGGAAATCCCTTCGTTGCGGAAGTTGCGGTTGATCTCGAAAACCCGCTCGAAGCCGCCGACCACCAGGCGCTTGAGATAGAGTTCCGGGGCGATGCGCAGAAAGAGATCCATCTTCAGCGTGTTGTGATGCGTGATAAACGGCTTGGCGGTGGCGCCACCGGCGATCGGCTGCATCATCGGCGTCTCAACTTCCAGGTAATCACGCGCCACCATGTACTCGCGAATCAGTGCAACGATCCGGCTGCGCTTACGGAAGATCTCTTGCACGTCCGGGTTGACCATCAGGTCGAGATAACGTTGGCGGTAACGGGTTTCGACATCGGTCAAACCGTGCCACTTCTCAGGCATCGGCAACAGCGACTTGGTCAGCAGCTGAATCGATTCGGCGCGCAGGGAGAGTTCGTCGGTTTTGGTCCGAAACGGGCGCCCAATCAGCCCGACAATGTCGCCGAGGTCGAACTTGCGAAACAGATCGAAGCTCTCATCACCCACCAGGTTTTTGGCTACGTAGACCTGCAATCTCCCGGTGCGATCCTGAATCTGTATAAATGCGGCCTTGCCGAAATCGCGTTTCGCCATGATGCGTCCGGCCACCTGATACACAACTTCTTCCGACTCCAGAGTTGCCGCGTCATGATCAACATGGGCAAAGTGCACAGCCTGCGCTGTTGCATCGGGCAGGAATCCGTTGCTAAACGGATTGAGGCCCTGGTCGCGAAGATCCTTCAGCTTGGCGCGGCGCTGGGCGATAAACTCGTTTTGGCTTTCTTCAGACATGTTTTTTCCTTAACTCTATTTACACATTTACACAATATTTTTATAGACTTTAAAAATCAGCAGAGAATCAAGGCTAAGCTGTAAAGACCAAGGCCTCTACTTTCTCTGATCATCTCAGGCCATATCATTATTTATATTAGTATCTTACTGTTACATAGTTAGTTCATTGCTTGAACTGTCTTTTACCTAATTCTGGCGGCGGGCTCCTTATTGAAGCAAGTAAGCTTCGATAAAGCCGTCGAGATCGCCGTCCAGCACGCCATCGGCGTTGCCGACCTCGTACCCGGTGCGATGGTCCTTGACCATACGATACGGATGCAGTACGTAAGAACGGATCTGACTCCCCCAGGCAATCCCCTTCTTTTCACCGCCCAGCGCTTCGGCCTCGCTTTCCTTCTTTTCCATTTCCAGTTCATAAAGCCGCGCTTTCAACTGCTTCATGGCAGTCGCACGGTTTTTGTGCTGGGAACGCTCGTTCTGGCAACTGACCACAACACCAGTCGGTAGATGTGTGATGCGGATAGCCGAATCGGTTTTGTTGATGTGCTGGCCACCGGCGCCGCTGGCCCGGTAGGTATCGACCTTGAGATCCTTGTCGAGGATTTCAACATCGACGTCATCGTCAATTTCGGGAAAGACGAAAACCGAGCAGAAAGAAGTATGGCGACGGGCGTTGGAATCGAAAGGCGAGATGCGCACCAACCGGTGGATACCCTTTTCGGCCTTCAGGTAGCCGTAGGCATAGTCGCCGGTCACCGTGAAAGTGACACCCTTGGCGCCAGCTTCATCACCAGGCTGATATTCGGTGATTTCCGCCTTGAAGCCCTTGCGTTCACACCAGCGCAAGTACATGCGCAGCAGGATTTCTGCCCAATCCTGGGCCTCGGTGCCACCGGCCCCGGCGTTGATGCTGACAATCGCGCTGCTGGCGTCATGTTCACCTGAGAGCATGCGGGCAAACTCCATCTGCCCGACTCTCTTTTCGAGGACGGCCAGCAAGTCGCGAACTTCCGTGAGCGTCTCCTCGTCATCACTTTCCTCGCCGAGCTCGATCAGGACCTCAACATCCGACAGATCACGATCGGCTGACGACCAGTCCGTGACCAGCTTCTGTAGCAGGGTCCGTTCCTTCAGAACCGACTGGGCACGCTCGTTGTCGTTCCAGAAATCAGGCTTGGCGACCTCAGCCTCCAGCTCTGCAACCCGCTCACGCTTGCTGTCGATGTCAAAGAAACCTCCTCAGCTCAGCGAGCTTGCCCTGGAGGCTTTTCACTATTTCAATCTCTTCGCGAAACATCAATGTACTCCCAAAGTCGATAATCGAACTGCGAATTATAACCGCAGACTGCAAACGGAACAAGGAAACTTGCCAAACTTCAAAGATTTTTTTGAGATTTCCTGGAGCACCTGAAAACAGGCGTAACGGTAAAAATCTCTACGCAGAGGCATACAGGATATAAAACAAGACTGAAAGCGAACCGGCAATCAGGGTTCTGCATTTTCCGCTTTGCGTCTGACCTGTCCCTTGGCGTCTTTGCGTGACGCTTTGAGTTTATTCCACAGAATCAGGATCATAAAAACCGGCGCCGCGTTTGCAGCAGCCAGGCCAGGCTGACGACCAAGAAAGCCCCCGGCACCAGGTCACCCATATGTGAATAGAGCCCAGGCCGGGCCCCCAAACCGACCTCCCCGACCAGGAAGGCAGGCTCGTAAAGGGCGGTCTGACTGACAATCCGTCCTGACGGGGCAATAAACGCTGACACCCCCGTATTCGCCGCCCTGGCCAGCCAGACGCGATTTTCAATCGCGCGAAAGCGCGCCATCGCCAGATGCTGCCAGGGCGCTGAAGACTTGCCGAACCAAGCGTCATTGGTGATATTGACCAAAAGACCGCTCCCCTGTCGGACATATTCACGGGCCAGCTCAGGGAAAATCACCTCATAGCAGACCAGGATGCCCAGGTGGTGGCCATGAATCGGTAGAGGGTTGATCTCGCCGGGGGAATAATCACCGATACCGGCAACCAGCTTGTTGACGAAGGGGAGGAAACTGCCTAAGGGAACATACTCACCGAAAGGGACGAGATGGATCTTGTCACTGCGACCGATCAACCGCGATTCGGCCGAGAGGAGAAAGGCACTGTTCAGGTAACGCACTCCGCCCGCGTCTTTGCGATATGCCGGACTGCCGAACAGGAGCGCTGTGCCTGTTTCCTGCGGTAGGTCGACAACCGTGGTCGCCAGCAGGCCGCCGTCCTGGAAATAAAACGGCATGGCGGCTTCAGGCCAGATGATCAGGTCGTTCGCCCCGGCAGCCTCGGCGCGCAGCGAAAGCTGACGATAGGTTTTTACCGTTTCCAGCTGTTTGTCCGGGTGCCACTTGAGTTCTTGCGGGATATTCCCCTGGATAACGGCGGCGTGCAGGGACGCGCTGCGCGTATCAAGGTCCTGAAGCAGGCACCAATGCCCATATCCGTAATTAAGCAGAAGGAGCAGGACCGCAACCGTCAGCACCTTGACGGGAAACATCTGTGGCCGCTTTCCCCGCCACAGCAGCAGGACTTCGCCGAGCGCGGCATTGCAGAAGACAATCAGATAGCTCAAGCCGTAAACACCAAAAAGATCGGCTGACTGGATCATTTCCAGCCAACCATGCTGGGAATAACCGAGCGTCGCCCATGGGAAGCCGGTGAGCAGGATTTCACGCAGGAATTCGAGGGCGACCCAGAAGACCGGCAAGGTCAAGACCGTGGAGTACCCCCGGGCTTCTTTGAGCCGGCAGGCTGCCCAGGTCGCCGCCCCCCAGTACAGGGCTAGATAGCCGGCGAGGGCCAGGAAAAGACAGAATGAAATGACCAACGGCAGATGGCCGTAGGTGGTCATAACAATATTGAGCCAGTACAGGGTCACCGCAAAGAAAGCCACGCCGGCCACAAAACCGCTTTTGAACGGCCGGTTCTGCATGACCAGGAGCAACGGCAGAAGACCGATCCAAGCCAGCAGACCGTAGTCCGGGAGGGGAAAAGCGCACGCCAGCAACAGGCCCGACAGAGCACTGGCGCAGGTCACTTTGTCGGGAAGGAAACGGCGCATGTCACTCGGCATCAGTGGGTTGCGTTTCGCGCCAGACGCGGACTACGCCGATCTTGCGCTCATCGGATTCTTCAACCTTCATAACCAGGCCATTGGCCCTGATTGTTTCACCGGCAATCGGCACGTTGCCGAGCAAGTGAAAAAGGTAGCCGCCGACCGTATCAAACTTCTCACGGGGGATCTCTATATCGAAATACTCTTCCAACTCTTCGACGTTGGCCCTGCCGTCCACCAGCAGGGTGCCGTCATCCTGCGGCTGAACCAAGGGCTCTTCGGTATCGTATTCATCCTGGATATCGCCGACGATCTCTTCCAGCAGGTCTTCAATGGTGATCAGGCCTGAGGTGCCGCCATATTCATCAACGGCAATGGCCATGTGGACCCGACGGGTGCGGAAATCCATCAACAGGTCTTCGATGCGCTTGGTTTCGGGGATGAAGTACGGCGTGCGCATGACTTCCCTGAGCGTCAGGTCCGCATCGGTGGCCCCCCAGTTGCGCAGCAGGTCCTTGGCATAGACAACACCCACTATCTGGTCCATCGAACCCTCGTAAAGAGGGACCCGGGAATGTCCGGAACGGATGATCAATTCGAGAAAATTGCTGAGCGCAGCATCGGCAGGACAGCAGACCATGTCGGTGCGCGGCACCATGACCTCGCGCACCAGAGTGTCTCCGAATTCGAAGATCGACTGCAGCATGTCCCCTTCGGACTCGTTGAGAATGCCCTGCTCTTCCGAGCTGTTGATCGCTTCCTGCAGTTCCTTTTCCGTCAGGGCGCGTGTGCGCCCCCGAACGATCCGGCTCAATGCCGACGTCCATGAGTTGCGACGGGGTTTATTGCCGTCTTCCACCAGAATAGACTCCCTTCGGATAACTGTTATGCCAACCGGACGCCCCGGATGGCACAGCTTTAGTGAAATACCAGTTGCATGAACAGGGTTGTCAGGATGCCGAGCAACCCGCCGGCGAGAATTTCCGCAAGATTATGGATACCGAGCAGGACCCTGCTTTGCGCCACCAGCACCGCCAGCAACCAGGCCAGCAGAATGACCGGCATGCTGACATCGGCCATGGTAACCGATGTGGCGATCGAAAAGGCCACGCCGGCGTGACCGCTCGGCATTCCCCCATGCAAAGGCGTGCCGCGGCCAATCCGGGCCTTGACCAGGATCACCAACAGCACGACGACCACGACCGAGATGACCGCAAGGTTGCCGGTCGTCCGCATGAAATCGTCACTGACGTGGCCCCCGGCACCAAAGAAGACCCTCGATACCGCCAGGTAGCCAAGGATCATGGCACCGACGCTGGCCAAGAGCACGGCGCCGGCGGCCACATCTTTGGCGCGCTGGGCAAGGGGATGAAACTCGGGGGAGACCAGGTCGACGAGCACCTCGATTGCGGTGTTCACCAACTCGGCAAACAGGACCAGGGTAATCGCCAGAGCCAGCAGGGCAAACTCCTGCAGGGAAAGGTACAGCACCTCGGCCCCGACCAGGACCAGGATGGCCGCGACCAGATGGAAAAGCATGTGGCGTTGGGTTTTCGCCGCCCAGAGAATCCCCTCGATCGCGCAATTGACACTACCGATAAATCCTCTGGGCCTGGTCGGCTCGCCTTTCATCCGGGCAGAAACTCCTCACGAAGCAGCGAGAAGATCTCTCGCTCTTTGGCTTCCATGCGTTCGGCATCGGCTTGCGTGCCGCGTTCGTGATCATAACCAAGCAGATGGAGGATGCCATGCAGCAGCAGAAAATACAACTCGCTCTCAAAAGAAATCTGCGCATCAAAGGCATCGCGTGCAGCAGTCTCGGCCGAGATCACAACATCACCGAGCACCTCCGGCTGGACCCCCCCACCCTCGCCTTCCTGCATGGCAAAGGAGATGACATTGGTCGGACGGTCCTTCTCCAGGTAATCGCGATTGATATCACGGATCATGGCGTCATCGACGATCAGGATCGACAGCTGGGCGTCAGGACATCCCGAGGCGCTTAAGATCTTCCGTGCTACCTTTCGCAGGGGGACTTTTGCGATCTTCTGGCGGCTCTGGCGATTTTCGATTGCGATCTTCATCGGTGCTCCTCGGATTCTTGTCAACAGCCCGCTCTTTGCTGACCGGCTCCGGGTAGTCGACCCGATAGTGGAAAATACCGCCCAGCACAAGGTTGAAACTTTTGGCAATATTATGAATATCCTTGAGGGTCAGTTCACACTCATCGAGCTGCCCGTCGATAAAGATATTATTGATGATCTTCTGCACCATCCCCTGGATGCGCGCCGGAGTGGGGTCGGTCAAGGTCCGGCTGGCAGCCTCGATGGCATCAGCCAGCATGATCAGGGCCGCTTCACGGGTCTGCGGTTTGGGGCCGGGATAGCGATAATCACGCTCGTTGATCTGTTCGACTTCGGGGTCTGCCTTGCTCTTCGCCCGATCGAAGAAAAACTTCATCAGGCTGGTGCCGTGATGCTGGCGGATAATATCCGACAGGGCCTGGCCAAGCCGGCTCTCGCGCGCCATTTCCGTGCCATCCTTGACATGCGCCATGAGGATCAGGGAACTCATCGAGGGAGCCAGCTTGTCGTGACGATTTTCCTGACCACCAATGTTTTCAATAAAATACAGCGGTTTGCTGATCTTGCCGATATCGTGGTAGTAGGCCGCCACCCTGACCATCAGCGGATTAACGCCGATATTCTCTGCAGCCGCTTCAGCCAGGTTGCCGACAATCACGGAATGGTGATAGGTCCCGGGAGCCTGCACCATCAGGTCGCGCAAGACCGGGTTGTTCATGTTGGCCAGTTCAAGCAGCTTGATATTGGTCGTATAGCGGAAAATCGACTCCACCAGCGGCACGATCCCGGTAACCATAACCGCCGCCACCAAGCCGCCGGCAAAACCGAAACCCAGTTTGTAGATCAGCTGAAGATCAAAAGGCCTGGTGGTCATGAGGTGCAGCGCGAAGATCAGCATGAAGTTGAACAGCCCGAGCTGCATCCCGGCCCGGAACAGCGAGGAGCGCTCGGTTACGTGGCGAACCCAGTGTGCGCCAGCCAGACTGGTCATGAACACAAAAACCATGATGGCGAAGCTGTTGCCGAAGAGCGTGCCGGTGACGATGGCCGCAAGGATGGCAAAAACCAGTGAGATCTCGGAATTCAGGACGATGCGGACCAGCATGGTGCCGACAGCAAAGGGGAACAGGTAGTAATAGGTGTTCTGTTCGACATACGGAAAGGCACTGCTCAGGGCCGCTGAGATAAAGATGCAGATCTTCAGGGCCAGGACATGGGCCACGAAGATCGACGCAAGGAACAACAGGTCGCGGTTCTCCGGACGGTATTTGCGGATATTGCGGCGGGCGAAGTTATGGGCAAGATAGAACAGCAGGAAACAGCTGAGCAGCATCCCCGAGGCGTTACGCCACAGCGTTACGATGCTGCTGTCTTCATGCAGGGCATCAAGGCGCTTGATCTGGTCAGGAGTAATGCGATCCCCTTCCCTGACGATCATCTCCCCTTTCTTGACCTGAACCAGGACCGGCTTGACTTCCTCGCGGACAGTCTGCCTGCGTGCCTCGGTTTCGTTCTGGTTGAAGGAGATGTTCGGCCGCAGCAAGGGAACGACCAAGTCCTGCAGGGCCTTTTTCTCGCGGTTCGGCAGATCCGTAGCATCGATGACCTTGGCCAGCCGGTCCTGAAGCTGGCCGAGGCCGATGACCTCATCGCCGTCATTGACTGCGACTTCCGCATGGGTATCAAGACCACGGAGGATCACCCCCTTCGGGCGATCCGCTTCGAACAGCTTGAGGTTGCCGGCAATCTTGTTCCGGTAGAGATGCGCCATGAGCTTGAGATGCGCGCCTTGATGTCGTCCCGGGCCGCGACTTCTTTCAATGCATTGAATCCCTTGGCGTCGATCTTGATGCCAAAACCCGCTTCCAATCCAGCAATCTGCTGTGCTTCCGGCTCATCGGTGGGCGTTTTTCACGCAAGGTCGCAAGAATCTGCTCCACCTGCTCGGCAATGAACGCGCCGGTTGCCGGATCATAATCATACAGGTTGGCAACCGCTTTTTCGGCCTCATTGCGCTTCTGCACCGACAGATCCTCGTCTGGGATCAGCAGGTCGCGGGGCGCCTTGATATCCCTGGGCGAGATATCGCCAGGCTCAAACTCGGTCGGGGTCAAGGCGCCTTTCGGCACGATGATAAAGGTCAGTGAGGCGACCAGGAACAGGAGCAGCAGCAGTCTCTGTAACTTTTCATCAGCAGCTTGTGGCTCCGGCCGAGCCGGCCGCGACAGCGATTTCAGAGGTGCCCCGGGTTCCGGTTTGCGTTCAGTTTTAGGCATGCATCTATCCTGTCGCCCAGGCTACTGGATCAGCCGGGCTTGTGAGCATCGTAGGCCCTGACAATGGCCTGGACAATCGGGTGCCGGACCACGTCCATGTCGGTAAAGCGGACAAAGCGGACGCCGTCCACTTGGCCGAGCACCTCCATCGCCTGGACCAGCCCGGAGATACGCCCATTGGGCAGATCGATCTGGGTGACGTCACCGGTAATCACGGCGCGGCTGCCGAAACCGAGCCGGGTCAAAAACATCTTCATCTGTTCCGTGGTGGTATTCTGCGCCTCATCGAGAATCACGAAGGCATCGTTGAGCGTGCGACCGCGCATAAACGCCAGTGGCGCCACTTCGATCACACCATGGTCGATCAGCGCCTGGCCGCGATCAAAATCCATCAGATCGTAGAGGGCATCGTAGAGCGGGCGCAGGTACGGATTGACCTTCTCGGCGAGGTCCCCCGGCAAGAAACCGAGTTTTTCGCCGGCTTCCACCGCCGGGCGGACCAGCACGATCCGGCTGATTTCCTTCTTTTTCATCAGGGCCACCGCCATGGCCATGGCCAGGTAGGTCTTGCCGGTGCCGGCCGGACCGATACCGAAGACCACGTCGTTGCTGCGCATGGCATCGAGATAGGCTTTCTGGGCAAGGGATTTCGGGGCGATGGCCTTGTTGCGCGAAGAAACGGTGACGGTATCGAGGAAGATATCGGTCAGCTTTGCCGAACTGTCCATGCTCAGGATGCGCTCGGCATACTCGATGTCAGGGGACCGCAGGGGAAACCCCTTTTCCAACAGGCTGGTCAGCTCCTCCAGCATGCGCACGGAGAGGGCGACACTTGCACCGGACCCTTCCAGCAGGGCGGTGGTCCCCTTGGAGCTGACCCGAACTCCGGTGAGGCGTTCGATCTGCAGCAGATGTCGGTTCTGTTGCCCGAACAGGGCATGGGCCAGCCTGGGGTCGGCCGGCTCAAATGTTTGCCGTTGTATGGTATCGTTCAAAAGAAAACCTTTGGGTTTATTTATGTCCAAGCTGTTTAAAATACCACCTTGGATTGTGCAAATCAATTGCATCGCATTTCGGTGCTCCTGCAGCCGGCAAAAAGGGGTTCAAATTTCACCGTGATGTGCTATAAATGAGCCGCGCATCCGGCGCACCAGAAACCAATGAACTTGAAGGGGGCTGAAGCCATGAGTGAGATTGTCGATATTTATGCCCGTGAGATTCTCGATTCCCGCGGCAACCCAACTGTAGAAGTCGAAGTATACCTGGAAAGCGGCGTGATGGGGCGTGCGGCCGTACCGAGCGGCGCCTCGACCGGTGAACGGGAAGCACTCGAGCTGCGTGACGGCGACAAAAGCCGCTACCTCGGCAAAGGTGTCCTGAAAGCCGTCGACCACGTCAACGAAGTGATCGCCGAAGCTCTGATCGGCTGGGACGCCTCTGACCAGACCGGTATCGACCGCAGGCTTCTGGAGATGGACGGCACTGACTTCAAAAGCAACCTCGGCGCCAACGCCCTGCTCGGCGTCTCCATGGCCGTCGCCAAGGCCGCTGGCGAAGAATCTGGCCTCCCCCTCTATCAATATCTCGGCGGCACCAACGCCAAGGAGCTGCCGCTGCCGATGATGAACATCATCAATGGCGGCGAGCATGCCGACAACAACGTCGACATCCAGGAATTCATGATCATGCCGGCCGGCGCCGACACCTTCAAGGAAGCGCTGCGCATGGGCGCGGAGATCTTCCATGCCCTGAAAAAGGTTCTCAAGGACAAGGGCTACAACACCGCCGTCGGTGATGAAGGCGGCTTCGCCCCGGACCTGAAGAGCAACGAAGAAGCCCTCGAAGTCATCATGGACGCCATCAAGGCCGCCGGCTACAAGCCCGGCACAGACGTGCTGCTGGCCCTCGATGTCGCCGCCAGCGAACTCTACAAGAACGGCAAGTACATTCTCGAGAACGAGAAGCAGAAAGAGAAGACCGCCGCCGAGATGGTGGAATTCTACGCCGACCTGGTGGAGCGCTACCCGATCATCTCCATCGAGGACGGCATGGCGGAAAACGACTGGGACGGCTGGAAGCTGCTCACCGATCGGCTCGGCGACCGCATCCAGATCGTCGGCGACGACCTCTTCGTCACCAACACCAAGATCCTCAAGGAAGGGATCGACAAGGGGATCGCCAACTCGATCCTGATCAAGGTCAACCAGATCGGCACCCTGACCGAGACCCTCGACGCCATCGAGATGGCCAAGCGCGCCGGCTACACCGCGGTCATCTCCCACCGCAGCGGCGAGACCGAAGACACCTTCATCGCCGACCTCGCCGTGGCCACCAACGCCGGCCAGATCAAGACCGGTTCGCTCTGCCGCACCGACCGCGTCTGCAAGTACAACCAGCTGCTGCGCATCGAAGATGAACTCGACGATGTCGCCATCTTCCGCGGCGCGGAGGTCTTTTACAACATCAACTAGCATTTGTTATTGCAGTTTCCAACGAAAACGGGAGTGCTCATGAGCACTCCCGTTTTTTTTCTAAAAATAGGCCCTAAAAAGATAATGACCGTATACACAAAGGGCAATGAGATAGACAAGCAGAGCTTGGTTTCTACTCCTGCCGAGATATCTTGTGTTTGTCCAAATTGAGGGTAAACTCCTGGCCGCCAGTGCTACCGTCGGGGTCGGTGACGACGATCTTGACCTGGTATTCACCTGGGCTGACGTCAGCGAGTGGCCAGATAATCATGCCGGTCTGAGCGTCGATAGTCATCCCGTCCGGCGCACCATCGAGGCTGAAAACCAAATCGCTGCTGTCAACATCAGTCGCTTCCACCTGGTAGTTATACTCCAACGCTTGGAAGGATTTTGGTGGTTGCGAGGTGATGACGGGAGCGGCATTCAGCATGTCGAGCTTGCGGGACGTATAAGTGGGCCCCTTACCGTAGCCATCTTCAGGGGTAATTCTGACCTGGAGAGTGTCTCCCGTCTGGTATGCATCAGAGGGCAGGCGGTTCTCAGCATATGCCTCGTTGACCTGGTCGTTGATCAACCACTGGTAGTTCAGCGACACATAATCCTTATCAGCATCTTCGACTTCCGGGGTAATCTCGACAAAGTAATTGCCACCCTCTGCGACAAACTTCAGTGACGTATCGAGGACACGCGGCAATGAGTTGCCAATGGTCACCGAGGCGCTCCCACCACTTGCAGTATCCCCCACTGTAACAGTAACCACGTCATCACGCACGGCCCCTTCCAAGCAATAGCGACTGCTCATGCTCTGCTGAACGTTGTGCCCATTGACGGCCCAAACAAAAACTTTATCGCGCAGCCCCATGACATTGGCTTCCAGACAATCGACGGCTACCGGATGTTCCGGCCGGATCGTCACCTCGACGCCGCCGGAATTCACCGCCGTCTGGTCACTGGCGCCTCGGTTCTCTTCGTGACCCGCAGATAGCGTTTCACCCGGTGAAGGATTATTGCGGCTTGCAGTCTTCGGTTGCTCATCACTACCGCACCCTGCGATCAATAAAACCATCAACATACAAAGAACAAGGATTCGTTTCATCGGTACACCCTCCCCGTGACAATAGTTTCCAGATTTAATATTAAAAGGTTTTGGGGGCTATTGAAATAATAAAGGCCCGCCAGTCAGGCGGGCCTTTGTGATGACAGAGCGTTTACCACTGGATCCAATAAAGCGGGAAGGTCATAGTCGGGTTCGAGCCACCGATCCCTTCGACCTTGTCCGAGCTGCTGATCAACAGACTGACGTTGCCGGCGGCATCGACCACCTGCACAATACCGGAAGGAATCCCTTCACCGAGTTGGTAAACGCGATCGCTTCGACGGAGGACCTCACCTTCCGCGCCTGCTGCCCGGTCGTTAAGCGTGGTACTCTCGGTGTCATTGTTAGTGTCGTAGTTATAAACCGCTTCTCCAGTACCCAGATCCACACGGTAGAGACGCGAATAGCCCAGGTTGCCGGCCTCGCAGTTGCTGCGCGAACCGGTCTTGATCTGGTAGGTGGAGAAGAACACCTCGCCTTGGAAGATTACCGGAGCCGCCAAGGCTTTTTCTCCGTAATCACCGGTCACGAGGATGCGGTCTTTGCCATCCAGCTTGATAAACCAGCCGTAGTAGAAGTCTCCGCTGTCATCAGGAGCACCAGTAGACGAATCAACCCTGTTTATAGGAGTGGAGTGAAGCTTGCCAAGCAATACGGAGATCTCAGCAGTGCTGGCAGTTGAACTCTGCAGGACATTTTCGGTAACATCCACGAGGTCGGACTCGTTGACCGCATCGGCAGTCGTGTGATTTTCAAATCCGGAGATGGAGGCATAGTCATACTTGTTGTAATAATCCTTGATGCAATAAAGGCGGTCAACGACTGGCAGGTTGAGAGGATGTTCACGGTCTCCAGAGTTGAAACAGACCCACGTCTGGCCATTCTGCACAGCCACCGACGGCTGATAGAAAAACTTGCGGCCGACATTGGCGTCTGCAGCACTGTTGGCCGAGAACATGATTTCAGCAGTCCAGTTCGCCGGGTTGCGGTCGGTGGTGTCAAAGCGCCAGAGGTTGCCACCGGTATCCGTCGCATAGACTCTGTCGATATAACCGCCGTTGTTGTTCAGATCAAGTGTCGTAAGATCCGATGCAAACGAATAAGGGTGGGCCGAGTAACCGCTCGGCAGGTTATTTTTGGAGCTCCATATCACTGTGCCGATCGAGGCATTTGCCGCCTGGGTCTGCGGCACGTAAATAACCTTGGAGGTCCCAGTATTAGGGTCGGTGACGGTTTGCTGGCTCAGCTGGGCCACCAGGATCGCCGCGACCGCTCGACCGCGCATGTTATGGCCATCAGCATCCGTACCGGAAGACGTCATCAGCAGTGTATTTCCGCTTCCATCCAGACCATCGACAGAACCACCCGACGAGGCAACGTTAATATTGGTGGTATCATCGGTCCCATTGGGGAAGGTCTGGGTGACTCCATGACGAAGGTCTTCATTATTGTCGTAACCGGCACTGACAAATGCAACGAAGCGGATGTCCGTACTGCCGGCAACCTTCACCCGCTTGATGGTCGCCAGCGACCAGGTTTCTGCCAACTCGTCATAGTCACTGGTGTCTAGCTTCCACATCAGAGACGGGTTATTGACATCCGTAATATTCAGCGCATAAAACGACCCACGCGAATCGGCGGTCAGATTGTTCATCCCGCCCCCGCGGCGCTGACCGACAACCAGCACCACCAAGTCTTCCGGATCAGCAACGGTGCCAACATCCACGTTGCCGTCATCGTCCTTGTCGTAGAAGAGAATTGACGGCGGGCTGTCAAGGTAACTGGTGTGTTTGATTTCCGGCAGATACTTGAGGTTGTCGAGGACATTGTCAGGGACAAACCCCCACAGCTCCTTGCCGTCACAATCGCGGAAGGCATGCAGCATGCCGTCGTTGGCACCGACAAAAATGATCGAGCTGTTGTAGTTGCCATCGGCGTCGGGGTTTTCCGAGCAGGTAAATTCATTGTTGGCGCCGTACTGGGTGTAGTTGAAGACCACCGGCCGTGAATGGAGGACATCGCCCATGACCCATTTACGCACGTCGTAGATCGACTCACCAGCCTGTACGTTCAGAGAATCGAAGCCGAGCGTGTAGCGGATTAGGTTGCGTCTGCGCCGTTCATTTAGGTTCTCGGCCGGCGTCAACAAGAACGAGTCTAGCCCGTCGGGGCTGGCCGCGGTCAGCCACCAGCTGCGGCTAGTATCGGGCAAGCCCGAGGAGGGCTGCAGAGATGTCGGCGTTGGTCGGCAGCATCGCTTCCTTGGTCCAACCGCCGCTTCCATCCGGCAGAAACGTGAAAACATTCCTGGCCAAACCTGTTGTCGAAGCACCGGTTTTAATGGCGGTGGACCAGGCTTGTGTCCGCTTGAGCAGGACACCGCCGATACCGCCGCTATCGACTTCGCCGCCATCACCTTTGACTTCGTTGGGATCGGTATTACTCGGGTCGATATCGCCATTAGACGACGGCACAATCCCGTTGATAAGACTCCAGAAGGAGATCGAATCGGGATCGAAGCTGCCGTCGGGATAGTTGGCCTCGGCGCCGTTGATCTGGCCGGAGCCGGCAACCGGCGGCTCGGCTAGGCGACGGTCAGCGGTCAGGCCGTACTTTTTGACGTTGCCATACCAGGGGCCGTCCGCCTGGGGTTTGAACAGGCCGAGATAGACCCGGTTGCTGCTGATGGTCCGGTTGGTGGTGCTGGCCGGGACCACCGGCGCAACGAACGAAGTGCTCTTTTCATTGATGATGCTGGCAATGATCCCTAGCAGTGCCTCGCGCAGCTGCGCCTCGTTGCTGGCCAAGTGGAACTGGCCACCGCCGTCCTTGGCGGCATTTGCTACCAGGTCGTCGTAGGCCTGGAAGGCAAGGACCGTGTGCGTGGTCACTTTGTGGTTTGCCTTCAGGTAGCGGGCCACGTCGTCGAGCCAGTGCGAACCGAGGCCATAGGCCTCCTCGTTCTCGTAATGGTCACCGTCGGCATCGCCGATCACGTCCAGTTTCGGGCTGCCGTCACCGTTGGAAAAGCCGTTGGTGATCAGGATGATGTGGTTCAAATCGCACGGGCTGTCTGCCGGGCTGATCTGCATGTTGTTTGTGATCGACGGTAAGCTGAGTCCACTTCACCGGGTCGTCCGGCGCCAAAATAGTAGCCGGCATCGAACAGCGCTTCGGCCTGCGGCCGCGCCGTGTTACTGGGCAGGCATCCCGCTCCAGTGTAATTAATGCAATCACGCGGGTCGCTTGCCGAAGCGGAGGGTGGCCCCGGGATCGAGTTAATGAACTGGCAGTAAGGCGGCCAGTTGGCCGAACTGATCGCGTCACAATCCGGGGCGACGATGACGTTGTAGTCGCCGTCGAGATTGTTGTCGACATCGACGGAGAGGTTCGCCAGACGCGACGATACTCGCCGCCGGAGTTGTTGCTTCCCGAACTGGTGCCACTGCCGTAGACCATGGCGCCAAAGTTCACCATCGAACCGGTCTGCGAGGACGACATCTTTCAGGGTATTGAAGACGACCTCACGTTGGGAGATATTGCATGCATCACGACGGTCGGCGGATTCGACCCACATCGTTGCAGGTGCCATTCGTGTATGCCTGCCCCGGCGTCCAGACGGTGAAAGTTTGCCGGCGGTGGAGTAGTGGGGAGGTGGTCCCAGTGGACGACATCTGTGGAGGTCCGATTATATGGTGAATTGTAGGGGTCGCAGACGATGTATGGTCGTTGATTGCCTTAAAGTATGCCAACTTCCGGGTGTTCCAGGCGCCGTTCTTGTATTCATTGCCCTGATGATAGTGGCAGGCGTTTCATCCGTGCAACCACCACCGGGTCACTCCCCGCCACCGTCAGCAGGAGTGGCGTTTTTCAGGTAGTTGAGGTAGTTACCTAGCGCATAAACCATCCCGGAGGTGTTGTTGAGGCCGTAATCGCAGGTACCGTTGCCGTTCAGGTTGGGGAAGGTGGCAGCACCCGGAACCGGAGTAGCTGCCATAGTGTCTGAAAGAAGGTACGGATATAGTCCGAGTTGTCATCAGTGGAATCGGTGTTGTCATTGCTGGGGTCACAGCTCAGGGTCGACAAAGTATAGTCCGTATTCTCCATCACCAGGGTGGCAAAATCGCCCTGGTTGTCCTGCTTGTAGATGTTCCAGGGGAGCCAGCATTCCTTGCCCGGGTTGTTGATCGCCGGTGCAATCGATCGCCCTGTGAGCTGATCCCCGGACTAGACGTGGTTGCCTGAAGGTCACGTCATCCGCCACGGAGACACTCGTGAGGGTCGCCTGGCTGTTGTCGATGATGAACATGATGTTCGGCCGGCCGACATCCTGCGCCACACCTTCGTAGATCGAGGTGTCACCCGAGTACTGGTCGGGGAACGCCTGGGCCGACGGAGCAAAGAACAGGCTGGTGACCAGCAGCGTGAATAAAACCAGGCGGAAATATTTCATGATCAGTTACCTCCTGAATCAGGTGCGTCAATACCACCGGACACATATTCGACAGGAACATTGGTCACGGCCGGGAAGGCCTGTACGAGCTGCCCATCAATGAAGGCGGTATCGGTGACAAGCGGGTTGGTGCTACGCGCCTCCACCGAAATGTGAAAATATCGGAAGACTTTACCGGCCGACGCCTTCTTGTCATATTTACCGGCATTGTTCGGAGCGCCACCGAAACCTTCATAGGTCACCAAGCCCCTTACCAGATCGGTCGATGGGCCGATGATATCGCCCTTGTATGCCGGGTCAGTCATATCGACCTGATCACCGACATTGATCAGGTTCGAATAAACCGTTGGCGACAGAGCGTATTCAACCGCACGGTCCGCGGTGTAGAAGACGTCCTTGGCCACTTGGTCCCGCCAAGTCAGGGATAGGTCGTTGTTGGTCAAGTTCAGAACAACGGCACCGAGGATACTCAAAATTGCCAGAAAACCTATGCATAAGATCAGGGCCATCCCCCGCTCGCCATACATAGCATCTTCGTGGTGTCCCGTTCCGGACTGTTTGATTTTTCTATTGCTCAACATAGGTACCTGCCTTATCAAATGTTGCGTAACGAAATCATGGTGCTCATGCGCTTTGTTTTTGCTTTGCCGACGGCATCTTGCCCAGTTTCTACCGTCTCGCCAACCAACTCGATGGTCACCCTGGTCACGTCACCGTCAGCGTCCTCTTGAATCGTGAAATTCAAGTCACTGATGCCGCTAGCTATATAGGAGACACTGCCAGCATCGATCTGGCGTGTCAGCGTATCGGCGACGCCGTCACCATCAGTGTCGACGTGCCCATAAGTAACCGTTCGGTTGAGAGCAGCATCTACAGCGGCCGCATTTGCCGCCGTGGCCGCCGCATCGGGCGCACGGAGCAGCACCAGTCCAGCCACCGCCCCAGAGAACGGAGCAACAGTGGAGAGAGATGATCCATCCAAGTTTCCGAGCCTGACCAGGCCACTACTCGAACTGAGCACACGGTAGATATTCAAGGGGACCCCTGGATTCGCAGTTGCATCGCCAAGTAACGTGCCGTTCACAGGTTCGACCACGGCGGCATAAGCCCCCGCAGGAAAGTTGCGAAACTGTTCTGGGTAGATCAGGGTGAAGGAATCCGCTGGCGTTGCGGGAATCGCTGCAATGCGGCCAAAAACCCCGGAGACTGCACGGGTGTTAATCGACAAAGGATTAAGACTGGCATCGACGACCACCGTCTCATCTACAACTGTGTTGACGGGATAACCGGCGCTGGTAACCGGAGAGCCGGCGTTGTACAAGAAGCCGGCATTGCGAAAATCTTTGGACATCCTTTCCAGGACAACTCGCATACCGCCCTGTACGGTGGCAAGATCCGACTGAACGATACTTGCGCGTTTAGCCGGAATAAAAAGGCTCATGACCGCCATCATGACCACGCTCATAATCAGCATGACGATAATTATTTCAACGATAGAGAACCCTTGGTTACCTGATTGTCTTAATTTGATCAACGACACCGTTCGCATAACTCGCCTCTTAAAATAGAATTAAAGCTGGACGACTTTTCTAAGATCTTTAAGAGCTTCCATACTAACTGATGTCGGACCGAAGCCGATTACATCAAGAGAATCAACCCGTATGGTCACTCTGGTGATCTGGCTGCCGACACCGCCGACATCCAGTTCTGATGTATAGGTGATTCGGTAGCGTCCACTACCAGGCATACTTCTTATGGGGTTGATTGGCCAGTCGGTGAAACCGGCGACCGCTACGGTTAGTGTATTTGTGTAAATGTCATAAAGCGGATCCGTATCATCATCGTCATACACCGCCATCACTTCCTCTATAGCGTCTTGGGCGACCAAGGTCGCCGCCAGGATGGACCCGGACTTGGAATTGCCCTTCATCGCCGTAATCTGCAATTCCGCCAAACCCAGCAGGCCGACGGCCAGAATCAGTACACCGACCATCATTTCAGCCAAACCGAAACCAGCTTGAGGGTTTTTAAAAACAGGCATCATCTCCTCCATATGCTCGTAACTGACCTGACTCTTATCAATAGCAAAAGGCATACCAAATAAACATGGTTATGATAGAACCATAACCATATGATAATATTATATTTTTAATAGATATACTTCTATTAAGAATCAACCTTCTGTGCAACTTTTGCATGGAAAAATGCAAAAAGGACCTCATAAAACGCTCTGTAGCGACCCAGCGTACATCAGGACACCACCCTTAAGAAGCGCTGACCGAGATTGCTACTCTATTCCATAGTCCTTTAGTTTATAGATCAGCGACCGCAGGCTGATTTCGAGAATCTTCGCTGCCTGGGTGCGATTGCCGCCGGTAACCTCCAGAGCCTTGCCGATGTACTCCTGCTCCAGTTCGGCGGTGGCCTTCTTGAGCGACAGTTCGCTTGGGTCGATCGGCATCCTGGGATGATCTTGCAGCACCAGGTCGTCTTCACCGATCGTCTCCTCGCGACAGAGGACCAAGGTCTTCTCGAGCACGTTCAGGAGTTCTCGGACGTTGCCCGGCCAAGTCTGCTCGGTCCAGTTTGCGCAGTGCCTCTGGACTCATCGTTGGCACAGGACGCTTCAGGCGCGCGGCGATGCGCGGCAGATAGTTTTCGACCAACAGAGCGATATCCTCGGAGCGTTGGTTGAGTGCTGGCAGATCAACGTCGATAACGGCCAGGCGGTAGAAGAGATCCTCGCGGAAGGTGCCGTCAGCGACGGCCTGGCGCAGGTTCTTGGATGTGGCGGCAATCACGCTGACATCAACTGGAGTTGACGAACTTTCACCGACCCGGCGCACTTCGCGCTCTTGCAGGACCCGCAACAGTTTGGGCTGTAAAACCATGGGAAAGTCGCCGATCTCGTCGAGGAGCAGGGTGCCGCCGTCAGCCGCGCCGAACAGGCCGGTGCGCGCCCGATCGGCCCCGGTGAACGCCCCTTTGACATGACCGAACAGCTCGCTCTCGAGCAAGCCGGCCGGAATGGCACTGCAGTTAACCGCCAGGAAGGGCCTGTCGCTAGCGCGGGCTCTCGGCGTGCAGGGCGCGGGCCACCAGTTCCTTGCCAGTCCCGGTCGGGCCGGTGATCAGAACGGGGCCGGAACTTCAGCAGCCTTGCAAACAGTCTCAATGATGTTCTGCATGATGGCGCTGCGATGGATGATCGCCGCGACGCCCTGAGGACGGCTACTGCGCCGCATGTTCTTCTTCAGCTGGACATTCTCCTGGCGCAGTTGAAGACGCTCCTCGGCCTTGCGCACGGTCAAGAGTATTTCATCGGGGCGAAAAGGCTTGGAGATGTAGTCATAAGCTCCTTGCTTCATGCACTCGACCGCCGTATCGATGCTGCCGTAGGCACTCATCATGATCACCGTGCCTCCAAGCTGCCGCTGCTGCTTTTCCTTGAGGAAGGTCAGCCCATCCATTTCCGGCATGCGGATATCGCAGAGGACCAGTGAGTAATGTCCAGCCTGCAGACGTTCGAGCCCCTGGTGACCGCTGGTCGCCTCAGCCACCGTGTAGCCGTCACGTTCCAGGACCATACCGCAGCATGTGCCGCATCGGCGCTTCATCATCTACGATCAGGATTTGACGCTCAGGTGCTGTCATTCTGACTCCTGGGTTGCACAAGGCAATGACACGGTAAAACAGGCCCCCTGGCCAACCGGTGATTCGGCTGTAATGCGGCCGCCGTTCTCGTCGATGATTCTTTGACAAACGGCTAGTCCCAGGCCGTAGCCACTACCGGGAGCTTTGGTGGTGAAAAAGGGTTCGAAAATCCGTTGTGGATCGGCCATTGTGATCCCGGCGCCATCATCGCGAATCGAAACGCTCAACAGATGCCCCTCCTGCCTCGATGACAGTTCGATAAGCCCACACCCCTGCATGGCATCTTTGGCATTCAGCAGCAGGTTGATCCAGACCTGCATCAAGCGCCCCCGATCCATCTTGACATGGCAGGCATCGGGAACACAGCGGTCGTCGACTTCGACGTTGTCAAACTGCCCTTGGTGACGCAACATGTCGATGGTTTCGCGCAGCAGATTAACCGGGCAGAAGGATTCTACCTGTCGGTCGATAGGCGCCGAATATTCCAGCAGTTCGCGGACCAAGCGATCGATCCTGGCAGTTTCGGCCAGGGATCGCTCCACCAGGTCGCGACAGTCACCCGCTAGATCGTCCCGGAGAATGGTCAGGTAACCGATGACGGCCCCCAGAGGATTGCCGATCTCATGGGCCATGCCGGCTGCCAGGTGACCGACGGTGGCCAGTTTTTCCGAGCGCACCAGGTCGTCGCGGGCCTGGGCCAGCGCCTGGTTGGTCTGTTCGAGAGAGGTGATGTGCTCTTCGGTCTCAGCGCGGCTGGCGGCCAAGGCGGCCACCATCTGGTTGAAACTGTCGGCCAGATCGTGGATCTCACCAGGACCTGACACCACATTGACCGCTTTCAGCGTGCCACCGGCCACGGCGGTGGTCGCCTGGTGCAGTTGGCGTACCGGTTTGACCACGTTGCGATTGAGGAGATAGACGCCAAAAGCCGACAGGACCAGCCCGTAGACCACCACGTAAAACAGAGTCAGACGCTGGGCATCTTGTACCCTGCGGTGCAGATTCGCGAGGCTGAAGCGCACCTGCAGCAGGCCATAGGGTTCATCGCCATGCCACAACGGTGTCGATAGATCCAGGTAACTCTGTGGCTGGCTGCTGCTGAAAAAACGCCAGGACTGATACGTCATCTCCTCGTACAGCTCATCTTTTTCGAGAACCGCGGGCGACAGCGAGGGGAATTCGTACGCCGAATCGTAGACCGTGCTTGAGAGGACCTGGAGTTTCGTGTCGAGCAGCCGCCAGGCCAGCACCTCGGGCTGTTTTCCTAGCAGCGCCTGCAAGCGTGGCAGACTAGAGGTTTCCAGTTCGATGCCGCTGCCGGGGCCCGCCGAGCGGGCCGTCTCATCGACTGCGGTGGCAACCAGCTTGATGATGCCGGCAGCATGAACCCGTTGCTGGTCGAGCAGGTTGCGCTCCGTCAGCTTGACCAGCAGGAAGCCAGCAAAGAGCAGTGCTGCTGCCAGTAGCAGTGAGATACTCAGAATGATTTCCGTACGCAAACCGGTTCGCATGGCAGTGACCGTTAGGGGGGTGGTCATCGAGGACTTGACCGAAAACTTCGGGCAAGTATACGTTTTCACCACGATTCTGGCAAATCGAAAGAACATCTGGCCAAAAGTCCATCTCCTTGCTAATATAAATCCACTTTTCAACCAGGAGCATCATCATGCCACGCATTCCCGCCATTGACCCCGAGTGCTGCATCGGCTGCGAAGCCTGTACCCAGGTCTGCCCCGAAGTCTTCCAGATGGAGGACAGCAACAACGGCCACGCCCACGAGAAAGCCGTGGTCTACAACCCGACCGGCGCCCCGCAGGCGAAGATCGAAGCCGCCATGGACAACTGTCCGTCGGCCTGCATTTACTGGGCATAAACCAGGGGCGCGTAGCGTGCGGTGTGGCATCCATGCCGGGCTCGCTACAGTGTCACTAATCTGACTCCACTTTTTTTCTCGGGTCGTTCAACAGGCCGATATGGATTTACCCTCACCACGCGCCGCCCTCGACGCTCCGCAGGATTTTCAAAGAAACATATTTCTTCTCAACATCTTTGCCGCCCTGAAGATGGCCCTGCTGCCGATGGCCATCATCACCCTCTTCTGGAAAGACCAGATCGGCCTGAGCCTCACCGATATTCTCCTGCTACAGGCGATATTTTCCCTGGCGACTCTGCTCATGGAGTTCCCGTCCGGCTATCTGAGCGATCGGCTGGGCTACCGTTTCTCCCTCAACTTGGCCTGCCTGTTCGGCATCAGCGGCTGGACCACCTACACCCTGGCCGGGTCCTTCGCCGGCGTGCTCGCCGCGGAGATCCAGCTCGGCATCTCCTACGCCTTTATCAGCGGGTCCGACAGCGCCCTCCTCTACGAAACCCTCAGACATGCCGGACGAGAAGAGTATTATGCCAAATACGACGGCCGAATGACGGCCTGGGCCCAGGGTGGCGAAGCGGCTGGGGCCATCGGCGCCGGGGTCCTTTACGCCATGCTTCCCGCTGTTGCCATTTTTCCTGCAGATCGGCGTCTGGGTACTGGCCCTGACCGTCTGCCGCAAATTGCAGGACATCCCCTCGCCACCGCGGCAGATCAGCTCGCACCTGCGCGAAGCTTTGGTGATTGCAAAAAAAACCTTGCTGCACGATCCCGGCCTGCGCTCGACGATTCTCCTGGCCGCCCTGCTCGGCCTGGCCTCATTCTATCCCGTCTGGCTGATCCAGCCGTACATGCAGTCCCTCGACGTGCCGCTGTCCTGGTTCGGGCCGATCTGGGCCTTGGCCAACCTGTGCGTTTCATTCGGCTCGCTGATCAGTCATCGCATCCAGTATCACCTTGGTGCACGCGGCACTCCCCTTCTCCTGCTGGCCCTGATTGTCGCCGGCTATGCCGGGCTGGCCTTCAGTCAGATGTTGTGGGGATTTGTCTTTTACTTCCTGCTGACCCTTATGCGCGGCATCCAGGGCCCGTTTCTTCGCCTGGCTCTGCAGAAACAGAGCGAACGTCATGAGCGGGCCAGCATCCTGTCACTGAAATCCCTGGTCTTCCGCCTTGGCTTTGTCATGTCCGGTCCCCTGGTCGGCATGCTGGCGGACCGGGGTGGACTTGGTGTCTGTTTCCTGACCCTGCTGATCATCCAGAGTTTGTTGGTCGCCATTGCCATGGGCCCTTTTTTAAAGAACACGGCGAGCATATGGAACAACGCATAGACACATTGTTAGGGTGTCCACAGATCGTACAGGGTGTGTATAATTGTAGCAGTGACGGATTTCAGGAGTCCATGATGCGTTTTGTGCATAAAGCTTGGAGGTTTCTCCTCATGCTGATAAGCAGCTGTGTCATTCTGCAGGCATGTGCTGCAACAGAAAAACCCACAGCGGAGATGAGAATCGGCATGCACTACGATGCCGTATTGCATTTCGTCATGGAATACCCCCTGGCCTGGGAAAAAGATCGAAGAGTGGCCTATGGCAATAGGGAAGGTGAAGTGCGCTGGACGCATCCCGACCATCCGGCCACACTGCTGATGGTCAAATCTTCTCTGCAGACGCATTCTGCTTTAAACGCAGAGACGCGAATCGAACAGGCCTTACAGGAATACCCAGGTCTGGAAATATTAGCCAAAGAGGTAATCACGCTGCCTGCCGGCGAAGCCTGGCACGTCTCCGGACAAACCGCACAGGGACACCTTGATCTCTACCTGCTTGTGCACGGTGGGCACCGCTATTTGATCTCCTTTACGGCCGCGCCCGAAGATTTCGACGATTACCAGGACATCCTGGAAAGGGTAATCGACTCTTTTCAGATCATGCCCTAGTGGAAATCCAAACATATGGCAAAGCAGAATAAGTTTACGGAACTACGACCTCTAGAGCTGATCGAACGTCACTATGCCGGCCATAAACAGGCCAGGAAGACCCTGCTCGCCCACAGTCACCAGGTCGCCAGGCTGGCAGTTGCCATAGCGGAGCGGATCAGCCACAGAGAGCCAGTCGACATCCTTTTCGTCGAGCAGGCTGCCCTGCTGCATGATATTGGCATGCTTTTTACCGACACACCAAAACTCGGCTGCCAGGGCGATCAGCCGTACATCACCCACGGTGTGATCGGCGCTGAGCTGCTACGCAACGAAGGGCTGCCCCGCCATGCTCTGGTCTGCGAACGCCACATTGGCGTCGGTCTGACCATCGAGGACATCAGGGCCCAGAGCCTGCCGCTCCCCTTGCGGGACATGAGCCCGCAAAGCCTTGAGGAAGAGATCGTCGCTTATGCCGACCTCTTCTTTTCAAAAACCCGCAAAGGGATGCGTCCCGTCGAAACAGTCCGCACAGCATTAGCAAAATATGGCCAGCACAAGGTCGCCATATTTGACAAGTGGCAGGAACAATTTAAACAGTAGGGGCAGGTCTACACATTTCACAAAAAATGCATTGTGCGCAAAGAATGTGAAATGTGTAGACCTGACCCCTAACACGTTATGGAACAGTGGCTACAGGACATACTCAATCTCTTGCCAGGCGGGATGCTTTTCGTTGCCGCCGTCTTTGTCGTTGCGTTTCTTGAGGGGCTGGTCGGCATCGGCTTGATCATGCCCGGCAGTGTCCTGACGGTGTTCAGCGGTTGGTTGGCTTTTCACGGCAAGGCACCGATTACGGCGCTCATGACCGCAGCGGGGTGCGGTGCGGTGCTGGGGGACCTGCTCAGCTACTGGCTGGGTGCGCGGTTCGGCATCCACCTCTGGAACTGGAACCTGTTGAAAAAGCGCCAGAACCTGTTGCGCCTGTCAGAGCTCTTTTTTCTCGAGCATGGCGGCAAAGGTATCTTTTTTGGCCGCTTTCTCGGCCCGATCCGTGGCCTGGTGCCGTTTGTCGCCGGGGCCAGCCACATGCGCCCGCTCTCCTTCTGCGTTTACGTCATGGTCAGCGGAATACTCTGGGGGATCAGCTACCCGGGGCTGGGCTATCTTGGCGGCACCAGTTGGCAGCACGCGGAGACCCTAGCCGGCCGCCTTGGCCTGCTGGTGCTACTGGCTCTGACCGTCACTCTGCTGTTGTCCTGGTTGCGTCACAGGTTCCTGCCGAAAGAGACCTTGCGCGAGGCAAAGCGTGACGGGAGCTCTGCCACCTAAATATGCCAAAGGCTTCACATGGCTTGTTCAACGCATACTTTTCCGCTAGGATACGGGAAATTCAGAGACCCTTTATATGCCCAACCTCCTCGACGATAACAGCTGGCTCGACTTCGAAAAGAGCCATGTGTGGCATCCCTACGCACCCTTGGAAGGAGCGACTCTTACCTATCCCGTCAAACACGCCCAAGGGGTAGAGCTAACTCTTGAGAATGGCCGTAAGCTGATCGACGGCATGTCCTCCTGGTGGTCGGTCATTCACGGCTACAACCACCCGGTCCTCAACCATGCGGCCAAAACACAGTTGGACAAGATGTCGCACGTCATGTTCGGCGGGCTGACCCACCGCCCCGCCGCCGAACTTGCGGCGCGTCTGGTCGAACTGACCCCGAAATCGCTGGAACGGGTTTTCCTTTGTGATTCGGGATCGGTCAGCATCGAGGTCGCCATCAAGATGGCGATCCAGTACTGGCAGGCGCAGGGGCGACCCGCCAAGCAGCGGTTGCTGACGATTCGCCGCGGCTACCACGGTGACACCTGCGGTGCCATGGCTGTCTGCGATCCGCAAACCGGTATGCATCATCTCTTTGCCGATGTGCTACCCAAGCATTTTTTTGCTGATGCGCCAACTGTCGTCGACGATGTCTTCTGGCGGGATGAGGAGATCGCCGGGTTCCGTGAACTGATAACCAGCCATCGTACCGAGATTGCCGCGGTGATCCTCGAACCGATCGTCCAGGGCGCAGGCGGCATGCGCTTCTATGCACCCGAGTACCTGCGCCAGGTCCGCGCTCTCACCGAGGCCCACGAGGTCCTGCTGATCGCCGACGAGATCGCCACGGGCTTCGGCCGCACCGGTACCATGTTCGCCTGTGAGCAGGCCGGCATCGCGCCCGACATCATGTGCCTGGGTAAGGCCATCACCGGCGGCTACATGACGCTGGCCGCCGTATTGACCACGGCAGAGATCAGCCGTACGATCTCCACCAACCCACCAAAAGCATTCATGCACGGCCCGACGTTCATGGCCAACCCGCTGGCCTGTGCGGTCGCCAACGCCAGCATCGACCTCCTGCTCGACAGTCCATGGCAGGAACGCATCGCCGCCATGACCGACGCGTTTACCCGGCACTTGTCACCCTGCCGCGACTGGGAGGGTGTTGCCGATGTTCGCGTCAAGGGGGGGATTGGAGTCGTCGAACTGAACCGGCCCGTCGACATACCCGGGATCACCCGGCGGTTTGTCGACAAGGGCGTTTGGATTCGCCCGTTCGGCAAGCTGGTCTATGTCATGCCGCCCTACATTATAAGCACGGTCGAACTGGAACAGTTGATGACCGCAATGACCGAAGCCATCGCTGAAGAGATCTCATTCAGCAGCTAGGCCACTGTGCTGACATTTCTGGTTGATGGCAATAAAATTAGGGATTGTCCTAGACAATTGAATTTAGTCTAGGATAGCAGCATGCGTAAACGTCGTTTAAGTCAGTCTAAACAACAGCGCTTCATTGAACTCTTTGTTTCAGGGTCAACAGCACGAACGTCTTCAACTAAACTTTTGACCCGGGCGGCGGCACCTGCGACAGTGTTACCTGCGATTCCGGCTTGATTTCGGCAACCCAAACATGAGGCAACTCGAGCCCAATACGCCAAAGGCCACTCCTTACGAGTGGCCTTTGCAGTTGAAAGACTGGCGGTCACATCCCCATCGGCAGAAAGACCGCTTTCATGACCACGCTGTTGACGCCCCGATTCCACTTGCCGGCCACCGTAAAAGCCATTAGGTCCTGAATCGCGATCATCTTACCGAAAGTGCGCTCGAAGCTGGAGTTATCCGCTTCGCCCGGCTGGCTGTTGGAATGCAGCAGCAGTTGTCCAGAAGCGTCCCGGGCATGAGTCAGGCGCCAGGCCAGGACTTCGATATTGCGCGCACAGTTGAACAGTTCCTGCTCGTTGAGGGAGTCGAACATGTACTGTTCATCCAGCCAGTTGTAGGAACTCCGGACCATCCCCACCAAGCCCACCATGAGTGCGAAAACCCGGTCGCCCGAATAATTCGGATCGAAGGCCAGATTGAGTGCTGCCGTCCCCTGCTGCTTGTTCAACTCCTTGAAGATCAGCCGCCCCGGCGTATCGAATATCTGGTTCTGGCGCTGACCGATCGACATGCCGTGCACTTTATCCAGTTCGTGGGGATTGCGCTGGTAGAGTTTCTCCAGCAAATCCTCCATAAGACGGTTCATCTCGCGCTGGCTGGTATCGGCAATCATGTCGATGTCGGTTTTGGCCAGGGTGTTAAGTGCCGAGGTGTCGATCGGATTACGGCATGCGGGCAAGAGCAGCAATGATGACAAAAGGATAATTATGGGGAAATATCTGAGCGTCTTCTTAGCGAAGCAGATGAACACGGAAATGAATCCTTAGGAAATCGTGGAATTCGTTAACCTCTTCAAGGGCCAGTTTCAGACGACCCTTCTCCATATGGTTGAGTTTGGCCAGGGTGATGTAATTGCCAGGCTCCTTACCGGCCCGGATATCATCGACCTGGGAACGCAGGCGCAGGTGAACGAGGAAATTATAGCTGGCATCGAGGTTGTCAGCCAGTTTGCGCTTCAGCACCCCCTTGTCAACCAGGGCGTCGATACGCTCGCGCGTACCGCCGTTCATGATCCCGGCCTCCATGGCCAGGGCCTTGACCCCTTCGGTAATGGCAAAGATGCCGGCTTTCTTGATGTCCAGCTGCCCGCGATGCTCTTCATTGTGCTCCACCTTGATGCCGCCGAAGATGCTGAGCGGCGGGGCGAAGCGATTGACGTTGGCGGCGGAGCGCGTCAAAAACATCTTCTCCTGCTTGAAATGATTGGCCAATTGCTCCTTGAGCCCCTTCTCGAGGGAGATGTCACCGTAGACCGTGCGCAAATCGAAGAACATGCTGCCATTGAGGATATTGTCCGGCAAAGGGTTGGTCAACCAGCTGTCAAGAGCTTCGCGCCACTCGCTGTAACTGCGCCGCCAGAAGGTATTCTTCGCCATGATACCCCCGGGACAGGGGGGAACACCGATCTCGATCAGCGCGTCAATCAGCTTTTCGGCGAAAGCCTCTACTTTGGCGATCTCCCCGGCCGACAGACCATCAGCGTAGATGATGGCGTTGTCCTGATCCGTGGTCAGGGTCTGCTCGCGTCGCCCCTCGCTGCCCAAAACGACAAAGGCAAACTGATCCGTGAGGTCGCTGAATTGCCTGGTGCGCAGTAAAGCGATCAGGCGCAGCAGCAGCTGATCGTTGAGCAGTGCGATCATCCTCACCAACTCGCGGGGCGGGACGCCGGTGCCGACCAGATGAAGGACCAGCCCCTGGATCTGGTTATGGTACGTCTTCAGCTCTTCAAGGGTCGTCGCATGGTCGATATCTCGCACCAGCTTCTGAGGAGAGCGGGTCTGCAGGCGCATGATGTCGGTGATGGTAATAATCCCCGAGAGGCGGTTGTCCTGATCGACGACGCAGATCCGGTGAATGCTGTTTTTGGAAATCCGGTACAGCGCCTCAAAGATAAAATCGTCTTCACTGACCGTGATCAGCGGAGCATTCATGATGTCACTGGCCATCAGCGTAGACGGGTCGGTGCCCTGGGCAACGACCTTGTTACGCAGGTCGCGATCCGTCAGAATGCCTACCGGGTTAGTCCCTTCGCAGACGATCACGCTGGAGATCTGCAGCTCCCGCATGACTCCGGCAACCTGCAGGACACTGTCTTCCGGAGCACAGGTGGCCACATTGCGCCGGCAATATTTTTTGATCGGCTGGAAAAGAATGTTTTCTTCTGACATCTGAAAATCCTTGCAACCGTTTGAACAGAGGATTTCAGGTAACGGTAGACACGAAGGAAATGCTCTGCATTAATTTAGCGTTGTATTGAGCATTGCGCAAGGGTAATCAGGGGAACCGCAACTGCGTTGCAACTGAAGATAGATATTGTCGGCTGCAGTAACTGAGCGGATCGCTTTCGGTAACAGCGGACAAGAAGAGGGTCGCCCCATACGGAGCGACCCTCTCGTTGCACTGTCCAGATTCAAGCGAGGTTAAGCCGACTGCTTGTACCCGGCCATCTCGTCGAACTGCAGGTACTGGTAGATCTGCTCCTTCTTCGGTGCCACCTTCTCCTTGTAGACCGCCAGGTACTCGGCCGGGGTCGGCAGCTTGCCGAGGTTGGTGGTCACCGCGCCGAGCTCGGCGGAGCCGAGGTAGACCTTGGCGCCGTTGCCGATGCGGTCGTCGAAGTTGCGGGTGCTGGTGGAGAACATGTTGACGCCGTCGGGCACGCGGGCCTGGTTGCCCATGCACAGCGAGCAGCCGGCGATCTCGAGGCGCGCGCCCATGGCGCTGTAGACCGAGAAGACCGCCTCGTCCTTGAGCTTGTCCTGGTCCATGCGGGTCGGCGGGCAGATCCAGGTGCGCACGTTCGGGTTGAACTTCTGGCCGCGCCAGATCTCGGCGGCGGCACGGAAGTGGCCGATGTTGGTCATGCAGGAGCCGAGGAAGACGTCCTGGATCGGCGTGCCGGCGACTTCGCAGAGCAGCTTGACGTCGTCGGGATCGTTCGGGCAGGCGAGGATCGGCTCGGTGATCTCGGCCAGGTCGATCTCGATCACCGCGGCGTACTCGGCGTTCTTGTCGGCCTTGAGCAGTTTCGGCGCCTTCAGCCACTCCTTGACCGCGTTGATGCGGTTGCGCAGGGTGTCCGGATCCTGGTAGCCCTCTTCGATCATCTTCTCCATCAGGGCGATGTTGGAGCGCAGGTAGGTGCACGACCGACTCCTCGGAGAGCTGGATGCAGCCGGCGGCGGCGGAGCGCTCGGCAGCGGCGTCGGTCAGCTCGAAGGCCTGCTCGACGGAGAGCTCCGGCAGCCCTTCCATCTCGAGGATGCGGCCGTTGAAGATGTTGACCTTGTTCTTCTTCGGCACGGTCAGGTGCCCCTGCTTGATCGCCCAGTAGGGGATGGCGTTGACCGCGTCGCGCAGGGTGATCCCTTCGTTGAACTTGCCCTTGAAGCGCACCAGCACCGACTCGGGCATGTCCAGCGGCATGAAGCCCATGGCGCCGGCGAAGGCGACCAGGCCGGAGCCGGCCGGGAAGCTGATGCCGATCGGGAAGCGGGTGTGGGAGTCGCCGCCGGTGCCGACCGTGTCGGGGAGCAGCAGGCGGTTCAGCCAGGAGTGGATGACGCCGTCACCGGGGCGCAGGGCAACGCCGCCGCGCTCGGCGATGAAGCCGGGGCAGATTCTTGTGCATCTTGACGTCGGCCGGCTTCGGGTAGGCGGCGGTGTGACAGAAGGACTGCATGAACATCGGCGAAAGGAACTTGAGGCAGGCCAGTTCCTTGAGCTCGTCGGCGGTCATCGGCCCGGTGGTGTCCTGGGAACCGACGGTGGTCATCTTCGGCTCGCAGGCGGTACCCGGCAGGATGCCGGCGACGCCGCAGGCCTTGCCGACCATCTTCTGCGCCAGGGAGTAGCCCTGCCCTGCTTTCGGGGTCGGGTTGACCGGCAGGGTGAAGATGTCGGTCGCCGGCAGCCCGAGGGCGGCGCGGGCCTTGTCGGTGAGAGCGCGGCCGATGATCAGCGGAATGCGGCCGCCGGCGCGGAATTCGTCGGGTACGGTGTTCGGGCTGATATCGAATTTGGTCAGAACCTTACCGGACTCGTCGGTGACTTCGCCCTTCTTGGTGTTGATGACGATGACGTCGCCGGTGTTGAAGGCAGGTGACGTCCATCTTCAGCGGCAGGGCGCCGGAGTCCTGCGCCGTGTTGAAGAAGATCGGCGCGATGACGCCGCCGATGATGACGCCGCCGGTCTTCTTGTTCGGCACCGCCGGGATCTCGTTGCCGATGTGCCAGAGCACGGAGTTGCAAGCCGACTTGCGGACTGGAGCCGGTGCCGACCACGTCGCCGACGAAGGCGACCTGGTAGCCGTCGGCGCGGAACTTGGCGATGTCAGCGTTGCCGGCGGGGAAGCGGGTCTTGCCCATGGCCAGGGCGTGCAGCGGGATGTCGGGACGGCTCCAGGCATCGCCGGCCGGGGAGAAATCGTCGGTGTTGATTTCGCCGTCGACCTTGTAGACCTTGACCTTGATGGTTTCAGGCATTGCCGGCTTGTTGGTGAACCACTCGGCGTTGGCCCAGGACTCGAGCACCTTCTTGGCGGCAGCGTTGCTCTTGGAGAGCGCCAGAACTTCGTCGAAGCCGTCATAGACCAGGGTCATGCCGGACAGGGCAGAGGCGGCTTCATCGGCCAGGGCGGCATCTTTAAGAGCATCGATCAGCGGTTTGACGTTGTAGCCGCCCATCATGGTGCCGAGGATCTGAATCGCCTTCTTCTTGTCGATCAGCGCCGATGTCTTGGCCCCTTTAAGGACTTCTGCCAGAAAAGCGGCCTTGACTTCGGCCGCCGGATCGACACCGGGCGAAATGCGCTCAGTGAAAAGGGTCATCAGGAAGGCCTCTTTGCCGGCCGGCGGATTCTGCAGCAGTTTGCAGAGGTCCGCGGTCTGCTCGGGGGTGAGCGGCAGGGCCGGAATCCCTTGGGCATTACGCTCTTTTTCGTGCATCAGATAAGCTTCAATCATCTCTCTCCTCCATCAAGTTGTTGGCAGGCGAAAAAAATTCACCCCCGATTATAGTCTGTTCGTTCTCACGAATAACAGGTAACTGGCAAACAGAAACTTGCATACTGTATACGATTTCAAGCACTCCGTCAACGCACAAACCGGCTTAATCTTACGTCATTTTTCAACACTTTCAAGGGATATTTCCGTCTTTAATCCGCTCACAAAAACGCCGCGACATCCAGAGTGATCCGGTGTGTCATATTTTGACACGCCAACAGGTTTTACTCGGATCTAACCAGCAAGGAGGAGAAAATGTTCGAGATCATTATGCTGTTTGCTTTTCTGTTCGCCGCTGCCAGCCAACTTTTTCCTGTCGGTCCGACCACGAACAGAGCACGCTCAGTCCGGAAACCCCGACACGACAGGGAAAAACCGAAGCGAGAACCAGACCCGGGTCAAAAGCGTCAGTCATCGCGTAGGCTCCAGGCAAAGAGAGAAAATCGGGCGCATCATTTCGAGCAAGTGGCATGAGCAGACGTCGACGGAAGGAAAGAGGCTCAGGACCTGTCGTTGAACAACTGAATCATCAATAATTTGGACATGTAATAGGCTTGATAACAAATTTCCGGTGGGGATATTTAGGCTACATGCAACGCAAGTTGAATATCACAACCCCTGACGCGCTGGACCTTCGACAAGAGGCAGCCACATTAATACTGTCGTGCCCTTGCCGACAGCACTCTGGTAATCCACGCCGCCGCCATGTCCTTCAAGGATGTTCTTGATGATCGGCACACCGAGACCGACCCCGAAGTTCTTGGTGCTGAACATCGGTTCGTAAATCCGTGCCAAAACTTCTTCACTCATCCCCGGGCCATTGTCGCTGACCCTGATCTCGTAGCGATCATCAACAAGCCGGGTCTGGATGTCCAGTTTTTTTACCGCATCGGAGACTTCCTCGAGGGCCTGCAAGGCATTGGTGATCACATTGACCATGACTCTGCGCAGACGTTCTGCATCGGCCGGCACAGTGGCCTGTGCAGTGAGGTCGCAATGTAGCTGAAGATCCTCTGGGAAAGAAAGCTCATTGAGAAACTCAGTGAGCCAGAGGTCTATGTCAAGCGGCTCTTTTTTAATCGTGCGCTGCCGTGAAAAGTCGAGGAGTTCACTGATGATGCTGTCACACCGTTCAACATTGCGTTCCGCAAGCATCAAGGGTCTTGCCAGTGTCTCATGTTCCGCGCCGCTCAACGCGCTCTTGAGCAGGTACAAGGCATTGGCAACCGTGCCCAGCGGATTGCGGATTTCGTGGCTGACCGTGGTGGTCAGCTGGCCGAGCACGGCAAGCCGCTCCTTCTGCACGAGCTCCTGCTGGGCGGCTTCCAGCTGCGCCGTGCGCTCGCCGACGAGCTTTTCCAGGTGAACACGATGTTTTGCCAGTTCATCCTCGGCGGTCTTGCGAGCGGTTATGTCCTGGACCATGGAGATCACCCCGATAGCCTCACCGGAAGCATCAAATAAGGGCGTATTGTACCATTCGCAGGTAATGGTCTTGCCGTCCTTGGTCAGGTTGTCATTTACGGTGTGGGCAGACTTATCTCCCGCCATCAACTTGGCCCAGACCTTTTCGATCAAAGGCCTGACCATCCCGGGGACAATCGTGTCGAATGGCTGGGTACCAAGCATTTCCTCAGCCGTGAAGCCGAAGATGGTCTCAGCCGCCGGGTTCCACAAGTTGACAGTGAACTCCGGTGACCACAGGATGCACCCCAACGGCATGCGCTCGATCAGCAGAGAGAGCCTTTCGTTCGCTTCACTTAGCTTGTCCGCAGCCTCTTTGCGTTCTGAAATGTCACGGACCGAAGCCAGGGTCCTGAATTTCCCCCCGATCATCGTGCTACGCAGACTGACCTCAGTCCAGAAGATTTCACCGGATGCTTTGCGTGATCGCCATTCAAATTTACAAAAGCCCTTCTCGCGTGCCTCTTGCAGCTTTTCTTTGACCTCGGCAGTGGAATATGGGCTGATACCCATGCTGAACCCCTCAGCATGGCCGCCCAAGGCTTCCTCGTAGGTACAATTGTACATTTTCAGCATCGACTGGTTAACATCCATAACCTGCCCGGTCTCGGCATCATGAATAAACAAGGCATCAGTGGTGGCATTGAATATCTCACGATAATTCTGTTCGCTAAGGCTCAGTTCGTCGAGGAGTTCCTTCTGTTCGGTAATGTCGATCATGACACCGAGCAGGCGCACTGGGCGATTATTCTCGACGACAACGGTGACCAGGTTGCGAACCCAGACGATGCGACCATCGGCGGCGATCATGCGGTATTCGAAATCGTGATCTTCGTGTTTCTCGGACATCAACTGACAATAAGCCTTGGCTTGCTTGACATCCTGTACATGTGTCTTGTGCTCCCAGAACGAGGGATCTTCATACCAGTCCTGGACAGGAAAACCGAGCATGGCTTCGGCCTGCCTGCTGACGAAGAGGAAACGGAACGATGCATATTCCATCTCCCAGACAATGCCGTCGATTGAGTTGACCAGGTTACGGAAGCGTTGCTCGTTGGCTATGATCGAATCCTCCCTCACCTTGATGGCATAGGTCATGTTCTTGATCTGGTTGGCCAGAGTGTCAATCTCGGAAAACCCTGAAGGGCGAAAAATAAATTCATAGCGGCCGTCAGCGATCTGGCCGGTTTTCTGGCCAAGGACAATCAATGGTCGCATCAGGCGGCGTGCATTCGTAAAAGCAAAGGTCGCCCCCAGCAGGGCCGCTACCAGCATAAAACCGATCAGCAGGTTACGCATGTTATGGATCGGGGCCAACACATCATGCATATTGAGGCCGACCCAGGCAATCCACCCCGGAGTAGGCACAAGGGCGGCGCTTTCCAGGTAATTCCTCTGTCCCTGGTCGAACTCCTGGGTTGTTTCCTCTCCTTCCATGGCCCGGATAACGGTAGGATGGTCGCCAAAACTGACGCGTTGCATGGTCTTTTCATTAAAGTTGTGAGCGACCAAAGAACCATTTTCATCGACAACCGCAACTTCGATACTGCTATTTTTCGCATATCTCTGTAACAGCCGGCCAAGACTGTTCAATCTCACATTGCCGAGCAGGTAACCCTGCGGCATCGGCATCCCAAGGGTAACAGAAGGTTCACCGGTGGCCAGAGAAATGAAGGAGCTGCTCCAAGTTGGCCCGATTATTTTCCCGGAGCCTTTAAACAGCTGGTGACCGGAAAAGTCGATGCCAGCATAGTCCTCGAGATGTGATTGCAGCTTGGCCATAACGCCAATATGGATAACCTTGAGATTAGCGTCCAGGAGATAAATCGACTCGAAAAACTGGGAGTTTTCAACCATGCTGGCAAGAAAATCGTCCACGCTGTCCGGCTTCAGGATCTTATCTGACGAAATTGTCTGCTGAACGTGGTGCAAGTCGGCAAGGACCTCGGCAAGAAGGGATTCCACATCTTCGACAATCCCCCTGGCCTGCGACATGTTGCGCTCGCGGACGCCTTCAAGCTGATATTTCGAGATCAACTGGATATCAAGCAGACCCAAAAGCAGGACGGGAAGAGACGCGACCAGAAGGAAGTTTAATGTTAAGGCACGCTTGAGGGAGTAGAGGAAAGGCATGTTCGTAGCTGAACCCATCACTCTTATGCAGGAAAACGTCTGGAGAGATTCTCGGCAAGCACTTTAAGATGACACATTCAATACAGGGCTGTTAGGGGGGGGGTTCTGCAGTCGATCAATAAAACTGAACATCTCCTTGAGTCGGAACGGCTTGCGCAAAACATCGATGGCACCGGCCTGGCGCGCTTTATCGAGCAAAGCCACCTCACTGAAACCGGTCATCATAACAACCTGCGCATTCGGACAGAAGCCCCGGATTTCCACCAGGCTTTCAACCCCATTTTTGCCGGGCAGTTTGATATCCATAAAGGCGATGTCGTAACACATGCTCTTGAATTTTCTGATCGCTTCTTCACCGGTGCGGGCAATATCCACGTCGCAGTTATGCACCCCAAGAGCGATCATCAAACTCTCGGCGAAATCCGGATCGTCTTCAACGATTAGGACTTTGGTTGCAACCTTACGCATCAACACCCCCATTCAATAGCCATGTCAATACATAATTTATAACATAGAAGTCGACCAGCCGCTACATTGATGGGCGCAAATGACAAAACAATCATAATAAAGTCAGACAAACAAGTTGAACCGAAGACAGGAACTATTCGGGCCATAATATTGGCACAATGCGACTCAATCTAATATTTAAGTTTTCATGAGACCGAGGACACCGACCAGTAGGATCGGCAGCGTGGCCACAACGAGAAAATGCGGTGTCAGCGACGGCCTGAGTGATCTAGGGAACTTCATTTTAATCCAAGACCTTGAACGTGGAGTCCACAACAACGGTCAGGAAAAGTTTCCTTTCGACATCGCCATACTGGTCGACCTTGATAATTGATTGCATGCCAGGAAAAGAATCGATTTTGAGCAGTATTTCTTTGAGACCCTCACGGCGCGGATTCTGCTCAAGACCCGCGAAGAGGTATGCGGTGGCATCATAGGCAAGGGCTGTCGCAAATGAAGGGGCATAGCCGAACCGCCGGTAAAACTTCTCTTTGAAAGCAAGGTAGCGGGGCTCCTGACTCTCGGCGTTGAAACTGTGAAAAGAGACCATGCCGTTGACAGCCCTCCCACCGAAGCTGAGCAGGTCCGTCGTAAAGGCCCATTCCGAGGAGAACAGCGGGACCGTGCTTTCCAGCTTGCGAATTTGCTGTGCCAGAAGGGCCGTGTCGATGGCATTGCTGAGCAGTAGAACACCATCAGGTTGCGCTTGCAGTATACGTTCGGCGATCGGCAGAAAATAGACATTCGGCTGAGAGGTGAAGGCTTCCGAAACAACAACCTGGCCACCGATTTCTTCAAGCGCCTGCGTGAAATAGTCGAGCCAGGTTGCCGTGAAGGCCCGATTGGAAACGTCGTAGATCACCGCCATTTTTCCGAGTCTCAATGAATGAACCACATAGTTGGCCAACTGGCGGGCGTTTCGGCTCAGTGGTGTTGTCACACGCATAAAAAAATCATCCTGAGCCGAGAGCTGGTCGGTCTTAACCGTAGGACTGATGGTAATGGTGTGGGCGGCATCAATCAATGGCTGGATGACGACGGCAACAGAGCTGGTCATCGGTCCAATGATGGCCACGACCTTTTCGTCTGTCAGTTCCCGAATCGCCTGTTTGGCGGTTTCGTCATCCTGGCGATCGTCTTTGACAACCAGCTCCACCTTGCGCCCATTGATCCCCCCAGACTGGTTCTTTTCTTCCACCGCCATGAGAGTGCCATCGCGGCCAGCGACACCCAGGTCGGCAACGCGGCCGGTCAGGCCACCGATAAAGCCAATTTTGAGAGGGGGCTCCTCGGTACAGGACCACAGCTGCAGGCAAAGACTTGTCGTCAGGACAAAAACAGCCCAATACCCCAGCAACCGCACTATTCGAAGCTTCATGGCAGGCATCCCAATCAGTAACAACCCCATAAATGCATCGATAATAGTCCTTTTTCCCCCGGGATTGTTTGATAATATAACACTATGTAAACATTCATTTCGAAGCACTCACGGGGAATGACCCCTTCACTCCATACAGTTGAGTCAGCGGATGCGAGCCCGTGTTCAAAAGGGTTTGATCACGGCCGTCCCGCCTCGTGCTTATTTGATCACCTTGATCTTTTCTCCGGCTTTTAGAACCTCCCCCAACTGCATTCCGTTGAGCCAGGCGATCGTTGCCCACTGTTCGCGGTCGATCTTCATGGCCAGAAGAGTCTTCTCCAAGGTACTCGCTTTCGCCAGCGTGGTGACGGCGATCCGCTGTGGCTGACGGTTCAGCAGGGTACGATCGGTCAAGACCGAGAATCCGGTGGCCGGCTGCTGCAAGACTTCGGATAAAGCACTATAATCAGCGACGCTCGTCATACCGTGAAAGGCGAAAACATCCGAACCTTTTTGGTAAAAATGGGACACGATAACGGCGCGCTGCTGACCGTTGGTGAGCACCGACACTAGCTGCCGCGTCGGCATGCCGTCGGTGGTCAGGGAACGCTCCTGCTGCACGTTTGCGCCGGTTGATTTCAGAAAGGTCGCGACGACCTGGGTGAGATTGCTACCGGGGCGAATAGCCACGATCGAAACAGCTCGCCCTTGAGGATGGCTGAGTTGCAGGTTGTTCCCTTCCCGCTCCAGTTTCCAGCCGCTCGGAATTGGCAATTTGGCTTCGTATTGCGGCAAGTAATACCAATTCCCCTCGCGAAAGCCCTTGCGCGGGTCATCACCATAAACCAGACCGTCAACGCGGGCCAGAAACTGGGCCCGGTTGACACGGAACGGCTGTCCAGAGGTCTGGGCTTGCCATTTCCTCGCCAGTGCTCGAACCGTGGCTTCACGGTCCAACGGGTTGGGATGGGTGGAAAAAAACTCCGGCAGGCGCGCGGCCTGCTGTCCACCTTCTCCCGGCTGACGCTGTAAGGTGATGAAGAAATCGGCCATGCGTCCGGCATCGTAGCCAGTGCGGGTCGCATATTCGACACCCAGGGCATCGGCCTCCCGTTCGTCATCCCGGCTAAACTTGAGGAAGAGGAGTTCAGCCCCTTTTTCCACCATGGGACCGAGCATATCGCCATAATTGCCTAGTACAGCCTGGCTGAGGCTCAGGCCGATGTTGGCCATCATCATGTTGCTGTACTGCTGGGCCGAATGCCGCGCCGTCACATGACCTATTTCATGCCCCAGTACACCGGCCAGTTCGGCTTCATCGTTCAGGGCCGCGAGCAGACCGCGCGTCACGTAAACATAGCCACCCGGTGCGGCAAAGGCGTTGATGACAGGTGTATCCATGACCTTGAACTGCCAGTCCAAGGCGGCTCGATGGGAGATACGTCCTATGGCGACACCCATGGATTGCAGGTAGTTCTGCAAAGCTGAATCAGCATAAATCCCGTACTGGTCGACAACAGACTGATCGGTCGAACGCCCCAGTTTGAATTCGTCCTGCTCACTGAGCAGCATCAGCTGCTGCTGGCCGGTCACCGGGTTGACGGCACAACTGGCCAGCGCGAGGAATCCGGCCAAGAGGAAAGAGGGAATCCTTCTCCTAATGTAATTTTTCATGACAGCTCCTTAAAACAGCGTTAACGTCACACACGAGTCTACTCAAGAGCCTTCGCAGTGACAAACCAGAAACCAGTGAGAAGGCAGAAACTGGATGTGCGGCACAGTGCTCGATGGTTCCGGGCGATGGCGGGTCATGCCACTCTCGCTTCCGACAGCCTTGCCATGGAGGTGTCCTATGATAATCTGAACAGCATGCTATGTCATTATTGACTTGAGGCCCCTGATGTAGACGCAAAATATACGTCTTTATTGCAGATCATTATATTTCAGACACTTACGCCCATAAATCGAACTAAGTAATTGATAAACTTCTTTACTCAAACCAGGGGGATGTACAGAGGATAAAATATATCTTTACTGTGCAAAATGTTTTGGGGAGGGAGATGCTTGAACGAAGGTCTTATTTCAATGCACTATATAATGCGTTCTTAACTTTGGCTGGATAGCTTCTTCCAATAGATATACCAGCTCTCGATAACAAACATGAGATTGGCCACTTATTACACCTAAAGAATTAACGACTTATTTTCGTCGCCTTACTTGCCAACTTTCCTGCGAAAGTTGGCAAGGTGCAGGGCTAACTGACCCCTATTAGTTGCCCACCCTCTCCTCTCGATGATTTTTTCCTGAGCAACAATTTCAACTAACATTCGAGGCTTTTTGAGGCCTTAAATGTCTAAGGAGTTCCAGAAATTAGTTGCAGTAAAATAAATAAGAAACCCCCAACCTGGAAAAACCGTTAGGGGCTTATTTGACCTATAGATGGTGATCTTTAAGAAAATGGCCCACCTTCGCATAAAAGTGAGCCATTTTCTTGTCCCCCCCTCCCAGAAGAAACTTTATATAATGTTATTTAGCAAGTTTAAGGCCACAACATAAACTCCCTGAGAGAATCAATTCGAGCAATGATAACTTATTGATAAGACAGTGCATATTTTAACTGAATAAATTGTCGCTATTTATATAGTGCTACGGTTTCCGTTGCTCAAAAACAGCAAAGTGTCAAAAATTGTCCGATTAGTAGCAACTTTTTGGATTCTGCCGAACAGAACAGACGTCGGGACTGGTGGGTGTCATGCTATTCCTGATGAACAAGAAAAACCCCCGATTCGAAGATTGAGGGTTTTTGTGTCTTATAGATGGTTATTTATAAGGCTTTTCTAGAGATATTTAGTCCCTTTTGAGTTTGGTTATTTACGGTTGCACCAACCTGGCAGGAGGCAACGGTGCCCTCGGTATCCTGTTTAGCGCCCTGTTGATCGGCAATTCCTCGGAAGTCCTCAAAAAACTCCGCATTACCCGATTCAAGCGCAGTTCATACCAACACCGGGCATCTGACCTAGTCATACATGACCACATCAGCTTTTTCATCAAGTCCTTCTTCTTTTTCATGATCGGCCTGATGTTCCCGACGTCACCGCGTCTAATTCTGCTTGGCGCCGCCTTTGCCGTCATGCTGTTGGTCTTCCGCTGGCCTGCAGTTAAACTCTCTCTGTGGGGTGCCGGCATGTCGCGCTCACAGCAATCCCTGGCCGTTATTGCCATCCCGCGGGGCATGGCGGCCGGAGTCCTGTCGATGATCCCGCTGCAGCGCGGTATTGCCAACACGGAGAACCTTGTCTCGGGTGTGTTCGCCGGCATCGTCTTCACGATCCTGCTGTTTACGGTCGGCTTCGCCCTGGTACAGCGCTCAGATAAATCTCATACCCAGAACGGTGCAGGACCGCAGGAGTGATGTCCTTAAAATCCGCACTCAAATTGCATACAGAGTAGGTGAGATGCCTCACTTCTCGCGTCGCTGAAATCGTGCTGGCAAAAGCAACTTTCCTTTCTCCTTCCAACGCCTGCAATGTAAGAAAGGCCTTCCCCGCTCAGGGTAGGCCTTTTTGTGTCTACATTGCTTTGATATACCCATTTTGGCTGAAATGCGAAATTCTTACTGAATCGCCCCTAATGTTATTACAAAGAATAGTCACGACTTTTCCTGCCCAGTAAACAAGATTTTTCTCGCCAACACCTAATCATAACCGCCGCAACCCTGGCCACGGCGTCGGCAACGCTGTGGCATTTCCACCAATTCGCTCCGGTCGGACTGTTGACCAAGCTGGTCGCCATCCCGTTGATCGTCTGGGGCACTGTCCCGGCCGGGTTGTTCGGTATGGCGTTTTTACCCATCGGCGCCCCGCTCGCCGATGGAGACTGTTCCTTTCATCGCGGCTGTGACCGCCGACAGGTCTCTTTGTTGCGTACCGAACTTGGATCTTCTGCATCGACAACGGCAGATGGCTGGCACACCCTGACAGGCCTTTATAATTGACTCATTTCAAGGAGTTTGGTAGTTTGGTTTCCTCTTCAACCGAGACGGGATGATGCCAAAACCAAGCATTTTGATTGTCGATGATGAGGTTTTCTTTCGGCGTCTCTTTACCGAGATTCTAACGGAAGGCGACGTTTACGAGATTGAAGCGGTGGGCTCAGGCAAGGAGGCCCTTGCCTCCCTCGCCCGCAAACCGGTCGACATCATCCTGACCGACATGGTTATGCCCGAGGTTTGCGGCCTGGAACTGATCCGCCGCACTCGCTCTTTGGATCCGGCCCCGGATATCATCCTCGCCACCAGCAATGCCACCGTGGAGACTGCCATTCAAGCTTTAAAGAGCGGCGCACGCGACTACCTGCTCAAGCCCTGCAACCCCGACCAGCTGCGTCACACCATAAAGGCCTGCATGGAGCAGCGCAGCCTGATTGCTGAAAACAGCTTGCTGCATAGCCAGATACGTCTCTATCAAAGGGGGCAGCATATCGCTGGACAGCTTGACATCGACAACCTGTTCCAAGAGGCTTTAAAATCTCTCCTCAGTGAACTGGGTGACGGTCGCGGCATGGCTTTCCTTGCCAACCAGTCCTGCATCAGTCATGTCAGTGCAATCGGCTTCGACGATGACCAGGCCAGGCTCCTCGCCGAGCAACTAATCGACCGGACCGAGGGGATGGAGCAAGCTGCGTTCCTGCACGGAAGCGACTGTCCAGAAATCACCTTGGGTGATGAAAAGCCCCTCTTCCTCTGGGTCTTCCCGATGAGCAACGGCGACCATGAGCACGGCGCCCTGGTCCTCTGCAACAGTCTTGGCTCCGGGTTTCCGGAGAGCTGCCCTGTAGAAAACCTGTCTTTCCTTGCCGATCAGGCCGCCCTCGGCTTTCGTAACGCCTGCCAGTACCAGGGCGCCCGAGAACTGATCTACACCGACGACCTGACCGGACTTTACAACCACCGCTACTTACACATCGCCCTCGAGCAGGAGATTCGCCGCTCAGAACGCTATGGGCTGGAGTTCTCTCTGGCCTTCATCGACCTGGACCTGTTCAAGAGTATCAACGATGTACATGGGCATCTGACCGGCAGCGCAGTCCTGCGCCAGGTCGGTGTCCTATTGCGGGAGTGCGTACGTGACGCCGACATGCTTTTTCGCTATGGCGGCGACGAGTTTACCGCCCTGCTCGTGGAAACCGACACCCGCGGGGCCAAGATAGTTGCCGAACGTATCCGTTCCGGCATCGAGAGTTTCAATTTCTCAACAAGCCAGGGGAAAACCGCTCGCTTGACCGCAACCGTCGGCCATGCCACCTACCCGATCCACGCGACCACAAAAAACGAGATGATCGAACTGGCCGACAAGGCGATGTATCTTGGCAAACATGATCGTAACAGCGCCCGGAGCGCTTCTGAGGTCCGCAGCACATGATCTATCGCGCCCTGGCTGCCTTGGCCCTGGGCGGCGCCCTGTTTATACTCCTGCCTGACCCTGGTCGGGCTCTCGACGTCCCGGCAACTGCTTCTGTTGCCCCGGACATCATCGAACGATATCGACTCTCCCTGGAGACTGACCAAAGCAACCTTGTCATAGCCTCGTTGTGCCTTGGCGTCCTGGTCAGTAAGGAAATATACCTATACCAGGCAATGGCCCTTGGCGCAGCTGACACCCCGGGCTTTTTCCGATCGCCGACATCTATTTCAATATGACCATGAAAAGCATTGAACTCAGCGACCTGGAAATGCAGCGAAAAGGGGATCGTTTCAATTTAAGACAGGAATCCAGGGGGGTCTCCGCCTTACTCATGGGGATCGGCATCAACACCGGCACAGTCGTTGCCTGCAACATCGGCTCCGCCGCCAAGAGGGAATATAATGTGATAAGTGACGGGGTGAATGTTGCCGCCCGTATGCAGGGAGTTGCGTAACCTGGTGATGCCCTGATATCGGAGAACACCTATCGAAAGGTTGCCGAAACTGTGCATGTCAGCCCACTCGAACAGATCATCTATCAAAGGGAAAAACAAAGTGGTGACGACCTACCGGGTTGACGGACTGCGCGATAACGAGTAAAAAACCGTACATTCACAGGAATACAGGATACCGACGATTTAGTGATTGGTTTTCATTCTGTCTCCTGTATTCTGTCTCCTGTTTTCCATTTCCCAATCACCAACTTACGGAGCCCTATCACAGTGAGCATTACAGGCATTAAAGGCATGAACGATATTCTGCCCGGCGACGTTGAGACCTGGCAGCATCTTGAAGCACAGGCCCGGAAGGTGTTCGGTGCCTTCGGTTACCGGGAAATTCGCGTTCCGGTCGTCGAAAAGACTGAACTCTTCTGCCGCTCGATCGGCGAGACCACCGATATCGTCGAGAAGGAGATGTACACCTTCACCGACAAGGGCGGCACCTCCATGACCCTGCGTCCTGAGGGCACGGCTCCGGTGATGCGCGCCTTCATCGAACACAAACTCTATGCCCAGGACCCGGTCTCGAAACTTTACTATATCGGCCCGATGTTCCGTCACGAGCGCCCCCAAAAAGGGCGATATCGCCAGTTCCATCAGATCGGCGCCGAAGTGATCGGCGTTGATGACCCGAAAATCGATGCTCAGGTCCTGGCCATGCTCAGCCACTATTTTGCAACGGCCAAGATCCCCGACGTCGCCTTACAGATCAACTCCCTCGGCTGTCCCGAGTGCCGCCCGGCTTATCGCGAGAGTCTGATTGCATTTCTCGAACAGCACCTCGAAGTTCTCTGTGCCGATTGTCAGCGTCGCTACCGCAGCAACCCATTACGCGTCCTGGACTGCAAGGTTCCAGGCTGCAAGGACGCCACCGTTGCGGCACCGGCCATGCTAGACAACCTCTGCATTGGCTGCAATACCCACTTCAACCAGGTCAAGGGTCATCTTGACGCATTGTCGGTCGACTACACGGTCAATCCGCGCATGGTGCGTGGCCTCGATTATTACACCAAAACGACCTTCGAGATGGTGACCAGCAGTCTCGGCGCCCAGAACGCCGTGGCGGCTGGCGGCCGCTACGATGGCTTGATACGCGACCTTGGCGGTCCCGAACTGCCCGGCATCGGCTTCGCCATCGGCCTGGAACGTCTGGCCCTGATACTCGGCGAACAGAGCATCGACCCGCCACGCCCTGAGCTTTTTATCGCAACGCTGGGTGACTCTGCGACCAAGGCCGGCTTCGCCATGCTGACACGCCTGCAACGCCGGGGGATTCCGGTCGAAATGGAATATACCGGCAAGAGCCTCAAAGCCCAGTTACGCCGTGCCGACAAGTTGAAAACGCGCAGGGTTCTGATCCTCGGTGAGGACGAGTTGGCACGTGGTGTAGCGCAACTGCGTCACATGGATGACAGCCTTCAGGAAGAAGTGGCCTTGGACGGGTTGGAAATCCGATTGGTCAACGAAATTCATGACGCTTGACGCTCCCTGGGAGCACCGATATAATGTGCGCTTGCCTTGGCCAGGATGACCTGGTCAGGTGTGTTCATCACAACAAAAATTTTAAGGAGTTACCCCCTTGAGCGACATACTCGGAGACTGGAAAAGAACGCATTTCTGCGGTGAATTGCGCAAAGAGCATATCGGCCAGCAGGTCTGTCTGATGGGGTGGGTGCATCGCCGCCGCGACCATGGTGGTCTGATCTTCATTGACCTGCGCGACCGGACCGGTATCAGCCAGTTGGCACTCGATCCGGACCGCGACCCGGAAGCTCATGCCAAGGGCGAAGCGATTCGCAATGAATTCGTCATCGCAGCGGTCGGTAAAATCTCCCCCGCCCTGCCGGTACGGTCAATCCGAAGATGCCCACTGGCGAGATCGAAATCGAAATCAGCGAACTGCGCATCCTCAACGTCGCCAAGACTCCGCCCTTCATGCTCGACGAATTCACCGACGTCGCCGAGAACCTGCGTCTCAAGTACCGTTATCTCGACCTGCGCCGCGAAGCGATCCAGAAAAACCTGATCCTGCGTCACCAGGTGGCCCAGACAGTGCGCGGCTACCTGACGGAAAACGGCTTCCTGGAAATCGAGACGCCGATGCTGACCAAGAGCACCCCGGAGGGCGCCCGCGACTATCTGGTACCGAGCCGGGTCAACCTCGGCAATTTTTATGCGCTGCCGCAATCTCCCCAGATCTTCAAGCAGCTGCTCATGGTTTCCGGTTTTGACCGTTACTTCCAGATCGTCAGGTGCTTCCGCGATGAAGACCTGCGCGCCGACCGGCAGCCCGAATTCACCCAGATCGACTGCGAACTCTCTTTCGTCGATCGCGACGATGTCATGTCGGTCATGGAAGGGATGATTGCCAAGGTCTTCAAGTCCGCCATCAATGTCGACATCACCCTGCCGGTTGCACGCATCACCTATACAGAGGCGCTGGAGCGTTACGGTGTTGACAACCCTGATCTGCGATTTGCCATGGAACTGGTCAACATCACCGATATTGTCAAGAATTCTGGCTTCAAGGTGTTTGCCGATGTCGCCGCAAAAGGTGGTCTGGTCAAGGCGATGAACGCCAAGGGGTGCGCGACCTTCTCCCGCAAGGAACTGGACGACCTGACCGATTTTGTCGCCATCTACGGCGCCAAGGGGCTGGCCTGGGTCAAGGTCCAGGAAGATGGCAAATGGCAGTCGCCGATCACCAAGTTTTTTACGGCACAGGAACTCGCTGATATCGATACTGCCCTCAACGCGCAGCCTGGCGACCTGCTGCTTTTCGGTGCGGACAAGCCTTCTGTCGCCAATGAAGCGCTGGGTCGTCTGCGCGGCCACCTTGGCAACAAGCTCGGGTTGACCGATCCGAACAGCTACAAGTTCGTCTGGGTGACCGACTTCCCGCTACTCGAATGGGACGGTGAGACGCGCCGTCACGTCGCTGTCCATCATCCCTTCACGGCACCGCTCGACGAAGACATCCCGCTGCTCGACACCGAGCCCGGCAAAGCGCGGGCAAAAGCTTACGACCTGGTCCTCAACGGTTCGGAAATCGGCGGAGGCAGTATTCGTATCCACGACCAGAAGGTCCAAAGCAGGATGTTCGACCTGCTCGGTATCGGTGAAGAGGAAGCCCGGCAAAAATTCGGTTTTCTTCTGGATGCCCTCGAGTACGGTGCGCCACCTCACGGCGGTATCGCCTTCGGCCTTGACCGGGTCATGATGATCCTGACCGGTGCCAGCTCAATCCGTGACGTCATTGCCTTCCCAAAAACCCAGAAAGCAACCTGCCTCATGTCAGAAGCACCTGGGGTTGTCGATGAAAAGCAACTGCGCGAGCTGGGCATTCGTCTGGCGGCACACTCACAGCAGAAACAGGCATAAGCCCTCTCTAGTTTGAAATGGATTGAACGACTTATGTTGCGTTGTCTGCTCTTTTTGACTATTGCTGTCCTTGCAAGTTCCTGCGCCAAGCCGCCGCATCTGGAAATGGATGCGGCGGAATATATGGTCAACAGGGCGCATGAGAAGCAGGCCTTGGAATTTGCTCCCTCTGAATATGAGGCGGCACAAACGGCCCTGACAGACGCGCGCAAAGCCATGCAAGATGCAGAGTATGCCGCCGCCCGTGACTCCCTGGGATTTGCTCTCAAACACGCCCGCCGGGCGGTTATCCTCGCCGAAGAGGGACAGGCCAAACAAGCAGCGGAAGCCGCAGCGCGAGCCATCGAAGAGGAAAAAGCCCGCCAGAGCCGCCAAAAGACCCAGCCAGAAGAAACCGCGCGCAAGCAGCAAGTGGCCACCGCCCCCACCAAACCCGCGCCAAAACCGCTGCCAAAAACGGTACCGACGACAAGCTACAACGTCAACGAAGGGGAGACCCTATGGACAATTTCCGCACAGCCGCAAGTCTATGGCGACGGCTTGCTGTGGCCGCTTCTGTACCAGGCGAATCGTGACCAGATCAAGGACCCACGCCAGATCTTTCCGGGACAGACCCTCAGCATCCGTCGGGACATGACCGAAAAAGACGTTGAAGAAGCCCGTCAAAAAGCACTAGAATCGGATATTTTCCCGGTTCCTGAGCCTGTCTCAGACAAACAGTAGAAAACTGTTTCGGAGTTGTTCGGCAGCTCTGGGAGGCCGGTCGATAGCTTGCCTATGAACCAGAACAAACACGCCCCACATGCCGGCATAAAGCCAAAAGCTGTCACCCTCACGGACCACTCCAGACGTCCCACCATTTCACTATAAACTTGTTATTTTTTGATTAAAATCTCGCCTGTCTTTGAGCACCGGGAAGCCCACTTTTTTTCCTTGACAGTCATAAAGTCGTTTGTATACTGTATACACCTTTCCGCAAGGCATACTTGCGCGTTTTTCTTTTATCATTCTGCCTCTGGCAATTCTGATATCAAACCTCAACAGGAGAGAGACATGGCATCGAAGATTATCTGGTCAGAAATTGATGAAGCACCCGCATTGGCAACTTACGCTTTTCTCCCGATCGTACAGGCATTTACCAAGGGAACGGGCGTTGAGGTTGAAACCAGGGACATTTCCCTTTCCGGCCGCATCATTGCAAACTTTCCCGACAAGCTGACGGAAGCACAGAAGATCCCCGACTACCTGGCCGAATTGGGCGAGTTGGTCAAGACCCCCGCAGCCAATGTCATCAAGCTGCCGAACATCAGTGCCTCGGTCCCGCAGCTGCAGGACGCCATCAAAGAGCTCCAGCAAAAAGGCTACGATATACCCAGCTATCCCGAAGAGGCCAACACCCCTGAAGAGAAAGAGCTGCAGGCACGCTTTGCCAAGTGCCTCGGCTCCGCCGTCAACCCGGTCCTGCGTGAAGGCAACTCCGATCGCCGCGCCGCCGCTTCGGTCAAGAAATTCGCTCAGAAGCACCCACACCGCATGATGCAGCCATGGCCGCCCAAGGGAGAGTCCCAGTGCCGCGTGGCGCACATGTCCGGCGGCGACTTCTACGCATCTGAGAAATCGGTCACCATGGACAAGGCCGACACGGTCAAGATCGAGTTCGTCGGTGCCGACGGCAAATCGAAAACCCTCAAGGAAGGTCTGAAGCTGCAGGCCGGCGAAGTCCTCGACAGCTCGGTCATGAACGTGGCCGCCCTGCGCAAGTTCTACGCTGAAACCATCACGGAAGCCAAGCAGAAGGGCGTACTGCTCTCGCTGCACCTCAAGGCGACCATGATGAAGATTTCCGACCCAATCATGTTCGGCCATTGCGTCAAAGTTTACTTCAAAGAGGCACTTGACAAGCACGCCGACACCCTCAAGTCGATCGGCGCCAACCCGAACATGGGCCTAGGTGATATCCTCGCCAAGCTCGACAAGCTGCCGGCCGCCAAAAAGGCCGAGATCGAGGCCGACATCAACGCCTGCTACGCCAAGCAGCCGGCTCTGGCCATGGTCGACTCGCGCAAGAACATCACCAACCTGCACGTGCCCAACGACGTCATCGTCGATGCTTCGATGCCCAACGTCGTTCGTGACGGCGGCAAGATGTGGAACCTGCAGGACCAGCTCCAGGACACCATCGCCATGGTCCCCGACCGCTGCTACGCCACCATGTACCGCGAGATCATCGAGGATGCCAAGCGCAACGGCCAGTTCAACCCGGCGACCATGGGCAGCGTCTCGAACGTCGGCCTGATGGCCCAGAAAGCTGAAGAATACGGCTCCCACGACAAGACGTTCGAAGCCCCGGCCAACGGTGTCATCCGCATCGTCAACGCCGCCGGCAAGACCCTGCTCGAGCAGAAGGTCGAGACCGGCGACATCTTCCGCGCCTGCCAGGCCAAAGACGAGCCGATCAAGGACTGGGTCAAGCTGGCGGTCAATCGCGCCAAGGCGTCCGGCGAACCGGCCATCTTCTGGCTCGACGAAAAACGCGGCCACGATGCCGAAATCATCAAGAAGGTCAACAAGTACCTGCCCGAGTTCGACACCAAGGGGCTGGATATCCGCATTATGCCTCCGGTCGACGCGATGAACTTCTCCCTCGAGCGCATCCGCAAGGGGCTGAACACCATCTCGGTGACCGGCAACGTGCTCAGGGATTACCTGACCGACCTCTTCCCGATCCTCGAGCTGGGCACCAGCGCCCGCATGCTCTCCATCGTTCCCCTGCTGGCGGGCGGCGGCCTGTTCGAAACCGGCGCCGGCGGTTCGGCTCCCAAGCACGTGCAGCAGTTCCTCAAGGAAGGACATACCCGCTGGGATTCCCTCGGAGAGTACTGCGCCTTGGTGCCATCCCTCGAGCTGTGCGCTACCAACGACAAGAACCCCAAGGCGAAGATTCTCGCCGATACCCTCGACCAGGCCATCGGCACCTACCTGGAGAACCAGAAGCTGCCGTCCCGCAAGGTGAAAGAGATCGACAACCGCGGCAGCAGCTTCTACCTCGGCCTCTACTGGGCCCAGGCGCTGGCCGCCCAGGACAAGGACGCCTCCTTGAAGGCACGCTTTGCCAAGGTTGCCAAGCAACTCGAGGAGAATGCCGCGAAGATCGACAAGGAGCTGATCGACTGCCAGGGCTCACCGGTCGACATCGGCGGCTACTTCCGCCCCGATCCGGTTCAAGGCAGACAAAGCAATGCGCCCCAGCGCAACTCTGAATGCGATTATCGACAGCATGTAATAACGGCCGGGACGGAGCACAAACTGCTCCGTCCCGATTACTTATCCAACTCATTAGAGGAGAGAGACAATGGCAAGACCAAAAATTGCATTGATTGGTGGTGGACAGATCGGTGGCGTGCTTGCTCAGCTGTGCGCCCTGCGCGAACTGGGCGACGTGGTGATGTTCGACATCGTCGAAGGCCTGCCCCAAGGGAAGATGCTCGACATCGCCGAGGCCGCCCCGGTTGACGGCTTCGACGTCAACCTGAAAGGGACCAACAGCTACGAAGACATCAAGGGCTCCGACGTCGTCATCGTCACCGCCGGTCTCCCCCGCAAACCGGGCATGAGCCGCGACGACCTGATCGAAGTCAACTCCAAGATCATGACCTCGGTTGCCGAGGGGATCAAGAAGTTTGCCCCGAAGGCGCTGGTCATCGTCATCTCCAACCCCCTCGACGCCATGGTCACCCTGTGCCAGAAGATCACCGGCTTCCCCTACAATCGCGTTATCGGCCAGGCCGGCGTGCTCGACTCGGCCCGTTTCAAGGCATTCATCGCCTGGGAACTGGGCGTATCGGTCAAGGATGTCAATGCCATGACCCTCGGCGGCCACGGCGACGACATGGTGCCGCTGGTGCGTTACGCCAGCGTTCAGGGGATTCCGGTCCTCGAACTGCTCGAGAAAAAGTACAAGTCGAAGAAGAAAGCCAAGGAAGTCATGGACGCCATGGTCAAGCGTACCCGTGGCGCCGGCGGTGAAGTGGTTGCCCTGCTCAAGACCGGCTCGGCTTTCTACAGCCCGGCCTCCTCGGCAATCGCCATGGCCGAATCGTTCCTCAAGGACCAGAAGCGCGTCCTGCCGACCTGCGTCTACCTGAATGGCGAGTTCGGCATCAAAGGCTACTACGTCGGCGTGCCGGTTGTGATCGGTGCCAAAGGTGCGGAGAAGGTGCTTGAGTTCAAACTTGACGCAGAAGAGCAGGCGATGATGGACAAGTCGGTTGCCGCCGTCAAGGGTCTGGTGGACAGCCTCAAGTTCTAAGCCACCTCGGCCTCTTTTTTGAGTCCAGAGAAGGGCAATGGCGACATTGCCCTTCTTGCTTATCCTGACTGTAATTTGAGTGTGTTTCGCGGATTTTGTTTAGCTACGCTAAATATACGGAAAAAAGTATACAGTATCCAAAATTCTTGTGGAACAAGAGCGGTAATCATGCTATCTTTCGCCGCAAAATTCGCCGTTTTCGGCGAAAAACCAAGTACAAAGGAGACAAACCAGAATGAGTGGTGCCAGACTCGAAATCATCGAGCGCAACTGCAAAGGCTGCAGCATCTGCGTTGAATTCTGCCCGAAGAATGTCCTGGAGATGGACGTCTTCCTGGTCACAGCCCCGCGTCCGGAAGACTGCATCAAGTGCATGCAGTGCGAGCTGCTCTGCCCGGACTTCGCCATCAAGGTCCATGACGAGTAAACGAACCATTTCTATACAAGGAGAGTGAACGTGGCTAAAAAAGTTGCTCTGTTGCAGGGGAACCAAGCCTGTGCTGCTGGCGCTGTATACGCCGGCTGCAAATTCTTTGGTGGCTACCCCATCACCCCGTCGACCGAGGTCGCCGAGGAGCTGTCGATTGAGCTGCCGAAAGTCGGCGGCAAGTTCATCCAGATGGAAGACGAGATCGGCGCCATGGCCTCGGTCATCGGCGCATCCCTCACCGGTGCGAAGTCGTTAACCGCGACCTCCGGTCCCGGCGTCTCCCTCAAGCAGGAACTGATCGGCTATGCCTGCATCGCCGAGGTCCCCTGCGTCATCATCAACGTCATGCGTGGCGGTCCGTCCACCGGTATGCCGACCGGCCCCGGCCAGTCCGACGTCATGCAGGCCATGTGGGGCACCCACGGCGACCATGCCGCCATCGCCCTGGTGCCGAGTTCGGTGCAGGAGATCTTCAGCGAGACCGTGCGCGCCTTCAATCTGGCCGAGAAATACCGTATGCCGGTGCAGGTGCTGTTCGACGAGATCGTCGGCCACATGCGCGAGCGCATCGTCTTCCCCGAGCCGGGCGAACTGGAAGTCATCGACCGTGAAGCCCCGAGCGTCGGTCCCGACGAGTACAAGCCTTACGATTCGACCAAGGGGCAGATTCCGCCACTGGCCGCCTTCGGCTCCGGCTACAAGTACCACGTCACCGGTCTGAACAAGGCGGATGACGGCTTCCCGACCACCAAGGCCAGCCTGGTCGACGCTGAAGAGCGCCGTCAGATCGCCAAGGTCATGGACAACATCGCCGATATCGAATCGTACGAAGAGTACCTGACCGAGGACGCCGAAGTGGTGATCTGGGCCTACGGCTCCACCGCCCGTTCCGCGCGCTACGCCGTCAACGAGCTGCGCAAGGAAGGGATCAAGGCCGGCCTGTTCCGCCCCATCACCCTCTGGCCCTTCCCGGCCAAGCGCACGGCTGAGCTGGCTGTCCAGTGCAAGGCGATCGTGGTCTCCGAGATGAATCTCGGCCAGATGATCCTTGAAGTCGAGCGTGTCGCCAAGGGCAACTGCGTTGTTGCAGGGGAATTCCGGGTCGACGGCGAACCGATCAATCCCGGTCAGATCATGAAGAAAGTCAAGGAGGTCATCTAATGGCTTACGATTACGAAAAGTCGATCCGCCCCGGCAAGCTGCCGCACATCTGGTGCCCCGGTTGCGGTCACGGCATTGTCATGAAAGGCCTGATCCGGGCCATGGACACCTGCGGCCTGGACCGCAAGAACACCGCCATCGTCTCCGGTATCGGCTGCGCCAGCCGCCTTCCCGGCTACCTCGATGCCTGCACCCTGCACACCGCCCATGGCCGTGCTGCTGCGTTTGCCACCGGCGTCAAGATGGCCAAGCCGGAGATGACCGTGATCTGCTGCGGTGGTGACGGCGACGGCACCGCCATCGGCGGCAACCACTTCATCCATGCCTGCCGCCGCAACATCGACATGACCTACGTGCTGATGAACAACTTCATCTACGGCATGACCGGCGGCCAGTTCTCGCCCTGCACCCCCACCGGTGCCAAGGCGTCGACCACCCCTTACGGCAACCCCGACCCGATCTTCGACATCTCCAAGCTGGCCATCGGCGCCGGCGCCACCTTCGTGGCCCGCACCACCGCTGCCCATCCCCGCGAGATCGACAAGCTGATCGTCCAGGGCATCCAGCACAAGGGGATGGCCATCATCGAAGTCCTCGACGACTGCCCGACCACCTACGGTCGCCGCAACAAGTTCCGCTCCGTCGTCGACATGATGAAGCACCTCAAGGCCAACGCGGTTCCGGTCAAGGCAGCTGCCAAGATGACCGCCGAGCAGCTTGAAGGCAAGTTCCTCACCGGGGTGCTGTTCCAGGATACCGAGAAGCCCGAGTACTGCGCGCAGTACGCCGAAGTTATCAAGAAGGCGCAGGGCGCCTGATCATTACACTAAGGAGAAAGAACCATGGCTGAACGTTATGAGCTTCGCTTTTCCGGTGCGGGTGGTCAGGGCCTGATCACCGCCGGAATCATCCTCGCCGAGGCCGCTTCCATCATTGAAGGCAGAAGTGCCGTGCAGTCCCAGAGCTACGGTCCGGAAGCCCGCGGCGGCGCTTCAAAATCCGAGGTCATCATCTCCGATGCCCCGATCGACTACCCCAAGGCGACCATCGTCGATGCCTGCCTGGCCATGACCCAGGAAGCCGCCGACAAATACGCCAACGGCATCAAGGAAGGCGGCCTGCTGCTGATTGACGCCGACTTCGTGCAGCGCGCACCGCAAGGCAACTTCATTGTCCATCGCCTGCCGATCATGCGCATGGCCAAGGAAGATATCGGTCGTGAGATCGTTGCCAACGTGGTTGCCCTCGGCGCCATGATCGGACTGACCGGTGTCGTCTCCAAGGACGCCGGCGAGCAGGCCGTGCTGCGTAAAGTCCCTGCAGCCTTCAAGGATCTGAACAAGAAGGCCTACAACCTCGGTTACGAAAAAGGTAAAGAGCTGGCTGGCAACTGATCGCCATTCAGCTTACGCATTCCAAAGCCCGGCAGATTGATTCTGCCGGGCTTTTCTTATAAATTCTGAGCCGATATTTTCACTAGGCTTACATTGACATCGCGCCGGGAGAAGAATAACTTGTCGACATGTAAAACGACCGACCTGGAGCTGTCACTATGCCTGTCTACGAATTTTATTGTGCAGATTGCCATGCCATCTTCAATTTTCTCTCCCGACGCGTGAACATTCAGAAAATACCGGCCTGCCCACGATGCAATAAGCTTAGCCTGGAGAAGCAGGTCTCCCCCTTTGCCATATCAAGGAACCTGCAAGAGCAGTCCAATGGGCTGCCCGATCTCGACGAATCCAAGATGGAACAGGCGATGATGGCGCTGGCCGGAGAGATGGAGAACATGAACGAGGAGGACCCGAAGGCTATGGCAAGGTTCATGCGTAAATTTTCGGGCATGACCGGAATGCATCTCGGTGATGGCGCCGAAGAGGCTTTAAGCCGTCTCGAAGCTGGTGAGGATCCGGAACAAATCGAAAATGAGATGAGCAACCTTTTCGATGGTGACGACCTCTTTCAGAAAAAGCTGAAGCGTTTCAAAAAGAACTACCTACCTCCGGAACATGATGAGACGCTTTACACTCTCGAAGACTCCTGATCTCCGATGACAGATCCTCAATGAGCCCTGCAATGAAAACCTTCGATGTGGCCGTTGTCGGAGCCGGCCCCTCCGGAGCTACGGCAGCTTGTCATCTCGCCGAGGCTGGAGTACGCGTCATCATCCTGGAGAAAATGGCCTGGCCACGGGACAAAACCTGCGGCGGAGGGCTTGTTGCACGGGCATTGAAGGAACTCCCGCATGGCATGGACCCTCCGGCCCTTCAGCATTGCCATAAAGCCCAGATCAACCTAAATGACATCAAACTCAGCTTCACTGCCACTCGTGAAGCACCGATCGTCACCATGATTATGCGCTCTGACTTCGACCAGGCTCTCATCAAGGCAGCAATCGACAAGGGGGCCGTGTTTCAGGGTGCCTGCAGCGTCATCGATCTTCAGCAAGGGACAACATCCGTTAAACTTGGAACTTCAGCTGGTCCGGTGCATGCCCGCATGATTATCGCAGCAGACGGGGTAAGAAGCCCTCTTGCCAGGCATGCAGGCTTTCAGGATGGTCGCATCCTGGCGTCTGCACTTGAATGGGAAATCCCTGCCACCAAGGAGCTGATGCAAAGATTTGCCGACGTGGCCCGCTTTGACTTCGGCATCATTGAAGATGGTTATGCCTGGATTTTTCCCAAGCAGGACCATCTCTCCGTCGGCCTGGTTTCCATGAGGAACGGCGCCAGGGACCTTCCTGCCAGACTCGAAGGCTACTTGGGAGAACGTGGGATTCCCTTCAAGCAAGCTCTGAGTCGCAATGGGCACCTGATCCCTGTCGCACCGCGCCGAGGGAAGTTATGCAAAGGGAGGATTCTCCTGACCGGCGATGCGGCGGGTTTGACCGACCCGGTCACAGCCGAAGGGATTACATTGGCACTGCAGAGCGGCCGACATGCAGCCCAGGCGGTTATTTGTGCGGGCCTGGATCCGGAACGGGCGGCGAGAGAGTATCAACTCCGGTTGCAGCAGGACCTCCTGCCGGAAATCCATTGTGGCCGACGGCTGGCAACCCTGCTTTACCGCATGCCACGATGCCGAAAGTGGCTTTTCACCCGCCACGGGCAAAGATTAGCGGAGAGGATGGCCGACCTCGTCATGGGTGAAGCCTCTTATCGGGAGCTCGTGAGGAGCAGTTCCTCCTGGTTGAGAATGCTTGGGCTGCGGACAAATTGTTGATGTGAAAAGGCCGGTTAAACGTGATGGGGACCAGAAGATATTCTACCCCTTTTGTGACTCACAACATGATTCAATCCCGGCTGGTCAGCCTTCTTCTTCACGGATGCATTTTTCGGCCAAGGCGACCGCCTCCGCAGTGCCGATAAAAACCGGCGCTCGTAACTCAACTCCGTCCGGCTCGATGTCGAGAATTTTTCGCCGGCCATCCGAGGCGGCACCACCGGCCTGCTCGATCAGAAACGCCATGGGGTTAAGCTCGAAGAGCAGGCGTAGCTTGCCGGAGGGTGCATCGGTCAAATGCGGATACATGAACAGGCCACCGCGCTTGATCAGCACCTGATTGATATCCGGGACGAAACCACCGGAATAACGGAGTTTGGTACCACTCTCTTCCAGAGTGCGGGCAAACTTTTCCGTTCCCGGCGTATATTTGCTGCGCAGACCACCCGGGGAATAGATCCTTGCAGGGCCGGCCATACGGATATTCTCGTAGTTAAGAGTAAATTCCATCAGGCTGTTCATGCCGAATTCATGCACGCCCTTGCCGGTCGAATAAACCAGCGTCGTGCGAGGTCCATACAGGATGTACATGGCCGCCACCTGGTTGCGCCCGGGCTGCAGGAGGTTGTTCCCCTTGTAGATCGAGACAATGGTGCCCACAGCAAGATTGACATCGACCAGGGACGATCCATCGAGCGGATCAAAGGCGACGGAAAACTTATCCTCATTGTCAGGATCGATCGGTACAATTTCACCACTCTCTTCGGAGACCAGGTTGGCAACTACATCGGAATGCCGCAGGCGCTTGATGATGATCCGGTCGGATAGAACATCGAGGGCCAACTGTTCTTCACCATAGAGATTGGAGGTCCCGGCCATGCCGAGTTCGCCGGTACGAATTGCGTGGATGATGTATTTCGATGCATCGGCAATCTCGCAAATCAGGCGGGTAAGATCACGATCCTCATCATTTTCGCGAAGATGGCGACGCAAATCTACATGTAATGGTGTCGAATCGCTTCTGCTCATTAGTCCCTCCTTGCGGCAGGGTCTCATCCCACTGCCAGCGTAAGTTTAGACCAAAATCCTTTAAGGAGCAAGAAAGCCCCTCCACTCAATGCTAGGCATCTTGACGATCAGCGGATTGTTGATACTATAAAACTCAAAGATAATATTACTTTATGAAACAGGAGCGAGCCATGGCCAACCACGAAAAAGAACACGATCAGCCCACAGTTGAGGCCGGTGCCAAATCCACAGATTATGATCAACAACCCACGGAACAGCACGATCGTTTCAAAGAAACCACGGATAAGATCTGGGGAAGCACCAAACATGCTTGGAACAGCGCGGCCTTCAAGGCAAATCAGTATAAAAAGCTGGTCCAGAAGAAAATTGATCTGTCGGCCCTGCACAAGAAGATCAACGCAGCACATGCCGATCTCGGCAAGTTGATCGATGATCTGCGCGAGGATGGCAAAAAGAACATCATGAACCTGGCCGAAGTCAGGGAAATCCTGGTCCGTCTGGATGAATTAAAAGCCGAGGCCGCAACGCTCGAGGAAGAAGCAGAACAGATCCGCGCCGACGTGCCGCCACAGGAAGGGCGTTCTGAAGAGGGCAAAGCTGAATAACCGTCAAAAGCCCTAATGGTTTATGCTGGCATGGCAAACAGCTCTAAGGTGGCAATAATCCGCCAGGCAGCAGTTTCATCCGAAGTTTATACTTCAATGCCGAATCAATCTCCAGCGGCATTGTCAGCTTCACCCTGATCAATTCAGCCCGGCCTGCCATTCCTTGAGAATGGCAGGCCAATCCAACCCAAACTCAGAATAAACATCAGCCACAGCCGCTTGCCAGTCCTGGTGTTTACTCAGTCTTTGCAGCAACTCCGCAATCTTGTACCAACCGAAGGTGTCCACCATATACTTCACCAGCGAATAACTCTGCTCATAGGCCAGCTGAGCCTTGTCGGCAGGCAGGCCGGCAAACGGTTTGGCCAAACCGTCCCAGCCGAGCAACTGGTTGTCAGCATGGGCCGTGTGCAGTTGCTGCAAAGGTGGCGAGGATCTCCGCCTCCCAGCCATTTCGGCAAGCCCTTCGTTGAGCCAGACCGGTGCGTTCCGGTTGCTCAGGAAGTGCACCAGAACGTGAGCATACTCATGATAGAGCACCGCTGCCAACTGATCGTTCATTCGGCGCAGGCCACCAAGCGGCAGACGAATCTTGCCATCGTACGCAGCGCCAGCCCAATCGGGGGAGTTGGTCACAGCGGCAAAATCTTTATGGGCATACAGCAACACCGGCACTTTGACATCAGGATAAAAGGCCAGCTCAGAGCCGAGCTCCACATAAGCATCTTCAAGTGTTTCGAGAATCGCAGTGGCCAGGCCGGAGGTTTGGTCTCCATCGACAAAGGAGAGCTGGAAATGCCCCCGGACTTCCTGCCCCATTTTTTCTTCCAGCTGCCATTCTCGACGCACTTTTTCCAGTAGCGCGAGGGTTTCAGCACCGCCGCCGAGTTCGTTTGCCCGTGACAAGGCGTCCAGTGCCTCCGCCATGCGACCGTCAGCGTAGTAGGTGATCCCGAGCAGATGATAAAGATCGGCGTTTTGCGGCGCAATACCGAGGGCCTGATCGACAAGTGACGCCGCCTCAGCATACCGGCCTTGTCGATAAGAAGTGATCGCTTCCCCTTGCCAGAGCCTGAAATCGTCCTCATTGTAACGTCGCCCTTCCTGAAAGGCTTCGCGGGCAGCGGAAAAATCGCCGGCGGCGAGCAGCTGGTGCCCGCGGCCCAGGTAGGCAATGGCCAGCAGCCTTGCCACCGCATCAGGGTTGGGGATGTTTGCCTGGATTTCAAGCAGGAGGTCAACCGCCTGGGAAAAATCTTTCTGCTCCAGCAGGTTGACAGCTTCCTGCACATCCTGGGCCGGTGTCGCCAAACTCGATCCCGGTAGGGAAAGTGTCAGAGAGAGAAGCAGCGTACTGCAGTAGGTGCCGCGTCTGATCCAGGAGACTGTGGAAAAGAGTTTCAATTCAGTCTGACAAGTCTTCATGGGGACGACATCCCTGCTGAAGGATCTGCTGCATTGCGTCATGGATCAGTTGGTTGCTGGCCAAGCATTCCTGGTCGTCTAGAGTCATTGCTCGGCCATCGAAATCAGTCACCAGGCCGCCGGCTTCTTCGACCAGCAGAATCCCGGCAGCAAGATCCCAAGGCTTGAGTTTCATCTCCCAAAAGCCGTCAAAACGACCGGCCGCCACACTGGCCAGGTCGAGACTGGCAACACCTGGCCGGCGGCAAGCCTGAGCCGCCTTCTGGAACCGGGTGAAAAAGTCGTAGTTGTTCGCCTTGCATCGCTTGTGGTCGTAGGCAAACCCGGTCGCCAGCAGGGCGCGTTCCAGCGTGTCGATCGAGGAGACCTGAAGACGGCGCTCGTTGAGAAAGGCTCCGGCACCCCGCTCTGCAAAATACAGTTCGCCAACATAGGGATTATGGACAACACCAAGGGTTAGAATTCCATGAACTTCAAGGGCAATTGACACAGCGAACCACGGAAACCCGTGCGCGAAGTTGGTCGTGCCGTCAAGAGGGTCAATAATCCAGCGGAATTCTGCATATTGTCGATGGTAGGCACCCTCCTCCGCCAGGATTTCGTGTTCAGGGAACTGGTCACGGATCAGCTTGACAATCAGCGCCTCGGACTGCCAGTCCGCCTCGGTCACCAGGTCGTATTCTCCCTTGAATTCGACCGGGATGCCGCGTTCGAATTTTTCCATCAGCAGCTTGCCGGCTTCACGGGCGGCTTTGATGATCAAGGCCTTCATCTGGATAGCCTCTCAGCTGTTTTGCAGAGAATTTTTCAGAGGGGATCCCTCCCGGTCGGCAGTCAGGATCAGGCCCTCCTCTTCACACCAAAGACGGGTCGCACCAATGACGGCGAGAGGGATGCAAAGCATCTGGAAGAAAGGAATGGCCAGGATCGCCATGACCCCGCATGAGAATCCCAGCATGAGGAATTTCCGGGCAAAGATGAAATTCTTCTGTTCACGAAAAAACTGACGTTTACGGACCATGATAAAGCCCAGGTATTCAAAACAGAGGAAAAAGAGCGTCAGACAGATAGCCAGGACCGTATAAATGCTATTGCCAATGCCGGGGAACAGGTTGAGTGGCACGATAAACACCATGGCCACGACAAAAATCCACATCTTCTTAGCTTCCATCAGGACCGTCTGCCAGGCTTCCCGGATGAACCGTCCGAGGGCAAACGGCTCGTTGTTGCTCCTTCCGCTCAGGACTTCCTCGGTGCGCTCCGATAGCAGGTCATTGAATGGTGAAGCCAGCAGATTGCCAACGACGGTAAAGCTGAAAAAGACCAGGACTGCAGTCAGCAACACCGCGACAACCCAGAGGAACCAGTAAAGCACGGCCCAGTACCAGGTATCACCCTGCGGGATGTATGCAACGACCGTATTACCGAAAAAGTCCAAGCCCAGGGAGACCGCTCCAGTAAACACGACCAGGTTGATTATAAACGGGATGAGAATGTATTGGAGAAGTCGCGGATTGTGCCGCAGGATTCGTACGCTGCGAAATGGCGCGAAAAACCCCCGAGAAAAGTTGACGACAAAATTTCTAGGTCCCTGCTCAGTCATGAAATCACCTCTTCAGAATCATAGTTTTCACGCTATCACATCTCCACCCTGACAGCCAAGACCATGCACCCAGTCATGACATTTTCGTCGGCTGTCTTTGAGCTTAATGCAGCTGGATGCAAAAAACTGCCTAATTATCAGGCCGCATCTGCCTGACAAATAGGCAGGGGTTTCACAAACAATCAAAGAAAATCCGTAACCTATTGAAATTGCATACATCGATACCGGCACAAGTATTGAAGAAAGCAATCCACGGCTCGGACAATGGCGTCAGCAGCCAGCAACAAAGACGAGGAGGTCTTCTTTTATGGATTCTGCGGTTCAATCTCTTAGTAACTCCGGCGATGTCCTGTTCTTGATGCTCGGTGCAGTCATGGTGTTTGCCATGCACGCCGGCTTTGCATTCCTGGAAGTTGGCACCGTTCGCAAGAAAAACCAGACTAATGCGCTGGTGAAAATCCTGACCGACTGGTCCGTTTCGACAGTCGTCTACTTCCTGATCGGTTATCCGATCGCCTACGGAATCCATTTTTTCGTTTCAGCGGAAAACCTGCTCGGCTCGAACCAGGGCTATGAACTTGTGCGTTTCTTTTTCCTGCTCTGCTTCGCAGCCTGCATCCCGGCGATTATTTCCGGCGGCATTGCGGAACGAACCCGTTTCTGGCCGCAGGTTCTGGCCGGAGCAATTTTTGCCGGCCTTACCTACCCGTTCTTCGAATCCTTGATCTGGGGACAAAACAGCTCATGGCTGCAGGGCTGGTTTGCAGCGACCTTCGGCGCTCCCTTCCATGATTTCGCCGGCAGTGTCGTCGTGCACTCCATGGGCGGCTGGATTGCCCTGCCCGCGGTCCTCCTCCTCGGCCCACGCATGGGTCGCTGGGTAAGGGGCAAAAGTCACGCCATCCCGGTCAGCAATATCCCCTTTTTGGCACTCGGCAGCTGGATTCTCGCCATCGGCTGGTTCGGCTTCAACGTAATGAGTGCACAGAATTTGAGCGGGATTTCCGGCTTAGTGGCCGTCAACTCGCTATTGGCCATGGTCGGCGGTGTCCTCTTTGCCGTCGTCGCCACCAAGTGCGATCCCGGATTTGCGCACAACGGCGCCCTGGCCGGTCTGATAGCTATCTGCGCCGGGTCCGATCTGGTGCACCCTTTTGCTGCCTTTTTGATCGGTGGCATAGGCGCCCTGATCTTCGTATACGGTTTCCAGTGGGAGCAGGAGACCCTTAAAATCGATGATGTCCTCGGAGTCTGGCCGCTGCACGGCATCATCGGCACCTGGGGCGGCATCTCGGCCGGCATCTTCGGCTATACCGGGCTTGGCGGGCTTGGCGGTGTCACGTTCATGTCCCAGCTGGCCGGCAGCCTGCTCGCCATTGCCTATGCCCTGGCGACCGGATTTATTGTGTATACCGTGATCGTCAAGGTCTGCGGCTTCCGCCTCGATGATGAAGCCGAATTCCGCGGCTCTGACCTGGCCATCCACCACATCACCGCATACCCGGAAGAGAAGGTTACGTAAGCGAAAAGTTGACGACCAAAGAGAAACGGCCACGGGTGTTATGCCTGTGGCCGTTTCTCTTTAGCAACTCGGTTGCAGGGGAAGCTTTTGCCGGCGCCTCTGCCCAAGACACTTACAACCAAATCCGCGCCTAACAACAGACCTGATTGCGCCCGCCCTTCTTGGCTCTGTAGAGGGCCTGATCGGCAGCCTTGATCAATTGCTCCGGAGTTGTCTTTTTATCATCACGGTTGGCGACACCGATGCTGACCGTGACCTGAAGGATCGCTTTTCCAGCACTTGCCTTGTTCGGACGGTCTGGTTTCTGTTTGGGTCTTTTGCGGCCGCGAACCACAAAGCCAGCATTGGCGATCGTCTCACGCAGTTCCTCGAGGTGCGGCAAGGCACGATCCAGCTCCTTGTTCGGAAAAATAACGGCAAACTCCTCACCGCCGTAGCGATAGGCTCGCCCCCCACCACTCACACGACGCAGGCAGGTCGCAACCATGCGCAGGACTTGGTCGCCGACATCATGACTATAGTTATCATTGACTTTTTTAAAGTGGTCCACATCGACCATGGCGATCGTATAACGGCGACCGACCTTGAGCAGAAATTCATTCATGGCCCGTCGGGTCGGTAATCCGGTTAACTCATCATTGAACGCCATCTTGAAGTTGCTCTCGATGAGCGCTATCACCAGTAAAAAGGCACTTACACCACCCCAGAAAGAGAAGTGTTCCGGCCACCAGAAACCAGCAAACACAGTACCCAGCAGCCAGCAAAAACTCGCCTCGAGAGCCTCGGGCTTCATAACAAAACGTGCCAGCAGAGCCACCAGACTGAGGACAATAACCAGCACGGCAATCTGGGGGAGAGGGACTTTCTCCAGCAATGGGCTGATGACCAGTGGTCGGCTCAGCCAGGCCATCACCTCGTTGGCACGGGCGAAATACAACCAGGCAACGCCACCCGCTTGGAGGACGAGGATTGCCAATCGCAGCGCCCCATGCATCGTGAACAGTCCGCGTTCTGCCCACCAACTGAAGAGCACCAGGTTCAGAGGGACCACGCACGGAGTGACCAGCAGCAGATACTCACGACCGAATGGGGTTGTCATGGTCAGGGCCCGCTCGACCAGGATCAGTAGAACGATAGCCCAAAGGACACGGGTTCGATTAAAGCGCCAGCCAAGAAACAAACCGGCAAGGACCGCAAAGTAAGAGAATATTGTCAGAAAAGGCTGCCATGCGGTCGGCACGATAGCCTGAAGTTGCAGATACAGGGCGACAAAAAAGAGGATGCCCGGGATCAGCAGCAAAAAGAGGGATCTCAGTAATTGCATGATAAGCAGCAAGGACTCCAGGAGATAGCGATACCAGGTAATTTATCACGACATGGGACGCAACTGCCAGAAGAAGGATGAGCAGCAGAACAGACCGGCACTCTGTGCCTATGTTAGAGGCTTGAGGTTGACATGCGACCCCGAGTCGCGGTAGAAGCCTTGCCAGGATAGTTGTCGGATATCAACCCGTTTCGCATGCAGACTTATTTCCGGGAAGAGGCTATGAACAATTCAGCAGAAAACTTGATCCTTGATTTTGGCGACTCAGGAACGGTCAGCGACTGGCAGGCCGTCGATGATCGTATCATGGGAGGCTGTTCACAGAGCCAACCGGAACAGATCGAAAACACTGGCTTGCGTTTCACCGGCACGGTCTCTTTGGACAACAATGGCGGGTTCGCATCGATCCGCTCCAAATCCGGCAACTGGAATCTCAGTCGATACGCGGGTCTCAAATTACGCCTGCGCGGTGATGGCAAGACTTACAAGCTCAGCCTGCGGACGGACATCTTTTTCGACGGCATCAGTTATCAGGTGGCGTTCACCACTGCGCAGGGCGCGTGGCAGGAAATATCTCTGCCATTCGCAGCCTTTGCTCCCACTCACCACGGGATCAAGTTGACCAGCGTCGCCCCCCTGGACACGGCCAGGATCAAAAGTTTCGGCCTTTTTATCGCCGATCGTCAGGCAGGCCCTTTTCAGCTTGATGTGGCCTGGCTCAAGGGAGAGTGATCCGTCTAACCGAAACAGTCCCTTGACAAATGCCCCAGCCTGGAATGTCCTGAGTGGAAACAAGGTCCTGTTGGGAGGTCATTCTTCCAAACCCATTTCGACCCTGCGCATGTATCTGCCGAATTCCTGGTCACGTGCAACGATATGATTCTTTAGCCATTCACACATGAAGCGCAGTAATTCACCGGCATCGACATCATGATCCCGGGTATAGCGCTCTTTCAACTCGATGATTTTCCCAGTAAAATCAAGGTGTTCCTCACGATGTTCGGTCAGGGCCGGGTAATTCATCTCGTTCATAAGCCTCTCTTCGGAGGTGAAATGCAGCTGGACGTAATCCACCAACTCCTCGAGAACGTGAGGAATCGCCCTGTACCCCTGCCGGAGCATCATCGCATCGGACAACTCGTTGATCAAGCCCACCAGACGGCGGTGTTGCATATCAACTTCAGGGGATCCTAATTCGTAGCTTTTCTTCCATAAGAACAGTGCCATGGGAACACCATAATGACGTGAAAAGTGCCCAGATGTTAGTAAAATATCCTGATTAAGCCGATCCGCCGCGTAACGTCCGGTCATTGTACCCCCATCCTTTGCAGGAGGGCACATCGATCAGGATGAAGTCAGTATCCGTAATGGCGGCAAGGCTCAACGGCTTTTCCGTGTCGACTCTGGCCTGATCTCCCGTATGCAGTGCCAATCCATCAACATGCAATTCACCATTTTTGAGATAGAGGAAGACCCTGCGTCCGGCAACGTTGTCAAACGTGTATTTGTTGCCAGCATCAAGTTGCCCACGATATATCGTGGCATCGGCATTGAACGTGACGACGCCGTCATCAAGACCTTGGCCTGAGGCTACCGGCAGCAGCCGGTTGCACCAGTCGTCGGGCATGAAGGTTCTTTGATCGTAACTCGGTACAAGGTCGGCAGAATCCGGAAGAATCCATATCTGATAGAAGTGGACCGGGTCATCTGCAAGATTGAATTCCGAATGGGTCAAGCCGGTTCCAGCCGACATCCTCTGCACATCACCGGTTCTGATCACGGTCTTGTTCCCCATGCTGTCCTGATGGGTCATCTCACCGGCAAGGACGATCGTAATAATCTCCATCTCCTTGTGGGGATGGGTCGGGAACCCTTTCCCTGGCGCAACCACATCATCATTAAAGACTCTCAAGGCACCAAACTGGATGTTGTGCGGATCATAATAATGGGCAAAAGAAAATAACCAGTATGTTTTCAGCCAGCCAAAATCGCTGAAATAGCGCCCCTTTGCTCTAACAATATCGATTGACTCGACTGCTGGCATCAGCTTCCCCTTGGCAGCAAAAAAATGAACGACAACGGCTACATCAGTAATTTAGATATGCATCTTTCCAGTACTTGGACCCGGTCAGGTTGACCTTGGCCATCAGTCCCGATTCCGACATCGTGTACATGGACGTTTCGGCATCGATTGAGACTTCACCGGTGGCGGCAAGCCCCTTGTCGCGGGCCTTGGCCGCGGCATCGGCCTGGGCGCCGAACTCCCAGCCCCGGTTTATAAAATTGTTAACGGCCTGGGCGCTGTGAAAGACGAAAACGACACGGATATCCTGCACGCCAACACCGAGGCCGGCACTCCCCTGAGCCATTTGCATGTACGTCTTCTCGCCGGAAGCGTTGTTGACTGCGACACCGTAGCCAGCGCCGCCGCCAATAAAAATCACCAGGGCATTGACGTTGCTGAACACGGCATAGCCGGCGGCATTATTGAGAACGCTTTCCGCAGTGGGACGTTGCCTGTAGAGCTGGGCCAGTGTCTCGGTACGCATTCGTTCAATGACTTCTCGTTTCTGCTCGGAAGTGCCTCCGCTTGGTGTCAAACATGCACTTGTCGACAGGAGAAACGCCGCAGACAGGATCAATAGAAAAAGTCTTCTCATCATCATCACCTCGAGATATGGTTCATTGGATACACTCTACCCGGTAATAATATCAGTTCCTTGAAATTATGCACCGACTTTTAAACCGGCAGGTTTAATCTTCTGATGTCCATTCTAACATGATTTTTTTCAGCCCCTGCAAGTACAGAAACTATCGTGTTGGCGGGTTCCGCACAGGACTAGAATTGTGCTAATCTTTATCCATAAAACATTGTCCAGAACAACTTTGCCGGCGCACTGGGGCTTTCAACATGACAATCAAGCGCAACAAATCCAAGCAGGAGTGGCGTGAGATACTCACCCCGGAGCAGTTCCATGTCACCCGCGAACACGGTACGGAGCGTGCATTTAGCGGCGAATACGACAAACACCATGACACCGGTGTTTATCAATGCGTATGCTGTGGCCAGGAGCTGTTCGACTCAGACCACAAATTTGATTCCGGCACCGGCTGGCCGAGCTTCTACCAGCCGATCGTAGCTGAGCATATCGGCTTAACGAAAGACCGCAGTTGGCTGATGGTCCGCACTGAAGTTCACTGCAGCCGTTGCGAAAGCCACCTGGGACATGTCTTCAAGGATGGTCCCCAACCGACGGGCCTGCGCTACTGCATCAATTCGGTGGCCTTGAAGTTCATCCCGGCCTAGGCGCCTGCGGGCCGTTCGTTTGGCAGAAAAAGCCTGTGGTTTGCAAGCCTTTTAAAGGCGTTATATAGGCTCATGGAATTAAGTATTGCATGGCTTTTTTTATTGTCTGGAAACCGATAGGCATCATCGGCTGATAGACGTAACGGCAGGGTTAAAGCCGTACAGAAATGGGAAACGAATGAAGCGGTTGCTATGCTTGGCAGTCATCGTTGCAGGGACGGTCCTGGTCGGATGTGATTCACCACCTCAGGCTAAATCGCCGCCAGAGCCTGCGGCACAACAAACCATTGTGGCTGATAAAAATCTTAAAGCAGAGGACACCAAGACTGTTGTGCCGGCAGCTGAACAGGCCCCGACGGTGTCAGACAATGTGCCAAACAAAGGAGAACAGCCTATAACTGCTCCTGCCCCCATGGCAGAAGAAACGCCTAAAACGGTAACTTCTGTCGCTGTCGAGGTGGTCGAAGCCAGCGCTGACACGACAGACAAGGAGCCCTGGCAAACCGACACGACAGCAGCAGGAACAAACGCCACTGCCGCAACCACGGAAACCGCCAGAAATGCGGCTATCCCCCAGGAGATCATCCTGAAAGCGAGCAATGGCAATATTACCTTTTTGCATGGCAAGCATGCTGACGCCTACGCATGTAAAACATGTCACGGAGATAGCACGCCGGCAGCTTTCGGCATTACCAAGGATATTGCCCACAAACTCTGCAAAGATTGTCACAAGACGGCAGGTTCTGGGCCAACTGCTTGCAAAGATTGCCACAAGAAGTAAACGGCGGATGCTGGGAGATTCTCACGACCGAATTTCTGTTTTTCGCTTCAAGATAATGAATATAACAAGGCCGCCATGTCTCCACAGACATGGCGGCCTTGTGTCAGGAGGCAACCTGGCAGTTAATCTTTACAAGAGCTTTAGAACGTGAAGGTCACAGCGACGCCACCCAGCACTTCGTCGTCGATCGTATCCTTGGCATCGTCACTAATGGGATCGGAGTACAGCAATAACGGTGCTACGGTGATCTGGTCGGTCACGGCATAGTCAGCACTAACGCTGAGCTCGTAGTTGTGCCAGTCAGAATAGTTACCAACGGCATAGTCGCTCTCCTCGTTGTAGCTGATCAAGGCGCCCAGATTGATGCCCAACGCGTCCATGACCTGAAAGGTGTGACCAATGGAGGCTGTGAAGAAAACGCCATTCTCATTGCACTGATCGTAATCGTAGTAGATTTTTACTGCGGGCTCGAGAATCGTATCCAAAGCCACCCCGAGGTAGGCTTCCTTGGTATCATCGAGGCCGTCCAGAGCATACCAGATTGTGCCGACGCTGACAGAGAGCATCTCGATCGGGCTGAAAGTATAGTCAAGAGTCATATCCGTTTCCGTTGCATTGCCGCCATTCACTTCGCTACCCAGAACCACGTCATCCTTGGTCTGGATATTGGTCCAGTAGCTCAGGGTAAAACCCTTGGCGCTCAGATCCACACCCCCTTGTACGACCGGCGTTCCGCCGCTCAGGTCAAAACCACGCCAGAGATACTTGTCGTAGTAGCCGATGTACACATCGCCTTCAACTTCAATAGCCGCCAGGGCCGGTGAGCTGACAAACATCACAGCAAGAGACAGAACAATTCCAGCAAATACCAGCTTCTTCATTTTTTTCTCCTTAGGGCATTTAGAAAAAAAGCATAAAAAAACCCGCGGAGCACCTTGCCCCGCGGGTCATGTAAGTCATGATCAGTTCTGCGTAACCGTTTTGGACGCGTGAGCAACTTTCGGATAATCACCAATTCCGGGAGCCGCAGATCCCATGCCACCAAGATGCACTGTCTGGAAATCAGGGTAGGCTTCCATGCCGATTTCAGAAACGTCAAGGCCACGGTACTCATCTTCTTCACTGCAGCGGATACCGACCGTGAACTTGAGGACCAACCAAACGATCGAGGTGCTAACGACCACGAAGGCCCCAATGGCCGCGACACCGATGAACTGGGTCAGAAAGCTGGTTTCGCTGTTAGTGATGGGCACTGCCATGGTACCCCAGATGCCACAGACCAAGTGGACTGAGAGAGCGCCGACGACATCGTCGATCTTGAGCTTGTCGAAGAATGGAACAGCGAGGACAACCAGGACACCACCGACGGCGCCGATGAGGGTGGCGGCACCCAGCGACGGGGTCGCCGGACCGGCTGTAATTGAGACCAGGCCAGCCAGGGCGCCGTTGAGAGCCATGGTGACGTCAACCTTTTTATAGAGGATCTGGACCATGATCATCGCCGCGATCATGCCACCGCAAGCCGCCATGTTGGTGTTGACCATGACGTTGGACATCTCGATCGCCGAGGAGGCCGAACCAAGGGAAAGCACCGAGCCGCCGTTGAAGCCGTACCAGCCCATCCACAGGATGAAGGTGCCGAGGGTTGCCAAGGGGATGTTGGAGCCGGGCATCGGGTTGACGCGACCGTCCTTGCCGTACTTGCCTTTGCGGGCGCCGAGGATGATGGCACCGGTTAAAGCCGCCCAACCACCCACGGAATGCACCAGCGTCGAACCGGCGTAGTCAGCAAAACCCATTTCGGTCAGCCAGCCGCCACCCCAGACCCAGGAGCCCTGAATTGGGTAGATAATCCCGGTGAGAACCACGCAGAAGGCGAAGAACGACCAGATTTTGACACGTTCAGCGACACAGCCGGAGACCACCGAGCAGGCGGCGCCGCAGAACACCATCTGGAAGAACCAGTCGGATGCTGCAGCATAACCGGCGGAATAGTCACCAGCCGCGGCGGCGGCATCATCTGCCGACCAGAGGCCAAAAGAACCGATGTACCCGCCATCAACACCAGCATACATCAGGTTGTAGCCGACGAGGTAAAAGAGGATGCCGGCAATGCCGAACAGGGCAATATTCTTGAGACAGATGGTGGCAACGTTCTTGGAGCGGACCAGGCCGGACTCGAGCATACCGAAGCCTGCTGCCATCCACATGACCAGGATCCCAGTTACGAGGAAGGAAAAAGTGTTAAGGATGTAGGACATCTCGGATACGGGGGCATCTTCGGCCAGTGCGAGAGCCGGCAGAGTCATCATCAAACCGGCAAGCAAAGCAATACGGGACTTCTTCATGATTTTTCTCCTTTTATCTTTGGCGTCATTTTTAAAGGGATTCAGGACCAGTTTCACCAGTGCGGATACGAACCGATTGCTCGATATCGCTTACGAAGATCTTGCCGTCACCGATGCGCCCGGTACAGGCTTCCTTTTGTACAGCATCGATAATGGACGCGACCTGTTCTTCATTCACGACAAGATCGATCTTGATCTTGGGCAGGAAATCTACCTGATACTCCGCACCTCGATACAGCTCTGTGTGCCCCTTCTGCCGGCCGAAGCCGCGAACTTCGCTGACGGTCATGCCGCTGATGCCCAGAGCTGTGATCGCATTCTTGACATCATCCAGCTTGAACGGTTTGACGATGCACTCAACTTTTTTCATCATGTCCAAATCTCCTTTCCAGAGAGAAAAATAAAAAGCGCCTCAGCTTCCGCGAACGGAAGTTAAGGCGCCATTGCCTAGCAGCTAAATTCGAGACGTCGTTGTCTCGTTGGTCGTGCCGATATGTATCCCGGGAGGATGAATGACTGAGCGTTTCCCCCGGGTTGTATGTCTTAAAGCACCAGTCGTGCCAAAAAAATAAATCCTTTTATTTCAGATAGTTGAAATATTACAATCACCCAAGGACAACATGTTTGCCTAAATAATCACCAGTAATGCCCAGATTAAAAGCTCATTCGACAGGCAGGCAAACGCGGAACAATGTCCCTTCGCCCAGCTCGCTCTCAAGCTTGATGTATCCGCCATGCTCACGAATGATGTTCTGGCAGATGTAGAGACCTAAACCGGTTCCCTCGCCTTCCGGCTTGGTCGTGAAAAACGGAGCAAAGACCTGTTCCTGGAGTTCCGGGGCGATCCCAGGGCCATTATCCTTAACACGCAACTCGAGCATGCCGTCATGGCCGATACAGGTTGCCAGCACAATCTGCCCCTGAGCCTGCAGCGCATGAGCGGCATTCATCACCAGATTGATGATCACCTGCTTGACCTTGTTAGGATCGGCGCTCAGCACCGGAATATCAGAAAATTCAGTTTCCAACTTGATCGATTTGCGCTGCAGTTCAAAGCGCAACAACCTGCAGACCTCGGTAATCAGATCGTTCAAATTGACAAGCCGGTTCTGCGTTTCGCGATTGCTGGAGAAAGAGAGCAGTCCGCCGGTCAGGTTTTTCAAACGCTCGACCTCCAGGTTAATCTTGTCGAGCATCTCTTCCTGGAAAGCAGAGAGGGGTTTTTCGCGCTTGAGCAGTTCCGTGGCGTAGGCCACCATAGCCAAAGGGTTGTTGATTTCGTGGGCAATACCAGCGGTAAGTCGGCCTACTTCAGCCAACTTCTCGCTCTGGATGGTCTGGTCCAGAAGTCTTTTGAATTCGGTGATATCCTCAACAATGACAACCACGCCGGTCACTTCGTCACCGTCACGCAGTGGCGCCAGCCGGCGTTTCTGAAAACGGTTGGTCCCATCAAGCTGTCGGTGCAGCAGTCGCAATTTCGCCTTGGAGCCGCTCTGCAGGACCTGCTTGATCCTCTCGATAACACCTTCTTTGACCAGGTTTGGGAAAAGAACACCGAGGCTGGCTCCGACGGCACGCTCCTCGGCAATGCCGCTCATCTCCACCATACGACTATTCCAAGAGGTGATCACCAGCTGTTTATCGACCGTATAGACACCAAGGCTGACGCTTTTGAGAATCCGGTCGTTGAATTCGTGCAGATGGCGATACCCCTCGCTCACTTTGCGTAAACGATCGTAAAGTTTTGCATTCTCAATGGCGATGGCGGCCTGTCGTCCCAAGATCATCAGCGGCTCTATGTCGCCGCTCGAAAAAGCTCCCGCATGCGGACTCTCAACATTAAGCACCCCGACCAGTTTCTTCTTGCTGATCAAGGGTACGGCCAGTTCGCACTGGGCGCCTGGAATCCCTGGCACATAATCAGGCAGCTGCCGCACATCTTCAACCAGGATCGGCCGTTGCACTTCGGCTGTACGCCCCATGACGCCCTGTCCGATCTGGATCGGTCCCATAGCGTCATCGGTGTAACCGAACGCCGCCGCCGCAACCAGATGAAGGCCATCGTCATCGAGCAAACGAATAATGGCATTTTCGAAATGAAAGACGTCACGGGCGACGCGTAGCACAGAATCGAGCAATTCCTCGAGATCGGTTGTCGACGCCAGTTCCTGGCCAATTTCGATCAGAGCGTTGAGCAAACGTTCGGATTTTTGTTCTGACATATTTGACAGGGTCGCTGCGATCATCATGCAATCCTGTAACGCATAAGCCATGCCATCCGCAACAAAACAAAAAAGCAAATAAAATCAGTGGTTTTAAACAAAAGTGACGGGCCGAGAGAAAGCCTCTGCCTCTATACGTGCAAAGCTTGCCAGCTTTTTAGGCAGATTTGATTGACCGTCGGGATTATGCTTGAGTTAAAGCAACTTTTTCCCTATACTGAATACGCATAGGGTTATCTGTTCAGCTCTCTGCCCTGTAAGTGAGGTCGCTATGCCCACGCGGAATATCTTTTCATCGGGCAGGTTCCTTGTGAAAGTGGTGTGCAAGCCCGTCTCGAAACGGGAAGCCTGAAACGTTCATAGACCAGCCCACTTAGTTGGCCGTCGTCGTGAGGCCACGGACCCACGGCAGGTGTGGAGAGCTCAAAGAAAGACGTCGGGACATCCGGCGTCTTTTTGTTTCTCGGCAACGCGCCAGATCTCGCCGATCGACGCAGCTATCGATACATAATGTTAATGCGGGAATTCTCCTTCAGCTTCAACCTGATCTTATGTTATCGTACCCCGATTTTTTTGGAAGGCCAGTATGAATAGTCCTGAGAATACTGATATAAAGCGTTTGATGATCGACAACCGGGAATATGTCCTGGTCGGGACAGCGCACATATCCCAGGAATCTGTTGAAACCGTACGGGCGGCGATCCAGGAGGAAAATCCGGATACGGTCTGTGTTGAACTGGACGAGCAGCGTCATCGCGCGCTGCGCAACCCGCGCCACTGGGAATCGCTCAATTTGATCCAGGTCCTGAAACAGGGGCAGGCGCCTTTTCTACTGGCCAACCTGGCCTTGGCTTCATTTCAGAAGCGCATGGGGCTGCAGACAGGCGTCAAGCCCGGTGCGGAACTGGCTGCCGCAGCCGAAGCCACAGAGGCCCTTGGCAAAAATCTTCAGTTGGTAGATCGCGAAATCCGCACGACCTTGTTGCGCGCCTGGCGCAAAGCTGGATTCTGGAAGAAAATGACCCTGCTTGCCACGTTGCTGGCCAGCCTGTTCGAATCCCAGGAGCTCAACGAAGAGGAACTTGCCAAACTGCGCCAGACCGACACGCTTTCGGCCATGCTGGACGAAATGGCAGAGGTCCTGCCGATGGTCAAGACCATCCTGGTTGACGAGCGCGACACCTACATGGCCCATCACATCCGCCAGGCTCCCGGTGAGAAGATCGTCGCCATTGTCGGAGCGGCCCACATGCCAGGCATTCTTAAAAAACTTGAGCAGACGTTTTCCACGGAAGAGATCAAAGAGCTGACAGTCATTCCTGCCAAAAGCGGCGTGTCAAAAGCGCTGCCCTGGCTGATACCAGCTATTGTGTTGGGGCTGTTTGTCGCAGGATTCATGACAGGCAACACCCAACAACTGGCAGATGCTGCCGTTGCATGGATTCTTGCCAACGGCGTCCTCTCCGCCCTGGGGGCTTTGATTGCCCTGGGTCACCCTCTGACCATCCTTACCGCCTTCATTGCCGCACCGATCACGTCACTCAACCCAACCATCGGTGCCGGCTTCGTCACCGGGTTGGTCCAGGCCTTTATTGCCCCCCCCCAGGTAAAAGACATGGAACACGTGGCAGAGGATATCGCCAAGTTAAGCGGTTGGTGGCGCAACCGCCTTACCCGTGTCCTGCTGGTATTTATTCTTTCCTCCCTCGGCTCAGCGCTTGGCACCCTGGTCGCCTTCGGCTGGCTAAAAGACCTCTTCTGAAAAAGCATAAGGGCCAGGTCTACACATTTCACATTCTCTGCAAAGAGTGCATTTTTTGTGAGAGGTGTAGACCTAACCCCTGACACGCGCCAAACTATTCAAAGTTAATCAGATGTGTTCCAGCACTTACTTTCAACTGGTCCATGACGCGGTATGCCGGATCGGTAAGAGCGATATCGAGGTCCAGATCGCGGTAGTACACATCTGGGCGAAAGTTGATGAGCCCGTCATGATCGACCCATGCGGTCCAGTACTGGATATGCACCGGAATAGGATTGATGGGCACCTTCTCTGGAACAGTCGCCACGAAAAGCTCCTTTAATCTTGCTTTACCAAGCCCCTTTTCAAGCAGGTAGTCGGCGAGGTCATGCGGACGTTCAATGCGAATGCAACCCGAGCTGAATGGACGCACGTTTTTGTCGAAGAGATAAGACTCGTTGGTATCGTGCAGGTAGACATTGTAGCGATTTGGGAACATGAACTTGACGCGTCCCAAAGGATTCCACGGGCCGGGGTCCATGCGCAGCATGCCTGGGAAGTTGGCCGCCGTGACCTTGGTCCAATCGATACCCTGCGGATCGATGATGGTCTCACCATCTGACCAGGCAACGATACGGAAATGCTTCTCCTCAAGGAAGGCCGGATTGCGCTTAATTTGCGGCAGTTTGTCTTCCCTGAGGATCGTCGGCGGCACTGTCCAGTAAGGTGCGAACTCCAGGTACGTCATGCGTGCCGAGAACACCGGTGTTTTTCGGTACTGCGTTCCGACGATGACCGGCATATGCATGACCGTCATGCCGTTCTCAACGACTTCTAGTGAAAAATCGGCAATATTGATACTGATGTACCTGTTACCGAAACTTTTCGGCATCCAGCGCCAACGTTCGAGATTCAATTCGATCTGACGAATGCGTTCTTCGACCGGGACATTCAGGTTCTCGAGGGTTTTGGGGCCGATGACGCCATCAGTCACCAGCCCGTGCCTGGCCTGAAAACGACGCATCGCAGCATATGTCTCCGGGTCATAATCCGGACCGGGCTCAATCATCATGTCAAAATCCCCGGTAAGCGACAAAAGCGTTCTGATCTGGGGGAGCCTTTCGTCCTGGTCCCCAGGTTTAATCGTCGGCCCGGCAGGAATCTCAGGCCACCCCCCCAAGGCATAAATTCTCTGATAATCAGCAAGGGCGGCCATAAGCTGCCGGTACTCTTCATGCGGTGGCGCCAGGTCTTCGAGAACCTGGACCACACGATGGCTTCCTATGGCATATTCCAGGAGTTTGACCAGGTCAGCTTTGCGACGCCTGGCGCTCCAGTCGACGTGTGCCAGTGCCGGGTCAACCTGACCTTCAACCATGTGTGTGGCATAAGTCAGGAAAGCTTGAGACAAAAAGAGATCGAGAACCGCTCGATTATCAGAATCCATCGGCAGTTTATACCAGGAGAAATCTGTCTGGATACGAATCAGCCCCTCCAGGTCAGCCAGCAAATAATCATTACTGCAGAGACCATGCGCACCGGCATTGCGGAGGATCTCCAGCAGCTCCAGAGCCTCCGGCTTAATCTGCCAGCCATCCATCCAGATCGGGAGAAATTCCCTCTGTTGATAAAAGTTGAAGATGTCATCATGGAACATGACATGCGGGACTCCATTCAACGCTGCCAAGTGGGAACCACTGCTGTCCAGCAAGCTCTCAATTTTCTCACTGGTTTCTTTGTCCAGCAAGGCAATCACACCCGGTAGCTGCTCGGCACATACAGAACTCGCCGAGAGCATGAAAATAACGATTATTTTTATCAGAGTTTTGAGCATGGCAATCCCGATGTGGCTTGTGTATATGGTAGACAAAGGAGAGACATTTAGCAAACGTCTTGAGCCTCTAGATGTATTCTGAGTGCATGGCAAGCTTTTTGGACTCACAGAAGCGTGCAGAAACCTGCAACTTGTATGCACATGGCCGCGAAGATATGTTAATTTTGCACGTTACATCATTCCGATTCCAATACTCGCCGCTGAGATGTTTATACTATCAAGCAAGTAATCATTGCGGGACTTTATGCTAACGATCGAAACAGTTTCCACATTTTTTCTGGCTTCGACATTACTTGCCGTTGCACCGGGGCCTGACAATATCTTTGTTCTGACGCAGTCTGCCCTGCATGGCAAGCTCTCCGGCCTGGTCGTGATGTTCGGCTTATGCACCGGACTGCTCGTCCATACCAGCGCCGTCGCTTTCGGAGTCGCCGTCATTATCCAGACCTCGGTGCTCGCATTTAACATGCTGAAGATGATCGGAGCCGGCTACCTGCTTTACCTCGCCTGGCAGATCCTGCGTGCCTCTCCGGAAGAGATCCGTTTGCACGGAAGACGCCCTAAGAGCTTGGGAGAACTGTATCGACGAGGCATCATCATGAACGTCACCAACCCGAAAGTATCGATCTTCTTCCTCGCTTTTCTGCCTCAGTTCGCTGACCCATCGCGCGGCACCATGAGTTTGCAGTTGATCGCGCTGGGGGGGGTATTTATTATCGCGACCATCCTGGTGTTCGGCTCCATTGCCCTGATCGGCGGGGGTCTAGGAACGTGGCTCAACCGTTCTCCCCGCGCCCAGCGAATGATCAACGGGGCTGCAGCAACCGTCTTTGTCGCCCTGGCCTTAAAGCTGGTGACAACGGAGAGATAAGATGACACTGCTAGCTTCGCTCGAAGCGATCGGTTTTATTGCCACACCTTACAAGACTCTCGCGGAGTGTCCGAGAAATATCGACCCGCAGGGGCCACTCTGCAACCTGGTGATCCGCAAGGATTTACGCGATGGCTTGCTGGGCTTGCATGTCGGGCAAAAAATTCTGATACTTTACTGGTTCGAGCAGGTCGACAGGAGTATACTGCGCCAACATTCCAGGCGGACCAGCGAACTGGCCGGCATATTTGCCCTGCGCACTCCCAACCGCCGCAATCCGATCGGAGCCGCGATTCTGCCGATCGAGCAGATCGATGATGGGGTCATCTCAGTGCGCGGGCTTGACTGCCTCGATGGGACGCCACTGATTGATATCAAGCCCGCCATGGCGGAAGAATGTACTTGTTGAGATGGTAATGTCACTCTGTGCATGACTTTGAAACCGAGGGCAACATGGACTGGAAAGCATTTTTCGATCGGCTTGGCATGAACGGCACCAGGTGGCAGTGGCGCATGATGCGCTGGGAACGCAGCCTGCGCGGCATCATGCAAGGCAATCCCGCGCATGGCAACTGGTCGGCGACAAAGGTGCTCCTCGCCATCAACCTACTCCTTTACGGCCTCATGGTCGTGCAAGGGGTGGTCGGCGGGATGGGGCTTTCGGTCGTGTTCACTCCAGGAGGCTACCTGTTGATACATGCCGGGGCCCAATACTGGCCACTGGTCTTGACCGAAGGCGAATGGTGGCGCTGCATCACCTATGCCTTCGCTCATGGCGGGCTCATCCATCTCGGTTTCAACATGATGGTTCTCTACCAGATCGGTCCCATGATCGAGGAAGAGATCGGCACCGTCCGCTTCGTCAGCCTCTATGTATTGACTGCCTTGACTGCCACCTTTGCCGGTTTCGGCTGGCAGGTCCTCTACATCAAACAGTGGGTCCCGGTGGTCGGCGCTTCGGGGTCGCTCTTCGGCCTGATCGGTTTCGCAATCTCCTACTATCACCGGGTCGGCGGCGTCACGGCGCACAATTACCGCAATTTCATGCTGCGTTGGGCAGCAATCGCCTTCGTCTTCGGCCTGCTGGTCGGCGCCGACAATGCCGGTCACCTCGGCGGTGCCGTCGGCGGTGCCCTGTTCGGCCTGATTCTGCCGATCGGCATTCGCGGACGTCAGATGCTGCGCCCCTTCTTCAATGGCTTGGGGGCAGCATGCATGCTGCTGACGGCTGTCAGCCTGCTGTTGATGATTGGCAACTGGATCTCTTAAGCTTTCGAACACAAGACGCGAAAAGGCATGGGACAACGGCTGATGCTGGTTGGCGGCCAAGATCCTCAGGAAGGCTTTTCTCACCCGGCAAAATTCTGTATTCTATATTCTGTATTTTCGTACCACTTATCGTGAGACACACCATGGCTAAAGACAAAACTCCGGTAACCCCCGCAACCCGTCTGCTCAAACAGGCCGGGACCGACTTCGCACCGCACCTGTACACTTACGAAGAACGTGGTGGGACCAGTGTTTCGGCTCGGGAGCTAGGTGTCGACGAGCACCATGTCATCAAGACCCTGGTTATGGAAGATGACCAGCGCCAGCCGTTGATCATCCTGATGCATGGCGATCGGGAAGTCTCCACCAAGGAACTGGCCAGGGTCCTCGGCGTCAGGACCATCTCCCCCTGCAACCCGGACGCGGCTCTCAGGCATACCGGCTACCAGGTCGGCGGCACCTCACCCTTCGCCACTCGTAAATCAATGCCGGTCTACATGGAAGCAACTATCGCCACTCTGCCTCGCATTTACCTCAATGGCGGCAAGCGCGGCTTCCTTGTCAGCATGGCGCCGCAGGACGTCATCGAGCTGTTGAATCCCAGGATTGTGGACGTTGCAATTAAAAAGTAGCACGTGGTACGAGGCGCGTGGCGAAGGAGAGATCATCTTTTTTTTTCGCGCAGAACGCCACGCGCAACCCGCAACAGATCAAGGAGGTTGCCATGAGTCTTTCCGACCGATTCGAAAAAGCCGCTGCAGCCATCCGTAACGCGCGAGCCATGGTCATCACTGCAGGAGCAGGGATGGGAGTCGATTCCGGTCTGCCCGACTTCCGGGGCGACCAAGGTTTCTGGAACGCCTATCCAATGTACGAACGGCTCGGCATCAACTTCGTTGGTGCCGCCAACCCGGCGAACTTTGAAGGCGACCCTGCCTTCGGCTGGGGCTTCTACGGCCACCGCACCAATCTCTACCGGGAGACCGTGCCCCATCGGGGGTTCGCTATGCTACAGGAATGGGCCGATCGCTTTCACCAGGACAGCTTCGTGGTCACCTCCAACGTCGACGGGCACTTTCAGAAAGCCGGGTACCGCGAAGACCAGGTGCTCGAGGTACATGGCTCAATCCATCATCTGCAATGTCTTTCTCCCTGCTGCAATGACATCTGGGACAATGATGAGACGATCCCGGTCGACTTCTCGACCATGCGCGCCCAGCATGTTCCTCAATGTCGCCACTGCAGACAACCGGCCCGACCGAACATCCTGATGTTCGGTGACTATTCCTGGCTACCTGACCGTACACATGGCCAGGAGATGCGTTTTGAGCGTTTTCTCGCCCAGCATCAGGATGAAGCGCTCGTCATCATCGAAATGGGGGCCGGGACCGCAATCCCGACCATTCGCTTCATAAGTGAACGGATCGGACATCGCCATAGCGCCACGGTCATCCGCATCAACCCCAGGGAGGCACATATTTCCGGTGGACACATGTCACTGCCCTGCGGTGCCGTCGAGGGTTTGCAAGGTATTGAAGACCAGCTTGAACATTAGCAGCTCAGGTAATTACGCCACGTGGGCACGAACATGCTGCCTGCAGCGACCCATGCCGGCATGCATTTATTGCACGCCCACTGGACACAAAGCGATCCCTTGGCGATGTCCACCTCTCTTTGCCGTGCGTCAACAGTCAAGCAGACCAATATAAACACCTGAATAAATTGGCAATTTTACAAACTTGACGAGGATGCAATGGCCGCGCTCCGTTTGGGAACGACTTTTGCTTGACTATAAAGGAGATAAAACTTCTTCGATGTGAGTGCAACCAGAAACCGTAGGAGGGGTTATGGACAAGATCTTCATAGATATATCCGAACTGCACACCATGATCTTCGAGCGACGGCAGATCGTCGCACTACTGGACAACGCGAACCTCTGGAGGCAAATTCCGCTCGCGCAACGTTTTGCCATCGTTGACTCGAGCGAATTCGTCACCTTGATGGGAGAATCTTTCACCGAACATGCCCGCCGCATGTTGGAGGACGAAATCGAGGCCCTGGTCTCCACCATCCATTAAAAGAGAAAGGGGCGCCACCTGTTGCTTCAGGAGACACCCCCGTAAGATGAAGAGACAAACCGTCTGCAGCACCCGCCTTATGCTTCGTCCTGGAGTTCAGTAACAGCCGCAAAGGTGCAGCGCCCTATCTGTCTTTCAATTTTGCCAGCAGACGCAGCAGTTCCAGGTAGAGCCAGACCAGCGTCACGACCAGACCAAAAGCCGCATACCATTCCATGTAGCGGGGCGCGACGCCATCACCGCGCTCGATAAAATCAAAATCGAGCACCAGGTTCAGGGCGGCGACCACGACCACGAACAGACTGAACAGGATACCGACCGGACCCGATTCATGAATCAGTGGCATATGCCAGCCGAACAAGCCGCCGACGATGCTGACCAGGTAAACCAGGACAATCCCACCGGTCGCAGCGACAACTCCCAGTTTGAAATTCTCGGTTGCCCGGATCAGCCGGGATTTGTAGGCAAAGAGCAAGGCAAAGAGAGTGCCGAAGGTCAGTCCGACCGCCTGGATGACGATCCCTGGGAAGCGCGCTTCGAAGAGTGCGGAGATACCGCCAAGCGCCAGACCTTCCAGCACGGCATAGATCGGCGCGGTTTTCGGTGCCCAGCTCGCTTTGAAGACCGTGATCATCGCAAAGATCAAGCCACCGATCAAGCCGCCCAGCATCCACGGCTGCACCGCTGCCGGCCCCTGATTGTAGAAAAGGTTCCAGGTATAAGCGGCGCCGATGACAACCAGCGCCAAGAGAGCCACGGTTTTGTTCACTGCGCCCTGCAGGGTCATGGTTTCGACACCCGGGATCGCCCGGGTAAAAACGCTTTCCTTCATCATCGGGTTGGATGTACGCATCTAAGTTCCTCGCTCTGCAAAGTGTTCCCCTGACAAATCACTGCTTTGATCATTTATCGCAGAATAAATGAGCCGGGATCACCCGGCTCTTTGATCAGTATGGATGAACGTTGCTATTGCCCACCACCTTCGGTTTCTGGTAACGCTTCAGAATGTCCTCCTTTTGGCAACAGGGCTATTCTACCCTACACACTCCATCCTTACAAGCCAAGCTCATCGGCAATCCCCTGCATCGCCTGCAGCGAAAGATCGCAGAATTCATCAAGCGGAATGCCGCCTACTTCACATTCACGAATAATATCGCGGTTGGCTCCGGCGGCAAACGCTCTCTCCTTGATGCGCTTGCGAACCGATTTCGGTTTGACACTTGCAAGCTTTTTATCGGGGTAGACCAGTGCCGTCGCGACAATCAAGCCGGTGATCGTTTCCCCGGCCGCAAGCAGGTGGTGAAATTGCGTACGGCGCCGCTCGCCGGGATGCGCCTGCTCATTGTGCAGTCGAATCGCTTCGACAATCTCTCCGTCAACACCCTTGTCACGGAGGATCTGCGCCGTCTCACGGGTGTGGGTCATCGAGATCTGTGTGTGTTTCGGCGTCCAGGTCATGCAGCAGTCCGGCCAGCCCCCATTTCTCGGGATCCTCACCGACCCGTTCGGCCAGAGCTCTCATCACCGCTTCAGCGGCCAGGCAATGATTCAGCATAGTCCGCGTCGTGATGTGCTGATTCACAAGCTCCAGGGCTTGCTCCCTGGTCATACCGTAACTCATAAAGCTCTCCGTGGTTGAGGCAAACAGCGGTTAAAATTCTTCATGCTAGCCACTCCGCGCTTTCTGTATGGCTTCATAGGCTTCGTTGATATCGCGGAACTTCCCTTCGGCAAACTTGATAAAATCCTCAGGCAAGCCTTTGGCAATGATCTTGTCAGGATGATATTCGCTGACCAGCTTGCGATAGGCCTTTTTAACCTCGCTCATATCCGCCCCGTCAGCCAGCCCAAGCATGGCATAGTGGTGCGACAGGTCGCTGACAAACTGGCGTTTGACGGTATCGTAAATATCGCCGTGCAGACCGAGCATGGCCGGTGCTGCTCGCAGTATCTTCTCTTCAGCCGGATGCAATACACCGTCAGCCAACGCCACGGTGAAGAGCATTTCGAAAAACATCATCCGCAGTTGCGGCTCGGCCTGAAAGACCTGGCCAAACTGGCGGGCATAATCCTCGAAGGGGGTATTGTTGTCCTTGGCTTCATTGAAGACACCCATGGCAAATTGTTGTGTCACCTTGTCGAGACGTAGCTTGTCCTGCATAAAAGTGCGCACGACACTGATCTCATTTTCGCAGACCCGGCCATCGGCCTTGGCCATCTTGCCGAGCATGGCAAACGTCGCGGTAAAAAAGACCGCCTGGCGCTGCTCCTGCCCGGTCAATCGACCTTGTTCGGCATAACCGGTGCGGGTCTTGTCATCGATCAGCGCATGTCCAAGCGACACACCTATCAGGGCACCGATCGGCCCCCCCAACATGAATCCGACACTGCCTCCCATGATCTTGCCAAACCATGTCATGAGTTCAACCTCCTCGGTCAGTCTGATAATTCCTGGATATCACACACATCAACGATCCTTCCGCTGCACAACTCCTGAAGCCGTGAAAGACTCATGGAGACCGCTGAGCTGGCGCTCCCTGCGGCGGGGTAGATAATTTCATAGCGCCGCAAAGAAGTGTCCAGCAGGACCGGCAGGTTGTCAGGTAACAGGAATGGGCTCACCGCTCCGGGAGCATAACCTGTGTAGTGCAACACTTCGTTCGGAACCGGCAAGCGCACCCGGCCACTCAAACCGGTTGCCTCCTTGAGGCGTCCGCTTTTGACCCGGGTGTCACCGCTGGTGACAATCATCACCGGCTGCTTGCCGACCAACATCAGGATACTTTTGGCAATCTCGCCGACTGTGCAACCGACAACCTCTGCCGCAGCGACGCTGGTCGGAGTCGGTCGGGTAAAATTCTCGGGTTTAAGCCCTGCCCGGCTCAAATACAGCTGGACTTCCTGTCCCCGCAAAGCAGTCATTGCTCTGTACTCTCCAAATAACCCTAGCAACATTAGGGGTCACATACTATCACGTCAAAATCTTCTCTGCCAGATCATCAAGGGCATAACTGACAAATGTTTTGGCGGTGTAATTTTGGTCACCAAGTTTTTAACTTAATCCTGCAGCATTTTTAAACAAAACGTGGGAAAAACGCCTCAACAGCTGTGCATCTGAGCAACAGTGTGCCGTACAGATCACGAAAATTATTTGCATCTCGAAATGTTAAGTAATTCTATTGATTTTTTTCTGACTCATCAAATCCCTAAAATACGGCCCTTACTTCTTCATAACACCATCGTCTAGGATCCTGTGTAAGTTTTTCAAGGTAGTTTTCATGATATTGGCACATCGATTGCTGTATTCTTAGCCGATTGCCAATTGGGACTGTTCTCAGGAGAGAAGATCGCATGTTCAACAAGCTGTTCATCATCATACTGCTCGCCACCATGACCAGCGCCTGTGCTCAGCAGGCGGCATTCGTATCGACGCCTCCCGGGGCGCAGGTTTTCATTGATGGCGAAAAAATCGGCGTAACCCCTTGCGAGTTCGACTACAAGCTCAGCAATAATACCAGTCACGATATCAAAATCGTCAAGGAGGGTTATGAAGCGATTGATTTTGTCGTCGTTGCTGACGAGATTGATACTGATGTGCGCGATCGCTGGTTGGTCGCCGGCGCCGTGTGGAGTCCCCTCTGGTTAGGAACCATGTTCACCAACAAACTCAAAGACACTTACGATTTTGCCTTGAGCGCCGAACTGCCAAAGATGACCGCTGCCATTGGCCAGACCTTCGACGGCAAAGAGATGTAGAGCGCCTTTCACACTTCATCCAGATAGATCATAAAAAAGCCGGCTTCGCTATGAAGCCGGCCTTTTGGTTTAAAAGCCACGGGCTCAATGACATTCAGCAAATTGTCTCTGGACCTGGTCAATTTCAGAAGGACAATCCATCAGGGCATTGACACAGTTATGATCAAGCTTGTCAATAGACAAAAGCTTGAGCATCGCAAAGGCCTGGTCATTGGACCAGGAAGACTTGTAAGGCCGCCGGGTCGTCAATGCATCAAAAATATCACTGACGGCAATAATGCGGGCTTCGACAGAAATTTCCTCGCCACTCAAGCCGTGCGGATAACCGCTACCGTCCATCGCCTCGTGATGCAGTTCAGCAATATCACGAAGGTAGTCGATATAAGGAATCTGTTCAAATCCAAAATTTCTGATCAGATCATCGACAATCTGGCGCCCCAGCACGGGATGGGTATTCATGACTCGACGTTCTTCCGTGGTCAATCGAGCAGGCTTGCGCAAAATCCGCTCCGGGATGCCAATCTTGCCGACATCGTGCAGAGGTGCGAACAGGGCGATCTGCTCAATCTGTTCATCGTCTAGAGTTTCAGCGCCTCTTTTCACCATGGCACGGGCAATGAGGCGGGAATAGCGCGACATGCGTTCCAGGTGCGTCCCGGTTTCGAGATCATGCTTTTGCACCATGCCGACCGACGTCCGCATGGCGGCCAGCAGAGCCCTTGTCACCGCCAGATCGATCACAATCAGCTCGGAGATCAGACGGGTGAAGATTTCGACATGCTCGAGGATCCTTGTACGAAAGTACCGGTTGTGATTCGAGTTAAAGAAGACAAAACCGGCTAGTTCCTTATTGTGGTACATCGGATGGGTATAGCTGGAAGCGAAACCGTGCCCGAGCAGGGCGTGGGAATGAATTGAATCGTGATTGTCAAAAATCCTCAGGTCATTGACGATGCGTGGCGAGCTGTCTCTGGCGACTCTGGCGGAGCGTAGATTCTGCTGCGAGCACAACTTCATAATGTTTAAGAGGACTTTCGGCGACTGGAACTGCAATGAAGGTTTTCAATGAGTGGGTCAGGTGATCGTAGAGAGCAATGCTGATCCGGTCGATACCCGGACAACGTTTTTTCAAAACGCTATAGATGACAGCCAGTTTATCCTGGTAGGTGGTGGCGTCATCCAAGCCTGGCCAAAGGGTCTTCCCGGAAGACAATCTGCTCCATGACCCTCCCTAAAAGGCTGTAAATTATCTATAGTTTACAGTTGCAGCCAAGCTTTGCAAGCGTGGGAAGGTTTTGAGCCTTTGACGGCAGCGTGGTCATGGGGTACTCTTGAAAACCACAACTTTCGGAAGAGCATTTTCTCCATGACAGAATATAAGTCTGAACATTGCATGGTTTGCGGACAACCGCTCGATTATCGTGAGCAGGGTGAAGCTGTCTGCTGTTCACAATGCGGCCGCCATGAAAGCAGCGCCATCCTCTGCCCGAACGGCCATTATATCTGTGACGCCTGCCACAGCGACCGCCCCCTGACACAGCTCTCCAGACTGGCACGGGAAACGACTGGTCGCGCTCCGGAAGATATTCTGGAAGAGTTGATCACCCTACCCGACCTGCCGATGCACGGCCCCGAGCATCATGCCATGGCGGGGCTGTCCCTCCTACTGGCATCCGAACGCACAGGGGTTGCACTGCCACGAAACTTTATCGAGGAAACGATCCGCCGCAGCATGCAAATCCCGGGCGGGACCTGCGGCTATCACGGCGCCTGCGGCGGTGCAGTCTCCCTCGGCGTCGCTGTCAGCCTGATCACCGGCGCCACCCCGGTGACCGGATTGGCGCGCGGCATGGCCCATCGGGCTACCGCCCTGGCCCTACTGAGTTGTGCTGACGATGAGGCTCGCTGCTGTAAACGTGCTTTGCGTAAGACTGTCTCGGCCGGTCGCGAATTCTTTGCCGAAGAGCTCGGCATCACATTCCCACAGCCCCAAGCGCACCAATTCTGTAGGGATATCTCCCGCAACCGCGAATGCGCCAAAGAACACTGCCCTTACTTCCGCCTGGCCAAAAGAACCAGTTTTCAGTAACAAGTCACGCGCTTTCTCTCAGGTTATGGGAGTCTCTCCTTATCAATAACCTTGTCGACCGGAGTGTATTCGAGCCCGAAAGCTTCGGCGACGCCGGCATAGGTCACCTTGCCGGCGACCACATTCAGACCTTCCCTGATGCCATGCGTCTCCCGGGCGACCTCTTGCCAACCGCGGTCGGCAATTTTCAACGCATACGGCAAGGTCGCATTGGTGAGGGCCACAGTCGACGTCAACGGTACCGCCCCCGGCATATTGGCGACACAGTAATGCACGATACCGTCAACTTCATAGGTCGGGTCGCTGTGCGTAGTCGCTCTGGATGTCTCAAAACACCCGCCCTGATCAATCGCGACATCCACCAGCACCGCTCCGGCTTTCATGGTTTTCAACATCTCCCGGGTCACCAGTTTTGGGGCCTTGGCCCCATGCAATAGGACCGCCCCGATGACCACGTCCGCCTCCTTGACCAGCTCGCGGATCGTCGCGGGTGAGGACATGATCGGAAAACAGTTTTTCGGCATTACTTCGGCCAGGTGGCGCAGCCGCTCGAGACTGGTATCAAGCAGGTAGACCTTGGCGCCCAGGCCGCTCGCCATCTGCGCAGCATGGGTACCGACCGTACCACCACCAATAACCAGGACCGTCGCCGGCTGCACCCCGGGGACGCCGCCAAGGAGGATACCGCGTCCACCCTGGGTGCGTTCGGCGTATTTTGCGGCTTCCTGGGCCGCCATGCGACCTGCAACCTCGCTCATCGGAGTCAGCAGAGGAAGGCTGCCATCTTTGCCGACGATGGTTTCGTAAGCGATGCAGGTTGCGCCGCTGGCGATCATCGCCCGCGTCAGTTCCTCGCATGCAGCGAAATGAAAATAAGTGAAAACAATCTGACCCTTTCTGATGAGGGCATATTCTGCCGGCTGCGGTTCCTTGACATGCATGACCATAGCTGCGCGGCTGTAGATCTCTTGCGGCGTGGCGACGATCTCAGCTCCGGCCTCGACATAGGCAGCGTCGTTGAAGCCGCTGCCAACGCCAGCGAGGGTCTCCACCAGCACAATATGCCCGTGCTTACGCATAACCTCAACTCCGGCGGGCGTCATGCAGACCCGGTTCTCAGCCACCTTGATCTCTTTCAGAATGCCGACGATCATGAGAATGTCTCCTAACAGGAAAAGGGATAAAATCGTTTACGCATAAATTCTACCAGCTGAATCGCGAAATTACCTTGCAAACTACGATAAATAATTTTACTTATTAACAGATAATTCAACAAAAGCACGTAATGGGAGCAGAGTATGCCAAGCTTGCAATTAGACGCCATTGATCATTCTATCCTGAACAAGTTACAAAAAAATGGCCGGCTGTCAAATGTGCAACTCGCCGCCGATGTGGGACTCTCTGAATCTGCTTGCCTGAGGCGCGTGAAGTTGCTTGAGGAAGGCGGGATTATTGACCGCTACGTGATGTTGATCAGCCAGAGCGCTATCGGCAAACCCGACAATGTCTTCGTCAGGGTCACCCTTGACGGCCAGCAGCGTGAGAAGTTGGCCGCTTTCGAGGGAGAGATATCCAGGGTTTCGGAAGTGATGGAGTGCTACCTGATGTCCGGAGACTTCGACTACCTGTTGCGCGTGATCACCAGGGATAATACCGACTATGTACGCGTTCACAACAAGCTGACCAGCCTGCCCGGAGTGATGCGTGTCCAGTCGTCTTTTGCCCTGCGCACAGTTCTGCATAAAACCGAGATGCCGCTAGATGCAATCAAATAAAGCCAGCTGCATCGTCCGGTCTGAGAGGGACCAGGCCAGGGACATGAACCTCTTTCCGGTTGATCAATAGCGCCATGCAAGTTTCATCAAAAGTACCCGCTGCGTTCAAAGGAGTCAGCGTACCTGCTTACCTGGCAACCCGCTTCACCTATCTGCCGGAAACAGCCTGGCGATTACTGGTGCAGGAGGGTCGAATATTTTGCAACGAGATCAAATGCAACGAGGCGACGATCGTTGCTCAAGGTGACACCATCCGTTGCGACATGCCCGAAATCAACACACCTGCCGTCAACCTCAACTACACTATTGTCTACGAGGATGACTGGCTACTGGGCGTCAACAAGCCCGCAGGATTACGGGTACATAGCAGCGGCATATTCGTCAATGCCAACCTGATATATCATCTGCGTCATGTCCGCCAGCCCGCATACCCGGAGGCCAACCTGGTCAACCGGCTCGATGCGGACACCTCCGGCCTCCTTCTCTTGGCACGGGACACGATGGTTCATCGGCAACTGGTGCGTCAATTCGCCGAAGGATCAGTGGAAAAGCGCTACCTGGCCGTGGTCACCGGTCGGCCGGTCCCCGCAAGCGGCACGATCAACCTGCCGATCGGGCCGGTCGAAAAGGCACTGGTGCCCCGTTACTGGATTGATCGCGCCGCCGGGAAAGCAGCGATCACACACTATGCAACCGTTTGCGATCTCACTAACCATTTCACCTTACTCGAGTTGCACCCCGAAAGCGGCCGCACGCATCAACTGCGCGTCCACCTGGCGGCCATCGGACATCCCATTGCCGGCGATGCACTCTACACCATGAATGACGACGACTATCTCGCCTGGCGACGAACGCCCGTCATCGCCACCAGCCTGCAGCGCCAAGCGCTACACAGCCATCGGTTACAGTTTTTCCATCCCGTTCATCAGACCACCTGCTCTCTGACCGCGCCATTGGCGTCAGACATCGAGCAGTTCATCAGGGACCTTGCAGAGGCAGACGAGGAATAACTTTAAGACAATTCATCGCAGGCATTTTCCGACCCAAGCGGTGCAGCCGGGGATCCAGTCCGTAATCTTTGCGAACCGTAAAGTGAAAGCCGCCCGGCATGAAGCCGGGCGGCTTTGTTTTTTTTTGCGAACTGGCTCATATTATGACGGCCAAGCTCTCAATCATGCTCATCAGCTGTGACGTACAACCTCCGGCAGAGGAGAGCCTGGTTACTTGTCGATGCGTGGCACTACGACAATCCCGGAGTCCGTCACCGTATAGCCGTTCTGCCGGTCCGCCTCTAGGTCGTAACCGATGACCGAGCCGTCCGGGACCACCACGTTCTTGTCGATGATCGTCCGGCGTATCTTCGAATGCCGACCGACGGTGACATTTTCGAACAGGATGGAATCTTCGACCAGACTGTAGCTGTTTACCTTGCAACGCGGTCCCAGGATGGAGCGCTTGACCATGCTGCCGCTGGTGATGCAGCCAGCGCAGACATAGGAGTCGATGTTCTGGCCGCGGCGATCGTCATCGTCGAAAACGGTCTTGGCGGGCGGCAGGTTCCCCTGGTTAGTCAAGATTGGCCAGCGGTAGTTGTAGAGATTAAGCTGCGGCGATACATTGACGAGATCCATGTTGGCCTCGTAATAGGATTCGAGGGTGCCCACATCCCGCCAGTAACCGCGCTCCTCAGACCGCATGCCGGGGATCACGTTATCGTTGAAGTTGTAGGCAAAGACCCGATCGCCGCTGGCCAGCATCATCGGAATCACGTGTTTGCCGAAATCCAGGTCCGCGTGTTTCTTCTTCCCTTCCAGCAGCACCTCGATCAGTTTCCGGGTGGGGAAGATGTAGTTGCCCATGGAGGCAAAGCAGGTGTCGCGCCCCGGAATCCGCTCGGGGTGAGTTGGTTTTTCGTTAAAACCTATGACCTGGGCCTCCTCATCTACTGAAAAAATTCCGAACCGGCTGGCTTCTTCGACAGGCACCTCCAGGGCGGCTATAGTGATGTCGGCTCGATTCATGCGGTGGAAGTTGATCATCTGGGTCACATCCATCTTGTAGATATGATCGCCGCCAAAGACCGCCACATATTCCGCATCCGTCGATTCGACAAAGCGCAGGTACTGCAGAATGGCGTCTGCCGTCCCCTTGAACCACTCCTCGCTTTCACTGCTGGTCTCAGGGGAGATGTCCACGTAGAATTCGCCCAGGCCGGTCCATTTCCCCCAGGATTCTCGGATGTGCTTGTTCAGCGAATAGGCGCGGTACTGGGTGAGTATGTAGACCTTCTTGATCCCTGAATTGAACAGGTTGGAAAGGACAAAGTCGATGATCTTGTATTTTCCGCCGAAGGCCACACTCGGTTTGGCACGTCGCAGGGTCAGGGGACTGAGACGCTCGCCCTTGCCGCCGGCCAGAACCATCGCAATGGTACTTCTCCCAACATTGTCCATGGAATACATAATATTTCCTCCTGGTACAGCTGGATGACAGCTGCACTGACAACCTACAGTTTGACAAAAGCCCTCTTAAATGCAAGGTGGATGCAAACGCCGTCAGCACCACACAGTTTTACTGCCTCGGCAACTGTCCCGGTTCAGTTCCCCGGCAAAACCCGCGCAGTGTATCGATGAGTCCCTTGAGCCCTCGCCAGAGGATCGGTAGCAGCCAGATCATCAGAAGCACGAAAAACCCCAGCAAGATCAGGAAGGCCAGCGGATAATACAGCGCGACCCACAACCCTGCGACAGCCATGCCGTCTTCCGCCAGGGACGCTCCGATATTGCTGAATGGCTCCGGAAGCGTGTTGACCAGAAGACGGGTGCTTGCCTTGGTCAAATGGGTTCCCGCGGTCAAACCGCCACCGACCAGAGCCGCCGCAAGGGTGTAACTCGGGTCCACATCAGCAATCACCGATGCCGCCAAAACCGCTCCGGCGGGGATCCTGACAAATGTGTGCAAAGCGTCCCACGCACTATCGACACCAGGGATCTTGTCGGCAAAGAATTCGATGCCATACATAAGCCCTGCCACACCGATCACCAGGGGCTGTTGCAGAACCTGCAGCGCTTCCGGCAAAGGGATATTGCCCGTTGCGCCGAGCAGGCCCAGCACCAGGACCGCTGCATACAGATTGATCCCGCTTGCCCAGGCAACGCCCATGGAGAGGGCAAGATAAGATAAAGTCTCGTGCATTTTGAAGGGCCCGCGCCCTACCTCCGATGCACATAATCCGCGCTCGGGGAGGCCGTCACTTTTACTGCTGCGATGGATTTGCGTCTGAGACCAATTGTACCCCTCTTCGTAACAGTCGCCAACCTGTCGAGACAGATAACGCCCAGATAATCCTGAAGGAACGGCGGGTCAAAGGGGCTGGTGGCACGTCACCCAGCATCCGGCCGCCGCAGGAAAACCACCAAAGCGCCATCCCCGCCGTAACGACGCGGTGCCACCCCCCATTCAAGCACTTGTCCTCCGGTGAGCGACAGCAGTTTTTCCATGGCCTCACGCAAAACCGGGCCGTCACTCGAGTGCAGGCCCTTGCCGGTAATGATCAGCAGGGTCTGAAAACCGTGATAGCTGGAGTCCTGAAGGAAAAAGCGGACTTTTGCCGCGGCTTCATCAACCGTTAGTCCATGCAAGTCAAGTTCAGCTTCGGGCTTGAGCAGGCCACGCTCTACCTGTTTCATGCGCCTGGGGACGGCCTGGCGTCGCGTTTCATCGTCAGGCCAGTCGTCGTTAAAGGTCGTTGTCATGGCACCGATGGCGTCCAGGAAAGCAGCCTTATCCAGCTCTTCGCGTGAAGCATGTGGTGCTGTAGACATTTTTGCCATGCCCCCTTGGCCAGGCGCTGGTGGATTAAGGCCCCGACCAGGCAAAGGCTTGACGCCGAGGAAATCCATTTCGTCAGAAAATGCATGGTGGTCGGCAGCCGGGGCGTCCGTTTGCTTGATCTCGCCGAGCACATCTTTGCAGGCGACGGCTTTCTCGCTCGGCGCCTCGAACGCAGACAGCCCCTTCAAACTCTTGAAGGGGCTGTGGGAGAACTCTTGCGCTGGCGCAGCTTGCTTTTGCGAAGACTTTTTGCGGGCCATAAATACCTACTGGTTACTTTCTGACGATCTTGCGCCGCCCCTGGATGGCCTTGGTGTGTTTGCGGATCAGGTCCCCCTGTTTCTCTAGCTGGAACTGCATCCAGAGATCTCCGTAACCCTGCATCTTCATCTTGCCGCCGGTCTTGAGCGCCGCCAGGTTGGCAGTCATCAGATCATCCTTGCCCACCTTCTTTAAGCCTTTTTCCATGATGCTGACAGCCTTGTTGCGGTCGCCGATCTTATCCAGGCAGAAGGCGTAGAGACTCCAGAGCAGCGGTTCCTTGCGGGTAGCGGTCAGCGCCTTGTCGAAGGTGGCAATCATATTCTTCGGCTGGTTGCGCTTCATCTGGATAATGGCCAGCATCGCCATGGCGACCCAGTGTCTTACAAATCCCTGGTTGAGATATTCGTAGGCCTTGCTGAAATCTCGTCGCAGATAATAAACCATACCGATCTGGGCATTCATCTGCTTCTTGATGAAGAATTGCCAGTTGGCGTACTTCTTCTGCATGTTCTCCAGCTTCAGGATCGCCGCTTCAGGACGATTGGACATGATATCCTTTTGCACGGCTTCCATGGAAATATTGATCCGGTTCATGACCTGCTTGAGCATGAGGATGTAGATAATGGTGAAGACGATCAGGCCGGCGAGCAGCGGGACGACCGGGTGCAGGCTGGTAGTCAGATGCAGGGCACCTGCGAACAGGGCAGCAACAGCAAACGAAATAAGTACGGACAGCATGGGGAGAACGTCCTTTCAAGTGATCTGAAGCGGCGTATTCTACCAGCCTGACCAAAGGTTGTCAAAGCAAAGAACCTGGTCAATGAAGCGAATCAACACCCCATAAGGGGATGCCCGACGATCCGATCGGTGCCGAGGTGCGACAGGGCCTCCGGCATCTGCCCGTTATACAGGAACGGGGTGTTGCCATTCTAGTAAAGCAGGACGCTGGTTTCAGAAGACTGCAGGGTGAAACATTCGCCGCAAGGGACCTGACACGGCCCCGCTGAACGCTCAGGGAGGAAAGGACCCTTGCAGCTCGAAGTCACCAGGGTAAAGCGTCACTCCGCTGCACGGGTCCACTCCCTGGTCGCGAGGATGTTCATGTGAGGGTAGACGCCAGAAGGAGAATTCAGCGCGAAATAAAGGCGGGAGCAGCCTACCGGCGGCTCCCCGGGGAGATCGTTCAGATAAAAGGCCTGCTAAAGCTCAGCTACGACTCTTGCTGCTGACGTGCAGCGTCAGGCTTTCGCCCGGTTGCAGCACGTGATTGTCGGCCAGGTTGTTCCAGCTGCGGATTTGCTCGGTCGCAACGGCGAACTCGCGGCCGATTGCCCAGAGGGTGTCGCCCGGGCGGACCTTGTAAACCACTTTCTGCAACGGCCCTGGCGTTTTTACGGCGGCCGTTTTGGCAGGTGCGCCTTGCGCCGAGACGACCAGTCGGTGTCCGGGACGGATGACATTGCTCCAGCCGAGGCGATTCCAGACCCGCAACTGCTTTTCGGTAACATCGAATTTCTGGGCAATCTTCCAGAGGGAGTCGCCGGAACGGACCGTGTAATAGGTGCGGCGTGAGCGCTTGTAGTCATCTTTGAGCTCGGCGAGCGCAGTCGAGCCGTTGGTGTCGGGATTCAACGGCACGATCAGGTCTTTACCGATCTGCAGAGAACGCGCATTGCGGATACTGTTGAGACGCTTGATGTCCTCCACACGGACACCGTAACGCTTTGACAAGGCCAGCAGGGTATCACCCGATTTAATCTTGTGGCGAACATAATTGGCACGCTGCCGTTTCGGCAGCTCAGCGTATTTCGCTGTAAAGAGCTCCTTGCTGCCGGCGGGCAAGCGCACCAGATAATCCTTCGCCTCCGGAGGCGTACACCAGCGTTTCAACTCCGGGTTGAAGGTCTTGATCGTCTGGTAATCTGAATCACTCAACTGGGCGATGACGTCAAGATCGGTACTGCTCGGCAATGGCACGGTTTCGTAGACGATCGGCTCATGATAGTCAAGATCGATAAAGCCGTACTTTTCTGGCTCTTTTGCGATCATCACGGCCGCCAGCAATTTGGGCAGGTAGTTCTTGGTTTCGGTCTGCAGATAGCTGCCACGACAGAGTTCCCAGAAATCCCGGGAATTGTAGCGCTTGATGGCCTGGCGAAGCTTGCCGGGGCCGGCATTGTAGGAAGCGATGGCCAGATACCAGTCACCATCGAATTCGGCATGCAGGTCGGCGAGGAACCGAGCGGCCGCACGGGTCGCTTTTTCCGGGTCGCGGCGCTCGTCGTGCCACCAATCGTTGCGCAGCCCGTAGCGCCGACCGGTGCTTTCGATGAACTGCCAGGGTCCGACTGCGTGAGCCCAGCTATAGGCCTTGTCGTTGAAGCCGGATTCTACCATGGCCAGGTAAGCCAGGTCTTGGGGGAGCCCCTCCTCGGCAAAGATCTCGCGCATCATCGGCAGATAGCGCCCGGAGCGCTCCAGCCAGAGTCTGAATGTCCCGCTCGCACGACCGCTGAAATAATCGAGGAAATAGCGAACCTTTTCGTTTTCCACCATCGGGAAGTCGTAGACCGGCTCGGCGAGGGCAAGGGACTGGCCCGGGTCTTCGGGAGGGGCCTGGTCTTCTCCGCGCAGCAGTTGATTATCAGCCAGTGTTTCCGCATCGACAGGCTCTGCATCAGAGTCCAAAGCCTCTTCCAAGCTATCATCTTCTTGCGTGGCGACCGTGACATCCTCGTTCGGTGCAGAAGGCTCAACCGCAAGCGCGATTTTCTCCTCTGACGGAACCGGCGCCGCAGCGTCGGGAGCAGAGAGACTTAAAGGGGAAGAAGCGAAACATCCGGCCAAGGAAAGGCTGGACAGAAGACAGATCATCAGCAGGAAAAACCGCATCAGCAAAACCTCCAGAAACCGCCACAGGCTACACGAAGGGAGGGGTTGGTGTCAATCAAGACGAAGTTCTTCCCCCCAACATCGTTCTTCCATTTCACGCAGCAGATCGGCGAATGTGTCCCGTCTTTTGGCGCTCACGGCGATGGCCTCGAATCGCCTACAAAACGGGGCGATCTCTTCTTCTGGAATCAGGTCGATCTTGTTGAAAACCAAAAGGCGCGGGATATTGTGTAGTTCTAGATCATGCAAGATGCGGTCCACAGCACGAATTTGCTCCTCGAAACGCGGGTTGGAGATATCAACCACGTGCAGGAGTAGACGCGCGTCAACCAGCTCCTCCAGGGTCGCCTTGAAGGCGCCCAGCAGGCTTTTCGGCAGCTCCCGGATAAAGCCGACAGTGTCAGTGATGATCACTTCCCGTTCCTCGGGAAAACGCAGGCGGCGGGTCGAAGTGTCGAGGGTAGCAAACAGCAGGTCCTCGGTGAAGACGTCGCTCTGGGTCAGGGCGTTAAGAAGCGTCGACTTGCCGGCATTGGTGTAGCCGACGATGGAGACGATCGGTACGCCGGTTTTGATCCGCTTCTGGCGCCGCTGCAGGCGTCCCTTGCTGAGATCGGCAAGCTGCCTCTCCAGGCGACGAATACGATCGCGGATGCGCCGCCGGTCGATTTCTATCTTGGTCTCACCGGGGCCGCGGCCGCCGATGCCGCCCATCAGACGCGACATGGCCGTGCCCCTACCGGTAAGGCGCGGCATGATGTACTTGAGCTGCGCGAGTTCGACCTGAACCTTGCCATCGAGAGTATGCGCGCGCCGGGCAAAGATATCGAGGATCAGCTGACTGCGGTCGATGACCTTGAGCTCGGTCATCGCTGAGATCGTGCGTATCTGGACCGGGCTTAAATCCTGGTCAAATACCAGCAGTGTCGCACCCTTGTGCAGGGCGCTGATGACGACCTCCTTGAGCTTCCCTTCGCCCATCAGAGTGCGCGGGTGCAACTTGCGCGATCGCTGCATGATGCGGTCGAGCACCACCACATTGGCAGTACGTGCCAGCTCGGCAAGCTCATCCATTGCATCTTCAGCCTCGCGTAACGGCGCCTGGGTCACCGACAGCAGGATCGCTTTTTCGCGGCTGTCGCCGAGGTCGACGGTCTCTGAGCGGGAGGCTTCCAGCTCCGCATCAAGGGCGCGGACAAAAGCAGCGAAATCGAAATCCCAGTTGTACATCGAGGGGATTTTCTGCAGCAGATGTCGCTGGCCGTCCGGAGTCGGCGGAATCAGGTGGGCGACATGCAGCGTGCCGGGCATGCCATCGTCACCGACGGCGAGAGTGGCCATCATGTCGAGTCGCAGCAGGGCCAGGTCGTTGAGGTCGTCCTGGGACAGGGGCTCGCCCTTGAGGTGGGTGTGAATACAGCGCAGACCGCGCAGGCCGCTGCGGCCCAGGCCGAAACCACTCAGGTCGGGGATGACGATCTCGCGATCGTCACCGAGAATAACGTACTTGACCTCGCCACCCCGGTCGATGATCAGGCCGATCTGGCGGCGCAGTTCCCGGGACTGTTCCGTCAAATAGCGCGCCAGTTCGACGGTAATTGCCTCTCCGGGTGGCAGGCGCCGCTGGTAGATTCTTTCGAGAGCTTTGAGCTGGCTCGGTTTGAGCCCACTCGTGTTGCCATGAATCATAAATACTTAACCATGGATTTGCCATTAATGTTGGCGTACGTTGACAACGGTTCCGTCCCCACTTTTGTCTTCTGTCTGTTACCTTCTATCTTATGCCCCTCGCCCTACGCAAAAAAGGTCCCGCCTGGGACCTTTTTTGCGTAGTCGACAAGCCGTGGGAAAATCATCCGGCCGAGATATTGAAGCCACCATCGACGTAATGAACTTCACCGGTGACCCCTGAAGCAAGATCGGAAAGGAGGTACAGGCTGGCCTTGCCAACCTCATCCTGAGTCACTGTGCGCCGCAGCGGACTGCGCTCCTCCATGATATGCAGCTTCTCCTTGAAGTTGCCGACACCGGAAGCCGCCAGAGTCTTGATCGGACCGGCAGAGACCGCGTTGACCCGGATATGTTGCGTGCCCAGTTCGGCAGCCAGGTAGCGAACCGAAGATTCCAAGGCCGCCTTGGCGACACCCATCACGTTGTAGTCGGGCACCGCCATGACAGCGCCGAGATAACTCATGGTGACGATGCTCCCGCCGGCCTTCATCAGCGGTATGGCGTAACGGGTCATGGCAACCAGCGAATAGGCGCTGATATCCATGGCCAGGAGGAATCCTTCGCGGCTGGTCTGGCTGAAAGGGTTCTTCAGATCTTCGCGATTGGCGAAAGCCACAGCGTGCACGACAAAATCGATCGTGCCCCACTGTCGTTCCAGCTCTTTGAAAACCGCGGCGATGTCATCATCGGTGCCGACATCGCACGGCAGGATAATCGTGGACCCCAGACTGCCGGCCAGAGGGCGGACGCGTTTTTCCAGAGCCTCATTGAGGTAGGTAAAAGCAATCTCAGCGCCTGCTGCGTGCAACTGCTGGGCAATCCCCCAGGCAATACTCTTATCGTTGGCGACTCCAAAAATGATGCCGCGCTTGCCAGCCATTAAGCCCATGAAAATTTCCTCCTGAGAATAGAATCTACGGAAGGTTGTCTTATCAGATAGATCATTTAAAGGCAAGGTTTTGTCGCAACTAATTATTGCGCAGAGACCTTTGCCAAGTTATCGCCAATCAACACCAACAAAGCCTCGGCGGTTTTGTACCCGGGCACGACCAGGCCATCGGGCAGAACCAACGTCGGGGTTGACGTGATGCCAAGGTCTCCGGCCAGGGCCAGCGTCTGATCGACAACCGGTGTATCACAACTGGCAGGCGGCACCGGTTTGCCGGCAAAACTGATCTCGAGCAATTCGAGGGAATTATTGCAGATGATACTTTTGGAGATACCGTACGCGTTGGGATGCATCTTCAGCGGGAAGAGCTTGATCAAAAAGGCGATATCCGGATCGCGGCGCACCACTTCCTTGAGTTCCTCGTGTAATTTCTTGCAGTAGGGACATTCCGGATCGGTAAACACGATCACCTTGGTTTTCGCCGCAGGCTTGCCGAGCAGCAGCGCGTCCTCGAGGGGGATGCGGCTGACATCGACCTTGTTCATCATGGCACTGCGCTGGCGGGTCAGGTTGGCCTTGTCGTTAAGGCGGATGATGTTGCCGGAAACCAGGTACTGTTTGGAGAAATCGATATAAACAGGCAGTTTCTTGTGATCCTTTTCCACTTCCGCCACCCACATCCCCGGGACCTCGGAAAATTCGACGGAATTGACCTTGTCGACCATGTCGCCGAGCAGCTTTGCCGTTTCTTCCCTGGTGATACTATGACAATCGGCGCAGGCCCCGGCGCCACAGCCGTCTGAAGACATGGCCAGGACATCGGCACTACTGCACAGGAAAACTATCAGTATAAGTAAATAACGCATGACTTTGTCTTTCTCCGAAGTTGACGCTGGCATTTATTTGGTACAGCGTTGCATATTGTAGCGAATATTGTCCCCTCTGTACAAGGGCATGACGGCATGACGGCAAAATATTTGACAAAGCGAGCAATCTTTCGTAAAAACTCGCCACAGCCCTTCTCGAAAGCAAGAGCAAAATGGATGCCATCACCTTAATCGGCCTGGCACTGGCCCTGGCCATGGATGCCTTCGCCGTCGCCCTCGGCACCGGCACAGTCCTGGCCCGCTTGACCGGACGCCACCTGTTTCGTCTCGGCTTTCACTTCGGTCTTTTCCAGGCGTTGATGCCGGTCATCGGCTGGCTGGCCGGCCGGACCGTCATGCAGTGGGTCTCGGCCTGGGACCATTGGATCGCTTTTAGCCTGCTGGCCCTGATCGGCGGCCGCATGATTCTCGAAGCCTTTAGTGCAGAAGAGAAATCCGATGAACGCGATCCGACTCGTGGGTTAAGCCTAGTCATGCTCTCCGTTGCCACCAGCATTGATGCCTTGGCCGTCGGCTTTTCACTGAGTGTCATCGGCGTATCGATCTGGATGCCGGCCCTGGTAATCGGCTTGGTCGCCGGGCTTCTCACCGTCATCGGCATGCTCGTCGGTGACCGCATCGGCAGTCGCTGGGGGGCGCGGGTGGAAATCCTCGGCGGCCTGGTCCTGATTGCCATCGGCAGCAAAATACTGCTCGAACACCTGTTCGGTTAGCGATCGGCAGACCGTCTCACTTACTTTTTTCTTGTCTGCCGTCACTTCTTTCCGTTAATTTAAGCTATAGTTGACCAGCATACTCACCTATTGGACTGCCGTTATTGAACAACCAAGGCCGTCAACCTTCCAGGGGGAGCCATGGACCTGCAGCTTGAGCCCTTGTCGGCACAACGCCTCGAACAGGCAAAATGGGCCTATACCACCCGCCGCATCAACCGAAACCAACCAATGCAGCTTCTCTGCGGGGATTTATGCCCGCAAGCCGGAGACCTGCTTCTGGCGCGCGTTGAGAAGCTCGGCCATCACCGGCGGCTTGAACTGGTCAGCAGCCGCCGGGCCAGCCTTTTCCAGGGTGACGAGATCGTTGTCGCCTACGGCAACCGCTACGCGCCAGACCAGTTTGAGGGGATCGTTCCCGAACATCTCGGAGCATGCCGGCTGATCGCGGCCGGGGGCGTCGCCGCCCGCCTGCTGAACAGTCATGATCGGGTCAAATCGGCGACCCGCATCACTCCCTTGGGTCTGCTTGCCGACCAGGACAACCACCGCATCAACCTGAGCCGCTCGCGTTTGCCGAAGGCCGAACTCGTCGAAGGCACCCCCCTGGTCCTAGTCGTCGCCGGCACATCGATGAACTCGGGCAAGACGACCACGTGCGCCAACCTGGTCAGAGGTCTTGTCCGTCAGAAAATCAAGGTTGCCGCCGCCAAGTTTACCGGAACCGGCGCAGGGGCCGACTATCGGTCCCTGGTCGACGCCGGGGCCAGCCCGGTCTTCGACTTCATCGACGCCGGCTACGTGTCAACCTATCGGGCCAACCGCGAGGTGCTGCTGGACATCGTCATGACTCTCGGCGCGGAGATGTCGGCGAGCCGACCGGACGTCATCATCATCGAAGTAGCCGATGGCTTGTTGCAGCGGGAGACAGCTCTCCTGTTCAGCACACAGGCGTTTACTGACTGGGTCGACGGCGTCATCTTCGCCGCCAATGACGCCCTCGGCGCCCTCGCCGGCGTCTCCTGGCTGAACGCACGCCAACTGCCGGTGTTTGCCATTACCGGGGTGCTGACCTCATCACCTCTGGCGCAGCGCGAGGCTGAGGACATCTGCGGGCTTCCGGTCTACCATACGGAGGCCCTGGCCCGCCCGAGCGTTTCCAGTTATGTCTACAACTGCCTCAAGTTCAGGCGCCAGAACCGCAGGGCTGTTGCCAATGAGAAACCAGGATGAGCAAATTTCCGGCCATCTTTTCCGCCGCCAGGCGCTGGCTCTTCCTGCGCCTGGTTGTCAACGGCACGATCCAGGCAGTGACCATTATCGGTTCGATGCTTCTGGTCAGGCACGCCTTCGACGTCCTGCTCAACCCGGAATTCGATGACCCGGAAGTACACCTGTTCGATTTGTCACAGGTCTGGGAGATCGCTCTGTTCGCCCTCGGCCTGATGAGTCTGACCGGCCTAGCGGCCTGGCTGCGCTACATGGAGCAGGTCGACGCCGAGCGACTCGGTCAAGCCTTCATACACGAAGTACGCCTGAGCGTTTTTGACGGCATGAAGCATTTTTCACCGCGGGCGCTCAGCAACCGCAGCACCGGCTCATCAATGCTGCGATTTGTCAGCGACTTGTCATCGATACGCCGATGGGTAAGCCTGGGTCTGGCCAGGATTGTCGTTTCTCTGATCGTCACGGTGACCTCCATCAGCGTCCTCGCCTGGCTCGACGCCTACCTGGCGCTCTGCGCAGTGGTCATCCTGACCCTCGGCCTGGCCTGGAACATGCGGATGGGGACGAACATGCGCCAGGTCATCAGCGAAGCGCGCCAGCGGCGCGGGTATCTGGCTGCAAACATCAACGAGAAGATTCGCTCCCACGTCGTTATCCAAGCCTTCAACCAGCAAACCAGCGAGAGACGACGATTCAGAAGGCAGAGTAAGCGCCTGAGCGATGCCATGATACAAAGGGCCAGGGCCTCGGCGGGGATGAGAATCGTCAACGACGGGGCGACCGCACTGTCGTTGGCGGCGATCCTTTCCTTTGGCGCTTTTGAGGTTTTTCGCAACCAGACCGGCGCCGGCAACGTGGTCGCCGCCATGGCGGTGGTCGGCTTCCTGTCTACAGCGTTTCGTGATCTCGGCCGGGTTCACGAATATTTCCAGGACTACCGGGTCTCGACCCAGAAAATCCTCGAATTCATGGAGACCAGGCGGTTGCGCGGGCGCTCTTCGAGACGTCCCGCGCTGCAGGTCAGCAAGGGGGAGATCGAACTACAGGGGGTCAGCGTCCGTGGCGTCCTTGAAGACCTGTCAGCGACCATTTCCGGTGGCGCCCGGCTGGCGATCATCGGGGACAACGGCGCCGGCAAGTCGACCTTGCTACAGGTCATCGCCAGGCTGGTCGATCCGGACCGCGGCAAAGTTTTGATCGATGGGCAGGACATCCGCGCATGCAACATGGCATCTGTTCGGGAGGCCATCGGTATCGTCAGCCCGGACCTGCCACTCTTCAAGGGGTCTGTTCGCTACAACCTGTGCTACCGTAAACCACAGGCCTCCGCAGAGGAAGTCGGGAGAGTTTGTCACCTCTGCAAGATCGAAGAACTTTTGGAACAGCTGCCGGGAGGAGAAAGCTTTCGTGTCAAGGAAGGAGGGAAGAACCTCTCCCTGGGCCAGCGGCATAGGCTTGCCCTCGCCCGCGCCCTGCTCGGTCAGCCAGAAATCCTGATTGTTGACGAGATCGACGCCAACCTCGACGCGCAGGCCATCAAGGTCTTTGAAGATGTCGTGAAGACATTTGCCGGGACCGTGCTGATGGTTAGCCGCTCCGAAGAGCGACTGGACCTGGCAGACAGCTATTGGTATCTGGCTGACGGCAAGCTCGATGACAAAAGCGCCAGAAGATCAGCTGCACCCGTTGCATCGACAACCTCCATCGTTTCTTAAGGGAGCTTGCTCATGGTTAATACATTGCAGAAGGGGATGATCCATCACCGGACGATCAAGGGGATGTCACAGATGGAGTATTTCGTCTACATCCCGGAATCGCATCAGGGCGGAAACAAAATCCTCTACACCATCCACGGCATATCACGCAATGCCAAAGAACATATCCAGGGGTTCATTGCCCAGGCGGAACGACACGGCGCAATCCTCGTCGCGCCGCTCTTTGCAAAAGAACATTTCCCCCGCTACCAGCAGCTCGGCACCAATGTCCAGCAGGAACGCGCGGACATGGCCTTCGATCATCTGCTCCAGGATGCCCACGAGTGGCTGGGGACAGCACCGGCACCGATGCGCATGTTCGGCTTTTCCGGCGGCGGCCAGTTTGTCCACCGGTATGCCATGTTTTATCCGAAACGCGTCGCCAGGATGGTGCTCGCAGCACCGGGCTGGTACACCTTTCCGGATCCTGAGCGCAGATACCCCTATGGACTGAAATCGACCAATGACTGGCCGCAACTATCCTTCAGCCTGGAGAAATTCCTGCCAATCCCCACTCTGGTCATGACGGGGGAGCAAGACGACCTGCGCGACAAGGACCTCAACATGGCCCGTGAAATCGATTCCTTTCAAGGGCTGAACCGGATTGAGCGGGCCGAGCGTTGGGTCGGCGCCAATCGTAACTTGGCACGCTCCTATGACATCGCCGCCGACTTTCTCCTGGAAAGCGTGCCCAATGCCAACCATGCCTACGAGAGCTACTTGGCACACCCGCCTTTCGCTGAGCAAATCTTCGATTTTCTCTTTGAGGATCGCAAATAAAAAAGCCACCATTCATCAGGTGGGCTTTTTGACGATAGTCTCCGCCAGTTATTTAAAGGTCTTGCCCGCAGTGAACTTGCGATAGCTGACGCTGTGCTGGTGCTGACCGTTCTTCTTGACGATGTATTTCTTGAACTCGCCATCTTCCTTGACGATAATCCGGCATTTTTCCTGGAGGTCTTCCATCTGCAGGCAGATTCTCCCGCTGTTGTTGACTCGCCATTTACCAAAGCGTTTTTCGCCGTGCTGCAGCTGTTCGAGAGTGCCGTCCGGGTTGTAATAAGTCTCGCTGATACGCCCTTTGCCGGCGGTCACAGATTCAAAGGTCTTGCCCGAAAACAGCTCGATTACTTCCGTCTTATTCAGCGTTCCCACAGGCAGGAGCGGTTCTTTTGACAGCTTCGCCAGGTGCTTGCCCTTCTGGAATACGCCATAGGTCAGCTCGTAACGATGGTTGCCGTCTTTTTTAACGGCATATTGCTGGTACTTCGCGCCCTGCTTGACAATGATCCGGCAATCGCGCCCGGAGCTTGCCAGGTCGATACAAAGACGACCGTCTTCGCGGATATCCCAGGTACCGCTCTCCTGGAAGCCGTCACGCACCTGGGTCAGTTGTCCATCCGGACCAAAGAAGAAGACCAGCTCCTGATCCTTCCCTTCTACCGTTGCGCCGACGGTGTTGCCTGAGAAAAGGGGCCCTATCTGGGCGGCATCAAGCACACCTTGCGGCAGGTCAATCGCTGCACGACTTGCCTTGTCTGCCGCGGGAGATAGGGCTGGTACAAGCATAAAAACCGCAAGGATGGCCGCGGTAAACAGAGTCGTAAAGCGATTCATAGTCATACTCCTGTCCTTGTAGTGAGACACAACCTAAGTTAAAGCAGAGTCATTCTATCATAAATGCTTGCAGAAAAAGCACCAAGCAAGTAACTCTCTAGACGCTGAGCTCACCGTGGGTGCGGTTCTGGCCCCGGCCCTCAACCGCTGCCCGGATCTCCTCGACACAGCGATACGGGATCTTCAGGTTGCCCCGGCCGATGCCCATGGCGACACCGCCCTTCAGCGGTTGGTGATAATCGGAGCCGCCGGTCACGATCAGTCCCTTCCTGCGCGCCATAGTGATGTAACGATCAATGCCATCATTGCTGGTACCGGAGCAGTAGGCTTCCAGGCCATCGAGGCCCAGGGCCATGAGCTCATCAAGCAGTTGCGGCAAATGTTCATCGGCGACATCGATAAAGGGCGGATGAGCGAGCACCGCACACCCGCCGGCATGGTGAATCAGGCAAATCGCCTCGTCCAAGGGGAAGAAGCGTTTCGGTTCGTTGCAGGGGACCAAATAGCGGTTGAAGGCTTCATCCATATCACGCACATAACCGAGTGCAACCAGCGTCTGTCCGATATGCGGACGGCCAAGAGTGCCGCCGGCCCGTCTTTTGACCTCGGCAAAGTCGAGGGGTTGACGACCATCGGCAGAAAGCTGCCGATTGATATTCACCAGAATGCGTTCACTGCGCCCGGTGCGGAAATCCCTGAACTCGCCAAGAGCCTTTTTGAGCTTGGCGTTGTTGTAATCAAAAGCATAGCCGAGCAGGTGTACGTCGCACAGCTCATGCCACTGGACCGAAAGCTCCACCGCCGGCAGGACCTCGACGCCATACTTGTGCCCGGCTTCGAGAGCTTCCGGGATGCCGTCCACATTGTCGTGGTCGGCCAGGGCGATCGCCCGCAAACCGATGGAGGCCGCTTCGGCAACCAGCTCGGTCGGAGTCCGAACCCCGTCGGAAAAAGTGCTGTGGAGATGCAGGTCAACCAGGTCTTTCATACTGTCACCGGGCTTTCAATTGGAACTTTTGATTATGTTAACATAAAGCGTGGCGCGTGGCGTGTGACGAGAAAAAGCAGGTGGTTAGATTTGTTGTGTAAAAAATTCGCGTCCCGCGCTACGCGGGACGCGCCACGCTTTAACATTGACATCCCCTGCCGGGCATGTTTCCATTTATGCGACATCTAAGCCCTGCAACTGGACACCATGAGCACACTTCTCGAAGTCAGCAACCTGAAAACCTTTTTCTTCTCCGGCGAGGGGCTGGTCAAAGCCATTGCCGGCATAGATTTTACCATCGACCGGGGAGAGACCCTGGCCTTGGTCGGCGAATCCGGCTGCGGAAAATCGATGACCGCGCTCTCCCTGCTACGTCTGGTTCCCGAACCAGGGCGCATCGTCGAGGGCGACATCCGATTCGATGGTCTCGACCTGCTGCACATGCCTGCAGAGGAAATCCGCCGGGTTCGCGGCAACCGCATCGGCATGATCTTCCAGGAACCGATGACCTCGCTCAACCCGGTCTTCCGCGTCGGTGACCAGATCATGGAGAGCCTGCAGCTGCATCGCGGCAAGAACAAACATGAGGCCGCCGAAATCGCCGCCGAACTGCTGCACAAGGTTGGCATCCCGGCAGCACGGCAACGCCTCAATGATTACCCGCACCAACTCTCCGGCGGCATGCGCCAGAGGGTCATGATTGCCATGGCGCTTTCCTGCAACCCACAGCTGCTGATCGCCGATGAGCCGACCACGGCGCTTGACGTCACCATCCAGGCGCAGATCATGGCCCTGCTCGGCCAGATCAAGGCAGAACGCAACATGGCCACCCTGCTGATCACCCACGACCTCGGCGTGGTCGCCGAGAACGCCGATCGGGTGGCTATCATGTACGCCGGACTGATCCTCGAGACTGCAAACGTCAAGGACCTCTACCAGGACCCGCAGCACCCTTACACCCGGGGGTTGTTGGCTTGCATCCCAAGGGTCGGTGAGCACAAAAAACGCCTGGTCCCCATTGAAGGGAGCGTCCCCAGAGCCGGAGCTCCTGCCGAGGGGTGCTCTTTCCTGGAACGCTGCCCCGAAGCTTACGCCCCGTGCCGTGGGCAACTTCCATCCCTCAAGGAAGTGCAACCAGGACACTGGGTGCGCTGCTGGCAGGTGCAATGATGGCGGTTCTGCTCTCTGTTGAAGACTTGCGCAAAACATTCAAGGTCAACGCTAATCGTCCCGGAGCCCCGAAACAGAAGCTAAGGGCGGTAGACGGAGTCTCTTTTGAGCTGATCTCCGGCGAGACCCTCGGTTTGGTCGGTGAATCCGGGTGCGGCAAATCAACCATCGGTAGGCTGCTGCTACGCCTGATCGAGCCGGACAGCGGCACGATTCGCTTCGACGGCAAGCTGGTCACCGGCATGCCCAAGCAAGAGCTGACCGCCTTGCGCCGCGATATGCAGATCATCTTCCAGGACCCCTACTCATCGCTCAATCCGCGCATGCGCGTCGGCGAGATCATCGGCGAACCGCTGGTGGTGCATGGACTGGCGAAAGGTCGCGAAATCAGGGAGCAGGTAATCACACTGATGAACAAGGTCGGTCTTTCCGCCGAGCATTACGATCGTTACCCGCACGAATTCTCCGGTGGCCAGCGCCAGCGCATCGGCATCGCTCGCACCCTAGCGGTGCAGCCGCGACTGGTGGTTGCCGATGAGCCGGTCTCGGCCCTCGACCTATCGATCCAGGCCCAGATCGTCAACCTGCTCAAGGACTTGCAGGAAGAATTCGGGCTAACCTACCTCTTCATCTCCCACGACCTCGGTGTCATCGAACATGTCTGCGACCGGGTGGCGGTTATGTACCTGGGACGGATCGTTGAGATAGCCGATGCCGAGCAGCTGTACCTGAGACCGCGCCACCCCTACACCGAGGCACTGCTCAACGCTGTGCCGATTCCCGACCCGAATAGGCATCGGCAGAAACAGCTCTTGAGCGGCGAGATACCGTCTCCGATCAACCCTCCGACGGGCTGCCATTTCCATCCGCGCTGCCCCTACGCTCAGGAGATCTGCCGTATGGAATATCCGCCACTGGTTGAGCAAACGGGCGGACATCAGGCGGCCTGCCATTTCAGCGGCGAAGTCGGGCGGTTTCGCCAGGTTGCAACCTAACCGGCACATCAGGACCGCTCCAAAACTGCGACCAGGTGCTGCTCAAAATCGTGCAATCATACCTCTTCAAGAATCATCTGCGTCCCGCTGTTTCGGTCACGTGCTTTTTTGTGAAATGTGTAGACCTGGCCCCTATCCTCTTGCCGCCGGTGCCAATAGCTTCCAATCGTTTCAAATCAGGAACAAAAGATTGCCTGGATAATTATGGAACTGCTATAAAATTAAAGATTGAAATCTAGCGTCGCTGCGCGGGCACGTCGAACAAACCAAAACAATCTGGAGTCTTCTCCACGACCGACACCCTTTCGGGAAGAAAAGGATTACAATGCACTGCCTGATCCTGGTTGATCTGCAAAACGACTATTTCTCCGGCGGCCGGATGGAATTGGTTGGCATGGCACAGGCTGCCGCTAACGCACAACGGATGCTGAACGCCTTCAGGGAGCAAAGCGCTCCCGTTGTGCACGTTCAACACATCTCCGCCCAGCCGAGCGCGACGTTCTTCCTGCCGGGGAGCGTCGGGGTGGAAATCAACGCTGCGGTTGCACCGCAAGCCGGTGAAGCGGTGGTGGTCAAACACTTCCCCAACAGTTTTCGCGACACTGCCCTGCAGGAGATCTTGCAGGACCGGGGGACAAAAGATCTCGTCATCTGTGGTGCCATGAGCCACATGTGCATCGATGCGACGGTCCGCGCGGCGTTCGACCTCGGCTTCAACTGCGCGGTCGCCGAAGATGCCTGTGCGACGCGGGACCTGTCCTTCAATAACGGCCTCGTCATGGCGGCTGATGTGCATGCCGCCTTCATGGCGGCACTCTCCGCCGTGTACGCCAAGGTGACGACCACGGAAGTCATCCTGCAAAGCAGGAGCTAGCCAAAGAAGGAGAACGGTACATGCGCAGTCAAGTGCTGCTGACCGGCACGATGAAATACGTTATCAACAAGCACTATCTTCTGTCATGAATGTCGAGCGCTACTCGTATTGGCGCGACAATTCATCACCGGAATGCGTAGCGACTAATCAGAGGAGACATGATCATGCCGAGTTTTGACGTTGTGTTCAAAGTTGACATGCAGGAGGTCGATAATGCTGTCAATCTGGCCCGCAAGGAGATCGGCCAGCGCTTCGACTTCAAGGGAACGCATAACGAGATCGATCTGGAAAAGGAGGCCATCGTCATCCTCGCCGCCGACGACTACAAGCTAACCGCGGTGGTCGACATCCTGCGCGGCAAACTGGCGCGCCGCAACGTGTCCCCAACCTGTCTCGAATTCGGCAAGAAGGAGCCGGCCTCGCACGGCGCCATGCGCCAGCGCATCACTTTGCTCCAGGGGATCGACAAGGAACGCGGCAAAGAGATCGTCAAGGTGATCAAGGAGAGCAAGGTCAAGGTCCAGGCGCAGATCATGGATGACCAGGTCCGCGTGAGCGGCAAGAAGATCGACGATCTGCAGGAGGTCATTCAGCTGCTCAAAGGGCAGGATTTCGGCATCGACCTGCAGTTCGTCAACATGCGTAGTTGAACTCTAGGACGCGACAATGAAATGCCCGGGAAGGCATCTCCTCCCGGGCGCCTATCCCTTCACAACCAGCACGCAAAACACCCTGCCGCGCTCTAGCCCTTAGGCCTACAACTTTTCACCGCCTCTCCGAACATCTCGACCACCTTCGCAATGTCTTCGTCGGCAATATCGAGGTGGGTGACCAAGCGCAGTTGGCCATAGCCGCCGACCAGGATGCCGCGCTCCTTGAGGAAGGCTATATATTGCGACTTCAGCTCTGGGGAGACGCTAACGAAAAGCATATTGGTGGCCACTGCTGCCGGATCGACCGCAAGCCCGGGGATCGACGCCAGCCCTTCGGCCAGCTGCAGGGCACGGCGATGATCGTCGGCCAGGCGTTCGACATGATGCTCCAAGGCATGAATCCCGGCCGCGGCCAGAATCCCGGCCTGGCGCATGCCGCCGCCGGCCATCTTGCGCCAGCGGTGGGCGCGGTCGATGAACGCACGCGTGCCGGCCAGAATTGATCCGGCCGGAGCCCCCAGCCCCTTGGAGAGACAAAACGAGACCGAGTCGTAGTGACGGGTAATCGCCGAGAGTGACACCTGCTGACTGACCGCCGCGTTGAACACGCGTGCGCCATCGAGATGCAGGCTAAGTCCATGTTGACAGGCAAAGCCAGCCGCCCGGGCCTGATAATCCAGGGGCAGGACCTTGCCGGACTGGGTGTTTTCGAGACAGAGCAGACGGGTGACGGCAAAATGGTGGTCGTTCGGCTTGATCATGGCAGCGACCCTTGACAGGTCAAGCGAACCATCGGCTTCGAAGTCGAGCGGCTGCGGTTGCACACCTCCGAAGACCGCTGCCCCGCCCGCTTCATAGCGGTAGCAGTGGGCCTGTTGACCGGCGATGTACTCTTCGCCACGCTGGCAGTGCGTCAAGATCGCCAGAAGGTTGCCCTGGGTACCGCTTGGCACGAACAGCGCCGCCTCTTTGCCGGCCAATTGCGCGGCCAGTTCCTGCAGACGATTGACGGTCGGATCTTCGCCGTAGACGTCGTCCCCCACCTCGGCGACAAGCATGGCGTGGCGCATGGCATCCGTCGGCCTGGTCACCGTGTCGCTGCGCAGATCAATGATATTCATGTCCACACCTCCCACTCAAACACGTCTATCTCCGGAACGATATCATTTCAACTGCTGGAGGGCAAAGCTTTAGGGCTTTACATCTTTTAAGCCATTCTTTCACTGCAATTGACAGCGACGTGCCACAAATGGCACAATGCAACGCAAATTTGTTGTCAGTAAGGGATGTCCATGGGCCCGATCATCACCGTCAAAGAAAACTGTCGCAAATGCTACGCCTGTGTCCGCAATTGCCCGGTCAAGGCGATCCGCGTTCATCGAAATTACGCCGAAGTCATCGGCAACCGCTGCATCGGTTGCGGCAATTGCGTCAAAAGCTGCTCGCAGAAAGCCAAAGTCATCGCCGACCATGTCGGTGAATGCCGGCGCCTGCTGAGCGCTGAAAACCCGCCGATCGCCGTCCTCGGCTGTTCCCACCCGGCTTTTTTCAACGATGTCCGCTCCGGTCAGCTGGTCACCGGCCTGCGCCGGATCGGCTTCGCGGAAGTCCATGAAGGTGCCGGCGGCGTCGACCTGCTCCGCAACAGTTACCGCAAGACGCTCGAACTGAACCAGCCCTACCCATTGATCACAACCCACTGCCCGACGATTGTCGATCTGATCGAAAGACATTATCCACAGTTGCTCAAGAATCTCATCGGCATCGTCTCGCCGATGGTGGCCATCGGCCGTTTTATCAAAAGCCGCACCACGAAAGAGACGCCGGTTGTTTATATCAGCTCCTGCATTGCCGGCAAGTTCGAGATCACCGCCGAACAGACCCAGGGCGCCATCGACTGTGTGATTTCCTACCAGGAACTCAGCCAGATGTTCAAAGACCGCAATCTCGACCTGAAGCGCCTGGGAGAAACAGCCTTTGACGGCATACAACCGCAACGCGGGCGACTCTTTGCCATTTCCGGAGGACCATTCAAATCTTTCGACATTGACAGTTCCATCATCAACCAGGATTACGTTGAGACGGAGGGTGAGCAGAACGCCCTGGAGGTGATCAAGGACCTCGCGGCTGGCCGGATTTCGCCGAAAGTGGTTGATATCCGCTTCTGCAACGGCGGCTGTATCGGCGGGCCAGGGAAGAATAACCGCCTGACCACTTTTTCCAAGCGCAACCTGATTATCGAACAGCACCTGAACCAGAACCTTTACTACCGGACCAAGTCGACCTATCTCGCCGACCTCCCCTTCCCCGCTTTTACGAGAGGCTTTTCCAACAAACATGAGCGCCCGAAAACTCCGAGCAGTGAGCGTTTGCGGCAAATCCTCCAGGCAACCGACAAGCACGAAACCAAGGACGAACTGAACTGTGGAGCCTGCGGCTATTCTACCTGTCGAGAACATGCCGTCGCCATCTATCGGGAGCTCGCAGAGGGGGACATGTGTCTCCCCTATTCGCTCAAACGCCTCGAAGAAGACCACATCAAACTTACTCAGAAATACGAGCTGGCGCAGCGCGCCCTGAAGCAGGAATTCGGCGAAACCTCGATCATCGGCAACGACCAGGGCACCAGGGAGGTCATCAGGTTGATCCACCAGGTCGGGCCCACCCCGACGACGGTCCTGATCCGTGGCGAGAGCGGCACAGGCAAGGAGTTGACCGCCCGTGCCATCCACGCCCAGAGTCAACGCGCCGACAAACCGCTGGTGGCGGTCAACTGCACGACCTTGACGGACAGCCTGCTCGAAAGTGAACTGTTTGGCCACAAGAAAGGTTCCTTCACCGGTGCCATCAGCGAGAAACGCGGACTTTTCGAGGCTGCTGACGGCGGCACGATCTTCTTGGACGAGGTCGGCGACATCACCCCAAAACTCCAGGCAGAGCTGCTGCGCGTTCTTGACAGCGGCGAAATCAGGCCGGTCGGCGACAGCACTTCGATCAGAGTAGACGTGCGCCTGATCGCGGCGACCAATCGCAATCTCGAACAGGGCGTGTCAGAGGGGTGGTTTCGGGAAGATCTCTTCTACCGTCTGAATGTCTTCACCATCACCATGCCACCACTGCGCAATCGGCTCGATTCCCTTGACGAGCTGCTGCAAACCTTTATCGCCAAGGCCAGCACCCGGGTGAACAAGACCCTGGTGGGGATTGAAGATCGTGCTATTCATGCCATGCGCCAGTACCATTGGCCCGGCAATATCCGCGAACTGCAGAACATCATCGAGCGGGCAGCGGTGCTGACGCACGACAAGATCATCAGGCTGGAGAACCTCCCGGTCATATTCGGCGAGCTGGTCCTGCAATCTCCCGAGGGCACAAGCCAGGACAGCTTGCGCAGCCAACGCCAGAAGCAGGTCAACCAGGTTGAAAAGAATCTCCTGTCACGTTATCTGCGGGAAGCACAAGGCAATGTCTCCTCCGCAGCACGGCTGGCCGGAATTCCAAGACGCACCTTCTACCGGATGCTGAACCGCAACGGCATCAACGGGGTAAATTTCAAAGCCTGACACAACATGAAATTACTCTAAGACAAATTTTGTCATAAATAGACCGCCACGTGTGCCACATGCGGCACAGCCATTTCGCCTAATTTTGCGGTGATTTCCCAGTCAGGTGCAATATTGTGCGCCACTTTCGGCACATCAAGTAAAACTTCTCATTAAACAACTTCTTGATACAAGTCTTTAATAACAGGGACTTAGAGCCATATTTTCTCAGCAGCCACTAATTGGCATATCATTTGCTTAAAAGTTGACTAACTGTCTAGGGAGATCAGTTTCCAACCTAAGGATTCCTGTTCCCTTGTTTGCGCCGCCTAGGACCTCTCTCCCCCGGGCGGCGTTTTTTTATTGGCAACCAGGGACCTTCCTGCGCATTTTTCATTCGCCAAAAAGTTTGCGGTTGGTTATCATGTTAGAGTCCATGAACTTTCCGCCCAGACAATCCAATGCCACGAAAAATAAATACGAAAATCGGCGTCACCACCCTGGAAGATATCAGTGCACTGATTCTGCAGTCGCACGACCTTGACGAGACCCTGCGCAATATTGTCAATCTGGTTGCGCGGCGCATGCACACCGATGTCTGCTCGATCTACCTGCTTGATGCCGACCACCAGACTCTGCGCCTGAGAGCATCCAAGGGCCTCTCCCGCAAGGCTGTCGGCAAGGTCACCCTGCGCATCGGAGAAGGCTTGACCGGCATGGCCGCCCAGAAACGCCACGCCATTGCCATCGAAGAACCCCAGGAACACCCAAGCTACCGTTACTTCAAAGAGACAGGCGAGGAGCGCTTTCACTCATTTCTCGGCATCCCTCTCTTTGAACACAATGACCCCCTGGGCGTGATCGTCCTGCAAACCAAGGATCCCCGGCAGTTCAGCAAAGAGGAGATCAGCGCCCTCTCGACGATCGCCTTCCAGATCACTTCGATCGTTGTCAACGCCCGCCTGCTCGACTCGGTTCGTCAACACCAGGAAGAGAGTCAGCGTGTCAGCCAGGCTCTCGCCCAGGCACAGCAAACCTTTGCGGCCTCAGGGAAAACGCCGATAGCACTTCCACAGGACAGTCCTGTCCGGCACTGTGGCCTATCCTGGCGTGGCCATCGGACCGGCAGCCATTCTTGAAGAACGGCTCGGCTTCGGCGACATCCTCCACGAAGAGAACGTCGATATCAAGGCAGAGCTGAAAAAGCTGGAAAGCGCCCTTGAAAAAACCTGCATTCAGACTCTCTTTCTCGAAAAACGTGTGGCAGAGCGCCTCAGCGTCAACGATGCAGCGATCTTTCATACGCACCTGATGATCCTCGAGGACCGCAGCTTCATCAAGAAACTCCAGGACGAGATCAACAATCGACACAGCGCCGCCTACGCGCTCGAGAAAACTGTCGCCGATTACATTGAAGCCTTTCAGAAAATGGAGGACCCCTATCTGCGCGAGCGTGCGGCGGACATGGAGGATATCGGGCGGCGCATCCTGGCCAACCTGATCGGCAAGGATTCCGACCAGGCCCTGCATTTGAAACGGCCAAGCATTCTGGTTGCCCGGCAGATATTGCCGTCTGACATGGCCGCCCTGGATAACGAGCAGATTCTTGCCATTATCACCGAAGTCGGAGAGAAAAACGCCCATGCGCTCATCATGGCCAAGTCCATGGGTATCCCGGCCATTTTCGCCGTGTCGGGCGCTCTCAAACACATCGCCCCGGACGACAGCCTGATCGTTGACGCCAACACCGGCCGCATCTATATCAACCCCCTTGAGACCATCAAGGATGAATACCGGCGCCTGCAACAGGACCAGACCCGCGAACAGAGCCGCCTTGAAGTATACCGTGACCAGCCGGCCATGACTGCCGACGGCGTTCGCATCACCCTGCGCGCCAACATCGGCCTGATCAGCGACATCAGCGTTGCCAAACGCTTCGGCGCCGAGGGCGTCGGTCTGTACCGGACCGAGTTCCCCTACATGGCCCGCGGCGACTTCCCCAGCCGCAACGACCAGTACGAACTTTACAGCCGGGTGGTCGAGGAGTTCGACGGACAGCCCGTCACCATCCGCACGCTCGACATCGGCGGCGACAAGGGGTTGCCCTACTTCAGCCCACCCAAAGAGGACAATCCGTTCATGGGGTGGCGCTCGGTGAGGGTTTCACTCGACAATCGCGACATATTCCGCACCCAGATCGAAGCGATCCTCATGGCCGGATGTCACGGCCCGGTCAAGCTGCTTTTCCCGATGATTTCCAGCATGGATGAAACACGGGCCTGCCTCGAAGTCATCGAGGAGGCCAAGCAGACCCTCGACAAAAGAAGGGCTGAATTACTCGCATAACGTTCCCGTCGGCGTCATGATCGAAGTCCCGGCCGCAGTGCGCATGGTGCCGCGGCTGGTCAACCTGGTCGACTTCTTCGCCCTTGGCACCAACGACCTGGTTCAGTACCTGTTGGCTGCAGACCGCAACAATCCCCTGGTCAGCAAGTATTACGACCCACTGCATCCTGCCGTCCTGCAGGTCCTCTACGAAGTGACTGACACGGCCCTGTCCATGGGCAAAGGCGTCAGCCTCTGTGGCGAGATGGCAACCGACCCACTCACCCTCTTGCTGCTCATCGGCATGGGGCTGCGTGAATTCTCCATGCCTGCACCCTTCATCCCGCGCACCAAAGCGTTCCTCAAGGGGGTGTCCATGGAGATGGCCTGTCGACGCTACACCGAAATCCACAGCATGGACAGCAGCCAGCAGATTCGCAAACACCTGGCTGAGGTGCTTGAGGAGGTTGAACTGGGGTATTGATTGAGCAGGCAATCTAAACGAGCAGAAGGGCGACAGATTTTAAATCTGTCGCCCTTCGGCTGACTGCTATTTCAGAGTCTGAATCTTCCTCAAACTCTCCTCGAGCACCCCCATCTTCTCTTCGGCATCCTTCAACTTACCACGATCCTTTTCCAACACATGCTCCGGAGCATTGGCGACAAACTTCTCGTTGGAGAGCTTCTTGGTAAAAAGCTCGACATCCTTCTGCACCTTGGCAATTTCCTTTTGCAGGCGCTTCTCCTCCTCGGCAACATCCACCAGGCCCGCCAATGGCAGGGAGATTTCCACCTCGCCGGCAACCTGGGTGGCACATTGTTCAGGACGCTCAAGACCCTGGCCAATCGTCAGGTCACCAACCTTGCCGAGCACACGAATGGCGGCGACTCCTTCTTCGAGAATCTCTTGCGCCTTGCTGGATTTGCACTCCAGAAGCGCCGTGACCTGTTTTCCAGGCGGCACATCCATCTCACCACGGATATTGCGGATCGCACGAATGACCTCCATGACCAGTTCCATGCGTTCGGCGCCGACGGCATCGGTCGGCAGCCCTGCTCCATCGGGATAGGCGGCCTGCATAATCGATGCACAGGGGCGCTGACCGGGCAGAACCTGCCAGATCTCCTCGGTGATAAACGGCATAAACGGATGCAGCATGCGCAGCAGCTGCTCAAGGACGGTAAAGAGAACACTTTGCACCCGCTTCCTGGCCAAGGGGTCGTCACCGTACAGATCGTCCTTGGCCATCTCGATATACCAGTCGCAGAAGTTGTGCCAGGTAAACGTGTAGAGCGTACTGGCGGCTTCGTTGAACTTGTAGTCGTCAAGGGATTGGGTGGTCTGGCGGATCGCGCCTTCCAGCCGGGTCAGAATCCAGCGGTCGGCATCGGAGAGTGCAAACGCCTGCAGGTCGATTCCGGCCGGGTCGAAACGCTCCAGGTTCATCAGCGTGAAACGACTGGCGTTCCAGAGTTTGTTGCAGAAATTGCGGTAGCCGGCGATGCGATCCGTGGAAAGCTTGATATCGCGGCCCATGGCGGCGAACGACGTCAGGGTAAAGCGGAAGGCGTCGGCTCCGTACTCATCGATGACGTGCAGGGGATCGATGACGTTGCCCTTGCTTTTGCTCATCTTCTGCCCCTGGGCGTCGCGCACCAGGGCGTGGATATAGACATCCTTGAAGGGGACGGCATCCATGAACTTGAGCCCCATCATCATCATGCGGGCCACCCAGAAGAACAGGATATCGAAACCGGTCACCAGGCAGGAGGTCGGGTAGAACTTCTCCAGCGTTGCCGTCTGTTCGGGCCAGCCCATGGTCGAAAAAGGCCAGAGCGCCGAGGAGAACCAGGTGTCAAGCACGTCCGTATCCTGGCGGATCGCGGTGCTGCCGCAATGGGCACAGGCGGTCGCGTCTTCCCGGCTGACGGTCAACTCCTCGCAGGCGTCACAGTACCAGACCGGGATGCGATGCCCCCACCAGATCTGCCGGCTGATACACCAGTCCTGCAGGTTGAACATCCAGTCGAAATAGGTCTTTTCCCACTGTTGCGGGACGATACGGGTATCGCCCTGCTGCACGGCCTTGATCGCCTCTTCGGCCAGCGGGCCGACCTTGACGTACCATTGCAGCGACAGGTATGGTTCGATCACGGTTTTACAGCGATAGCACTCGCCAACGGCATTGGCGTAATCGTCGATCTTGTCAAGCAGCCCCAGGTTCTCCAGGTCGGCAACCACATTGGCGCGGGCCTCATAGCGCTCCTGCCCCTGGTAAGGGCCGCCGTTTTCATTAACAACCCCTGATTCGTCAAATATGTTGATCTGCTCGAGATCATGTCGCTTGCCAAGCTCGAAATCGTTGAAATCGTGAGCCGGGGTGATCTTGACAGCACCGCTGCCAAAGTCCTTGTCGACATAATCATCGGCAACGATCGGAATCTGGCGATTGACCAGCGGTAACAGTACTTTCTTGCCAATCAGTTCCCGGTAGCGCTCGTCTTCGGGATGGACGGCCACAGCAGTATCACCGAGCATGGTTTCCGGACGGGTGGTCGCCACGACCAGGCAGCGGTCGGTGCCGATGACCGGGTAACGCAAGTGCCAGAGGTGCCCTTTCTTGTCCTCGTGTTCGACCTCGAGGTCGGAGAGCGCCGTGTGACAGCGCGGACACCAGTTAATCAGGCGGTTGGCCCGGTAAATCAGGCCGTCTTCGTAAAGACGAACAAACACCTCGCGGACCGCGGTAGAAAGGCCTTCATCCATGGTGAAGCGCTCGCGTTCCCAGTCACAGGAAGCACCCAGGCGCTTTAATTGATTGATAATCTGTCCACCCGACTCCTCCCGCCACGCCCAGACACGCTGGATAAACTGCTTCACGGCCGATGGCATGTCGGTCGAGTCCTTCTGCGGCGAGCTGTTTCTCGACGACGTTCTGAGTGGCGATCCCGGCATGATCGGTCCCCGGCATCCAGAGGACTTCGCAACCGGCCATGCGCTTCCAGCGCGCAAGGATATCCTGCAGAGTATTGTTGAGAGCATGCCCCATGTGCAACACGCCGGTCACATTCGGCGGCGGGATGACAATCGAATAGTGCGGCTTGACAGATTTTTCATCGGCGCAAAAGCAGCCGTCCTCTTCCCATCTCAGGTACCACTTTCGCTCAACGTCATGCGGCTCGTAGCCCTTGTTCAACTTCTCTTCCATCGGTGTCGCATCCTTCCGGGGTGGCGATTTCGGCACGTCTCTAGCTGCCAACAAAAGGAAATGGGGATTTTAGCAATCCCCATTTCACAGGTCAATCTGTCGTCCTTGATCAGTTGTCAGGCCGCAGCATCCTTGATTTTGCGGATTTCCTGGCGGATCAGGTTTTCAGCCATATCGGGAACAACCTCCCAGGCAACCTTTTCGAGGATCGATTCCGCCAATTTTTCCACGATTTTCGTCACGACCTTTTCAACAATCTGCTCGATCTCAGCCTCGCTCATGGCAGAAGCTTTCGCTTCCACTTCTGCAACGGCCGTTACGGCAGGCTCCACAGCAACAGAAGCAGCAACCGGTTCCTCGGCAGGCAGATCTTCTTCTGCAGGCTCTTCGAACACTTGCAGTCTCTTCAACAAAGGCCTGCTCTTCTTCTACGAAATCAGGCATTTCCGGCTCGACAAACACCGACGGTTCGTTAGCAGGCTCTTCTTCGAGTGGAGCATCAAAGATATCCTCACCGTCACTTTCAGCGCGGGACCAGGCGGCGAGCGTCTGCTCCTCCACGAGCGGCTCGAGATCTTCGGCACCCAGGATGTCATCGTCACCAAGGGGCATGATTTCTTCTTCGCCCACATCAAAAGCATCGAAGCCTGCTTCGGCAACCGGCTCCGCGTCCACCGTGGCAAAGGCCTCAGCGGAGACCGGGGGCTCTTCGGTAAACGTGAAGTCTTTCTTCAACCTCCAGGGCCGGTTCTTCGGCGGCAGCAAGAGGTTCCTCAGCGACAGGCCCTGCCTCAGGCTCCAGTGAAACATCGCTCCAGTCGTCAGTAAAGACAGGTGCTTGAGGCGCTTTGGCAAGCACCTCCTCTTCGAAGGAGATATCGCCGAAAGGATCTTCTTCCATGGCAGCAGCCATTTGCGGCTCAGCGTCGAGAGGCTCATCGAAGGCCGCCAATGGGGCTTCCTCAAAAGTGGCCGGTTCAACGGCAGGCTCATCTGCATGTGCAACTTCAGGAACTGGAGCTTGCGGGACTGGCGCAGCAGCACTGAGCAGCTCGGCAACTTTATCGATCAGCACTTGTGATTCGAAAGGCTTTTGAATCCAGGCGTCAGCCTTGCAGCTTCTAGCCTTGTCTTCATCAAAGGGCTCAAATGACCCGGACAGGAGCAGAACCGGTATATGCTGCAGGCTTGGGTCCTGTTTGATGGCGGAAGCCAGCTCGTAGCCATTTTTCCCGGGCATGTAGACATCAGCCATGACCAGATCAGGCTTGATTTCATGCGCCTTGCTCATTGCAGTGTCGCCATTATCGGTAATGGTCAGTTCGTAGTCCTCATGCGCAAAGGTTATCTGTATAACCTTCTGAATCGTTATACTGTCGTCGGCCAACAGCAGTTTCTTGCTCATGCCAACCTCCTTAATCCTTCAGCCCGCAAACCGCAAGATCCGAATCTGTCACCAGCTATTGCAGATCCGTAAGACGATAGCTACGACCATACGTTTCACATGTTTCAATCTGATGAGAGTCCATCCGGCAGCTGTTCCCGGACCGATCATTTTCTTCGGCTGCCGAAACCGGCAAATGGCTGTAAAGGCGCTAAAAAACTATCATATCGGCTTCTCGGGTGTCAAGCATCCCGGGACGTGCCGCTGCTTTTCCCCGCGCCTCCCTAAAGAGGCTTCCACGGTTGGGGGAAAAAGAGCTTCTGGTAGAGGTTCATGGCATAGCGGTCGGTCATCCCGGCAAGGAAATCTGTAACAGCCGTTTCTTTCCCCTCGCCATCCTCTCTCCGGCCTCCATAAGCAGGCAACTCTTCGGGTTTGTCGACGAAATAGAGGAACAATTCCCTGAGGACACGGCTGGCCTTGCGAAATTCATCTTCGACCGATATCGCACGATAGACATTGACATGTAGCCAATCACGTAGTGCCGTCACTTGTTCAGCGACGCGGGGAGAGAGTTGCACCGCAGCGTAATGATTCGCCAGGGTTGTCTCGATCAGATCGATGATCATGGTGTTCAGGCGTTGCGACGAATGTTCTCCAAGGGTGCGGCGCAAGTTTGACGGCACATCATCCCGGTTGATCAATCCACCCCGGATGGCATCGTCCAGGTCGTGGTTGACATAAGCGATGACATCGGACAAACGGACCAACTGGCCCTCAAGCGTCGCAGGCAGGTCAGTGCAACTTTGCCCCATCAAGGCCCCACGCCCTTTCGAATGCCGAAGAATGCCATCACGCACCTCCCAGGAGAGGTTGAGACCAGAGCCATTCTTCTCAAGCACTTCGACAACCCTGAGGCTCTGGTTGACATGATGGAATCCTGCCGGCAGCAATTCGGCAAGCACACGCTCACCGGCGTGGCCGAAGGGGGTATGACCAAGATCGTGACCGAGAGCAATCGCTTCGGTAAGGTCCTCATTCAGTCTTAACGCCCGAGCCATGGTCCTGGCAACCTGACTGACTTCAAGGGTGTGGGTGAGACGTGTACGATAATGATCGCCCTCTGGAGAGAGGAAAACCTGAGTTTTATATTTCAGCCGGCGGAAAGCCTTGCAGTGCAGGATACGATCACGGTCGACCTGGAAAATCGTTCGTACCGGGCAAGCCTCTTCTGCAACCCGCCTGCCCTTTGAAACTTTACTATGACTGGCAAAATCACACAGCAGACTGTTTTCTGCCGTTTCAGTGACCTGTCGTATAATCATGCGTTACTCCACTTTTGCAAAAAGCAACAAGGGGAAATGACAAGTTCTATAATTATTTGCGAAAAAAATTCCATGATTTTTACAAGAACTATATTATATTTTCAAACCATTTCTTCTGAAGCATTTCAATATTCAATATATTTGTTTTTTATTTTTATATTTAAGCCAATTTCCATTTTTATAGAAACAAAAAAACGGCCCATAAGCTTACTTACATTTTTTCCACTTGATTATACAGAAAAAACTTGTATTACTATAGTTAGTTCACATAGATTTTTGAAAAATTATCGCAATAACAAATCAGGAGGAAACAATGGCAACAATTCTTGAAATGGCAGCAGAGATCGTGGCAGCACATGCCTCGACAACCAACATGACTAAAGAGGAACTTGTTTCAGAACTTGTCGATGTCTACAATGCGCTCAACAGTCTCGAAAAAGGTGAAGTCATTGCGGACACAGTTGAGGAAGAACAGGGTCCAGCCGTTTCCCGCAAAAAAGCTTTTGGCAAGGACAAGATCTTCTGCATGATTTGCGGTAAAGGCATGAAGACCCTCTCTCGTCACCTCAAGACATCCCATGAGATGTCCGCTTCGGAATACCGCAAACAATTCGACATCCCCCGTTCGCAGTCACTGGCGTCAAAAAGTTACTCGGAAACACGCCGGCAGATGGCAATCGATCGTGGCCTTGGAGAAAAACTTGCCAAAGCTCGTGCTGCTCGCGGCAAAGGCAGAAGCAAGAAGAACGTCTAAAGGTTAGCGCAACCTCTCAGCTGAGAACCTCCTGATTGACTCAGGAGGTTCTTTTATTCCCAAGCCACACTCCCGGCAGGCGTTGACATTTGACGGGGCTCGCACGCACCGCAACTGGAATGCGATTTGCCTTATGACCATGTCCGTGGCGTCCTGAATCTCGATGACGCCACTCACCAACGTCATCTTCCAGGAACTTCTTGGCCGGCCAGGTCCGCCAGTCCGGGGAATTTACCGGCAGTTCAAGACGCGACATCAATTGCACACCACGAAACCAGAGAGAGTAGACAAAAGTCGCTTCGGCGGCGCCGGTGATCCTGGTGAAACAGTAAAGCTTGCCATTCTGGACTGGAAAACCTCGACTTCATCAACGGGTTCCCGGTCAACAACCGCAGTGGTTATGACAGCCTCAACAACTTCGACCGCCAGTGCATGACCGGCGCACAGCAACATCGACAGAAAGGCACTCGCAACCAGCAGATATCGAAATATGCAATTTTCTCCTTTGCTCAAATTGCCGAATACGTTAAATTGCTCATCTGTTCAGCGCGAGAGGCTTTACCGCATAGGGCAATCAGAACCACTGTCAACACAAAACCCCGCTAAAGAAACTTAACGAAACGATGAAAAGCATTTTAGTCGCCGATAACCGCTCCGATCTGCTCGCAACGCTGGAGCCGATACTCAAGCACTGGGGGTATCGCGTTCTGTCTACCAGTAAAGCAGAGCAGGTCATGACCTTCCTGTCTGGAAAGCTCACCCTGCCTGTTGATTATTGGTGAGGAGCTTTTGGCTGCCCCGACTCTGTCTCTTGACCCGGACACGCAAGACAAGGTCAAATCAGGGGTCCTGCCTGTGATTGCCCTCAAACAGAATGGGGCAAGACCCTTCCAGGTAACACCCAGCGAGACACTCGATGTCCCTTTCGAGCTCTTCGAGCTTTTCTCCTTTATCCAGCGGAAAGTGGAAAACCATCCTCGGCACAACCTGCGTTTGCGCTTGAGGCTGCCCGGGATGTACAGCATTGACGACGATGCCTTCACCCTTGCAGAGGTTCTCAACCTCAGTATGTGCGGTCTCTTCTTCAAGTCTGCGGCGCGGGTCAAAAAAGGCGATCGCGTTACCGTGGTCTTCCCTTTACTCGGACACTGCAAAGAGATCGAAGTCAAATCAACGGTTCTGTATGTCATCGAGCCGGAAGCTGCAAACAATTACTTCCAGGGCTTCGGTGTCGGCTTTGATGATGTCCCGGAGAATCACAAGCAGCAGCTGCAGCTGTACATCAAGGAACATTTCCTCAAAGAGGTTTCAACCAGTCGTGATGGGGTCGGCGATTTTGCCGCGGAACAGCTCAAGAACTGACCCTGTTTGCCAACCTAGCAGAGCCGCCAGACTTTCTCCCGCGGCAACTCCCGGCACACTGAAGTATGCCGCCAGGGTTGCCGCAACATCGGCAAATGACTGGCGGTCACCCAGAGCAACCCCCTTCTGCATCGATTTCGACCAGATCAGCAACGGCACATACTCGCGGGAGTGATCCGTCCCGGCGGTTGTCGGGTCGCAACCGTGATCGGCGCTGACCACCAGAAGATCCTCAGGGTGCATGGCCTCGAATAGTCGCGGCAGCCATGCGTCAAACTCCTCGAGGGCCAGGCCGAAGCCGGCAGCATCGTTGCGGTGCCCGTAAACCATGTCGAAGTCGATCAAATTGGCCATCACCAGACCCACTCTCCAGGCCGGCAAGAGCAAGTCAGGATCTTGTCCATGCCATCGGCATTATCCTCCGTTGTCGTGCTGCGCGAAATCCCACGCCCGGCAAACAGGTCGGAGATCTTCCCCACGGCAGCGACAGTGTACCCCTGGGCAGTCAAACATTCGAGCAAGGTCGCTTGCGGTGGCGGCGTGGGGAAATCCTTGCGGCGCGGCGAGCGGCGGAAACCGTCGCTGCACGTTGCCGACGAATGGCCTGGCAATCACGCGGGCGATATCATAGCTGTCAACCAGCCGCCTGGCCCCACGACACAGCTGATAGAGCTCCGCCGGCGGTAAAACCTCTTCATGTGCGGCGACCTGAAAGACCGAGTCAACGCTGGTATAAAGAATCGGTCGGCCGGTTCTGACATGCTCGTCTCCGTATTCATTGAGAATCGAGATGCCGCTCGCCGAAACATTGCCGAGTGGCCAGGCACCGGCGATCTCGGCGAATTCAGCGACCAGTTTTTCCGGAAAGCCTTGCGGATATGTCGCAAAGGGCCGATCCAGGACCACGCCGGCGAGTTCCCAGTGACCAATGATACTGTCCTTGCCGGCAGAACGCTCGGCAAGCCGAGCGTAAGCTCCCCGCGGGTTCTCAAGGGGTGGCACACCTTGGATGGCGGCCAGGTTGCCAAGCCCGAGTGCGCCGAGATTCGGCAAAGTCAGTCCGCCGCACGCTGTTGCCACATGGGGCAAGGTGGCGGCACCTTCATCACCATAACTTTTCGCATCAGGTGCAGCTTCAAGACCGACGCCATCAAGCACGATCCAGATGACGCGTCCTCTCTTCATCGTCATGACAAACCACAGCTTTCGCGCCATTGCCGCACAATGTCAACACCGGCGCTGGTGCCGATGCGGCTGGCGCCGGCCTCCAGCATGGCCAGACAGGTCGGCCAGTCACGTACGCCTCCTGCCGCCTTAACCTTGACCCTGGCTGACACTGTCTCTGCCAGCAGGCGGACGTCTTCGACAGTCGCGCCCGATGCAGAGAAACCGGTTGAGGTCTTGACGTAGTCAGCACCGCTTATCGCAACCAGTTCTGCCAGCCGACGTTTCAAGGCGTCATCAAACAGGCAGCACTCGATGATCACCTTGACCACAGCGGTCTCCGCAGCGGCAACGACCCGGCGGATATCTTCGAGAACAGCAGTGAAATCTAAAGCTCGGGCCGCACCTATGGAGATCACCATATCGACCTCGCCAGCACCCGACTCTATCACTTGGCGGGTTTCAAAAACCTTGGTTGCGGTCGTGTTGCTCCCCAGAGGAAAACCGACCACCGTGCCCACCGCAACGTCAGACCCGTAAAGAAGCCGGGCTGCTTGGGCAACGTGGCATGGAGCTACGCATACCGAGGCAAAGCCGTGTTCGACGGCCTCTTCGCAGAGTCCTGCGACATCGGTTTCCGTTGCATCAGCCTTCAACAGGGTATGGTCGATAAATTTTGCCGGAGAATCCATATTGACCGCTTTGCAGGTTGCTTTCGGTTCTGCGTACTTTTACCGCTTAGGTGCGATACGCCGCGTTGATTCGCACGTAGTCATAGGAGAGATCGGAGGTGTAGTAATAGGCGCTGACCCTCTCCCAGGGCAAGGTCGATTGTCACAGTGAACTCAGGATTCTTGAAAATTTCACTGGCTTTTGCTTCCTGTTCAGGACCAAGGCCAAGCCCCTTGCGCCACCATCGGGACATCGTCGAAAAGCATGCTCACCAGGTCGGGGTCGACTTCGGCCCCGGAATAACCGACCGCAGCGATAATTCTGCCCCAGTTGGCGTCTTCGCCAAAAAAAGCAGTTTTGACAAGTTGCGACGTTGCGACACTACGTGCAGCGACCAGCGCCTCCTCATCGCTTCTCGCCCCATTGACCTGGATACGTACCAGCTTGGTCGCCCCCTCTCCGTCGCGGGCAATCATCTTCGCAAGGTCGAGCAGGATTTCATGCAATGCGCCATTGAACAACGCCAACTCAGGAGAGCCCTCGGTGATCTCCTGGTTTTCCGCCTCTCCGCTGGCCAGCAACAAGGCCATATCGTTGGTCGAAGTGTCACGGTCAACAGTGATCCGGTTAAAGGATCCATTCACAGCCTGCCGCAAAGACCGCTCGAGCAAATCGTCAGCAAGCACTGCATCAGTAACGACAAAGGCCAGCATGGTTGCCATATCAGGGTGGATCATTCCGGCGCCCTTGGCCAAGCCGAGGAGGCGCACTTCCTGCCCGCCGACCTCGATACTCCGACTGCTCATTTTCGGGAACGCGTCGGTTGTCATTATGGCCCTGGCAACACCTTCGAACTGGTCGCGGCTCAACATTCGGCAGAGGTTCGGGATGTACTCCTCGAAACAGTGCATTGGCAGCGGGGCCCCGATGACGCCGGTCGAGGACACCGCAACCATCTGCGGTGCGATATCAAGACATTCGGCAACCAGGTCGCCGCAACGGCGGGCGTTGTGCAGACCCTGGTCACCAGTACAGGCATTGGCGTTGCCGCTGTTGACCAAGATCGCCTGGCAAAGCCCCTGGCGCACCCGGGACTCGGTTAGCTTGACCGGCGCCGCAACCACTTTGTTGGTGGTAAAAACTCCGGCACAATCCGCCGGTTTGTCAGCGCAGATCAGAGCCAGGTCAAGTTTTCCGGACTTCTTGATGCCGGCACTACACGCGGCCGCCTTAAATCCCTTCGGTACAACGTGAACTGATTCAGCCATTGGTCTGCTCCATTTATAGTGCCTGGTCGGCAGGAGGAGACCGATCGTTGTCCCCTCCTCTTCGACAGGCTCGAGAAAAATATCACCGTTCATCTGCCGCAGAAGCGCCCGGCACGTTGCCAGGCCGATACCGACGCCGCGGGGTTTACCATCAGTCAGGTCGCCAAGCTGGGAGTCCTCCTGAAAAATATCCTCAGCGTGTTCTCTCGACACCGTTTGCCCCTGATTGGCAATCTGCAGATAAACAGCAGGCTGCCCGTGCAGCATCAGATTAGCAGCGCGGGTTGACAGGCGACCGCCCTGTCGGTTGAACTTGACGGCGTTATCAACAAGCGCGTCAAACAGCAAGTCCAGTTTATCCTGATCTCCCGAGACTGTCATCAACTCATCGGGAAGATCAACCTGAAGATTCAGTTCCATTTTGACGATATCTGCCTCATGTTCACGCAGTAACGTGCAACTGAATCCTTGAGGGCAAGGCCCTGCCAATGCCAGCTTTCACTCCCTGAATCAATGGAGAAAAGGCGCAGCATACCGGTCAGAAGATGTTCGAGTTGTTTCCCCTCGGTGTAGATTCCGTTGATGTATTCGCGCATTCTGGCGAGGTCTATTTGGTCGAAAAAATTCAGCAGCAGGTCGGCAAAGCCGAGCACGAAGGTCAATGGCGTCTTCAACTCATGGGACAGATTGCAGACAAAGCGGGTGCGCTGTTGGTGAAGCTTGACCAGATCCGCATGTGCGCGCTCGGCTTCCAGGTTCTTTGCGTGCAAGTTGCCGACCAGCTTCATGTTCTCAATAGCCAGGGCCGTCTGCTGAGCAATCATCAGCAAGAGGTCCTGGTCGATTCCGGTCAAAGCTTCACCGTTGCGCTTATTGTTGACGTTCAGCACCCCCATGATGCGCTGCTGGTAGCGGATCGGCACCGACAGGAGTGAACCGGTCCGGTAGCGGGCGACGCCACCCCGTGTCGGGAACCGCCCATCGCTCGACAGATCGTCAATCAATACCGGTTCGCCATGTTCCATGACGTAACCGGAGACGCCTTCGCCGGGAGTGATTGTGGTTTTATCAGGCAAGCCACAAGCGGCGCGAATCTTCAGTCTGCCCACGTCATCGACCAGCATCAGGGAGACGATATCCACGGCAAGAGCAGACTGGATCAGTTCGACAATTCGCTCCAGCCGTTTCTGTAGTTCTTCAACACTGGACGCAGTCTCAGCCGACAGCCTTGAGCAGAACCAGGTCATCCAGAGAGCGCTTGGCCATCTGCTGGGTGCGCGCATGCTGTGCATCTAGAGTCTCAATCTTTGACAAGCGCTTCCTGGTCTCCAGGAGCTCTTCCTGTTGGAGGGGGTGAATCAGGATGTCATCGACACCGTTGCGAAACGCGGTGAGAGACAAGTTGAAGTCCTGCACGGGCAAGACAGCGACCAGTGGCAGATGGGGATGAACGCGGCGGATCTGTTGCAGGACGTCAAGCCCCGGGCTGTCCTCCTCGGTAAGGTCACAGAAAACCATCTGCACCTTTTCCCGGGAAATCTGGTCTGCGACGCCCTGTCCCTGAGCAATATCCCTGACAACAATCCCGGCTTCAGACCAGGGAGTACGAGCAACGGCAAGGCTGGCCGGCCTCGCTTCCAGAAGAAGCAGCCTGAAACAGGTCGCCTCATCATGACCTGTAGCCATACGCACCCTCCCGATGGTTTAATTCAGGGCTACTGCCCACAACATTTCTTGTACTTCTTACCACTTCCACACGGACAGGCATCGTTGCGGCCAACCTTGTCAGCCTCACGCTTGGTTGGCTCCTGAACAGCGGGCTGAGGCCCGCTCTGTCTGGTCAGGGCCAGGCGCTCACGACGTTGCTTGGCTTCCATTTCGGCGACTTCTTCCTCGCGAGCCAGCTGGACACGGAACAGCTTCTGGGTAACTTCCTGACGGATGCGACCCATCATCTCCATGAAGAGCGCATAAGCTTCGCGCTTGTATTCCTCTTTAGGGTTGCGCTGCGCATAAGCCCGCATGCCGATCCCTTCTTTGAGGTGGTCAATCGACAGGAGATGGTCCCGCCATTGGGTATCAATTGTCTGCAGCAGGAGAACCTTCATCAGATGCTCCATGACCGGCGGCGTAAAAGTTTCGGTCCGCTCGGCCAAGCGTGTTGCGACCTGCTCCTTGAGTGTCTCTTCAATATCGGCAGGCTTGAGATCTTTTTCAGCTTCCGGAAGCACTGGGGAAAAGTTGAACTGGCTGACAAAATCAACGGCCAGGCTCTCCCAGTTCCAACCTGCAGAAGGGGTCTTCTCCGGGCAGAAGCTCACCACCATGTCTTCAACCGTCTCATCGAGAATGTCCTCGATGGTTGCACGAATAAACTCTCCGGCGAGAACTTCTTTGCGCTGAGTGTAGATGACATCGCGCTGGCGGTTCATGACATCGTCATAATCGATGAGGTGTTTGCGGATTTCGAAGTTGTGAGCTTCGACCTTCTTCTGAGCGCCCTCGATCGCCTTGGAAATCATGCCATGCTCAATCGCCTCACCCTCGGGGACCTTAAGCTTCTCCATGACGAAAGAAACCCGGTGCGACCCGAAAATGCGCAGGAGGTCGTCTTCGAGGCTCATATAGAAACGGCTTTCACCCGGGTCGCCCTGGCGACCCGAACGACCTCGCAGCTGGTTATCGATACGTCGTGACTCGTGACGCTCGGTACCCAGGATATAGAGCCCACCCGCAGCAATGACTTCCTGCTTCTCAGCCGCGCAAAGATCTTTGAACTTCATCATGGCTTGCACGTAAACCTGCGGCGGGTCTTCGGCGCCTGCTGCCTCGCGTTTGGCCATCATCTCGGCATTGCCGCCAAGGACAATGTCAGTCCCGCGGCCGGCCATGTTGGTCGCAATGGTCACTGCACCCTTGCGACCGGCCTGAGCCACAATTTCGGCTTCACGTTCGTGCTGCTTGGCATTCAGCACGTTGTGCGGAACGCCGCGTTTCTTTAACAACTCGGAAAGTATTTCCGAGTTCTCGATGGTGATGGTGCCGACCAGCACCGGCTGACCGGTCGCGTGGCGGCCGACGATATCGTCAATCACCGCGCGGAATTTCTCCATTTCGGTTTTGTAGATGACATCGGCCTGGTCGATGCGGACCATCGGCCGGTTGGTCGGGATGACAACCACATCGAGCTTGTAAATCTCGCTGAATTCGGCGGCTTCGGTATCAGCCGTACCGGTCATACCCGACAGTTTTTCGTACATGCGGAAGTAGTTCTGGAAGGTGATCGTCGCCAGCGTCTGGTTCTCACGCTCGATCTTCAGTCCTTCCTTTGCCTCGATCGCCTGATGCTGACCGTCGCTCCAGCGCCGACCGGGCATGAGCCGCCCGGTGAATTCGTCTACAATGATGACCTCGCCATCTTTGACCACGTAATCGACATCGCGCTTGAAGATAGCATGCGCCCTCAAGGCCTGGTTGACATGGTGCAGAATCGGCATATTACTCGGCTCATACAGATTCTCTACACCCAGTAATTTTTCAAGTTTCAGCACTCCTGCCTCGGTGAGGGTTGCCGATTTGGATTTTTCATCTACGGTGTAATCGCCGGTATAGGTCCGACAGTCCGACCGACACTGCCGTCGCGGTCTTCGATCATCTCGCCCTTCTGCAAACGGGGGATTACTTTTTCCGCGGCGTAGTAAAGCTCGCTGGTTACGTTGCTGGGACCGGAAATAATCAGAGGGGTCCTGGCCTCGTCAATCAGAATGGAGTCAACTTCGTCGACAATGGCAAAGAAGTGCTCGCGCTGAACATAATCAGCCAGCGCAAACTTCATGTTGTCACGCAGGTAGTCGAAACCGAACTCGTTGTTGGTCCCGTAAGTGATGTCGGCCCGGTATGCAGCCTTCCGCTCCGCATCGGTACGACCGTGCACGATGCATTCGACTTCAAGCCCGAGAAAATTATAAACCTTTCCCATCCATTCGGCGTCACGCTTGGCCAGGTAATCGTTGACCGTAATAACATGCACTCCTTTGCCCGCCAGAGCATTGAGGTACACGGGCAGTGTTGCCATGAGGGTCTTGCCTTCACCGGTCTTCATTTCGGCAATCTTGCCGGCATGCAGAACCATACCGCCGATCAACTGAACATCGAAGTGCCGCATCCCCAGGACACGCACGGCGGCTTCACGAACCACGGCAAATGCCTCAACCATCAGATCATCGAGGGTTGCCCCCTGCTGCAGGCGTTCCCGGAATTCAACCGTTTTTGCAGTCAACGCGGCATCTGACAACCCCTTGACTTGAGGTTCGAGGGCATTGATCTGTTCAACCGACTGCTGCAGTCGTTTCAGTTCACGATCGTTTTTACTGCCAACGATCTTTTTCACGATGGTTCCAATCATCTGTAGCTCCATACCGGCAATCTAGCCGGTGAACATTATTTTAATCATCCGACCATCGGTTCAGTCAGAATTGCGGATTTTAGCACAGCAGTGAGAACTCTCACAAGGTTAAAGGGTCGCGGCAGAAACGTCTAAAAAGGAGTCTGTTCCTTCTTTTCACAGATAAAACAAACAAGCGTCAAGTCCCCGGAGGTTTCCGGGGCCTTGACGCTTACATTTTCTACTCCGGCAGTGACGCCGGAAGCTATTTGTAACTAATTCCAGCGCCCCTTCTGGTAGCTGAAGATATGCCTGTTGGGAATGACTTCCACTACAGCGAAGGAGCTATGTTTGAATTGGTCCGGTGATTTGGCTACAGATTCAAAAACCTGCTCCGTGTAGGAAAGGATCCCCACAAAAGGAATCGACTTGGATTGCGACCGACGCACGATGACACCCAGCGATGTGTCGTCAATCTGATGGTAACGGGCACGATATGTGCCGTCTGGCTGCTTGGTGATTTCCATGCGCGAGCGGGAGAACATGTGATTACGGTTCAGCTGCTCAACCTTGGTCTTGGCGAAGCCTTGAAAATCAGCATTTTTACTGGCCAGGTCTTTATCTTTGAAGACATTTTCCTGAACAGCGGGCGGGTTGACCTTTGCATAGCTGACCTGATCCAACACGTCACCAGCCATAACCGGCATCGTCAGGGAAAAGAACAGGGCCGCAAACAATGTACTTCTTAAAACGATATTCATGGGGCACCTCCTGCAGAACAATATGATTGATCAATTATATGAGCAATGATCATACCAGTCTGCAGCCAGATGAGATTAACCGCTTGATATCACAGCAAAGAAGGCCCTTAACAAGTCAACTTTCAGAGCCGAGGCAGCCACTGTCAAGGCCGTCAAAAGACAATTTATGTCATCTGCAACCGTTAAATCAAACGATTTTTGCAAGAGTATACCGTGTCCTAAGGTCATTACAGTATAAAAAAACCCGGCCAGGTGTTAGCACCTGGCCGGGGACAAGAGACCTTTTTACATGTTCAGACTGACAAATTACTTGGATTGAAGCTCGACACGGCGGTTGAGCTTGCGACCTTCCTTGGTGGTGTTGTCATACTTCGGCTGGGTCTCGCCGTAGCCTACGGCCTCCAGTCGAGCGGCCGCGACACCGTTGCTGACCAACCAGTTTTTCACCGAAGCCGCACGCCGTTCGGAGAGACCCTGATTGTAAACTTCGGGACCGGTTGCGTCGGTATGCCCGGACACCACGAAGTTAACGGCAGCATCTTCTTGCAGAATCATCTTGGCCTGCTCAAGAACGGGAATCATCTCATCAGTGATCGCCGACTTGTCAAAGCCGAACAGCAGGTTGAAAGTGATGATCTCCTTCTTCGCGACCGGAACCGGAACAGGAACAGGGACAGGAACAGGCGCGGCAACCGGTTTCGGTGCGGGTTGGACTTCATCGTAAAGGACATCCTTGGCGAATTTGGCCATCCCGGCGTCGGTTTCAATCGTTTTGGCGTCGGCGACTACACTGCACCCATTGAGTGCGCGAATCCCGTCTACGATCTGCTGCCCTTTGGGCGTGTCAGCATAGCTGACGACATGGATGCAGAGGTTAGAACCATATTTGCCATAAAGGGCTTGTGCCGAAGCAACAGCGTCGGCGCCTTCATTCGACGCGCCGTCAGTAAAGAGGATCAGCGCCGTTTTACCCGAAAGCGTGCCAATAACTGGATCCACACTCACCAGACCATCACCCAGGTTCGTCATATGGTTGAAAGGGGGGACAATCCCGGCGGCAGCTGAACCTACAGCACCTTTCGAGTAGGCCGCCGGAGCACTGACTGTTTTAAAGGGAGCGACAGTGGCAACCCCGCTGGTGTAACCAAGGTTGGGTACCACCTGGTCAAGAGCGGCGACGGACGTAACCGCACGGTCGAGCTTCTGGTGACCTGCCATCACTTTGGCCTGAGCCATCGAACCTGACTGATCAAGCACGACAACGAAGTTATCGACCTTTTTAACCATCTCCGCTGAAGCTGCGAGAGGAAGGGCCAAGCCCAATGCAAGAACAAGTGACATGACGACTAACAACGGCCTGCAAACCTTTTTCATTATTTTTCTCCTTTATATTTTTTGTCATCGTTACTATTAAGATCCAGAACGGATCATTAATTAAAGTTTCACAAAAGAAAGATTAACGAATATTTTCTATTAGTCAACTAGCTAAACATACTTAAATTTACAGAATTCAAATATTTTTCCCATCGACGAATGACAAGTTTCTTATCATGGTTTCATGGGTTGTCAAGAGGCCCGAGCAGAAACAAAAAAAACCCGGTTAAAACCGGGTTCAGATGCAAGGGATATAATCGGAGGTTAAAGATATTTACGAGGGTTGACGGGCACACCGTTGAGACGGATCTCATAGTGCACATGTGAACCCGTCGAACGGCCGGTATTACCGACCGCGGCGATCAGGTCACCACGTCTGACCCGCTGGCCGACCTTGACGTTATATTTGGAGTTATGCCCGTAAACAGTGCGGTAACCATAACCATGATCGATCGTGACCACCTTGCCATAGCCGGGTTCCGTTCTGACGCTGCTGACGATGCCGTCAGCAGTGGCGTACACGGGAGTGCCGGTGCGTGCAGCGACATCAAGACCTTCGTGCATTTTGCGCTTGCCGGTAAAGGGATCCCTGCGCAGACCGAAACTTGACGTCAACCAGCCTTTAACAGGCCAGCCCGAAGGCTTGGCAGCAAGTAAAGAGCGCTGGTCGTTAAGAATCCCCTGAATCTCCTCCTGGCTTTCACGGCGCAGGTCGATCTGTCGACGGACTTCATCAATGCGCTGCTGGATATCGTTGAACTCACTGCCCAGAGGATCCCCCTTGGACGGCCCACCGATTCCCGCCATGCTGTCGCTCTTCGGCGCTGACAGCTTTGCCATGACACGCACCTTGGCATCATTCTGCGCCACAACCACCAATTCCTGACGCAAATCTTCGAGTTTCACCGCCAGACGGTGCAACTCCTCGCGCTGTGACAGGTTTTCAACCTGCAGGCGCTGCAGTTCGTTGCGATCAAGATTGGTCAATACGTAATCGATGATCAAGCCGGTCAGGCCCAGGGCCAAAAACACAGAGACGGCAAGAGTCCACTTGAGAACCGCGCTGCGCAAGGCAAACCGCCGCACCTGATGCGAACCCTCCGGTATGATCAGTATTGTAAAACGCTTTGCCGGCAAAGTTGAAACCTCCCAAGAAACCCTAAACCTGCTGGATTTCGTCGCTCATTAATAAAGTATTGGCAGGCACACTGTCAAGTCTAAATGCTCAGATCGACAGCGGTTCCAGCCATGCCACCAACGGGCCATGCACCCTCAGAGAGTCATACTGAGCGCTATTTCATCGCATTCCGGGAACTTCGCACACTTGATGCAATCCCCCCAGATCTTTTGGGGCAGCTCTGACTTCTCGATCACAGCAAACCCAAGTTTTTCGAAAAACGTCTGTTGATATGTCAAAGCAAAAATCCTGCCAATTCCAAGCTGGCGCGCTTCGGATATGCAGGCTTCCACCAGAAGCTTGCCGATGCCGCGCGCGCCAAAATCTTCGTGAACCACCAGTGAGCGCACTTCGGCGAGGTCTTCCCAGCAGATATTCAGAGCGGCTGCCCCGACAACCCGGTCCCCTTCGACAAATACATAGAAATCACGGATCGCTTCAAAAATCTCCATGAGCGACCGCGGCAACACCAGTCCGTCCTTGGCATACGCCAACAGCAGTTTGTGGATTTGACGAGCGTCTTTAAGAATAGCCTTGCGAATCATAAATGCTCCCGGAAGCAACCGCCTTTTCAGACAGCTGCCGAAGTGGAAATAAGTTCTTTCGCATGCAGCAGGGACTGCTCGGTCACCTGCGCCCCGCCAAGCATGCGTGCCATCTCCTGCACTCTCTCTTCACCAGACAGGTGTTCCATTGCCGCCAGAGTACGCCCTGCCGTCTCCTGCTTTATAACGCGGTAGTGATGGTCGGCAAAGGCCGCGACCTGGGGCAGATGAGTGACACAAAGAATCTGCGCTGAGCGACTGACCGCTCGCAACTTCCGACCGACGGCCGTCGCCGCGGCACCACCAATTCCGGCATCCACTTCATCAAAGATGACTGTCGGCACGCTATCGGCCTCTGGAGCAAGACGCTTGAGCGCCAGCATCAAACGGGAGAGTTCCCCCCCCGAGGCAACCCTTGCTAAAGGCATGAGTGGCTCTCCCGGGTTCAAACTGATCATAAATTCAACTTTTTCCAAACCATCATGGCCAGGATGGGGCAAGGGAGCAAAATCAACTTCGAATGCAGCTCCGGACATAGCCAGATCACCCAGTTCGGCGACAAGAGTTGTCACCATCTGCTTTGCCGCCCGCCGGCGGCATGCAGAAAGGTCTTCACCCAACTGGCGACAGGACTCGGCAAGGGCCTGCAGATCATTGGTAAGAGTGTCACGGGTTTCGCCAGCATTCTCCAACTCGGCGACCTCGGCAGCCAAGCCGTCATGCAGGGCCAGGATTTCGCTGACACTCGGTGCATATTTGCGCTTGAGCCGGATCAAAACCGAGAGGCGCTCTTCTATGGCTTCGAGCCGATCTGGTTCAAATGTGATGCGGCCGAGGTAGGAACGCAGTTGCGCCGAGACATCTTCAAGTTCATAGAGACTGCGCTGCAACGCCTCGGCAAGCCTTCCTAGCTCCGGGTCAATCGCTGCAACCGACTGCAGGTCAGCCGTCAGACGGCCGAGAATTTCACATACGGCACCATCAGCCTCATAGAGATCCTCGTAGCCGCCTTGCGTAATCCCCGCCAGGCGCTCTGCGTTCTGCAGCAGCAACCGTTCGGCCGGAAGGCCTTCTTCCTCGGCAATCGAGAGCTGTGCAGCTTCGATTTCAGCGACTTGATGGCGCAGAAGATCAAGCCGCTGCTGGCGGTCACGCTCGGCATGATCCAGTCGTTCGAGCTGTCGGGCCACGCCCTGCATTCTTTGGTAGGCATCGCGATAAGCGTGGACCGGTTGATCAAGCATCCCGAAACGGTCAAGGATGGCAAGATGAACATGGCGCTGCAGCAGGGTCTGATGCTCATGCTGACCGCACATGGTCACCAGCTGTTCTGCCAGCGGCTGCAGTTGGGCAAGAGTTGCCAGGCTACCGTTGACATAGGCCCGGCTGCGGCCGCCGCTTTGCACGACCCGCCGCAGGACCAGTTCTTCATCGGCGGGGAAACCTGCCTCGGCGAGTGACTGGCGGATATCGTCACGCCCGGTCAGTTCGAACAGAGCTTCGACCGTCGCTTCGCCAGCACCAGCCCGGACCAGGTCTGGGCGCGCCCGATCGCCCAGCAATAGGCCAAAGGCATCGAGAATGATCGACTTGCCGGCACCGGTCTCTCCGGTCAGGACGTTGAACCCCTCTTCGAACTGAACGTCGAGACGATCGATAATGGCAAAGTTGGTGATGGTCAGGTTGAGGAGCATAGGGATCGTGGCACGTGGCGCGTAGCGCGTGACAAGGTAAAGGCAAACAATATAAAAACAGCTGTTTTCATAACATCAGTGAACTACCCCGCCGCAAGCGACGGAGCTTCCTGTGTCAACGAACCATGACTCGTAGACCGGTTCCTGCGAACCGTTCCGCCGTCAGAGGATTCTCCACAGGCGTGGATTCGGGCAGTCCCTGCCCTAGAAAGAATATTCAGTGCTGCGTTGTGATCGCGATCCAGGACATGCCCGCAACCCGGACAGCGGTGCGTCCTCGTTGCCAGGGTCTTGGAAACCTTCGTTCCACAATCGGAGCATTCGACGCTTGTATGGCGAGGGTCCACTTTCTCGAACCAGCACCCAGCCTCTTCGGCTTTGAGGATTTCCTGCTGCCGGACGCGGGTCAATCCCTTGCCGGTTTGCTCATAATGGTTGCGTCGATCCACAAGGCAGGAGTTATACAGTATCCGACACACCTCCAGCGTCCGCTCCAGTTGAACGACCTGCTGTTTCGAGGGATAGATTCTGTACTTGAACGTCTTACGCATTCTGGTTCTCCAGAAACTTGATAGAATGAAACAGATTCAAATTCTTTCGCCTTTCATCCCCCACCTCTCGGAAGGAGACTTCCCGGCGAAACGTTAAACGGTTGCAGGCAATTTGCATAAAGAGGTTGTCCGCGCCACGCGTCCTGCGCCATTCTGTTTACCGTTCGCCCCAGCGCAACTTGGTACGCAGAACCTGGAAATAGTCTTTACTCGGGCTTTTGATCAACAGCGTCGAATGGTTCGATTTGCGTAGTTCTACAACATCGCCGCCACGCAGAGGCATCCCTTCCTGGCCATCGGCGGTCAGGACCACATCTTCATCCTGGGATTTGACTTCGATGCGGATCATGGCCTCATCGGAGACCACGATCGGCCGGTTGGTCAGGGTATGCGAACAGATCGGCGAGAGGACATGGCAATGATTGCCGGGGTATATGATCGGTCCGCCGGCGGCCAGATTGTAGCCGGTCGAGCCGGTCGGAGTCGAGACGATCAAGCCATCCGCCTTGAAAGTCGTCAGGTAGTCACCATCAATCCAGGCTTCCATGTCGATGATCCGGGCCAGCGCGCCCTTGTTGATGACCACATCGTTGAGAACGCGATAACGCGCGACCTCTGTGCCGTTGCGCCGGACAATAGCCAAAAGGCGCATGCGCTCGGAAACCGAGAATTCCCCCTTGACAACCTGCTCCAGCATGGGAAAGAGTTCAGAGCGGGTTATTTCTGTCAGGAAGCCGAGGCTGCCGAGGTTGACGCCGAGAATAGGGGTGCGCAGGTCGCCGATCAGCCGGGCGACGGAGAGCAGGGTGCCGTCACCGCCGAGCACGACAACCATGTCGACCAGGGGTGGGATGGCCTGGCTCGGATAACCAGGGACATTGGCCATGGCCTTGGCCAGAGGCTCGTCGACAAAGACCTCGATATTGCGTTCCACCAGCCAGGCAACGACTTCTTCGGCAAGGCGGACGGCGTCCTTGTGATGACGCTTGGCAAAAATCCCGATACGCTTCATAGAGCCACTTCCTCCAGACCGAGGGACTTTATCACAGCATACCCCCAAAGTCCATGCCTATCAATGACTTACGGCACCTGGCGCTTGTTCGGCCAAGCCCACTGTGCTACCATTCATCTTCAACCTCGAACCCCATGGCAAAGATGGATCTTTTTTCTTCAGCAGCATCCGCTAAAGCGCTGTCGCCATTGGCAGAACGGCTGCGCCCGCAGCGTCTCGACGAGATGGTCGGTCAGCAGCATCTGCTGGGGGAAGACGGCATCCTGCGCCTCCTGATCGAGCAGGACCAGCTTTCCTCGGCTATCTTCTGGGGTCCTCCCGGAACCGGTAAAACCACTTTGGCAAGAGTCATCGCCAAAACCACACGCAGTCATTTCATTGCATTCTCGGCCGTTCTGCAGGGCGTCAAGGATATCCGCGAAGTCGTTGCCAAGGCGCAGCAGGAAAGAAACTACTATGGGCGGCGAACCCTACTGTTCATCGACGAGATCCACCGTTTCAACAAGGCCCAGCAGGATGCCCTGCTCCCCTGGGTAGAAAACGGCGATATCATCATGATCGGCGCCACCACCGAAAATCCCTCTTTCGAGGTCAATTCCGCGCTGCTTTCCCGTTCGCGGGTCTTTGTTCTTGAACCCCTCTCCAGCGGCGACATTCAAAAGCTCGTCACCCGCGCGCTCTCTGCCGATGAGGGCCTCGGTCCGCATAAGTTCGTCATTGAAGACCAGGCCGTAGAGTTTCTCGCCGACCAGGCGCATGGAGACGCCCGGGTGGCATTGAACACCCTTGAGCTTGCCGCCGCCACGTCTCGCGAAAAAATCATCCGGCACGAGGACGTCGCTGCGGCCATGCAGAAAGCGCCACTGCTTTACGATAAGGGCGCTGAAGAGCACTACAACGTCATTTCCGCCTTCATCAAAAGCATGCGTGGGTCCGACCCGGATGCTGCCATCTACTGGCTGGCTCGTATGATCGAGGCGGGCGAAGACCCGCTCTTCATCGCCCGGCGCATGGTTATTTTTGCGGCCGAGGATGTCGGCAACGCCGACCCACGTGCCCTGCAGGTGGCTGTCGCCACCCAGCAAGCGGTGCATTTCATCGGTATGCCCGAAGGGCGCATACCACTCGCCCAGGCGGCAACCTATCTGGCCACGGCGCCGAAGAGCAATGCTGCCTACAAGGCCATCAGTGCCGCCCAGAAGGAGGTCCGCCAGAGTGGCGCCCTGCCGGTCCCTCACCACCTACGCAACGCGCCGACCGGACTGATGAAAGACCTCGGCTACGGCAAGGATTATCAGTACGCCCATGATCAAGCAGACAGCGTCGTCACCCAGAAGCACCTCCCGGAAGCGCTCGTCGATACAAAATTCTACCGACCCAAGGACTCCGGTTACGAAAAGATGATCCGCGAGCGTCTCGAGTGGTGGGCAAAAGAAAGGCAGTTGAGAACACGGCACAACGATAGTGGGGAAAACTGACGTAATAACGTTATCTCTTCATCACTCACTCGCAACGCTCCATTCCATCCTAGTTCAAGTATTCTGCGACCCTTTCGAAAACCCGGCTTTCACGCATAAAAAAACACTTAATTAAACATATTTATGTTTTATTTATATTACTTAAATAATATTATGTATAACTATATAACTTATTATCAAAATATCCATAGCGTAACGAGCATATAATTTCTTGACTTTTGATTCAATTTACATATAGTTGACATTAATTTTTATATAATTAAACCTAACATATCATCATTGTCTGCGACATATGTGGTGATATAAAAACGATATGGGACTCGAAACCATCGCCATCGAGGCACAATCTGCCAGCAAGGTGCACCCGTTTCCGTTGACTTTGCAGCGGGACCAGAGAGTCTCCCTTTCCCGTTTGATCAACAAGCTCAACCTTCTCAACTTCAGAGACGAGCCTATCCTTTTCAACCTGAAACACAGGCAACACGACCATACCATCTCCATGCAAGCCCATCCCCAACCATGCATGGACGCTGAACTCGAATGCTGTTGGCTGGAGCAGGAAGAGGGGAATGACCAGCGCTTCCAAGCCTACGATCTGACTAATTTCATCATGACAGACGGACAGAGCCTTATCGAGGTCGAAGCGTCTCTGATCTCAATCAATGGCCGTCAGGTCACAGTCAGATTGCCGGAGGAAAGCCATGAGGCCCATGCAAGAACCATCAAAAGATTTCCATGTCCAGGCATCAAGGTCAACGTTGTCGCCAACAGTTCGATCTACCAAGGGCAGTTGGTCGATTTCAATGCTTTCTACATGCGGGTTGTCCTGCAGGCCAACCCGCCACAGACCTTCGACTGGATCAGCGGCAATATCCCGATGAATCTGACCCTCGCAGACGACTCCAAAATTATCTACGTCGGCGATTGCAGCATCGTTCGGCATACAAACTCTCGTTCAAACCGCGAATACGTGCTCAAGCCGACCCGCAACCAGTTCCCACGATATCGTGCTCGTGAATACCGCTCAGATCGGCGTGAACTTTTGCCAAACCTCAATGCCGCGTTCACCCATCCGTTGACCAAAAAAACCATGTCACTCAAGATGGTCAACCTTTCAGGGTCAGGGTTCGCGATCATAGAACCCATCGATGAAGCGACACTGCTCCCTGGCATGATTCTTGAAAATGTAGGGATCTACTTGACCAGCAGATCAAAACTTGTCTGCACGGCCCAAGTCATTCATCGGACGGAACTGCCTGAAAAGGAATTAGTGAAGGTGGGGCTGGCTCTCCTGGACATCGACCCTATCGAGCACATGGAATTGGTCTCACTGCTGCAACAGGCCAAAGACCCGGATACCTATGTTTCGAATCATGTCGATATAGACGCCCTATGGGATTTCTTCTTCGAAACCGGCTTTATCTATCCGCAAAAATACGCATCTCTGGTCGGCAATAAAGCGGAATTCAAAGAAACATACGCCAAGCTTTACACACAACAACCAAAGATTGCACGACACTTCATCCACATGGAGCATAACCGTATTCTTGGTCACTTTGCCATGTTGCGTCTCTACGAGAAGACCTGGTGTCTCCATCATCATGCCGCCCTGAGTGGTTATCGCAAATCAGGATTGCTCGTTCTTGAACGCCTGTCCGATTTCATTAATGATACACATCTCATCGATTCGTCGAACACGCACTATACTGCCGGTTTCTATCGTTCAAACAACAAATTTCCTGTCAAGTTTTTCGGTAACATGACCCGATATCTGAACAATCCAAAAGCCAGTTCCATTGACGAATTCGCTTATTTCATCTTTGAAGCGGTCCCAACGGACGACAATTGGGATCCGGAAGGTCGCTGGGAATTGACGGCAACCAGAAAAGGCGATCTGGAAGACCTTCGGGGTTACTATGAAAAAGTCTCCGGAGGCCTCCTGCTAGACGCACTTGATCTAACAACAGAGAAACTGAGCTATCGTAATTTGTCGAACGAATATGCAAAATCAGGGTTCAAACGCGAAGTTCACCATATCAGCATCAGGAAAAACGGCATACTCAAAGCGGTACTGGCTGTCAACTGCACTGATGTCGGCCTGAATTTCTCTGAGCTCAACAATGCGACCCATGTGTTTGTTGTCGATGGCACCGGGTTCAAAACACAGGACTTCAAATTCATGCTGTCACTGGTGGCGCTTAAATTCAACCTGAACAAGTTTCCCGTGATGGTTTTCCAGAAAGAGTTCATGGAAAGGAACAACATACCCTTCGAGAAAACCTATTGCTGCAACATCCTCAGCTCGCACCACTGGGATGATTACATGCGTTACCTGCGCAACTTTATGAAAAGAGCCAAAATCAGATGAACAAGGCCTCACAGGAGCAGGGGATATACAACAGTCACCTGATTGATCCGTACATCAGGCTGATTCGTGACCAATATCCCCACGTAGACATTAACGAGGTCTTATCCTATGCGGAGATCATGCCCTGGGAAGCCGCCGACCAATCACACTGGCTAACCCAGAAGCAGATCAATCTCTTTACAGAACGGGCCATGGAACTGACCGACAATCCCAACCTGCCAAGGGATGCTGGTCGATATGTCATAACCCCCGAGACTTTCGGGTTCATGCGCTCATATGTCCTCAGCTTCACCAACCCGCATATGTTTTTCTCAAAGATAGCCGATGTCACCAGGCAGTTAGTGAGATCGTCAACCTATATTTCTCGCAAGATCGACGATACCTCCGTCGAGCTGATCGTGACGCCTCACTATAATTGCAAAGAGCAGCCTTTCCAGTGTGAGAACAGACAGGGGTTGTTCGAAGCAATGATCAAGGCCTTCCGATACGACCTGATCTCCATGGATCATCCGGAATGTATGTTTGAGGGGGGGGGGCATTGTCGATATATCGTCAAGTGGAGCATCTCGACTGCGGCACGGATGAACCACTGGAAGAACATCTCTGCCCTGTTTCTGCCTCTTGCAAGCGTACCTGTTCTGTTCGTTGAACCATTAGCATTGCTCTGTACCGTGCCCGCGTCAATAAGCATTTACCTGCTGCTTGACCGTCTCGCCGTCGGCGAAAACTTGAGAGAGATTTCTTCTAGCACGAGTCATTTGAGTGAATCACGCAATCAGCTGATCAGCCAATTGGATGCCAACTACAACAATGCAATGCTCACGAGCGAAATCGGCCACGCTATCAGCCTGCAGAGTTCTATTGATAAAGTGATCAGCAAGGTTGTCAAAATCCTTGAAAAACGGCTCGATTTTGACCGAGGGATGATCCTGCTCGCCGACGAGAAAAAAACCAAACTGAAGTATCGGGCCGGTTTTGGACACATCGACGAACACCGTGAGATTTTACAACAAGCAAGCTTCAGGCTTGACAATCCCAACTCGCGCGGGGTTTTCGTCGAAGCCTTTAATAACCAGTTACCATTCCTGGTTGATGATTTTGAAAGCTTTGAAAAACGCCATTCCTCCCACAGTATCAACTTGGCAAAAGCTCTGAAGGTCAAATCTTTCGTATGTTGCCCGATCATATGCGAAGGGGAGTCAATCGGAGTCCTGGCCGTAGACAACCTCAAATCGAGTCGCCCGCTTATGCAGAGAGATAAATCATTACTTATGGGGATTGCACCTGTGATAGGAGTCGCTATTCGCAACGCTGAGTTGTTGTTGGCCAAGGACAAGGAGTTCCGTTCCACATTGCAGGTTCTCGCTGCATCGATCGATGCACGGGATCCTTTAACAGCCGGTCACAGCGAGAAAGTGACAGAATATTCGGTTGGCATATGCGATGAGATGGGTCTGGGAGTTGAGTTTCGTGAATGCATCAGGGTCGCCGCCCTACTGCATGACTATGGCAAGATTGGTGTGCCCGACGCCATCCTGAAAAAAGAGGGGCGGCTCTCGCTGGAAGAGTATGAGATAATCAAGACACACTCACTCCAGACACGCGATATTCTGCAGCGGATCAACTTTGAAGGGAAATACAAGGAAGTTCCTGAAATCGCAGGGTATCATCATGAGAAATGGGATGGGACAGGCTACCCGGAGGGCTTAAAGGGTGAGCTTATCCCGCTTGGGGCTCGAATCGTTGCAGTCGCTGATTATTTTGAGGCAATCACGTCAAAACGTCACTACCGAGAGCCGATGCCAATCAAAGTGGCACTTGATTTGGTCTGTGAACAGAGCGGAATATCTTTTGACCCGGAGGTTGTAGAGGCGTTTCTGCGCCTCTACAAGCGTCATTACAACGGTGGACCGGTGGAAGGCCCAGGCGGAGATGGTGAAACTTGTAAAATCAGGCAAAGACGCACCCCCGTGGAAGCACCGGTCAAGCTACGCACAAGAGACAAAATAATCAGTGGCAACACGCACGACATTAGCGTTGGCGGCATTTACGTGAAAGTCCCGGAACATCTGGAGGAAGGAATCTTTATCAGACTGGAAGTTTATCTCCCTGGTCAGGACAAGCCTCTTGAAGCTTCCGGTCGCATTGCCTGGTCCAATACGGGAGACAATCGGCCAAAGCCCCTTTACCCGCAAGGCTACGGAGTTGAAATCATTGATTTCGAAAACACCGATGAACAACTATTTGCGGAGTATCTTGAAAAGAGCATTCCGGCAAGCAGTAGAATTCATTAGCTTTCCGATGGTTTGACGCCTCGGGCAATGATAAGTGGGGTATAGACAAAACGTCTCGGGTTGGAGAAGTACTCCCTGAACTCCCGTTCGAACCCTGCAAACCCATCTGCATAGTCATCAAAGGTCCAACCGGATCTTCGCCCGGCCACCTCAATTTTATGTCCCCAGTTAAAACGGTCATGCTCTGAAAGCTCACCACACACCATATGATGCATTTGGACATCAGCCTTGATGTCATTAAAACCAAGATCATAAAGATATGTAAACAGCTTGCGTCCTACGTAAGGGTCGAAATTATTGTTTCTCATTTGTGCGTCTGCGATTTTTTGAAACGTAAGACTCAGTCGCTCTGAAGCCCCGTAGTGGCTTAAGCAGTTATGATCAAGGTCGGCAAGACAACAGATACCACCAGGCTTGAGTGATTTTGTCACATGACTCACAAGCTGAAAGGATTCTTCAAGGAAATATTCGAGGATAAAACGCGCCCAGATAAAATCAAAATCGCCCAAGTCACTCAAATCATCAAAAAAATTTCGCTGGATATAGAGAACATTACTTAGTCCGCAATTACTCCGGGCATACTCAAGCCGCTCTGCAGAACGATCGATGCCAACGACGCGGCCCTCAGGACCAACCGCCCTGGCCAAGCTAGCCGTGGTGATACCGGGGCCACAGCCGACATCAATAACCTTCATGCCAGGCTTGATTCCCGCCCAAACAGCCTGACTGATGACCGTCTGGCTGTCCGTTTTACCGACAAGGCGGTTGAGTTCATTTTCACTTTCGGGGAAATACGGTTGGTTGCTCAATTCAGTCTCCAGTCTTGTTAACCCCTCAGCGCCAGAGACTATCAAAATTGTGACTATGCCAAAAGAAAATAATTGACAGAATCGTAACTTTTGATAATTTTTTAAGTTTTATTGACTTGGCAGAGTTTAGATTAACAAAAGCGACAAAAACACAACAGTCTGTATCAAAAAAATTGCACGGCACTAAATGTTGTGGTATTATTTTTGAAATTTTTCATAAGGGGGGGGCCATGTCACATCATTTTTTCTGTGAATTTGCCGATCAGACCCTTCGGCGACTTGTCGTCAGGCTTGCATGCTTGGTCGGCATAATAGCGCTGGCCGGTTATTTTCTTTAAATGTAAAGGTGGAAGAAAACGAACAGGGAGCCCTGGCCCATCGGTCAAGGCTCCCTGTTCTATTTCAACCATCATCAACGTACACACATGACATATCAGCATCACTGTCTCTTTACAAAGTGCCATGTAAAACGTATAAAGGGGCGTTCTTAATCCTTTGCCAACCTTGATTCAGGAGGCTGCATGAAACTGCGATCAACCCTGTTAACTGTCTGTTTCACGTTTGTAGCAACACAGGTTCTTGCATCAGGCTACGGAGTTTTTACCCAAGGAGCGTCCGGCCTCGGGCAAGCCAATGCGGTCGTGGCCCATCCCACCGGGCCCTCGTCGCTCTATTTCAATCCCGCCCTCCTTAACGAGGTGCCCGGCCGACAGATTGAAGTCGGCACTACGCTGATCTACGCCGACCGCGAGATCGACCTCTATGATGGTGATCATGAAAATGGCAAGACTGACGTCAATTTCCCCAGCACTTTCTACTACACCCATGAGATCAACGATCGGCTGACCGCCGGATTCGGCGTGTTCTTCCCGTTTGGGCTGTCGAATGAATGGGACAATGACTACGACGGTCGGTATATTGGCACCTCGGGCAAGGTCACCACCGTCAACATGAACCCGGTCGTCTCCTTCAAGGTCAATGATCGTCTGTCTTTGGCAGCCGGCCTCGACGTGCTGTATTTCGACGCCACTCTGAAAAGCAAGGTGAACCAGACTGCTGCCTACCAGATCGTTCAGAGTCAGGGGGCTCCCCTCCCCCCGCTGACGGGCTCTCTCCCTGATATCGAACAGAAATTTGAAGGTCATGATTGGGGCTTCGGCTACAACCTTGGCGCTTTGTTCAAAGCCACCGAGCGTATTTCAATCGGCGCCACCTACCGCAGTAAAATCGACGTCGACCCGGGCCATGTCAACGGATCTGTTTCGTTCGGAAACGTCAATCCCTACCTGGCCTCGGTGTTCCCGGGAGGTGACGGCGATGCAAGTATAACTCTGCCTGCACAGGCCACGGTTGGTGTCGCCGTGAAAATCATCGAGCCGTTGATTGTTGAGGCCGGTGTGCGCTGGGAAGATTGGGAGTCCTACGACGAGCTGAAGATCAATTTCGACAACCCGGTTCTTGGCCAATCAAGCAATATATCGCCCCGCGACTGGGATTCCACCTGGGCCTACAATATCGGCGGTCATTACCGGATTAACGACACTGTTGCCATCAATGCCGGCTACCTCTACAGCGAAAACCCCATTCCGAACAGTACCTTCGAACCTATGATCCCGGACAGCGACACCCACCTGTTCACCCTTGGCACCGACCTAAGCTTCGGCGTCTGGACTGTCTCGGGGGCCTTCGGCTTCGAGCATCACGAAGACCGTGACAAAAAGAACAGTATCGGCGACTCGTTGGGTTCACTGGTTGCAGGACAAGCGGTCGGCACTGCCAACGGCCAGTATGAAACGGATATCTACCTGCTTGGCCTCAGTATCGGCTATGCCTTCTAGAGAAGGGCTTGGCAGCTTCAGAGATTAAGCAATGGTCCACATGGTCGCTACGACCTGAGTGGGAACGCTCAACGGTTCATGTTTCAAGTGGCTGCGGTTCTACCTGGTTTTGATCAGGCAAAAATCGACTTCGAAAAGAAGGCGCAAGAGCCGTAGAGTTTTCGAAGATACCCCTATTGTACTTTTTAGAAAATACCCTCCCGCGCCACTTCATAGCGCGGCTTGCGGCCACTCGGCACCTCCTTCGCGGCGATCACATCCGGCAGCACCGAGGGCTCAGCACGCCGCCCAACAGCAATTGCCGCCATGATGTCATATTCATCTGCAGGGGCGTCGAGGATTGCATAGGCCTTCTCGCGGCTGAAGCCGGCCATGGCGTGCGCATGCAGACCGAGTTTGCGGGCTTGCAGGGCCAGTGCCATCCAGGCGGCGCCGGCATCGAAAGGGGCATGCCGGTTCTCCTGGTTGTTGTGCAGGAAATTGCGCCGGCAAAGCAGGAACATTAGTAGCGGGACCCGGCTACACCAAGCCTGGTTGCCTGCCATCAATGCTGTCAAAAAGCGCTCGCGGTCCATCGCCTTTACCGCATAGATGAACAGCCAGGGTTGATCGTTATAGCAGGACGGCGCCCAGCGGGCCGCCTCGAACAGGCTGGCGACCTGCTCCTCGGTCAAGGGGGCCGGGTCGAAGGCCCGTGGCGACCAGCGGTCGATAAACATGCTGTCGATATCTGCATCGGGATTGCGCGGGATGCTGCGGTCGATGGTCATGAAGGTCCTTTCAGGACAATGCCACACCGGGAATCTGGTGTCTGCAGAAGTTGCAGCGGTTGTCGGTCAGTTCTGTACCGAGGAATTGCAGACGCCCGCGACGGATCACTGTTTGACCGCAACCCGGACAGGTCGTATCGCCGCTGGTGGCATCGCTGACATTGCCGAGGTAGACGTATTCCAGCCCGGCCTGGCGACCGAGGTCCCTGGCCAGGTACAAGGTTGACGTTGACGTCGGCGGCCGATCGAGCATCTTGTACGTTGGGTAGAACGCCGAAATGTGCCAGGGCACGTCACGACCAAGTTCATCGGCAATAAAGGCGGCAATCTGCCGCAACTCCTTCTCACTGTCGTTATGCCCGGGGATCACCAGGGTTGTCACCTCGAGCCAGATGCCGAGGCGGCGGTAATCACGCAGGCAATCGAGCACGCCGTCGAGTGATGCGCCGGTCACCTGCCGGTAGGCTTTGTCAGAAAAACCTTTCAGGTCGACATTGGCGGCATCGAGATAGGGTGCGATCGCTTCGAGGGCCGCGGTCGTCGTGTAACCGTTGGTCACAAAGACATTCTTGATCCCGGCTTCCCTGGCTTCAAGCGCGGTATCGTAGGCATACTCGAAAAAGATGGTTGGCTCGGTATAGGTGTAGGCGATGCTGGCCGAACCGCTCGCTACGGCGTGCTGGACGACCTGCTGCGGAGAAAGCAACGTACCGGGGATGGTGGAGTGTTCATGGGGCCACTGGGAGATCTGGTAATTCTGGCAGTGTAGGCAGCGGAAATTGCAGCCGACCGTGGCGATCGACAGGCTCTTTGACCCCGGGTGGAAGTGGTAGAGCGGTTTCTTCTCGATCGGGTCGACATTTTCGGCGATCGACTGACCATAGACCAGGGTGTACAAGGCCCCTTCACGGTTTTCCCGGACCCCGCAACGTCCCCGCCGGCCGGCAGCAATCACGCAATGGAAACGGCACAGGTTGCAGCGCACCTGGCCCTCCCCGCCCGCTTCCCAGAATTTTGCATGGTGAAGGTTCATGGTGCCATTATAGCAGAACCAAACCCCGTCGCGAGTGGCGCGAAAAGGCTTCAGGAGAGAACCCAGGAATCGGGCCTTTTCCCGCTACGCGCTATGCACTCTCTTCTCTTAAAACATAAACCTCCGCATACTCACGTTCATCAGCAATCCGATCCCGGTCATGGTCGTCACCATGCTGGTGCCACCGTAGGAAAAGAGCGGCAACGGCACACCGACCACCGGCAGACAGACCGATGACCATGCCGAGATTGACGACGATGTGCCAGAAGAGCATGGCCGAAACGCCGAGGGCGAGATACATGCCGAAACGGTCGTTGGAGCGCAGCGCGATGTGCAGCCCCCAGAGCACGATCAGGCAGTAGAGCGCCAGGAGCAGCAGGCATCCGGTCAAACCCCACTCCTCGGCAAAGACGGAGAAGGCGAAATCGGTATGGCGTTCCGGTAGGAAGGAGAGCTGTGACTGGGTGCCTTTCATGAATCCCAGGCCGCTGAGCCCGCCGCTGCCCACGGCGATTTTCGACTGGATAATGTGGTAACCGGCACCGAGCGGGTCACGCTCGGGGTTGAGGAACGTCAGGATGCGCTGCCTTTGATAGTCATGCAACAGGAACCAGCCCCCGCAAACGGCCACGAGCCCCGACAAGCCGAGAAAAATGACGGCTGAGCGCTGCACGCCTGCGTACAGGGCCATGGTACCGCCAATACACAAAACCAGCATGGCGGTCCCCAGGTCCGGCTGTTTCATGATCAACAGGGCGGGAACACCGAGGATCAGACCCGGGAACAACCAGCTCCCGCAGGGAGAAGCCCCGCAGGTGGGCTTTGTCGCTGAAATAGCGTGCCAAAACGACGATGATCACGATCTTCATGATTTCGCTCGGCTGCACGTTGACACCGCCCAGGCTGATCCAGCGGGTCGCGCCCATGCTGGTGCGTCCCACCGCGAGGACCACGACCAGGAGCAGCAAGTTAGCCGCCATACAGGGGGAAACTGAAATATTCCAGGTGGCGATAATCAAAGAGACAGATGACAACGATGATCAGCAGGCCAAGCCCCAACCAGTAGAACTGCTTGAGGTAAACCGGCGGCACGGCCGTCGTCCAAGAGGACGTGGCGCTAAACAGATTGGCAATACCGATGCCTGCAATCAGCAGGATCAGCAGCAGGTAGGTCCAGTCGAAGTGTGTCACCAGGCGTCTGTCAAACATCGATCAGTCTCCAGGAGCGTCTGTTTGCTCAATCACTTTGTCTTCGGTCGGCACGCCGAAATACGCTTCATACATGGCCTTGGCCACCGGGGCCGCGGCACTCGACCCGTGGCCGCCATGTTCAACAACCACCGCCACCGCTATCTGCGGCTTGTCCACCGGGGCATAGGAGACGAACAGAGCATGGTCCCTGTACTGGTAGGGGATCTCATCATCCTTCGGGGCCTTTTCATCATCGTCCTTGCGCCGCACGACCTGGGCAGTTCCCGTCTTGCCGGCGAACCTTACCGTTTTCAGGCGACTGCGCCAAGCCGTACCGCCGACATCATTGACAACCGACTCCATGCCTGCGCGCACGGCATTCAGTGCCGCAGCTGGCCAGGCGGTTTCCATAAGCTTTTCCGGCCGCAGCAGCTCTTCGCTGTTGCCTTCGAGGTCAACAATTTTCTGCACGATTTGCGGCCGCCAGACGGTGCCGCCGTTAGCCAGAGTCGCGGCCATGGTCGCCAGTTGCAACGGCGTTGTCAGGACAAACCCCTGGCCGATCGCCGAGATCGCCGTTTCACCGTCATACCAGCCGGTGCCGAAGCGTTTCTTTTTCCATTCCCGGGTCGGGATCATCCCCGCACTCTCACCGCCGAACGGGAAATCCCGTCGCTTGCCCCAGATCCCAGGCGTTTTGCCGCGCTGGCGATCCGGTCGATGCCGACGTCGAGACCAACCCGGTAGAACCAGACGTCACAACTTTCTTTGATCGCTTTATGCAGATCGACGGAGCCATGGCCCTCTTTTTTCCAGCAGCGATATTCGAAGCTGCCAAGCTTGATGCTGCCATCGCATTGGACCTTGGTTGAAGGAGTCGCTGTACCGGCTTCGAGAGCTGCCAGGGCGACAGCCATCTTGAAGGTTGACCCGGGCGGGTATTGGCCGCGCAGGGCCTTGTTGGTCATCGGGTGTTGCGGGTTGTCGATCAGTTCGCGCCATTCTTCACTGCTGATGCCGCGCGCGAACCAGGCGGGATCAAAGGTCGGGCGGCTGACCATGGCGAGCACTTCGCCATTGTTGACATCGAGGGCAACCACCGCACCGGCTTTTCCGGCCAGGGCTTTTTCAGCGGCCTGCTGGAGAGACGCGTCGATGGTCAGATACAGGCTCTGACCGGGGAGAGGGTTTTGCGTGGTAACCTGGCGCAGCTCTCGCCCCCTGACATTGACTTCGATGCGCTTCTGTCCCGATATGCCGCGCAACGTATCTTCGAACATGCGTTCCAGGGCGGTTTTACCGACCATCTCCCCTGAACGGTAGCCGTCAAACTCCGCCTGGGCCAGTTCTTCCTCGGTCACCTCGCCGAGATAACCGAACAGATGGGCGCCCATATCACCAAAAGGGTAAGCCCGAAACGGTTTGACCTCGACCAGGATGCCGGGCAGATTGACCGAATTCTCCTGAACCTTCTCCATGGACTGGCGGCCGACGTCCTCGACCAGAGGGAGGGGGCGATAGCGCGGCAGGCCCTGACCTGCCAGCCAGCGCTGTTCAAGCTGCTCCTGGTCAACCTCGAGCAGTTCTGCCAGGTTATGAAAAAGCTGGCTGCGATCGTCCACTTCCTGGCGCAGGGCCGAAACCGTGAACGCCGGTCGATTGTCAACCAGCAGAGTGCCATGGCGATCGAAGATTGCGCCGCGCGGAGCCTGAATGGCAACGTAGCGGATGCGGTTGCGTTCGGAAAGATCTGCGGTAGTGGTCGACGCCAAGGACCTGCAGGTACCAGAGGCGCAGAGCAAGGACACAGAAGATTCCGGCAACGATCAACGAAGAGATGACAAAACGGCGGCGTAAGCCGGGAGTTTCTTCCGGGGCAGGCTTAAGACTCATATCGGCTATCAAGCTTGCGCAGGCCGGGCAGGTTCCCGCGCGGCACAAAGGTACGCTGCAGCCAGACGGTGAAACGCAACAGGACCAAAGCCGCCATGAAGTTCAACAGGAGCTGCGTGGGCAGATGCCAGACCATCTGTGGCCAGATGCTTGCTGTCTGGCTGAAAAAGTCCAGAGCAAAAGCCACCAGTGAGGACTGCAGGACGGTGCCTGCCGCAACCAGCAGGAGCAGAAGTGGAGAGCTTTCGGTGTTGACCCGGGTGACAATACCACGCACCGCCAGGAAAATGCCGAGCAGGATGAAGCCGTTGAGACCCGGGAAGGCGCCGGCCATGCCATCGTAGCACCAGCCGAGCAGATAGACCAGCAGGCCACCGCGCCAGGGGCTTTCGTGCAGGCCCAGATATATCACCAGAATCAGCAGCAGGTCCGGCTTGGAATCGCCGGGCAGCACCAGGGGAAGTAAGACCGTCTGCAGGATAATGGCCATCCCCGCCATGGCGAGGTAAATCAGGGTGCGGTTCATTGTGGCCCCCGCAGCAGGACCAGGACCTCTTCGAGGTGAGAAAAATCGACTGAAGGGGCCACTTCGATCGCCTGGAACAGGCCGAACTCCTGGCGATCGACATCCTTAACATTGCCGACCACCAAACCTTTCGGGAAAACGCCGCCCATGCCGCTGGTCACCACGCGGTCACCCACCTTGACCTCCTCCTGACGCAGGACGAAATCGAATACCAGCTGTTCCCCCTGCCCACGGCAAACCCCCCGGGCACGATTCCCCTGGAGCAGACTGGCAATCGCCGACGAGGCATCGGTAATCAGCAGGACCCTGGAGAAGCGCGGGCTGCTGCGGACGACCCGGCCGACCACACCTTCCGCCACGACCACCGGCATGCCTTCGACAACGCCATGCTCGCGCCCCTTGTCGATCATGACGGTGCGGAACCAACTGGAGGCATCCTCGGCAATCACCCTGGCCGGCAGCGTGTCAATTTCCTGAGCTTCCTTGAAATCGAGCAACAACCTCAGCCGCGCATTCTCCAGGCGAACTTCATCACTCTGGGTCAGCATCGTGAGCAGTGACCTGATTCTCTTCGATCAACCGGCGATTGTCCTCGACCGTATTCACCAGGGACAGATAATGTCCCCAGGTATCGGCAACACCGCTGATCACCCGGTCGAGCACGGCCTGAACCGGTCCGGTCACGCGCAGCACGAGGCTCTCCATGGGGTTCGTCTCATCCTGCTGGCGCAGGTTGACCGAATACCAGAGTAGCGCCATGAGCAGCAGTATGCCGCCAAGAATCAAAGGTTTGTTTTTACGCCACCATTCCCACATAGTTTCATGTCCACGAAAAAAGAGGGCGAAAGGCCCTCTTCTTTGAATGCTGCAAAACCATCGCTGCAACAAATGTTGGCCACGACAGCATGTCCTGGGGCCGGTCAGGAAGTCACTGTCACCTGCTTGAGCAGATCGAGTTCATCCAGCACCTTGCCAGAACCGAGCACAACGCAGGAAAGGGGCTCTTCAGCGATCACCACCGGCAGACCGGTTTCCTCGCGCAGCAACTGATCGAGGTTGCGCAGCAGGGCGCCACCGCCGGCCAGAACAATCCCCTTGTCAACGATATCGGCCGCCAGTTCCGGCGGCGTCCTCTCCAATGCGATGCGAACTGCCTCGACGATGGCATTGATCGGTTCCGACAGGGCTTCACGAATTTCCTGGGCACCAATTTCGAGGGTTTTTGGAATACCGCTGACCAGGTCCCGGCCCTTGACTTCCATGGTGGCCAAGCGGCCATCTTGCGGCGAAGACGCGGTATCAGGGTAAGCGCTGCCAATCCTGATCTTGATTTCTTCGGAGGTACGTTCACCGATCAGGAGATTGTACTTGCGCTTAAGGTGCTGGGCAATCGCTTCATCCATTTTGTCGCCGCCAACGCGGACGCTTTTGGCGTACACTATACCGGCCAGCGAGATAACCGCCACCTCGGTGGTGCCGCCGCCGATATCGACGATCATGTTGCCCGACGCTTCGGTGATCGGCAGACCAGCACCGATCGCCGCGGCCATCGGCTCTTCGATCAGGTAGACCTCGCGAGCACCGGCTGATTCGGCCGATTCCTTGACGGCACGTTTTTCAACCTGGGTGATACCGGAGGGCACGCAGATTACGATGCGGGGACGGACCAGGGCTTTGCGGTTGTGAATCTTGCGGATGAAGTAGCGCAGCATTTCCTCGGTGATGTCGAAATCAGCGATGACGCCATCCTTCATCGGGCGGATGGCGACAATGCTGCCCGGGGTGCGGCCGAGCATGTTCTTGGCGTCGGTGCCGACAGCCAGTACCTTCTTCTGGCCCATCGAGTCTTTTTGCACGGCAACAACCGATGGTTCACTGACGACGATACCCTTCCCCTTGAGATAAACCAGGGTGTTGGCCGTCCCCAGATCGATCGCCAGATCATTGGAGAACATTCCTAATATAGCATCAAACAAGTTGACCATAACGAGTGGCAACTCCTCTCAGAGTAAAAGTGGCCTGACCAAAGTCGGAAAATGTTGTTTACACTAGCAAAAGCCCCCCATCTTTTCAAGGGATAAAAGGAAAAACTGTTGCATTTCGAAAGGTGATTGACTAACATTCGTGGCTATTCGTCAAAACCCAAAAACACCTCGAGGAGAAACTTGGACTCATGCTCGATTTTGTGCGCAACAAACAGAAATCCATCATCATCAAGCTGGCCTTCGCCATCATCATTCTCAGCTTCGTCATCGGCTACGCCATGCTCTCGTCCCCAGGCGGCAACGGGCGGCGACGAGACGACCGCCGAAGCGGCTGTGGTCAACGGCAAGGTGATATCCTACAACTCCTTTCAAAGCACCTACGGCAACATCTTCCAGCTTTACCAGAACATCTACCAGGACCAGTTCACACCGGCCCTGGAAAAGCAGTTGAAGCTGGCAGAAAAATCGATCAACAGCCTGATCGACCAGGCCCTGCTGCAAAGCGAAGCGGAACGTCTCCAGATCGAGGTCAGCGGCAAGGAACTGGTCGACGCGATCGCCGGCATCCAGGCTTTCCAGGAGAACGGTGTCTTCAATAAAGAGCGCTATCTCCAGGTCCTCGCTTACCAGCGCATGAGCAGCGACGAATTCGAAGCGATGCAGCGCAACGAGTTGACCATCATGAAGGTGCGCGACAGCATCCAGTCCGGAGTGACCGTCACCGATGCTGACGTCGAAGACGAATTTCGCAAGAACAACGAGAAGATCAACCTCAACTTCGTCAGCCTGACGCCGTCGACCTTTGAGAAAAATGTCAAGGTTACGGATGAGGCCCTTGCTGCATTTTTCCAGGAGCAGCAGGAAGTCTTCCGCGTACCGGAAATGGTCTCGCTGCGTTACCTGCAATTCGAATCGCAGCGCTACCTCGATGCCGTGACCTTCGACGAGGCTGAACTGGAGAAATTCTATCGTCGCCACCTCGACCAGTTTGAAATCCTCGAGCGCATCAAGGCCTCGCACATCCTGGTCAAGGTTGATGCGGACATGGACGAACAGACCCGCGCCAAGAAGCGCGCCTTTGCCGAAAAGCTGCTCGCCGAAGCCAAGGCCGGCAAGGACTTTGCCGAGCTGGCGCGCATCAATTCCGATGACAAGGCCAGTGCAGTCAAAGGCGGCAACCTCGGCTACTTTACCCGCGGCTCGATGGTCAAACCCTTTGAAGATGCCGCCTTCAGCATGAAACCCGGCGACATCAGCGATATCGTCGAAACCACCTTCGGCTACCACATCATCAAGGTCGAGGAATACACCGAACCCGGCGTCCGTTCCATGGCCGACGCCATCGATGAAGTCAAGGAAGGGCTGCGCCTCGAGAAAGCCGGGCAGCTTGCTTTCGAAAAGGCCATGGACGCCTACAATATCAACCGCAAGTCAGGAGACCTCGATGCCGCGGCGAAAGCCAACGAGCTCGGGCTGAAAGAGACCGGCCCCTTCGCCCGTGACGGTTACATTGACGGCATCGGCCGCAACGAGGAGATCATTAACGCCGCGTTCCTGCTCGATGAGAACACCCTGGCAAAGCCGGTTGTCACAGACAACGGGGTGATCCTCTTTGGCCTGAAGGAGCGGGTCCCCAGCCACATTCCGGAACTCGCCGACGTCAAGGACATGGTTACCGCAGCGTACCGGGCGGCCGAAGCGACCAAGCTGGCCCAGGCCGCGGCCGAAGAGATGATTGCGGACATGGCCACCGGCAGCAGCCTTGCCAAACTGGCCAAGAAAGCCGGCTACAAACTCGAAGAAACCGGTGAATTCACGCGCACCTACAGCCCCTTCGTGCCGCGGATCGGCACCTCCGAGGAGCTGACGAAGGCGGCCTTCGACCTGGGCGAAGGGCAAACGGCCTTCGACCGCTATTTCGACATTCAGAACCGTTATGTGGTCGTCGAAGTCAAGGAACGCATCGCGGCGGACCTGACGCAGCTGGATGAAGCCAAGCGCGCAGAGCTGCACCAGTCGATCCTCACCCGCAAGCAGAATGAGGCCGTCGACCAGCGACTGGCCGAACTCCGCAGTGCCGCCACGATCATCATCTCGCCCCGCGTCCAAGACGTTCTCAACAAGGAGAAATAAGCCGTGAGTGCCATCGTCCTCGAAACCAACCTGCCGGGCCTGAAATTGGTCAACCGCGGTAAAGTGCGCGATATCTACGACCTCGGCGAGCACCTGCTGATCGTCACGTCAGATCGCCTCTCCGCCTTCGATGTCATCATGAACGAAGGGATTCCGAAGAAAGGCCAGGTCCTCAACCAGATGTCGATTTTCTGGTTCAACAAGATGGCCGACATCATTCCGAACCACATCGTTGCCACCGAGGTCAGCGACTTCCCCGCGGCAACCCATGCCTACCGTGACCAGCTCGAGGGACGCAGCATGCTGGTCAAAAAGGCCAGACCCCTGCCGGTGGAATGCATCGTGCGCGGCTACGTATCGGGGTCGGGGTGGAAAGAGTACAAGCAGCTGGGAAGCATCTGCGGCATCCCCCTGCCGGCCAATCTACAGGAGAGCGACCGCCTCCCTGAACCGATCTTTACCCCGTCGACCAAGGCGGAACTGGGCGCACACGACGAGAACATCTCCTTCGATGAGACCGTCAAACTGTGCGGCAAGGAGATCGCTACCCAGGTGCGCGACAAAACCCTGGAGATTTATGCGCGAGCCCGCGACTTCGCCTGGGGCAAGGGGATCATTATCGCCGACACCAAGTTTGAATACGGCATCATGGACGATGGCAGCCTGCTCTGGATCGACGAAGCCCTCTCCCCCGACTCGTCGCGTTTCTGGCCGAAGGAGCTCTACAAGCCGGGCGGCCCCCAGCCGAGCTTCGACAAGCAGTTCGTGCGCGATTACCTGGAGACTCTCGACTGGAACAAGCAGGCACCGCCGCCACCGCTGCCGGCCGAGATTGTTGCCAAGACCGCTGAGAAGTACCAGGAAGCACTCTTTCAACTCACCGGCATCACTCTTTGAGTAGTGGCGGCACGGCAAGGGAAGAGGAGCCAAAACCTTATCCGAACAATGATAAGGACGCAACGTTAAACAACTTTTACAGCTTTTTCTTCTAATATCCTGAAGAACCTCGAAACAAAAGGGGCCCGACACTGTGTCGGGCCCCTTTTGCCAGAATCTTGACACCGGTCAATGCCCGAATTTTTCCAAAAGCATTAAACTGCTCTCCACCATCTCAAACTGAATTGGAGGAGCCACATGTCGTCACATCCAGCCAAGATTCACGTAGATCCTGCCAAAGCCTATGCCCTGGCGGAAATGACCCCGTACCAGGACGGCGCCGTAGTCAGCCGCACCCTGCTGCAGCACGAAACCGGCACTCTGACGGTTTTCAGCTTCGACGCCGGACAGGCCCTCTCGGAGCACACCGTCCCGTTTCACGCCTTCGTGCAGGTGCTCGATGGCGAGGCAAAGATCATCATTGGCGGCAAACCGGTGACCGTGTCCGCCGGGGAAATCGTTCTCATGCCGGGCGGCATCTCCCATGAGGTCAAGGCCGTCAAGCGCTTCAAGATGCTGCTGACCCTGTTCCGCAGCACCTCGGGGGCCAACAGCGAATTCAAGGAAAGCTGACCATCAGGCTTTCCGGAAAAGTTCATCGAAACAGCATAAAAAGCTGTTGACACTCTGGTGTCGCTCTGTTATAAATCTGCACCTGTTCGGGGCTATAGCTCAGCTGGGAGAGCGCTTGAATGGCATTCAAGAGGTCGGCGGTTCGATCCCGCCTAGCTCCACCAAACAAAGACAAAGGCTTACAGGATTTCATCCTGTAAGCCTTTATTTTAATCATCTTTAGTACCAACCATCTTCAAAAATACCCCAATTGCCCATGACCCGATGCATCTCTCTCTTCATGTCGTTGCTTATCTCATCAACAGCGCTCGCACTAAACGAGACTCCCATAGTGCATTTCTCGGCGTTTGAGAAAGGCGATGGACCGTCGTTCAACAAAGGCATTTATTCTCTGCTCGATGAAAGAAGAACCTTTGGCCAAGCGAACGCCATAGCTTTCGATGTGACACAGGAGGGGAGTTTTGAACAAGTAACGCTTCGTTGCAGATTCCGAGTGCTTGCCGGCGGTGACGGAGGGTCTTTCGCATTCTTGAACACGGCCGAGTATGGTCAGAGGGGACCTGCGCCCTTTGCCAAAAGTTGGGTTGAACCAAACCTCACCGGAACCTTTGCCGTTGGCATAGATGTCCACAACCCTCCGAACATAGAACCCTTTGGACCATGGGGTAATTATCAGGGATTGCCGGAGCGCGAGGTGTCGTTGCATTGGGATGGACGCGAGATTGTCAAGCGGGTCGCTCCGTCAGAGTTCAGAGGAGACTTCGCGGAATTCGAAATTTCTCTGCGTTACGTGATCGGAGGGGCTGAAGTGACCGTGCGCCTCGCGGGTGAGACCGTATACGATGACTACTTTCTGGCTGGAATGGCCCCCTACGAGTCAAGGCTGGCAATAGGGGCCGGGACGCGAGAGGACGCAACGACTGCGTTCGACGTGCAGGACATTGCGCTTACAATGAACCACCCCGCTGCGCCACGTCGTCCCCCGAAACACATTGAGGTTTTCAACCACGTTTGGACCGACAGCTCGACGACTGTCCCATGAAAGGGAGATTACGCTGCCGCCTCTTGAATGGGCGTATGGACGCGTGATCCTCACACTCGATATTCATGATGCTGGACAAAACTGGAACAATTGGGATCAGGCTGGGCATCTCTACATCGTTGATCCTGACGGCATCAAACGTGATATCGTTCCGTTCATCACATCCTTCCGCACCCCCTGCCACTGGCAGGTTGATATCACGCATTTCAGGCCATGGCTAACTGGTAAAGTGATATTTGAACTCGTAGCGGGATCGTCGTTTGAAAATAACCGTGGATACATGATGAGCGTGGCGCTCGATTATTACCACGGTATCCCCGAATCTCAGCCATTTCGTGTCGTGCCTTTGTGGGTCGGCACAGCGACATACACATCGCCCAGCAATCATTTCAGAGACTTCTTCGCACCGCAAACAGTCAACATCGACGGGTCGACCCAGGCAGCGAAGCTGTTTATTACGACAACTGGGCATACAAAGGTTGGTGAGTTTACACCGTCTCAACGAACCGTGATCTTTGCCCCAGAGAAGGGTGGCGATCCGAACAAAGAGAAACGCTTTGAAAATGTCCTTTGGAAGACAGACTGTTACCTGAATCCGGTCCGTCCGCAGCATGGAACATGGAAATACGCTCGCGCGGGCTGGGCTCCAGGAGATATCGTGCGCCCATGGTGGATCGACCTCACTCCTTACATGGTTCCCGGCAAAACAGCAGAACTTCGTTATGAGCCGCAACCTTATGATTTCTCAACTTGCCAAAAGAGAATCAGCCAACGGCTCGATCAGATCAACCAAGCCATTCACCTCGTTCGCGCTCTACCTGATCCTCTACCGCTCGCCCGCGCAACTCTTACCGGCACCAGTACTGCAGATCTTGGATGTCGAGAAAAATAGCACCGCGTTCTAAATCGGGAGTTCAGGCGGGGGACTATATTGAGAGTTATGATAACAAACCTCTGTCTTCTGTCGACGAACTTCGCGCCTCCATTCGGGAAGCAGAAGCGTCAGGGAAGAAGCTTGTTGTAATTGTGATTTATCGAGGGACAGAAAGGATAGTTAAGGAGATCGGTCCGGGTCGAATGGGTATAACCCTTGTCGAAGAATAATTGGGACATTTTCCGTCACAAGAAGCTCCCTTCCCAGAGGTCATGATAGACTGCACCTCTTAACGAGTTATGCCGTGACAGCATTTTCTCCGGCCTAGAGGAGAACTATAAACAAGGCTCTCTTTTTGGCCTCTTTTCTAAAGCGTATTCACAATCAACCACAAAACCCAGACACAAATTACTTGAGGCTCAGTTCAAAACATATGATATAGTGTCTGAAAAATCAGAAAGGAAATTTATTTAATGTCTACTTCTTTCAAACTTTTGATCCTCTGTTTCACTATGGCGATCGTGGCCACCCAAGTTCAGGCGTTCCCCGGTGCAGCGGCACCGGCCGGTCAATCCCAGACTAACGCCCCTTCTTTCATTACGGTTAAGGGAACAGTCATCGAGACCATGAATGCTTCTGGCTATACCTACTTGCACCTCGAAAATGAAGGCCAGAAAAGCTGGGCCGCGATCCCTGCAACTGAGATTAAGGTTGGAGATCAAGTTGAACTTGCCGCAGGAATGGAAATGAACAATTTCCAGAGCAAAACCCTCGATCGCACCTTCGACTCGATAATTTTTTCACAAGGGATTGTCAAACGTTAGAGTTTAGAGCCTGTAGATATCCGACCTCTCTATCGAAAAAGGCTGGGGATGCCAAATGGCTCCCCGGCCTTTTTTATTCGCATATATTTGAATTTACGATATCTGCAAAGCACCTTATACAAAATGCGCAAGGACAGCATGGATGGTTCACATCTGACGGGGCGTCATGAAAGACAGCGGCTTTCTGAGGGACGTCATCAAGATCGCCAACAGGACCTTGACCATGTAGTAAAGGCTCAGAAATCCATGGATGGAAGACCCGCCTGACTGTCGTTCCAACATACGCGTGGGAACTTCTGCCAGGTGAAAGCCATTTTTGCCGAGCAAAATCACCGCTTCAGGTTCAGGATAATCCACCGGGTAATGGCGAGCCAAAAACTCGATTGTCCGCCGATCATAGGCACGAAACCCTGACGTGTTGTCAGTGATGGTTTGACCAATGAGTAAAGAGTTGACCACCATGAAGACCTTGATACCGAGACGACGGACAAAAGTCGATCGATAGCCCGAATGCCTCTCGATAAAGCGTGAACCGATCACCATGCCAGCACCTTTTTTTTCAAGAGCATTGAGCAGTTTGGGGATTTCTCCAGCAATATGCTGGCCATCACCGTCGAACTGGACGGCGAGCCGGTATCCACGACGGGCGGCCCATTTGAAACCTGTCTGCACAGCTCCGCCGATGCCTAGGTTGTTCGGTAGATTGACGACCAAAGCCTGTCGAGTGGCCTTGGCATTATCGTAGGTACCATCCTGAGAGCCATCGTTGACCACGAGGATGTCGGGATTGAGGTCAAGGGTCTTGAGATCAGCAATGACCCGGCCGATATTCTCAGCTTCGTTGTAAGCCGGGACAATCACCAGGACATCGGAATTCTTTTGCGCAATATTCGAACGAATGTTGGGAAGCTTGCGGTTCAGATTGGACAACCCAACTCCTGAATCATTTCCTTGTTTTGGTCAGTCAGGCGCGTAATGACCACAGTGATATGCACCAGTACCAAAGTGATGAAACCGGCGATGATCAGCAGGATTATCGTCGGTTTGTAAGCGATGCCGAACAAGTTGCCCAAACGATCGACCGCATATCTGTCGAGCGACATATAAAGAAACACGACAGCTGTGGCAAACCAGAGGATGGAATACTCCTCCTTAACCTTGCGTTGTTTGACCAGCAGAAAAATGGTGGCAAAAACAGCCAGGCTGAAGAGAATGGAAAAGAATTGAATTCTGTCAATCGGGAAAAAATCCAACATTATCTTGCTTCTCCCTGTAGCCGATCTCAGCGATCAATCATTATCAAGCAACTCCTTCAAAGTAATACGATGAGCGCACAAAAGATCCGAAAATTCATGCATGGTCAAACGCCTTTTTTCCATCACAGCCCGGCGCTTGCGAAACATTCGCGGAAAGAACCGCAGGCTATCGAAAATCCCCTTGCCCAGAGCCTTAACGAGTTCGCCCCGCGAGTCGCTGGCTCGAAACTCACTACCGGCACCACTCCCGCACAAGAACGGTACGCACTTGCTCAAGGTAGCGCAGAAGGGTGAACAACGGCAGCAGCAACAGACGTCGGAGAGGAAAGTTTTTCACTGCGACCCAGTAGTGGTTGCGCTCGACCAGGTAGACCTTGAAGGACGAAAAGCTCCCGCTGCTCTGGGAATATTTATGATAAACAACGGCCTGGGTGGCCAGAACGGCATCCCATCCGGCCAGTCTTCCGCGCAGACCGAGGTCCGAATCCTCGGCGTAGGCGAAAAAATCGTCGTCGAAAAAACCGATTTCGTCAATCATCGCCCGTCGGTACAAAGCTGCACAGGCACTGGGAAAGAGGATATCTTCCACCTCCCGCAATTGGAGAGTTGACCAGCGCCTGTTGCGGAAACGTCCCCGCGACATCCCGTCCCGACAGATTCCCATCCCGATCGAATCAATAATATCCGGTCGGTAAAACGAACAGATTCGGCAACCCACCATGCCGGCCCTCAGGATGGGCGTCCGCAGTGTCTGACCATAGCTTCCAGCCAATCCGGCTCAGCCCGGGTGTCGTTGTTCAGTGTGACGATATAATTGCCAAAAGCGCATGTCCAGTCCACGGTTGTTCCCTTTGGCAAAGCCCGTATTTTCATCAAGAAGCAGCAGCTTCACCCAAGGATAGTGCTCACGGACAAAAGACACGGAATTATCCTCAGAGCCATTGTCCACGAGAGATGACCTCAAAATCTTTGAAGGTCTGTTCCGCCAGACTGTCAAGACAATCTGGAAGGTGAGACAAGCCGTTCCAGTTGACAATGAGGATGGAAACAAGCGGTTGCAAAAGACCCCCTACGGTCAATGGCCGTTCTTCTTTGCATACGAACTCGACTGCTACAAAACATTTCCGGCTGTTCTATCCCCTCAACGCCTTGACACAAGCGCATTTCTAGTGAGCCAGCTTAGCATATTATCACGAAAAAATTGCGCCGTTTATAGGAATTTTCAGGCATAACGTTGAGAAATTTATGAGCAGACGTATGCTATAAGTTATAGTAAGATTGGTCAATGTCGCGGTTAGTATCCTCACAGGGTTATTTTGCCGCAAATCATGAGATATAATTGCTTAATACGTTGGCGGATCCAAAACCGCACAGCATATTCCCAATGGAAGAATTTTGACGGGAATTTCTTGACTTTATTGTTATAATTCGTATAGTTGAATTGCGTTTTTGAAATTTTTTAGTTTTTTGGGAACCTGGGAACACTAAGCCACCTGACTCCATCTAAAAGTAGCTTGTTAGTTATCCGGGTTGCCTGTGGCCTTTCAAGTGGGTCTATTGAGCAACTTTTTATTTTTCATGGCGACACATTTGAGAGGGAAGTTTGTCCCGAGTAGAGGTCAGATTTCTTGGCATTATTTAATGACAGAGTTATTCAACTCGCTGTGATCATAGCACCAATTTGGGTATCATTTATTTCTGGGTTTTAAGGAGGTATCATGGAACGGGATAAAACTGAACACACTAAATCAGCAGGCTTCTCAAATCACCGAGTAAAATCAAAAGAACGGCTTCTACAGGGCATAGCCATGCTGATGGCGGCTTTGCTCTTCATTTTCGTATGGGTCTCTCCATCGGTTGCCAGCGATTGTGATGCGTGCATCTCGTGCCATGGTGATTTTTGACGATATCCATGGTGCTTTTAACCACACTCCGGGGGCAATAAGCGGCTCGGTTGTTCTCTTCAACGACGACAGTCACGACAGTGCCGGTTGGGTAGGCAACAAGCCATACTTCTCCGTAGCAGTCAACTGCAGCACCTGCCACATAAGCAATCTGACCGCGATTCACGGCAATTTTTGCGCTACCTGCCATCCCCAGCCCTATGACTCGCTTGGAGGGAACTGGGGAGGGACCTGCCAGCAGGGAGGGTGCCATACCGTTTACCACGAGGATACCATCAAGGCCCACTTGCCTTGGGCAAATACAGCGAATCCGGCCAATGATTGTTTAAAGTGCCATATAAGTTTTCAAGACATGAACGTCACCCAAGCCCAATGCCTGAACTGCCATGCGTCATACACTTCAGATGTTACACCGCCGGTGACGACTTCAGATGCCCAGGCCGTTTATGAGGGAGGAGCCAAAATTGTCTTCTCGATCAGCGATAACGGCAAGGTGGGAATCGGGACAACCTTCTACAAGCTTGACAGTGGAACGGTTAATGCTGGTTCAGGTGTAACCCTCAACAGTCCCGGGCCACATACTCTCGAGTTCTGGTCCGTTGACCAGTCTGGAAACATCGAGTCTCCGACCAAGACCGCATCTTTTCAAATCTTGTCAGACACGACTCCACCAACAACAACCTCGAACGCTATTGAAGGGGGCACTTATTATCAGGGCGCGCTCATCACCCTCACGGCAACAGACAACAGTGCCACGGGCGTTAAAACCACCTACTATAAGCTGAACAACGGTCCAACCCAAATTGGGAAATATGTGCAAATCCCTGCTACAGCGGGAACAATCAGCTATACGCTTGACTTCTGGTCCGAAGACTATGCGTATAACGTTGAGGTCGAGAATACTGTATCCTTCACTGTCATAAGCGGTGGTGGGACCCTCCGCCTGGTGTGGGGCGATAGCGACGCAGCGAACCCGGCTTACCCCCCCGCAGCCGGCGATTCAGCCTCTTGGACTATCCGGACAGGATCACCGACGGGGCCGGTATTCAGGACTGGATCTGCAACATACTACTGGAACGGTATTAGTACCATCGACCTGCCGATTAATAATCAAGCGTATTACGGCAGAGTCAATTGGATTTGGCAATACGGTGAAGAAAGTGGCTCTGTGAACTTCGGACCGTTTAATGTTACGACACCCGGCCAGACGTTTAGGGTTCAATACTAAGAATCGGCCTTACTGTCAGGTCATAACCCCTAAGCCTCTTCTGGCGGAACATTTTTTGGACGTTCTCGTCAGGGTCTCGTTGAGTAGCCCCACAACAAAGGCCTTCTTTCGAAGGCCTTTGTTGTTTGGAGTTTTGATCAGAGGCCATGCAAGCCTGTTGTCTTTGATTGACTTCGTTGAACCAACCTAACAGAAATGCAGAAAAAATCCGTACAAGAACAGGGTTCTCAATCAAGCATGTGGGACGTGATCTTAGACTTTGTCAGTCGAAGAAGAGACAAACATGCACGTATGCACTTCAAAGTGGACTCCATCAGAACACAATCGCTGCGTGGGAGGGTTTCTTCGCATGGCCGTTGAAAAAAACCTTTTTAAATTCATTCACTAGGCTATGAGGACACTATGAAAAACAGGCGTTTCATTCACGATATCTCATTACCAATTTCTGAATCAATTGCAGTATGGCCGGGAGACTCCCCTGTAAAAATTCAGTATTCTACTCATCTTTCAAAAGGAGACAATGCCACGACAAGTCTACTAACACTTAGTGCACATACCGGAACTCATGTTGACGCCCCTGCTCACTTTATTTTGGATGGCGAAGGCGTTGACAAAGTGGATCTTGATATATTGGTGGGGAAGACTTTGGTTGTAGAAGTATTGGATGCGGCCGCTCTCACGGCTCCCGTTTTAGAATCGCTTTCGATCTTGCCTGGCTTTGAACGAATCTTGTTTCATACTCAAAATTCCCGAAATTGGGGCAAGAATCTCGCCGACGTTCAACAAAGAATACGTGTCCATTTCTGAGGATGGTGCAGCGTGGCTTGTTTCTCGTGGGTTCCGTCTTGTCGGCATTGATTCCTTCTCTGTTGCACCTTTCGAGGACGGGACTGCCACGCATCATGCATTGCTTTCTGCAGGCATTGTCATTGTCGAGGGCCTTAATCTGCACGGAATTCGACCAGGGATTTATGATTTGGTCTGTTTACCGCTGAAAATTGTCGGCGTAGACGGTGCCCCCGCCAGAGCTGTTCTGATCGAGACCATAGAAAATATTCAATGTGATGAAATGAATCCGGCAAACCGGGGGGCCCGCAACTCCGATTAACCATCCAGCTATTTTTCAGAGAGATGAAAGCAATCCTGAGTCATCATTGCAGACGTTATTGAAAATTCCCTTATTTTAAGGCTTATATACCAAATGTATACATGCACCTACCAAACACACTCTTGAACTCGTTAATTTTGATGAACAAATATCAAGCTTGATTTGATGTCTCCTGTTTGCCTGTTAAATATATAATCAGGCTATCCACATTTTTTGACTTCAGCATTCTATCAGTTACATTATGGGGTATGCGTTTTGTATCCTCGACATAATGTTTTGCCTGAGGCTATGATGCTAGGATCAATCCTCTTGAATCCTTCGACACTATCTGTTGTGTCACGTCATCAAATTATTATGACGTTTAATATTGGAGAAACCGAATGATGACCGCATTAAAGCTGTTGGCAGTTTCACTTGTTGGAGTTCTCGCAACCGCATGCTCAGGCACTAAAGTCAGCGGTTCCTGGTCAAGCCAGGACTACCAGGCAAAATCAAGAACGTCTATATCATCGGGATTGCCAAGAATGATTTGAACCGCATGATTTTTGAGAACACGTTCAACAGACGCTTGGCCGAAGAGGGAGTCAATGCGACTCCAAGCTACCCGGACCTGCCAACAAATCAGGAGGCCGATCGGGAAACCATCATCCAAAAGATGCGGGCCAATCAATGCTGATTCAGTTCTGCTGACCAGAGTGATCGACCAGCGGACGAAGGCCACGTTCACCTCTGGGGGGAGAGGTTATCAATATGTACCGGGACCTTCCTTCAGGGAGGCCCAAGTCTATGAACGCCTCCCCTATTACAATAACTGGAGCAGTTATTACAGCAGTGGGTACCAAGTCGTGACACAGGCGCCGACCGTCACGAAACTCGTTGTCCTGAACGTAGAATCCGTCTTGTACGATCTGAAAACCGAGGAGCTAATCTGGTCCGCGCGCATGGAAACGGATCTGGAGACGAACCTCGAAGACATGATGAAGAAATTTGTCGATGAAGCGGTCAAAGATCTCAAAGCAAAAGGATTTATATAAATTTGTTTGTTCATGATCGACTGAAAACCAACTTCAGAATGACATCGAATTGATCAGTTAAGGTTAAATCATGAAATTACGCAAAGAGATTATCATAATACTCTCAAGTCTTTGCCTTTTGGGTTGCAGTCCTTCGACGAAATCTCAGGTCTGGACGTCCAATAGATGTTGTCTTCAGCGATTTTAAAGCTTTTGATATTCAGCCGGTTGCCAACGCAACTGGTCACTTCATCAGTCCGGATATCCTGTCTTTTTTGACTACGAGTCTCAAAGAACAGTTTAAGACAAAAAACCTACAACTCATTGATTCCTCTGTAGACGGAAAAGGATGTCCTGTCTGTGCAAAGTGAGCTTTTGAAATATAAATTTCAGTTTTGGACAGGTCCGCCACCGCCCTCAGGGCACACGACAGGACTGTGCGTCATCCGCACGCGATTACTGCAAACATCATCAGGCACTGTTGTCGCAGAAATTGTTACGGTCAATACTGTCGATGTCGGGCGAGGAATGTTGGAAGCGAAAGAACCCGGAATCTTTTTTGAGAGACTCAACGGAGAAAATCGCCAAAGAAGTTGTGAAGATGATGTGACCGATTCATCCTTTTTCCAGGCGGATTACATCGGCCGACGTGTAACCTTGACCAGAAGATTTGCCTTGCCAAACATTTCTATTCACTGTTCTTTAGATGGACATCTAGAAATTTTCAACACTCCTAAGCGATTTCTTTAGAACTTGAAATCCTGATATTCGACTGATTTTTAAGTCGTTATTCATCAAATAATGGCCATCTCAAATGATTACCAAGGGGCCATTTTTATATTTTTTATTGTTATAAGTTAAAAAAATGCCCCGCCGGAAAAAGCGGGGCATTTTAGAAAATCATGACAATTCTTATGGATTAATCTTAAAACAGGTAGCAATAGCGAATATATCATTAGCAGCATCGCTAATATTCCTGGCTCGCAAAACTGTGTATTGGAGAGGTGGATCAAAATTTTCTGAATCGACTTCATTGTATGCGTCAGCGACATCCCAGCCTGCTGCAGAGGCAAAACCTGATCCCGTGACAGAGTATCCCTCCGGGCATATAGCTAAAATTTGTTTAAATGCTCCTGGGGCTGCGTAATCCAGCGTATAAACATAAGTGGACTGCAATGTCCCACTGCCGCCACCTCCCGCGATTCCGCAAACCACTCCGCCATTCTCATCGATTTGTATAGCCGCTGCACCATTCGGGCAAATACCGGCGAGCAGGTTCTGCTTCAGTGCCAAATCTTTATTGATCTGGGTTATTTGTGACTGGAGTCCAACGATCAAAGCTGTATTCTCATCAATTTGGGTCTGAAGGCTCGTATCCAAAGCAATAACCTGTGATTCTGTCATAAATTTTGCGGATTGAAGACTATTAATCTGCAGACTGTTTAGCTCGATTTGTGCCAGAAGTGCTGAATTATCTTGTGTGGGAATGGCCGCGATGTCCGCTTTAATAATGGCATTTTCCATGCTGGAGGTCAGAAATTAACAAATCAATTTGTCCTATATCGCTCACATTGTTAGCTACAAGAACTTCTAATGCCGCATTCCGCTCTTCCAAATCTGCGATTGCAACTTCGCTTGCTTCAATCCGACCCTCTAACGAGTCAACACGGCCCGTAAGATTTTCGATCTTTTCATCGATGCTAAGGACCGCTGCATTAACGACTTCCACGATCTGACCGTTAATCGCAACAAAAGGCTTTCCTTTGGGATTACTCCCAGCAATTGATGATGTCACACCCATTGCCAGCGATAGTGTTGCACATAGTAGCACTACAAATGTTCTCTTCATTGTTCTTCCCCCTTTTCGAGTTTTAAGGTTCAATTTTAAAGGCATCCCATTGCCTACAAAACCGAACAGCGTAATATTTTCACTGTCACATAGAGCTAAGCATAAAAGATGCCAACAATACATTTTTCAATATTATGCCACAAATACAAGCACTTATAAACATACATTACGCAATAAGTGATTTTTTTTAAATTGTTATTTTGACTTAAGCCTAGTACAAAAATGGTCAAATTACATAAAATACTCATTATCAGATACTCTAATTTTTAGAGCCTGACTCAAATTGAGAAATCTTCATAAATTAACGATTGAATCATAATATTTACTTTGTCAAACCATCAAATATACGTCTTACTAGTTCAGGTGAGGATTGGCATTTCATGTTCAAGTTATGAACAACATCTCTCTATCCAGCTAATATTGGTTGCATTTCTTAAATGTTTCATTTAATGTTCATTTCATGAACAATAGTCATAACGATCACGACGACCTGCGCCCCTTTCTGCTCATGTCAGAGTTGGAGAATGGCGAACCGATTTCCCAACGGGAAATTGCCGGGCGTGCTGGACTCGCTTTGGGCCTCGTCAATTCTTACCTCAAGACACTGGTCCAAAAGGGGTTCGTCACTGTCAAATCCTACCCTCGCAACCGCTATGCTTATCTTCTGACACCTAAGGGGTTCGCTGAAAAAAGTCGCCTCGCCTTCCAGCACCTGAGCAACTACAACAAGATTTACCGGGTCACCCGTCAAGAGAGCCTGATCAAATTTAGGGCGCTACGCGAGCAAGGTGTGAAGCGTGTCATCTTCTGCGGTCTGGACGAACTGACCGAAATCGCTTACCTTTCCTTGCGAGAGGCGCAGTTGCAACTTGCAATGATTATCGACGAAATCCCAGGCGCCATTTTTATCGACTACCCTGTTCTTTCTATTGAGCATGGAGTCAAAAAGTTGGAAGGCCCAATTGTCATTACCTCCTTGAAGCGGTCAGGAGCACTGAGAATAGCCCTGCTTGAACACGGAGTTAATGAGGAAGACATTATTGCTCCATCGTTTACCTTCGAGGAGACTTTACATTCCGGGCACTGATCACTCCATACCCCTGAGGTGGCCAGTACATATAGCAAATGGCTGAAGACATGGGAACCAAGATTAATAGGGTCACGATTAGCTAAAGATAATTACGTTTCAAATAATCTTGAGAGTTTTGATATATAAACAATCAATCCAGACAAAACGGATAGCTGGCTCTAATGAACGAAGCAAACAATTCAACTTCATATGATCAACAGATCATTTCAAACGGCTGCGAAGAGTGGTCCGAAATCATCCAACCTGTGACAGGCTGGTTCGATATCCACCTCGGCTGAGCTGTGGCGCTACCGCGACCTGATCATGCTCTTCGTGCGGCGCGATTTCGTCGCCATCTACAAGCAGACCATTCTTGGCCCCCTGTGGTACCTGATCCAACCGATCACAACCACCCTGGTCTTCACGGTGATCTTCGGCAGAGTCGCCAACTTGCCCACCGACGGGCTGCCGCAGGTACTCTTCTATCTGTCGGGAGTCATCGCCTGGCGCTACTTCGCCGATTGCCTGACCAAGACCAGCAACACCTTCGTCGCTAACGCCAGCATCTTCGGCAAGGTCTACTTCCCGCGGCTCTGCATCCCAATTTCGGTGGTTATCAGCAACCTAATCGGCTTCGCGATCCAGTTGCTGCTCTTCCTCTGCTTCTTCTTTTACTACTGGAGCACTGGAACCGATATCCACCCGCAGTGGGTCGCTATTTCTTCTGCCGCTGTTGATGCTGCAGATGGCCGCCCTCGGTCTCGGTTTCGGCATTATCGTCTCATCCATGACCACCAAGTACCGCGACCTGACCCACTTGGTCGGCTTCGGTGTGCAGTTGTGGATGTATGGCACCCCCATCGTCTACCCGGCCAGCATGGTCCCGGAAAAATGGCATTGGGCACTCAACCTCAACCCCATGGCTCCGATCATTGAAGCGTTCAGATATGCTTTTCTGGGTGTAGGCACCGTAGACTTCGCGAGTATTGCGACCAGTGCAGTCATGACGTTGTTATTGTGGCGGTGGGAATTATCTTGTTTAGCCGAATTGAAAAAAGTTTCATGGATACGGTTTGACTTGGACATCAATACCCGAAAGAAAAACATAAAAAGTGAAATAAATGCGGATTTTAGCCCTGGCCCCATGACGAATAAGCAGATGATAAAAAACAACAATGAAAAAACAAAGGAACTAAAGGATTCCGGCGAGTTGTCTGCAGCGATTGACATCCGTCCTGTAGACTTCTCAGCCGGTTCCAACGTAGTCATCAGAGTAGAGGAATTATGGAAGGAATATCACCTTGGTAGCATCAGCCATAAATCACTGAGCAAAGACCTCCAGTCTTGGTGGGCCCGTAAACAAGGCAAGGAAGATCCGAATGCTACAATCGATCAAATCAATCTGTTATCTGCCAATAGTCTCCGCAGTAGTGACACGGTCGGCGAGCGGTACCGACGACAGGTTGATCGTCGTCGACCTCGGGACCGGTCGCACGGTTCGCGAGTTGACTCGCGTACCCGGGCGATCTGATCGGCATTGGCGTCAGCGGCGACGGGACCAGGGTTGGTGTGCTCGCGGTCGAGCGCAGCGACCGGGGCGCACGCTCGTGATCCTCGACACGACGTCGGGTGCGACGGTTGCAGGACCGCTCGAGGTCGATCTGGAGACCACTCAGCTGGCCCTCGACGCCGCCGGCCAGCGGCTGGCCACCGTCACCGGCACCGACGGTCGGGTCACGATCTACGACGCCGGCACCGGCCAGATCACGGGGGAGATCGAACCGGTCGAGGGCGTGCCAGCGAGCGTCAGTGGGTGGCGCGCCGGCGCAGTCGCCTTCACCCCGTCCGGGCTGCTGCTCGTCGGCTCGTTGGGCACGGGCTTGAGAGAATTCGACATCGCCTCGGCCCCCCAGTTGGTTGAGACCATCGACGTCCCTCCGTTGGCGACCGCCTCGACGATCGTCGTCGTCGACGGTGGCAGGGCAGTGATCACCCAGGGGGCCGACAACGACGCCACCGACGGGTTCTCACAGCCCGGAGCCTTGGCGCGGATCGATCTCGAACTTGGCGAGGTCGACTGGGTCGTCGACGGCGATCGTTACGGCTTCGGCGAGTGCCAGGCGTTGGCGACCGATTCGGTCGGTGATCGGCTCTGGTGCGGCAACTACTTCGGCGTGATCCGCGAACGGTCGGGGGCAACCGGGGAAGCTCTCGGGCGCTGAGCTGCAGAACCAGGAAGGGGCTCGTCGCCGACCTGGCCCTCGTGGAGGACACGACGCTCGTGGCCTTCGGCGGGAACGCGGGCTCGATCGCTCGCTGGCGCGTCGACGGGACCGGGTTGCTCCAGCGACTGGTCGACGACCATCTTGCGTTCCTGTCGTACGCCCCGGATGGGAACGTCTTGGCCGCACGGCGGCGCGGCTCACCGTACGACGAGGGCTACCAGCTGGTCGACGCCTCGACCGGCGAGACCGTACGCGTGCTGGACGAGTACGAGTGGGCGTCGTCGACGGGCAGTCGCGTGTCGGGCTGACGTGGTCAGGAACGGTCCGGGTCGAACACCGGCGACGGACGACCGATCTCCGAGTTCGATGCCGTACGGACCGACGGCCTCGAGACGGCCGTGGTCGATCCCGAAGGCGAGCTCGTTGCCCTGGGATACGACGATGGGACGACTGACGTATACGACATTGACGCCGGGCGACTCGAGCGCAGGTTCGGGGGCAACCCGAGGGAGCGCCCCGGCGGAGGCGTTCGCGATTGCTGTCGACACGGGTCGCAACCGCCTTTACGTCGCCGGATTCGGTGTCTGGGCGTACGATCTCGGGACCGGAGCGGTCGTGGGCCATCGGTCCGACCGTTCGATCCTGAACGTCGGAGCGGCCGCCGGGCACGTCGTCGTCGCCCTCACCGACGGCCGACTCGAGGTGGTCGACCCCGACACGCTCGTGACCGAGCAGACCCTGACTGGAGCTCGCGGGTTCGTCGAACAGCTGCGACTGTCGACCGATGGTCGACGGGTCCTCGCGGCCGGGAACGACGGGAGTGTCGCCCTGTACGACTTGTCGCAGCGCGGCCCCGCCTGGTCGGCGGAACGTGGCCGCGCAACTCCGGGGCAACACGGGTGTCCAGGTCGATCTGCGCGCCGATGGTCTCGAAGCCATGGTCGCTCGCCGTTCCGGTGAAGGCTTTGTGGCGTGGGATCTACGTACGGAAGCGTGGGTCAGTGCGGCCTGCACGATTGCTGGCCGGGACCTCACCGTAGACGAGTCGGCCACCTACCTCGACGGACTAGGCAGCCCCGGTACCTGTTCTGACCAGGTGCTTTCCGTTCCCTGAGCGTCGCGTCCGGGGTTTGCGACTGGATTGCGATCGCGGTTCCGGCGGATCATCACCTCATGCATCGTGATCACTGCCCCGTTCAGCGTCCTGCGTTCAACTCCTCGTCGTCTCCGCGCACGAGAGCGATACGTCGCGTCGGCCCGCTTATCGTGGCAGCAAGCCTGCTCGGCGCATGCGGGACGGATCGAGACTCTGTTTCGGGTCCGTCGACGACCACCGTTGCGACGTCGGCTCGGCTCGCAGCCGCGTCGACAGTTCCCAGCGACGTCCACGGCCCCTGCGACGGCCCTAGAGACGACCGACAGCGTCGTTCAAGGCTCGGTTGCACCGTGGGTCGAGGACCTCGAAGCGCTGGATTCCCAGATTCGAACGAGGGATCCGGCCCCGTTCGTCAAGACCTCCGAAGCAGACTGGGCTGCGCGGATCGCCGAGCTGAAGCAGGCGCTGCCGACGATGACCCATGAGGACGCCGTTGTTGCAGTGACAGAACTTGTCGCGATGCTCGACAGTCATTCAGGTCTCTACCCATACGAAGTCGGTTTCAACTTCTATGGAGTTGCACTGTTCCAGTTCGCGGACGGTATCTATGCCCTCAACGCCTACGACCGAGCATTGGTCGGGGCTCGACTTCTTCGCGTCGGAGACACTCCAGTCGATGAGGTCCTCAAGGCAATCACCCCGTTGGTGAACGCCGACAATGAGAGTGCGTTGCGGGATTGGCTGCCCTTCTACAGCGTCGTTGCCGAGTACCTCCACGCGAAGGGGATCGTCAAGGACCCTGCGAGTCCACGGTTCGAGTTCCAGAAGACAGACGGATCGACCGTAACGGTTGACCCACCGATCCTGACGGCCGATGACTTCGCAGAGCAGATCCTCCTCGGCGAGGACTTCAGCTTCGACCCTGGACCGCCCTTCCGTGTCCCGACTGCAGTCACTCGTCGCCTGGAGGAGATCTACTTCGAGCTGGACGCAGCCCACGAGGCTTTCGTGATCCACTACAACTACAGCCAGAACGGCATCGATACCACTGCGGCGGTGGCCGCGATGCGGAAGGCCCTCGACGATGGGACGGCTAAATCCGTCGTCTTGGACGTTAGGTACGCGCGTGGCGGCGCCTACGACCCGTCGGAGAGCTTCCGGAGCGTGCTGCGCGACGACACGCGGATCAACCGGCCCGGAGGGCTCTACGTCGTCGTTGGGAGGGAGTCCTACTCGGCCACCACGGCGCTCGTGTCGTGGCTTGAGCAAAACACGGCGGCAACCTTCGTCGGAGAGCCAACGCCCGCTCGGGCAAACCCCTTGGGCAACGAAGCCGTCTTCACCCTTCCCAACTCGATGCTCCCTGTTCACTTCCCGACGAGTTTCCTCATCGCGGGGTCGACCGATACCCGCGATGCCGTTCGCCCCGACATTCCTGTCGAGTCCACCGCCGGCGAGTTCTTTTCGGGGACCGATCCCGCACTCGAGGCAGCCCTGAACGCAGCGTCGACCGGTAGTTGAACAGCCACCGGAACCCACGACTCAATTCGGCCGACCCTGAGGGCCAGAGACGGGAGATTGCGTTGGCCCCGTAGCTCGCGTCCGCCGAATAATGACAACAACGGATGGTCACAGCCGCGCAGCATCGCCGGCGTTACGAGCGAGTGGATCGCTCGGTATCACACGCTCGTAGTACCGGGTCTCCGGTCGGCGTGTTCAGGCGGTCTTGGTGGTGTGTTCGAGTTCGTGGTCGACAGCGCGTCGAATCCACGACGAGACGGATCGGTCGTCGGCGTCTGCTGCATCGCGAATCTTGGCGAGCGTCTCGGGCGGGAACCGCACCGGGACGGGCTCGGACAGGTTCGACCGCCGGCGACGCGCCGGTCCCTGGGGTGTCTGGTTGTCGGGGTCGGCGTAGAAGTCGCGTTCTTCTTGTCGGGTCATCTTCTTGGTTGTCATCGGTCCTCCTTGTACCTGTCGGCGAGATGCTTGGCGGCGATGTAGCAGCCGATCGGCCGGCACCTGGTCGGGTCGTCGTGATCGGACGGGGCGAGCGGCACCATCAACACCTGGCCAGCGATCTCGGCGACCATCAACCAGTGCGCCGGTGGTTTGGCTGGATAGAACAGCGGGTCCGAGTTCCAGATCTCATAGATGTCGTCGATGCCGAAGGGGTCGTGTTTGAACAGATGGGCGGCTTGCCGGTCGATCTCAAACGGATCGGTGTCATCCAACCGATCGAGATCGAACAACTCACCCACAACCAGAGTGTATTACAAACGGATACGAACGTCGAGCGTCAACCGGGACGGGTCGCTCCCGCAATGAACGTCGACACGATGTAGGTGGCATGCCGATCGAGGCTTCGCCGGGCCCGGTCGTAGCGCATCGTCGTTCGAGGGTCGGCGTGCGATGCGGCTTCTTGAACGTCGCGGAGTGGGACGCCGGCGTCGAGGGCGGCGGTGATGAACGAGTGCCGGAGGCTGTGCGGCGAGATGCGCTTGTCGATCCCAGCACGTTTCACGAGTCGCTTGACCATCCGGTCGGCGCAGTATCGGTCCATTCGTCCGCCTTCGACGCCGAGGAAGATCGGGCCCATCGTGCGTTCGCCGATGTACAGATCGAGTGCTCGTCCGGTGCGGGGTGCGATCGGGATCGTGACGTGCTTGCCGCCCTTGCGGACGATCGCCAACGTCCGATGACCGCGTTCGGTGGACAGGTCGTCGATGTCGGCGTTCAATGCTTCGGAGATCCGCAGCCCGTTCAGCGCAAGCAGTGTGATCAACGCGCCGTCGCGGAGATCACCCAGCCCGGCCTGCACGAGCAGCGCGCCGAGTTCGTTGCGATCGAGCCCGAGGGTGCGTGATTCGTCGTGGACTTTCGGGCGACGCACGTTGAGCGCCGGGTTTTTGTCCAGGATGTCTTCGATCTGGCAGTACTTGTAGAACGACGACAACGTCGACAGGCGCCGTCCGATCGTCGATGCCATCCGGCCTTCTTGTTCCATCCAACGCGCGAACGTCTCGAGATGGGGACGCTTCACGTTCAACAAGTTGAAGCCGTGGTCGTGGCACCAGCCGGCGAAGATCCGCAGATCGGTCGCGTAGCTCTTGCGAGTGGGGTCGGTGTAGCCGGCGATGAACGCCGCGACGGCGACGCGTTCGGTGATGATCACCGGGTCGTCGTAGCGAACGACTTCAGCAGCGTGGACGGTGGTGGTGTTCGTGGTGTCGGCCATTGCGGCCTCCTTGGGTGACCCAGCCTCCCGAGAAGGCGGGCCATCCACGTTCGCGCCGATTCCTGCCGCGACTGGCGGGATTATCGGGTGCCACGAGTTGGGCCGCACTGCGGCGCGCCCGCCGGCATTCGGAGCGGGATTACGTGCGCCGTTACCGAGTGCCCCAACCGGTCAGATCGTGGGTAGTACGCCAGTCGTCGACGGCTCGACTCCCCAGATCGATGGCGCTATCCGTGACAGGTCTGACAGCTGTCGTGCCGGGTCCACTTGCCTCGCGTGGCCTGCGGGGCCGAGGTCTTCGTCTTCAGGCCGGGACGGCGGTGTTCGTGGCCAGAGCCGTGACGAGATCCGGCGAGGTGGCGACGTGAGCGAAGAGCAGTTCCAGGGTGAGTAGCGACGCTTCGTGGTTGGATCGTGGAGCGTCGAGGGCGATCGGCTCGGCCGTTGCGTCGCTCACGATGAGGCAGTGGTAATCACGGAACATGGCGTCGCGGACCGTTGAATCGACACAGACGCTCGTGGTCGCACCGACAACGATCAGACGCTCGACACCCTTACGACGGAGCACGTCGTCCAAGTCGGTCATGTAAAAGCCGCTGTAGCGGGTCTTGTACAGCACCACGTCGTCCGCGCCAGGGGCCAACTCGTCGACGATGTCAGTGTTCCAGCAGTCTCGTACGAGGACGCGGGAGGGCTCACCATTCGGGGCTGTCACGGGATCGCCGACCCGGAGAGCCGCGTGCTTCAGCCACGTCGGAGACATCGGGTAACCGGCGTCGTCCAGATCGGGACGGAAGCCCATCTTCAGGTACACGATCGGCAACTCGTTCGCGCGCGCAGATTCGAGCACCGCACGCACGTTGGGGACGATCGCCTGAATACACGTGATGTCGATGCCAGCCCGATCGAACATCCCGCCCGACGACGCGAAATCGTTCTGCATGTCCACGACCACGACGGCCGTCTTCGTTGGCTCCAACGAGAACGGTGCTGGCCTCGCCGGGACCTCGACCGTCTGATGCTCGGTAGCCACACCGCCTCCTCGAATCCCGTGCTCGACTACCGCAGAGCCTGCCCGAACCGAAGCCTCGGCGCAACTGTGACTCGAGGGAGACCACACCATCGCTGAAACGCCGCTCGGCCAGTGATTACCGGGCACCCGGCTTGGGCCGTGATGCGGCGCAAGGACGCGGCCGCCGGGCGGGTTATTGCGCTGGTGTTATGTGTCGATGTCCAGCAATCGTTCGATGTCCGGCAACGCCGGGATCGTCACCTCCGGTCGAGCCGCCGCCCCCGATCACCTCCGGCGGCAGGCCGTGCAAGAACGCAGCGCTGCGAACCCGATCGCCGCTCGGACGTGACGCTCGGTGAGCTCGGAGAGGTCCGCGACGATCTCCCCCGATCGCCCGAGAACAGGGCAGAAAGTCCCCTGGTAGGGCTAGCACGGATGTCCCATGTCGCAACACGGGCGCTGGTCGCATGATGAAGGAAGTACCCGCGAAAGGGATTGTCATGTCGACCCGGACAACGTTCAACTTCACATCCGCATCGGAGAAGTCTGAGTGGCGCCGTCGCGGATCGAGACGGTCGGCGTTCACGACGTTCGTGCTGGTCGTGATGTTCCTCGTCGTCGGCTCAGCGATACCCGACACGGTGACCGCTGCCGTCGGGTCGACCGTGATCATCACGGACCGCGTGACGCCCGCAAACGCGACGATCGCTCCGGGAGATTCGGTGCGGTTCGTCAACAACGACGGCGATCGACACCGGATGCGCTCGACGTCGGGCCCGGTGGAGTTCGACACCGGCGACATCGAGGCGGGAGCAGCCCTCGAAGTACTACTGACTCAAGTCGGCACCTATGAATACGAGGACCGCCGCCAGAGCGGCAACTCTGCCTACACCGGCACCATCACCGTGACGGCCGAGCCCGCTCCGACACCCGAGCCGAGCCCACAAGCGCCCACTGTCCCCGCTCCGACCACGTCATCGGTGTCGATCCTGGACAGATCGTTCAGTCCCGCGTCTGTCAGCATCTCCGCCGGGTCGACGGTGGTCTGGACGAACGTGTCGGGGCGCGACCACAACGTCGCCGCGAATGACGGATCGTTCGCGTCCGCAGACTTGGGCAGCGGCGCAACATACTCGAAGACCTTCACGACACCGGGAACGTTCAACTACTTCTGCACCATCCACCCCGACATGGTCGCTGTCGTCGCGGTTGGCGCGGCGAATCAACCGCCCCCTCCGGCCCCAGCTCCGCCGCCACCGACGGCAACTCCGCCGCCGCCACCGACATCGGGAACCGCCGATCCGAACCAGCCGTCGTCGGCGCCGACGACCGGTGCAGTGAACATCGTCGACTACGCCTACGATCCGGCAACGACCAGCATCCGCGCCGGTGACACATTGGTGTGGACCAATTTCGGACGCGCCCCCCACACCGTCACGGCGAAGGACCAGAGTTTCGACTCCGGCACCCTGGCCTCGGGTAGCACCTATTCACGCACGTTCACCAACCCGGGCACCTTCACCTATTTCTGCACGATCCATCCCGAGATGCAGGCGGTTGTCGCTGTTGGCGCAGCCGGCGAAGCGCCGCCGGCGACCCCGACCCCACCGAGTCCGCCGCCTCCCACCTCGTCGTCGACGAGCGGAGCCAGAGCCCGGTCGGGTGGCAGCATCCAGATGATCGACTACGGGTACGGACCATCGACGTACTCAGCAAGGGTCGGTGACAGAGTCGTCTGGACCAACGCCGGGCTCGCTCCTCACACTGCCACGGCTCGAGACGGCAGTTTCGACACCGGCCTGGTCGCCGCTGGAGCGAGCGGCTCGGTGAGACTGACGAAGGCCGGTACCTTCACCTACTTCTGCACCATCCATCCGCAGATGAGCGCGACGCTCAAGGTGGCAGAGGCCCCACCGGGCACGGTGATTCCCGACGCGGACGAGGGGCTCGCGGATCCTGACGCGGACCTCGACGCAACTGCGCCGGCGGAGAGTGTGCCGGGGCATCTCGCGGCGTCGGTCAGCGTCATCGACTTCGATTACGACCCGGACCCCCTGGTCGTCCAGGCCGGCACGACCGTCACATGGGAGTGGATCGGACTCTCCCCTCACACCGTGACCGACGAGGCCGGCAGCTTCGACTCCGGCATTCTCGTCAAAGGCGACACCTGGTCGCGAACATTCGACGAGATCGGCACGATTCAGTACTTGTGCACACTCCACCCCGACATGAAGGGAAGCATCGAGGTCGTCGCCACCGAAGTCGCTGCCACCCCATCTCGCTCCACCGACGATCAGCAAGATGTGACAAGCCCAATAGCTCGCGGCGGTAGCACGAACCTGACGCCAGGAACGGCGGCTCTCGCGCTCTTCGACACTGCGGGCTCAGCGACTCACTGGGTCGAGGTGCTCACCATCGCAATCCTGACCATCGCGATGCTTGCCTTCGGGGCGTGGCGATTCTTCAAGCGGGCGGCAGCCGAACAAGCACAGGCCGACCGACGACCGTCTTGGCGTTCACCGACGACCGATGCGACCCTCGTCGCTGCCACCAGGCCGAACTACTCCGACGGACGCGACGAACATCTCGCGAAGTGGATTCTCGGTGGACTGGTCGCATTCCTCGCGCTCGTCACCATTCCATTGATGGCCGTGGGCGTCGTGGCCGTCGCAACCGCCGACAGCCCAGACGGATTGCAGGCCCGGCCCGCCACGATCGTCGAGGCCTCGTTGGCCGAGTTCGCGATCACTGGTCGACTGAACGTCCCGGAAGGTCCCGTCAGCGTGACCGTCACCAATCAGGGATCGATCGAGCACAACCTTGCTGTGCGGGAGCTCACACTCAGCACACGCGACCTGGAACCAGGGAGTTCAGCGGAACTGGATCTCGGACAACTCACCGCCGGCACCTATGAGGTGTACTGCACGCTTCCAGGACATGTCGACGCCGGGATGACGAGCACCCTGACGGTCTTGCCCGCAAGTCCCGACTCGGTCCAGTCCTGAGATCCGGACGCTCACGAGCACACGGTCGGGTTCTTCGGGCGTAATGGCGAGTCGGAGAGTCGTTCCGCCGGAACGAGCATGACGCTCGAAGTGGCGCGGGCCAGAAGGCGTCCCGCGATGCAGCAGGTCGTGCCGTCAATCAGATAGCTCGTGACGCGACCACCCGATGGAATTCAGGGGTCATCCGTGCAACTCTCGATTACCTGGGCGAACGGGGTTGAGCCGAGCGCTTCGGTCTTAGGTCCGGACGTGACGCGTGCGAGGGAGCAGACCCGAGGCCTGGGCACCACTCTGAACAGGGACAACGCCATTCGGCGCCGGATGGGTGACTGTGGTTGAACGTTTGATGAACATTGGGTGCTAGTACCAGTCCGATAGGAGGGACCTCCCCTTTGGCCCATTGATGTCGCCCTCGCCGTGCATGGATTGTGTGGGGGTGAGCTCGTTCCTTTTCACCTCGCATGACGGTTTCGGTCTCGGGCATGTGCGCCGGAACGTGTCGATCGCGGAGGCGATCCTGCGTCGGGATCCGTCGGCCGACGTCACGGTCGTCACAGGAGTACCGAACGACTTGTCCTGGCTGAACCGTCGCGATATTCGTGTGGTGCGCGCGCCGGCCCTGGTGAAGGACGACCACGGGTGTTATGTGAACGAGACGTTGACGTTCGAGCGGGCGGTTGCCGCGCCGCGCTGAGGTGTTCTTCGATGTCGTCGAAACCGTGCGTCCCGATGTCTTGGTGGTGGACCGTCACCCCTACGGGACGGCTGGCGAACTCCGTCCTGGCCTTGACCGCTGCCGCGAGCTGGGTGGGGCGACGGTCCTGGGTCTGCGTGACATCCTCGACGACGCTCCTTCGGTCCGCACGGAATTGGCGAGCGAACACTGGGACGATGCGGCCGAGTACTTCGACCGGACGATCGTGTACGGGGCGCAGCACGTGTGCGATCACGAGGCCGAGTACGGGTTGCCGATGAAGCCGTTGTACGTGGGGTGGGTGATGGAGCATCCGGGGCTCGCGCCGGCCCCGGATGTGGACGACCACCTGTTGGTGGTGGCTGCTGGTGGCGGCGCCGACGGCGCCGCGGTGCGTCGGGTCGGCACCGAGCTGATCCGCGCCAACCGCAGTTGGCGCGGGGTCACGGTGGCGGGACCCGCGGCAGCCGAGGTGGCCCGTACCTGCGGTCAGCGTCGCATGACCGTGGTGGGCACGGTGGACAGCTGCCGCTCCCTGCTCGGGAGCGCTGGTGCGTGCGTGCAGATGGCCGGGTACAACACCACGATGGAGGCGCTGGCCTCCGGGCTGCGCCCGATGCTGGTGCCCCGGCGGGCCCCGCGTCGCGAGCAGGCGATCAGGGCGAGTCGTCTCGCTTCTTTGGGATTGGCCGATCTCGTTGACGAGGCCGCCGATCCGACCGAACTGTCGTGGCTGCTCCGTCGCCCCCGGCGTGTCAGCGCCCAGGCCCTCGACGAGGCGGGAATCGACCTGCGCGGAGCCGAACGGACCGCCAAGATGCTGACCGGGCTCGCCGGTCGCATCGACCGTCCTGCATTGGCCGTGGCCGGATGAACACCGTCCGTTTCCTGTTGGGGTTCGCCAGACCGTTCTGGCGGGTGCTCGCACTCGGTGGAATCTTCGCGGTGGTAGAGGTGATGGCCGGGCTGGCACAGCCGTGGCCGCTGCAGGTCGTCGTCGACGACGTGTTGGGTGCCGATGCCGGCACGCGTCCCACCGGGCTGTTGTTGACGTGTTGTCTCGCGTTGGTGGGCATCGTCGCGCTCGCCGCGCTCGCTGACTACTTGGCGACGCGGCTGTTGTCGTCGGCCGGGTTGCACATCGCCAACAGCGTGCGTGAGACGGTGTTCACCCACCTCAACCGGTTGTCGCTCGGGTTCCACGGCGACAACCGGGTGGGCGATCTGACGACCAGGGTCACGGGCGACGCCGACCGGGCGCAGGACCTGGTCGTGCAGTTCTTGGCCGTGTTGGTGCCCAACACCCTGCTGATGGTCGGCATGGTGACGGTGATGGTCGTGCTCGACCCGGTGTTCGCGCTGATCGCGCTCGCAGCGACGCCGGCACTCGTCTATGTCGTGGTGAGCTCGACGCGGCGGCTGCAGACGGCATCGCGTCAGGCCCGCAAGGCTGACGGCGAGGTGGCGTCGGCCGCGACTGAGAACTTGTCGGCCATTCATCTGGTGCAGGCGTTCTCGTTGGAGGACCGTCAGCTGCAACGGTTCGCGTCGCTCACGGACTCGAGCCTTCAGGCGGGTTTGAAGGCCACTCGTTACCAGGCCCGGTTCAGTCCGGTCGTCGACCTCACCGCGGTGCTTTCGACGGTGTTGGTCCTGGGATTCGGATCGTTGCGCGTGCTCGATGGCGCTCTGTCGGTTGGGGAACTGCTGGTGTTCCTCAGCTACGTCGGCTCGATGTACAAGCCGGTGAAATCGCTGGCGAAGCTCTCGAACACCTTCTCCAAGGGCACGGTGTCGGTCGAACGAATCGACGGTGTGCTCAGCGAGTCGCCCCAGATCACCGACCGCCGAGGTGCACTGTGGATGCCACCGTCGCACGGCCGGATCGAGTTGATCGACGTGTGCTTCAGCTACGGACGTGAGGCCGCACTGGACAACGTGTCACTCAAGATCGCGGCCGGTGAGACGGTCGCCCTCGTCGGACCCACCGGCGCCGGCAAGAGCACGATCGCGGCGCTGATCCCCCGGCTCATCGACCCGACCAGCGGGTCGGTGTGTATCGACGGGATCGACCTGCGCGACGCGACGTGTGAGGTCGGTGCGCAGCCAGGTCTCGATGGTGCTGCAGGACTGCGTCCTGTTGCGTGGCACGCTGCGCGACAACATCGCTGTCGGTAGCCGCTGGGCGAGCGACGCCGAGATCGAGCGGGCCGCGCGGCTGGCCCTGGTCGACGAATTCTCGTGCCGGATGCCCGACGGTCTGGACACGCTCGTCGGCGAGCGGGGAGCAAACCTGTCGGGCGGTCAGAGGCAACGAATCGCCATCGCCCGAGCGATCCTGCGCGACGCACCGATCCTGTTGCTCGACGAGCCGACCAGCGCGCTCGACCCCAACTCTGAGGAGCTGATCATCGCCGCCCTCGAGAACCTTCCACGACAGCTGCACGACGGTGGTGGTGGCCCACCGGCTCTCCACCATCGAACACGCCGATCGGATCGTGGTCCTCGACCACGGTCGGGTGGTCGAATCGGGCACACACGACCAACTGATGTGGCAGGGAGGGCTCTACCAGCAGTTCCATCGGTCACCCGACGCCGCGCAATCCCCGGTCGACGAGACACTCGATCCGCTTCCCACAGATTTGGCGTCACCACTCGTGCTGACCGGCTCGGATCGCACATGACCACCGACCAGCGCGTTCCCGCCGTGCTCTACGTGCTCAAGCGGTATCCACGACTGTCGGAGACATTCGTGATCCGCGAGGTCCTCGGGCTGGAGACCGCCGGGGTGCGCATCGGAATCGACGCGCTCTTGCCGCCCGAATCAGGTGCCCACCACGCCGACGTCGACCGAGTCGCGGCCCACGTCCGCCATCTACCGCGCCGTGCCGCCTGGACGCTGCCGATCGTCGCAGCCCATCTGCGGGTCGGCTGTCGTCGTCCGCTCACGTGGACGCGGTGCGCGCAGCGGGCGCGCCGAAACGGTGGATGGCGCCGATTCGTGCAGGCGGGGATGGTCGCCGATCGAGTTCGCCGCGATCGCTTCGACCACGTTCACGCCCACTTCGCCACCGCGGCATGCGAGGTCGCCCGCGACGCCGCGGCCCTCGCCGGTGTCCCGTTCACCGTCACAGCCCACGCCAAAGACATCTTCCATGACGACAATGCCCACCTCCTGGCGACGAGAACCAACGGTGCTTCCACGATCGTCACCGTGTCGGCCTACAACGTCGTTCACCTCGCCACCGTGCTGCCAGGTCAACAAGTGCGCTACGTGCCCAACGGACTCCCCGTTCCGGCCGCGGTCGTCCCCGACCCGGACGGGCCGATGCTGTGCGTCGCCAGGCTCGTGCCCAAGAAGGGCATCGACCTGCTCGTACGCGCCCTCGCAATCATGCAAGCGGAGCGGACACTCGAGATCGTGGGCGATGGCGCCTGCCGCCAGGACCTGGAGGCGCTCACCGTCGAACTCGGTGTGAGACGGCGCGTCCGCTTTCTCGGTGCGCTCACCGCCGACGGTGTCGACGCGGCGTACCGACGGTGCTCGCTCGTCGCGCTGCCCTGCCGCATCGACGCCGACGGCGACCGCGACGGCATGCCCACGGTGTTGGTGGAAGCGATGGCGCGAGGCCTGCCAGCGGTGTCGACCGACGTCGTGGGAATTGACGAACTCATCGAGGACGGCCAGACCGGACGGCTCGTCCCGCCCGAGGACCCGACCGCACTCGCCGCCGCGTTGGACGCAGTGCTGCTCGATCCCGTCGCCGCGGCGGAGATGGGCGCGAAGGCCCGCGACCGTGTGACCCGGGAGTTTGCTCCCGCCGACGTCACCCGGGCCCTGCTGGCCGTGTTCCGGGAAGCGGTGATGCAATGAGGATCACTGTCCTCTGCACCGATCTGGGCGTGCGAATTCCCGGCGACAAGGGAGCCTCGATGCACCTCGCGTCGATCACGGAGGCGTTCGCCGCGACTGGACACACGGTGCAACTGATCGCCGTCGCCGGCCATGGCGCGCCGCCCGCCGGGTTGACCGAAGTGCATCTACTGCCGCACCCCGGCCGGGCCGAGGGGCTGCAGCGCGAACGCAACAAGCTGGCCTTCGTCGAAACGGTGGCAGACACCATGGCTGCAGCGGTGAAAGCGTTCGCGCCCGACGTCGTCTACGAACGGCTCTCACTGTTCGGCGCCGCCGGAACGCGGCTGGCGGCCGAGGTGCCCGGCTGTCGCCACGTACTCGAGGTGAACTCGCTTCTCGCCGAGGAGGAGGCGCAGTGGCGTGGTCTGCAGCAGACGAAGTTGGCGATCCGTGTCGAACGTTCGGTGCTCGCCGGCGCCGACCTCGCGATCGCCGTCAGTTCCGAGGTCGCCCAGAAGATCTCGGCGGCGGCGCCGAACGCTCACCACTGTGTCGTTGCCAACGGCGCCGACGTCGAACGTTTCCGGGAACTGCCCGACCGCTCCACGGCCCGGGTCACACTCGGCCTGCCACCCGAGGCTCGGATCGTGACGTTCGTTGGCGCGCTACGACCCTGGCACGGTGTGGACCTGGCGATCGAGGCGATCGCCAGCACCGAGGAACTCCACCTGGCGATCGCCGGCGACGGACCGGTGCGCGACGACCTCGAGACGAAAGCCGCCCGAGCACGGCGTCAGCGGCCGTGTGCACTTCCTCGGGCACGTCGATCAACTCGGTGTCGCGACCGCGCTCGCCGCCGCCGACGCCGCAGTCGCGCCGTATCCGCCACTCGACTCGTTCTCGTTCTCCCCGCTCAAGCTGTACGAGTACCTGGCCGCAGGTGTGCCCGTGGTGGCCAGTGACATCGGCCAGATCCCCGAAGTCCTCGAGCACGGCCGCTTCGGCACGCTGGTGCCCGCCGGCGACGTCGCATCACTAGCCGAAGCCCTGCAACGAGTCGTGACGAGCCCGGACAGCGAAGCGCCGCGCGGCAGACGGTCGCGCCCACGCGCTCGCCCATCACGGCTGGCGACGCCGGGCTGACGACATCGCGTCACTTTGCGCCACGCTGACATCGAACACCCGAAAGGAGTGCGCCGTTGCAATGGCCTGACCACACGACCGTCCACGACGACGCCCGGCTGGCGGAGGCGCTCGAGGCCGCCGACGGGTTCCTCAACAACGCGATCGTCGACATCGTGCTGCGACACGTCCCCGGCCGGCGAGTGACCGCACTCGCCACAGTGGGAGGCGACACGGTCGTGGTCAAGGTGTTCAAGAATCCCCGCGCCCGCGGCAACCACCGCCGACTGGAACGTCTGCGCGCCGCCGGCCTCGGTGAACTTGTGCCGCGGTCGCTCGGCCACGACCCGTCCGGCCGCGTCGGAGTGCTGAGCTTCCGGCCAGGGGTGGTGCTCGACCAGCTGGCCGACGAGCCATTCGTGGCCGCGTGTGGTCGGGCCGGCTCCGCGCTCGGCGCGCTACACCGCAGCGGCGCCGCGCTCGACCGGGCATGGACGCTCGACGACGAGCTGGACCAGCTTCGACGTCGAGCCCCCATCTCGGTGACACGACTCGTCGACGCCGTCGACGCCCATGCCGCATGGTCGCCGCCCGGCGACCTGGTGCCCTCGCACCGAGACTGCCATCCTCGCCAGCTCATCGCCGACAGTGACACGGTGGCCTGGATCGATCTCGACGACTGCGCGATGGCACCCGCCGGCCTCGATGTGGGCAACATGCTGGGCCAACTCACCCGGGAAGGGATCCTCGGTCGGCGTAACGGAGCCGTCACCGAAGCGGCAAGATCTGCGTTCCTCGAACAGTACGAGTGGGACGGTGACGATCGGGAGTTGCTGCGATGGGAATTGTTGACGCTGACCCGATTGTGCGGGCTCGCCGAGACACGCCACGAATCGCCCGCCGAACGCGACTCCCTGCTGTCCATCGCCGAGGTACACCTCGCTCGTCTCGCGCCTGCTGACGCGCGCCTGGTTGCCACATGACCGACACCGCGATGAGCGTGCTCAATCCAGGCCACGACGACCGGCTGGTGGTCCGCATGGTGGTGGACGAACAGCCGATCATTCGCAAGCGCTATCGCGACGACTCGGGTCGAGCCGTGCACGCTGCGATGTCGGAACTGTGGGCGTCCCCGTTCGGCGCGACAAGAACCACTCCAGGGCTTCCCGAACCACTCGCCTACGATCCGGACGAGCGCACGCTCGACATGGCAGTGATCGAAGGGCCTGCTGTGGGCAGCCGCGGCGACGTGGGTGCGCTTCCGCGGCTTCTCGATGAGACGGCAACACTGCTCGCCGATCTGCACGGCAGCGGTGTGGTGGTCTCCCGACGGCGAACTCCCGACAAGTTGCTGCGCTCGCTGTCCCGCAAGCTCGGCACCGACGACCACATGATCGTGGACCGCGTGGCGGCACACGCGCCCGAAGCCTGGACGCTCTGCCCGAACCACGGGGACTTCTCACCCCGCAACATCATGGTCACAGCCGGCGGACCGGCGCTCATCGACTTCGATCGGGTTCAGATGGCGAGCCCGAGCCGCGACGTCAGCTATCTGGCCGCGTGGTGTTGGGTGACCTCGGTGATCAACGCGACAGCAACCGCCGACGACGCATGGCGCCTCGGCGACGAGTTCGAAGACGCCTACACCACGTTGCGACCCGACGCCACTGCCGACCTCCGGCGTGGGCGAACCTTTCATCGCGCCGCGGGCTTGGTCCGCATCGCCACCGAGTGGACGTCGATGACCACCGATCCTGAAGCGTCAGCCATGGTGCTCGACGAAGCCTGCAGGATCACCTCGAGCCGACGCCGATCGGGGTAGCCCGTATCGCCCATTAGCGCGGTCCGTGAGACCCACTCGAGTGATCAGCCTTCGCGGGACTTTCCGAACGATTCGAGACCTTCTCTGGCTGCGAACATGCCGATTCCGAGGGCGGCCACGGCGTCGGCCCACCACCACCCGAACAGGATGTTGACGCCCAATGCGGTGAGGATGCCGATGCACAGGCACCCGTCGAGGAAGGTCATCGAGGCCTCTGCTTCCAGCGGACCGCTGTCCATCGCGCGTGCAGTGCGCCGCTTGATCCCCGCAAGTGTGAACATCACGGCCGCAGTCAGTGCGAGGTACGCGATGCCGCCGGGCGACTCGCCTGGGTGCAGGCCGAGGATGAGGCTTCGAATCGACGTGACGAACAGAAACGCCGCGAGAGCGAAGAAGGCAATCGAGATCAGTTTGAACGCGTGTCGGGTGCGGTGTGGTGCGGGGTCCCGTCCCTCGAGGAGGTGCCAGATGACCACGGTCGATGCGAACACTTCGATCATTGAGCTCAGTCCGAAGGCCACCAAGGCGAGCGATCTGGCCGCAAGGCCGAGGCCGATGGTGACGAAGACCTCCATCAGGTTCCATCCGGTGGTCGCCCATTCGAGGCGGATGCCCCGCCGTTGTAAACGGTCGTGGTCTCTCTGCGTGATCGTCATCGGTCCCTTTCGGCTGCGGGACCGAGGGACGCCGGGATGGCTGCCTTCGACCGGGCAGACATGTGCCTTGGTCGAAGGTCTTGCCCGCCTGGCGACGCCAGGCTCGCTCACCGGGGACCGTTCGGTCCCAGCGTGTCGATGAAACGATTGGGGGCTACTCCCCTTCGCTGACAGCGTACTTGGCGTGTGCAAGTTCGCGTGGGTGGTGGGGCAGGGGCCGGGAACGGAAAGAGCCACTCCGAAGAGTGGCTCTGTTCGTGGCCGGTCGCCTCCGCTGGGACCCCACTCGATAATCGCGGACGCGAACACACCGGTCCGCGCCACAGATCCGGCGAACTGTGCGGCCTCGAAGCGCGATCGGGCCACCGCATAATGCCGCCGTTGGCGCTTCGACCTGAAGCTTGAGATTGACGAACCAAAGCCACGGCGACGGAGGCGCCCAGCGACCCTCTGACTCTGCGCAGCGGTCCCCTGATCCAGGTGTCCGCAGCTGATACATCTTCCCCTCGCTGATACATCCGGCGGTCGTTGTTGTCGGTGGCAGGAGGTCGTTGATGTATCAGAGATGTATCAATCCGAGGTGCACCGGGCTGTGTCAGCCTGTCCGGACAGTGTCAACCGGTCCACACGTCGTCCCTGCTCAACGGTATGATTCGACACGATCCGGTACGAGCCGGATCTCACCGATATTGCGCTCTTTCAGATTTGGGAGCAGGAGGCCGGGAGTTCGAATCTCCCCATCCCGACCATCGGATCCGATGAGTTCCTCCGTGTCTGCGCGTTCGCCAACAAAGCGTCCACTTTGGGGGATCGTGCGCACCTGCCGAACGGCGAATGGCCGCAGAGGGACATGTTCAGGCGCGCTCGCGGGCGAGGTAGAGGTGAGGCACAGCCACTTCGGTTCACCCTCCTTGGAGGATGAACCCGAACGGCTCGGCTGCTTGGGTGGGTCCGATGCAGCCGTTCCGGGAGGTCTACAAGGGTCGTGGTGCCTTTGCCTCGGAGAGTCGTGCGCCGATCACGACTCGGTACGTTCCGTTCGCCCGTTCGATGTCGGGCTATTCGGGGGCGCGTCTGCGGACCGATCTTCTTGCTGGCATCACCGTGGCCGCACTGGCCCTCCCGTCGGCCATGGCATTTGCGGAGTTGGCGGGTGCGCCGGTCAGCGCTGGGCTCTACGCGCTCCTGCTTCCCGTTCTGGCGTACGCCGTGTTCGGGTCGGCTCCTCGGGTCGTCATCGGACCAGAGGGCACGGTGGCGCTGTTGGTTGCGACAGCTCTTGCGCCGCTCGCCTCCAGCGGGAGCGCCGAGTACGCCGCGTTGGCGGCGATGCTCGCCCTGCTCGTGGGGCTCGTGTTCTTCGTTGCACGCCTCGCTCGGCTGGGTTGGATCGCCGACTACTTCTCACAGGCAGTCCTGGTCGGGTACATCACCGGAGTTGCCGTCGTCCTCATCCTCGGCCAGATCAGCAAGCTGGTCGGCGTTTCGAGCGACGAAGACGGTGTCATCCGCGAAACTGTCGACATCCTGGGCAATCTCGGTGACGCCAACGGTGCGACGGTCATCGTCGGTGCGGTCTCGCTTGGGCTTCTCGTGCTCGTTGACAAGATCAGCAGACGAATCCCTGGCGCACTGGTCGTCGTCGTCCTCGGCATTGCGGCGTCCTGGGCGCTGGATCTTGCGGCCCGGGGCCTGGCCGTCACCGGCCCGGTGCCGAGTGGGTTGCCGTCGTTCGCTGTGCCCGACGTGTCGCGTTCGGACCTCGGGGCGCTCACGACCGCAGCGGTGGCCATCTTCCTCGTGTCGTTCTCCGATTCGATCCTCACCGCCCGTTCCTTCGCCGCCCGTCATCACGAGGTCGTCGATGCCGACCAGGAGTTGCTCGCGTTCGGATTCGCCCAGATGGCCTCAGGGGTGACCCAGGGCATTCCGGTCGGCACGAGCGGATCGCGTACAGCAGTCAACGACGACATGGAAGCGACGAGTCAGATCAGTGGTCTGGCTCGCCGCGGGCACGATCGCCGTGATCCTGCTGTTCCTGACAGCTCCGATCGAGTATCTGCCGTCGGCGGTCCTCGGCGCGGTGATCGTGTTCGCAGCGTCGAAACTGATCGACTCCGAGCAATGGCGATCGCTCGCACGAAGCAGCAGGGCGGAGGTCGTCATTGCTGCGATCACGGCCGTGTTCGTCGTCACGATCGGTGTCCTTCAGGCGATCATCGTGGCCGTTGTGCTGTCGATCGCCGACGTCGTACGTCGGGCGGCCCAGCCTGCGGACGCGGTGCTCGGGTGGTCTGCCGAGGACGACCGATATGTCGATGTCAGCGACCACGTCGATGCCGGCGTCAGCCCCGGTGTGGTCGTCTATCGCATCCAGGATCGGATGTTCTTTGCCAATGCCCATTTCTTCAAGCGTCGACTCTGGGCTGCTGTCGACGGCGCTCCGAAGCCCGTGCGGCACGTGATCCTCGACGCCTCGTTCATCAGCGACATCGATGCGAGTGCCGAGGTTGCCTTGCGAGAAGTGATCGCAGGCCTGCGCGAGCGGAACATCGAATTCCACATTGCGAGAGCCACAGCGGAGCTGCAGTGGCGCTTCGATGTTGTCGACTTGACCGACGCGATCGGAGCGGATCACTTCCATGCCACCGTGACCGCGGCTGTCGACGCATGCCGGGTGCCACATCGCGATGAGTGACGCCGGTGGGAGGCGTGTTCAGGTTCGTACCGGGATCAGGCGAGCGCGGCCGAGCAGGCGTTCGAAAAGAAGGATGATGATCTGTGCGGCAACGAGCGAAAGGAATGCTTCCACGAGAAGTACCTCCAGGTTGTCGAGTTGCGTCGTGAAACCTACGACAGGCAAATGACACCCGTGGGACGTCGCAGTGGCCGGCGGATGAACTCCCGACGAACGTTGCGAGCGTGCGTCGACGTCAGTCGCCTGTCGGTGCCGGTGGATGCCGGAGTTCGCAGCGGCCGCGACCTGCTCGATTCGGTGTGAGTCGCCCGCCGGTGAAGCCGCACCCTCAGGCGGGTGTCTTGGTGATGAGGCCGGCCGCACGTGCGCGATCGACGGCCTCGGCTCTCGAGGTCGTACCGAGCTTTCGGTAGATGGCGGTCGTGTGACTCTTGACGGTGTTGCGCGACACGTACATCCGTTTCGCAATGTCCACGAGGCTGAGGTTGGTCGGCAGGTATTGCACGACGCGCAGTTCGGCGGGGGTGAGCGCCCACGATCGATCGGTGAAGACGTCATTGGCCACCCGCACCATGGCACCCAGCTCACCGACGTGTCTGGCGAGCGGCGTGGTGTCGTCTTGGATCTCCATCTTCCGCTCCAGCTCGTGGAGGAGGTCGAGCGCGGATCTCGCGTCGTCGAGGAGCAGGCTGGTGCGGATGAGCGGGATGAGCCCGAGAATGTTGAACCAGGGTGCGCACCGGTCGTACTTTGCCAGCTTGAGCCGAGCTGCACCATGGCGTTCGACGGCGTCGTCGTGACGCCCTGATCGTGCGTCCACGAGCGAGGCGATCGCCAGTGACACCGCAGTTGCGGACGCGTCCTTGCCGAGTGGTGTGGCGAGTAAGCGGATCGCTCGTTCGCTCAGCTCGGCTGCTTCGTCGTCGGAGCCTTCGAGGTCGAGCACGATGGCGAGCGATGCGGCAGCGGTTGCCTGCAGCGTGGTGGCCCGGGCGATCTCGTTCTCGAACAGGGCCTCGCGCATCAGGTCGATCGCGCCCTCCTGGCCGCAGAGATACATGTTCGCGCCGAGGGCCAGGCAGGCCAGCGCTCGCCATTCACCGTTCGGCAGGTGGCGGTAGGCGCTGCGCGCGATGGGGATCAGTTCGCTCGCCGGGAGGCTCTCGAGCGTTGCGAACAGCGCGTCGGTCTGGTGGCCGAGCAGCTCAGCGATACTCCCGGGCGTGGGGTCGGACGCGGCCTGATCGGTCCGACAGAGCCGCGTCCAACCGAGCGCCCGCTCACCGTCGCCGTAGCCGACGGCAAGCACCGCCTGGACCTGTTTGAGCGGCAACGAGCGGAGAACGTGCGGTTCGCTGAAGTGTTCGAGCCAGCGTTCGAGCGTCCGGAACATGCCGCGTGCCGCGTAGGGCCCACACTGGAGCAGCACCAGGTTCTCGAGGAGATCGAGGTCGCCCGCCGCCGCGGCATGCTCGATGGCGAGGTCGGTGTCGCCCTGGTTCGACCACCATGTCGCGGCAGCCACGTGGATCGTGCGCCAGCGGTCGGGGTCGACGCTACGGAGCCGAGCGGACAGCCACCGTGAAAGCACGGCATGCATGCGGTACCACTCGTCGTGCTGGTCGAGCCCGATCAGTATCAACTCGTCGCGGCACAGCCTGCGCAGCGTCGACGCGGAGTCGTTTCGATCGAGGATCGCATCACACTGCGCCCCGGTGAAGCGTCCCAGACATCCGATCTCGGTGAGGAAGGTCTGATCGTCGGTGTCGAGGCCCCTGAACCACTCCTGGGTCACGTAGTCGGTCACGTAGGTGAGGTCGCCGAGCTTGTCCACGGGGATGTCGATGCCCGTTCGGCGGGTCGCCAGGACCTGGCCGGCAAGTCGGAGGCCGGCCGGCCATCCCTCGAACTGCTCGGCGATCTCGGCGACCATGTCGATGTCCGGCTGGAGACCGAGCATCATCAGCATCTCCTCGGTCTCGGCGAGGTCGAAGGCGAGTTCGTCGGCGGTGACGTCGATGACACCGGGGGTAAGGCGGTAGCGGGCAATCGATTCGGAGCGCGGTTGTGAACGGCCGACGAGGATCAGCGTCGAGTGCGGCGGGAGACGGTCGATGATGAGATCGATCAGATCGCCGGACTCCTCGCTGACGATGTGATGGACATCGTCCAGGACCAAGACGAACGGCTCGTCGGGAGACGCGATCAGCTGGGCGACATCATCGAATTGGACGCCGACACCGGCGCCGAGATCGACGTCGCTCCATGGTCGATCGGTGAGTCCATTGGCGATCGCGTGGGCGAGCACGAGTGGATCGTTGTCGATGGGTTCGAGGTCGAGCCACCGCACTCGTCGCTCGTCGTCGACGACCCAACGCAATACCTGCGTCGATTTGCCGTAGCCGGCTGGTGCCAGGACGCGCAGCACCTGACCGGTCGCCGACGCATACCGGTCGTCCAGGCGAGAACGCTCGACGACGCCCGAACGCATGGTCGGCCCGGTGAATCGTGCACGGTCGCGGATCGCAACGAGATCGCTCACCGGGAGGACCTGGCCACATCGATCCGCAGGCGCCGCCAGCACGCGTCAGGTTCGTGTTGGCAGAAATGCAC